>NZ_JBIUCC010000012.1:0-257466 GCF_044593495.1 Streptomyces sp. NPDC051963 | reverse complement strand
GCCCGGTTACATTTCGAACCCGGAAGCTAAGCCTTACAGCGCCGATGGTACTGCAGGGGGGACCCTGTGGGAGAGTAGGACACCGCCGAACAATCTTTGGAAGGACCTCTGGTCACCAGCGTTCAGCTGGGGCCAGGGGTCCTTTCGCTGTTTTGGGACAAATACATCCCGGAGCGCGCCGGGTACCCGGCTGCGCGAGAATGACTTGCGGTACCGAAGACAGGAGTCACCGATGTCCACCAACTCTCCCGACGAGCGACCGGAGCGCGACCAGCGGCGACGGGACAGTGGTGACCGTGGTGATCGCGGCGGGTACCGCGGTGGTCCGCGGCGCGGCAATGACCGCGCAGGTGGCGACCGGGGTGGGAACGACCGTGGCGGGTACGGTCGCGGCCCCGAGCGCCGTGGTGACGACCGCCGTGACGACCGTCGTGGCGATGACCGTCGGAGCGACGACCGGGGCGACCGCGGTGGCTTCCGGCGCGATGACCGTGACCGGGACAGGGACCGAGGCAGCTACGGCCGGCGCGACGACCGTCCCGTTGGGCCGCGTCGTGACGACCGGGATCGTGACCGAGGCGTTCGCCGCGATGGGGACCGTCCTCAGTTCCGCCGTGACGACCGTGGGGATCGCAGCGACCGCGGCGAACGTCCCCCGTTCCGCCGTGACGATCGCGGCGATCGGGGTGACCGTGGTGACCGGGGTGGTTTCCGCCGCGATGACCGAGGTGACCGGGGCGGGTTCCGGCGTGACGACCGAGGTGACCGTCCCGAGCGTGGTGGATTCCGCCGGGACGACAGCCGGGGTGACAACCGGGGAGAGCGCGGCGGCTTCGGCCGTCGTGACGACCGCAGGGACGACCGTCGCGAGGGCGACCGTCCCGGCTTCCGCCGCGATGACAACCGTAGCTATGGCCGCCGTGACGATGACCGGCGTCCTGTGCGCCGCGACGATGACCGGCGTCCCGTGCGCCGGGATGACGACCGTGGGTACGCGCGCCGTGACGACGATCGTGGTCACGGCCGTCGCGACGACCGCAGGGACGACCGCCGAGGTGGCGACGACCGCGGCCCGCGCCCTGGGTTCCGTCGGGACGACAGCCGGAGTGACGACCGCGGTCCCCGCAGTGGGTTCCGTCGGGATGACAGCCGCGGGGACAGCAGGGGCGACAGCCGAGGCGAGCGCGGTGGGTTCCGTGGGCAGGGCGGCCGGGATGGCCGGGATTTCCGGGACGACCGTGGTCGTGGGCCCCGTCGTGATGACCGGGGCGGACGGCCCGGGGGCTTCCGTGGCCGGGATGACCGGCGGGACGACCGCCGGGGTGACGACCGGCGTGGTGGTGGCCGTTTCCGTGACGAGCGGGACCGGGACCGGGAGCCGATCAAGCGGCTGCCGATCCCTGAGGACGTCACCGGCGAGGAGATCGACAAGGACGTACGGCAGGAGTTGCAGAGTCTGCCGAAGGGGCTTGCCGAGGACGTCGCCAAGAACCTGGTGATGGTCGCCCGGCTCATCGACGAGGACCCCGAGGGCGCGTACGGCTACTCCAAGGTGGCCCTGCGGCTGGCGTCGCGCGTTGCCGCCGTACGCGAGGCCGCTGGTTTCGCGGCGTACGCGAACCAGAAGTACAGCGAGGCGCTGGCCGAGTTCCGGGCCGCGCGGCGGATGACCGGGAACGTGGAACTGTGGCCCGTCATGGCCGACTGCGAGCGTGGTCTCGGGCGGCCCGAGAAGGCGCTGGACATGGCCGGGGCACCCGAGGTGAACAAGCTCGACAAGGCAGGGCAGGTCGAGATGCGGCTTGTCGCGGCCGGCGCCCGGCGTGACATGGACCAGCTCGACGCGGCCATCGTGACGCTTCAGAGCCCCGAGCTGGCAGCCGGTTCCGTACAGCCGTGGACCGCGAGGCTGCGGTACGCCTATGCCGACGCGCTGCTGGCCGCCGGTCGGGTGGCCGAGGCGCGGGAGTGGTTCGCGAAGGCGGTGGAGGCCGACAAGGACGGCAGCACGGACGCCTCCGACCGGCTCGCCGAACTCGACGGTGTCGAATTCGTCGACGCGCTGGACGAGGACGAGGGCCATGAGGGCGACGAGACGCCCTCGTCATCCCCTGCGGATGACGACAAGGAGTAGCAGCGGTCAGGCGTCCTCCGAGGAGGGCGACAGAGGGGCGGGATCCCGTGCGTGGGATCCCGCCCCTCTGTCATTCACAGGTCCAACGCGCGTAGCACCAGGCCTGACGCGGGCTTCGGGCCGAACGACGTCGACTTCCGGGGCATCGTGACGCCCTGGCGGGCCAGGTCGCGAACGACCTCCTCGCGGACCGGGTGCATCAGGACGGCCGTACCGCCGTCGCGTTCGGCCTTCTCGACCGTTGCAGCCGTGTCATGGATGTAGGCGATGTGCGCGGGGGAGTCCTCAGGGATGTGCCAGACGTGGTCGAGGAGCGTGGCGTGCAGGACGGTTGCGTCCAAAGTGCGCCAGGCCGCGGGGTGGTCCGCCGGGATCGTACGGGCCAGGAGGTCCGGGTCCGGTTGGTCGATCAGGTGGAAGGCGCCGTCGCCGGCGAGAAGGAAGGCGTTGCTGGCGCGGGCCGCGTCGGCCAGGGCGTCCAGGGCCTTGGGGAGCGGGACTTCCAGGTGACGTATGCGGAACAGGGTGTCCAGCGGTTTGAGCGCTTCCGCGACCGGCACGCCGTGCAGGAGGCGGTGGATGGCGCGGACGCGGAGCGGGTAGCGGGCCGTGTCCACGAGGAGGACGAGGCCGTGGTCCCAGGGGCTGGGCGAGGGATGCTCCGCGCGTAGACGCAGGTACGTCGCCCAGCGGTGGTGGCCGTCGGCGATCAGGGCCTGGTGACGGGCGAGGTCGGACTGGATGAGGGCCTGCTCTTCGGGGTCCGTGATCGACCACAGGCGGTGGCGGAAGCCGTCTTCTGTGGTGGTCGCCAGGAGCGGGGGGTGCTCGGCCGTCCGCTCGATGACGGCGGTCGTGTCGGTTGCCGAGCCGTTGCCGCGGTAGGTCAGGAGCAGGGGCTCGAGGTTCGCGGACGTGGCGCGCATGAGGTCGGCGCGGTCGGCCACGATGTGCGGCATGACGTCCTCGTGCGGCAGGACCAGGCCTTCCGCGGGTTCCGACAGGCGCAGTGCGCCGATCACGCCGCGTTGGAGCAGGCCGTCGCCGTCGCGCTGCTCGTACACGTACAGGCCGGGCCGCGGGTCGGCTGCCAGGACCCCCTCGGAGAGCCAGCGGCGCAGGGTCTTGGCCGCTTGTTCGTTGCGGGCGCCGGGAGTGGGTGCCTGGGGGAGGATCAGGCGGACGATGTTGTGCGGGTCGGCCGACTCGAGGTGGAGCACGCCGTCGGGGCGGACCACCACGTCGTACGGCGGTGAGGTCACGGCGGCCAGACTGCCGACCCGGTCGGGGTCGTAGCGGAGTCCTCGGAACGGGGTGAGTTCGAGGCCTCGGCGCACCGTTGCTTCCGAGTGACCTGCTGAGTTCATCCCGGCATCGTACGTGTGTCAGTGGCATGCGACATGATCGAGGGAAAGCTGTCGAGCGAGGAGCGATGCGGAATGAGCCAGAGCGTCAGGACGGGGCCGGAGGGCAGTGGCCAGGCCCTGAGCGAGGCGTACGACACGGCACTGCTCGACCTGGACGGAGTGGTGTACGCGGGCGGGAACGCGATCGCGCACGCCGTCGATTCGCTGGCCACGGCCCGCGCGGGAGGCATGCACCTGGCGTATGTCACGAACAACGCCCTGCGCACCCCTGACGTCGTGGCCGCGCATCTGACCGCCCTGGGCATACCGACGGGCGCGTCCGACGTCATCACCTCGGCGCAGGCGGTCGCCCGGCTGATCGCCGAGCAGGTGCCGAAGGGCTCCCGTGTGCTGGTGATCGGAGGGGAGGGCCTGCGGGTGGCCCTGCGTGAGCGGGGGCTGGAGCCCGTGGAGTCGGCGGACGACGAACCGGCGGCGGTCGTTCAGGGGTACGGCGGGCCCGAACTGCCGTGGGGCCGCTTCGCGGAGGCGTGCTACGCCATCGCGCGCGGCGTGCCCTGGTTCGCGTCCAACACCGACCTGACGATTCCCAGCGCCCGCGGGATCGCGCCCGGCAACGGCGCCGCGGTTCAGGTCGTCCGGATCGCGACGGGTGCCGAGCCGCAGGTGGCCGGCAAGCCGCTGCCCCCGATGCACCGGGAGACGATCCTGCGGACCGGGGCCGAGCGGCCGCTGGTGGTGGGGGACCGGCTGGACACGGACATCGAGGGCGCGTTCAACGGCGGCGTGGACTCGCTGCTCGTGCTGACCGGCGTGACCGACGGAAGGCAGCTGCTAGCCGCGCCGCCGCAGCACCGGCCGACGTATGTCGACGCCGATCTGCGGGGCATGCTCACCGGCCAGCCGGAGGTCACGGCGGACGGCGGAGGTTTCCGGTGCGGCGGCTGGACCGCGACGGCAGGCGGGAGGCTGGAACTCGACGGCGACGGCGGGGCGTTGGACGGTCTGCGGGCGCTCTGTGCGGCGGCCTGGACGTCGGCCGGGGAGGACAAGTGCGAGCTGGACGGGGCGAAGGCGCTGGCGCGGCTGGGGCTGTGAGCCGTTGCGCCTGCTCACCGGCAGGGGACCCGAGGGCGAGGGTGCAGCGGGATCGTGGCCGAATAGGAGGGTAGGCTAACCTAACTGCGTGTTGGTCGACAGTCCTCCTGAACAGCGCGCGGAGACCGCCCCCGCGCCCCCAAACCGCCGGGCGATACGTGCCTTTGGGCTGCTTGTCTCCGTGGCGATCCTGTTGCTCGTCGTGCTGGCGAGCATCGCGATCGGCGCGAAAGAGCTGTCCGTGAACCAGGTGTGGCACGGGTTGTTCGAGGATTCGGGGACGTACGGCGATGTCGTCGTCGCCGAGCGGCTGTCGCGGACCGTGCTCGGACTGCTCGCCGGTGCCGCACTGGGTCTGGCGGGTGCTGTTCTTCAGGCGCTCACCCGCAATCCGCTGGCCGATCCCGGGCTGCTCGGGATCAACGCGGGCGCCTCGGCCGCGGTCGTCACCGCCATCACGTACTTCGGTGTCACGAGCCTGACCGGCTATGTGTGGTTCGCGTTCTTCGGTGCGGCCGCGGTCGGGGCGCTGGTCTGGTTCCTCGGCGGCAGCCGGGGTGCCACGCCGGTACGGCTCGCGCTCGCCGGCACCGCGATCAGCGCCGCGCTCTACGGCTATCTCCAAGCCGTGATGATCATGGACGAGGCGGCGCTGGGCAAGATGCGCTTCTGGACGGTCGGTTCGCTCAGTTCGGCGACCGACGACACCATCATCCAGGTGCTGCCGTTCCTCACCGTCGGCACGCTGCTCGCCCTCGGGCTCGCCCGGCCGCTCAACGCGATGGCCATGGGCGACGACACCGCCAAGGCCCTCGGCGCCAACCTGAACCGCACGCGGGCACTGTCCATGCTGGCCGCCACGGTCCTGTGCGGTGCGGCGACCGCCGCCTGCGGGCCGATCGTCTTCGTCGGGCTGATGGTGCCGCATGTCGTACGGTCCTTCACCGGTCCCGACCTGCGCTGGATCCTGCCGTACGCGACCGTCCTGTCGCCCGTGCTGCTGCTGGGTGCCGATGTGATCGGCAGGGTGGTGGCCCGGCCGGCGGAGCTCCAGGTCGGCATCGTGACCGCGATCCTCGGCGGGCCGGTCTTCATCTTTCTGGTACGACGGCGGAGGACGGCGCAGCTGTGAAGACGACTGTGAAGACGACTCCGAAGACGACCAACCGTGCCATCAGGACGCCGGGCGGGCTCTCCGTCCGGCTGGACGTCCGTGCCTTCGTCGTCGTCGCCCTGCTGCTGCTCGCCGCGCTCGCCGCGAGCGTCGTGCTGATCGGCACCGGCGACTTCCCGATCTCGACCGGCGACGTGCTCAAGACGCTGCTGGGCAACGGCAATGCGGGGCAGGAGTTCATCGTCAACGATCTGCGGCTGCCGCGGGTTCTGGTCGGGCTCCTGGTGGGTGCCTCGCTGGGTCTGGGCGGTGCGCTGTTCCAGGCCATCTCCCGCAATCCGCTGGGCAGTCCGGACGTACTCGGTCTCGGGCAGGGCGCGACGGCCGGTGCGCTCGTGGTGATCGTGCTGATGTCGGGGAGCGCGGCCCAGGTCACCGTCGGGGCGCTGGTGGGTGGTCTCGTGACCGGTATGGCCATCTATCTGCTCGCCTGGAAGCGGGGCGTGCACGGTTATCGGCTCGTGCTGGTCGGTATCGGTGTGTCCGCGATCGTGACGGCGATCAACGGCTATCTGCTCACCAAGTCCGACCTGGTGGACGCGGCCCGTGCGGTCGTCTGGATGACCGGATCCCTCAACGGCCGTGACTGGGACCAGGTCTGGCCGTTGCTCGGGCTGTGCGCCGTGCTCCTGCCGCTGGTTTTCGCCAATGCGCGCGGGCTGCGGATGATGGAGATGGGCGACGACGTGTCGAACGCCCTCGGGGTGCGCGTCGAGCGGGTACGACTGCTGCTGATGGTGGCCGCCGTCCTGCTCACCGCGACCGCGACCGCCGCCGCCGGTCCGGTGAGCTTCGTCGCGCTCACCGCCCCGCAGCTCGCCCGGCGTCTGACCCGCTCACCCGGGCCCAACCTGCTGCCTTCCCTGTGCATGGGCGCCGCGCTGCTGGTCACCGCCGACTGGGCCTCGCAGCGGGCGTTCGGCGCCGACCAGCTGCCCGTGGGTGTGGTCACCGGGGTGCTCGGCGGCGTCTATCTGCTGTGGCTGCTGGTCACCGAGCGCAAGGCGGGGCGGATATGAGCGCGGACATGAGCGCAGTGAGCGACAACCGGCCGGCGATGAGCGGCACAGCGAACGAGAACAACCAGAGGAGCACCGTGAACCGCCTGTCCGCCGAGAACGTCACCCTCGCCTACGACCAGCGCGTCATCGCCGAGCAGCTGTCGGTGGAGATCCCCGACAACTCCTTCACGGTGATCGTCGGCCCGAACGCGTGCGGCAAGTCCACGCTGCTGCGGGCGCTGTCGCGGATGCTGAAGCCCAGCCAGGGCCGGGTGCTGCTGGACGGGGCGGTCATCCAGTCGATGCCCGCGAAGAAGGTCGCGCGGACGCTGGGCCTGCTGCCGCAGTCGTCGATCGCACCCGACGGGATCACGGTCGCCGACCTGGTGGGCCGCGGCCGGTACCCGCACCAGGGCATCCTGCGTCAGTGGTCGTCCGAGGACGAGCGGGTCGTACAGGAGTCGATGGAGCAGACCGGGGTCGCCGAGCTCGCCGATCGCTATGTCGACGAATTGTCGGGCGGTCAGCGGCAGCGCGTGTGGATCGCGATGGCGCTGGCCCAGCAGACGCCGCTGCTGCTGCTCGACGAGCCCACGACGTATCTCGACATCCAGCACCAGATCGACGTGCTCGATCTGTGCGCGGAACTGCATGAGGAGCAGGGGCGCACGCTGGTCGCAGTGCTCCACGACCTCAACCACGCCGCCCGGTACGCCACCCACCTCATCGCCCTGAAGGACGGGGCGATCATCGCGGAGGGCGCGCCGAACGACATCGTCACCGCCGAACTGGTCGAGGACGTCTTCGGGCTGCGCTGCCAGGTCATCGACGACCCGGAGACGGGGACGCCGCTGGTGGTGCCGGCCGCGCGGAAGGCACGCACGCGGGGCACCGTCGACATCGAGAAGGTGGCTGCTACAGAAGCTTCCTGAGGACGAGCAGGTCGCGCAGGCTCGCGTGCAGCTTCACCCGGCCCGAGCCCCAGGCCTTCGCGAAGTTCAGCCTGCCGTCGACCAGTGCCACCAGGTCGTCGCCGGCCATGGCCAGTCTGATCTGGGCCTTCTCACGGGGTGCGCCCTGGAGCGTCTCGTGGACCTCGATCCGGCCGCCCGTCAGACGTCCGGCGAAGGTGACGTCCAGGTCGGTGATGTGGCAGCTCACCGAGCGTTCCAGGGCCGCGGCCGTGCGGGCGTCGCCCTCGGCGCCCTGCATGTTGTCCGAGAGCTTCTCGAGTGCGGCGCGGCACTCCTCTGTCGTGGCCATCGCGATCGACGGTACCCCAGCGGTTCGGGGTAGCGTCTGGGCATGAGCGACTCACTGCCGGGGACCGAGACCCCGGAGGACGAGACGGCGGCGGTCGACCCCGAGTACGACCCCGCCGGGCCCGCCCCGCTGAACGTCCCCCGCACCCCCACCGGCAACGCCGACGTCGACGCCCAGCTGGAGCGGATCGCCGACGCCGACCACCTGGCCACGGACGGACACATCGAGGTGTACGAGGATGTACACAGGGGGCTGCGTGACGCGCTCACCGCGCTCGACGCCCGCCCGGGACCTCCGGCGCCCCCGACGCCGTACGGACACAGGAGCTGAACCGAACGTGGCAGGAGTCGCACGTCGCCGTCTCGATGCGGAGCTGGTCCGCCGCAAGCTCGCGCGCTCGCGTGAGCATGCCAGCCAGCTGATCGCCGCAGGGCGCGTGACCGTCGGCAAGACCGTCGCGACCAAGCCGGCCACGCAGGTGGAGACCGCGGCGGCGATCGTGGTCCAGGCCGACGACCGCGACCCCGAGTACGTGTCGCGAGGCGGGCACAAGCTCGCCGGTGCGCTACAGGTCTTCGTACCCGAGGGCCTGGTCGTCAAGGGGCGGCGGGCGCTGGACGCGGGGGCGTCCACGGGCGGCTTCACGGACGTACTGCTGCGGGCCGGGGCCGCGCACGTCGTCGCCGTGGACGTCGGATACGGGCAACTCGCGTGGACTCTGCAGAGCGATGAACGCGTCACCGTCAAGGACCGTACGAACGTACGCGAGTTGACGCTTGAGGCGATCGATGGGGAGCCCGTGGATCTTGTCGTGGGGGATCTTTCCTTCATCCCGCTCGGACTGGTGCTGCCCGCCCTGGTGCGGTGCGTGCAGCCGGACGCCGATCTGGTGATGATGGTCAAGCCGCAGTTCGAAGTGGGGAAGGAGCGGCTGGGAAGTGGTGGCGTGGTGCGCAGCCCGGAGCTGAGGGCCGAGGCCGTACGGGGTGTCGCCCGACGGGCCTGGGATCTCGGGCTCGGCGTGAAAGGTGTCACCGCCAGTCCGCTGCCCGGACCCTCCGGAAATGTCGAGTACTTTCTGTGGCTGCGGGCCGGAGCAGCCGAAGTGGACCCGGCCGACGTTGACCGTGCAGTTGCGGAGGGGCCGCGTTGACACAGAACCGAGCTCGTACTGTTTTCCTGCTCGCCCACACGGGTCGGCCTGCGGCGATTCGCAGCGCCGAGCTCGTGGTCAAGGGGTTGCTGAGGTCCGGGATCGGCGTACGTGTCCTGGAGCACGAGGCGCGTGACCTGCCGTTGCCCGCGGAGGTGGGGCTCGTCAAGGAGGCGACGCCGCAGTGCCTCGACGGGTGCGAGCTGCTGATCGTGCTGGGCGGCGACGGGACGCTGCTGCGGGGCGCCGAGTTCGCCCGGGCCTCCGGGGTGCCGATGCTCGGCGTCAATCTCGGGCGGGTCGGGTTCCTGGCCGAGGCCGAGCGGGACGATCTCGACAAGGTCGTCGACCGGGTGGTGACGAAGGCGTACGAGGTCGAGGAGCGGATGACCGTCGATGTCGTCGTGCACAGCAACGGCGACATCGTGCACACCGACTGGGCGTTGAACGAGGCGGCCGTGCAGAAGGCCGGCGCCGAGAAGCTGCTCGAGGTCGTCCTGGAGATCGACGGGCGGCCGGTCACCGGGTTCGGGTGCGACGGCATCGTGCTGTCCACTCCGACCGGGTCGACCGCGTATGCGTTTTCCGCGGGTGGGCCGGTGGTGTGGCCCGAGGTGGAGGCGCTGTTGATGGTGCCGATCAGCGCGCATGCGTTGTTCGCGAAACCGTTGGTCACTTCGCCGGATTCCGTGCTGGCCGTCGAGGTGTTGCCGCACATCCCGCCGGGGGTGCTGTGGTGCGACGGGCGGCGGACTGTCGAGTTGCCTGCGGGGGCTCGGGTCGAGGTGCGGCGGGGGGCTGTGCCGGTGCGGCTGGCTCGGTTGCATCACGCGTCGTTCACGGATCGGCTTGTGGCCAAGTTTGCGTTGCCGGTTTCTGGGTGGCGGGGGGCGCCTCATTAGCCACCTGTGGAGGGTGGTTCGGAGCGTTGGGGGCTGCGGGTCCGCTGTGGCTGGTCGCGCCCCGCGGCGGAGCCGCTTGATGTATGCAGCCCCGCGCCCCTGGGGCGCTGCACTCAGGTGAGTGACATGGGGGACCGGCGTCGCGCATCCGGTCTTGGACCTCGTAAGGTCGTCACCGTGTTGGAGGAGATGCGGATACGGTCGCTCGGAGTCATCGACGATGCAGTCGTCGAGTTGTCGCCGGGGTTCACTGCTGTCACCGGTGAGACCGGCGCCGGTAAGACCATGGTCGTCACCAGCCTCGGGCTGTTGCTCGGTGGCCGGGCTGATCCGGCGCTGGTGCGGATCGGGTCCGAGAAGGCGGTCGTGGAGGGTCGGATCGGGGTGCCCGAGGGTGCCTCCGCCGCCATCCGGGCCGAGGAGGCCGGGGCGGAGCTCGACGACGGCGTGCTGCTGATCAGCCGTACCGTTTCCGCCGAGGGGCGCTCGCGGGCACATCTGGGCGGGCGCAGCGTGCCGGTGGGGATGCTGGCCGAGCTGGCCGACGAGCTGGTGGCCGTGCACGGGCAGACCGATCAGCAGGGGCTGCTGAAGCTGTCCCGGCAGCGGCAGGCGCTCGACCGGTATGCGGGGGACGCCGTCGCAGGGCCGCTCGCCAAGTACGGGGAGGCCTACCGGCGGTTGCGGGCCGTCTCCGCCGAGCTCGACGAGATCACCACGCGCGCGCGTGAACGGGCCCAGGAAGCCGACATGCTGCGGTACGGGCTCGACGAGGTCGCCGAGGTCGAGCCGCGTGCAGGTGAGGATGTCGAGCTGGCCGAGGAGGCCGAGCGGCTGGGGCATGCGGAGGCGCTGGCCTCCGCCGCGACCGCCGGACATGCCGCGCTGGCCGGCAACCCGGAGGACCCGGAGGGGGTCGACGCGGCGACGCTCGTCGCGGGTGCCCATAGGGCGCTGGACGCGGTGCGGTCGCACGACCCGGCGCTGGCCGCGCTGGCGGACCGGATCGGGGAGATCGGGATCCTGCTCGGCGATGTGGCCGGGGAGCTGGCGGGGTACGCCGACGATCTGGACGCGGATCCGTTGCGGCTGTCGGCTGTGGAGGAACGGCGGGCCGCGCTGACCGCCTTGACCCGGAAGTACGGCGAGGATGTCGCCTCCGTGCTCGCCTGGGCCGAGCAGGGCGCCGCGCGGCTCACCGAACTGGACGGTGACGACGAACGGCTCGACGAGCTGACCGCCGAGCGGGACGCGCTGCGGGCCGAACTGGGCGGGCTGGCACAGGCGTTGACGGACGCCCGGATGGAGGCCGCCGAGCGGTTCGCCGCCGCGGTGACCGCCGAGCTGGCCTCGCTGGCCATGCCGCACGCGCGCGTGTCCTTCGACATCCGGCAGACCGAGGACCCCGAAGGCGTCGAGGTCGGCGGGCGTACGGTCGCGTACGGGCCGGCGGGTGTCGACGAGGTGGAACTGCTGCTGGCCCCGCATCCGGGCGCGCCGCCCCGGCCCATCGCCAAGGGGGCGTCCGGCGGTGAGCTGTCACGCGTGATGCTGGCCGTGGAGGTCGTGTTCGCGGGGACCGACCCGGTGCCGACGTACCTCTTCGACGAGGTCGACGCCGGTGTCGGTGGCAAGGCGGCCGTGGAGATCGGGCGCCGCCTGGCGCGGCTCGCCAAGACCGCGCAGGTGGTCGTGGTGACGCACCTGCCGCAGGTCGCCGCCTTCGCCGATCGACAGCTGCTCGTCGAGAAGACCAACGACGGGACGGTCACCCGGTCCGGTGTGAAGGTCCTCGAAGGGGAGGAGCGGATCCGGGAGTTGTCCCGGATGCTCGCCGGACAGGAGGACTCGGAGACGGCCCGGGCGCATGCGGAGGAGCTGCTGGCTACGGCCCGGGCGGACGCGTAAGCGCTCCGCCGGTTTTGCCGGGTTCCGCCGTGGGGCCGCCAGGTCGTCGGTCGTCTGCGGGTCCGTCGTGGCCGGTCGTTCCCCCACTCTCGACTTCGCTCGAGCGGGGGGGACCCCCATCGCGGCGGAGCCGCATATCAGATACAGCCCCGCGCCCCTTCGGGGCGCTGCCGAACCGCGGTGGGTCGGACTAGGGTGTCCCGATGATCACCCGTGCCGCCGCCTCGCTCGGTCTCTCCGCCCTCCTCACCCGTGCCGCCGTCACCGCGCTCCGCACCAGGGCTCCGGGTGACCGCCGGCAGCGCACGAACTACGCCGGGCGGACCGTCGAGTTGTACGCCGGACCGGCGGCGGCCCTGGCGACCACCCTCGCCACCGCACGCGTCCGGCCCGCCGCCGCCCTCGCGGTGGCCGCCGCCGGGGCCTGCGGGGCGTACGACGATGTCGCCAAGGACGACCGGCGGGGCTTCCGGGCCCATCTGTCCGCCCTCAGGCACGGCGAAGTCACCAGTGGCGCCGTGAAGTTGTTCGGGATCGGTGCCGCCGGGCTGGTCGCCGGGGCGCTGCTCAAGGAGAAGCCGGTCGACAAGGTGCTCGCGGGAGTCGTGATCGCCGGAGCCGCGCATTTCGTCAATCTCGTGGACGTACGGCCCGGTAGGGCTGTGGGTGCGGTGCTTCTCCTCGGGGCGCCGGGACTGCTGCGGAAGGGCCCCGGGGCGGAGTTGGCCGCCGTCGCCGTGGGAGCCGCCGCTGCCGTGCTGCCCGAGGACCTGGGGGAGCGGGCGATGCTCGGCGACACGGGGGTGCATGCGCTGGGCGCGGCGCTCGGTGCCGCCGTCGTCGCGAGCAACAACCGGGCGGGGCTGGTCGCGCACGCCGCCGCCCTCGTGACCGCGGCGGTGTACGGCGACAAGATCAGCGAGGCGGCCCGCTCACTCGTGTGAGTGAGCCCACTGCCGTGCCGTCCAGCGGTCTCACCTCGGGGTTCCCCTAACGACCGTACGGCCTGGCATCCTTGGTGTTGTACGTCGTACGCGTAAGGATCCGCGCGGTATACCCCCTCCGCACGATCCTTCTGTACGTTTCTTCGTGACCGCCCGACGCCGAACCAGGAGCCCCGGCCACGTGAGCCCCGTGAGCAGCCCCTCAGCGACCGGTCAGCCGCCGCTGCGCACCGTGCAGGTGCTCGGCGGAGGCAACGCCGGCAGCAGCGCACATGTGCGTTCGCTGGCCTCGGGGCTCGTCGCTCGGGGCGTGCGGGTCTCCGTATGCGCCCCCGCCGAGGCCGACCGCGCCTACGACTTCACCGGCGTCGGCGCCGAGCATGTGCACGTGCCGCGCAGCAGCGATCCGACCTCAGTGGCC
Organism: Streptomyces sp. NPDC051963; assembly: GCF_044593495.1. NCBI lineage: Bacteria > Bacillati > Actinomycetota > Actinomycetes > Kitasatosporales > Streptomycetaceae > Streptomyces > Streptomyces sp. NPDC051963. The sequence goes on along the minus strand of NZ_JBIUCC010000012.1, from coordinate 244,101 downwards.
GCGCTGCGGGCGGCCTGCGCGAACGCCGACCTGGTGCACGCGCACGGCCTGCACGCCTCCTTCCGCACCGTGCTCGCGCTCAGCGGGCGGCGCGTTCCGCTCGTCGTGACGTGGCACAACCGCGCGCATACCGAAGGGGCGCGGGCCCATCTGCTGCGGCTGCTGGAGCGGCGGGTCGTGAAGGCCGCGTCCGTGGTGCTCGGGGCGTCCTCGGACCTGGTGGAGCTGGCCCGCCGCACCGGCGCCCGTGACGCCAGGCTCGCCGCGGTCGCCCTGCCCGGGTCGCGCGGGCCGGTCGAGCAGGACGACCCCGACCGGCTGCGCCCCAAGGTCCGGGCCGAACTCGGCGCGACCGGCCGCCCGTTGCTGATGGCCGTCGGCTCCCTCGACCGGCACCGGGGCTACGACACGCTGCTGGACGCCACGCGCGCGTGGCGCCGCCTGGACGCCGTGCCGCTCGTCGTGATCGCGGGGGAGGGTCCGCTGCGGGCCGACCTCCAGCGACGGATCGAGGACGAGGGGCTGCCGGTCCGGCTCATCGGGCGCCGCGACGACGTGGGAGAACTGCTCGCCGCCGCCGATCTCGCCCTCCTGCCGAGCCGTTGGGAATCGCGCTCCGTACTCGCACAGGAAGCCCTTCACGCGCGCGTGCCGCTCGTCGCCACAGCGGTCGGCGGCATCCCCGAACTCGTCGGCGACGCCGCGGAACTCGTGCCGTACGGAGACGCTGAGGCGCTCGCCGACGCCGTCGTGCGGTTGCTCGGGGACGCCGAGCGTCGGGAGCTGCTCAGGGAGCGGGGTGTGCGGCAGGCGGCGACCTGGCCGACCGAGGACGAGACGGTCGCCCAGGTCCTCAGTGTCTACGACGAGTTGACGCAGCCCAGACCCATGATCTAGGGCACATGCCGGCGGGCCCGCAGCGCCAGGCTCAACGCCAGGACCGTCTGCGGGTCGTCGAGGTCCGTGCCGAGCAACTCGCCGATGCGGGCGAGGCGGTTGTAGAGGGTCTGCCGGTTCAGATGGAGCTCCCGGGCCGTCTCGGCCTTGCGGCCCGCGTGCGCCAAGTACGTCTGGAGGGTGGGCAGCAGCGGGGGCTTGGACCTGTTGTCGTGGTCGCGGACCGGGCCGATCGCGCGGTCCACGAAGGCGGCCAGGTCGGGATGGTCGCGCAGCCGCCACAGCAGCAGGTCGATGTCGAGGCGACGGGCGTCGTACCAGGGGCGGTCGGTAAGGCCCTGCGCCGCCGTCGCGGTCTCGGCCGCGTGTCTGAGGCCCGCCGACGCCGCCGCCCAGCTGCCGGCCACCCCGACGACCACGACGGGCGGCTGCGCCCCCGGCCGCTGCATCCCGGCCCGCTCCACACCCGCCCGCAGCGCCGCCGCGACCCGGTCCGCGACCGGCGACCGCTCCGACTCCGAGCGCAGGCCGAGCAGCACCAGGACACGGCCCTCCACCGGTCGTACGCCGAGCAGCACCGGCACTCCCACCGACGCCAGCTCCTCCGACACCGCACGCGCCAGCACCGCCCAGCCACCGCCGGGGGAGAGCGCGTCGCCCAGCCGCATGACCACGGGCATCAGGGGACTGTCACCCGGCTTGAAGCCCAGCACGCGCGCCTGTGCGGGCGCGTCCGCCGCTGTGATACGGCCTTCCGCGAGGTCGGTGAGGAAGTCGCCGCGCCCGCGCGCCGCCAGCTCCTCCTCCTGGCGGGCCTGCATCAGCACCACGGCCAGGATGGCGGCGGCCCGCTCGGCGGCGATGCGGTGCACGGGCGCCAGCGGTGCCCGCACGGGCAGCAGGACGAGCCGGGCGCGCACCGACCCCGCTCCCGGGCCGCCGCCCGGCACGTCCACGAGCACCGAACCGGCCGGCGGCGGGGCGTCCTTGTGCTGGCCGCGCAGCCCCTCCCACACCTGGAGCGGATCGGCGCCCTCGGGCCCGGCGCCAGCGGCGTACAGCAGTTGGCCGTCCGTCGTCTCCAGGAAGACCGGGTTGCCGCAGAAGTACGCCAGGATCCCGAGCACCTGCGGTACCCCGCCGCCGCCCAACAGGGCCTCCGTGCACCGCCGGTGCACCTCTTCGGCCCGCTGCAACAGCGCGTAGTGGCCGTTGACGATCTCCGTGTGGATCTCCTCGGTGACCGCCACGAACGGTACCTCGCGGTGCAGCTGGACCAGGGGGAGACCGGCGCTGCGGGCCGTCTCGACGAGGGCGGCGGGCAGCCGGGTGAAGCGCGGGCCCAGCTCCACCACCAGGGCCGCGATACCGCGCTCGGCCAGGGTCCGGACGAACGCGCGCTGCTCGGCCGGACGGGTGCCGAGCCCGTACCCCGTCGTCAGGAGCAGTTCGCCGCCTTTGAGCAGCGAGGCGATGTTCGGGACCTCGCCCGCGTGCACCCAGCGCACCGTCCGCTGGAGCCGGTCGGCGCCCGCGAGGACCTCGGGGAGTCCGCTGCGCAGCCCGGGCAGCTCCAGCGCCCGCTGAATGGTGATCCCGGCGCCCTGGCTCTCGAAACGGCTGTCCGTGCGGCTGTCCATGCAGCGGACGGTACCTGCGTCCACGCTCCCGCAACATCTCCGGGACGATCTTGGTCGCCCCGATTGAGGTGATCGCCGCCGGGTACACGCGCCGCCATGGACATCAGCGTGGTCGCCGTTGCGCGTGAGGACGACAGTCCGGTCGAGGAGCCGCTGCGGGTCGCCATGGCCGCCGACCGGCTCGGGTACCGCGAGGTGTGGGCCGGTGAGGGGCCGACGTGGGACGCGTTCGTGCTCGCCACGGCGATCGGGCGGGCCACCGAGCGGGTCGCGCTGACGGCCGGGCCCGTGGCCGTGTCCGTGCGCGACCCGTTCACGATCGCCCGGGGCGCGGCCTCCTGCGCGGCCGTCACCGGCCGGCCGGTCGGGGTGGCGCTGGGCACGTCCAGCAAGCGGGTCGTCGAGGGCGTGCACGGGCGGCCGAGGGTCAGGCCGGCCGCGGTACTGGAGGAGAGCGCGGCTGCCCTACGAGAGCTGCTGCACGGCGCACCTGGCCAGCCGGTCGTGCCCGGCAGTGTCTTCCGGCGGCGCCAGCAGCCGCCCGGCGGGCCGCTCACCGTGGCCGCGTTCGGTGACCGCGCGATCACCACGGCCGTCACGCACGCCGATCGCATGCTGCTCGACATCGTGTCCCCGGAGCAGGTCCGCGCCCTGCGCGCCCGGATGATCGGCGCCGCCGGCGGCCGTACGCCGCCCCGGCTGGCCGCCTGGCTGCCCGTGGCCGTCGAACCGGGGCCGGAGGCGCTCGCCCAGGTCCTGCGGAGCGTCGTCGGCTATCTGACCGTGCCCGGCTACAGCGACATGTTCGCCGCGGCGGGCTTCTCGGCTGCGGTGGAACTGGCGGCCGCGGGCGCCGACCCCGACACCCTGCTGCGGGCCCTGCCGCCCGAGGCCGCCGCATCGGTCGGCCTGGTCGGTGACCTCGATGCCGTACGCGCCCGGATCGACGCCTACGCGGAAGCCGGCCTCGACGAGATCGCCCTGGTCCCGGCGACGGCGGGCGATCCGGGCGGGGAGCGGACGCTGACGGCGCTCAGGCCGGCCTGATGTTGTGGTTGAAGCGGAAGACGTTGTCGGGGTCGTACTGCCGCTTCAGCCCTTCGAGGAGCCGATAGTTGTCGGCACCCAGCCCGGCGATCACCCGCTCCCGGCCCTCGTCGCCGATGAAGTTCAGGTAGACCGCGCCGGTGCTCCACGGCCGGGCGTCGGTGCGGACGTCACGGACCCACTTCACGCACCGCTCGTCGTCCGCCGGGTCCTGCCACATGCCGTACGGATGCACCGCCCAGGGCGCGTCCCGGTAGGGCACCGGATACTCGTGCGGGCCGGCGGCGATCGCCCCGCCCTGCGGAAGCAGCGCGTACTGGGTGCCGGTCGGCACGGGCATGCCCTGGGCGCCCGCGGAGAAGACGGCCAGGTAGTTGTCCGGCGCGCCCGTCAGATACTCCGCCGACCAGTAGTGCCGCATCCCGGGCGGATCGTCGATCATGCACTGAACGTCGGCGTACGGCATCGCACCGACGATCTCCGCCTCGTGCGACAGCGCCAGCAGCGGCTCGGCGTACTTGCGCATGTCCTGCTCGGCACCGGCGTACGTCAGCAGCACACCGCACGCCAGCGTCCCGACCAGGGACGGCGGCACGAACTCCTCGGGCGGGGCGGTGAAGTACAGGGCGCCGCCGCCCACCTCGTCGGGGCCGGACTCGATCACATCGCGGAAGGTGCGGACGGCCGCGGGCGCGAACTCCGGCGCGTACAGCACCATCGCGATGGCGAACTCGGGCAGTTCGTGCAGCTTCAGCGTGATCGCGGTGGCGATGCCGAAGTTGCCGCCGCCGCCGTGCAGTGCCCAGAACAGGTCCGGGTTGTCGTCCGCGTTCGCATGGATCCGGGTGCCCTCGGCGGTCACCAGCTCCACGCCGAGCAGATTGTCGACGGCCAGGCCGAAGCAGCGGTCCAGCCAGCCGGTGCCGCCACCCAGGACGAATCCGCCCACACCGGTCGTCGAGGCCCTGCCACCCGTGGTCGCGAGACCGTACGGCTGAGTCGCTCGGTCCACATGGCTCCAGGTGGCCCCGCCCTCGACCCGTACCGCCTGCGCCGCCGGATGGACGGTCACCTGCTGCATCCGGCGCAGGTCGATCACCAGACCGCCGTCGTTGAGCGCCATGCCCGCCACGCTGTGCCCACCGCCGCGCACGCCGATGTTGAGGTCCAGCTCCCGCCCGAACCGCACGGCCCGGACGACGTCGTCCTCGTTCGCGCACTGAGCGATCACCGCCGGCCGACGGTCGATCATGGTGTTGAAGACGACGCGCGCATCCTCGTAGCCGGGATCCCCGGGGGCGTACACGTCACCGGCGAGATCCTCACGCAGCGCGTCGAGGGCCGCGCCCGCCTTCGAGAGGGAAGCCATGGCTTGCCCCCTTCCGTGCCGGGGCATCGCTTTGTCCCAGCCTAGGCGGGCGCGTTGCGGGAGTCCTGTTCAGCCGCCGTACGCCCCGGAGGCGGTCAGCCGCAGGGCCGTATCGATCAGCGGAACGTGGCTGAAGGCCTGCGGGAAGTTGCCGACCTGGCGCTGTAGGCGCGGGTCCCACTCCTCGGCCAGCAGACCGAGGTCGTTGCGCAGCGACAGCAGCTTCTCGAACAGCTTGCGGGCCTCGTCGACGCGGCCGATCATCGCCAGGTCGTCGGCCATCCAGAACGAGCAGGCGAGGAAGGCGCCCTCGTCGCCGGGGAGGCCGTCGACGCCCTCGTGCTCGCCGTCCGTCGGGTAGCGCAGGATGAAGCCGTCCGACGTGGACAGCTCGCGCTGGATGGCCTCGATGGTGCCGATGACCCGCTTGTCGTCCGGCGGCAGGAAGCCCATCTGCGGGATGAGCAGCAGCGAGGCGTCCAGTTCCTTCGAGCCGTACGACTGAGTGAAGGTGTTGCGCTCCTTGTCGTAACCCTTCTCGCACACGTCCCGGTGGATGTCGTCGCGCAGCTCGCGCCAGCGATCCAGCGGGCCGTCCGCGTCACCGGACTCGATGAGCTTGATGGTGCGGTCCACCGCGACCCAGGCCATGACCTTGGAGTGCACGAAGTGGCGGCGCGGGCCGCGCACCTCCCAGATGCCCTCGTCGGGCTCGTCCCAGTGCCGCTCCAGGTAGCGGATGAGCTTGAGCTGGAGCAGGGAGGCGTAGTCGTTACGGGCCAGGCCCGTCATGTGCGCGAGGTGCAGGGCCTCGGTGACCTCGCCGTACACGTCCAGCTGGAGCTGGTGCGCGGCGCCGTTGCCGACCCGGACCGGGCCGGAGTTCTCGTAGCCGGGCAGCCAGTCCAGCTCGGCCTCGCCCAGCTCGCGTTCGCCCGCGATGCCGTACATGATCTGCAGGTTCTCGGGGTCGCCGGCGACCGCGCGCAGCAGCCACTCCCGCCAGGCCCGGGCCTCCTCGCGGTAGCCGGTGCGCAGCAGCGAGGAGAGGGTGATCGCCGCGTCGCGCAGCCAGGTGTAGCGGTAGTCCCAGTTGCGGACGCCGCCGATCTCCTCCGGCAGAGAGGTGGTGGGCGCGGCGACGATGCCGCCGGTCGGGGCGTACGTCAGCGCCTTCAGCGTGATCAGTGAGCGGACGACGGCCTCGCGGTACGGGCCGTGGTACGTGCAGTGCTCGACCCAGTCCCGCCAGAAGTCCTCGGTCGCCTCCAGCGACTGCTCGGGCTCCGGCAGCGGCGGCGGCTCCTTGTGCGAGGGCTCCCACGAGATGGTGAACGCGATCCGGTCACCCGGTCCGACGGTGAAGTCCGAGTACGTCGTGAGCGACTTGCCGTAGGTCTCGGCGGATGTGTCGAACCACACGGAGTCGGGACCCGAGACGGCCACCGTGCGGCCCTCGTGCCGGTGCACCCACGGGACGATCCGGCCGTAGGAGAAACGCATCCTGAGCGCCGAGCGCATCGGGACGCGGCCCGAGACGCCCTCCACGATCCGGATCAGCTGCGGGGCGCCGTCGCGTGGGGGCATGAAGTCGATCACCCGGACCGTGCCGCGTGGGGTGTCCCACTCCGACTCCAGGATCAGTGAATCCCCGCGGTAGGTGCGCCGGGCCGCCGTGGGCGGCTGGGCGTCGGACGCATGCGCGGGGCCGAGTCGCCAGAAGCCGTGTTCCTCGGTGCCCAGCAGACCGGCGAAGATGGCGTGCGAGTCGAAGCGGGGCAGGCACAGCCAGTCCACCGTGCCGTCCCGGCAGACCAGGGCAGCGGTCTGCATGTCTCCGATGAGTGCGTAGTCTTCGATGCGCCCGGCCACGTGCAACTCCAGTCGAACGGCCACGTCACCCCACAAGGGGGCTGTCGCTAGTGCGGTCAAGGGGTCGTTGTAATGCGTCGTTGAGCGATGAAGCAAAACAGGCGCTCATGCCGTGTGGCAAAACGACAGTCGTTGCTCAACGAACTGACGAGCTCTCGTTGTTCCGGTGCGTACGGGCTGGGGTGGTGCCGTGGTGCCGGCCGGGCTCGGCAGCGAGTGTCCGAGCAGGATACGACGCACGTAGATGATCTGCGTGCCGCTCCGGGCAACGCGGGTGAGCCGAACGGGTGAGCAACGGGTGAGAAAGAAGTGAGCAATACGCGTCCGTGCCGACCCGTGTGCGGAGCGTGGCCGGAAGCCATCGCCCCGCGGCGCTGATACCCTGGTAGCCCGTGGACCGGTGGGAGAGAAACCCCGGAACGCACCCCAGACCGCGACCACGGGAGCCCCCTCTTGGCCATGACGCCCAAATCCACGACGACCAAGCACATCTTCGTCACCGGGGGTGTCGCCTCCTCTCTCGGCAAGGGCCTGACGGCCTCCAGCCTCGGGATGCTGCTCAAGGCCCGGGGCCTGCGCGTCGTGATGCAGAAGCTCGACCCGTATCTGAACGTCGACCCGGGCACGATGAACCCGTTCCAGCACGGTGAGGTCTTCGTCACCAACGACGGAGCCGAGACGGACCTGGACATCGGACACTACGAGCGCTTCCTCGACCGTGACTTGGACGGCTCCGCCAATGTCACTACAGGCCAGGTCTACTCGACGGTGATCGCCAAGGAGCGGCGCGGCGAGTACCTGGGTGACACCGTGCAGGTCATCCCGCACATCACCAACGAGATCAAGCACCGTATCCGTCGTATGGCGACCGACGAGGTCGACGTCGTGATCACCGAGGTCGGCGGCACGGTCGGCGACATCGAGTCGCTGCCGTTCCTGGAGACGGTCCGCCAGGTCCGGCACGAGGTCGGCCGTGACAACGTCTTCGTCGTCCATATCTCGCTCCTGCCCTACATCGGCCCCTCGGGAGAGCTGAAGACGAAGCCGACCCAGCACTCGGTTGCGGCGCTGAGGAACATCGGTATCCAGCCGGACGCGATCGTGCTCCGCTGCGACCGTGAGGTGCCGACCGCGATCAAGCGCAAGATCTCGCTGATGTGCGACGTCGACGAGTCCGCCGTGGTCGCCTGTCCCGACGCCAAGTCGATCTACGACATCCCGAAGACCGTGCACGGCGAGGGCCTGGACGCCTATGTCGTCCGCAAGCTGGACCTGCCCTTCCGTGATGTGGACTGGCGGACCTGGGACGACCTGCTCGACCGCGTCCACAACCCCGACCACGAGATCACCCTCGCCCTGGTCGGCAAGTACATCGACCTGCCCGACGCCTACCTCTCGGTCACCGAGGCGCTGCGCGCGGGCGGCTTCGCGAACAAGGCCCGCGTGAAGATCAAGTGGGTCACCTCCGATGACTGCAAGACCCCGTCCGGCGCCAAGGCGCAGCTCGCCGACGTCGACGGAATCTGCATCCCCGGCGGCTTCGGCGACCGCGGTGTGCTCGGCAAGGTCGGCGCGATCCGCTACGCCCGCGAGAACAAGATCCCGCTGCTCGGTCTCTGCCTGGGCCTCCAGTGCATCGTGATCGAGGCCGCGCGCAACCTGGCCGGCATCTCGGACGCCAACTCCACCGAGTTCGACTCCGCCACCGGCCACCCGGTCATCTCCACCATGGCCGAGCAGCTCGACATCGTCGCCGGTGAGGGCGACATGGGCGGCACGATGCGGCTGGGCATGTACCCGGCCAAGCTCGCCGAGGGCTCCATCGTCCGTGAGGTGTACGACGGCAAGGAGTACGTCGAGGAGCGGCACCGTCACCGGTACGAGGTGAACAACGCCTACCGCGCGGAGCTGGAGAAGAAGGCCGGCATCGTCTTCTCGGGCACCTCGCCGGACGGCAAGCTCGTCGAGTACGTCGAGTTCCCGCGTGATGTCCACCCCTACCTGGTCGCGACCCAGGCGCACCCCGAGCTGCGCTCGCGTCCGACGCGTCCGCACCCGCTGTTCGCCGGGCTGGTGAAGGCGGCGGTCCAAAGGACAGAGGCCGCGCAGAAGAATTCCGAGTGACACACCAGTTGTACGGTTGCCGGGGTGCTTACCTTCAAAAGGTGGGCACCCCGGTTTTCTTTTTGCATGTGTGGAAGGACAGGGCATGACGATCAAGGACACCCCCGAAGAGTGGGAGATCCGGGCGACGGAGACCCCTTTCGTGGGCAACAAGACCTCTGTCCGCACCGACGAGGTGGTCATGCCCGACGGCTCGGTGGTCCGCCGTGACTACCAGGTCCACCCCGGCTCCGTGGCGGTTCTCGCCCTCGACGACGACGGCCGTGTCCTCCTCATCAGGCAGTACCGCCACCCCGTACGGCAGAAGCTGTGGGAGATCCCGGCCGGCCTGCTCGACATCCCCGGCGAGAACCCGTTGCACGCCGCCCAGCGGGAGCTGTACGAGGAGGCGCACGTCAAGGCCGAGGACTGGCGGGTGCTGACCGACGTCTACACCACGCCCGGCGGCTGCGACGAGGCCGTACGGATCTTCCTCGCCCGCGATCTGTCCGAGGCGGAGGGGGAGCGCTTCGAGGTGGAGCACGAGGAGACCGACCTGGAGTACGCGCGCGTGCCCGTCGACGAACTCGTACGGGGTGTGCTCGCGGGCGAGCTGCACAACAACTGCCTGATCGTGGGCGTCCTTTCACTGGTCGCCGCCCAGCAGGGCGAGGGACTCGACGCACTGCGGCCGGCGGACGCGCCCTGGCCCGCTCGTCCCTTCGAGTCCTGAACACGCGTGGACCATCCCGGTGTGACCATCCGCTGATCCGATCGGGGGACGTGTCCGCCGCGCTCGTCACGGAACGTCGCAGAGCGTGAACTAGGCTCTTCGTGAGCGAGCCGATGAGCACTGCGATGCCCGAACCGGAGTCCCGGCGGGCCTACGCGTGCGGTGTGGGACGGGAGCGTGGCCCGTGACGGATCAGGCGGTGGACACCGATGGCGTGACGCTGTCGGGAAACGCGTTCACGGAGAGTCAGTTCCTGGGCCGTACAAGGGAGTTGAAGGAACTGCGCGCCGACATCGAGCGCGCGGGCCTGGACACCCTCTCCGGCCGCAAGACCCCACGCGCGCGCGTGCTGCTCATCGCGGGCAGAGCCGGCTCGGGACGTACGGCACTCGCCGAGGAGCTGGTACGGCAGGTAGCGGACCGTTACCGGGACGGTGTGCTGCGCGCGCGCCTGAGCGAACCCGACGGCAGCCCCGTCCCGGTCGAGCGCACCGCCCGCGAACTGCTCACCGCCCTGGAGCTGCCGGCCCCGCCCGGCGCCCGCGACGACGACCTGGCCGAGGCGCTGCGCACCGCCCTCGCCGACCGGCGTGTCCTACTCCTGCTGGATGACGCGGCCACCACCGAACAGGTCGACGCACTGCTGCCGGACACCGCGGAATGCCTGGTCGTCGCCGTCTCCCGCGGCCCGCTGACCGGGATCGCGGACGTCCGCCCGTGCACCCTGGGCGGCCTCGACACCAAGTCCGCCGTGGAGCTGCTGTCCGGGCACACCGGCTCGGTCCGCGTCACCGTCGACCCGCGGGCCGCCGAGGGACTCGTCGAGGAGTGCCAGGCCCAGCCCGCCGCGCTGATGCTGGCCGGCGGCTGGCTCGCCTCCCGCCCGAAGGCGGCCGTCGCCGATTTCGCCAAGCAGCTGCATGCGGAGGGTGACGACGGGACACCGCTCAGCCGGGTCTTCCGGCTGGCCTACGGGTCCCTGCCGAGCACCGCCGCCCGGATGCTGCGCCTGCTCTCCCTCGCCCCGGCCGGCCTGGTCGACCCGCACACCGCGTCCGCGCTCGCCGGCTGCTCGGTGGACGGGGCCCGCACCACCCTGGACGAATTCGTCGCCCTGGGGCTGCTGCGGAGCATCGACTCGCCGCTGCCGCAGTACGAGGTCCCCGGCTGTCTGTACCCCCTGCTCAAGGCGCTGACCGAGACCCAGGACCGCCCCGCGGAGGTCCAGCTCGCCCGCGCTCGCATGCTGGAGCGGACCGTACGGCTGCTCCAGTCGTGCCGGGCGATCACCGAGACCGACAGCCCGGTCGCCCGCGAGAAGCTCGTCGGCATGCCGCGCTCCCTGCGCTTTCCGCACCCGCGCGCGGCCGCCGACTGGCTGACCGTCCGCATGCCCGCCCTGCTCGCCTCGGCGCGGCTCGCGGTCGCCGACGGGGAGCTGGACACCCTGGCCCGGCGACTGATGTCCCAGCTGGTGAAGGCGATGGTGGCCCACGTCGGCACCCGGGCCGCCGCCCCCGACCTGTACGAGATCCACCGGTTGGTCCTCGATGTCGCCGAGCGCCGCAAGCTGCCCCGGGAGAAGGCCGCCGCGCTGCTGAACCTCGGTGACCTGGACGCGCAGACCGGCCGCACGGCCGAGGCGCTGGTCCGCTATCGCGCGGCTCTGGACGCCGGACGCGAGGCAAACGATCCGTATGCGACCGGTCGCGCGATGGAATCCGTAGGCGGTGCGCACCAGGAGCTCGGGGACTACGACCGGGCCGCCGACTGGTTCGGCCGGGCCCTCGCCGAGCGGCTGGCGCGCGGTGAGCGCGAGGACGTGGCCCGGCTGTACGGCCGTATCGCCGCGGCCCACACCTATGGGGCCCGCTACGGCGAGGCGCTGCGCAGCTGGCGTGCCGCGGTCGCCGGGTACCGCAAGAACGGCGATGTGGCCGCCCAGGCGAGGGCGTTGAGCGAACTGGCGCGGGTCCAGGAGTACGCCGGACGGCCCGAGGAATCGCTGCGCACCTGCCAGGAGGCGGTGGAGTGGGCGCGCCGCGCCGAGGACGTACGGCTACAGGCCGCGCTCCAGCTCAGGCTCGCCGACACGCTGGAGCACCTCGGTGATCCCACGGCCGCTCGACTGCACCGCGGGGCGGCCGAGCGCATGCTGGGTGAGGAGGCCTCGGAGAGTGATCCAGTGCCGGAACAAGGCGCTAACGCCTGCGAAATCCGCAGTACATCCGCTGAAGATTGATGCAATGAAAGGCTAGACACCGAGAACGCCTTCATTAAACTGGCTCTGCCGCACCTTCTCCTGCGGTGTCTCCTGGTGTGCCCACGCACGTCCGGGTAAGTCTTGCAATGCACCCTCTGAGCCAAGGACCGTGATCGACGTGAAGGTCGGCATCCCCCGCGAGGTCAAGAACAACGAGTTCCGGGTGGCCATCACCCCCGCCGGCGTGCATGAGCTGGTGCGAGGCGGCCACCAGGTCGTCATCGAGCGCGGCGCCGGCGTCGGCTCCTCGATCCCGGACACCGAGTACGTGGCCGCAGGCGGTCTGATCCTGGACACCGCCGACGAGGTGTGGGCCACCGCCGACCTGCTGCTGAAGGTCAAGGAACCCATCGCCGAGGAGTACCACCGCCTCCGCAAGGACCAGACGCTCTTCACCTACCTGCACCTGGCCGCGTCCAAGGAGTGCACCGACGCGCTGCTGGAGTCCGGCACGACCGCGATCGCCTACGAGACCGTCGAGCTGGCGACCCGCGCGCTGCCGCTGCTCGCCCCGATGTCCGAGGTCGCGGGCCGGCTCGCCCCGCAGGTCGGCGCCTACCACCTGATGCGTGCCAACGGCGGCCGCGGTGTGCTGCCCGGCGGCGTCCCGGGCGTGCTGGCCGGCCGGGCCGTGGTCATCGGCGGCGGTGTCTCCGGCTGGAACGCCGCGCAGATCGCCATCGGCATGGGCTTCCACGTGACCCTGCTCGACCGCGACATCAACAAGCTCAAGGAGGCCGACAAGGTCTTCGGCACCAAGATCCAGACCGTCGTCTCCAACGCCTTCGAGCTCGAGAAGGCGTGCCTGGAGGCCGATCTCGTCATCGGCGCCGTGCTCATCCCGGGCGCCAAGGCGCCGAAGCTGGTCACCAACGAGCTCGTGTCGCGGATGAAGCCGGGAAGTGTTCTTGTCGACATCGCGATCGACCAGGGCGGCTGCTTCGAGGACTCGCGTCCCACCACGCACGCCGAGCCGACCTTCCCGGTCCACAACTCGGTCTTCTACTGCGTCGCCAACATGCCCGGCGCGGTGCCCAACACCTCCACCTACGCGCTCACCAACGCGACGCTGCCCTACATCGTCGAGCTCGCCAACCGCGGCTGGGTCGAGGCGCTGCGCCGTGACGCCGCGCTCGCCAAGGGGCTCAACACCCATGACGGCAAGGTGGTTTACCGCGAGGTCGCCGAGGCGCACGGGCTGGAGCACGTGGAGCTGGAGACCCTGCTCGGCTGAGCCGTCGGGGCCGGTCGGCTCGCTAAGTCACCTTTTCGTAAAGGCGATACGTCAACACAGGTCGTCAACCGTTCGCGCCCGGCCGGACCTTGCCCGACAAGGTCCGGCCGGATGTGTGTATGGTCACTTTGCGGCTCTCGGCCAACTCGCCTCGAACGTAACCCTTGAACCGATTCGTACACCGGTGAAACCTGCCGTGCGACGGCCGTACGCCCTTGACAGAGGGATGTTTCATTGCCGACACATCCGGCCGGGTCCGGCGGATTGTGTTGCTGCGAACGCCCGACACGCCATAGAGTCGCCAACCGTCGGCATGATGCCAAGCTGACCTGTCTAGAAGTTTCCTGGTCACCAAGGAGGTAAGACGACTTGTGAATGAGTCGACATTTTCTCCCGGGGGTGGTCAACCAGGAATGCCTGCACGGGCCGAGGGCCCCGCGGGGTTCGAGGCTGTCGGCTCCGTAGCTGTGCGCACCTTCGCAGCCCGACAGAGTCACTTGAAGTCAGGTGTGACTCAGCCAGCACACCAGAGCATGGATGGCCATCACGTGAACGCCATGGCCGGCGACGGAAGTGGCGCGCCCCACAACCACTTCGCCGACTACGACGAACTGCCCGACGGGCACTTCTACGATCCCGACGCGGAGTACGAGCCCGACCCCGAGTACGCGGCCACACTCGCGCCCGACGCTGCCCGTCAGCGTCGCGAGCGCATCGGTCCGACCGGACGGCCGCTGCCGTACTTCCCGATCCCGGGTCCACTGACCGACCACGGCCCCGCGAAGATCATCGCGATGTGCAACCAGAAGGGCGGCGTCGGCAAAACGACGTCGACCATCAACCTGGGTGCCGCGCTCGCGGAGTACGGACGCCGAGTCCTGCTCGTGGACTTCGACCCGCAGGGCGCGCTGTCGGTCGGTCTCGGCGTCAATCCGATGGAGCTCGACCTCACGGTCTACAACCTGCTCATGGAGCGGGGCATGGCGGCCGACGAGGTGCTCCTGAAGACCGCGGTCCCGAACATGGACCTGCTGCCCAGCAACATCGACCTGTCCGCGGCCGAGGTCCAGCTGGTCTCCGAGGTCGCGCGCGAATCGACGCTGCAGCGCGCCCTGAAGCCGCTGATGGCCGACTACGACTACATCGTGATCGACTGTCAGCCCTCGCTCGGCCTGCTCACCGTGAACGCCCTGACGGCGGCTCACAAGGTGATCGTGCCGCTCGAGTGCGAGTTCTTCGCCCTGCGTGGCGTGGCGCTGCTGACGGAGACCATCGAGAAGGTCCAGGAACGGCTCAACCCGGAGCTGGAGCTCGACGGGATCCTCGCCACGATGTACGACTCGCGCACCGTGCACAGCCGTGAGGTGCTCGCGCGTGTCGTCGAGGCGTTCGACGATCACGTCTACCACACGGTCATCGGGCGCACGGTCCGCTTCCCGGAGACCACGGTCGCCGGTGAGCCGATCACCACGTACGCCTCCAACTCCGTCGGTGCCGCCGCCTATCGCCAGCTCGCCAGGGAGGTGCTCGCCCGGTGTCACGCCGAGTGAGTCTGCCGGGGGCCGACGAACTGTTCCGTACGACAGGGGGGATGGCGCTTCAGTCGTCCACTCCGCGGCGCCAGGCCAACGGCGAGGCCCGGGTGCCTGCTCCGGCGGGGGAGAGCGACGCCGCCGCCGCGGAGGACGCGCCGCAGTCGGTGCCCGCGCAGGGCGGTGACGGCGACGGGGCGGAGCATGTCGCGACCGACGCGGAGCCGGCCGACGCCGGTGAGTCCCGTAGCCGGTCCGCCGCCGGGGAGCGCTCCGGGCGACGTCAGGGGACGCAGGAAGGTTCTGGCGCGGACACGTCCGCGGCGCCGCGCAAGCAGCGCGGCGGCCGGGCGGCCGCCCGCCGGCCGAGCGGCCGGGAGCGGCACGACGAGAAGATCACCGTGTACGTGTCCGCCGAGGAGCTCATGGACCTGGAGCACGCACGTCTGGTGCTCCGCGGTGAGCACGGGCTGGCGGTCGACCGTGGGCGGATCGTGCGCGAGGCGGTGGCCGTGGTGCTGGCGGACCTGGAGTCCCGCGGGGACGCGAGCATCCTCGTACGACGGCTCCGCGGGCGGTAGCGGTAGCCTGCGAGGGCCATGACCTCGAACGACCTTCCCGCTACCGCGCCCGGCTCAGCCGGGCGTCGGCGTGCGTTGGGGCGAGGGCCGGGTGCTGCGCCGGTCGAGCCGGATTCCGAAGCGGTTCCGGACGCGGCGCCGCCGCCGGTTCACGTGGAGCTGGAACCCGAGGCTCCCGAGGTGGTGGTTCCGGAGCCGGAACCTGAGGCCGTCGCGCCGGAACCGACACCGGTGCCCGAGGTCCCCGAGGACGCAGGCGAGTCCGACGGCGTCTTCAAGGTCCGGCTCTCCAACTTCGAGGGCCCCTTCGACCTCCTCCTCCAGCTGATCTCCAAGCACAAGCTCGACGTCACCGAAGTGGCCCTCTCCAAGGTCACCGACGAGTTCATGGCGCACATCAGGGCGATGGGCCCTGACTGGGACCTCGACCAGACGACCGAGTTCCTGGTCGTCGCGGCCACGCTGCTCGATCTGAAGGCGGCGCGCCTCCTGCCCTCCGCGGAGGTCGAGGACGAGGCCGACCTCGCGCTCCTCGAAGCGCGTGACCTGCTCTTCGCGCGGCTGTTGCAGTACCGCGCGTACAAACAGATCGCCGACATCTTCAGCCGCCGGCTGGACGAGGAGGCGCGGCGCTATCCCCGTACCGTCGGGCTGGAACCCCACCACGCCGAGCTGCTGCCCGAGGTGGTCATCAGCATCGGGGCGGAAGGGTTCGCCAAGCTCGCCGTCAAGGCGATGCAGCCCAAGCCCAAGCCGCAGGTGTACGTCGACCACATCCACGCGCCGCTGGTCAGCGTGCAGGAGCAGGCCGGGATCGTGGTCGCGCGTCTGAAGGAGCTCGGCGAGGCCAGCTTCCGGTCGCTGATCGAGGACACCGGCGACACGCTGACGGTCGTGGCGCGGTTCCTGGCGCTGCTGGAGCTGTACCGGGAGAAGGCCGTCGCCCTGGATCAGGAGACCGCCCTCGGGGAGCTGATGGTGCGCTGGACCGGCGGGGAGGGGGACTCCGAACCGATGGTGACCGACGAGTTCGACCGACCGCCCGAGCCGCCCAAGGAGGAGAAGAAGGCGTGAGCGAGGAGACCACCGAGCTGCCGGCCGGGTTGCGTTCCGTGGCGGACCTCGACCTGAAGCCCGCCCTGGAGGCGGTCCTCATGGTCGTCGACGAGCCCGCGACCGTGGAGCACCTGTCGAAGATCCTGGAGCGGCCCAAGCGGCAGATCGACAAAGCGCTGCGGGAGCTGGCCGACGACTACGCCGTGCAGGGCCGCGGGTTCGAGCTGCGGCTCATCGCCGGCGGCTGGCGCTTCTACTCGCGGCCGGAGTTCGCGCCCGCCGTCGAGCGCTTCGTACTCGACGGGCAGCAGGCCCGGCTCACCCAGGCCGCGCTGGAGACCCTCGCGGTCGTGGCGTACCGCCAGCCGGTCAGCCGCAGCCGGGTCTCGGCCGTGCGCGGAGTGAACTGCGACGGGGTCATGCGCACCCTCCTCCAGCGGGGTCTGGTCCAGGAGGCGGGCACGGAACCCGAAACAGGTGCGATCCTGTACACGACGACGAACTACTTTCTGGAGCGGATGGGCCTACGCGGTCTGGACGAGCTCCCGGAGCTCGCGCCCTTCCTCCCGGAGGCGGAGGCGATCGAGGCCGAGACCCAGGAAGGGGTTCCGTCGTTCGACCCGGACGCACCCGATGCGCCCGGTGCAGACGACGCAGACGACTAGACGGAACTTTGATGCGAAGCAGCGGCAGCGGCAAGAGTGGCGGGACCGGCGGGCGTGGCAACCACCGCGGTGCCGGCAACAACAGGGACCAGAAGCAGGGGCAGGGCCAGGGTCAGGGCCGCCCCAGCAAGCCCCGCCCCGAGGAGCGCCGCTACGACGTGGGTCCAGGCGCCACCCCGGACGGCCCGAAGTCCGGGCGCGGCAGCTCCGCGCGCGGGGGCGCCAAGGGCGGGCCCAAGCAGGGCCAGGGCAGCGGGCGGGGGCGCTGGGCGCCGGCCACCTCCCGTGAGTACGACGCGCGGGCCGAGGAGCGCAACCGCGAGCGGTACGAGGGCAAGAAGAACGTCAAGCCGCCCAAGACCGTCCCGGGCGCCGAGCAGGAGGGCGAGCGGATCCAGAAGGTGCTGGCGCGGGCGGGCTACGGCTCCCGGCGTGCCTGCGAGGAGCTCATCGAGCAGGCGCGGGTCGAGGTCAACGGCGAGATCGTGCTGGAGCAGGGCAAGCGGGTCGACCCGGAGAACGACGAGGTCAAGGTCGACGGGCTGACCGTCGCCACGCAGTCGTACCAGTTCTTCTCGCTGAACAAGCCGGCCGGTGTCGTCTCGACGATGGAGGACAACGAGGGCCGTCAGTGCCTCGGCGACTACGTGACGAACCGCGAGACGCGGCTCTTCCACGTCGGGCGGCTCGACACCGAGACCGAGGGCGTCATCCTGCTCACCAACCACGGCGAGCTGGCGCACCGGCTGACCCACCCCAAGTACGGCGTGAAGAAGGTCTACCTCGCGCACATCGTGGGCCCGATCCCGCGTG
Source organism: Streptomyces sp. NPDC051963 (assembly GCF_044593495.1). Lineage (NCBI taxonomy): Bacteria > Bacillati > Actinomycetota > Actinomycetes > Kitasatosporales > Streptomycetaceae > Streptomyces > Streptomyces sp. NPDC051963. Next base: position 226,296 of record NZ_JBIUCC010000012.1, on the reverse strand, counting down.
ACCTGGGCAAGCAGCTCAAGGACGGCATCCAGCTGGAGGACGGTTACGCACGCGCGGACCACTTCCGGGTCGTCCAGCAGACCGGCAAGAACTACCTCGTGGAGGTCACCCTCCACGAGGGCCGCAAGCACATCGTGCGCCGCATGCTCGCGGAGGCCGGCTTCCCGGTCGACAAGCTGGTGCGCGTGGCCTTCGGCCCGATCACCCTGGGCGACCAGAAGTCGGGCTGGCTGCGACGGCTGTCGAACACCGAGGTCGGGATGCTGATGCAGGAAGTCGATCTCTAAAGCGTCGATCTCCGAAGCACCGATCTTCAAATCGGTTGTGCGTGACGGCCGGTCCCGGATTCGTTCGGGGTCGGCCGATTCGTTTTCGGGTTCCCGCCGGTCTGTATCGGTGACGGAGGGAGCGGCATGGCTGCGACGACGACGGACCGCGACGAGTTCGTACGGCTGACGGATCCGTACCGACGGGAGCTGCTTGCGCACTGCTACCGGATGCTGGGCTCGGTCGACGAGGCCGAGGACCTGGTCCAGGAGACCTATCTGCGGGCGTGGCGGTCCTACGGCGGCTACGAGGGCCGGGCCTCCCTGCGGACCTGGCTGCACCGGATCGCCACCAACACGTGCCTGACGGCGCTGGAGGGCCGTACGCGCCGTCCGCTGCCCCGCGGGCTCGGGGAGCCGTCACAGGCGCCTGAGGAGCCGCTGAGGGCCCCTGTGACGGACGTTCCGTGGTTGCAGCCGCTGCCGGACTCGCTCGTCGACCCCGCGATCGTCGTCGCCGCGCGCGGCAGTCTGCGGCTCGCGCTCGTCGCCGCGCTCCAGAACCTGCCCGCGCGGCAGCGGACCGTGCTGATCCTGCGGGACGTGCTGGCCTGGCGGGCGTCCGAGGTCGCCGCGCTCCTCGGGACCTCCACGGCGGCCGTGAAGAGCACCCTCCAACGCGCGCGTGCCCGGCTCGACGAGGTGGCCCCTGACGAGGACCTCGTCGTGGAGCCGGCGGGTACGGCCGACCGTGAGGTGCTCGACCGGTATGTGGCCGCCTTCGAGAACGCCGACATGGACGCGCTGGTCGAACTGCTCCAGGACGGCGTCGAACTGGAGATGCCGCCCTATCTGGAGTGGTTCAGCGGGAGGAAGGACGTGCTGCGGTTCCTGGAGCCGCGGGTGGGCGTGAAGGGTCTCGTCCGGATGCTGCCCACGCGTGCGAACGGACAGCCGGCCGTGGCGATGTACGAGAGGGACGCGCACGGGGTCTTCCGGGCGCACTCGATACAGGTGCTCGCGGTGTCGGACGGTGCGGTCGCGCGGATGACCGTGTTCCTCGACGCAGGGCTCTTCGACCGCTTCGGGATGCCGGGGGTGCTGTCATGAACTCAGGGGAACTGCTGGAGCGTTCGCTCGCCTACGCGCTGGGGTGCGTGGCCGGGGTGGAGCGCGAGGGCCTCAGGCGCAGGACGCCGTGTGCGGAGTGGGACCTGGAGGAACTGCTCGGGCATCTCGGCGACTCGCTGGATGCGCTGCACGAGGGGCTGACCGGCGGTCGGATCGACCTGTCGCCCACGCGTCCCGGAGCCGACCCGGCGTGCGTCGTCCGTACGCGCGCGTGCGCGGTGCTCGGCGCCTGGGCGGCGGGCGGGGCCCGTGACCCGGTTCTGGTCGGTGAACGGCCGCTGGACGTACGGGTGATGGCTGCCGTGGGTGCCGTCGAGATCGCCGTGCACGGCTGGGACGTGGCCCAGGCCTGCGGGCGTCCACGGCCCATCCCGGGGCCGCTCGCGGTCGATCTGCTGCCCGTCGCCCGGCATGTCGTGGCGGACACGGACCGGGGCGTACGGTTCGCCGCGCAGCTCGCCGTGCCCGTGTCGGGGCGGCCTCAGGCGCGGCTGCTGGCCTTCCTCGGGCGCCGCGATTCCTTTCCGGGGTGAGCCCGGTCTGCCTTCCGTGAGTGACCTCAAGAACTCACGGAAGGCACTGTCATGACCGACACCATCAGGGTCCCCCTCGGTACCGCGCCGCCCGCCAAAGCGCCACCCCTGCGTGCGTGGACGGTGATCCTCGCCGGGTTCGGGGCCCTGCTGTGCTCCCTGGACGTCGTGGTCGTCGCCACCGCGCTGCCCGCGCTGCGCGCCGACTTCGGGGCGAGCCTGTCCCAGCTGGAGTGGACGATCAACGCCTACAACCTGGTCTTCGCCTGTCTGACCCTGACCGGCGCCGCGCTCGGCGACCGCTTCGGGCGGCGGCGTATGTATGTCGCCGGGCTCGCCCTCTTCACGCTGGCCTCCGCCGCCGCGGCCCTCGCGGCCGGCCCCGGCCAGCTCATCATCGCGCGCGTGGTGCAGGGCGCCGGAGCCGCCGTACTGCTTCCGCTCACCTTGACGCTCATCAGCGAGGCGTTCCCGGCCGAGAAGCGGGGCGTGGCGATCGGCGTGTGGGGCGGGGTGACCGGGCTCGGTGTGGCGGCAGGACCTGTACTGGGCGGGGCGGTCACCGAGGGACTGTCCTGGCAGTGGATCTTCTGGCTGAACGTGCCCATCGGGCTGGCCATGCTGCCCCTGGCCGCCACCAAGCTGCGCGAGAGCTACGGCTCGCGGCCTCAACTCGACATCGTGGGTCTTGTGTTGGCGGCCGTCGGGCTGACCGGGCTGGCCTGGGCGCCGGTACGGGCACCCGAGGTGGGCTGGGGGAGCGTCGAGGCACTGGGCGCGCTGGCCGTCGGTGTCGTGTTCGTGGTGGCCTTCCTGGGGTGGGAACGCAAGGGCGCCCGCTATCCGATGCTGCCGCTCGGATACTTCCGCCGACGCGACTTCTCCACCGCCAACGCCTCGGCTTTCCTGCTGTTCGCGTCGCTGCTCGGCGCCCTCTTCATGATCACGCAGCTCTTCCAGATCGGGCTCGGCTACAACCCGCTGGAGGCGGGCGTGCGGATTCTCGTGTGGAACGCCACACCGCTCCTGATCGCGCCGGTCGCGGGCGCCCTCGCGGACCGGTTCGGCACCCGGCCGTTCATGCTGGGCGGCCTGGTGCTCCAGGCGACGGGCCTCGCGCTGCTGGCCTGGCAGGTCGAACCCGGCGTCGGATACGACCGTCTCGTCGGCCCGTTGATCGTCGCCGGCGTCGGTATCTCCATGGTCTTCCCGAGCGTGGCCAACGCCGTGACCGCGTCCGTGCCGCTGGGTGACGCGGGTGTGGCGGCCGGCGTGAACAACGCGCTGCGGGAGCTGGGCGGTGTCTTCGGAGTGGCCGTCGCCGCGGCCGTGTTCACGACGTACGGCGGCTACGCCACACCGGAGACGTTCGTCGACGGATGCGGTCCTGCGCTGTGGGCGGCGGCGGGGATCGCGGCGATCGGCGCGGTGGCTGCGGCGTTCGCTCCGTCGCGCGGGGGTAGTTGAGGGGTTGCGCGGTCCGGTCACCCTCTTTATAGTCGCAGTGACTATTAGTCGTGCTGACCATAAAGGGGGTGAACGGACGTGACCGTGCCGAGCGGCTACGACAAATACGCGCACGAGCCCTTCGCCGTCACCGTCGACCTCGCCGTCCTGACCCTTCGCGCGGGCGCGCTGCACGTACTGCTCGTCGAGCGCGGGCAGGAGCCGTACGCCGGCCACTGGGCGCTGCCCGGCGGCTTCGTGCAGCCGGACGAGTCGGCGGAGACGGCCGCCCGGCGCGAACTCGCCGAGGAGACCGGCCTGTCGGACGTCTCCGGACTGCATCTGGAGCAGCTGCGGACCTACAGCGAGCCCGACCGCGACCCCCGGATGCGGGTCGTGTCCGTCGCGTTCGCCGCGCTGCTGCCCCACGCACCCGAGGTGCACGGCGGCAGCGACGCGGCGCAGGCCCGCTGGATGCCGTACGACTCGGCGAAACCGCTCGCCTTCGACCACGACCGCATCCTGGCCGACGCCCATGAACGCGTCGGCGCCAAGCTCGAGTACGCCTGCCTCGCCACCGCCTTCTGCCCGCCCGAGTTCACCCTCGGTGAGCTTCAGCAGGTCTACGAGACCGTGTGGGGCACCGTGCTGGACCGGCCCAACTTCCGGCGCAAGGTGCTCGCCACGCCGGGCTTCGTCGAGGCGGTCCCCGGCGCCGCCCGGCTGACCGGCGGCCGCGGCAAACCGGCCGCGCTGTACCGCGCGGGCACCGCCACCGCCCTGTACCCGCCCCTGCTCCGCCCGTCCAGGGAAGGACGCCCCGCATGACCGCCACGACCGTCGCCAAGCGCGCCGCCACCGGATCCCTCACCGGACTCGCCCTCGGCGACGCGCTCGGCTTTCCGACCGAGTTCAACGACGTGCCGTCGATCCTCGCCAAGTTCGGACCGTGGCGGGAGATGGAGCTGCCGACGCCTGCGATCGTCACGGACGACACGCAGATGACCCTGGCGTTGGGGAAGGGGCTGCGGGCGGCGATGGACCGGGGTGTGCTCGAGCCCTCGGGGATGGCCGAGTCGGTGCGGCGGGAGTTCATCGCCTGGAACCGCTCCCCGGAGAACAACCGGGCGCCGGGCGCCACCTGCATCAGGGCGTGCGGCCTGCTCGAAGGCGACGGCCCCTGGCAGGAAGCCAGCCAGATCGACTCCAAGGGCTGCGGCGCCAACATGCGTGTCGCGCCCCTCGGGCTCATCTCCGGCCTCAGCGACGAACAGCGCGCGGGCGCCGCACAGTTGCAGTCCGCGCTCACCCATGGGCACCCGACGGCGCTGGCCGCGTCCGACCTCACCGCGCACGCCGTACGGCTGCTGGCGCAGGGCGCCGAGCCGACCGGACTCGTCGGGCTGCTACGGTCGTACGCCCTGGAGAACCGCACCACCTACCACCACCGCTGGCTCGACGACCTGTGGACGCGCAGCCAGGACCCGTCGGCCGAGCAGTTCATGATGCGCGGCTGGGACGAGTGCCTGGCGATCCTCGACCGGCTCCAGGACGCCCTGCGGACCGTCTCGCCCGAGACCGACCCGTGCCTGGCCACCGGTGCGGGCTGGATCGCCGAAGAGGCCCTGGCGACCGGACTGTTGTGTTTCCTTCTCTTCGTCGACGAACCGCTCACCGCCCTGCGCCGCGCCGCCTGCACCTCCGGCGACTCGGACTCGATCGCCTGCCTCACGGGCGCGTTCGCAGGGGCCTACCTCGGCTCCGATGCATGGCCTACGGAGTGGGCCGACCGCATCGAGTACCGGGGCGACCTACTGACCCTCGGGGCGCTCTGGGACGCTTGAACAGTGATCGACGCCCTGGCCATCGACCTGACGCCCGTGGTGGCCGAGCAGCCCGACCCGGTGCTGTTCGCCACCGTCTCCGGCGCGCACCTGTACGGCTTCCCGTCCCGTGACTCGGATGTGGACCTGCGGGGCGTACATCTGCTGCCGGCCGCCGATCTGGTCGGCCTGCGGGAGCCCGAGGAGACCCGGTCCAGGATGTGGGACCGGGACGGCGTCGAGCTGGACCTGGTCACGCACGACCTGCGCAAGTTCGTACGGCTGATGCTGCGCCGCAACGGATATGTGCTGGAGCAGCTGCTCTCACCGCTCGTCGTGCACACCACCGACGCCCACCGTGAACTCGCAGCCCTCGCCCCCGGTGTCCTCACCAGCCACCACGCCCACCACTACCGAGGTTTCGGGGTGACGCAGTGGCGACTGTTCGAGAAGACCGGCGAGCTCAAGCCGCTGCTGTACACCTTCCGTGTGCTGCTCACCGGCATTCACCTGATGCGCAGCGGCGAGGTGCAGGCCCATCTGCCCACGCTCCTCGGGGAGATCGCCGATGCCCCCCCTTATCTGCCCGGGTTGATCGCGGCGAAGGCGGAGCAGGAGCACGGGGCGGCCGATGTCGAGCACGCGCGCGTGCAGGACGACGTCGAGCGGCTGCGCGGTGTGCTGGACGAGGCGCAGTCGGGGTCAGGTCTGCCGGATGCTCCGGTCGGGTACGACGCTCTGCATGACTTCGTCGTACGGGTCCGTCTGGAGGGCTGACGCGCGTCGGACGTGGACGAGGAAGGCCTCGATGCGGCGTCGGTCGGGTTCGGGTGGGAGGGGGCTGTGGTGGGATGCCTCGTCCGTCTCGGTGGCCAGGCGGGTCATCCAGGACTCGACCTCGGGCCAGGGGACCTCGCCGCGCTTGACCGCGAGCAGCGGTTCGCGTCGGTCGCCCACGTCGATCGTGAGGTCGCCCGTGCGCAGCAGGTCGCGGGCGCTCATCAGCAGGCGCAGCAGATGCATCGCGTGCTTCCAGCGCGGGGCGCCGTGATTGCGGACGTCGGCCTCCAGCTTGCGGCGCTGGCCCAAGGCGTACCGGGCGAACGTCTCGTGGGCCCGGCGGGAGAGGAAGGCGCCGCGCAGGGCGATCAGGTCGCGGCCCGTGTCGTCGACGTGCTCCACGAGCGGGGAGTGCAGGCACTCCAGGACGTTCGGGTTGGCGCGCAGGGCCAGCTCGCAGAAGCGCTCCAGCTCCCAGCTGAACTGTTCCTCGGCCGGCCCCTCCACATGCGTCGGCGGCTTCTCGAAGCGCCAGAAGAGGGGGGTGGGAGCCACGAACACACCCCGGCGGTCGGTGTCGCTGCCGTCCGTGGCCAGGCCGAAGGCGCGCGAACCCATCACGCAGGAGTAGATCGTGTGGTCGCCGACCAGGGCCTCGGGGTCCATGCCGGGCAGCATACGCGGCAGGTCACGCCAGGCGGATCGAATTTCCGTCCACGGTGATCTGCTTCGCGGGCAGCGGTTTCGTTGCCGGAGGATGGGCCACCGAGCCGTCCTCGATGCTGAACTTGCTGCCGTGGCAGTTGCAGTTGATCGTGCCGCCCGAGACGCTCGCCACGGGGCACTGCTGGTGCGTGCAGATGTTCGAGAAGGCCTTGAAGTCGCCTTCCTTCGGCTGGGTGACGACGACCTTCTCGTCCTTGAAGATCGTGCCGCCGCCGACCGGGATGTCGGACGTCTTCGCCAGTTCCTGGCCGGGGGAGGCGCTCTCGGTCGAGGAGCCGCCCTCGTCGCCGGACTCGCTGCAGCCCACGAGAAGAGCCGCCGCGCCCGTGGCGAGGAGAACCGTGCGCCGGGTCGGGTCAGGGGTCATGTCGTTACTCCGAATGTGCGGAAGAACCATAGGGCGGAGGTCAGCCAGACGATCGTCAGGACCGTGAAGACCAGTCCGCCGACGATCGGCAGCAACCAGTTGGGGAGGCGCTCCGAGCGGAGCAGCAGCATCTTGGCGCTGAAAGCACCGAAGAAGAAGCAACCCAGGACAGAGTGCCACAAAACTCGTGTTTCGTACGTTTGATAGCCCAGCGCATAAAGGCAGTGCACCGCAACCGGAACCGCCACCAGAAACGCCACGCGCCCCGACCAGCGGTGCAGTGCCGAGGACCAGCCGGGGCCCGGCAGTTTCCCGTACACCATCAGCGCAGAGACGATCTGGACCAGCGCGAAGAAGATCGCCACCGTCGCCAGCCACGCCTTCATCGCCCCCGTGCTGCTGAAACCGGCGAGGTTGAAGACGGTCCCCGCCGGGTCGTGGACCTTGCCGTACACCCCGAGGCCGACGGCCACCGCGGCGGCGACCAGCGCCGGGACCAGATAGCGGGCCGGGTGCGGGCGGTGGACGGGCTGGGGCGAGGGGAAGCCCTGGGTGGCGGCGTTCGGATCGACGGTCATGCTCGACTCCCTTGAGCAGGGGATCAGGGGGTGACAGGGCGTGCCGTGAGCTGCTCTCCGTCGACCGTCACCGCACCGGTCTCCGGGTCGATCCGTGGTGCGGGGGAGGGCTCTCCGTCGAGGGTGAGGATGCCGACCTGCTGCCGGCCGCCCTGTCGCACGATCCAACCGCCGTCGACGTCGGTGTCGCCCACCCGGCCGGTCGCGCGGTACAGCCCGTCCGGCTTCTTGGCCTTGTCGGCGGTGAAGTCGTAGCGCCCGCCGTCGACGGCGACGGTTCCGCTGATCCGCTTGCCCTCCTTGAGCGTGCCGGTCAGCTTCGCGCCGTGCTTTCCGGTGAGCCGCATGGTGCCGTCGTCCTCGACGTCGCCCTTCAGCCACGACTCCTTGTCGCGGCCGTCGCAGAAGTACGCGACCGCCTTGCCGTCGCGCAGGGAGAAGGCGACGGAGGCCGAGTCGTCCTTCGTCCGGCCCGTGTAGTCGGCGTCGGGGACAGGCGTCCGGGAGGGCGAGGGGGAGGGTGACGCGGTCGTCTTCGTCGGCGTGGGTGAGGCCTTCGGCGAAGGCGACTCCTCGTACGACGACGACGCGCTCTGCGTCCCGGTCGTCGCATTGAGCGACAGCACGAGCAGGCCGAGCACCAGTCCCGCGAGAAGAGTGAACAGCGGTCCGGAACGCTTCATGGTGGGCCTCCCCCGAGAGCTTCCTGCCCATGAGAGCGGACCCGACGGTCCGGCGTCCAGAGGTGCACAGGGGCGTTCTGACCCCAAGTAGCGGAATAGGGCGATTCGGGTGACATTGGCATGGTCTGAGGCCGGGCCCGCGCCCTGTGGCCCGGCCGCTCCCCTGAAAGGCGTGACCATGGCGGGTAACGATCTCGGCAGCCTGCTGGGCGGCCTCCTCGGCGGCGGTCCGTCCGGCGGCACCGGGGGCAACATCCTGGGCTCGCTGCTCTCGGCCCTGATGCAGAACGGCCAGGGCGCCGGCGGCAACGGGCTGGGCGGGCTGCTCGACATGCTCACCAAGTCGGGCCTGGCCGAGCAGAAGGACTCCTGGGTCGGCACCGGGGGCAACCAGGCCGTCACCGGCGCCCAGATCAGGGAGGCCCTGCCCGACGAGACGCTGAAGCAGGTCGCCGACCAGGCCGGCGTCACCCCCGACGTGGCCGCGACCGAGCTCGCCCAGGTGCTGCCGAGCGCTGTCGACAAGCTGACCCCGAACGGCCAGGTCTCCACCGAGTCCCTGGAGGACCTCATCCGACGGCAGCGGCTGTGAGGCCACGCGGCGTCGTTCCCCGTCTCAGCGAGCGGGCGCCGCGCACCCGCCCGACGCGGGCTGACTAGGCTGGACGGACCAGCAATCGATCCGTACAGCAGCAAGGAGCCAAGCCGTGGCGGTACGAGCGGTCCGGGGCGCCGTCCAACTCGAGGTGGACGAGGCCGGCCACATGGACGAGCAGGTCGGGGCCCTGCTCACCGCCATCCTGGAGCGGAACGCCCTCACCGCGGACGACCTGATCAGCATCTGGTTCACGGCCACGCCCGACCTGCACAGCGACTTCCCGGCGGCCGCCGCCCGCAAGCTCGGCATCGTCGACGTACCGCTGATCTGCGCCCAGGAGCTGGAGATCGAGGGCGCCATGCCCCGCGTCGTCCGCGTCATGGCCCACATCGAGTCCGACAGGCCCCGTGGTGACATCGCACACGTCTACCTCGGTGCCGCGGCCGCCCTGCGCAAGGACATCGCCCAGTGAGGACCGCACTCGTCATCGGCACCGGGCTCATCGGTACGTCCGCCGCCCTCGCGCTGGTCTCCCGCGGAGTCGTCGTCCATCTCGCCGACCACGACCCGGAGCAGGCCCGTACGGCGGCCGCGCTCGGTGCCGGCTCGGACGCGGCACCCGAGGGTCCCGTCGACCTCGCGATCGTCGCCGCCCCGCCCGCCCATGTGGCCGGCGTGCTCGCCGACGCCATGCGCCGGGGCGTGGCCCGCGGCTACCTGGACGTGGCCAGCGTCAAGGGCGGCCCGCGCCGCGAGCTGGAGGCGCTCGGCCTCGACCTGTCGTCGTACATCGGCTCCCACCCCATGTCGGGTCGCGAGAAGTCCGGTCCGCTGGCCGCGACCGCCGACCTCTTCGAGGGCCGCCCCTGGGTGCTCACACCGACCCGGGACACCGACACCGAGGTGCTGAACCTCGCCCTGGAGCTGGTCTCGCACTGCCGCGCGGTGCCGGTCGTCATGGACGCCGACGCCCACGACCGCGCCGTCGCCCTGGTCTCCCACATGCCCCACCTGGTCTCCAGCATGGTCGCCGCGCGCCTGGAGAACGCCGAGGAGGCGGCCGTACGGCTGTGCGGACAGGGCATCCGCGATGTGACCCGGATCGCCGCGTCCGACCCCGGCATGTGGATCGACATCCTCTCCGCGAACCCGGGGCCGGTCGCCGACCTCCTCACGGACGTCTCCGCCGACCTCGACGAGACGGTCCGGGCACTGCGGGCCCTCCAGTCCTCCGACGACGCCAAGCGCCGTGAGGGCGTCGGCGGCATCCAGGACGTCCTGCGGCGCGGCAACGCCGGCCAGGTCAGGGTCCCCGGCAAGCACGGGTCCGCGCCGCGGGTGTACGAGATCGTGGCGGTGCTGATCGACGACCAGCCCGGACAGCTGGCCCGCATCTTCGCGGACGCGGGACGGGCCGGGGTCAACATCGAGGACGTACGGATCGAGCACGCCACCGGGCAGCAGGCCGGTCTGGTGCAGCTGATGGTGGAGCCGCAGGCCGCGACGGTACTGAGCGCCGCGCTGCGGGAGCGGGGCTGGGCGATCCGGCAGTAAGCGGGTTCGGTGAAGTCCGGTGCGGTTGGGCAGCGCCCCAAAGGGGCGCGGGGAACTGCGTGACCAGCCACGACGAGCCCGCAGACGATCGACGGCCCATCGGGGCCCCGCGGCGGAGCCGCATATCGGCACAGCCCGCGGAGCGCTTCGTGCCGTGGGCCGGACGAGTGACCCGCACCCAGTAACCTTGTGCGGGGCACTGTCGCGCCCCGCACACTCCCACCGCACCGCACCAGGAAGGTGTCCACCCGTGGAAAACGGCGCCGCCCCGACCGCCCCGGCCGTGATTGTCGCCATCGACGGCCCCTCCGGCACGGGCAAGTCGAGCACGTCCAAGGCCGTGGCCGCGCAGCTCGGCCTGAGCTACCTGGACACCGGCGCCCAGTACCGGGCGATCACCTGGTGGATGGTGAACGCAGGGATCGAGGTCGATGATCCGCAGGCGATCGCCGCCGCGGCCGGCAAGCCCCACATCGTCTCCGGCACCGACCCGGAGAAGCCGACGATCATGGTCGACGGCATCGACGTGGCCGCCCCGATCCGGACCCAGGAAGTGACCTCCCAGGTCAGCGCGGTGAGTGCCGTACCGGAGGTGCGGGCGCAGATCACCGAGCTCCAGCGCTCGATCGCGGCCGCCGCCGAGCAGGGCATCGTCGTCGAGGGCCGCGACATCGGTACGACCGTGCTGCCCGACGCCGACCTGAAGATCTTCCTCACCGCCTCTCCGGAGGCGCGTGCCGCCCGCCGCAGCGGCGAGCTCAAGGGCGCGGACGTCCACTCGACCCGTGAGGCGCTGCTGAAGCGGGACGCGGCCGACTCCAGCCGTAAGACCTCGCCGCTCGCGAAGGCGGACGACGCGGTCGAGGTGGACACCTCGGACCTCACGCTCCAGCAGGTCATCGAGTGCGTGGTCACCCTCGTCGAGGAGAAGCGAGCAGCGAAGTGACGGCACCTTCCGAGCGGGGCGCCGAGGTCGGGCGGCGCATCGGCGTCGGCCTGATGTACGGGCTGTGGCGACCGCGCGTGCTGGGCGGCTGGCGGGTCCCCGCGACCGGCCCGGTGATCCTCGCCGTCAACCACTCGCACAACATCGACGGCCCGATGGTCATCGGCGTGGCGCCCCGGGCATCGCACTTCCTGGTCAAGAAGGAGGCGTTCGTCGGGCCGCTCGGCCCGTTCATGCGCTCCGTCGGCCAGCTGGAGGTGGACCGCTCGACCGCCGACCGTACGGCCATCACCCGGGCCCTGGAGGTGCTGTCGGGCGGCGGTGTGCTCGGCATCTTCCCGGAGGGCACCCGGGGCGAGGGCGACTTCGCCGCGCTGCGGGCCGGGCTCGCGTACTTCGCGGTGCGCAGCGGTGCCCCGATCGTCCCGGTCGCCGTACTGGGAAGCACCGAGCGGTCCGGACGGTTGATAAAGGCGCTGCCCGCGCTGCGCTCCCGTATCGACGTCGTCTTCGGCGACCCGTTCGAGGCGGGCGACGGCAGCGGGCGGCGTACCCGAAAGGCGCTCGACGAAGCGACCGAACGCATCCAGAAGCAGCTCACCGCGCACCTGGAAGACGCCAGGCGCCTCACCGGGCGCCGGGCAACACTCAAGTAGTGGACCACCCCGTACAGGGGGTATCCACCGATCACCACACTGAACGAGGTACGGACTTCATGAACGACCAGATCCATTCCGACGGCTCGGGCGAGGAGCACGACCACGGAGCACTTGGCGACGCCGAGTACGCGGAGTTCATGGAGCTTGCCGTCGAGGAGGGCTTCGACCTCGAGGACGTGGAGGGCGCGATCGAGGCGGCCGGCCACGGCCCGCTGCCCGTGCTCGCCGTCGTCGGCCGCCCGAACGTCGGCAAGTCGACGTTGGTGAACCGCATCATCGGCCGCCGCGAGGCCGTCGTGGAGGACAAGCCGGGCGTCACCCGCGACCGCGTCACCTACGAGGCCGAGTGGGCGGGCCGCCGCTTCAAGGTCGTCGACACCGGCGGCTGGGAGCAGGACGTCCTCGGCATCGACGCCTCCGTGGCCGCCCAGGCCGAGTACGCCATCGAGGCTGCCGACGCCGTCGTCTTCGTCGTCGACGCCAAGGTCGGCGCCACCGACACCGACGAGGCGGTCGTACGACTGCTGCGCAAGGCCGGAAAGCCCGTGGTGCTGGCCGCCAACAAGGTGGACGGGCCGAGCGGCGAGGCCGACGCGGCGTACCTGTGGTCGCTCGGTCTCGGCGAGCCGCACCCGGTCTCGGCGCTGCACGGCCGCGGCACCGGCGACATGCTGGACAAGGTCCTGGAGGCCCTGCCGGAGGCGCCCGCGCAGACCTTCGGCACCGCGGTCGGCGGACCTCGCCGTATCGCCCTCATCGGACGCCCGAACGTCGGCAAGTCCTCGCTGCTGAACAAGGTGGCGGGCGAGGAGCGCGTCGTCGTCAACGAAATCGCGGGCACCACCCGTGACCCGGTCGACGAGCTGATCGAACTCGGCGGCGTCACCTGGAAGTTCGTCGACACGGCCGGCATCCGCAAGCGCGTCCACCTCCAGCAGGGCGCCGACTACTACGCCTCGCTGCGCACCGCGGCCGCCGTCGAGAAGGCCGAGGTGGCGGTCATTCTGCTCGACGCCTCGGAGAACATCTCGGTGCAGGACCAGCGCATCGTGACGATGGCGGTCGAGGCCGGACGGGCGATCGTCCTCGCCTTCAACAAGTGGGACACCCTCGACGAGGAGCGCCGCTACTACCTGGAGCGGGAGATCGAGACGGAGCTCGGCCAGGTGGCTTGGGCTCCGCGGGTGAACGTCTCCGCCCGTACCGGCCGCCACATGGAGAAGCTGGTGCCGGCCATCGAGACCGCCCTCGCCGGCTGGGAGACCCGCGTCCCGACCGGACGCCTCAACGCCTTCCTCGGTGAACTGGTCGCCGCCCACCCGCACCCGATCCGCGGCGGCAAGCAGCCGCGCATCCTCTTCGGCACCCAGGCCGGCACCAAGCCGCCGCGGTTCGTGCTCTTCGCCTCCGGCTTCATCGAGGCGGGCTATCGGCGCTTCATCGAGCGCCGGCTGCGCGAGGAGTTCAGCTTCGAGGGGACGCCGATCCATATCTCCGTGCGGGTGCGCGAAAAGCGCGGTGCGAAGAAGAAGTAGACGAAGAAGAAGTAGACAGCGAAAGGGCGGCTCCACCGGGAGCCGCCCTTTCGCTGTCACACCTCAGATCCCGCGGCGCGGCCCCGGCGGGAGCGCCGCCGGCACATAGTGCATGCCGGTGCCCTGCGGCCGCAGCTGTCCGACCCGCTGCCACTGCGACTGCTGCCCGCCGATGTGCCGGGTGCTGTACGCCCCCGCGCTGTATGCGCCGTACGAGCTGCTGCACGAACCGGATCCGCCGTGTTCGAGATATCCGAACGCGACGAAGCCGAAGTCCTCCTCGCCCCTGCGGTCACCCGGCAGCGAACGGAAGGACTTGACGTACTCGGAGTAGAGCGCGTCGTAGATCGGCGTGGCCGATGACCCACCCGAACTCTCCGCGGCCGCCCGAGCGGACGGAATCGACGAGAAGGACGGGCGGCGGGGAACGTCGTATGCGTGCACGTATGTCCAAACGACACGGCACCACAAGAGATGCGGCCGAAGATTCCGACATCGCAGGTCACTGATGCATCAGGGGCGCGTGTTACGCCCCTTTGGGGGGCGCGCTCACGTCCCCGCCAGAGGCAGAGCGGCAGCGACGAGCTTGCCGTTGGCGGCCGCCTTGTCCAGCGCGTCCCGCAGCAGGTCCTCCCGCGGCTGCCGCCCGATGGCCCCCACCGGTGCCGCGAACATCAGTACCTGCTGCTGCTTGTTCGCGGCGGCCCGCCAGCCCTCGGTCACCTGGAGCGGCTGATGTGCCTGCCACCACGCGACCGGCTGCCCCCCACCCGTGCCCGGCTGGAGGACGGCGTGCAGCTGCCCCATGGCCAACAGCACCGACCAGCCGTGCAGCACCGACGGCGTGGACTCGATCGCGGTGAGCGGCATGAAGCCCTGCTCGATGAGCAGCGGCAGGAAGTCGTCGCCGGCGCCCGTCGCGCCGGGCCGCACGATGGGCGCGGTCGGCTCGACGACCAGCGCCGGGTGCAACTCACCGGCGATCAGGACGAGTCCGCTGGTCACGCCGAGCACGGCCTGCTCGGGCACGATCGTCTCCGGCTCCAGGTCGACGGTGTCGCCGCTGATGGAGCGCACCGCCCCGCGCAGCTGCTCCTCGGTGACCTGGACGACCTGCGAGGGCAGGCAGGTGGCGTGGGCGAAGGCGAGAACAGCGGTCTCGTCGCCGATGAAGAGGACGGTGCTGGTGCGCTCCTGCTCGGAGTCGCCCGGGGTGCGGCAGGACGTGCAGTCGTAACTGCCCGGGGCGTTCTCTCCGGCGAGCAGCCGGTCGGCTTCTTCGTCGCCGATCTCGGCGCGTACGTCGTCGCTGACGTCGAGCATGCGCGGCACGGGTGGCTCCCTCGGATGTGGTGCGTAACGGGACCGGGTGGCTCCCGGCCCGTGAACCGGGCGGTCCCGGGCTCATGAAGAGACAACGGGCGATCTGTGGCGGGAGTCACGCCCCAAGGCGAACGGAATCGAACCATCCACAGCGGTGGGTCACACCCCGTCCGGAATCGGACACTCCCCGTCAAGTGCTGGGAAATCCAAGGAAGTTGGGTCGGTGATGTGGGTCACAGATCACCTCGGCGACTGGTCGACAAATCGGGATATGAACGAATGAAGTGGGTGGCCTAAAATCGCCGATACCCGAGGTAACGGCGAACTGGCCTGGAATGACAAGGAGTTGGTTGATGTCGCCGGGACATCCTCCGTACATTCCTCCGCCGTGTGCAACGAGCACCGCTCGGGTACGTCCGCCGGCCGCACCAAGCCAGCTCACAGCACAGCCTCCGGCGGACGGGGCGGAGCGCGACGACCGCGGCCAAACGCGGGAGGCGCGCCTCGCCTTGGGGGATCCCGGGTTCGTGGAGAGGGATTTCCATGTCCGAATGTGCCGATACCACCCGCGACAACGTCCGTAAGACGAGTACGACACGTACGACGGCGGTCCTCGCCGGGGCGGCTCTGCTCGCCCCTCTCGGACTGCTGGCCGCGAGCGGCAACGCCGTGGCGGCGGACGGCGGAGTCTGGGACCGCATCGCCCAGTGCGAGAGCGGCAGCAACTGGCACATCAACACCGGTAACGGCTACTACGGCGGACTCCAGTTCGCCGCTGCCACCTGGCGCGCGTACGGCGGCACGGCCTACGCGCCGACCGCCGACCAGGCCTCCAGGGAGCAGCAGATCGCGGTGGCCACCAAGGTCCAGAGCGCCCAGGGTTGGGGCGCCTGGCCGACCTGCTCGGCACGGGCCGGAGCCTATGGGAGCGCGCCCGCGGCTCCCGCGGCCGGCTCGGCCACGACGAAGGCGGCCCCGTCGAAGGCGCCGGAACGCTCGTCGACCCTCCCCCACGCTCGAACGAGCTCGCGCGGGGGCACCCCCATCGACCGCAGTGCGACCCGCGGCGACTACACGGTTCGCCAGGGCGACACGCTGAGCGCCATCGCCGCCCGGTACGGGACCAGCTGGCAGCGGATCCACGCCGCCAACAAGGCCGTCATCGGGGCTGATCCCGATGTGATCGTGCCCGGGCAGCGCCTCGACATCTGAGTCGCTCTCCCTGCCTCGGCACGGGGCCCCGTCCGGTGAGCCGACCGGGTGGGGCCCCTCGGCTCACCGGACGCGCCGCAAAGGCCGTACGCGTTCCACTGCTTAGCGTGATCCGAATGTACGCAAAGCTGATCATTCTCATCGTCGCCGCCCTGTTCGCCAGCCCCCTCACGCCGGTTGCCGCGCACGCGGCGCCGCCGCTGCCGGTACCCGCTCTACCGCACCTGCTGGTGCCCCATGAATGCGGCAAGGGCAAATGGCCCTGGGGCTGTATCGCCGAGTGCGAGAGCAGCGGGCGCTGGAACGTCAACTCCGGCAACGGTTTCTACGGTGGACTCCAGTTCGGGCAGCCGACCTGGGAGGAGTTCGGCGGTCTGAAGTACGCCCCGCGCGCGGATCTCGCCACCCGCAAGGAACAGATCTCCGTCGCCCAGAAGGTGGTGGCCGTGCAGGGCTGGGAGGCCTGGCCCCACTGCTCCAAGCGGTACGGGCTGAAGGGCCGTATGCACACCGTGAAGCGCGGCGACACGCTCTCGTCGATCGCCGGGAAGTACGGCGTCAAAGGCGGCTGGCAGGCTCTGCACAAGGCCAACAAGAAGCGTCTCGGCCGCCGTCCCAACCTGCTGAAGGTGGGCACGCCGCTGGTCATCCCGGAGGACGAGGACCGGACGCCGGACCAGACGACTGGTCTCTTCGGTCCGCCGTTGCCCGACGGTGAAGTTCCCCCTCCTCCCCGCTGAACACCACGGCGCCACGGCGCAGTTCGTACACGAGTGCCGCCCGGCCGTGCAGGGCGGGCGGCAGTCGCTGCTCGGCGACGATCACACAGGCGTCGAGCGAGGCCAGCAGTTCGTACGTCCGTACCGAGACCGTCGGTGACATGCCTTGCGTCGGCTCGTCGACGAGCACCACGCGCGCGCGTGCCAGCAGGGCACGGGAGAGCGCGAGCATGCGCTGCTCGCCGCCGGACAGGGTGCCGGCCCGGCGCGGCAGCAGGGCGGCCAGCTGCGGATAGGCGTCGAGGGCGGGGGCTGCGTCGGCCGCCGTCAGTTCGAGGTTCTCGCGGACGGTGAGGGAACCGAACACCGCCTGCCGTTCCGGGACCATGCACAGTCCGCGCCGGGCCCGCTCGAACGCCGGCATCCCGGTCACGTCGGCGCCGTCCCACACCACCGCGCCGCCGGACAGGGGCACCGTCCCGGCCAGGGCGCGCAGGGCGGTCGTACGGCCGGATCCGTTGCGGCCCAGCAGGACCGTGAGGCGGGGGCCGGGGGCCGCGAGGGTGACGCCGTGCAGGGCTTCCAGGGGGCCGTAGCGCACGCGCGCGTGCCGCAGGGAGATCGTGGTGGTCATCGGCCGGCCGCTTCAAGGGTGGCCAGTACGCGGTCGGGCGGGCCGGAGGCGACGATGCGGCCCGCCGTCATGACGTGCACGACGTCGGCGAGGTCGGCGACCAGGTCGAGGTCGTGCTCGACGACGAGCAGGGCGGTGCCGTCGGCGGCGAGCGCCTTCAGGATGCGGGCCAGCGCGGTCACTTCGGTGGTGTCCAGGCCCGCGGCGGGCTCGTCGAGCAGCAGCACGCGCGGGCTGCCCGCGAGGGCCCGGGCCAGTTCCACCCGACGCAGGGTGCCGGTGGGCAGGCCCGCGGCGGGCAGTGCCCGCACCGGTCCGTCGAGACCGAACAGCCGCAGCGCTCGCTCCACGGTCCCCGGATCCGGATCGGAGATCCGGCCCTGCTCTGCGCCCACGCAGACGTTTTCGGCCACGGTCAGCGATGGGAAGACGGACAGTTGCTGGAAGGTGCGTGCGATTCCGAGTCGGGTGCGGGTGTGTGCGGGCAGCCGGGTGATGTCCCGGTCGTCGAGTCTCACGTGGCCCTGTGCGGGCCGCAGGGTGCCTGCGAGGCAGTGGAACAGGGTGCTCTTTCCCGCGCCGTTGGGGCCCACGATGGCGGTGACCTGTCCGGCCCAGACGTCCAGATCGACGCCGTCCAGTGCGGTGAAGCCGTCGTAGGTGGCGTGGAGGTGACGGGCCGTGAGGGTGGGATCACCCGTGACAGTTTGGTCGTCGAATGCCTGTGGTTGCCGTGAGGGCACGGCGTTGGCTGTGGGGGCTGTGGATGTGCCGCCGGGGAGGGTCAGGCGGGCAGGCTCGTGCTCCGGTCGGCGCAGTCGGCTCCGTACCTCCACCCCGACCCTCGTCAGCGCACCCCTCCGCCGCACCCGCAGTCGGCCCGCCGCCGTGCGCAGCGCCTCGTACGGACCCCCGGGGAACCGCCCGACCAGCACCGCCAGCACCCCGATCAGAGCCGCTGCCACTCCGCCCCGCGCGCCCGCGTCCAGGCCCACGAGGAGGGCGGCGGCGGCCAGGGCGCCGAGGGTGGAGTCGGCGCCGAGGACCACGACCGCGGCGAACCAGAGCAGGCCGCGTACCGGGTCGTAGGCGCCGGGGTCGAAGGCCCGTAGGCCCATGCCGAGCATGCCGCCGCCGAGGGCGGCCAGGGCGGCGCCGGAGACGAAGGCCAGCAGCTTCAGTGACGGGACGCGTACGCCCGCCGCCGACGCGCCCGACTCGTGGTCGCGCATGGCCGCGAGGGCTCTGCCCGTACGGCCCCTGCGCAGCGCGTGCGTTGCGAGCAGGGCGGCTGCGAGGAGGGCCAGCTCCAGGACGTAGTACGCGCGGTCGCCGTCGAAGCCCGCCGGGCGGTCCAGCGAGAGGCCCGAGGTGGCGTACGGCTGCGCGAACACGAAGCGGCTCACGCCCACGCCGACCGCGAAGGTCGCCAGCGCGAGTGCCAGCCCCCGGCGGCTGATCGCCGGCCACCCGGTGAGCAGACCGAGCGGCGCGACCAGGATGACCGCCACCGCCAGCGCGGCCAGCTCCGGCAGGCGGGGCACGCCCGGGAAGCGGCCCGCCGCGAGCAGGGCGGTGAAGAGGGCGCCGAGACCGGCGTACGCGGCCTGCCCCAGGGAGATCTGGCCGCCGCGGCCGGTGACGACCACGAGGGAGAGCAGCACCACGCCCAGCGCCGGCACCTGCACCGACGTATGGAGGTCCGAGCCCGCGAAGCCCAGCGGCAGCAGGAACAGGACCACCGCCACGATCCAGGCGCCCGGCGGAGTCGGCACGCGCGCGGTGGCCGTGCGCGGCAGTGCGTCCCGGGTGCCGACGCGGGGCAGTACGAGGGCCGCGATCAGCAGCGCCACCACGAACAGGTTGGCGCCGACGGCCTGGAGCAACGGTTCGCCCCAGCCCGAGGGGTGAAGCCGCGTCAGCTGGCTCTGCGCCACCCCGATGCCCAGCGCCACCACCACCGCGACCGGCAGACTGCGCATCCGCGCGGCCACGGCGACCGCGACGACCTCCATGACGAGCAGCGGCAGTCCGTACGGGTCCAGACGGACGTACGGCGCCAGCAGCACGCCCGTCAGACCCGCCGTGAACGCCCCGAACGCCCAGCCGGCCGCCGCCACCCGGTCCGCGTCGATCCCGCCGAGCACGGCGAGCCGCCGGTCGTCCACGACCGCCCTCAGCTCCCGCCCGAACCGCGTCCACCGGATCACCGCACCGACCCCCGCGGCCAGCACGACCACCACGGCCAGCTGCCCCCAAGGGTCCGCCGACACCAGCTCGGGGGCGTCGTCCCGCGCGCCCTGCCCCCACAGCAGCGCCGCCCCGCCGACGAGCAGTACGAAGACGCCGATGGACGCCACCAGCGTCTGCGCCGGATCGCTGCCGAGCACGGACAGCGGGCGGAAGACGAAACGCTCCAGCACCACACCCAGGCCCGGCGCCAGGAAGACCAGCGTCACCAGCGCACCGAGCCACAGCGGCCAGCCCCACTCGACCACGCACTGCCGCAGGGTGTACGCGCACACCATGGCGATCGCCCCGTGCGCGAAGTTGAGCACGCCGGTCGCGCGGTAGGTGACGATCAGGCCGATCCCGGTGAGCGCGGCGGCGCTGCCGACCGACAGGCCGGCGAGGGTGAGGTCGTATGTGAGGGACGACATCAGTCGTCCGCTTCGACGGGCTCACAGATCGGGCAGGGCCCCAGCTCGCCGCTCGCCATCAGTTTCCGGTCCACCGGCACCGGCTCGGCCTTCCCGGCGACCAGCGGACAGTCCGCGCGGTGGAACAGCGTGCCGCCCGGCACCATCCGCAGGTCCCCGCTGACCGCCAGAGGCGCGCTCGCCGCCTGTCCGGAGTCCACCGCGTCAGCGGGCTCGGCGGCCACCAGCAGGTCGTACAACTCCTCCACGCGCGCGGCGGCGAGCGCGTTCCGGCCGTGGGTGAGCAGCACCGCACCGGCGATGATCAGCGCCGCGCCGGGGACCGTGCAGGACGCGAGGTAGGGCAGCTGCCGCTCGGCGAACCGCTCGCCCGAGATGCCGTACCAGCCGATCACACAGAGCACCGCACCCGCGGCGAGCGCGGCCCAGCCGGCCCAGAGGACGGGGTGCACGGTCCGCAGTCGGCCTGTCCGCATCTCGGCTCCCACAACGTCGTGAGTCTGTCGCTATTCCATGTCGGCCAATGGACTTGCACTATGCCTGTTGCAAGCTGACCCTGAAAGCACCGGGCGCACCCGGCCCGGACCGACACCCGGTGGTGAGCCAGATGGTTCTCGGGAGCGACCTCAGGCGGGGGAACGCAGGGCGGGGACGCGGCCCAGGCGTCGCGGGACGGGCCACGGCACTGGCGGCCGCCGCACTTCTCCTGCTCGCCGGATGCAGCGACGACGAGGGCGGTGGCAGCGAGAGCGCACCGCCGACTCCGTCCGTGGAGCAGACGACGAGCGCACCGGCCTCCGCGCCCGCCGACGCACAGGCGGCCGAGCAGGAGATCAGGCAGAACTGGCAGAAGTTCTTCGACCCGAAGACCTCCACGGAGGACAAGCAGGCGGTCCTGGAGAACGGCGGGCAGATGGGCCCGGTGCTCCAGGCCTTCAGCGGTGACGAGCGCGGCGGGCAGGTGCAGGCGAAGGTCACCGAGGTCGAGTTCACCTCGCCGACCGAGGCGACCGTGACGTACACGCTGACCCTGGAGGGCGCCACCGCGCTGCCGGACGCCTCCGGCAAGTCGGTCGAGCAGGAGGGCACCTGGAAGGTGTCCGTCACGACCCTGTGCGCGCTGGTCCAGTTGAGCGGCAATGCGTCGAACCTCCCGGGCTGCTGAGGCCCTCGCCGCGGTGCTGCTGCTCGCCCTGGGCACGGCCTGCGGCAGCCGCCTGCCGGAGAGCGACTTCGAGCGCGGCGCACGCCCCACCGCGACCGCGCCGAGCGACGACACGCCCCTCCGCGTCGGCGTCATCGCCAGCGCCACCAGCCCTGTCGGCGGCGACGCCTTCACCGGCCCGCGCGACGGCGCCAAGGCGTACTTCGACCGCCTCAACGCGCGCGGGGGCATCAACGGCCGTCCCGTCGAGGTGCGTCTGTGCGACGACGGCGGCAGTGGCGTCGGCAACAACGAGTGCGTGCACCGGCTGATCGACGAGGACAAGGTCGTCGCCCTGGTCGCCACCACCGCGCTCGACTACGCGGGAGCCTCCCGCGTCTCACACGCGCGCGTGCCGGACATCGGCGGCCAGCCCATCTCGGACGCCTACGACACCTGGCCCCACCTGTACGGCATCTACGGCAGCCTCGCGCCCCGCGACGGCACGACCGGCTGGGACGGCAAGCAGTACGGCGGCACCGAGGTCTACCGGTACTTCAAGCGCGAGCACGGAGCCCGCACCGCCGCCGTCGTCTCCTACAACCAGGCCGCGTCAGCCGCCTACGCCGGGCTCGTCGAGCGGGGTCTGAAGGCCGAGGGCTACAAGGTCGTCACCGAGCAGGTCGACTTCGCGCTGCCCAACTTCCGTGCCGTCGCCGCCGACCTGAAGGAACAGGGCGCCGACCTGGTCTTCGACGCCATCGACTCACACGGCAACGCCCAGCTGTGCAAGGCGATGGACGAGGCGGGCGTCGAGGTCACCGCCAAGGTCACGAACGTACAGAACTGGACGTCCGCCGTCCCCGACGACTACAAGGACTCGCCGCGCTGCCGCAACGCCCTGTGGGCGACGGGATCCAGCCGCAATTTCGAGGAGGCGGACCATGAGGCCGTACGGGAGTTCCGGGACGCCACCGAAGGGCTGAAGACGCACTCCCAGTGGCAGTTGGAGGGGTGGGCCGCCGCCATGTGGCTCACGGCGGCGGCCAGGTCCTGTGCCCAGGAGGGCGTCACGCGCGCGTGCGTCGACGACTTCATGAACCGCAGCGAGGGCTACACCGCGGACGGGCTGCTGGTTCCGGTCCGGTTCGAGCGGCTGGCCGAGCCGCCCGAGAGCCGGCGGACCTGTCTGTCGGTGGCCCGCTGGGAGGACGACGAGGGCTGGGTCTCCCAAGGGGACATGAACGACACGTGCTTCGACGTACCGCAGCTGTCCTACCGGCAGTGACCCCGTCACCGCAGTGAGCGGAAGAACTCCCTGACGTCACCGACCAGCAGCTCGGGCTCCTCCAGTGCCGCGAAGTGGCCGCCGCGGTCGAACTCCGTCCACCGCGTGATGGTGTTGGCCTGCTCCGCCCAGCGCCGGATCGACACGTCCTCGTCGAAGTTGGCCACCGCGGTCGGCACACCGGACGTCGCCGTCGGGAACCAGTCCCCGGTGTGGGTGTTCTCGTAGTACATGCGCGCCGCCGAACCGGCCGTTCCGGTCAGCCAGTACAGCATCACGTTCGTCAGGAGCGTGTCCCGGTCGATCGCGTCCTCGGGCAGCTCGGCCGAGGAGTGCGTCCACTCCTTGAACTTCTCGATGATCCAGGCGAGTTGGCCCACAGGGGAGTCGGTGAGCCCGTACGCCAGGGTCTGCGGACGGGTCGACTGGAGGGCGTTGTAGCCGAAGCCGTCGGTGGTGAACGCGGCGATGGCGGCGAGGCGTCGGAGCTCCTTCTCGGTGAGTCCGGCCTGCTCCTCCTCCGCCACCGGACCCAGCGGGATGAAGCCGACCGACGCGGCGTTCACATGGATGCCGACGACCGCCTCGGGGGCGAGGCGTCCGAGCGCGGGGGAGATCAGCGCGCCGAGGTCGCCGCCCTGGGCGCCGTACCGCTCGTAGCCGAGCCGGCGCATCAGCTCGGCCCAGGCCCGTGCCGTACGGCTGACGTTCCAGCCCCTGTCGCGGGTCGGGCCGGAGAAGCCGAAGCCGGGGATGGACGGGATCACAAGGTGGAAGTCCTCGCTCAGCGGGCCGATCACGGACAGGAACTCGACGATCGAACCCGGCCAGCCGTGCGTCAGGATCAGCGGCAGCGCGTCCGGCTGGGGAGAG
This sequence comes from Streptomyces sp. NPDC051963, assembly GCF_044593495.1. NCBI lineage: Bacteria > Bacillati > Actinomycetota > Actinomycetes > Kitasatosporales > Streptomycetaceae > Streptomyces > Streptomyces sp. NPDC051963. The sequence continues at coordinate 202,818 of NZ_JBIUCC010000012.1, read as the reverse complement.
CGGACGTGCAGGAAGTGCACCCGGGCGCCGTCGATCTCGGTGACGTACTGCGGGATCTCGTTGAGCGCGGCCTCGTGCTTGCGCCAGTCGTAGGCGCCGCGCCAGTACGCCGCCAGGTCGCGGACGTACGCCAGGGAGGCGCCGTACTCCCAGCCCGCGTCCGGGAGTTCGTCCGGCCAGCGGGTCAGGTCCAGGCGGGTGTGCAGGTCGTCGATCTGCGCCTGCGGAATCTCGATGCGGAAACTGCGGACGGTGTCGTCTGTCATGAGGCCAAGGTAGGAAGCCTTGCGGACAGTCACTGTCCTCAATCGCCGGCAGACTCACGACCATGTTGGAGACCTCGGCACGACTGCTGCGCCTGCTCTCGCTGCTCCAGGCCCACCGCGAATGGTCCGGCGCCGACCTGGCGGAACGCCTCGGCGTCACCCCGCGCACGGTGCGCCGGGACGTGGACCGGCTGCGCGAGCTGGGCTACCCCGTCAACGCCAGCCCCGGCACGGGCGGCGGCTACCAGCTGGGCGCGGGCGCCGAGCTGCCGCCGCTGCTGCTCGACGACGACGAGGCGGTCGCCGTCGCCGTTGGGCTGCGCACGGCCGCCGGGCAGGGCATCGAGGGCATCGGGGAGACCTCCGTACGGGCCCTCGCCAAGCTCGAACAGGTCCTGCCGAGCCGGCTGCGCCGCCGCGTGGGCGCCCTGAACGCGTTCACCGTGCCGATGCTGCGCGGCCCCCGGCCCTCCGCCGTCGACCCGGCCGTCCTCACCGAGCTGGCCCACCTCTGCCGCGACTCCGAACGGCTGCGCTTCGAGTACCGCACACACGAGGGAGCCGCGACCCGGCGCAGTGTCGAACCGCACCGCCTGGTGTGCACCGAGCACCGCTGGTACCTGGTCGCCTGGGACCTCGACCGCGACGACTGGCGTACGTTCCGCGTCGACCGCATCGCCCCCAGGCCGCCGCACGGACCCCGCTTCACCCCGCGCACCCCGCCCGCCGACGATCTCGCCGCGTACGTCTCCCAGGGCGTCTCCACGCGCGCGTACGCCTCGCACGCCGTCGTCCGGCTGCTGGTGCCGCTGGCGGAGGCGGCCGAGCGGATCTCACCGTCCGCCGGGGTGCTGGAGGCACACGACGAGCACAGCTGCATCCTGCGCACCGGGGCCGCGAGTCTCGACGTCATGGTCATTCACGTGATGCTGATGGGCTTCGAGTTCGAGGTACTGGAGCCCGCCGAGCTGACCGAGACGATCAGGACCGCTCGGGACCGGCTGTCCCGCGCTCTGGAGCGATCTCCGCGTACTCGGGATGGTGCAGGTCGAACGCCGGGGACTCGGAGCGGATCCGGGGCAGCGTCGTGAAGTTGTGCCGGGGCGGCGGGCAGGAGGTCGCCCACTCCAGGGAGCGGCCGTAGCCCCAGGGGTCGTCGACCTCCACCTTCTTGCCGTACTTGGCGGTCTTCCAGACGTTGTAGAGGAACGGCAGCGTCGACAGGCCGAGCAGGAACGCGCCGATCGTCGAGATCGTGTTGAGCGCGGTGAAGCCGTCCGCGGCGAGATAGTCCGCGTAGCGGCGCGGCATGCCCTCGGCGCCCAGCCAGTGCTGCACCAGGAACGTGGTGTGGAAGCCGATGAACAGCGTCCAGAACTGCATCTTGCCGAGCCGCTCGTCGAGCATCTTCCCGGTGAACTTCGGCCACCAGAAGTAGAACCCGGCGAAGATCGCGAAGACGACGGTGCCGAACACGACGTAGTGGAAGTGCGCGACCACGAAGTACGAGTCGGTGACGTGGAAGTCCATCGGCGGCGAGGCCAGGATGACGCCCGTCAGCCCGCCGAACAGGAACGTCACCAGGAACCCCACCGACCACAGCATCGGCGTCTCGAAGGACAGCGAGCCCTTGATCATGGTCCCGGTCCAGTTGAAGAACTTCACGCCCGTCGGCACCGCGATCAGGAAGCTCATGAAGGAGAAGAACGGCAGCAGCACCGCGCCCGTCGCGAACATGTGGTGCGCCCACACCACCACCGACAGACCGGTGATCGCCATCGTCGCGCCGACCAGGGTCAGATAGCCGAAGATCGGCTTCCGGCTGAAGACCGGGATGATCTCCGTGATGATGCCGAAGAACGGCAGCGCGATGATGTACACCTCGGGATGGCCGAAGAACCAGAACAGGTGCTGCCACAGCAGTGCGCCACCGTTCGCCGCCGTGAAGATCTGCGCACCGAACCGCCGGTCCGCCTCCAGACAGAGCAGCGCGGCCGCCAGGACCGGGAACGCCATCAGGATCAGGATCGACGTGAACAGCGTGTTCCACACGAAGATCGGCATCCGGAACATGGTCATGCCGGGGGCGCGCATACCGATGATCGTGGTGATGAAGTTGACCGCGCCCAGGATCGTGCCGAAGCCGGCCAGGGCCAGCCCCATGATCCACAGATCGGGTCCGACGCCCGGCGAGCGTTCCGCGCTGTTCAGCGGCGCGTAGGCGAACCAGCCGAAGGCCGCGGGCCCCGAGGGCACCAGCAGCGAGCCCAGCACGATCAGACCGCCGAACAGGAACAGCCAGTACGACAGCATGTTCAGCCGTGGGAAGGCGACGTCGGGTGCGCCGATCTGGAGGGGCATCAACTCGTTGGCGAAGCCTGCGAAGCTCGGCGTCGCGAACAGCAGCAGCATGATCGTGCCGTGCATCGTGAACAGCTGGTTGAACTGCTGGTTGTCCACCAGTTGCAGCCCCGGCCGGGCGAGTTCGGCGCGCATGATCAGCGCCATCAGACCGCCGACGAGGAAGAACGCGAACGACGTGATCAGGTAGAGATGGCCGATCTTCTTGTGGTCGGTGGTGATCAGCCACTCGACGATCACCCGGCCCGTCCGCCATGCCCGCACGGGTTGCAGTTCCGTCTGCACGGTCTGGGTCCCCATCGCTGGCTCGCCCCTTCGCTCGTCGCGCCCCGGGCCCGCTGAAGCCCGCGCCGCGTGAGTGCCCGCGAGCTCACGTCATGATGCTCGCGTCGCCGCGCGCCGCGACAGGGGGCGGACTGGGGTTCTGTGCCGGAGCCATGCATTTCCTATGCGGCGTCAGCCCCCGTGGCCCCACACGGAATCGGATTGGAATGCTGATCCACGGCGGTTACCCCGGCACTTTCCGCCGGGCTTTTCGAAGAGTCGGGACGACACGCGGGAATTACGTTCGAATGCGTGCAGAAGGCGTACGCGGGCGCCCGTACGTGTGACCAAGGGTCATCCGAAACGCCTGTCGTGATCCTGTGACAAAAGCGTGACCGGAGAGGGATCAGTGACCCACGGTGCCCGGATTCGACTTCCCCGCCCGTCCGTTCGGGCCTAGCGTGGCGCCATGGCACCGATTCCGAAACCCCCCGCCGAACCTCAGGACAGCCCGGATTCGTATGTGGGCCTCGACGCCGAGGCGGCCGAGCAGCGCGCCCGCGACCGGGGATGGCCGACCGTGCGTTCGTTGCCGCCGGGAGCGATCATCACCATGGAGTACCGGGTCGGACGGCTGAACTTCGAAGTCAAGGACGGTCTGGTGGCGCGGGCCTGGAAGGGCTGAGGAACGGCGACGGCCCTGGTCTCCCGCGTCAGCTGCTCAGCTGCGGGAGACCAGGGCCGTCGCCGTCGGGCGTGCTCAGCCGCCCGTGAGGGGGCGGGCCGAGGTGGCCGTGCCGCGTGCGACGCGGTCCGCCTGTGGCGGGCGGCGGGTGCCCAGGGGAGTGACCGGCGTGCGCTCCGAGCGGGCCGTGTGCGGGCCCGGCGCCAGATAGACGGGCGCCGCCTTGGGCGCGCGGGCCGAGGAGACGGGCTCGGGCGCCGTGGAGACGGGCTCGGGCCCCGCGGAGACCGGTTCGGCCGCCGCGGGCTCCTCCTGGGCGGGCGAACGGGGCTTGAGCGCCACTGGGACCTCGACCGGGCCGGCCGGCACAGGGGCCGGAGCGGCGCTGCGGGAGCGCAAGCGGTCGCGCAGGGCGAAGATCTCGGCCTCGGCGCGGGCGACCATCGGCTCGAACCACGGCAGCGCCAGCAGGATCAGCAGACCCGCGGCCCAGCCGAGCAGCACATCGCTCAGCCAGTGCGTGCCCAGGTAGACGGTGGTCAGGCCGACGCTGAGCGACACCACGGCCGACAGGGCCGACAGCCAGCGCCGGGCGGCCGGCGTCGAGGCCAGATAGGCGAGGATGCCCCAGGTCACCACGGCGTTCGCGGTGTGTCCCGAAGGAAATATGTCGCTGCCTGCCTGGAACCAGTTCCACATCTCGTTCGAGCCGATGTCGGTCGCGTAGTGCGGACCCGAGCGGCCCAGGCCGTACTTCACGGCGGCCACCGTCACGTTCAGCAACAGCACGGCCGCGCCGAAGGCCAGCAGCGGGCGCAGCGTGTGCTGTCTCCAACTGCGCCAGCCCAGCCAGGCCGCGACCATCACGGCGGTCGGGCCGCGCTGACCCAGGACCACCCAGTAGTCCAGGAAGGCGTGGATCTCGGGCCACTGCTGGTAGGGCCGGAAGAGCATCGCCTGCCAGTCGAACCGGACCAGCCAAGAGGTGAGTACGACCGCCAGAACGATCGTGAGGTAGAAGGCGAGCGTCGCGCCGAAAAGCACCACCCGGTGCCGCGTCATCCGCGGCACGTCGAGGACGGGCCGCTCCGGTTCACGGTCCAGCCGGGCGGAGATCCGGTCGAGCCGGCTCGGCTTTGGTTCGGTACGCACCCGATCGACGTTACAGGGAGTGAGTGGAGTTACCCGCAGAAGCGGGCCCTTTGTAATGACGATGTGATGTGGGAAAGCTCTCAGGGCGGGGTCTATTTCCTAGGATTCGGTAATCCCCTGTGCCGCTTCCCTTCAATTCCTTTGATCACTCCACCGGCCATGTTTTACCCCGCTTATAAAATCGTTCACCGGGTGATGGCCGGGAATTTTCCGGGTGCTCACCCACCGTCAGGGTCCTGTCATGGCGGACCGGAGCCGTTCAGCCAGAACGCTCCGTACACCGCCGAGCCGACCGCGACGGCCCCCAGTACCAGCGCCGACCTGGACGTTCGCAGCCGGGCCAGGGCCAGGGCGAGGGGCAGCAGCAGCGGGAAGGCGGGCATGAGCAGGCGCGGTTTCGAGCCGAAGTAGCTCGACGCGCACAGGGCGAGTGCGGTGACGACGCCCGCGTACACCAGCAGCGGGAGCGGCTGCCGCTGCCGCACACAGACGACGTACAACCACCCGATCAGGCCCACACCGACGATCAGCCCGACGCCGGCCAGGGCCGACGGGAACGACGTGAACTTTGCGGCGACGAATCGGGCGAACGCCCAGCCGCCGTCGAAGCCGTTGCGCCAGCCCGCCTGGACGTCGAGATAGCCGAGCGGTCCCTTGCCGGTGTGGTGGCCGACCCACAGCACGTACCCGGCGGCTCCGAGGGGCGCGATCAGCATGCCGACGGCGCGCCGCCAAGAGGATGCGCCGCCTCCCGGTGTGCCGCCGGCGCGGGAAGGGGCGTGTTCCGCGCCATGTGCGCCGTTGACGGGCGCCGCGCTTCGGCGTCCCGCGAACGAGGCGATCCCCGCCGCCCAGACCGCCGCCACCACCGCCAGGCCCACCGGTCGGGTCAGGCCCGCCAGCAGGGCCAGGGTGCCGGCCGTGAGCCAGCGGCCGGTCAGGACGGCGTACAGCGACCAGGCGGCGAGTGCGGTGAACAGCGACTCGCTGTACGCCATCGACTGCACGATCCCGACGGGGAGCACGGCCCACAGCAGCACCGCGCAGACCCCGGCACGGGGGCCGTACACATGGTCCGCGACGGCGAAGATCCCCCAGGCCGCGGCGAGCGAGGCGAGGACGGCGACTGCCAGGCCCGCGCCCGCGTACGACAGCGGGGTCACCGCGTGCAGCAGGCGCTCCAGCCACGGCAGCAGCGGGAAGAAGGCCAGGTTGGAGTGGATGTCGCCGTTCGGCAGGCGGACCTCGTAGCCGTACCCCAGCTCGGCGACCCTGGTGTACCAGAGGGAGTCCCAGCGGGCGGTCAGCAGGGTGTACGCGCTCTTGTCGCGCGCCGCGCTCCACAGGGCCAGGGCGAGCAGGCCCAGGGCGCGTACGGCCGCATATCCGAGGAGGGCCCGGGCCGCCCCCGTGATCCTGGGGGGTGCCACGCGCGTTGCAAGATCGGTCACGGGTCCGATTATCGACGGCGTGCGGAACCGGACGGCCCGCGGCTCCGTGTGGGAGAGGGAGGGGGAAGTGGCGTACGCCACACGTGTTCCGCGAGAGTGTGAGAGGTCCGCCACGCAGGACCGGCGCGTTCTCGCGTACATTGGCGTGTCACTCGCCTTCGTTGCGCGGGCCGGAGACCACCGCTCCTCTCCGGCCGAGTCACGGGGAGTCCCCACCCCGTGAGCCCCGCCGAACGCGAGGGAACATCTGGGAGGTACGTACATGTCCGGGACGACCACGGCCGCCGCTGCGCTGCGCCGTCGGGCGGCCGGGGCCGGTGCAAACCGCTGGGTCGTCCTGGTCGTCCTCTGCGTCAGCCTGCTCCTGGTCGCCGTCGACGCCACCGTGCTGCACGTGGCGGTACCCGCCGTCACCGAGGACCTCAAGCCCGGCGGGATAGAACTGCTCTGGATCGTCGACATCTATCCGCTCGTCTGCGCCTCGCTGCTGATTCTCTTCGGCACGCTCGGCGACCGCGTGGGCCGCAGACGGATCCTGCTCCTCGGATACGGCCTGTTCGGCGTCGCCTCCGGTATGGCGGCCCTCGCGGACACCGCCCAGGTGCTGATCGCGGCGCGTGCCCTGCTCGGCGTCGGCGGCGCGATGATCATGCCCGCGACCCTGTCGATCCTCCGCCAGGTCTTCCCCGACCGGCGTGAGCGAGCCCTCGCCATCGGTATCTGGAGTGCCGTGGCCGCGGTGGGCGCGGCGGTCGGTCCGCTGCTCGGCGGCTTCCTGCTCGAACACTTCTGGTGGGGCTCGGTCTTCCTGGTCAACATCCCGTTGATGCTGGTCAGCCTCCCCATCGGACGGCTGCTGCTGCCCGAGTCGAAGGGCGACGGCAAGGGCCCCTGGGACGTGGTCGGCGCGCTGATGGCGGCGGCCGGGCTGTTCGGGGTCGTGCTGGGCGTCAAGCGGCTCGGGGGCGGCGAAGTGGACGGGCCCACCGCGCTGCCGCTGCTGCTGGGCGCGCTGCTGCTGGTGCTGTTCGTACGACGCCAGCGTCGGCGCCGACATCCGCTGGTGGACCTGCGCATGTTCGCGCGCCCGGCGTTCAGCACCTCGGTGGGCTGCATCGTGCTGGCGATGCTGGCGCTGGTCGGGCTCGAACTGATCGCGGCGCAGTATCTGCAACTGGTGCTGGGTCTGTCCCCCCTGGAGACAGGGCTACGGCTGCTGCCGCTGACCTTCGCCGCGATGGCGTCGGGCCTCGCCGGGGCGCGGATGCTGCGGCGATTCGGGCCACGGCGGATGGTGTGCGCCGGGTTCGCGCTGACCGCGGTCGCGGTGCTGACGCTGATGGCGATGGGCGGGGAGGACAACCCCGGCCTGCTGCTGCTCGGGTTCGTGCTGCTGGGCTTCGGTCTGGAGACCACGCTCTTCGGGGCGTACGAGTCGATGCTGAGCGAGGCTCCACAGGAACAGGCGGGCGGCGCCGCCGCGATCGGCGAGACGTCGTACCAGCTCGGTGCCGGGATCGGGATAGCGCTGCTCGGGACCGTGATGAACGCTGCGTATGCGCCCGGGCTGGCGTCCGTGCCGGGCGTCCCGGGGCGGGCATCGGCCGCGGCGGAGCATTCGCTGGGCGAGGCCTACGAGGTCGCCGACCGTCTCGGCGGGCCGGCCGGTGTCGCCCTGCGCCGGGCGGCCCAGGACTCCTTCGTGCACGGGCTGCATGTGACGCTGCTGGTCAGCGCGGGATTGCTGGTACTGGGGGCGGTGATGGCGTTGCGGTTGCCGCGGGTCATGCAGTGTGAGGCGCCGGCGCCCGTGGAGCTTCCTGCTCCTCGGGAAGTCGCGGACTCCCGCGTCTCGGTGTGACGACACACCCCGGGTTACCGTAACTACCAGCGCTAGTTAACTTCCCGGAGGGTGTCCCATGCCGTTGCCCCCGTTCGACCCCGCCGACCCCCTCGGGATCGACGACCTGCTGGACCCGGAAGACCTCGCCATTCGCGACACCGTGCGCAGCTGGGCCGCCGACCGGGTCCTGCCGTACGTCGCGGACTGGTACGAGCGGGGCGAGCTGCCCGACGTGCGGGAACTGGCCCGTGAACTCGGCGGGATCGGGGCCCTCGGGATGTCCCTCACCGGGTACGGCTGCGCCGGCGCGAGCGCCGTGCAGTACGGACTGGCCTGTCTGGAACTGGAGGCCGCCGACTCCGGCATCCGCTCCCTCGTCTCGGTACAGGGCTCCCTCGCCATGTACGCCGTCCACCGGTTCGGCAGCGAGGAGCAGAAGCAGCGCTGGCTGCCCGGTATGGCGTCCGGCGATGTCATCGGCTGCTTCGGACTCACCGAACCCGACCACGGCTCAGACCCGGCCTCCATGCGGACGCACGCCAAGCGCGACGGCGGGGACTGGGTGCTCAACGGGCGCAAGATGTGGATCACCAACGGCTCCGTGGCCGGCGTCGCCGTCGTCTGGGCGCAGACCGACGACGGGATCCGAGGGTTCGTCGTCCCCACCGACAGCACCGGCTTCTCCGCCCCGGAGATCAAGCACAAGTGGTCGCTGCGCGCCTCCGTCACCAGCGAACTCGTCCTCGATGACGTACGGCTGCCCGCCGACGCCGTACTGCCGGAGGTCACCGGGCTGCGCGGTCCGCTCAGCTGTCTCTCCCACGCGCGCTACGGCATCGTGTGGGGGTCCATGGGGGCGGCGCGGTCGTGTTTCGAGACCGCTGTCGAGTACGCGAAGACGCGGGAGCAGTTCGGGCGGCCCATCGGGGGATTCCAGCTCACCCAGGCCAAGCTCGCCGACATGGCGGTCGAACTGCACAAGGGGATTCTGCTCGCCCATCATCTGGGGCGGCGGATGGATGCCGGGCGCCTGCGTCCCGAGCAGGTCAGCTTCGGCAAGCTCAACAACGTGCGAGAGGCGATCGAGATCTGCCGTACGGCACGGACGATCCTCGGCGCCAACGGGATCTCCCTGGAGTACCCCGTGATGCGGCATGCGACGAATCTCGAATCGGTGCTCACCTACGAGGGCACCGTCGAGATGCATCAGCTCGTGCTGGGCAAGGCGCTCACCGGACTCGACGCGTTCCGGTAGGACCTGCCTCAGCGGGCAGGGCCGACGAGCGGCCCTGCCTCAGCTCTGGTTGAAGAAACCGTCGGCGCGGTGTGCCGCCGGCTCCCCGCTGACGATCTCCGTGTCGGCCGGGCTGAGCAGGAACACGCGGTTGGACACCCGGTCGATCGAACCCCGCAGGCCGAAGATCAGGCCCGCCGCGAAGTCGACCACGCGCTTGGCGTCGCCCGGCTCCATGGCCGTGAGGTTCATGATGACCGGGACACCCTCGCGGAACAGCTCGCCGATGGCGCGCGCGTCCCGGAAGCTGTCCGGAGTGACCGTGCCGATCCGGCGGCCCTTCTCCTCGGCCACGTCCGAGGCCACCTTCACCCGCGGATCGGTGACCCAGGCCTCCCCGGGCTCGCTTCCCTCGGAGTAGTCATCGTCGTAGTAACGCTCGTCATCGTTGTCGTCGACGAGGCCAAGCCAGGCACTCGCCTTGCGCACCGATCCCATGGACGCCTCCTCTCACAGCGGTCTGTTTCGCTTTCCGCATCCCTATCGTCATCCATGATGTAGACGTCGCGCCAAGTGGATAGACGTCGCACGGGGGGTTTGTGACGGTACTGGTGCACAGCGAATTCGTCGAGAGCCCTGGTCTCCCAAGGGTCTTGCCGGACAGGGCTGCTGACTGTGAGTGAAATATGATTGTTCGCGTCGTTTGGGTGACCGACGCGGCGTACGGGTGAACAGCGGCGGTCTCATTGGTGTGATGTTCGGTCCGTACGATGCCCCGGTTCTGACGGAGGCTCAGATCGGCCGGGACGGGCTGCTGTGACTGCTGAGCGAGGGGAGGGTGCGCGTGAAGGCGGGGAGGAGAGATCGCGGAAGGCGCTCCTGGGAAGCGGAGCGCGCAGTGGGTCGGCTCAACAGGACGAGGACCACACTCGACCGAAGTCGATGTGGGAGCGCTTGACCAGCCACTGCTGCGGATGCATGGGCCAAGTGGAACAGGCATACGGTTGCGCGTCAACTGGCTTGAGACGGGCGGCTCACAGTATGGACACCCTTGACAGTGAGCGGAAACGGACCCGTAGTCTCGACGGACGGCTCTGCTGAGGGGCTCGGCCGTACTGCGCGCATCATCCGCGCTTCAGCGTGCTTCGTCGCGCTTCGTGTGAAGGCACCACCGTGCTCGACCCCAGCTGTCACGGAGCCTTCGCATGCCCTCCCACACCCTCACCCTGCCCGACCGTCCGCCGACGCCCGCCCTGGTGATCGTCGGCGCCGGGCCGCGAGGAACCGGTCTCATCGAGCGGATCGCCGCCAACGCGCCCGAGCTGTACGCCGGTTCGGGCCTCGACATCCACCTCGTCGACCCCCATCCACCGGGCGCCGGACGCATCTGGCGCGCGGCGCAGTCACCGCTGCTGTGGATGAACTCGCACGCCGAGGACGTCACCATGTTCACCGACGAGACGGTGCACATGGCCGGGCCCGTGCGACCCGGGCCGACCCTGCACGAGTGGGCCGGGATCGACGGCCGTACGTTCGCGGACCGGCGGCTTCAGGGCGCGTATCTGGGCTGGGTCCATGAACAGGCCGTGGCCGCGCTGCCCGAGGGCGTTCGGGTCCACCACCACCCGCGACGGGCCCTGCGCGTCAGCGGTCCGCGCGAGGGACGCCAGCAGGTCTGGCTGGAGGGCCGCCCCCGTCCGCTCCTCGCCGACCTGGTCGTGCTCGCCCTCGGCCATCTGGACGCCGAACCCGACGACGAGCAACGGGAGTTGGCGGCGTACGCCCGCGCCCATGACCTCGTCCATCTGCCGCCGGACTTCACCGCCGACAGCGACCTGTCCCTGCTCGCGCCCGGCGAACCCGTCCTGGTCCGCGGCTTCGGGCTCGCCTTCGTCGACCTGATGGTGCTGCTGACAGAGGGCAGGGGCGGCCGGTACGAGGGGGACGGCTACGTTCCCTCGGGGCGGGAGCCGGTGCTGTACGTCGGCTCGCGGCGCGGAGTGCCGTACCACTCGAAGATCGGCTACGACTGGACCGGTGAACGGCCGCCGCTGCCACGGTTCCTGGGGCCCGCCGAGATCGACGGACTGCTCGCCCGGGCCCAGGGCTTCGACTTCCGGCGGGACGTGTGGCCCCTGGTCGAGAAGGAGCTCGGCTTCGCGCACTACCACCGGCTGTTCACCGTCCACCCGGAGCGGACGGGGATGGCCTGGGCCGACTTCGAGGAGAAGTACGCGGTGGCGAGCGGCCAGGACATCCAGGCCCTGGTGGCCTCCGCAGTGCCCGATCCGGCGGACCGACTCGACCTCGCCGCGCTGGACCGCCCCCTGGACGGGGTGCGATACGGCTCGTACGAGGAGTTCCAGGAGGGGCTGCGCGGATATGTCGAGCGTGACCTGAGCAGACGTCATGACCCCGAGCACAGCCCGGACCTGGCGGTCTTCCTCGGGCTGCTCTCCGTCTACGGCCAGTTGATCCGGCTCGGGGACATCGGCCCCTGGTGGCACGGCTTCTTCAGCTATCTGGCCTCCGGACCGCCCGGACCCCGGCTGCGGCAGCTGCTCGCCCTGTCCCGGGCCGGCGTCCTGAAGTTCGTCGGCGCGGACATGACCGTCGCCGCCGAGGACGGGGTGTTCCGGGCGTCGAGTGCCACCGTGCCGGGGGCGTGGGTCGAGGCGCGGGCGCTGGTCGAGGCGCGGCTGCCCGAACCCACGGTCGGGCGGGCCCGCGATCCCTTGCTGCGGGAGCTGGACGCCGCCGAGACCCCCGCAGGTCTGCTCCGGGTGGACCCCGGCGACGGGCGGGTCCTCGACCGGTCCGGCCGGCCGCACCCCCGGCTGTTCGCGCTCGGGCCCTACACCGACGCCCGTACGCCCGGAGCCTTCACCCGGCCACGCATCGGAGGCCCGGCGTTCCGGCAGAACGACGCGACGGCACGGGCCGCCCTCGACTTCCTCCGCTCGCCACGCTCCCGCGCGGCGGCGTGAACCACCCACCACGTCTGACATTCAGAAGGGCTCTGCCGTATGACCTCATCACCCGGCCGGGGGCTGCTGCACCTGGCCGTTGCCATCGATCAGCCCGACAGCCACGACCCGGACGTCTACGTCGAGTCGGCGCGGCTCGCGGAGCGTGGGGGCCTCGACTTCGTCACGCTCGACGACGGGTTCGACCGCCCCGGACCAGACGCGCTCGGCGTCCTCTCCCGGGTGGCGCCCGTCACCGGTCGGATCGGGCTGGTGCCCACCGTCACCACCACCCACACCGAGCCCTTCCATGTGCAGGCGGCCGTCGCCACGCTCGACTGGGTGAGCCGGGGCCGGGCCGGCTGGCGGATCGAGGTGTCGCCGAGCGAGGGCGAGGCCCGTCTGTTCGGCCGCCGCCATGCCGCCCCCGCCGATGCACTGTGGCGGGAAGCGGGTGAAGTCGCCGACGTGGCGGCGAAGTTGTGGGACAGCTGGGAGGACGACGCCGAGATACGGGACGTGTCGACCGGCCGTTTCGTCGACCGGGACAAGCTGCACTACGTCGACTTCGCGGGCGCCTCCTTCTCGGTGAAGGGTCCCTCGATCGTGCCGCGCCCGCCGCAGGGCCACCCCGTGCGGGTCGTCGACGCCACCGAGGAACACGCCCGGGAGGCCGCCGCCCGGTATGCCGATGTGGCTCTGGTGCGGGCCGTGAGCGCTGCGCACGCGGCCGCTGTACGGGATCAGCTGCGGGCGTCCGCGATCGAGTTCGGGCGGGATCCCGGCGGGCTGCGGGTCCTCGCGAGCCTCGTCGTCGAACTCGGCGGCGGAGAGCGCACGGCCGAGCCAGGTCGCGGCGGGGGCGGTCCGCGGCAGACCGCGCAGGGGCCGTTCTACCGCGGCGGGCCCGTGGACCTCGCGGAGCTGATCGCAGCCTGGCACAAGGAGGGCGCCGTCGACGGCTTCCACCTCACGCCCACCGACCCGCACCGCGATTTGGAGCGGCTCGTCAACGGCACGGTCGCCCTGCTGCAACACCGCGGCCTGTTCCGCACCTTCTACCCCGGCAGCACGCTCCGGGAGCACCTGGGCCTGGCCAGGCCCGCCAACCAGTACGCCGTGACCGGGGGAGCGTCATGACCGTACGCCGCCGTATGCACCTGGCCGCCCACTTCCCGGGCGTCAACAACACCACCGTCTGGACCGATCCCCGCTCCGGATCCCAGATCGACTTCTCCTCCTTCGAGCACCTCGCCCGCACCGCCGAACGCGGCCTGTTCGACTTCTTCTTCCTCGCCGAGGGGCTGCGGCTGCGCGAGCACAAGGGCCGGATCCACGATCTGGACGTGGTCGGCCGGCCCGAGTCGATCACCGTGCTCAACGCGCTCGCGGCCGTCACCGAGCGGCTGGGACTGGCCGCCACGGTCAACGCGACCTTCAACGAACCGTACGAACTCGCCCGCAGGCTGGCCACGCTGGATCACCTCAGCGGCGGTCGGGCCGCCTGGAACGTGGTGACGTCCTCCGATGCCTTCACCGGGGAGAACTTCCGGCGCGGCGGCTTCCTCGACCGCGCGGAGCGGTACACGCGGGCGGCCGAATTCGTCGATGCGGCACGGCAGTTGTGGGGCTCCGGGCCGTTCTCCTTCCGCGGGCGGCACTTCGACATCGCGGGCGAGTCCACCCTGGAGCCGTCCCCGCAGGGACACCCCGTCGTCATCCAGGCCGGGGACTCCGACGAGGGGCGGGAGTTCGCCGCCCGCACCGCCGACGTGATCTTCACCCGGCACGGCACCCTCGACGCCGGCCGCGCGTTCTACGCCGACGTCAAGCAACGCCTCGCGGGATACGGCCGCACCCCCGACGACCTCAAGATCATGCCCGGTGTCACCGTCGTCGTCGGCGACACCGCGGCCGACGCACAGGAGAAGGCCACCGCGATACGACGGCAGCAGGTCTCCCCGCAGAACGCGATCCTCACCCTGGAGCAGATCTGGGGCGTCGACCTCTCCTCATACGACCCGGACGGCCCGCTCCCCGGCCTCGACCCGGTACCGGACCCCCAGCTCACCCGGGGGCGCACCGGGCGCGGCGACACCGTCGCGATCGCCGAGAAGTGGCGGGCGCTGTCCCGGGAGAAGGGGCTGTCCATCCGGGAGACCGTGATCGAGGCGAGTGCCCGGCAGTCCTTCATCGGCACCCCGGAGGCGGTCGCCGCCGAGCTGGAGACGTTCGTCGAGCAGGGCGCCGCCGACGGATTCATCCTCGTACCGCATCTGACCCCGGGCGGGCTGGACGAGTTCGTGGACCGGGTGGTGCCGCTGCTCCAGGAGCGCGGCGCGTTCCGTACGGAATACGAGGGCGCGACCCTACGCTCACATCTCGGGCTGTCCGATCCGGTACGGAAGGGTTGATCACGTGAGCGCCGACGCGTCCGAGGACTGGAAGCACTGGCACGAGCACCGGGTCGCCTCGGTGTCCGCACCCCACGGACCGCTTGCGCTGACCGGCACCCACTGGCTGGACGACTATCCGGACGGGCGGCTTCCGGACATCCCGGGGACCTGGGCGGCAGAGGGCGACGGAGTCGTCCTGACGGCCGCCGCAGCCGACGGTCTGATGGTGGACGGGCAGCCGTTCGCCGGTGAGGTGAGGCTGGCCGCCGACCCGGGGCCGGCGAGCGCGGCCCGGGTGGCGCACGGGGAGCGCCGACTGGTTGTGCTGGTGCGCGAAGGGGCGTGGGGCGTGCGGGACTTCGACCCCGCCGCCGAGGCGCGGCGGGCGTTCCGGGGCATCGAGGCCACGGCGTACGATCCGCGCTGGTCGGTGCCGGGGCGCTTCACGTCGTACGACTCGGGGCGCAGGGTGCTCGTGGACAACGCCGACGGACGGCAGCGGGGGCTCGGACTCGGCGGCGAGCTGGCGTTCACCCTCGGCGGGCAGGAGCTGACGCTTCAGGTGAGCGTCGAGGCGGACGGCTCGCTGTGGGCGGTTTTCGGCGATGCTACGGGCGGGCACAGCAGTTACCGATTCCGCTTCCTGCGCCCGGCCGCGCCCGACGCGGAGGGCCGTACGACGGTCGACTTCAACCGTGCGCTGCTGCCGCCCTGTGCCTTCGCCGACCACTTCATCTGCCCCTTCCCGCCACCGGGGAACACACTGGGCGTCGCCGTCGCGGCGGGGGAGCGCAACCCGCTCTGAGCGGGGGCGAGGGAGCAACTCGCACAGTTCGTTCAAATGTTGACGGCCGAAAGGCGCCCTTGCGGCTACCGGTCGTTCGGCCGAATACTCCCCCTCAGCGCTTGTCAGGGGCACGGCTTGTCCGGAATCCGGGCATTCGGCCCACTGGCTGCGCCTCACGGGCCCCGACCCCACGCGGGCCCCCGACTTCCCATGTGGAGGAACGACAAGTGAGGATCAAGCGCACCACCCCCCGCAGCGGCATTCAGAGACGGACTCGGCTGATCGCCGTCAGTACCGGACTCGTTGCCGCGGCCGCGATCGCGATCCCCAACGCGAACGCCGCCGACCCCACCACGTTCAGCGCCACCCAGCTCAAGAGCGCCGGCAGTTCGGTGCTCAAGGCTGACATCGCGGGCACCGCCTGGGTCGTCGACGCGAAGACCAACCGGGTCGTCGTCACCGTCGACAGCACGGTCTCCCAGGCCGAGATAGCCAAGATCAAGCGGCAGGCCGGCGCCAACGCCTCCGCGCTCACGATCAAGCACACCCCGGGTAAGTTCAACAAGCTCATCGCAGGCGGCGACGCCATCTATGCGAGTAGCTGGCGCTGCTCGCTCGGCTTCAACGTCCGCAACAGCGCGGGCGCCGACTACTTCGTGACCGCCGGTCACTGCACCGACGGTGCGGGCACCTGGTGGTCCAACTCGGGCCACACCACGACGCTCGGCAGCACCGCGGGCTCCAGCTTCCCGACGAACGACTACGGCCTCGTTCGGTACACGAACACCTCGGTCGCCAAGTCGGGCACCGCCGGTAACACGGACATCGTCCGGGCGGCCAACCCGACCGTGGGCACCAGCGTCATCCGTGACGGCTCCACCACCGGTATCCACACCGGCACCGTCACCGGTCTCAACGCGACCGTCAACTACGGCGGCGGCGACATCGTCTACGGCATGATCCAGACCAACGTCTGTGCCGAGCCCGGCGACTCCGGCGGCTCGCTCTACGGCAGCAACGGCACCGCGTACGGTCTGACCTCCGGCGGCAGCGGCAACTGCTCCTCCGGCGGTACGACCTTCTTCCAGCCGGTCGTCGAGGCCCTCCAGGCCTACGGCATGAGCGTCTTCTAAGCCGGCCCGCAGCACCAGCACCTCGCACGGCCGACCTGTAGCCGGCAGCAGGTGAGCCCCCGCACGCATCCGCGTGCGGGGGCTCGTTATCGTGCGGCAAGAACATGTAGAAGGGGAACGGCAGTTGGAATTCGACGACCGGCAACGGCGGGTACGGCGCAGCCCGTTGCTGTTCGTGGCACCGCTCGTGCTGCTGAGCCTGCTGACCGCGGTGCTGATCTGGGAGGTCGTGCGGTCGAACGTGACCGGCGACCTGGCCAGGCAGTGGCCCTGGCGGTTGCGGCTGATGGACATGAACCCGCTGGGCAGCCTGCTCGCGGTGGCCCTCGCCGCCGTGTTCGGGCGGGCGCAGTACGCGCGGACCGTGCGGCCGGCGCTCGGCTGGAGCTCGTCCTGGACGGTCGGCGACCTCGCTCCGGACGAACCGGCCTGGAAGGTGAGCATCGTCAACGGCGGCTCGCAGCACGTGGTGGTGGAGCGGGTCGACTACTGCTTCGTACCGCGGGGAGGGCAGCCCGGCGCCTGGGCCGATCACGCCGGTGTGGTCGAGGCGCTCGCCGACCGCGGGCTCAGACAGGGCAAGGACTACTACCTCCGGCTGACCGGCGCCGGGTTCCCACTGGGTGGTGGGGCGATGGCCGCGGGGGCGTACAGCCGGCGGTTCGTCGACGGGATCGACCGGTTGCACATGCGGCTGCGCGTCACCGACGCGGTCGGCGACAGTCATGAGCGGATCATGGACCTGATGCGGGGCGCCCGGATCGAGCGGCCCGGGTCATGAGGCCCTGGACTCCGGTGCGGCGCACAGCCAGTCCAGTACGGCGGGCAGCGCCCGAATCGACCCGAAGTGCCCGGCGTCCGGCTCCAGGACGGGGCGGGCCCGGGGGATGCGGTCCGCGAGCCACTTGAAGTGGCCCACCGGGGAGAAGGTGTCCTCGGCGCCGTGCCACAGCAGCACCGGCCGGGTGATGACCGCCGGGTCGAAGCCCCAGCTGCTGAGCAGGGCGAGGTCGTCGTCGAGCCAGCCGTACGCCGAGGTGCTCAGCGACTCGCGGTAGTTGCGCAGCAGCATGTCGCTGACGGCCGGGTCGGAGATGATCCGCCGGTCGGAGTCGGTGAGCCCGTCGCGGATGGACACCAGCAGCTGGGCCGGATCACTGCGGATGGCGGCGGCGCGGGCGGCCAGCCGCTCGGCGAAGTCCAGCGGGTCGGTGAGCGCCCGGGTGTACTCCTCGACGTTTGAGCGGGCCATGCCCTCGAACCAGCTGAGCCCCGGGGCGTCCGGTGGCGCGGGACTCACCAGCGCCGCCGTCCGCCGCACCCGCCCCGGCAGCAGCGCGGCGCAGGCCAGCGCGTGCGGCGCTCCGCCCGAGCGGCCGAGGACGGTGAACCGGTCGAGCCCGAGGGCGTCGGCCAGCTCGGCCACGTCCCGGGCGGCATCGGCCACCCGGCGTCCCGGCCGGCGGTCCGAACTGCCGTAGCCGGGACGGTCGTAGGAGATGAACCGCACGCCGGGGCGCGCGGTCACGACGTCCTCCGGCACCGTGCCGTGGCGGCAGCCCGGGGTGCCGTGCAGCAGCACCACCGGTGTGCCCTCGGGGTCTCCCTGTTCCGCCACCGCCAGCCATCGACCGTCCCGCGTGCGAACGCCGTCGACCACCTGTGTCCTCCTTCTCCCCAACGCGAACACCCCCGAGTTACCTTCGAAGTACACACCTTGTGCGCCCGATTCGGACCCTGGGGGCCGTGATGGTCGAGGAGCTGGTGGCGGCGGGCGTCTCGCTCGCGTCTGTCGGAGCGGTGTACGTGATGGCGGCGGCGCGGGTCGTCAAACAGTACGAACGCGGTGTGGTCTTCCGGCTCGGCAGGCTGAAGTCCGATGTGCGCGGACCCGGGTTCACGATGATCGTTCCGTTCGTGGACAAGCTCCGCAAGGTCAACCTCCAGATCGTGACGATGCCCGTCCCCGCGCAGGAGGGCATCACCCGGGACAACGTCACGGTGCGGGTGGACGCCGTCGTCTACTTCAAGGTCGTCGACGCCTCGGACGCCATCGTGCAGGTCGAGGACTACCGCTTCGCGGTCTCGCAGATGGCGCAGACCTCGCTGCGCTCCATCATCGGCAAGAGCGATCTCGACGATCTGCTGTCCAACCGCGAAAAGCTCAATCAGGGGCTGGAGTTGATGATCGACAGCCCGGCGATGGGCTGGGGTGTGCAGATCGACCGCGTCGAGATCAAGGACGTGTCGCTGCCCGAGACCATGAAGCGCTCCATGGCCCGGCAGGCGGAGGCGGACCGTGAGCGGCGGGCCCGGGTCATCAACGCCGACGCCGAGCTCCAGGCGTCCAAGAAGCTCGCCGAGGCCGCCCAGCAGATGGAGGACACGCCCTCCGCCCTGCAACTGCGGTTGCTCCAGACCGTGATGGCGGTCGCCGCCGAGAAGAACTCGACGCTCGTGCTGCCCATCCCGGTGGAGCTGCTGCGCTTCCTGGAGAAGGCGCCGGGACAGATGCCGTCGGCCCCGGCGGTGGCCCCTCAGCCGGTGCAGGAACAACTGCCGCCCGCCGGACCCCGCTTGAATTCGGACCCCGAAGGGTCGAATTCAAGACAGGACTAGACCTCACCGTCCGCACATCATTTACTCGCTCGTAGTGTTTGCTGCGCGAACACGCCGGGCGTGACTGTGCACGGTCAAGGTGAGGGGGCGTACGTCGGTTGTCGTACGCGCGTCCTGAACTAGACCTTGTGTGCTCCCCATAAGGCTAGGAATAGTAGGCGCCGTTCAACCGGTACGGACGCGGCTCTTTTTCTTGTACGCCGTGTCCGTTTCCGCACGCCTTCCGGTCCGCGAGGCCCCCACAGCCTCTCGGACCGACCCCCCACAGGAGGACGTAAGTTGAAGCACCGACGCATACCCAAGCGGCGGGCGGCCGTGGCAGGTGCGGGCATCGCCGCACTCGTTGCTGCGGGTGTCACCTTGCAGACTGCGAACGCCAGCGAGAGCACGGAGAGCTCCGCGCCCCACACGCTGTCGATCACGGCGGCCGGAAAGCTCGCCTCGACGCTGGGCAGTGAGCTCGGCACCGACGCGGCCGGCACCTACTACGACGCGCAGGCGAAGAACCTCGTCGTCAACGTGCTCGACGAGGCCGCCGCCCAGACCGTCGAGGAGGCGGGCGCCAAGGCCAGAGTCGTGGCCAACTCCCTCGCCGAACTCAAGAGCGCCCGTACCACCCTGAAGCAGGACGCGACCATCCCCGGTACCTCCTGGGCGACCGACCCGGCCACCAACAAGGTCGTCGTCACCGCCGACCGTACGGTCTCCAAGGCCGAGATGGCCAAGCTGACCGAGGTCGTCGACGGGCTCGGCACCACGGTGGAGCTCAAGCGCACCAAGGGTGAGTTCAAGCCCTTCATCGCGGGCGGCGACGCCATCAGCGGTGGCGGCGGGCGCTGCTCGCTCGGCTTCAACGTGGTCAAGGGCGGCGAGCCGTACTTCCTGACCGCCGGTCACTGCACCGAGTCCATCTCGAGCTGGTCCGACTCGAGCGGCACCGTCATCGGCGAGAACGAGGCCTCCAGCTTCCCGGACAACGACTACGGCCTGGTCAAGTACACCGCCGAAGTCGACCACCCGAGCGAGGTCAACCTCTACAACGGCTCCTCGCAGGCCATCGCGGGCGCCTCCGAGGCGACCGTCGGCATGGAGGTCACCCGCAGCGGCTCGACGACCCAGGTGCACGACGGCACGGTCACCGGCCTGGACGCCACCGTGAACTACGGCAACGGCGACATCGTCAACGGTCTGATCCAGACCGACGTCTGCGCCGAGCCCGGTGACAGCGGCGGCTCGCTGTTCTCCGGCGACCAGGCGATCGGCCTCACCTCCGGCGGCAGCGGCGACTGCACCTCCGGCGGCGAGACCTTCTTCCAGCCCGTCACCGAGGCGCTCTCCGCCACGGGCACCGAGATCGGCTGACGGTTTTCGCACCACCGTGAAGTCCCGCCCCTCACGCGAGGGGCGGGACTTTCGCGTGCGGCCGGAACGTCGCCGCCGCCATCGTGATCACCGTTCCCGCGAGCGCCCACGCCGACAGCACCAGCAGTGACGCCGTCATGTTGTTGCCCTTGAAGTACGCGATGGAGCGCGCCGCCCAGGTCCCCGCGCCCGGCGGCAGCGCCGGCCCGATCGCCTTCCAGAACGGTGGCAGCATCGGCAGCGGGAAGGCGCCGCCCGCGCTCGGGTTGCCCGCGATGACCACGAGCAGGATCGCCAGACCGATGCCGACGATCCCGAAGATGCCCTGGAGCGCGAGCGTGGCGGCCCCGACGGCGAACGTGATCAGCGCTCCAAGTCCCCACAGGGCGGCCACACTCCCGGGCAGGGCGCCCAGGATCGGTCCGACGATCACCGCTCCGCCGAGTCCGCCGACGATCGACGCCAGTGCCATGACGAGCAGCCGGATCACCGCGCGGCGCGGATCGGCGGGCCGGGCGCCGGAGCTGATCGCGAGGATCGAGGCGCACAGATAGCCGCCGACGCACCAGCCGACGACCAGATAGAAGGACGACAGCCCGTCGAAGTCCTCGGCGGAGGCCGGTGCCACGTCGATGACCCTGACCGTGCGCTGCTCGGCCTTCTCCAGGGTGGCGACGATCGTCTCCAGGGTGGTGGCGAGGACGGTGCCGCCGCCGGTCGCGACCAGGAGCGTGTCCGTCGTGCCCGCCGGGTCGATGATCAGCGCGCCGTCGATGTCCCGGTTCAGGACCTGCTTGCGCGCCGTCGCCGCGTCGGCCACCGCGCGCGGGTCCAGGGGAGAGCCGGGCAGCCGCTCCAGCCGGGTCACCGCCTGCTCGGCCGCGACCTGGGGCGCGACGACTCCGAAGGGCACGTCCTTGGGCTCGGGGTCGTGCAGCGCGCCCACGTAGGAGGCGATGAAGAGCAGCTGAAGCGCGATCGCGCCGATCACCAGCAACGTGGCCCGCGGGGTGACGGCGCCCTTCGCCTCGGCGAGGAAGGACGGGCGAGGAGCCTCGGCGTCGGCGCTCTGTGTCATGTCCCCACGGTCCGGTCCGGACGGCGTTTCCGCAGGTGGGAAGCGTCCGAACGGATGAGAAACGGATACGGGACGGATGCGGATCGGATGCGGATCGGATGCGGATCCGATGTCGCACACGCATTCGAGAATTGGTCTATGGTGGGGGTGAGGTAGCTGGGAACAGATGTTCGAGAGTCGC
Organism: Streptomyces sp. NPDC051963; assembly: GCF_044593495.1. NCBI lineage: Bacteria > Bacillati > Actinomycetota > Actinomycetes > Kitasatosporales > Streptomycetaceae > Streptomyces > Streptomyces sp. NPDC051963. Next base: position 181,040 of record NZ_JBIUCC010000012.1, on the reverse strand, counting down.
TCGCGGCTCATCAGTGCGGGAGGTGCGTGTGCCGGGTTTCACGCATCTGCACACCGTCTCCGGATACTCCCTGCGGTACGGGGCTTCCCACCCGGAGCGGCTGGCCGAGCGTGCCTCCGAACGGCAGATGGACGCCCTCGCCCTCACCGACCGCGACACCCTCGCCGGCACGGTCCGCTTCGCCAAGGCCTGCGCCAAGGCGGGCGTCCGCCCGCTGTTCGGGGTGAACCTCGCAGTGGAGGAGCAGGAGTCCGTACGTCGACAAAAGCGCCGTACCCCGGTCCGTGGCGGTGCCTTCATCGACGAGTCGACACCGCGCGTCACCTTCCTCGCCCGGGACGGCGCCCGCGGCTGGGCCGGCCTGTGCGGTCTCGTCACCGCAGCCCACACCGCCGAGGACACCCCGCTGCTGCCCCGGTCCGCCCTCTCCCACTCCCGAACACACTCAAGCGAGAGGGCTCCCGTCGCCGACGGCCTGACCGTCCTGCTCGGCCCCGACTCCGACGTCGGCCGCGCACTCGCCGCGGGGCGCTCCGACCGGGCGGCGGGGCTCCTCGTCCCCTGGCGGGAAATCTACGGCGACGCCCTGCGCCTCGAAGCCGTCTGGCACGGCCGCAAGGGCACCGGCCCGGGCTCCCTGCGGCTGGCCGCCCGTACCGTCGGCTTCGCCGCCGAGCAGCGCATCCGGCCCGTGCTCAGCAACGCCGTCCGCTATGCCGACCCCGGCCTCGGCCCGGTCGCCGACGTCCTGGACGCCGCCCGCCGGCTCGTCCCCGTCGACCCCGCCAAGGAACTGGACTCGGGGGAGGCCTGGCTCAAGGACGCGGGCGCCATGCTGGACGTCGCCGAGCGGATCGTCGAGGCGGCGGGCTTCCGGCGCGACACCGCACACCGTCTGCTGGAGCAGACGCAGGCCACCGCCGCCGAGTGTCTGGTCGATCCCGAGGACGACCTCGGCATCGGCACCGTCCACTTCCCCGAACCGCACCTCGTCGGCGCCGGCCGTCGCACCGCGCAACGCGCGCTGGCCTCCCGGGCGGCGGCGGGCATGGTGCTGCACGGCTACGACCACCGGCGCGCCTACTGGGAGCGGATGCATGAGGAGCTGGACATCATCGCCTTCCACGGGTTCGCCTCCTACTTCCTGACGGTCGCTCAAGTCGTCGACGACGTGAAGAAGATGGGCATCCGGGTCGCCGCGCGCGGCTCCGGCGCCGGTTCCCTCGTCAACCACCTCCTCGGCATCGCCCACGCCGACCCCGTCGAGCACGGGCTGCTGATGGAGCGCTTCCTGTCCAGGCGCCGTCTGGTGCTGCCCGACATCGACATCGACGTGGAGTCCGCGCGCCGACTGGAGGTCTACCGCGAGATCATCGGCCGGTTCGGCACCGAACGGGTCGCGACCGTCTCGATGCCGGAGACCTACCGCGTCCGGCACGCGATCCGGGACGTCGGAGCCGCCCTGTCCATGGACCCGGCCGACATCGACCGCATCGCCAAGTCCTTCCCGCACATCCGCGCACGGGACGCCCGCGCGGCCCTCGACGAACTTCCCGAACTGCGCGAACTGGCAGGGGAGAAGCAGAGGTACGGCATGCTCTGGGAGCTGGTCGAGGCCCTCGACGCCCTCCCGCGCGGAGTCGCCATGCACCCCTGCGGGGTCCTGCTCTCCGATGCCACTCTCCTGGCCCGTACGCCGGTCGTGCCGACCAGCGGCGAGGGCTTCCCCATGTCGCAGTTCGACAAGGAGGACGTAGAGGACCTCGGACTGCTCAAGCTCGATGTGCTCGGCGTGCGGATGCAGTCGGCGATGGCGCACGCGGTCGCGGAGGTGGAGCGGGCGACGGGGGAGCGGATCGACCTGGACGGTGTCCCGCCGGGCGATTCGGCGACGTATCGACTCATCCGCTCCACCGAGACGCTGGGCTGCTTCCAGATCGAGTCGCCGGGCCAGCGGGACCTGGTCGGGCGGCTTCAGCCGGCCACCTTCCACGACCTCGTCGTCGACATCTCGCTGTTCCGGCCGGGCCCGGTCGCCGCCGACATGGTGCGGCCGTTCATCGAGGCGCGGCACGGGCGGGCGCCGATCCGCTATCCGCACCGGGATCTGGAGCAGCCGCTGAAGGAGACGTACGGAGTCGTCGTCTTCCATGAGCAGATCATCCACATCGTCGACATCATGACCGGCTGCGGACGGGCCGAGGCGGACCGGGTGCGGCGCGGGCTGTCCGACCCGGAGTCGCAGGGGCGGATCAAGGTGTGGTTCGCCCAGCACGCGGCGGAGAAGAACTACGACGCGGAAACGATTCAGCGGACCTGGGAGATCATCGAGGCCTTCGGGTCGTACGGCTTCTGCAAGGCGCACGCCGTCGCCTTCGCCGTACCGACGTACCAGTCGGCGTGGCTGAAGGCGCATCACCCGGCGGCCTTCTATGCCGGGCTGCTCACGCACGACCCCGGGATGTATCCGAAGCGGCTGCTGCTGGCGGACGCGCGGCGGCGCGGGGTGCCGATCCTGCCGTTGGACGTGAACGGGTCGGGGATCGCACACCGTATCGAACTGGTGTCTGAATCCGGGGTGTGGGGGCTGCGGTTGGCCCTCTCCGACGTGCACGGCATCAGCGAGGCCGAGGCGGCGCGGATCGCGGACGGGCAGCCGTACGCCTCGCTGCTGGACTTCTGGGAACGGGCGCGGCCCAGCCGTCCGCTCGCTCAAAGACTGGCCCAGGTCGGCGCCTTGGACGCCTTCGGTGCCAACCGCCGTGATCTGCAACTGCACCTGACCGAGCTGCACCGGGGAGCCCGTGGTGCGGGTGGCGGCCAACTGCCGTTGGCGGGTGGCCGGAAGACCGCCCCGGCCGGGCTGCCCGACCTCTCCTCGGCAGAGCGGCTCAGCGCCGAGCTGGGTGTGCTGTCCATGGACGCCTCGCGCCATCTGATGGACGACCACCGGGCGTTCCTCGATGAACTGGGCGTGGTGTCCGCGCGGCGGCTGCGGGATGCCCGGCACGGGGAGACGGTGCTGGTCGCGGGCGCCAAGGCGGCGACCCAGACCCCGCCGATCCGGTCCGGCAAGCGGGTCATCTTCTCCACTCTGGACGACGGCACGGGCCTGGTCGACCTCGCCTTCTTCGACGACTCGCACGACGCCTGCGCGCACACCGTCTTCCACTCCTGGCTGCTGCTGGTGCGCGGAGTGGTGCAGCGGCGCGGCCCGCGCAGCCTCAGTGTGGTGGGCGCTGCCGCCTGGAACCTCGCCGAGCTGGTCGAACTGCGCGCCGAGGGCGGCCTCGACGTGGTGGCGGCCCGGCTCGCGGAGCCGGTGCCACAAGGAAACGGCGATTCCACGGGCGGACGGCGAATCCACATGCCCACCGGATACGAAATGCACCCGTGGGCCGATCTGCGGCCGGCGGGTCAAGAGCCTTCGCAGGTACGGAAGTTGTGGCACCAGAGTCCGGGGAGTGCGGGATGACCATCCTCTGTGTACGTTTTCAGCTGCCGCCGATGTACGAGGCGGCCCTGCCGGAGCTGATCGGGTTGCTCGAGGAGTTCACGCCGGTCGTCGAGGCGCTGCCGCCGGACGGGGCGCTGGCCGATCTGCGGGGCGCCGAGCGGTACTTCGGGCGCAGCGCCGTCGAGCTGGCGGCGGTGATCCGCGTCCGTTCCCTGGCCCTGCACGGGGTCGACTGTGTGATCGGTGCCGGGCCCGGCCCGATGCTGGCCCGTATGGCGCTGCGCGACGCCCGGCCCGGGGTGCCCCATGAACTGCCCGAGGGGCCGGACGGTATCGCCGGGCTGCCCGTCACCGCGCTCCCCGGTGTGGGCACCGCGACCGCCCGCACCCTGTGCGAGTACGGCCTCGACACCCTCGGCCTGGTCGCCGCCGCGCCCCTGTCCACGCTCCAGCGCCTGATCGGCGCGAGGACCGGCCGCGAGCTGCGCGAGAAGGCGAGCGGCATCGACCGCGGCCGGGTCGTACCCAACGCCGTCTCCCTCCCCCACTCTCGGCTTCGCTCGAGCGGGGGGACCCCCATCCTCGCCACCGAGCAACGCTTCGAACTCGACGAGTTGGACTCCGAACGGCACCGCCGTGCCCTGCTCTCGGCCGCCGGGGAACTGGGCGCCCGGCTGCGCGCCCTGGAGAAGGTCTGCGGCGCCCTGACCCTCACCGTGCGCTACGCCGACCGCACCGCGACCACCCGCACCCGCACCCTCAAGGAACCCACCGCCCACTCGGCCGCCCTCACCCGGACCGCGTACGACATGTACGAGGCACTCGGCCTCCAGCGTGCCCGGGTACGGTCGATCACCCTGCGCGCCGAGGCCCTCGGCCCCGCCGAACAGGCCTCCTACCAGCTCACCTTCGACCCGGTGGACGAGAAGGCCCGCCGGGTCGAGGAGGTGGCGGACCGCGCGCGAGCGAAATTCGGCCCGCATGCGGTGAAACCGGGGACGCTGGCGGCGTAACTCTCCCTGACCAGCGATCAGTTGGCCCACGGCGGCACGATGCGTGTGCCGTCGGCCAGCTCCGCCTCCAGACCGATGGAGGTGGTGACCCAGGTGAGTGCGGTCCGGTCGGTGGGGTTCTCGACGGTGAGGGTCGCGCCCGGGTTGATGATCAGGGTGTCGCCCGCGGAGACGCGGTCGGTGCGGCCGTCGAGTGTGATCAGCAGCTCGCCGTCGAGCAGGTGCAGGATCTCCTCCCGGTTGACGGTGTGCGCGGGCGCCTTGGTCCCCGGCGGGATCTCACCGCGCCAGGCGCACAGTTCCTTGCTGCCGGTGCGGGGAGTGGCGTACGAGACGAAGCGGGCGCCGTGGATCTCGTGGGTGACGGCGTCGGACCGGCGGATGACGGGCATGGGTGAGGCCTCCTGGAATGAGATGGTCAAGCGACCGAGATGGTCAAGCTGCTTGACTATATGGCTCCATGGTCAAGCGGCTTGACCAATTCGTCAAGGGTGTTTCAATGCCTCCGTGCAGAACTCCGAAGCCCTCACCCTGGCCGCCGCCCTGCTCTCCGCCGCGGCCGACCTGACGCAGCGCATCAACGACGGCGTCATCGCGCGCGGGTTCGAGGTGCGGCCCGCGCACGGGTTCGCGTTCAGCAGGCTGGCCCCGGACGGGGCGACCGTCACCGATCTCGCCGTCCACCTCGGGGTGACCAAACAGGCCGCGAGCCAGCTCGTCGAGGAGCTCGTGCGCAAGGGGTACGTCGAGCGGCGGCCGCATCCCGGCGACGCGCGCGCACGGCTGATCGTGCTGACCGAGCAGGGGTGGGCCTGTACGCGGGCCGCGAACGAGGCGACCGCGGAGGCGGTGCGGGCATGGGCCGACGTGCTCGGCGAGGGTGAAGTGCGCGCGTTGTGTGATCGGTTGGTACGGATCGCGCCCTATGGTCCTCTCAGGCCCACCTGGTGACGGTTCGTCAGCGGCTCTATCACAGTCACTGACTATCACTGGAAGTTTTTACTGACGCGTAACTTCACAAGTGAACTACCCGCTCGTAACTTGACGAGTGAACAGCATCCTCGTGATCCGGATCACAGGGCGTAGAGCCGTCGCAACTCCCTTGAGCCGCAAGGAGATCACCCGATGCTGCCCTGGAAACGAGTGCTCAGACCCCTGTCCGCCCTGTGCCTGACCGTCACGGTCGCCCTGGTCCCCGCCGTCACCACGGCCCACGCCGCCGACGCCGACGTCGCGGCGACCTCGGACCGCGGCTGGAACGACTACTCCTGCAAACCGTCCGCCGCCCATCCCCGCCCCGTCGTCCTGGTGCACGGCACCTTCGGGAACTCCGTCGACAACTGGCTGGGCCTCGCGCCGTATCTGAAGGACCGCGGATACTGCGTCTTCTCCCTCGACTACGGCCAACTGCCGGGCGTTCGCTTCTTCCACGGCCTCGGGCCCGTCGACAAGTCGGCCGAGGAGCTGAAGTCCTTCGTCGACAAGGTGCTCACCGCGACCGGCGCCGCCGAGACCGACCTAGTCGGTCACTCACAGGGCGGCATGATGCCCCGCTACTACGTCAAGTTCCTCGGTGGCGCCGCCAAGGTGAACGCCCTCGTCGGCATCGCGCCCAGCAGCCACGGCACCGACCTCAACGGCCTGACCAACCTGCTGCCGTACTTCCCCGGCGCCGAGGACCTGCTCACCACCGCCACCCCGGCGCTCGCCGACCAGATCGTCGGCTCCGCCTTCCTCGCCAAGCTCAACGAGGGCGGCGACACCGTCCCCGGCGTCAGCTACACGGTCCTCGCCACCCGGCACGACGAGGTCGTCACGCCGTACCGGAGCCAGTTCCTGAGCGGATCCGGAGTGCGCAACGTCCTGCTCCAGGACCTGTGCCCGGTCGACTTCGCCGAGCATGTGTCGATCGGACTGTTCGACCGGATCGCCTTCCACGAGGTGGCGAACGCCCTCGACCCGGCCCATGCCACCCCGACCACCTGTGCGTCGTCGGTCAGTTGACCGATGCCGGGGCCTGACCGGCCTGAGCCGCCGGTCGGGCCCCGGAGTCCCGGGTGTCAGCGGCCGTGCCGGCCACCGCTCACCGCGCGCCGCCGGACCGACCCGAACAGGGCCGCGGCCCCCAGCGCGAGGGCGGCCGCGCCGCCGACCGCGATGTACGGGGTGCTGCTGTCGCCGCCGGTCTCGGCCAGGTTCTCCGAAGCCCCGGCCGCCTTCGGCTCGTTGGCGGCGACCGCCTCGGTGGTCGGCTCCGCCGATGTACTCGCGTCGTTGTCGCCGTGGCCGTTGTGCTCGACGGTCGACTTGTCGGCACCGTCCTCGATCTGCTCCTCGGAGGGAGCGGACGCCGACGGGGCCGGGGCGGGAGCCGCCGTGGAGTCGTCGGTGTCCGTGGCGTCGCTGCCGCCGAAGGCGACGTCCGAGCAGGAGTAGAAGGCCTCCGGACTGTCCGAACGCTGCCAGACCGCGTACAGCAGCTGCTTGCCGGAGCGCTCGGGCAGGCTGCCGGAGAACGTGTAGTAACCGCCCGACGCGGCCGGGTCGGTGACCGTCGCCACCGGGTTGTCCAGATCCAGGTCGTCCCAGGCCAGCGGCTCGGCCGGGTCGTAACCGGCCTTGGTGATGTACACCTTGAAGGTGCCCTTGTGCGGGGCCGTGACACGGTACTTGAAGGTGTACGACCCACTGCTCACGCTGGTCGTCGGCCAGTCGGCGCGGGCCAGGTCGAGCCCCTTGAACGCGTCGTTGTTCGCGCTGCACAGCTTGCCGTCCGGGATCAGCGCCTGGTGCTGCCCGTTCGCGTTGCCGATGCGTATGCCGTTCCAGTCGTACAGCGCCTGGGTGCCGCCGGCCGCGACCGCCGCCTTGCACGCGTCGGACTTCGGGCTCTCGGGTCCCTCCGCGTAACACTGCGAGACCCGGCTGACCGGGTCGCCCATCGATCCGTGCGCGGACGCCGGCGCGGCGGCCAGCGCGGTCAGGGCGAGCGGGGCGATGCCGACGACTGCGACGGTGGCCACCTTGCGGCGTGCGGGCATGACGGAACTCCTCGGAACGGTCATTGGATCGATGGGCCGGAAACCCGTGGGGGGCGATCAGCAAGCTAGCCCCGGATGACCGTGAAATCGCCTGCTGGAGGCGGTGGAGGGAGATCCTTATGGTCGCTTTAAGGGAGTGCTGAGACTGCGCTCAGGTAGGTACCGTCACGGCATGGACGACGACGAGATCCGGGCGGCGGTCGCCGCCGACGTGCCCGCTGTGAAGGCTGTGACCGACGCCGCCTACCACCACTACATCGAGCGCATCGGACGAGTGCCGCGGCCCATGGAGCGGGACCACGCGGCGAACGTCGCCGCGGGGCAGGTGTTCGTCACCGGGGAGCCCGTCATCGGCCTGGTGGCGGTCGAGGAGTACGCCGACCATCTGTACCTCGACAACATCGCCGTCCACCCCGACGCCCAGGGACAGGGCGTGGGAGGACGGCTGTTGCGGTTCGTGGAGGCACACGCGCGTGCGCTGGGCGTACCCGAGGTCAGGCTCTACACGAACGCGATGATGTGGGAAAACCAGAAGATCTACCCGAAGTACGGCTACGAGTTCGTCGAACGCCGTGTGGAAGGGCCCTACGACCGCATCCACTACCGCAAGCGACTGGTCTGACGCGTCTCATGACCTCACCCGCCCGCCTCAGCCGTCGGGCCACCATGTGCGCGCGATGTCCTTTCGGACCTCGGGGCGCTCGGCGGGGCGCTCGTCGGCCTGCTCGCGGAGCCGGCGGACGTCCGTCTTCTTCAGGGGCTTCTGCACGGTGACTCGGCGCATGGCTGCCTCCTTCAGTGCCTACCCGGGTTCCGCGTTCTCACGGAGGTAGACCCTTTCGGCGAGGGTTCCTCATCGGTGCCCTCCTGTCAGTGGCGGTCATCACGGTTTTGACTGGAATTCGAGTGATCTTCGGCCGGAGCTCGATTGTCAGTGGTGGCTGTCACGCTGTGGACATGAGTGATGACAAGAGTGCTCGCGCCGGATCGGTGGCGGACTGGGACGCGGCGGCCGCCTCCTTCGACGACGAGCCGGACCACGGCCTGCGCGACCCCGACGTGCGCCTGGCCTGGGCAGACAGGCTGCACGCCTGGCTGCCTTCGCGTCCGGGAGACGTCCTCGACCTCGGCTGCGGCACCGGCAGTCTGTCGCTCCTCGCAGCCGAGCAGGGGCACCGCGTCACCGGCGTCGACCTGTCCCCGGCCATGGTCGCGCTGGCGAGAGCGAAGCTCGCCGGACGTGACGCCGTGTTCCTCGTCGGTGACGCGGCGGCACCACCGGTGGGCGAGGACCGGTTCGACGCCGTGGTCGTCCGGCATGTGCTGTGGGCCCTGCCCGACCCCGGCCGCGCCCTGCGGCACTGGCGGGAACTGCTGCGCCCGGGCGGGCGGCTCGTGCTGATCGAGGGCGTGTGGGGGACGGTCAGCCCGGTCGGCATCCCCGCCGACCGGCTCACCGACCTGCTCGGCCCGGCCGCCGGGCACGTGCGCGTGGAGCGGCTGTCGGACGAGCCGCGGCTGTGGGGGAGGGCGGTGGAGGACGAGCGGTATGCGGTGGTGGTCGGGTCGTGACGCTCAGCCGAGGAGCGCTTCGAAGCCGCCCTCGCGCGCCAGCGCCTCCAACTCGTCCAGGGCGCCCATGGCGGCGGTGGCGGCCGCGGGGTCCGACTCCGTGAGGCCGCTCGCCGCGAACTCGTCCTCGTCCAGACGTCGTACGTCCGTGCCGTCGGCGGAGCGCCACAGGTCCAGGTCCAGATCCTCTACCACCAACTCGGCGCCGGAGTCGGCGAGCACGGCCGGTCGTGTGATGTCGCAGTACCAGCCCTTGAGCGAGCCCCGAGCGTCACGGACCTCCTTCACCGCGTACCAGCGGTCGCGCCAGTAGTACTCGGTGAAGACATCGCCGGACTCGAAGCGTACGAAGCCGAAGTCGCGGGTGGAGTCGCCCGCCCAGGGGGCGCGGACGGTGACACGGGTGCCGTCGTCCTGGAGGAGCTCGGCCGGGTAACGGATCTTCGTACGGCCGCCCTTGACGAGGACGACGTCCACGAGGCGTGACGGGTCAGCCGAGTTCCCCGACCGGTCAGCCGAGTTCGCGGACAAAGCGCACCTCCGTCGCGCAGACCTCGTACCCGAACCACTTGTTGATCGCGAGCATCGGTCCGTTTCCGGTGTCGTTGCCCGTGAACGCCTCGGTGAATCCGGCGGCGCGGGCGCGGTGCAGGGAGTCGTTCTTGGCGAGCTTGGCGAGGCCCCGGCCGCGGAAGGCGCGGGCGGTGCCGGTCATCACGGTGCCGTAGCGGGTGCCGCCGTCCGTGCGGGCCGCGCTGAAGGCGGCGGGGCGGCCGTCGACGAGCGCCACCGAGGTGAGCTCGGGACTGAACAGGGGGTGCCGCCAGGTTCCCTCCAGCCAGGCCTCGTAGTCCGTGAACTCGTAGGCGACGTCGCTCGGTTCGTCCGACATCGTCTCCGCGTCCAGGGTGAACAGCGGGCGCGGATCGTCCGCGAAGTCGGCGCCCGTGCGCAGTTCGACGCCCGGCGGGAGGTCTTGGAGTGGGGGGAGGGAGTCGTTCACCAGGTCCAGGCGGAGGAAGTGGGCCGAGCGGCTCGCCCGATAGCCGTGCCGCTCGGCGAAGACGCGGTTGCCGGGCTCGTCGAGGACCCAGGCGAAGATCTTGGTCGCGCCCTGCGCGGCCAGGTGCTCGTCGGCGGCGCGGACCAGCAGGGAGCCGACGCCGCGACGCGTCCGCTCCGGGTGCACGTACAGGTTGACGTAGCCCTGGCCGGGCTCCGGGCTGTCGTGGACCATGCCGACGTTGGCGGTGCCGATCACCTCGCCGTCCTCCTCGGCGACAAGGGGAAGGTAGTGGGCGTCGGGATGGGCGTGCGTGACGTCGTAGGCGATGGACTCCGCGGTGTACAGGATGTACGAGAGGGCCTGCTGGCGGACGTGGGCGAAGCCCTCGGTGTCGGCCCGGACTTCGGGGCGCAGTTCGCGCACGATGAGTGTCATATCGGCGCACGCTACGGCGATCGTGCGGCGGGATGCCTCTCATTTTCCGGCCGTGCGGGACAATCGGGCGGTGACCTTGAAGATCCACATCGATGACAGTGCCCCGCCGTACGAGCAGGTGCGTGCGCAGATCTCCGAGCAGGCGCGGGCGGGGGTGCTGCCCGTCGGGTATCGGCTGCCCACGGTGCGGGGGCTCGCCGAGTCGCTGGGGCTGGCCGCGAACACCGTCGCCAAGGCGTATCGGGCGCTGGAGACGGACGGGGTGATCGAGACGCGGGGGCGGAACGGAACGTTCGTGGCTGCCGCCGGCTCGGCCGCGGAGCGGGAGCTGGCGTCGGCCGCTCAGGCCTACGTCGAGCGGGCTCGCAGGCTGGGGCTCACGGAGGCCGATGCGTTGGCGGCCGTGCGGGATGCCCTGCGGGCGGCGTACGGAGGATAGAGCGCGTTGCAGGGAAGGTGCGCGGAGGGGATCAAGAGGTCGGCACCCTCCCCCACTCTCGGCTTCGCTCGAGTGGGGGGACCCCCATCGGCACCCGCGTCACCCTCAGCCCCGCCCTTGCCGCCACTCCCGCGAATGCCACCGCGTCCTCCACCGCCGCCCCGCCCGGGTCGTTGTTGAAGTAGGCGTACACGTCGTGGCCGTCGGACCAGGTGGACGTGATGCGGTCGGCCCAGGTGCGCAGGGACTGACGGCCGTAGCGGGGCCACGGCTGGGCCCGGCCCTCGTGGAAGCGGACGTAGCCCCAGTCGGTGGTGCGCCACAGCGGGGTCATGGGGCGGGCCCGGATGTCGGCCCAGCACAGGGCCGCGCCCCGGGATTCGAGGACCTGGCGGATCGACTCGGTCCACCAGGAGTCGTGGCGCGGTTCGACCGCGATGCGGGTGCCGTGCGGGAAGCAGGCGAGGCAGGCGTCCAGAAGGGCGGGGTCGGCGCGGAGTGTGGGCGGGAGCTGGAGGAGGACCGGGCCCAGGCGGTCACCGAGGCCGGCGGCGTGGGTCATGAGGCGGTGCACCGGTTCCTCGGGGTCCCGCAGCCGCTTGATGTGGGTCAGATAGCGGCTCGCCTTGAGCGCGACCACGAAGTCCGGCGGGACCCGCTCGCGCCAGGCCTCGAAGTTCTCCCGCGTCGGCAGCCGGTAGAAGGCGTTGTTGACCTCGACCGTCGCGAAGCGTGCCGCGTACTCCTCCAGCCAGAGCCGCAGGGGGCACTCCGCCGGGTAGAGGACGCCCCGCCAGTCCTTGTACTGCCACCCCGACGTACCGACGAACAGGGTCATACATCCATCAAAGCACCACCTGAGGCGGGGCCCTGCAGGTGCAGCCCCCTACAGATACAGCCCCGCGTCCGCCCGCCCCCGCGGCTCCGGCAGGGACGTCGGGGACGTGCCCCGGCGCAGTGCGTACAGCTCGGCCAGGGTCGCGCCCTCGCGGTCGATGTCCTCGTCCGTGCCCAGCCAGCTCACCGCCTCCGCGTGGGTCAGCGGCCCGACCTCGATACGGGCGAGACAGCGGCCGGGGCGGACGACGGCGGGGTGGAGGCGTTCCAGATCTTCGTTGGTGGTGACGCCGACCAGGACGTTGCGGCCTTGGCCCAGGAGGCCGTCCGTCAGGTTCAGCAGCCGCGACAGCGCCTGGCCCGCCGTGTGCTTCGCCTCGCCGCGGATCAGTTCGTCGCAGTCCTCCAGGAGCAGCAGCCGCCAGCGGCCCTTGCCCGTCGAGTCCTCCTCGCCGATCGCGATGTCCATCAGATAGCCGACGTCGCTGAAGAGCCGCTCCGGGTCCAGGACACAGTCCACCTGGCACCAGTCCCGCCAGGAGCGGGCCAGTGTGCGCAGCGCCGATGTCTTGCCGGTGCCCGGCGGGCCGTGGAGCAGGAGGAGCCGGCCCGCGATGTCCTCCGGGGTCGTCTTCATCAGCTCGTCCATCGCGTCGGCGACGGGCGCGGTGTAGTTGGGCCGCACCTCGTCCCATGTCCCCGCGGAGATCTGCCGTGTCGTGCGGTGCGGGCCGCGCCTGGGGGAGACGTACCAGAAGCCCATCGTCACGTTCTCCGGCTGCGGCTCGGGTTCGTCCGCCGCGCCGTCCGTGGCCTGCTCCAGGACCTTCTTCGCCAGCTCGGCGCTGGTCGCCGTCACGGTGACGTCCGCGCCCCGGTTCCAGCGGGAGATCAGCACCGTCCAGCCGTCGCCCTCCGCCAGCGTCGCGCTGCGGTCGTCGTCGCGGGCGGCGCGCAGCACACGGGCGCTCGGCGGCAGGAGTGTCGCCCCGGTCCGTACCCGGTCGATGTTGGCCGCGTGCGAGTACGGCTGCTCGCCCGTCGCGAAGCGGCCGAGGAACAGCGCGTCGACGACGTCGGACGGCGAGTCGCTGTCGTCGACGTTGAGCCGGATCGGCAGAGCGTCGTGTGGGTTCGCAGACATGGGCCCATGATCCGTCACGAGGACGCCGTCTGCATCCGGTTTCCGCAGTGGGTCCGGAGTGTCGGATCTGTCATGTTATGCCGGTCTTGCTTTCGTCCGTCCAGTAGCGGGAACAGGCTCCCGAACGGCCGAATCCGCCGATACTGTTGTCCTTGATGGGACGTCATGGGTGGAATTCGGGGGCGGGGCGCTGGCGGCTCACCGCGCTGCTCGGCGTGGCTGCGGCCGCGCTGGCCCTGCTCGTGACCCTGCTCAACACACTTCCGGGAAACGGCGCGAGCACCGACGGCACCTCACGCGACGGCGGCCAGGTGCACGGCACGCCGGCCCCCGCGCCGGACCGGACCGAGCCGGAGGTCGGCTGGGGTTTCACGCACACCCAGTTCAGCGCCGACGAGGGCAGCTCCGCCGCCGTCGCCCGGGCCGAGGGGCTGCTGTCCCAGGGTGGTGGCCTGCCGCAGATCCAGCACGTCATGGGCTGGGGCGCCGACAACCCCGAGCCGGTCAAGGGGCGTTACGACTTCGAGGCGATGGACCGCCGTATCGACTTCGTCCGTGAGTCCGGCGGCACCCCGGTGGTCACGCTGTGCTGCGCCCCGGACTGGATGAAGGGCGGCAGGGCGGGCGTCGATGACACCGACTGGAGCCAGGCCGCCCTGGAGACCGCGCCGCGGCCCGAGCACTTCGACGACTTCGCCGCGCTCGCCGTGACCGTCGCCGAGCGCTACCCGGACGTCCGCCACTTCATCGTCTGGAACGAGTTCAAGGGCTTCTGGAACGACGCCGAGGCCCGCTGGGACTACGAGGGCTACACCCAGCTGTACAACCTCGTCTACAAGGCGTTGAAGAAGGTCGACCGGGACATCATGGTCGGCGGCCCGTATCTGGTCATGGACAGCCTCGACCCGCGTGAGGACGACGCGTCGACGACGTTCAAGGGGCCCTGGGGCGCGATGGACCAGCGGACCCTGGATGCCTTCGACTACTGGAACAAGCACAAGGCGGGCGCCGACTTCGTCGTCGTCGACGGCTCCAGCTACACCAGGGACGACGAGCTGCTGCCCGACGAGTTCGCGGCCACCGACAAGTTCACCGCGGTAGGCGAGTGGGTGCGTGAGCGGGCGCCCGGACTGCCGCTGTGGTGGGCCGAGTACTACGTCGAACCCGCCGACGGCAACGACGACCGCCACGGCTGGTCCGAGCCCCGCCGCGTCGCCGTCCAGGCCGCCGGGATGATCGCCATGGCCAAGGGCGGCGCCACCTCGGGCTTCTACTGGAACCCGGAGGAGGAGACGGGCACCGACTGTCCCGGGTGCCTGTGGACGCCGACGGCGAGTGGTGACGGGGGCACGAAGCTGCCCATGTACGACCTGGTCTCGCGGTTCGACACCGAGTTCCCGCCGGGCACGCGGTACGAGACCGTGTCCGTCGCGCAGAAGGACGTACCCGACGTCCGTGTCCTCGCCGACGACAAGGCCGTCCTGATGGTCAACACCCAGGACCGGGCGATCACCGCGACGATCGACGGCAACAGGGTCGCGCTGCAGGCGTACGAGGTGAAGTGGCTGGACCGGTGAGTCAACCGGTGAGTCAACCGGTGAGCCAACCGATGTGCCGACTGATGAGCCACTTCACCCCGCACAGACCTACTTGATCGTCAGGAACCGCTGCACCAGCGAGGCCAGCAGCACCGCCAGCAGTGGCAGCGAGAACCAGAACGTGCTCTGCAACCACCGCAGCTGCTTCACGCACGGCCGCACGGCCACCCGGACCACCTCACGCGCCGCCAGCAGCAGGATCAACGCGATCGCGGCCAGCCCTCCGACCACCGACCAGGGCGTCCACGTCACCTGCGGCCCGATCGGACCGGGATCGGCCGTCGGGACCGGGCCCTCCGGCTGTTTTCGCAACGCGTACATGGTCGCGTCCTCGTTGACGAAGACCTTCGTCAGCTCCGGTCGCCGGTCCAGGTTCTCGATGAGCCTCGTGTTCCAGGTCTTCGAGTAGCCCATGTCCAACTGGAGAAAGACGATTTGACTCCGGTTGATCATCAGATACGAGTTCGGGCCCGCGTCCTTCAACGCCTTGACCAGCCCCGACACCAGCACCGGGTCGGTCGGCGCGAGCGTCGGCAGATACTCGACCCGCTCCATGTCCTGCGAGCCCCAGGGCATCGCCGGGGTCACGTCGTTGACGGTGTCGCTGCTGAGCCAGAGCAGACGGGTGCTCGGTTCGTCATGGGCGTACACGTAGTCCATCGCGGCGACCTCACCGGGCCGGACCCGCTCGAACGGCTCGTTGCCCCAACGGGCCACCAGGAAGCCGCCCATGAGGACCAGACCCGCCATCAGCGCGGCCAGCGGAGCCAGGCTCACCCGGTCCTTGTCCCGCTCCTTCGCGGTGACGCCGGTGCGCGGGAAGAGGGCGAGACCCATGAGCAGGGCCGCGCCCGGCAGCGCGAACATGAAGACGCGCAGCGCCATCTCGCCGCCGTACGACTGCATGCCGAAGCCCAGGAACGGCACGAAGGTCAGGACCAGCAGCGAACGCTCCCGGTACTTGTGGTCGCGCCGCCGCCACCAGCCCCAGCAGGCGAAGGCCATCACGCCGCCGGCGAGCAGCACGCGCGCGTACAGCACGAGTTTGTGCGTCGAACTGCCGCCCTCGATCCGGCCGGACACCGACGAGGACACATTGCCGCCGACGCCGCCGACCCCGCCGAACAGCTCGTCGAAGTGGCCGGACCAGTACGGCTCGGCCATGAAGCCGATCCAGGAGACCACCATCACGCCGAACAGGATGGGCAGACCGCGCAGTTCGGACTTGCCGATCAGGACCAGGACCGTCACCACGCCCAGCATCACGAACGGGGTCAGCTGGTGCGCGGGCACACTCGCCGCGAACAGGCCGAGCACGACCAGCAGCAGCACGGCACGCTGCCGCCGGTCCGTCGGCTCGACCTCCGCCTCGCCGGGCCGCACCTTCGTCCAGATCACGCGGGGCGCGCGGAACCAGACCAGCAGCATGGCCACGAACACCAGGTACAGGAGATAGGTGAAGCCCTGCGGTGAGAAGTAGTCCTGGCCGACCCAGCCGCTGAGCACGAACACCCAGATGCCGGTCCACTTGGCGCGCCAGCTCGCCCGCATCGAGCGCGTGAGCAGGAACAGCGGCGCCAGATACAGCAGTTGCATGGTCAGCGGCCACCAGCGGATGACCTCGGTGAAGTCCGTGACCCCGCAGGCCTTCGCCATGAACGCGGCCGCCGCGAAGAAGCCCGGCCAGCTCCAGCGCGCGTCCAGGTCGGGTACGGCGGACCCGGTCCGGTCGATGTGGTCGAGGAAGCCCAGGTGCTGCCAGGCCGTGGCGAACCGCGGTTCCGTCTCGATCACCGCGGGCAGCGCGTGCAGCGACACGACGGTCGCGAGCAGCGTGATCAGCAGCAGGACCCGGTGCTCGCGCTGCGGCCAGAGCAGCGACGCGAACACCACGATCAGCAGCGCGGCGCCGGCCAGGGTCGGCAGTGGCAGTACGGAGATCAGCCCCAGCCCGCCCATGCCGTCCAGGTCGGTCTCGCCCAGGCGCAGGACCGGGACCCAGTACAGGAGCAGTGCGGCGAGCAGCAGACAGCCGAGGATCAGGCCGGAGCGGGTGGGCTGGAGACGCTCGCGCAGGGAGCGGGGTCCGGGTGGCTCCGAGGCGTCGGGAACCTCGGCCGCGGACACCGCAGCGGCCGGAACAGGGTCGGCGGACATCTCTCCCGTCGGTGCCGGAGCAGCCGAAACCTCCAGCCCCGGCTCTCTCTCCTCCACCGGCAGCCCCACGACCTCCGGTCCCTTCGACTGGAGCGCCCACGTCGGCCGGTGATGCTCCGGCAGCACCACCACCGACGTCCCCGTGGGCGGTGTCCCCGGCCCCGGACGGACGTCCGGACGGCGTTCCTGGTGGTCGAAGTCGACGTGGATGCCGAGGGCGAGCGTGTCGGAGTCGAGTGCCCAGCCGGGTCCGCGCCGGCGCGCCCCGGTGCCCACGGGGACCTCGCGCGCCCCCAGGTCGGCGAGGTCCCCGTCGGGCGGTGCCGCGTCCTCGGGAGCGGCGGCCGGTGCGGTCATGATGGTCCGGAACAGCTTGGGCGCCGCGATCGCCACGATCACCGCGAGGCTGCCGACCTCCGCGACGCCCGCCCCGGTCAGCCCCATGCGGGGCAGCAGCACCAGCGTCAGCCCGAGCACCAGCGCGCACAACACGCCCTGCAGCCAGGCGAGTCCGGCGGTGCGGCTCTGCGCGCGCAGCACCGCGAAGTACGTCTCCATGACGACCCGCAGCAGTCCGCCCACCGCGAACCAGCGCAGCAACGGCGTGGCCGCGTCCGCGTAGCCGCCGCCGAAGACACCGAGGATCCACGGGGCGCCGAAGAACAGGACGGCGGCGACCGGTACCATGATCCGGGCCATCCGCTTCAGCGCGGCACGGGTGTTGGCGGCCAGCCGTCCCGGATCGTGCGAGCCCTCGACGGTCAGCGAGGCTCCCATGTTGATGGCGAGCAGATTGACCGTGCCGCCGATGGTGGCGGCGATGTAGAAGTACGCGTTGTCTGCGGAGGTCACCTGCGCGGCGACGATCACCGGCACCAGGTAGACCACCGCGAGCGAGAACAGCGAACCGGTGTAGTCGCCCGCCAGGAACCGCCCGATCTCCCGCAGCGTCGGCGGCTCGGCGTGCTCGTCGGTCGCCTTGACGTGCTTGGGCACCAGGCGCCGGAACACCAGCCAGCCCAGCGGCAGCACGGACACCGCGATCGCCGCGACCCATGACACGAAGACGCCGGCCATCGGGATCGCCGCGGCGATGCCGATCAGCAGCACCAGCTTGACCGCGGAGAACACGGTGTTGCCCACCGGCACCCACAGCGCGCTGCGCAGCCCGGTCAGCACCCCGTCCTGGAGGGTGAGCAGATTCCAGGCGATCACCGACACCACGAACCCGAGCGCGGGCAGCGGCCCGTTCAGGAAGCGGTACGACGGCCCCCACATGTCCAGCGTGAGCAGGAAGACGCCCGCGGCCAGCGCCACGATCACCGAACTGCCCGCGTAGGTACGGAAGATGAGTCGCCCGGTGCTGCGTCCGGCGAGCGGTATGAAGCGGGCCAATGCGCCGGTCAGGGTCACCGCGGTCAGCCCCGCGAGGAGCTTCATGGCGGCGATCGCGGCGGAACCCTGGCCGACCGCCGACTCGGAGTAGTAGCGGGCGGCGACCAGCCAGTAGCCGAGGCCCAGCACGGCGGAGATGCCGGTGTTGAGCATCAGTGCGTAGGCGTTGCGGAACAGCTGGCTGCCGCCCTGGGACCGGCCGAGTCCGGGCAGACGCAGCCGGCGCCCCGACCGCTCGGGCGCCTGGGTCTCGGGTTGGGCCTCGGTCTTGGTGGTCGTGTCAGACACGGGAACGGATGGCCTTCCGGCGGACCTGTCGGGCTCTGCGGACCAGGGCGTACCCCTTGGTGAGGGCACGGTCCCCGGCGAACGAACGGACGATTCGGCGGCCCTCGACCAGCCGCGTGAACTCGTCGATCCCGGTGCTGCGCCGCACCGTGAGGCGGGTCAGGGCGTACGGCCCCTGCCGGCGCCGCGCAAGGCCGTTGTTGACGGCGAGCGCCTGGCCGTAGCCCGTCTCCTGGACGGCCTCGCGCACCCGGCGGCTGGAGTAGCCGTACGGATAGGCGAACGAGGCCGGTACGGAGCCGAGTTCGTCCTGGACGATCTCCTTGCACAGGATCAGCTCCTGGCGCAGATGGCCGTCCGGGAGCTGGTCGAGTTGCGGGTGGGTGTGGCTGTGCCCGCCGATCTCGACGCCGGCGGACGCGAGGTCGCGGACCTGGTCCCAGTCGAGCATGGTGTCGAGTTCGCCGCCCATGTTGTGCGGGCCGCGCAGCCAGCCGGTGGTGACGAACACGGTGGCCGCGAAGGAGTGCTTGGCGAGCACCGGCAGGGCGTGCCGGTGCACGCCCTCGTAGCCGTCGTCGAAGGTGACCAGGACCGGGCGGTCGGGCAGTGGGCCGCCGAAGCGCCAGCGTTCGGCCAGCTCCGCCGTGCAGACGGGGGTGAGGCCCAGGTCGGCGAGCACCGCCATCTGTTCGGCGAACGCCTCGGGCGTCACCGACAGGGCACGGGTGGCATCGCTCGGCTCGGCCGACACCGCGTGGTACATGAGTATCGGCACGCGTGCGTCAGTCATGTGCACCCCCCTCGATCTCGGCCACCGAGAACGTGGCCGCCCCCTTGCGTGCCCGCACACTCCCGACGACGTACCCACCGGCCGCCGTCAGCACCCCCGCGACGATCGCCCCCGCCCGGCCCGCACCGCCCCGCCGGGCCAGCAGGGCGTCGCGCAGACCGCGGGCCACTCCGGCGGGCAGCACCCGGGTGGCGTACCGGCGTTCGGACTCAAGTCCCTTGTCCGCACCGACACTTCGGGCCACCAGCGCCTTGGACAGACCCTCGGCGTAGGTACGCGTGCGGAAGTACCCGAAGTGCTCACGCGCCTCGGGCACCCTGTGGTGGATCACCGCACGGTCGTCGATCAGCAGCACGGCGTCCGGTCTGGCCCGGGTGAGGCGGATGCACAGCTCCGTCTCCTCGCAGCCCAGCGGACGCTTGTCGCCGTCGCGTCCGATGCCGGTGGCGAATCCGCCGGCCGCGTCGAACGCCGTACGACGGAACGAGGCGTTGCCGCCGAGGACGTTGCGCACCTGTACCCGGCCGGCGGGCAGGCCCTTGTAGGTGCAGCCCACCACCCAGTCGAACTCCTCCGGGAACCAGTCCGGCCGGCGCCGCGACGCCCAGATCGGCATGGTGCGCCCGCCCACGGCCATCACCTGCGGGTCGGCGTACCCGTCCGCGAAGTGCCGCAGCCAGTCGCGCTCGGCGACGGCGTCGTCGTCGAGGAAGGCGATCACCTCGCCGTACGAGGTCGCGATACCGGTGTTGCGGCCCGCGGACAGGCCGCGCGGGCCGGCGTTGGCGAGAACCCGCACGTCGGGGACCTCTTTGTACTCCTTCGCCAGCCGGTCCAGGAGCACCGCGTTGTGGTCGACGACAAGGAGCGTTTCCAGCGCAGGGTGCGATTGCGCCCGGACCGAGGCGACCGCCGCGAGGATGTCCTCCCAGCGGTCCTCGGTGTAGACGCAGATCACGACGGAGATGTCGGGACCGCTCAAGACACCTCTCCCCGCGTCGAGTCGAGCATCGGGGAGTGCTGCTCACGGCGGCGCAGGGCACGCCGGTTGGAGCGCTCCTTGAGGATCACCTTGAGCACCCGCAGCCCGTCCCGTACGGCCCGCAGATTGCTGGTGCCGTGGATGCGGAGGTACTCGTGGCTGGGTATCTCCTGCACCTTCAGGCCCGCCTTGACCACCCTGATGTTGATCAGGGTCTCGATCTCGAAGCCGGTGCAGTCGAGCTCGATCTTGTCCAGGCAGTGCCGCCAGAACGCGTTGTATCCGTAGCAGAGATCGGTGTAGCGGGCGCCGAACTTGCGGTTGACGGCCGTGCACAGCGCCCAGTTGCCGAGCTTTCTGATCGGCGTCATGTCGTCCGTGCCGCCGCCGTTGGCGAAGCGGGAGCCCTTGGCGAAGTCCGCGCCCGAGACGAGGGCGGAGACGTACGAGACGATCTCGTTGCCGTCGGCCGAGCCGTCCGCGTCGACCATCACGATGATGTCGCCGCTGGCCGCCGCGAACCCGGTGATCAGGGCATCCCCCTTGCCCTTGCCGTGCTGCTCGACGACCTTGACCTCGGGCCACAGCTCGCGGGCCACCGCGACGGTGTCGTCCGTGGAGTTGCCGTCCACCAGGACGACTTCGTGGATCCAGGCGGGCAGCGTCTTGAAGACGTACGGGAGATTCTCCGCCTCGTTCATGGCGGGAATCACGACACTCACCGGTGGCGTGATGGCCAGGTGAGAGGAGATGGGCCGGTAGGCACCGGCGGTGGTCGGATCCTGGCCCGTGCTGGGCGGGCGCAGAACTGAGCTCATGAGTCTGGTCCCTCTCGTCCGGTGGACCGCCCGCCCCCGGGCGGCCCGGCTCTTTGTCCGGTTCGAAAGGGGGGTATCTCACTTACGGCATGACGAACTGACTCTCCGTACACGCCGGGTGAGCTGGCAAAACTGGCCGACTGCCACGACTGGGCATTCGGTCTCGCGGCACGACTCGGCTGATCGTGCGATCACCGAGCACGGCACCCCCCTACCGCGCCCCGCTCCGGGAGCCATCGCAGTCCTCGAGCCCTCCCCTTGGACCGAACGCCGATGGACCGATGCGGGTGAGATGTACGACGGTATTGATGATTGAGCCTGTATGGCAAGACCTGGAACAAGGCCCCACGTTTTTGTTGTTGTGTCCGTTACCTAACGATAGAGATGGTTACCTATCGTTCGGATCGGATTTTGCCCATCCGTTTGAGCAGTTTGTCCGCTTGTTCGAACAGTTCAGGCCGGGACACCACCGTGTTGCGCAGTGCCCGGACCGGAGCGCGACGCGCCCGGTGCCCGAGTGCCACCGGATGCCGACGCGTAACCCACCCTTCGGACACGGTGAGTTCCCGTGTCTTGAGGGAGTCCTTGTATTCCTTCTGGCCCCGGCCGAGATCCAGATACGCGATGCCGTCGGCGGCGGCCGCCTCCGCCATCCGCAGATGCAGGACCAGGCCCGGGGAGTACTTCGAGAACACCGGGTCGTACGCCGGGAACCAGCACGCCAGCACCCGCTCGGTGCGCAGACCGAAGTGCGCGGCGATCGGCTTGTCGCCCGCGTACAGCACGGACAGGATCCCCGCGAACGGCTCCGAGCGGGTGTGGAACAGATACTGCACGAGCCGCGTGATCCATTCCTGCGCGAAGCGGTCGCTGCGCCCGGTCCTGCGGTACTGGGCCGACTTCCACTCCATGAGCGTGCGCAGGGCCGCCGGATCGCGCTCGTCATGGACGTAGCGCACCTCGCCCGCGTCCCGGCCGAGCTTGCGGTCCTTGGCGAGCGTGGTCCTGGTGAACTTCGGCGACCGGGCGCGCAGCTCGCTCAGATAGGTGTCGTAGCCCTGTTCGACGTCGATCACGGGTGACGGGAAACTTCCCGTGGCCTCCGCCTCGAACGGCCCCTGGCCCTCCACCAGGTGGTCGAACTCCCAGACGGAGAGCCCGCAGGCCCGCAGCAGCGCCCGCGCGTCCCAGGTGAACCCGGGCCGGTGCACCAGGCCCTGGGCGTCCGAGATGCCCAGGCCGACGGCCCGGCCGACGCCGGCGGCGGACCTCTGGTGCGGGAAGTACGCGGCGGGCTCGCCGTCCTGCCGTACGACCGCGATCCGCACCCCGCGCCGGTGCCGTCCGACCGCGAGCGTGAACTCGGGGGACAGGAACGGGTTCGCCAGCTCGGGAGATCCGTGCAGATGTGCCTTGGACTGCATGGCCGTCCAGGCCGCCCGGTCGGCTTCGCTCAGCTCGCCGGGGCGGTACACGCTGATGTCCACGTCAGTCAGTCCGCCTTCGTGCCGTACGGCCGGGCAGCCGCCGTACCAGAACCAGCAGGAGAGTGAGTGCGCTGATCGCGGTCACCGCCGCGATGCCGCCTGTGACGGACCACTGGTGCAGGGCCAGCATGGCCTGGGCGACCAGCATGTCGACGACGACCGCGCCCGCGACCGCGACCAGGATCCGGCCGAGCGGCGGGAGTCCGCGCAGTGCGGCGGCGATGGCCGCGGCCGGGGCCGCGAGCAGGAAGAAGAGGGTCAGCGGACCGCGCAGCGGTGAGCCCGAGTCGGCGAGCGCGAGGATCGCGCCGGTCCCCCCGACGGCCGTCGCCGCGCCCGCGAGCAGCGGCGTCAGGTCTCTCGCCGGCCCGTGCCGGGCGCGCTCGGCGCCGTCCGTTGAAGAAGTCTTGATACGTATGGTCTGCATTGGCGACTTTGCCCCCTGAAGCGCCGGATGCCGGGCTTCAATGTGACTCAGCCGTGCACGGGCCGTCAAGACGCGGAAGACGGTCATCCTGGTGCGTCAGCCGCTTTGCACAAGTGTTCCCCGGAGGCGACGGACACCTCCGGGGAACACCGGGTCACTTCAGGCCCGTTGACATCACGGAACGATCTTCAGCAGCCGGTTCGGGGAACCGGTGCCGGCACTCGTGACCACACCGGTGGTCGCGCCGCCGGTCAGCGCCGAGGCGACCTGCGCCGGGGTGGACGAGGTGTGGCCGGCGAGGTAGACCGCGGCCGCGCCCGCGACGTGCGGCGTCGCCATCGACGTACCGGAGATGGTGTTGGTCGCCGTGTCGCTGGTGTTCCAGCCCGCGGTGATGGAGGAGCCGGGCGCGAAGATGTCCAGAACCGAGCCGTAGTTCGAGTAGCTCGCCTTTGCGTCCGTGTTGGTGGTGGCGCCCACCGTGATGGCCGTGGCGACCCGGGCGGGAGAGTACGAGGAGGCGTTGGCGCTGCTGTTGCCCGCCGCGACCGCGTAGGTCACGCCACTGGAGATGGAGTTGGCGACCGCCGTGTCCAGCGAGGTGGAGGCACCGCCGCCGAGCGACATGTTGGCGACCGAGGGACCGGAGTGGTTGGCCGTCACCCAGTCGATGCCCGCGATCACGCCGGCCGTGGTGCCGGAGCCCGCGTCGTTGAGCACCCGCACCGCCACGATGTTCGCCTTCTTGGCGATGCCGTAGGTGGTGCCCGCGATCGTGGTGGCCACATGGGTGCCGTGGCCGTTGCCGTCGGAGGCGGTGGTGTCGCCGTCGACCGCGTCATAGCCGTACGTGGCACGGCCGCTGATCTGTGAGTGGGTGATCCGGACGCCGGTGTCGATGACGTATACGGTCACGCCGCTGCCCGCGGTGTCCGGGTAGGTGTAGGTACCGGACAGCGGGAGCGAGGTCTGGTCCGAGCGGTCCAGGCCCCAGGGGGCGTTGCTCTGGGTCGTGTCGGTCAGTTGGACGCGCTGGTTCTGCTCCACGGAGGCCACCGCCGGGTCGGCGGCGAGCCGCTTGGCCTCGGTCGAGGAGAGTGTGGCCGTGTAGCCGTTCAGCACCTTGCCGAACGTCTTCTTCACCGTGCCGCCGTACTCCTTGACCAGGCTCTTGCCCTCGCTCGACGCGGCTTTGAGGCCGACGTTCTTCTTGAGCGTGACGATGTAGCTGTCCTTGATCGCGGTGGGGGAGCCGGCGGCGAGCACCTTCCCCTCGGCCGGGGCGGCCTCGGCGGGAAGCGCGGTGAGCCCGCCCATCAGGGCGGCGGTCGCCAGGCTGGTTATCGCGGCGAACCGGAATCTCTTGCTACGCAGCTGTGCCATACGAGGGAGTCCTCCTCTTGGCGGCGCGCGCCTGGGTGTGGCGCGCGTCTGTGGGGGGTGCGCGCGTCATCGCGCACACGACCCGGAGCGTCGCGTTCCGTCCCGGGCTGGAGTAAAGGATCAGCCGTCTACAGGCGTAGAACAAGGGAGTTGAGGACCTGTCAACAAATCTGTCATGAGCACGAAATCAATGACCGGGTGAACCCATGGGGCGGAACCCGGAAAGGGCCGACAAGTCTTGGCATGGACACTTCCATTCAACACGCGTAGTTGCTACGACGGTTGTGGCAGAGATCCTGCTATAGGGAGGTTCCATGAGACGTTCCCGATTTGCCGCATACGTCAGCTCACTCCTCCTGGCCCTCGGTGTCACCCTCACCGGAGCGACCACCGCGCAAGCCGCCCAACCCGCCGCAGAAGGCGGCTACGTGGCCCTCGGAGACTCCTACTCCTCCGGACTCGGCGCGGGGAGCTACCTCTCCTCCAGCGGCGACTGCAAGCGCAGCACGAAGGCGTACGCGCACCTCTGGGCCGCCGCCCACGCACCCTCGACGTTCGACTTCACCGCCTGCTCGGGCGCCCGAACGGATGATGTTCTCGCCCATCAGCTCGGCCCGGTCAACGCCGCCACGAGCCTCGTCTCCATCACCATCGGCGGCAACGACGCCGGCTTCATGGACGTGATGGTCACGTGCGTGCTCCAGTCCGACAGCGCGTGCCTGTCCCGCGTCAACACCGCCAGGGCGTACGTCGACTCGACGCTCCCCGGCAAGCTCGACAACGTCTACTCGGCCATCCGCGCCAAGGCCCCGTCCGCACACGTCGTCGTCCTCGGCTACCCCCGCCTCTACCGGCTCGGCGCCGTGTGCCTCGGTCTCTCCGAGACCAAGCGGAAGGCGATCAACGACGCCGCCGAGCACCTCGACAACGCCATCGCCAAGCGCGTCGCCGACCACGGATTCACCTTCGGCGACGTCCGTCCCGCCTTCACCGGCCATGAGATCTGCTCCGGCAGCCCATGGCTGCACAGCGTGAACCTGGCCAACATCAGCGAGTCGTACCACCCGAACGCGGGCGGGCAGTCCGGCGGATACCTGTCGGTGCTGAACGCGAACGCCTAGGGAGAGACCGAAGCGGAAGAGGAGGCCCCGTCCGTCGGGGTCTCCGACTCGCATGTCACGGAGAACGGGACCGAGTTGGAGTCGGTCTCCACGGGGTTGCGCACCTCTACGCTGATCTCGTTCTCGAACGTTCCGTTGTCGTCGTAGGTCGTCACGAACGCCCGGTCCTGTTTGGTCCGGGACCCGCCCTCGGGGAACGACAGGGTCTTCCAGCCCTGATCCATCACCTCGCCGTCCTTGGACACCCAGCGGTAGCTCACCTCGGCCGGAAGCTGTCCGACCGTGAACGTCGCGGTGAACGCGGGCGCCTCGTCGTTCGGCGGCGGACACGGTCCGGAGTACTCCGTGTCGGACCCCGCCAGGGAGACCCGCACGGACTGCTGGGGCGCTGCCGAGGTCGTGCCGTCACCGCTCGGGCTCGGCGTGGGGCTGTCCGCACCGCCGGCCGCGTTGTCGTCGTCGCTCGGTGTACTGCCCTCGCTCGTCTGGCTGGTGGTCGTACCGCCGCCCTGATCGCCTCCGTCGTCCTCCTTGTTGAGCAGGGCGTACGTCAGTCCGGCCACGGCCAGTGCGATGGCGGCGACGCCCGCGATGAGGGCGATCGCGGCGCGGCGGTTACGGCCCGGTTCCTGGGTCGTGGTGGTCGTCGTCGGGGTGGGCACGGGCCGGGTGGAGGGGAGGGGCCCAGTGGGTGGTTCCTGCGGCTGGGCCGCGAGGGTCGGTGTGTACGGGGCCGCGGGGTAGGTGTCCGCGCGCGGGGTGCCTCCGGCTGCGACCAGGCGCAGATCCCGCTCCGCCTGGTCCGACGACAGCCGCTCGGCCGGGTCCTTGCGCAGCAGCCCCTCGATGACACCGGCGAGCGGACCGGCCCGGTGCGGCGGCGGCAGCTCCTCGTCGACGATCGCACGCAGGGTGCTGAGCGGGGTGTTCTGCCGGAACGGCGAGTTGCCCTCCACCGCCGCGTACAGCAGCACGCCGAGCGACCACAGGTCCGACTCGGGGCCCGGCGTGCGGCCCAGCGCCCGCTCCGGCGCCAGGAACTCGGGCGAGCCGATGACCTCCCCGGTCATGGTCAGCGCCGAGCTGCCCTCGACCATGGCGATGCCGAAGTCGGTCAGCACGACCCGGCCGTCGTTCGACAGCAGTACGTTGCCCGGCTTCACGTCCCGGTGCAGCACCCCGGCGGCATGCGCCGCCCGCAACGCGGCCAGCACCTCCGCGCCGATGTGCGCGGCACGCTGCGGGGACAACGGTCCCTCGGCCTCCAACTGGTCCGCCAGCGACACCCCGCGGACCAGCTCCATCACGATCCACGGCCGGCCGCCGTCCGAGGCCACGTCGTACACGGTCACCACGTTGCGGTTCGCGACCCGCGCCGCCGCCCACGCCTCACGCTCCAACCGGGCGTACATCCGCTCGACCTCCGGGCCGGGCAACCCCGCGGGCGCACGCACCTCCTTCACGGCGACCTCGCGGTGCAACACCTCGTCGCGGGCCCGCCACACCGTTCCCATACCGCCCTCGCCGAGCGGGGACAGCAGACGGTAGCGGCCCGCGATCACACGTTCACTGCCCGGTTCTTCGGACACGGGCGCCCCCCATTCGCATCCGGGCTGTTCTCCTCAACGCTCGCCAAACGTAGCTCAGCCGAGTGCGGATGCCGCCCCCTTGAGGAGCAATCCGATCCCGAGCGCGACGACGACGAACGCCGACATCAGCGGCGCGGTCCTGCGCACCAGAGCCACCGTCGGACTGGCGGTGAAGCGGGGACGTTTGTCCAGCACTCGGGTCATACCGGTACCCAGCCTGACGACGGCGAACCCGGCCGCGGTGAGGGTCAGGGCCAGCCCGGCGCCGTACGCCACGACGAGCAGCAGTCCGAACCAGGCCTTGCCGAGAGCGGCGGCACCGACGAGCACGACGACGGCGGAAGGGCTGGGCACGAGCCCGCCGGCGAAGCCGAGGAGGATCGTGCCGCGGAGGGTGGGGGCGGTGGAGTGGGTGTGGGTGAAGCCGCCGTGCGAGTGCTCGACGGTGTGCGGGTGGTCGTGATGATGATGGTCGTGGTCGTGGTCGTGGTCGTGGTCGTGGTCGTGGTCGTGCGGGTGGGGGGCGGTCGTCGTGCCCGCGGGCGTCGGCGCGGAGTGCGCGGCGGCCAGGACCAGTTGGCGAGCGGGGGGCTTGTCCGGCTCGTGCGAGTGGTCGTGCGGGTGCGGGTGCGGATGGTCATGGGTGTGCCCGTGCGGGTGCGGGGGGCGCCGGTTGCGCCAGGTCCGTCGTACGAGGTTCACGCCCGCCGCCGTCACCAGGGCGCCGCTCGCGAGGCCGAGCCAGGTGATCACCGAGGGCGTCGCCGCCGAGCCGGCCGTGACCAGCAGGCCGAGGGCGACCACGCCGAGGGTGTGGGTGACCGTCACCGAGGCTGCCAGGGGGAGGACGTTCCGCAGGCGGGCGCGGCCGCCGTGGGCCGCCGCCGTCGCGGCCATGAGGGTCTTGCCGTGGCCCGGGGCGAGGGCGTGCAGCGCGCCGAGGCCGACCGCGATGACCAGGGCCAGCGCGCCGAAGCCGAGGGTGAGGTCGTGGCGGGCGACGAGGGAGTCCAGGGCGCGCGTCCAGCGGTCGGCGCCGCGGGGCAGCACGGAGGAGGCCGGGGCGTCCTGTGCGTCCTCGGAGAGGGCGGGGCCGCCGGAGCGCAGACGCAGGGAGGCGGTCGCGGTGTCGGCGGGGGAGGAGAGCAACTCCTCGGGGTAGCCGGTCAGTTCGCGGGAGACCGACTTCTCCGGTACGTCCGACGCGGTGAGTGTCATACGGTCGCCGCGTGCGGTGATCTCACGCCAGCCGGGGCCGGAGTCGGCGCCCGCGCTGTGGAAGCCGAGGGTGAGGGTGTCCTGGTCGGGGAGCGGCGCCGTCAGCCGGCACTCCACCCGGAGCGTGTCGAGACCCGCCTGTCCGGGCCGCACGCGCGCGTGGCTCTCGGCGACGGTGAGGCCGACCGCACGCCCCTCGACGGTGACCTTGCCGTCCCGGGCGGCCGAGGCGCACCGCTGCCGGGCCCAGTCGGTCATGCCCGCCTTGTCGATGTCGGGCTTCGCCTGGGTCGCCGGGATCTCCGCGAGGTCCTCGACGTGCAGCACCCGGAGTTCGCCGGGGGCGGCGACGAGGCCGTCGTAGCGGTTGACGGTGAAGTTGCCGAGGGGGTGCGCGCTCGCGGCTCCGGAGGGGAAGAGCACGAGCGCGCAGACGGCCGTGAGGACGGCCGCGCCGGAGGCGAGCAGGCGACGGGGGCTCACTTGGCCGCCTCCAGGTCCTTGAGCGCCGTACGGGCATCCCGGGCGCCCAGCGGTGAGAAGCCGGGGTTGAGTTCCAGGGCCGCCCGGAGTGAGGTGCGGGCTTCCTCCTCGTGACCGGTGGCGCGTTCGATCATGCCGCGGTGGTAGAGGAACGCGGCGTTGCGGTAGCCGGTCGCGGCGGCGCGGCGGGCGTACGGGAGGGCTTCCTCGTCGCGGCCGTTCACGTGCAGCGCCCAGGCGAGGGCGTCCGCGGTGTGCACGGTGTGCCGGCGGTCCCACTCGGCGCGGGCCGCGCGCAGCGCCGACTTCGCGTTGCCGTGGTCGGCGGCGGCGAGCGCGGTGTCGAGGTCGGCGTTGACGCCGTTGGCGCGGGCGAGCGCGGTCCAGGCGTCGACGAGGGCGTACTGGTCGTTCGCCTCGGCCTTGTCGCCGTCGGCGTCGCGGGCCTCGTACAGCTCGCCCAGGACGACGAGCGGGCCGGGCAGCGGATAGCGGGCGACGACCTGCTCCATCCCCTTGATCGCACCGGCCCGGTCGCCGCTCGCGGCCTGCGCACGGGCGCGGCCCTCCAGCGCGGGGAGGTAGTTCTCGTCGGCGGCGAGGGCGCGGCCGTAGTGCTCCAGCGCCGTCGTGTAGTCGCCCTGGTTCCAGGCGAGTTGACCGAGCTGGGCCGCCACGTACGCCACATCGCCGGGCGTGGCGGCGTTGGCGAGGGCCTGCTCCAGCACGCGCTCGGCCGTGGTGACGTCGCCGCGCAGCTCATGCACGTACGCGTACCGGGTGAAGACGGGGACCCCCGGACGCCGTGAGTCGGCGGTGTCGGCGGCCTTCGACGCCTCGGCGTACCGGCCGAGCTCGACCAGGGCGTCGATACGGGAGGACAGCGCCCGTTCGCTGTAGGGGTTCTGCTTCAGGGCCTGGTCGGAGTACTTCAGCGCATCCTCGAAGTCATGCCGGGCGGCGGCGAGGGCGGCGCGCCCCGCGAGGGCCTGGTCGTTGTCGGCCTCGAGTTCGAGCGACCGCTTCAGCGCCCGCTCGGCCTGCGGATAGCGGGAGGGGTCGCCCTTCGTCCGCGCCTGCTCGACATAGGCGAGACCGAGGGTGGCCCAGCCTCCGAAGTCCCTTGGCTGGGCGCGGAGATGGGCCTGAAGGGAGGAGATGCTCGCGTCGAGATCGCCGCTGGACAGCAGCGCCGGTGACATGGCGGCGGGAGCGGCGGCGACCGCGGTGCCCCCGTTGTCCCGCACGGCCCCGAGCGCGATGGCTCCGGCGGTCATGGCGACGGCCAACATGGCCGCGCATCCCGCGAGTTGGGCAGCCCGCCAACGCCGCGAGGCGGCCGCCACGCGCCGCACGGCGGCAACGCGCTCGTCGATCTCGGCGGCCCCGTCGACCTCAGCGGTCCCGCCGTCGTCCTCCGGATACTCCGCAGGCTCGCTGTCGTTCGTACGCGGGGACATGCCCTCTCCTCAATCGCCGTGCTGCACAAGGAAGTTGCAAGGAAAAGCGGCGCGGCCCGCCCCGTGGGGGATGGATGAGAGCGGGCCGCGCCAGTTGTCGGGGTCGGGGGAGGACAGCGCCCCGACAGGGGCGCGGGGAACTGCGCGACCGGCCACAGCGGACCCGCAGTTTTCCCCACGACCCGGCGGAGTCAGTACGCACGCCCCCGCATCCGGCGCCACCACATCAGACCCCCGCCGATCAGCAGGATCCCGGCCGCACCGGCACCCGCCGAGGCGGCGATCAGGGTGGTGTCCTCGGAACCACCGGAGGTACCCGCCGGCTGAAGCGCGTCGCCCAGCTGGTTGCGGACGTCGTTCCCACCGGTCGTGCCCTTGGCGAGCGGACCGCGCGAACCCTCGGTCGGCAGGGCGACGTACGGGAAGGCCTTCTCGAAGTCCTTGTCGTTCTTGTCGACCGCGTCACCCAAGTCGTTCTTGGAGCCGACCAGTTCACCCTCGACGACCTGGAGCGAGGCGTCGAGCACGTCGTCGGTCAGCCGACGCCCGTTCGGGAAGCCCGCGTTGTCGCCGTCGAGGACACCGAGGCGCTTGGGCTCGGCGGCCGGCTTGATGGAGGTGTTGAGCCGCAGCTCCTCCGCAGGGGTCACATGCGGCGGCTGGTTGAGGCCCTCGACGCCCTTGAGGAAGACGTCCACGAGGTCGTTGCGCGGCTCGGCAGGCGCCTTGATCTTGTAGATCGCCTCGATGAGCTTCGGCAGCTCCGGGTTGGTCACGTTCTTCAGGAACTGTGCGTCGTTCCAGGGCGAGTCCGCGTTGAACTTGTCCTTGTCCTTCAGCGGGTTGACGACCTCGTTCACCAGCGGGCTGCCGAGGCGCGACACCTGGGTGAACTGCCCCTTGGCGTTCTTGCGCTGGGTCGTCGACCAGATACCGACGATCGGCTGGTCGGCCGACTCGGTGATCATGTCCGTCGGGACCTGTAGGGCGATGGAGTTGACGTTGTAGCCCTTGAGCGTGTCATTGCCGACCTCGGAGAGGTTTCCGCCGTACAGCAGGTCGAAGACGCGCAGGTCGAGGAAGAACGGGTCGTCCGCCTGGCCGGCGAACGTCGTGGAGCCGCCCGCCAGTTCGTGCACGGCCTGGGACCGCAGCGTGGCGTAGTCCGGCATCGACGCCTTGCCGACGTTCGACGGAGCCACCGGTACATCGTCGGCGACCTTCGTCTTCGACACCAGGTGCTGGTTCTTCAGCCGCAGCAGGTCGATGTCGTAGGTCTGCGTGATGTTCAGGTCGGGGTCGTCCAGGCTCTCCACCGCACCGGTGTTGTACAGGAACGTCTTCTTGTTCTTCGTATGGGTCTTGAAGGTGTAGCGGTAGAGCAGCTCGCCCTGGGCGTCGCCGTTGTTGTCTATGTGGATGTCGTACTGGGCGTCCTCGGCGAACGTGAAGAAGTTCGGTCCGCCGGCCGGCTCCTCGAAGGGGATCCAGTTCGCGACGATGGTCGTCGTGTCCGGCTTGTCCGGGCTGACGAACGCGTACACATCCGTGTTGTCGTACTGCGGGGTCCCCGAGATCAGCGGGGCCTCCCGGTGGCTGGAGGCGGAGGCCGCCCCCGGTTCCAGCGTGGCCACACCGGCGGCTGCGAGTGCCCCGGTGGCCAGCGCACCACATACGAGGGTCGCGATGCTCCTCGCGCCCACGCTGCTCCTGGAGATAGGTGTCATGCCGTCCGTCCTCAGTCCAACTTGCCTGACGCACGAGGATTCGACGCGGGTGACGACGCGGATTGGTCGAACTTCAAAACAAAATTTCCCGCCGCCGGACCGGCGTTTCGAGCACGCTGATCCGTAACCCCATCCGGAGGTGGGTTCGTTGCGAATACCCCGTGGGACGGGACGCGCCGCTTGCGGCCGAAGAGAGGGGGACAGGGTGGAGGCGGACGAACTTCTGGTGCTCGTGGCGGGGGGTGACCAGAAGGCATTCGAGGAGCTGTACGGACTGGTGTCCGGACCGGTGTTCGGACTTGTCAGACGAGTCGTACGGGACCCGGCCCAGTCGGAGGAGGTGTCCCAGGAGGTGCTGCTCGAACTCTGGCGGTCCGCCGGACGGTTCGACCCCGGCCGGGGCAGCGCACTGTCCTGGATCCTCACGCTCGCCCACCGTCGCGCCGTGGACCGGGTGCGCAGCGCCCGAGCGGCCGGCGAACGCGAGCAGCGCGAGGCACGCCGCTCCCACAGCCCCGCCTTCGACCAGGTCTCCGAGGAGGTCGAGGCCGGCCTCGAACGAGAGTGGGTGCGCCGCTGCCTGGACCGTCTCACCGCGATCCAGCGCCAGTCCGTGACGCTCGCCTACTACGACGGCTACACGTACCGTGAAGTGGCCGAGCGGCTCTCCTTGCCGCTGGGCACGGTGAAGACGCGGATGCGCGACGGACTGACCCGGCTGCGCGAGTGCCTGGGAGGTGTCGCATGAGCATCCTGGGTCGGCTGTTCCGCGGCGAGAACATGCACTCCCTCGCCGCTCCGTATGCGCTCGACGCCCTGGAACCGGGAGAGCGCGTGCGCTTCGAGAAGCACCTCAAGAACTGCGAGACCTGCGCCGCCGAGGTGCGCACCCTCTCCGAGGACGCCGTCCGCCTCGCCTGGTCGACGGCGGCCCCGGCGCCGACCGCGATGCGCGAACGGGTGCTGGCCGCCGTACGCACGATTCCGCAGGAACCCACCGCACAGGGCGCACGGAATGAGCCCGCACGCGCGCGTGCGACGCAACTGCCGCCCCATGTCTGGGGGACCGAGCCGCCCCCGTCGCGCGCTCGTGCGCCCCGGCGCCCGCTGTTCGTCCCCTTCGCGACGGCCACCGCCGCGGCGGCCCTCGTCGTGGCCGCGCTCTTCGCCGTGCAGGCCAATCAGACCCAGGACCAGCTGGACGCCCAGCGGGTGCAGGCGCGTGAGATCGCCCACGTTCTCGCGGCACCGGACGCGCGCGCGAGCACCGGACAGGATTCCCAGGGCCGAAGTATCGGAGTGGTCGCCTCCGCATCGGAGGGGAGCGCGGTGGTCACCCTCGGCGGTTACGGCGGCCTGCCGAGCGGCAGTGTGCACCAACTGTGGCTCATGCGCCCCGATGTGCAACCGCGCTCCCTCGGGCTCTTCGACGGCGACACGCCCTTGGTCGCGTCCGGCCTGGACAAGTCCTCGACGTCACTGGCTGTGACCGTGGAGCCCGACGGAGGGTCGGAGCAGCCCACCACCCAGCCAGTTGTCCAACTCGCCCTGAAATCGGTTGGATTCGGAGAGTAATCGAAGACGAGTCGTCAACCCCCTTACGGGGAAGGTGAATCCTGTGACCGCGATACACGAGTGCCCCACGGGGGCGATAGGGTTACCCTGCCCGGGCCGGGTGGACTCGTACGGGTGGGGAGTGACATGGAACAGATAGTGCGCAGCAGGGCAAGGGTCCCTGCGATCACGTGCGGGAGCAGCGCGACCAGCTCGCGCCTCGACCGCCATCTCTCGGTGCTGGGCGGCCCTGTCGTCCCGCAGCGCGAGACGGCCGAGGCGACCTTGCTGATGCGCGAGCTGACCGCACGTGACACCAAGCAGGAACGCAGCGCCAGGAGCGCGCGGGTGAGCCGTGTCTCACTCTTCGCACCGCTGCGCAGGCTGCGCCGTTCGCTGTTCGGCGACCGCTGAGCGACACCGCGCTTCTCGAGACCGTTCCTCGAGGCCCGCGCTCAGGCCGCCACACCGTCCCGGCGCAACGCTGCGATCTCGTCGTCCGTCATCCCCACGGCACGCAGCAACGCCTCGGTGTGCTCCCCGAGCGCGGGCACGGCCCCCATCCGTGTCTCGTCCCCGCCCGGCATGGTGATGGGCGGCAGCAGCGCACGTAGCGGCCCCACCGGCGACTCCACCTCCCGCCACCGCTCCCTGGCCGCCAGCTGCGGATGCTCCGCCACCTCCCGTACGTCCCTCAGCCGTGCGCACGCGATGCCCGCCGCCTCCAGCCGCGCCACGGCCGTGTCCGGGTCCAGTGCGACCAGCGCCTTCGCGACGGCCGCGTCGGTACGCGCCCGGTTCGCCACCCGCGCCGCGTTCGTCGCGTACGCCGGGTCGGTCCTCAACTCCGGCCGGTTCAGCACCTGTTCGGCCAGTCGCCGCCACTCCCGGTCGTTCTGCACCGACAGCAGCACCCTTCCGCCGTCCGCCGTGGGATAGGCGTCGTACGGCGCGATGACGGCGTGCGCGAGCCCTGTGCGCGCCGGGGGTGTGCCGTCGTGCATCACATGGTGCAGCGGATGCCCCATCCACTCCGCGAGCGCCTCCAGCATGGACACCTCGACCGGCCCGCCACGGCCCGTCGTCCCGCGCCGCACCAGCGCCGCGAGGACGCCCGAGAAGGCGTACATGGCGGCCGCGATGTCCGCCGCCGGGATCCCCGCCTTCACCGGCTGCTCCGGCGTCCCCGTGACCGACACCAGCCCCGCCTCGCACTGCACGAGCATGTCGTACGCCCGCTTGTC
This sequence comes from Streptomyces sp. NPDC051963, assembly GCF_044593495.1. Classification (NCBI taxonomy): domain Bacteria; kingdom Bacillati; phylum Actinomycetota; class Actinomycetes; order Kitasatosporales; family Streptomycetaceae; genus Streptomyces; species Streptomyces sp. NPDC051963. The sequence goes on along the minus strand of NZ_JBIUCC010000012.1, from coordinate 146,372 downwards.
CGCGTACGGCCCCGACGCCCCGTATCCGGAGATGTCCACGGCGACCAGCCGCGGGTGGGCGGCGCACAGCGTCGCCGCGTCGAGTCCGAGCCGGGCGGCGGCCCCCTGGGCGAGGTTCTGCACGAACACGTCCGCGTCCGCCACCAGCCGCCGCACGACATCGAGCCCGCGCGGGTCCTTCAGGTCGAGGGCGAGGGACTCCTTGCCGCGGTTGCACCACACGAAGTGCGAGGCGAGACCGCGCGCCGCGGTGTCGTAGCCGCGGGCGAAGTCACCGCCGTCGATCCGCTCGACCTTGATGACCCGGGCGCCCAGATCGGCGAGCTGACGGGTGGCGAACGGGGCGGCGACGGCCTGTTCGACGGCGACGACGGTGATGCCGTCGAGGGGCAGGGGAAGGGAATCCATGCCGTGGATCATGACCCACGGCATGGCCCCGGGGAAGGAGGGGTTCACCCCTCGCCGCGTGCGTACCGTCGTACGGCGAGCGGTCCGAACACGGCGATCAGCACCGCGCACCAGGCCAGCGACCCGGCGACCGGATGGGCCACCGGCCAGGCGGCGCCCTCCGGTATCGGAGCGTTGCCGAACAGGTCACGCAGGGCCGTGGTGACGGCGCTGAGCGGGTTCCACTCGGCGACCGTGCGCAGCCAGCCCGGCAGATTGTCGGTGGGGATGTAGGCATTGGACAGCAGCGGCAGCATGAACGTCGCGCTGCCGAGCTGACCGGCGGCCTCCTCGCTCCGGGACAGCAGTCCGAGGAAGATCCCGATCCAGGTGCACGCGAACCGGAACAGCAGCAACAGCCCGACGGCGCCGGCCGCTTCCAGTGCCGACCCCTCGACCCGCCAGCCCACCGCGAGCCCGACGAGCAGATACGGCACCGTTCCGACGGCCGTGACGACGAGGTCGGCGACCGACTGACCGAGGGGTACGGCCGCCCGGCTCATCGGCAGGGTGCGGAGGCGGTCCGTCACACCCCGGTGCGAGTCCTGGGCCGCCTGGAACATTCCGGTCATGATGCCGTTGGCCGCGGTCGCCACCAGCAGCCCCGGGACGAGGAAGGAGCGGTACTCCGCGCCCGGCATGGCGAGGGCGCTGCCGAAGACGTAGCCGAAGAACAGCAGCATCGTGATCGGCATGGTCTGGGTGAGGATCACCAGCGCCGGGTTGTTCCGCACCCGCCGCAGCTGACGGCCGAGCATGGCGGTGCCGTCGAAGGCCAGAGTGCTCATGCCACGAGCTCCTTGCCACCGGTCAGGCGGAGGAAGACATCGTCGAGACTCGGTGGCCGCAGGCTGACGTCGAGCAACGGCACACCCGCCGCGTCGAGTTCGCGGACCAGTCGGGGGACGGTGAGGGTCGGGTCGGCGGTGACCGCGCCGACGGCGCCCCGTTCGTGGTCGAACGACGGCTCGTTTCCGGTGAGTTGGTCCAGAACGGCGGCGGCGTCGGTGAGGGCCTCGGCGTGGGCGACGACGATCTCGGCGTACGAGCCGATGAGCGCCTTGAGTTGGGTGGGGGAGCCGGTGTGCGCGACCCGCCCGTGGTCCACCAGGGCTATGTCGTCGGCGAGTTGGTCGGCCTCCTCCAGATACTGCGTGGTGAGGAGCACGGTCGTGCCGTCCGCCCTGAGGTCGCGCACGGCGTCCCAGATGCGGTTGCGGGTGGCCGGGTCCAGGCCGGTGGTGGGCTCGTCGAGGAAGAGCACGTCCGGGCGGCGGATCAGGCTTGCGGCCAGGTCGAGTCGGCGGCGCATCCCGCCCGAGTAGGTGGACGCGGGACGGTCGGCGGCCTCGGTCAGCCCGAAGCGGTCCAGCAGTTCGCCGGCCCGCGCCGCCGGCCCCCGGACCCGGTGCAGCCGCGCGAACAGCCGTAGGTTCTCCCGACCGGTGAGGTCCCCGTCGACCGACGCGTACTGACCGGTGACGCCGATCCTGCGGCGTACGGCGGCCGCCTCCCGTACGAGATCGTGCCCCGCGATCCGGGCCGAGCCCGCGTCCGGCCGCAGCAGCGTGGTGAGCAGCCGGACGGCGGTGGTCTTGCCCGCTCCGTTGGGCCCGAGGACTCCGCAGACCGTGCCCTGCGCGACGGCCAGGTCCAGCCCGCGCAGGGCGTGAACCGTCCCGAACCGCTTCTCCAGACCTTCACTAAGTACAGCGTACGTAGAAGTCATGGGTCGACCATAGCGCACTACGTACGCTGTACGTAACTAGGATGGTGGCCGAGGTGATGATCGATGGCGGGCCGAGCGGCCGAACCCGAAGTGATCTGGGCACGTCCCGAGCGGACGGGCCGGGGGCCCAAGCCCGCGTACACGCGCGCCGACATCGCGGCGGCGGCGATGCGGATCGCCGACGCGGAGGGGCTGGACGCGGTGTCGATGCGGCACGTCGCGGCCAAGCTGGGCTGCGGGACCATGTCGCTGTACAACTACGTCCCCCGCAAGGAGGACCTGTACGAGCTGATGATCGACGCCATCGGCGCCGAGCACGAGATCAGGGAGCCCTCGGGCGACTGGCGCGCCGACATGCTGCGCAACGCGCTGGAGACGCGCGCCATCATGCACCGCCACACCTGGGTGCCGCGCCTGATGTCGGGCGTGTACGGCTTCAGCCCCAACACCCTGCGCTACCTGGAGCACTGCCTGGCCTGTCTGGAACCGCTCGATCTCCCGTACGGCGTGAAGATGGAGTTGGTCGCGCTGCTCAACGGCGTGGTGACGACGTACACCGCGAACGAGATCGCCACCGCCGAGCGCACCCGATCCATGCCCTGGACCGAGGAGGAGGAGAACGCGGTCCGGATCGCCTACCTCGGCAGCCAGGTGGCCACCGGCGCGTATCCGCTGCTGGCCGCGGCCTTCGCGGAGGCGAGCGGGCCGATCGATCTGGAGGCGGTGTTCGAGCGGGCGCTCGGCCGGGTGCTGGACGCCTTCGACCCCGACCTGCGTTAGATCAGCGTGAGCTGACCCTCCGGCCCTTCCTCGTGCGCGTCCAGCACCGAGGCCGGGCGGCGGGAAGGCTCCGGAGGCGGCAGTACGCCCGCCTTGTGCAGGTCCGTCGCCGTGACCGTGGAGGCCAACGGGTCCGGGTGGGGCGGGACTTCGGACAGCAGCGCGAGCACGGTGATCAGTTCGAGCAGCTCCGACGTCCAGCTCTGGGGCCAGGTGACCGGGCGGATCGCCTGGAGGGTGCCGGGCTCGACGGGTGCCGTCCGCGCCGTGAACCATTCCTCCAGCACCCGGACCCCGCTCACCTCGAAGTCCCAGGCCTCGGGCGGCACCGGGGAGATACGGCCCTCGTCGAGGTGGAGCGCCTCCTCCTCGCGGTCGTAGTCGAGGGTGTGCGGGCGGGTGGGGAGCGGGGCGCGGACGTACGGCCGGCGACCGCCGGGGAGTCTGGGGCGTTCACCGTCGCGGCACATCAGCCGGAGCGTCCGGTGGCCCGACTCGACGCCACGCGCCCAGAGTTCGGGGTCCTCGGTGAGGGGCACGGCGAGGTCGGCACGGACCGCCGTCACGATCCAGGCCAGCATGTCCAGCGGCTCCGGCACCTCGCCCAGACGCTCGCCCAGATGCTCCAACAGGCCCGGCGCCAGGTTCGGTTCCGCCCCGCCCGGGCGGCGGTACAGCGGGCGGACACGTCCGGGGCGCAGCAGCGGCAGCAGGGGTGTCGCGAGCAGGACCGGACCGGGCCCGCCGCCCGCCGTCTCGGCCACGAACACCTGCCGCTCGTCCGCCACCCGCCACAACTCCGGCCGGGCCGCGTCGATCAGCCGGTGGTCGGGGATCAGCCACTGCTCGTCGAAGGGGGCATGCAGAACACGCACGGGCTCAGGGCACGGCCCGGTGGCGCGGGCCAGCCTCTCCGTGCCACTGGACTGCCCCGGCAACTGCCCGACCGCCGAGTGCAGCGTTCGCGACCGGGTCGCCTCGAACAGCGCCTCCCGCTCCGGCCCCTCGGCCTTCACCAGCGCCGCCCAGCGCGCTTTCAGGGATGCCGCGTCGGCGCCCGTCGGCCACCCCCGGCCGAGCCGCGGCGGTGCGACGGACCACGGCATGAGGTCCGCCAGCAGCGGAGCGTCGTCGTGCGTCACGCAGGGCATCGTACAAGCGCCCCGAAGGGGCGCGGGGAACTGCGCGACCAGCCCCCACCGGCCCGCGGACGAACCCGGCCCTCCCCAGCGGAGCGCTCACGCATCAAGAGTGACCGTGAACGAGAACCGATCCCCCCGGTAATGGATGACCGCCACATCCAACGCCCGCCCCTCCGTGTCATAGATGACCCCCGTGTACCGCAGGATCGGGCTGAGCAACGGCACTTCGAGCAGCCGCGCCGTCTCCGGATCGGCGAGCCGCGCCTCCACCGTGTCCGTGATCCGGCTGATGTCCGCCCCGACGACATCCCGCAGCACCTTGGTCATCGGCCACCGCACCAGGTCGTCGAGATCGAAACGCTCGGCCAGTTCGGGCCGCACGTGATTGCGGGCATGATTCGTCGGCTCACCGGTCTTCTCGTCACCGCGCAGCCGGTGGTACGTCGCCACCTCGGCGAGGTCCGGGAAGTACTCGGCGAGTTCGGCCGGCACGGGCGCCTTGCCGTGGTCGAGGAGCTCGGTCACCATGCCGGACTGCTGGGCCACGATCGCGTCCACCGAGCCGAGGAGCCGGACGGGCGTACCCCGGCTGGCGCTCGGCTCGATGAACGTGCCGCGTCGGCGATGGCGCGTGATCAGCCCTTCCTCCTCAAGCTCCTTCAGCGCCTGCCGCATGGTCAGCACGCTCACGCCGTAGTGCCCCGCCAACTGCTCCTCGGTCGGCAGCCGCAGCGGGTCCTGGGGCGAGCGGCCGAGTATCGACGCGCGCAGCGACTGCGACACCTGATACCAGAGCGGCAGCTTGCGGTTCAGGACGATCGAGTCCGGGGCGAAGGAGGTCATTGGGCCATCCGTACCGGCAGGCAATCGTCAGTGCAAGGGGCGGAAGTGACGTTCGAGGCCCTGCCACACGTCGTCGTACCCGCGTTGCAGATGCTCCGCCCCGGCCGCGTGCTCGGTCAGTGTCACCGGCCAGCGGGTCTCGAACATGAACGCCAGCCCGTCGTCTACCTTGTGCGGCCGCAGCTCGGCGGCGCTCGCCCGGTCGAAGGTCTCCCGGTCCGGCCCGTGCGCCGACATCATGTTGTGCAGCGAACCGCCGCCCGGCACGAAGCCCTCCGCCTTCGCGTCGTAGGCCCCCTCGACGAGCCCCATGTACTCGCTCATCACATTGCGGTGGAAGTACGGCGGCCGGAACGTGTCCTCGCCCACCAGCCAGCGCGGCGCGAACACCACGAAGTCCACGCCCGCCAGGCCCGGGGTGTCGGACGGCGATGTCAGTACCGTGAAGATCGACGGGTCCGGGTGGTCGTAGCTGATGGTGCCGAGCACATTGAAGCGGTGCAGGTCGTAGACGTACGGCACATGGTTGCCGTGCCAGGCGACGACATCGAGGGGGGAGTGGTCATAGGTGGCCGTCCACAGGTTGCCGCAGAACTTGTTCACCACCTCGACCGGGCCCTCGACGTCCTCGTAGGCGGCGACGGGGGCGCGGAAATCCCGGGCGTTGGCCAGCCCGTTGGCGCCGATCGGGCCGAGGTCGGGGAGCTGGAAGGGCGCTCCGTAGTTCTCGCACACATAGCCGCGAGCGGTCGCGCTCTGCGCGCCGTCAGATGCAGCGTCCAGCAGCTCCACACGGAAGCGCACCCCACGAGGGACCAGCGCCACATGTCCCGGCTCCACATGCAGCAGCCCGAACTCCGTGCGCAGCAGCAGCCCGCCGTGTTCCGGCACGATCAGCAGCTCGCCGTCGGCGTCGCTGAAGACACGGTCCATGGAGGCGTTGGCGTGATAGAGGTGCACGGCCATACCGGCGCGCTGGGTCGCGTCGCCGTTGCCGCCCAGGGTCCACAGGCCCCGTACGAAGTCCGTGCCGGCCTCGGGTTCCGGCAGCGGGTTCCAGCGCAGCCGGTTCGGGTCGGGCACCGACTCCGTGAAGGGCGCCGTACGGATCGAGCCGTTCTGCGTGCGTGTGAACGCCGGGTGCGCGGCCGAGGGGCGGATCCGGTACAGCCAGGAGCGACGGTTGTGGGCGCGGGGCTCGGTGAACGCCGTACCGCTGAGCTGCTCCGCGTACAGCCCGAGGGGGGCGCGCTGGGGCGAGTTGCGGCCCTCGGGCAGGGCGCCCGGGACGGCCTCGGAGCTGTGCTCATTGCCGAAACCGGACAGGTAGGTCAGTCCCTCGGCGGTCTTCCGCGCTCCCGCGTGCTCGAACACGCTCGCGCGGGAGGTACCCCCATCGCTCATGATCGCTGCTCCCTTGCCGTCTGATTCCTATGCTTCACCATAGGATTGCGGTTTCGCGGGCGCAAGGGGTCCGTACGACCTCCTCCTGGAGTACGGCGAGAACCAGACTCCAGGGGGATTCGAGGTGTCGGACCGGTGTTCTACGCTCGCCGCCATGTCGTGGACGCGCGCACTGCTCGCAGCGCTCGCGGTCTGTGTCCTGCTCCTGGCCGGAGCGGCGGGCTGCGGCTCCGGTGACGCGGGCGAGCGGAAGAGCCAGAAGAACGGGGAGTCGATGTCACCGGTCGGCGAACTCCTCGACGACACCGACACCGAAGGGCGGCAGCTCCGTGAGATGGACGAGAAGGACGCACCCGAAGTCGGCGTCGAGGTGCAGCCGGACGCCGACGAGGGCTGGGACGTACGCCTGACCGTCCGCAACTTCCGCTTCTCGCCGCCCGGCGTGAAAGCCGAGGCGGTGCCCGGCCGCGGTCTCGCCCAGCTCTTCGTGGACGGCCATCGCGTCGCCCGGCTCCGCACCTCCGTGTACCGTCTCCCGGCCGGCCTCGTCACGCGCGGCACGCACCAGGTCACGGCCCGGCTCTACGCCGACGACGGCACGGTGTGGGCGGTCGACGGCGAACCCGTCGAGAGCACGGCCGACATCACGGCGTCGCAACCGGGGCCGACGACGCCCACGAGCGCACCCTCAAGACCGTGAGGGCGCCGGACAACGGGGGGCGAGCTTCACTGGATCCCGGCGGACGGGCATCATGAAGCCCGTGCCCCATGCGACATCGCTCCGTCGTGCGCCCATCCAGCGGCGCAGCGCCGAACGACTGACCAGGATCCTCGACGCCTGCGCCGACCTCCTCGACGAGGTCGGCTACGACGACCTGAGCACCCGTGCCGTGGCCCAGCGCGCGGGCGTTCCCATCGGCTCCGTCTACCGCTTCTTCGGCAACAAGCGCCAGATGGCCGACGCGCTCGCCCAGCGCAACCTCGAGCGCTACACCGAACGCGTCACCGAGCGCCTCATGGGGATCCGCGAAGGGGGCTGGCGGGCCGCGATGGACGCGGTCCTCGACGAGTACCTCGCCATGAAGCGCACCGCGCCCGGCTTCTCCCTGGTCGACTTCGGCAACCAGATCCCGGTCGGCGCCCGGCACGCCGAACCCAACCACCGTGTGGCCGACCGGCTGACCGAACTCCTCTCCGGCTACCTCGACCGCACCGCCGACGACGATCTGCGGCGCACCTTCCTCATAGCCGTCGAAACCGCCGACACCCTCGTCCACCTGGCCTTCCGGGTGGCACCCGAGGGCGACGAGAAGATCATCGGCGAGACTCGGGAGCTGCTGCGGGCGTACCTGGCGCGCGTCCTGGACTGAGCGCCCGAGAGCCTGTGGCCCTCGCGGGTTCCCGACCTCACCCCCGGCAGACCCTCCCCTTCGTGCATACCGGTCGGTATGCTCGACGGCAGTCCGTGCGTCATCGCTGCCGCCGCCTCCGGGAGGACCCGTGTCCCGCACCGCCCTGCGAATCTGCCCCCTGTGCGAGGCCACCTGCGGGCTGACCCTCACCATCGAGGGCACCCACGTCACCGGCGCCCGCGGTGATCGCGACGATGTGTTCAGCAAGGGGTTCATCTGCCCGAAGGGCGCCTCCTTCGGCGCTGTCGACGGCGACCCCGACCGGCTGCGCACGCCCCTCGTCCGCAAGGACGGCGAACTGCGCGAGGCCACCTGGCAGGAGGCGTTCGACGCCGTCGCGGCCGGCGTCCGACCGGTTGTCGAGCGCTACGGCGCCAACTCCGTCGGCATCGTCCTCGGCAACCCCAACGTCCACACCATGGCCGGCGCCCTCTACCCGCCCGTCCTGCTCGCCGGACTCGGCACCCGCAGCCTGTTCACCGCCTCCACGGTCGACCAGATGCCCAAGCACGTCTCCAGCGGCCTCCTCTACGGCGACGCCCTCGCGATCCCCGTGCCCGACCTGGACCACACCGACCATCTGCTCCTCATCGGCGCCAACCCCCTGGAATCCAACGGGAGTCTGTGCACCGCCCCCGACTTCCCCGGCAAGCTCAAGGCGCTCAAGGCCCGCGGCGGCACCCTCACCGTCATCGACCCGCGCCGCACCCGCACCGCCAAACTCGCCGACCGTCATCTCGCGATCCGGCCCGGCACGGACGCCCTGCTGCTCGCGGCCATGGCGTACGTGCTCTTCGAGGAGGACCTCGTCGATCTCGGCGACCTCGAACCCCATGTGCAGGGCGTCGCCGAAGTCCAGGACGCCGTACGGCACTTCACCCCCGAAGCCGTCACCGCCGCCTGCGACATCGACGCCGACGTCATCCGCGCCCTCGCCCGTGAGCTGGCCGCCGCGCCCACCGCCGCCGTCTACGCCCGCATCGGCAGCTGCACGGTCCCGCACGGCACCCTCGCCAGCTGGCTCGTCGACGTCCTCAACATCCTGACCGGCAACCTGGACCGGCCCGGCGGTGCGCTCTTCCCGCAGTCGGCCACCGACAAGACCCCGCGCCCCGCCGGGCCCGGCCGCGGCTTCGCGCTCGCCCGCTGGCACTCCCGCGTGAGCAAACACCCCGAGGCCAAGGGCGAGTTGCCGCTGTCCGCGCTCGCCGAGGAGATCGACACCGCCACGCCCGAGGGCGAGCCGGTCCGCGCCCTGATCGCCGTCGCGGCCAACCCGGTGCTGTCCGCCCCGGACGGCGACCGGCTCGACAAGGCCCTCGACTCGCTGGACTTCATGGTCAGCGTCGACCCCTACCTCAACGAGACCTCACGCCACGCCGACGTCGTCCTGCCGCCGCCCCCGCCCTCCCAGAGCGCGCACCACGACTTCGCCTTCAACACCCTCGCCGTGCGCAACCAGGTCCGCTACACCCGCCCCGCCGTCCCGCTGGAGCCCGGCCGCATGGCCGAGAGCGAGATCCTCGCCCGGCTGACCCTCGCGGCGACCGGCATGCACGGCGCCGACCCGTCGGCCGTGGACGCGCTGGTCGTCCAGCAGACCCTGGGCAAGGCCGTCAAGGAGCCCCACTCTCCCGTGCACGGCGCCGACCCCGAGGAACTGGCGTCCCGGCTCACCGGCGAGAACGGCACCGAGCGTCGGCTCGACATGATGCTGCGCCTCGGCCCCTACGGCGACGGCTTCGGCGTACGACCGGACGGCCTGACCCTGGACAAGCTCCTCGCCCACCCGCACGGCATCGACCTCGGGCCACTGGGCCCGCGCCTGCCGCAGCCGCTGAAGACCAGGAGCGGCAAGGTCGAGTTGCTGCCGCAGCCCATCGCCGACGACCTGCCCCGGCTGAGGCGAGCCCTCGGCGACCGGTCCGACGGACTCGTCCTGATCGGGCGCCGCCATCTCCGCTCCAACAACAGCTGGATGCACAACGTCCCCGCCCTCACCGGCGGTACCAACCGCTGCACCCTGCACATCCACCCCGCCGACGCCGAACGCCTCGGGGTGCGCGACGGGGCGCCGGTGCGCGTGAAGGGCGCCGGGGGAGAGGTGACCGCCCCCGCCGAGGTCACCGACGGCGTCCGCCAGGGCGTGGTCAGCCTGCCGCACGGGTGGGGCCACGACCGGCCCGGCACCCGGCTCGGCCACGCCTCGGCCGACCCCGGTGTCAACGTCAACCAGCTCCTCGACGGCAGCCTGCTCGACCCGCTGTCGGGCAACGCGGTCCTCAACGGAGTGCCCGTGGAAATCGCCGCCGTGACCGAAAAGCTCACCTCGCTGACCTGAGCAAAGCTGTGACCAGGAGTTTTGCGCTTATTGCTCGCATGTCAACGTCTTGTTAACGCCGTTCGACGGGACCTAACGTCGTCGCACCGCCGGCCCTGGTGGGAGTTCAAGGGCGAACGTTAGGTATCCACTCATGTTGACCATCCTCGGCTTCGCCATGATCGCGACCTTCCTGGTCCTGATCATGATGAAGAAGATGTCGCCGATCGCGGCGCTCGTGCTCATACCCGCACTCTTCTGCGTGTTCGTAGGCAAGGGCGCCCACCTCGGTGACTACGTCATCGACGGCGTCACGAGCCTCGCCCCGACCGCGGCGATGCTCATGTTCGCGATCGTCTACTTCGGGGTGATGATCGATGTCGGGCTCTTCGACCCGATCGTCCGGGGGATCCTCAAGTTCTGCAAGGCCGACCCGATGCGGATCGTCGTCGGCACCGCCGTACTCGCCGCGATCGTCTCGCTCGACGGCGACGGCTCGACCACCTTCATGATCACGGTCTCGGCGATGTATCCGCTGTACAAGCGCCTGAAGATGAGCCTGGTCGTCATGACCGGCGTTGCCGCGATGGCCAACGGCGTGATGAACACCCTGCCGTGGGGCGGCCCGACCGCCCGCGCCGCCACCGCCCTCAAGCTGGACGCCAGCGACATCTTCGTTCCGATGATCCCGGCCCTCGCCGTCGGCCTCCTCGGCGTCTTCGTCCTCTCGTACGTCCTCGGCGTGCGCGAGCGCAAGCGCCTCGGCACGCTGACGCTGGACGAGGTGCTGGTGGAGGAGAAGGAGACCGAGACGGTCCTGGTCGGCGCCGGAGGCCCCGGCACGGGCAAGGGCGGCTCCAAGGCCACCGGCGGCTCGGGCGCCGGCGCGGACGCGTCCGACGACGAGGACGAGGACGAGGACGACCGGATGCTCCAGGTCCTCGACCCGGCCCGGCCCACCCTGCGCCCCAAGCTGTACTGGTTCAACGCGCTGCTCACGGTCGCGCTGCTCACCGCCATGATCATGGAGTGGCTGCCGATCCCGGTGCTGTTCCTGCTCGGCGCGGCCCTGGCCCTGACCGTCAACTTCCCGCACATGCCCGACCAGAAGGCCCGCATCGGCGCCCACGCCGAGAACGTCCTCAACGTCTCCGGCATGGTCTTCGCCGCCGCCGTCTTCACCGGCGTCCTCCAGGGCACCGGCATGGTCGACCACATGGCCAAGTGGATGGTGGACGTCATCCCCGAGGGCATGGGCCCGCACATGGCCCTGGTCACCGGTCTGCTGAGCCTCCCGCTCACCTACTTCATGTCGAACGACGGCTTCTACTTCGGCGTCCTCCCGGTCCTCGCCGAGGCCGGTGCCGCCCATGGCGTCTCCCCGCTGGAGATGGCCCGCGCCTCCCTGGTCGGCCAGCCGCTGCACATGTCGAGCCCGCTCGTCCCGGCGGTGTACGTCCTGGTCGGCATGGCCAAGGTCGAGTTCGGCGACCACACCAGGTTCGTGGTGAAGTGGGCGGCGCTCACTTGTCTGATCATCCTCGGGGCGGGAATCCTGTTCGGAATCATCTGACCTCTGAAACGCCAGGAACTCCTCCAGGAGGTAAAGAACCATGGGGCCCGGTGGAAACCGCGGCTGGCTGCTCCGCCTCGTCATCGCCTTCAGCTTCGCGCAGGGGGCGGTGTCGATGGCCCGGCCCGCCGTCTCCTACCGGGCCCTCGCGCTGGGCGCCGACGAGCGGGCGATCGGCGTCATCGCGGGTGTGTACGCCCTGCTCCCGCTGTTCGCCGCGGTACCCCTCGGCCGCCGTACCGACCACGGCCGCTGCGCGCCCCTGCTGCCCGTGGGCGTCGTCCTCATCGCCGGCGGCTGTGCGCTGAGCGGTGTGGCCGACTCGCTGGTGACGATGGCGCTGTGGAGCGGCGTGATGGGCCTCGGTCATCTGTCCTTCGTCATCGGCGCCCAGTCGCTCGTCGCCCGCCAGTCCGCGCCGCACGAACAGGACCGCAACTTCGGTCACTTCACCATCGGTGCCTCACTCGGCCAGCTCGTCGGCCCGATCGCGGCGGGCGCGCTGATCGGCGGCCAGGACATGGCGGGCAGCAGCGCGCTCGCGCTGCTGGTCGCGGGTGCCGGGGCGGCGGTCGCCTTCACGTCGCTGTGGCGCATAGAGCACCGTACGGCCGCCAAGTCCCCTGCCGCGCGGGGCGAACGCGTCCCCGTGCAGCGCATCCTGCGCGCCCGGGGTGTTCCCGCGGGCATTCTCATCAGCCTCTCGGTCCTGTCCGCGACCGACATCCTCACCGCCTACCTGCCGGTCGTCGGTGAGCACCGGGGCATCGCGCCGTCGGTCGTCGGTGTGCTGCTCAGCCTTCGCGCGGCGGCCACCATCGCGTGCCGTCTGGTGCTGACGCCGCTGCTGAAACTGCTCGGCAGGACGCTGCTGCTCACCCTCACCTGTGTGCTGGCGGCCCTGCTGTGCGCGGGCATCGCGCTGCCGGTGCCGGTGTGGGCGCTGGCCCTGATCCTCATCGCCCTCGGCTTCTGCCTCGGCGTCGGCCAGCCGCTGTCCATGACGACGGTCGTCCAGGCGGCCCCCGACGGCGCCCGTTCCACGGCCCTCGCCCTCCGGCTGACCGGCAACCGGCTCGGCCAGGTCGCCGCTCCCGCGACGGCGGGCCTGATCGCCGGGATCGCGGGTGTGGCGGCGCCGTTCGTGATGCTGGGGGCGCTGCTGCTGGTGTCGGCGGGGGTGGCGCTGCGGTCGCCGGGGCGGCCGGAAGGGGACGGGCCGGCCGAGCGGGAGCGGCCGAAGCGGTCGGGATTGCGCCGGACGAGCGATATCTGACGACGCGCCGGGCTTCGTGCGGCGAGTCGCCGTGCGTGTACAGGAGAGTCCAACCGAAAGAGCGATTTGTATGAAAATCGTCTGAATCGGAGGACCGCGCATGCCGACCCTGACACCCACACGTACCTTCCGCGCCCGCGCGGGCGCCACAGTCGTCCTCACCGCACTCGCCGCGGCAGGCGCGTCGTGGGTGGCGGCGCCGACCGCATCCGCCCAGGGGGAGAACGGCGACATCAGGATCCACCGCGTGGGCGTGCCCTACGGGGTCTCGAAGGAAGACGCGGTGGTCTGCAAGTTCTACCTCGACGCCGTCAACTTCGACGTCCTCCCCGCCATCGCCTACACCATCACCCCGCAGCCTCCGCTGCCCACCGCCGCCACCGTCGCCGGCACCATCCAACTCGGCGGGGGCGCCGGTCACACCGATGCGCTGGGGCTTGCGGACGGACAGTACAAGATCACCTGGATCGTCCTGGGAGCTCCCAAGGAGAAGGTCTTCCGGGTCAATTGCCGCGACAACAAGCACATCGAGGATCACCAGCGCAACGACGCGGCATGGGGTCCGGGCGACCACAACGGCCCGCGGGGCGGTGTGCACGCGGGCGGCGGCGGTCTCGTCGACACCGCGGCCGCGTTCGCGCCGGTGGCCGCCGCGGCGGCCGTCGGTCTGGCCGCCGTCGGCGGCGCCGTGTACTTCCGCGTGATCCGCCGCCGGCCCCATGGTGCCGCGTAGGCGCAGACGCAGGCCCTGGTACCGGACCCGTGCCTACCGCCTCGCCAGGACGGCCCTGCTCACAGCCGTCCTGGTGGCGGTGGTGGTCCGGTGCGACGGACACGGCGCACCCACCGTCGCGGAGGCGGCCACCGGCCGTGACGCCGTGACGGCCGCCGGGCGTGACTCCGAGGCGGACGCCCGCCCGTCCCGCGCCGCTCCCTCGGCCCGCGCCAAGCACCCGCCTCGCCCGCTGCCCAGGTCCCGCCCGATGTCCCTCCGCATCCGGTACCTCGGCATCAACGCCCCGATCACGGCCCTCGGTCTCACCAAGGAACGGGAGTTGGAGACACCACCGATCGACAAGCCGAAGCTCGTCGGCTGGTACGAGGGCGGCGCCACGCCCGGTGAGTCCGGCACCGCGATCGCGGTCGGCCACCGCGACACCAGGACCGGCCGCGCCGTCTTCGCCGGGCTCGCCTCGATCAAGCCCGGCAAACCGATCGAGGCGCGGCGCGCGGACGGCCGTACCGCCGTCTACACCGTGGACCGGGTCAAGGTCTTCGACAAGGCCGGCTTCCCCGACAAGGAGGTCTACGGCCCGACCCGGCGCCCCGAACTCCGCGTGATCACCTGCGGTGGCCTCTTCAGCCGACGGACGGGCTACACCAGCAACGTGGTGGTCTTCGCCCACCTGACCGCGACGAAGTGACCGACCTCTTCCCCGAACGCGCACATTCCGTTAACTTCCGTGACCCACAGCCCCGTTCGAACCGAACGGGGCCTTTCGACCGCGGAGCACCAGCGCACGAGTGAGCCCTCGGGGGCATGAGCCATGACACGCGCCATCTCTCTGCACGACGTGAGCAAGGTCTACGGGCGCGGTGTGCGCGTGGTGGACCGGCTGTCGCTGGATATCGAGCCCGGCGAGTTCCTGGTGCTGCTGGGGCCGTCCGGGTGCGGCAAGTCCACCGTGCTCAGAATGATCGCGGGTCTGGAGGAGATCACCGAGGGCGAGTTGCTGCTCGACGGCGAGTACGGCAATGATCTGCCGCCGTCCGGGCGGGACATGGCGATGGTGTTCCAGAACTTTGCCCTGTACCCGAGCATGACCAGCCGCGACAACATCGGTTTCCCGTTGCGCATCGAGGCGCCCGGCGCGGATCCGGCCCCGCGTGTGGACGCCACCGCCCGCATGCTGGGCATCGAGGACCTCCTCGACCGCTTCCCCGGCCAGCTCTCCGGCGGCGAACGCCAGCGTGTCGCCATGGGCCGCGCCATCGCCCGGCACCCGTCCGCCTTCCTGATGGACGAGCCGCTGTCCAACCTCGACGCCAAGCTCCGCAACCATCTGAGGGCCGAGATCTCCGCCCTCACCCGCGAGTTGGGCGTCACCACGGTGTACGTCACCCACGACCAGGCCGAGGCGATGTCGCTGGGCGACCGGGTCGCCGTGCTGCGCGGCGGCCTCCTCCAGCAGGTCGGCACCCCGCGTTCGGTGTACGCCCTGCCCCGCAATGTCTTCGTCGCCGCCTTCATCGGCACCCCGCGCATCAACCTCCTGCGTGGCCTGGTGCGCGCCCCGCTCGACGGCGCCATGACCGTCAGCCTCGGCAAGCAGTCCCTGCGGCTGCCCGAACCCCTCTCCCTGGACCACCAGTTGCTCCGTGTCCAGCAGGGCCGGGAGGTCATCGTCGGCCTGCGCTCGGAGGCCGTACGCATCGCCAAGCCGGCGTCCGCCCACCCCGGCGAGGCGGTGCTCACCGGTCTGGTGGAGCACGTGGAGTTCCAGGGGCACGAGGTCCTCGTCCACTTCAACACGGGCTCCCGGCCGGCCGTCGTACCCGAGTTGGAGGCCCCGCGCCCGGCCCGCCCGGTCCGGCGCCGGGGCCGGCGGCGCGAGGGCGGCACGGTTCTGGACCGTCTTCGGGAGCGCGCGGGCGCCCGCCGGGCCGGCCCGGTGGTGGTCCTGGACCATCCGGCGGACGCGGCCCCCGACCCCGCACCGCCCGACGGCCGCCTCCCCGGCGACCTGATCGTCCGCACCACCCCGGACATCGAACTCCGGCACGGAATGCAGATCCCCCTTCTCGTCGACATCGCTCACCTGTTCGTCTTCGATCAGTACGGCGAACGGATCTGCCCGAGTCCGGCGCGTTTGCCTGACCTGGAGGAGTGAGTCCCGCGACCATGGACGTATGAATCTCCAACTCACCCGCACCCGGGCCGCGTTCGCCGTCGCCGGTCTGCTGCTCGCGGTCGGCGCGCCGACCGCGTACGCCTCCCTCGACGACGGAACGACCTCCGCCGCACCGCAGCGCGGCGAGGCGTACGTCGAGACCCAGCTCTTCTTCGGTACGGCGCGCCCGGACGGCGGTCCGGCCGTCACCGACCGGCAGTTCATGGCGTTCATCGACAAGGAGGTCACGCCTGGCTTCCCGAACGGGCTGACCGTGCAGAGCGGGCGCGGGCAGTGGAAGGACGTGAGCGGCACGATCGAGAAGGAGCGGTCGTACGAGTTGATCCTGCTGTATCCGGTGGCGGAGGCGGCCACCAGCGACCGGAAGATCGAGGAGATCCGCCGGGACTACGAGAAGGCCTTCGGCCAGGAGTCCGTGGGCAGGGTCGACGATCGGGCCCAGGTCGACTTCTGATCGGACCGGGATCTCCGGCCCCCCTGGCGACCGAAAACTAACATCGCTAGTTTAGGTGCTCGGACCGCACGGCCCCGCCCGGGAGGAAGCACGATGAAGGCACACGACGGCATGTACATCGACGGCGCCTGGCGCCCCGCCGCCGGCCAGGACGTGATCGAGGTCGTGAACCCGGCCGACGAGCAGGTCATCGGCCGGGTCCCGGCCGGCACCGCCGAGGACGTCGACACCGCCGTACGGGCCGCCCGTGCCGCCCTCCCGGGCTGGGCCGCGACCCCGCCCGCCGAACGGGCCGCACGCCTGGGCGCTCTCCGGGACGCCCTCGCCGCCCGCAAGGACGAGATCGCCGAGACGGTCACGGCCGAGCTCGGCTCGCCGCCGAAGTTCTCCGAGAACGTGCACGCCGCCGTGCCCATCGCGGTCGCGGGCTCGTACGCCGAGCTGGCGGCGACGTACTCCTTCGAGGAGAGGGTCGGCAACTCGACCGTCTTCCACGAGCCGATCGGCGTGGTCGGCGCGATCACGCCGTGGAACTACCCGCTCCACCAGATCGTCGCCAAGGTCGCCCCGGCGCTCGCGGCGGGCTGCACGGTGGTGCTGAAGCCCGCCGAGGACACCCCGCTCGTCGCCCAGCTCTTCGCCGAGGCGAGCCACGAGGCCGGGATCCCGGCCGGTGTCCTCAACCTCGTCACCGGCCTCGGCCCGGTCGCGGGCCAGGCCCTCGTCGAGCACCCCGGCGTCGACCTGGTCTCCTTCACCGGCTCCACCGCCGTCGGGAGGCAGATCGGCGCGACGGCCGGCGCGGCCGTCAAGAAGGTGGCCCTGGAGCTGGGCGGCAAGTCCGCCAACGTCATCCTCCCGAGCGCCGACCTCGCCAGGGCCGTCAACGTCGGCGTCGCCAACGTGATGTCCAACTCCGGCCAGACGTGCAGCGCGTGGACTCGCATGCTGGTCCACCGGGAGCAGTACGACGAGGCGGTGGAGCTGGCCGCGACGGCCGCCGCGAAGTACGGCGAGCGCATCGGCCCGGTGGTGAGCGCCAAGCAGCGGGCACGGGTGCGCGGTTACATCGAGAAGGGCGTCGCGGAGGGCGCGCGCCTCGTCGCGGGCGGCGCCGAATCCCCGCGTGAGCAGGGCTACTTCGTCGCCCCCACGGTCTTCGCCGACGTCGACCCCGATATGACGATCGCCCAGGAGGAGATCTTCGGCCCGGTCCTGTCGATCATCCGGTACGAGGACGAGGACGACGCCCTGCGGATCGCCAACGGCACGGTGTACGGCCTCGCCGGCGCCGTCTGGGCGGCCGACGAGACGGAGGCGGCGGTCTTCGCGCGCCGACTTCAGACCGGGCAGGTCGACATCAACGGCGGCCGCTTCAACCCCCTTGCGCCCTTCGGCGGTTACAAACAGTCCGGTGTCGGCCGGGAACTCGGCACACACGGCCTGGCCGAGTACCTCCAGACCAAGTCCCTGCAGTTCTGAGGAGCCCGCACATGGTTCGCGCCGCCGTCCTGCCCGCCATCGGCTCCCCGCTGGAGATCACCGAGATCGACCTGCCCGACCCCGGCCCGGGCCGCATCCGCGTCCGCCTGGCCGCCGCCGGTGTCTGCCATTCCGACCTGTCACTGTCCAACGGCACCATGCGGGTACCGGTCCCGGCCGTCCTCGGCCACGAAGGCGCCGGGACGGTCGTCGCCGTCGGCGAGGGGGTCACCCGCCTCGCACCCGGCGATCACGTCGTCCTCAACTGGGCTCCGTCCTGCGGCAGTTGCCACGCCTGCTCCCTCGGCGAGGTCTGGCTGTGCGCCAACGCCCTGAACGGCGCCGCCGACATCCACGCCCGGCGCACCTCCGACGGCACCGACCTCCACCCCGGTCTGAACGTGGCCGCGTTCGCCGAGGAAACGGTCGTCTCCGCGTCCTGCGCCCTTCCGCTCCCGGAGGGCGTCCCCCTCACCGACGCCGCCCTCCTCGGCTGCGCGGTCCTCACCGGCTACGGCGCCGTCCACCACTCCGCGCGGGTCCAGCCGGGGGAGACGGTGGCGGTGTACGGCGTCGGGGGAGTGGGCCTCGCGGCACTCCAGGCCGCGCGCATCGCCGGCGCGTCGAGGATCATCGCGGTCGATGTCTCCCCGGAGAAGGAGGAGTTGGCGCGGGGCGCCGGCGCCACCGACTACCTCGTCGCCTCCGACACGACCGCCCGCGACATCCGCGCCCTGACCGGCAAACATGGCGTCGACGTCGCCGTCGAATGCGTGGGGCGCGCGACCACCATCCGCACGGCCTGGGACTCCACCCGCCGCGGCGGCCGCACCACGGTCGTGGGCATCGGCGGCAAGGACCAGCAGGTCACCTTCAACGCCCTGGAGATCTTCCACTGGGGCCGCACCCTGTCCGGCTGCGTCTACGGCAACTCGGACCCGTCGAAGGACCTCCCGGTCCTCGCCGACCACGTCCGCGCCGGCCGCCTGGACCTGGGAGCGCTGGTGACGGAGCGGATCGCGCTGGACGGGATTCCGGCGGCCTTCGAGAACATGCTGGCGGGGAAGGGCGGCCGGGCGCTGGTGGTGTTCTGAGCGCCGGTCAGCGAAGCCTCCGCGCGTTCACGCCGAGTCCGAGGCCCGCTCGGGGCGCGGCGCCGGCGGCACCGCCTCCGGTGTCGCGGCCCGCGTGCGCGACCGCGACACCGCCACGCCCGCCAGACACAGTGCCCCGCCCGCGAGCGTGAGCAGCCCCGGCACCTCGCCGAGCGCCAGCCACGACATCAGGACGACCAGGGCGGGGACGGCGTACGTGGTCGCGCCCATCCGGCTGGCCGTCGTACGGGCCAGGGCGTACGCCCAGGTCGTGAAGGCCAGGGCGGTCGGGAACACACCGAGATAGACCATGTTGAGCGTCGCCGACAGCGGTGCGTCGGCCGCGTCCGACACCAGCTGTCCGGCGAACGGCAGACAGGCCACCGCCCCGACCAGACACCCGAACGTCGTCATCTGGAGCGCGCTCGCCCGCCCGAGCGCCGGTTTCTGCGCCACCACCCCGCTCGCGTAACCGACGGCGGCCAGCAGACACAGCACGACCCCGAGCAGCGACGAGCCGCCCCCGCTCGACATCGACAGCCCCACGGTCACCGCGCCCGCGAACGACACCGCCATGCCCGCCAGCAGCCGCGGCGGCATCGGGTCGCCGAGCAGCCGCGACGCGAGGAGCGCGACCAGGACCGGTCCGATGTTGATGACCAGGGCGGCCGTACCCGCATCCACCTGCTGCTCGCCCCAGTTGAGGGCCACCATGTAGAAGCCGAACCACAGCAGCCCGGATATCGTGATCCCGGGCCACGCCGCCCGCGGCGGCCACCCCTCTCGTCGTACGAGGCAGAAGATCCCCAGCGTGAGCGCCCCCGCCAGCAGCCGCCCGAGCGCCAGCGCACCCGGCGCGTATGACGCGCCGGCACTGCGGATGGACACGAAGGCGGAGGCCCACAGCACCACGGTGACGGTGGCCGCACCGGCGGCGAGCAGTTCGGGCCTGGAGGCGGAGGCTTTCATCATGCTCCCGAGGCTAGGAGGGTCCGTGATCGGGTGCTCGCGGATTTCGGACGGGGCGCCCGGGGCTCGCTCAGCGCAGCGACTCGGCCCGGATGCCGAGCAGATCGGACAGCGCGCGCTCGCCCTCGGCCGTCACCTTCACGGCCCGCTCCGAGCCGATCCGCACGCACCAGCCCGCGTCCAGGGTGTGCCGGCACAGGGCCGCGCCCGCCACGCCCGCGAGGTGGGAACGCCGCTCGGTCCAGTCGAGACAGCCACGGGCCAGCGGCCGTCGGCTCCTGCGGTCCAGCCCGATGCCGACGGAGTCGAACCAGCGCAGTCCCGCCTGTGTGAGCGCGAACCCGGTGTCCTGGCTGAGCAGTCCGCGCTCGGTCAGCGCGTCGGTGAGCGTGATGCCGAGCCGTCCCGCCAGGTGGTCGTAGCAGGTGCGGCCGCGGGCCATCGCGGACCCGGCGGTCGACTCCCGCAGGGTGCGCGGGCGTCGGGCCGCCTCCGGCGCGACCTGCGCGGCCAGGTCCTCCACCAGCTCCGCGACCTGCGAGTCCGCCAGCCGCACATACCGGTGCCGCCCCTGCCGCTCCTCCGCGAGCAGTCCGCCCGCGACGAGCTTGCCCAGGTGCTCGCTCAGCGTCGACGCGGCGACTCCCGCGTGCCGGGCCAGTTCGCCGGCAGTCCACGCCCGCCCGTCGAGCAGCGCCAGTAGACATGCGGCGCGCGTCTCGTCGGCGACGAGCCCGGCGAGCCGGGCCAGCTCGGGGGCGCGGGCGTCCTTGGCGGTCATGTGATTCAGCATGCGCCATGGACACTTCGGCCCCCGCCGAAGTGTCCTGGGGGCGGTATGTGAACCCCGCGCGCCCCCAGCGCCCTCAGGGGCGCGGGGAACTGCGCGACCAGCCACGACGGCGCCGCAGACAAACGACGCTACCCCCGCCCGACCTGCTCGTACTGCCGCACCAGCCCGTCCAGCAGCGCAGCGAGCCCCGTCTCGAAGGCCCGCTCGTCGATTTTCTCCTGCTGCTCGGCGAGGAGGTGGGCCTGTCCGAGGTGGGGGTAGTCGGCGGGGTCGTACGCGCTCGCGTCGTCCACGAAGCCCCCGGCGAACGAGCCGAGCGCGGAGCCCATGATGAAGTACCGCATCAGCGCGCCGATCGAGGTGGCGTGCGCGGGCGGCCAGCCCGCGTCGACCATCGCGCCGTAGACGGCGTCGGCGAGGCGCAGTCCGGCCGGCCGGCGGCCGGGGCCCTGTGCCAGCACCGGGACGATGTGCGGATGGTCGCGCAGCGCGGCCCGGTAGGAGACGGCCCAGTCGTGCAGTGCGGTCCGCCAGTCCCGGCCGTCCTCGAACATCGACAGATCGACCTGGGCGCTCACCGAGTCGGCGACCGCCTCCAGGATCTCGTCCTTGGTGCGGAAGTGGTTGTAGAGCGACGGCCCGCTCACCCCCAGCTCGGCGGCGAGCCGACGGGTGGAGACCGCTGCGAGGCCCTCCGCGTCCACGAGCGCCCGCGCGGTGTCGACGATCCGGTCGGTGCTGAGGAGGGGCTTGCGCGGTCGGGCCATGGCGCACATAGTAGGGCTGCGAAGCCG
Source organism: Streptomyces sp. NPDC051963 (assembly GCF_044593495.1). Classification (NCBI taxonomy): domain Bacteria; kingdom Bacillati; phylum Actinomycetota; class Actinomycetes; order Kitasatosporales; family Streptomycetaceae; genus Streptomyces; species Streptomyces sp. NPDC051963. The sequence goes on along the minus strand of NZ_JBIUCC010000012.1, from coordinate 124,948 downwards.
AAACTAGCAGTGCTAATTTAAATGTACGGTCTTCAAGAAATGGCCTTGAAGAAGCGGCCTTCAAGGTACGGCCTTCCGGCAGGGGTGACTTCGGTATGAACCTGGAGCTCAGCGAGGAGCAGACCGCCGTCCGGCAGCTCGCCCGGGACTTCGTGGCCCGCGAGATCACCCCGAACGTCGTCGCCTGGGACCGGGCCGAAGACGTCGACCGGGCGATCGTGAAGAAGCTGGCCGCGGTCGGCTTCCTGGGTCTGACGATCGACGAGGAGTACGGCGGCAGCGGCGGCGATCATCTCGCGTACTGCCTGGTCACGGAGGAACTCGGCCGCGGAGACTCCTCGGTGCGCGGCATCGTGTCGGTCTCGCTCGGCCTGGTCGCCAAGACCATCGCCGCCTGGGGGAGCGAGGAGCACAAGCGCAGCTGGCTGCCGGGACTGACCTCCGGCGAGTACGTCGGCTGCTTCGGCCTCACCGAACCGGGCACCGGCTCCGACGCCGGGAACCTCGCCACCCGCGCCGTCCGGGACGGCGACGACTTCGTCGTCAACGGCACCAAGATATTCATCACGAACGGCACTTGGGCCGATGTCGTCCTGCTCTTCGCCCGCTCCACGGACGCACCGGGCCACAAGGGCGTCTCCGCGTTCCTCGTGCCGACCGCCACGCCCGGCCTCAGCCGCCGTGTCATCCACGGCAAGCTAGGCCTGCGCGGCCAGGCCACCGCCGAGCTCGTCCTGGAGGACGTCCGGGTCCCCGCCTCCGCGATGATCGCCCCCGAGGGCAAGGGCTTCTCGGTCGCCATGTCGGCCCTCGCCAAGGGACGGATGTCGGTGGCGGCGGGCTGCGTCGGCATAGCGCAGGCCGCGCTGGACGCGGCGGTGACGTACGCGACCGAACGCGAGCAGTTCGGTAAGACCATCGCCCACCATCAGCTGGTGCAGGAGCTGATCAGTGACATCGCGGTCGACGTCGACGCCGCCCGGCTGCTGACCTGGCGGGTCGCCGACCTCGTCGACCGCGGCCTGCCCTTCGCCACCGAGTCCTCCAAGGCCAAACTGTTCGCCTCGGAAGCCGCCGTCCGAGCCGCCAACAACGCCCTCCAGGTCTTCGGCGGCTACGGCTACATCGACGAGTACCCGGCGGGCAAGCTGCTGCGCGACGCCCGCGTGATGACCCTCTACGAGGGCACCAGTCAGATCCAGAAGCTGCTCATCGGCCGGGCGCTGACGGGGGTTTCGGCCTTCTAGGCGGGTCGGGTGAAGTTGGCAGCGCCCCGAAGGGGCGCGGGGCTGTACCGATATGCGGCTCTGCCGCGTGGGCGCGACCAGCCACGACGGCGCCGCAGCGGACCGACGGCACATCGCAGCACCTTCAGCGGAGCGCTCGTCACCTCCGCCTTCACCCTCGCCAAGGTGATCAGGGACCGGCAGGAGGCCGAGAACCGCGCGTACCACCCGTTCGAAAAGCTCTGAGCGGGCACACTAAGCGCTCGCTCACCTTGGGCGGTATGGTGTCCTTCTTGCCAGTGAGAGGGGCGAACGAGCGATGAGTACGGCGGAGGAGACGGCCGGCGGCGAACCGCGGGCGTGGGACGAGGTCACGCCGGACGCGGCCAGGCGGCTGCTGATCGCCGCCGTGGAGGCCTTCGCCGAACGCGGCTATCACGCCACCACGACCCGTGACATCGCGGGCCGCGCCGGTATGAGCCCGGCCGCGCTCTACATCCACTACAAGACCAAGGAAGAGCTGCTCCACCGCATCAGCCGGATCGGCCATGAGAAGGCGCTCGACATCCTGCGTACGGCGGCGCGGCGCGAGGGCAGTGCGACGGAGCGGCTCGCCGATGCCGTGAGCTCCTTCGTGCGCTGGCACGCCGGGGGGCGCACCACCGCCCGGGTCGTGCAGTACGAACTGGACTCGCTCGGCCCCGAGGCCCGCGCGGAGATCGTCGCGCTGCGTCGTCAGTGCGACGCCGAGGTGCGCGGGATCATCCAGGACGGCGTGGCCGCGGGCGAGTTCGACGTCCTCGATGTGCAGGGCACCACGCTGGCCGTGCTGTCGCTCTGCATCGACGTCGCCCGCTGGTTCAACATCGACGGCCCGTGGACCCCCGACGAGGTCGGCGCGCTCTATGCCGACCTCGTGCTGCGGATGGTGGGGGTCAAGTAGTCCGCCGGGCCCGGCCCCGGGCTCAGAGGTAGTAGCGGGACACCGACTCGGCGACGCAGACCGGCTTGTCGCCGCCCTCGCGCTCGACGGTGAAGGCGACGGCCACCTGGACGCCGCCGGTCACCTCGTCGACGGCGCTGATCGTGGCGGTGGCGCGCAGCCGCGAGCCGACCGGCACCGGCGCGGGGAAACGAACCTTGTTCGTCCCGTAGTTGACGCCCATCTTCACGCCCTCGACCTTGATCAGCTGCGGTCCGAAGAGCGGGAGCAGCGACAGGGTGAGATAGCCGTGCGCGATGGTGGTGCCGAAGGGGCCCGTCGCCGCCTTCTCCGGGTCGACGTGGATCCACTGGTGGTCACCCGTGGCCTCCGCGAACAGGTCGATCCGCTTCTGGTCGACCTCCAGCCAGTCGGTGTACCCCAACTGCTCGCCCACCGCCGCCTTCAGTTCGTCGGCGGACGTGAAGATCCTCGGCTCTGCCATGTCCCGGCCTCTCGCGTAGCAATCTGCCCTACCTAAGCAACTGCTTAGCATGGTCGGCCGCGGGCCCTCTGTCAACGGAACCGAGGCTCAGGGCCGAAGGGAGCCGCTGGTGGGTAATCTTCGAGGGGTGCCCCAGATTCACGAGAAGATCCACGAGCTCACGGTCGGCCAGCTCGCCGCCCGCAGCGGCGCCGCCGTCTCCGCCCTGCACTTCTACGAGTCCAAGGGCCTGATCGCCAGCCGCCGCACGGCGGGCAACCAACGCCGCTACACCCGCGACACCCTGCGCCGGGTCGCCTTCGTCCGCGCGGCCCAACGCGTCGGCATCCCCCTGGCCACCATCCGTGACGCCCTGGCCGAACTCCCCGAGGAACGCACCCCCACCAAGGACGACTGGGCCCATCTGTCCGAGGCCTGGCGCTCCGAACTGGACGAACGCATCAAGCAACTCAACCGTCTGCGCGACCACTTGACCGACTGCATCGGCTGCGGCTGTCTCTCCCTGGACACCTGCGTCCTGTCCAACCCGGACGACGTCTTCGGCGAACGCCGCGCGGGATCACGCCTGATGGTGGAACGCAAGGGCGGGGAGACGGAGCAGGGGACGCCGACGTAGCCCGAGGAAAGGGGTGGCGAACGGATTACCGGCCGCCACCGACCCTCGCCTCGCCGTACAGCCGTATCCCTTCCGCCACCAGCTCCGCGTTCGACACCGCCCGCCGTCCGTCCGGCAGGACCACCGTGTCCTCCATCCCGATCCGCGTCGCGAGCCCGAGCCGTCCCGCCAGCCGCAGCACCGGCCATGCGCTCCCGTCCTCCCCGTGCAGCAGGACCGGGCGGCCGAACGCCGGGCCCAGGTCGGCCAGGAGAGTTCGCGCGCTCTCCTCGGCCGTGTCCGGTGAGGTGTCCGTCACCTCCGCCAGCACACGCAGGACCTTCGGGCCGAGCGGCGAGCGGGCGAAGCGGGCCGCCCCGTCCGTCCCGGACCAGATGCCCGCCTCCACGCCCACTCCGCGCTCGATCAGCGCGGCGGCGATCTCCTCGGCACCCGGCTCATGCCAGTTGACCGAGGCGTGATCGGGCAGCTCCGTCCACTCGCGCACCCTGTCCGGACGGGCCACCGGATCCGGCTCGGCCCAGGCGCCGGTGGTCACTCCGACCGGCACGGACACGCGCGCACGGATCGCCTCGAGCGTCGGCGCGATCACCCGCGGCGACAAGGTGTCGTGTCCGCAAGGGGTCTTGGGATGAACATGGACGTCCGTCGCCCCGGCCGCGACCGCGAGCGCGGCCGACTCGGCCATCGCCTCCGGCGACAGCGGCACCCCGGCGCCGTCGGCGGCACTCCGGGGTCCGTTCAGACACACCTGCACCATGTCTCGATGGTGCCAGTCACCACTGACAACGCAGCTGCGGTGCGGCACCGCATTCGATTGGGGGGTGCGGCATCCCCGGCGCACCCCCGTCGTGCCTAGGCGGACACCAGGAGCCGTTCGCGCCTGGCGGAGGCCAGGGCTTCGGGCGTCAGCACCGGACTTGGCACCACGATGCCGCAGTCCGTGCACACCGGGCCCGTCGAGGGTTCATGGGCCAGGTCGTACTTCCAGATCAGACGCGCTCCGCCGCACACCGGACAGTCCGAACCCGGTTCGCGCTCAAGGGCGGAGATCAGTCGGCGCAGTACCTCGGCCAGGGGTTCTCGCGGGTGGACCCGCGGATTGTCGCACCAGGCGACTCCGAAACCGCCCCAGGTCAGCCGGTGCCAGTCGTCAACGCTGCCCGGCCTGCGCAGTCCGTCGTGCTTTTCCTTCTTGCGCCGCTCGGCGAACCCGACCTCGTAGGCCAGCCACACCGAACGCGCCTCTTCCAGCTCGTCCAACGCGGCCACGAGCCGCGCAGGATCGGGGGACCGGTCCTCAGGACCGAACCCTGCCCGGGAGCACAAATGGTCCCAGGTCGCCCTGTGCCCGTACGGAGCGAACCGTTCAAGGCACTTGCGGAGTGAGTAGCGCCGAAGCGCCAGATCACACCGTGGATCTCGCACCTGTCTCGCCAGACTCCGGAAACCGGCCATCGCCCTGCACCTCCGTCACACCTGCACCTGTACTTCGGTTACTTCGGCGTCGTCGTTCGGACGTTGCCGAATAGACGTATCGACACGCGATTCGGCTCCATCCTTTTTTCCGTGGCCTCCAGAAGTTGACGCATGTTCACCTTCAATCTCGGGGATACCGGCGGTAACGTCCGGCCCACCCCCCGTCGGGAGGAGATGCCATGCGCATCCCACGCACCGCACGCGACAGACTGAGAACTCCCCGCAGATTGCCCGGGTTCCTGAAGTCGGCTTCCGTATGCGTCCTGATTGCCGGCCTTTTGTCTCCCCTTTCCCAAGCGGTGGCCGCGGAGACCGCCGGCGTCGAGGCGGCCGCGGTCACCGACCACTGCGGAAGTCAGTGCTCCGACGTTCTCCCGCCCGGCCAGAACGGGAACGCCACCCTCGCCCAGATCCTTCTGAACCAGGCCTTCGGCACCCAGCCCGCGCACGCCGAGGACCAGCTCGGCCCGTACGCCAACCTGGCCACCGGCTACTCCGGGCTCACCAACTCCACGATCAACACCTTCTTCAACGACGCGTCTTTCGGAGTCCCCGCCGATCAAGTCGCCTCCACCGTCAGTCCGGCCGGCCGCAGCGATGTGAAGATCGTCCGCGACAAGAAGACGGGTGTGCCGCACATCACTGGTACCACTCGATACGGCACGGAGTTCGGTGCCGGGTATGCGGCAGCTGAGGACCGGCTGTGGCTGATGGACGTCTTCCGCCATGTCGGACGCGGCCAGCTGACCCCCTTCGCGGGCGGCGCCGCCTCCAACCAGGGCCTGGAGCAGCAGTTCTGGCGCTCCGCGCCCTACACCGAGGCCGACCTCCAGGCGCAGATCGACAGCACCGCCGCGAACGGCGAGCGCGGACAGCAGGCCCTCGCCGACGCCAACGCCTACGTCGCCGGCATCAACGCCTACATAGACGCCTCCGACAGCGGCCGCTACTTCCCCGGCGAGTACGTCCTGACCGGCCACAAGGACTCCATCACCAACGCCGGAACCATCGCGCACTTCAAGCTCACCGACCTGGTCGCGCTGGCCTCCGTCATCGGTGCCCTGTTCGGCTCCGGAGGCGGCGGCGAGGTCAACAACGCGATCTCCCTGCTCGCCGCCCAGGAGAAGTACGGCGTCACCGAGGGCACCGAGGTCTGGGAATCCTTCCGCGAGCGCAACGACCCCGAGGCGGTCCTCACCGTCCAGGACGGGAGCTTCCCGTACGCAGGCAAGCCCGCCGACGCGCAGGGCACCGCGATGCCCGACGCCGGTTCGGTGACCGAGGAGCAGCTGGTGTACGACCGTACGGGCAGCGCGGCGACCTCGACCGCCACCAGCTCCTCCACCGAGGCGACCGCCACCGCCCTCAGCTCCGCCAGGCGCGGCATGTCCAACGCCCTGGTGGTGGGCGGCGAGCACACGGCCAGCGGCCATCCGATCGCCGTCTTCGGGCCGCAGACCGGCTACTTCGCGCCCCAGCTGCTGATGCTCCAGGAGATCCAGGGCCCCGGCCTCAGCGCCCGCGGCGCCTCCTTCGCGGGCCTGAGCATGTACGTCGAACTCGGCCGCGGCCAGGACTACTCATGGAGCGCCACCACCTCCGGCCAGGACATCATCGACACCTACGCCGTGGAACTGTGCCAGGACGACTACCACTACCTGTACCGCGGCACCTGCACGGCCATGGAGCAGATCGAGCAGAAGAACGCCTGGAAGCCCACCGTCGCCGACGGCACCGCGGTCGGCTCCTACACGATGCGGGTCTGGCGCACCAAGTACGGCCCCGTCCAGTACCGCGCCACCGTCGACGGCAAGAAGGTCGCCTACACCACCCTGCGCTCCTCCTATCTGCACGAGGCCGACTCGATCATCGGCTTCCAGATGCTGAACGACCCGGACTACGTCAACAGCCCGCAGACCTTCCAGAGCGCGGTGCAGCACATCAACTACACGTTCAACTGGTTCTACGTCGACTCCGAGCACACGGCGTACTACAACAGCGGCAACAACCCGGTACGGGCCACCGGCGTCGACGCCGAGTTCCCGGTGTGGGCGCAGCCGGCGTACGAGTGGAAGAACTGGAACGCGGCGACGAACACCGCCACCTACACACCGGCGTCCGCGCACCCCAACTCCATCGACCAGGACTACTACATCTCCTGGAACAACAAGCAGGCCAAGGACTACTCGACCGCGTCCTGGGGCGACGGGTCCGTGCACCGCGGCAATCTGCTGGAGGACCGGGTGAAGAAGCTGGTCACCGCGGGCGGCGTGACCCGGGCCTCGCTGACGAAGGCGATGGCCGACGCCGCGCTCGCGGACCTGCGGGCGGAGGACGTGCTGCCCGACCTGCTCAAGGTCGTCAACAGCTCGACGGTGACCGACGCCACGGCCAAGGCGGCCGTCGACAAGCTGTCCGCGTGGGTCACGGCGGGCGGCAAGCGCACGGAGACGTCGGCCGGTTCGAAGACCTACGCCGACGCCGACGCGATCCGCATCCTGGACGCCTGGTGGCCGCTGCTGGTGAAGGCCGAGTTCGAACCCGGCCTCGGCAGCGACCTGTACGGCGCCTTCACCGCCAACCTGCCGATCGACGAGACCCCGTCGGCCGCCCACGGCCCGACCGGCTCGCACGCCGGAAGCTCGTTCCAGTACGGATGGTGGAGTTATGTGGACAAGGACATCCGGGCGGTGCTGGGCGAGACCGTGCAGGGTCCGCTGGCGCAGAAGTACTGCGGCGGCGGCAGCCTCAGCGCCTGCCGGGACACCCTGATCAGCACACTGAAGGAGGCGGCCGGCAGGACCGCGGCCCAGGTGTACCCCGGCGACGAGCTCTGCTCGGCCGGTGACCAGTGGTGCGCCGACTCGATCAACCAGCGGACGCTGGGCGGCATCAAGCACTACAACATCAGCTGGCAGAACCGGCCGACGTACCAGCAGGTCGTGGAGTTCACCTCACACAGGTGAGGGACCGCAGGCGGCGGGTCAGGCGATACGGCCCGCCGCCAGCACCACCTGAGCCAGCTCCCGGTGCGCGATGTCGCTGTGCGCACCGGCCGGTGGGCCGCCGCGTTTGACCACGGCGGCCACGTCGACGTTCACGCATCCGGACGCGGGCAGCTTGCCCCTCTTCAGGGCGTCGGCCAGCTTCAACGCGCGCGTGCCCGGCACCGCCTGCACCCCCTTGAGCCCCATCGCCCCCCACTTGTCGCCCAGCATCCGCCCGACGTCGAGGCCGGCGACCGTGCGGTCGTCGTGGGCCATGCGGGAGGCCAGCGGATACATCGTGCCGAGGGCCGAGTCGTGGTGGGAGTGGCAGCACACCAACGGGCCGTCGATGCGGTTCTGCTGGCCCTGGAGCACACCTCCCGCGCGCGCGTCGTGCGGGAGCCGGGCAGCGAACGCGTAGTGCGAGAAGGCCCCTTGGAGCAGCGTCACGGACTTCACCGTGTGCACCCCGTCGGGCAGCCCGCGCAGCGCGAACGAGACCAGCCGGCCGCCGAAGCTGTGCCCGACGAGATGCACGCGCGCGTGCGGCACGGCCGTGGCCAGTTGGCCGATCACCCGGCCGAGCCCGCGCTCCCCGACGGTTCCCGCGCGCCGCTTCATCGCGTAGTACGTCGCCTGGCGCAGCAGTTCCTGAGCGCCGTGCCAGGGGTTGGGAATCGAGAAGGAGGCGGCGCCGTCGGGGGACTCCAGCCGGGCGAGTGCCTGGGCGAACTCCTCGCAGGCCGTCGCGGTGGACCCGGAGAACATCTGCGGCTCGCTCTGTGGCACCCCCTCCGCCAGTGTGTCCGCCGCGAACAGCGCCTGCGGCCCCGGCGGCACGACCTCGACCAGCAGCCGCACCAGGCGCCCGAACTCCTCCAACTCGGCTTCCTCGCGCGGCTGTTGGTCCATCATGCGGGCGATCTGATCGATCACGGTCGCCCGGCCCGGGAAGGTCTCCAGCAGTGCGTGCCGGGTGTCCTTGTCGAGCGCGGGCTGCGGGGACGTCTCGACGGCCACCAACCGTGGGAAGTCGGGGATCGGCTCGTCCGAGAACCGCATCGACGGCCACAGCACACCCACATACCCGATCCTGGCCTTCGGCGCGAGCTGGGGGAACGGGGCGAAGAATCGGCTGTAGAACCGGGTCGCGATCGAGCGGTCGTTGTTCCAGCCGTGCGCGAAGACGACCAGATCAGCGACGCGCCGGTCCGCGGCCCCGGCGAGCAGACGGTCCCGCTGTCCGGCGTTCACGTCCCCGTCCGCGTCGAACGTCAGCTCCCAGTAGGGAGTCACACTCATCTCCGGATCCGTCATGCCGAGCCCCCTGGTCCCCGATGCGGTGCGATGCGGTCGCATCGTCCTGCGGCCGGGCGGGGTTGGCCAGACAGCCGGAGTCATCTGTAGAGGAGGTACTCCCTCCGCACCTTCCGGAAGGCCGCCAGTTCCTTCTGCCAGCCGGCCACCACCTCGTCCGTGCCGGCCCCCGCGTCGATCGCGGTCCGCACGAGCGTGGAGCCGGTGAGCTTGTCGATCCAGTTGTCCGACCGCCAGGCGAAGCCGCTCCACACCTTCTTGGCGGTCACCAGGAGCGCGATCCCCGTGCGGACGGGGTCGTAGGCGGTCCGGTCGTGCACATGGATCTGTACGCCCCCGATCGTCTTCCCCTGGAACTTGGAGAAGACCGGAGCGAAGTACGCCTCCCTGAAGTCGACGCCGGGCAGGTCCAGTTCATTCACCTCGGCCGCCCATCGTCCGTCGACGCCCTCGGCGCCGAGCAGCTCGAACGGGCGGGTGGTGCCGCGCCCTTCGGAGAGGTTGGTGCCCTCGAAGAGACAAGTCCCGGAGTACACGAGGGCGGTGTCGGGGGTGGGCATGTTCGGGCTCGGGGGTACCCAGGGCAGCCCGGACGCGTCGTAGAACTCCGACCGCTTCCACTCCGTCATCCCTACGGTGTCCAGCTCGACCGGCGTGGTCAGGAACTCCCCGTTGAACAGGCGCGCCAGCTCCGCGACCGTCATGCCGTGCGCCTGCGAGATGGGCTGCCGGCCGACGAAGGTCGCGAACTCCTTGTGCAGGACCGGGCCTTCGGCGGAGCGGCCCGTCACCGGGTTCGGGCGGTCGAGCACGACGAAGCGCTTGCCGGCGAGCTGGGCGGCCTCCATGCAGTCGTACAGCGTCCAGATGTACGTGTAGAAGCGGGCGCCGGCGTCCTGGATGTCGAAGACGACCGTGTCGACGCCGGACGCCGTGAAGATGTCGGCGAGGGGGCGGCCGCTCTTGAGGTACGTGTCGTAGACCGGGAGGCCGGTCGCCGGGTCGTCGTAGCGGCCCTCGGAGCCGCCGGCCTGGGCGGTGCCGCGGAAGCCGTGCTCTGGGCCGAAGACGGCCCCGAGGTTCACGCGGTTGTCCGCGTGCATGACGTCGACGATGTGGCGGACTTCTCGGGTCACGCCGGTGGGGTTGGTGACGATTCCGACTCGGTCGCCGTGGAGGAGGGTGTAGCCGGTTGCGTCGAGGCGTTCGAAGCCGGTTTGCAGCCGGCGGCCGCGTTGTTCTGCTGCGGCTGCGGAGGTTGTGGAGACGGCCAAGGCGGGGGTTGCAGCCAGGAGAGTTCGTCTGCTCAAGCGCATGGAGGCACGGTAGGGGGTGGTCGCGGTGGTTCGTAAGCTGCCGGTCGAGTGTGGCTTGTCGCGCCCACGCGGCGGAGCCGCACATTGATACAGCCCCGCGCCCCTTTGGGGCGCGTTGTTGTCGGCCTTCCTTTTGTACATACCGACTGGTTAGTCTGGCCGCAGTGGAGCCGCAGTCGAAGGAGACCGATGGTGGAAGCCGTGCAGGACGCCGGAGTAGTCGTCACCGGAGCTGGAGGCGGGATCGGGGCTGCTCTGGCCCGGCGGTTCGCTGCCGGAGGGGCCCGGGTCGTGGTCAATGATCTGGATGCCGAGAAGGCCAAGGCCGTTGCCGATGAGATCGGTGGGATCGCGGTGCCGGGTGACGCCTCGGCCGTCGTTGCCGACGCCCGGGACGCGCTCGGTGGCACCGTCGATGTCTACTGTGCCAACGCCGGGCTGCCCTCGGGTGGGTCCGAGGCGGCCGAGGAGCAGGTCTGGGCGATGGCCTGGGATGTCAATGTGATGGCACATGTGCGTGCCGCACAGGAGCTGATCCCGGGGTGGCTGGAGCGTGGGCGTGGGCGGTTCGTGTCCACCGTGTCCGCCGCCGGGCTGCTCACCATGATCGGGGCCGCCCCGTACAGCGTCACCAAGCACGGTGCGTACGCGTTCGCCGAGTGGCTGTCGCTGACGTATCGCCACCGTGGGATCAAGGTGCACGCGATCTGCCCGCAGGGTGTGCGTACGGACATGCTGGACGGCACCGGCAGCGCGGGGGACCTGGTGCTGAAGCCGACCGCCATCGAGCCGGAGGACGTCGCGGACGCGCTGTTCAAGGGCATCGAGGAGGACCGGTTCCTGATCCTGCCGCACCCCGAGGTCGCCGGGTACTGCCAGGCCCGGGCCGCCGAGCCCGATCGCTGGCTGACGAACATGAACCACATCCAGCAGAAGTGGGAGGAGACCCGGTGACCGGCTCCCGCTATGCCGCCCGGCCCTGGCTGGGCCTCCTCAGTGCCGTCCAGCGCGGGCCGATAGCCCCCGTCGACTCCCTCGTGCACGCCCTGCGCCGGGTCGTTGAGGAGACGCCGGAGGGCACCTTCCTCGCCTACTTCGACGGCCGGCTGAGCTATCGGGAGGTCGACGAGCTGAGCGACTCCGTCGCCGGGCATCTCGCGGCACGGGGTCTGGAGCGCGGTGACCGTGTCGCCGTCCTGCTGCAGAACTCCCCGCACTTCGTGGTGGCCCTGCTCGGCGCCTGGAAGGCGGGCGCGGTCGTCGTCCCGGTCAACCCCATGTACAAGTCGGGGGAGGTCGGCCATGTCCTGCGGGACGGTGATGTGGCCGCGCTGATCTGCACCGACCGGGCCTGGGAGTCGTATCTGCGCGAGACGGCGCAGGGCTCCGAGGTGCGGATCGTGCTGACCGCCTGTGAGCTGGACTTCCAGACGCGCGACGACGCGCGCGTGCTGGCCTTCGAGCGGCTGCCGCAGGCCGCCGATGCCGATGACCTGGCGGTCGTCGCCCGGCAGGGGAACAAGGCACCCGAGGGGCGCGAACCGGACCCCTCCGACATCGCGCTGATCAGCTACACCTCGGGCACCAGCGGCACGCCCAAGGGCGCCACCAACACGCACGGCAACATCATGTACAACGCCGAGCGGCAGCGGACCGGGCTCGGTCTGCCCGAGGCGCCCGTCTACTTCGCGATGGCGCCGCTGTTCCACATCACCGGGATGGTCTGCCAGCTCGGCGCGTGTCTGAACAGCGCGGGCACGCTGGTGCTGGTGTACCGCTTCGAGGCGGGGGTCGTGCTGGACGCGTTCGCCGAGTACCGGCCGCACTACACGGTCGGCCCGTCGACCGCCTTCATGGCGCTGGCCGCCCATCCCGACGTCACCCCCGACCACTTCTCCTCGTTCCGGAACATCTCCTCCGGCGGTGCCCCGCTGCCGCCCGCCCTGGTGGAGAAGTTCCGGGCGGGCTTCGGGCCGTACATCCGCAACGGCTACGGCCTGACGGAGTGCACCGCGCCCTGCGCCTCCGTGCCGCCGGAGCGGGAGGCGCCCGTCGACCCGGTGTCCGGGACGCTGGCCGTCGGGGTGCCGGGGCCCGAGACGGTCGTACGGATCGTCGACGACGAGGGCGCGGAGGTCCCGTTCGGGGAGCAGGGCGAGATCCTCGTACGGGGGCCGCAGGTCGTCCCCGGTTACTGGCGGCGCCCCGACGCCACGGCCGAGACCTTCCCGGGCGGTGAGCTGCGCACCGGGGACATCGGGTTCATGGACGCCGAGGGGTGGCTGTACGTCGTCGACCGGAAGAAGGACATGATCAACGCGTCCGGCTTCAAGGTGTGGCCGCGCGAGGTCGAGGACGTGCTGTACACGCATCCGGCGGTGCGCGAGGCGGCCGTCGTCGGGGTGCCCGACGGGTACCGCGGGGAGACCGTCAAGGCGTACATCAGCCTCCGTCCGGGCGCCGAGACGGACCCCGATGCGCTCGCCGCGTACTGCAAGGAGAGACTGGCCGCCTACAAATATCCGCGGCAGGTGGAGATCCTGCCCGATTTGCCCAAGACGGCAAGTGGGAAGATCCTCCGGCGGGAGCTTCGTTCCCGTCCGCACGACGGTCAGTGAAGAACAAGAGAACAGCAGACAGCTCGGAAAGGCAGGTGGCGGCTGTGCCCAGGACGACGGACGGAGACGGTACGCCCGTCCCGCAGCGGCTCCTCGCCGCCGCCACCCGGCTCTTCGCGGAGCAGGGCTACGACCGCACCTCCGTGCAGGAGATCGTCGAAGCGGCCGGCGTCACCAAAGGCGCGCTCTACCACTACTTCGGTTCCAAGGACGACCTCCTGCACGAGGTGTACGCGCGCGTGCTGCGCGTCCAGCAGGAGCGGCTCGACGGGTTCGCGAACGCCGACGAGCCGATCGAGAAGCGGGTACGGGACGCGGCGGCCGATGTCGTGGTGACGACGATCGAGAACCTCGACGACGCGATGATCTTCTTCCGCTCGATGCACCATCTGAGCCCCGAGAAGAACAAGCAGGTGCGCGCCGAGCGACGCCTCTACCACGAGCGTTTCCGCGCACTCATCGAGGAAGGCCAGCAGGCCGGGGTCTTCTCGAAGGCGACCCCGGCCGACCTGGTGGTGGACTACCACTTCGGGTCCGTCCACCACCTGTCGACCTGGTACCGCCCCGACGGCCCGATGAGCCCTCAGGAGGTCGCCGACCAGCTGGCCGACCTGCTCCTGAGGGCCCTGCGGCCCTGAGTCACAGGTACTTCTTCAGCTCCCGTCGCGCCAGCGACCGCTGGTGCACCTCGTCCGGACCGTCGGCGATCATCAACGTCCGTGCGCCCGCGTACAGTTCGGCGAGCGGGAAGTCCTGGCTGACGCCGCCCGCGCCGTGCAGCTGGATCGCCCGGTCGATGATGTCGACGACCGTGCGGGGCGTGGCGATCTTGATGGCCTGGATCTCGGTGTGGGCGCCCCTGTTGCCGACCGTGTCCATCATCCAGGCCGTCTTCAGCACCAGCAGCCGCAGCTGCTCGACGGCCACGCGCGCGTCCGCGATCCAGTTGTGGACCACGCCCTGCTGGGCCAGCGCCTTGCCGAAGGCGTCACGGGAGACGGCCCGCCGGCACATCAGCTCGATGGCCCGCTCCGCCATACCGATCAGCCGCATGCAGTGGTGGATACGGCCGGGGCCGAGGCGCGCCTGCGCGATGGCGAAGCCGCCGCCCTCCTCGCCGATCAGGTTCGACACCGGCACGCGCGCATGGTCGAAGACCACCTCGGCGTGACCGCCGTGGGAGTGGTCCTCGTAGCCGAAGACCTGCATGGCGCGCTTGACGGTGACGCCCGGGGTGTCGCGGGGGACCAGGACCATGGACTGCTGACGGCGGATGTCGGGGCCGTCCGGGTCGGTCTTGCCCATCACGATGAAGATCTTGCAGTCCGGGTTCATCGCCCCGGAGATGTACCACTTGCGGCCCGTGATGACGTATTCGTCCGTGCCGTCGGGGGCCCGCTCGATCAGCGTGGTGATGTTGGTGGCGTCCGAGGAGGCCACCTCCGGCTCCGTCATCGCGAACGCCGAGCGGATCTCACCGGCCAGCAGCGGCTCCAGCCACTGCTTCTTCTGCTGCTCGTCGCCGAACTGGGTGAGCACTTCCATGTTCCCGGTGTCCGGTGCCGCGCAGTTCAGCGCGGTGGGCGCCAACTGCGGGGAGCGGCCGGTGATTTCGGCAAGCGGGGCGTACTGGAGGTTGGTCAGCCCGGCACCGTATTCGGAGTCCGGCAGGAAGAGGTTCCACAGGCCCTGCCTGCGGGCCTCGGCCTTGAGTTCCTCGACCACGGCCGGAGTGTCCCACGGGGAGGCCAGCTGTGCGCGCTGCTCCTCCGCGACGGACTCGGCCGGATAGACGTACTCGTCCATGAAGGCGAGCAGCTTGGCGCGGAGTTCCTCGGTGCGCGCGTCGAACGCGAAGTCCATGGCGGATCAGCCTTCCTGAAGGGTGGTCAGGCCGTGCTCGATGAAGACGGGGACCAGGTCGCCGATGCGGTCGAAGCCGGGGCCGACCGTCTGGCCCAGGGTGTAGCGGTAGTGGATGCCCTCCAGGATCACGGCGAGCTTGAACCACGCGAACGCCGTGTACCAGGAGACCGCGGAGACGTCGCGCCCCGAGCGCGCGGCGTACCGCTCGATCAGTTCGGCCGGATCGGGGTGCCCCGCGGCCTCGGCGGTCGTGGAGACCGGGGAGTCGGGCGCGCCGAGCGGAATGCTGTACATCACCAGCAGCCCCAGGTCGGTGAGCGGATCGCCGAGGGTCGACATCTCCCAGTCGAGGATCGCCTTGATCTCGTCGACACCCTTTTTTGGCTCGTTCGCCTCCGGGGCGCTCTCTGCCGGTGTCGAGAGCCCGACCGTGCTCAGCCCTTCGGGCCTCCGCGCGCTCGCACTCTCGACACCGGCGCGCCCCTCCGGCTCACTCGCAGGGCCGATCAGGACGTTGTCCAGCCGGTAGTCGCCGTGTACGACGGTCGGGGCGGGGGAGGTGGGCAGCTGCCGTCCGAGCGCGGCGTGCAGCTCGTCGATGCCGGCCAGCTCGCGGTTGCGGGAGGCGTCCAGCTGCTTGCCCCAGCGCCGCAGTTGCCGGTCCAGGAAACCCTCGGGACGGCCGAAGTCCGCCAGGCCCACCGACGCCGGGTCCACCGCGTGCAACTCGACGAGGGTGTCCACCAGGGACAGCACCGCGCCGCGGGTGCGCTCCGGGCCGAGCGGGGCGAGCTGGTCGGCCGTGCGGTACGGGGTGCCCTCGACGAACTCCATCACGTAGAACGGCGCGCCGGGCACCGCTCCGTTCTCGGGGTCCTCGCACAGCAGCACCGGGCGGGGCACCGGCACGTTCGTCGGGTGCAGGGCGCTGATCACCCGGTGCTCGCGCTTCATGTCGTGCGCGGTGGCCAGCACATGGCCGAGCGGCGGCCGCCGTACGACCCACCGGGAGGTGCCGTCGGAGACCGCGTAGGTGAGGTTCGACCGTCCGCCCTCGATCAACCGGCCGGTCAGCGGGCCGTGGACCAGGCCCGGCCGCTCACTGTCGAGCAGACCGCGCAGCCCGTCGAGATCGAGACCTGGCGGGTGGTCGGCGCTCATCGTTGCTCCTTCGGTGACACGAGAACGGGTTCCCGACCATGATGCCGACCGGTCGGTATGCCGTCCAGTGCGGGGAGCGAACGTGACCTGGGCCACCATAGGCCGACAGCTCCCCGGGCGATGCCTCGGGGAGCTGTCGGGCGGTGCTTCTCGGTCAGGTCAGTGGTCGTCCCAGTGGCCGTCGTGCTCGGCGTGCCGGTGGCCGTCGTGCAGATAGTCGACGTGGTCGCCGTGCTGGACGCGCCGGTGTCCGCAGTCCTCGCCGTGCTGGTGGTCGTGGCTCGTGTGGGCGGCGTGCCCGGCGGGCTCGCACTCGTCCCAGTGGCCGCTGTGCGCGCGGTGCATATGCCCGTCGTGCGCGTAGTCGATGTGGTCCCCGTGCGGCACTTCGGTGTGCCCGCAGCCCGGGCCGTGGGCGTGCGGGTGGGTGGCGTGTTCCTGGTGCATAAGGGTCATGCTGGTTCACCTTCGGATGTTCGGCAGTACGTCCGATGACGTCGGACAGGTTGCCACGCGAACGGCGCATATCCGGTCATTCGGCTTGCGTGGCGCCCGGGCACCCCGGAGGGTCGAACCCATGAAGGGCATCAGCTACACACGCTACGGCGGACCCGAGGTACTCGCATTCGGCGAGGTGGCCGACCCCAGACTCGGGCCGGACGCGGTGCTCGTGAAGGTGCGGGCGGCGGCGGTCAACCCCGTGGACTGGAAGTGCCGGGAGGGCTATCTCGACGGCATGCTCCAGGCCGTGTTCCCGGTGGTGCCCGGCTGGGACGTCTCCGGCGTGGTGGTGCAACCCGGGGTGTCCGTGACGGAGTTCGCCGTCGGGGACGAGGTCATCGGGTACGTCCGGGAGGACTTCCTCTCCCGCGGCACCTTCGCGGAGTACGTCGCCGCCCCCGTGCGCACCCTGGCACGCAAGCCGCGCAACCTCTCCTACGAGGAGGCGGCCGGACTGCCCCTGGCCGGGCTGACCGCCTACCAGGTGCTGGTGAAGGCCATCCAGGTGAAGCGCGGGGAGACCGTCCTCGTGCACGCGGCCGCCGGCGGCGTCGGCTCGATCGCCGTCCAGCTCGCCCGCCACCTCGGCGCCCGGGTCATCGGCACGGCGAGCGAACCCAACCATGACTTCGTCCGCTCGCTGGGCGGTGAGCCCGTGGCCTACGGCGACGGTCTGGCCGAGCGGGTGCGCGGGCTGGCGCCCGAAGGCGTGGACGCGGCCTTCGACACCGTCGGCGGTGAGGCCCTGAAGGTCTCCGCGAACCTGCTGGCACCCGAGGGCCGCCTGGTCTCGATCGCCGACGCGGACGTCTTCGACTACGGCGGCCGTTACTACTGGGTCCGCCCCGACGCCGAGGACCTGCTCCGGCTGTCCGAACTCGCGGAACAGGGCGTGGTCTCGGTCCACGTCTCCGAGACCTTCCCTCTGGAACACGCCGCCGACGCCCACCGACTCAACCAGGAGGGCCGGACCCGCGGCAAGATCGTGGTGACGGTGGACTGGGAGGCGGAGGACACGTAAGCGCTCCGCTGGAAGTGCGGTGATGCGGTCTCTCGGTCGACTGCGGCGCCATCGTGGCTGGTCGCGCAGTTCCCCGCGCCCCTTCGGGGCACTGCCGAACCGCAGCCGACTTCCCCCGCCCTGCTTAGGCGGTCTTGTCGAAGTCCGGGGCGTTACTGCGCCCCGTCAGGGGCGCGGGGAACTGCGCGACCAGCCCCCACCGGCCCGCGCGGACCGCTTAGAAGAGCAGTGCCGCCGCGCACGCCGCGAGAGCCACCGTGCACAGGACCGCCGTCGCGGCCTGTCGAGAAGTGAGGGCCACGGGGGCGGGCGCCGCCGCGAGGGTGTCGATTCGGCGGTGGGCGACGAGCAGGAAGCCCAGCCAGAGGGCGACACTCAGGGCGCAGACGAGGACGCCGGGCAGCGTCGTGCCGCCGTGCAGCGCGGTCTTCACGGCGAGTACGGCGGCGACGGTGCCCGAGAGTGTCGTACGCCGCCAGGCGAGGCGGGTGCGTTCGGGCTGGAGACCGGGGTCCCTGGCCGGCTCGGTGGTCATCCTTCCCAGCCGACCAGTACGACGACGACCATCGCGAGGGCCACCACCGCGACGACGAGGCTCAGCACCGCCGGGAAGCGTGACACCGGCAGATCGTCGCCCTTGCGCATGGCCCGCTCGCAGCGCATCCAGTGGTTGACCGCGCGCAGCGAGCACAGCACGCCCGCGGCGAGCAGCGCCAGCGCGAGCCCGACGCGCCAGCCCCAGCGCAGGTCCGGCAGGAACTGGTCCACCGCGAAACCGCCGCCGATCAGCGCGAGGGCGGTCCGCAGCCAGGCCAGAAACGTGCGCTCGTTCGCCAGCGAGAAGCGGTAGTCGGGGGTGGTGCCCTCGTCGCGGATCTCCTGTGGGGCGAACCAGAGGCGGACGTTCCGAGCGAAATCGATCACGTTCAGGACGATACCGGTCGGGAATTGCCCGACCTGAATGCCCTCAGCCGTTCATAGGCCGCCAACCCGTCCGGCACCCACGCCCACTCCGTCAGACGTCGCTCCACCTCGGCCTCCGGCAGGAAGTCGTACCAGGCCACCTCTTCGACCTGCGGTTGTACGGGGAGGTCGCAGCGGACCTCGTACACCGCCGACCACCAGCTCTGGCCGGCGCCGTTGGCGTACAGGAACTTGAACAGGAACTCGGGGTGCGGGAGACCGCAGACGCCGAGTTCCTCCTCGGCCTCGCGCAGGGCGGCGGTGTCGTAGGACTCGCCCGCGCCGACGACTCCGCCGACGAACATGTCGTAGAGGGAGGGGAAGACCAGCTTGGTCGGGGTGCGGCGGTGGACGAAGAGGCGGCCGGTGGCGTCGCGGGCCTGGACGAAGACGCAACGGTGGCTCAGCCCGCGGGCGTAGGCCTCGCCGCGCGTGGACCGGCCGATCACCTGGTCGTGTTCGTCGACGATGTCGAGGATTTCGTCAGCAGCGCTCATGCCACCCATGAAAGCGCGCATGCCGCCGATGAATCAGCTCGGCTGCAACTTCCGCGCCGGCTCCCGCACCGCCGCCCCGCACGGCATCGCCGGGTGCAGCCCCAGCAGGATGATGCCGACCACGATGGCCGCGAGGCCCGCCGCCTCCCAGGCCAGCGCACCCGCGTCGGTGCGCAGCCGGTCGCCGAGGAAGCCCACCCCGCAGGCGATGCCGGCCAGCGGCTGGGCCGCGGTCAGGGCGGGCAGCGACATCCGCAGGGACGCCGTCTCGAACGCGCTCTGCACCAGGACGAGGCCGGTGACGCCGAGCGCCAGCACGGCGTACGGCTGCCAGCCGGTCAGCAGCTCGACCAGCCCGCCCTCGGAGAAGCGCTGGCCGCTGACCCGGGTCAGGGCGTCCTGTACGCCGTACAGCAGACCGGCGGCCACGGCGAGGAGCGCCGGGCCCGAGCTCAGCCGTGAGCGCTTCGCGTACGTCGTGAGCAGCAGCGCGAGTCCTACCATGGCGCCGATGATCAGCCAGTGGCGCACGGGGTCGCTGATCGCGGTGCCACCGGTCGGCTGGCCGGCGACGATGAACGCGGTCACGCCGCCGGCGAGCAGTGCGAGGCCCGCCCAGCCCTGGCGGCCCAGTGGCTGCTTGGTCTGGCGGCGGGACAGGGCCATCGCGAACAGCAGATTCGTCGCGAGCAGCGGCTCCACCAGGGAGATCTCACCGTGGCCCAGCGCGATTGCGCCGAGCGCCATGCCGGCCACCATCAGACCCAGGCCGCCCAGCCAGCGCGGCACCTTCATCAGGTCCAGGAGCAGCCGGGGGGAGAGGAAGTCGTTCAGGGGTGCTCGCTGGGCCGCGTTCTGCTGGAGCACGAAGCCGAAGCCCAGGCAGCAGGCGGCACTCACCGCGAGTATCAGAACCTGAAGCGACACGCTGCGTACCTCGATCGTTTCGCCGGGCCGGGGGCTGCGTCTGGCCGACTGTAGTGCCCCAGGGCCCGGTGTGCCCCTGGGAGTGCCCGATCCGGGCAGTGGACTCGGTCACGGCACCCCGTCGATCAAGGGCGGTCGCACAACCGTCTCGCCATGGTCCGATGCCTCGACGGGCGACGCTATGGCGTGCGTCACAGTCAAGGGGTGCGAGGTGGTGATCATGCGGCGGTTTCTGTTGATCGGTAAACCACAAGTGTCCCTTCCGTAACGAGAGTTGACGCGTGTAAGAGTTGTGCGGGCCTTGACGTCATCCGTTGGCTGGGGGTTTGCTGTGCGTGATCACTCGATGGCAAGCCGACATCACTCCGCGGTGAGCCGACATCACTCAGTGGCAAGCCGACACCACCCACTCGCAAGCCGAACCCGAGACCGACGACAAGCCGCGCTGAGGCGAGCCGAGCCGATACGAGCGCGTGAGGAAGTTCCCGCGGTGCCCCCACCTCCGCCACCCCTCGGCCGCGCCCGAAGGCGCGCTGCCCAGGCCTTCGACGCGGCCCTGGACGACGCCGAACTCGCGGTGGCCCGCGCCGCGTTGGCCCAAGGGCGCTGGCAGGCCGTCCGCTCGCTGCTCGCACACACGGGCGACGACTTCGACAGCCGCGGCCACCGGGTCACCGTCCTCGCCCAGGAGCCCTACAGCGCCGCCTGGTCCCGCGACTGGCTGCTCGCCGAACCCGACTCCGCCGACGCCTGCGTCCTGCTGGCCCTGTCACTGGTCCAGAGTGCGCTGCGGGGCAAGGACAAGCCGGTCCGCGCCCGTGAGGCCTGCCACTCCGCCGCCGCGCTCGCGCCCGGCGACCCCACGCCGTGGCTCGGGCTGCTCATGCTGGAGCGCCGCTTCGGCACCGAGGAGGAGGCGCTCCGGCTGTTCGGCGAGATCCGCGGCCGATACGCCGATCACCACCACGCCCACCATCTGATGGTCGCCCTGCTCGCCGAGCGCCGCGCCGCCGAGGGACCCGACCCGCTGCACGAGGTCTACGAATTCGCCGCCCACTGCGCCGAGCAGGCCCCCGCCGACTCTCCGCTGGCGATCCTCCCGGTCGTCGCGCATGCCGAGCGGTACCGCGCGCTGGCCGCCGCCGGTCATGTGCCCGCCGACCCGGCCGCCTCGGGGCACTGGTCCGGGCGCCGGGCCCGGCAGGTGATGAAGGCCGCCTTCGACTGGTGGCTGGAGTGGGAGCAGGAGGGCCATCCACGCCGTCTGGTCGATCTGAACTTCCTCGCCCACGCCAAGGTCTGCGAAGGTCGAGGCGCCGAGGCCGCCGCCCTGTTCCACCGCATCGGCGAGCACGCCACCCCCGACCCGTGGTCGTATCCGGACCGCGACCCGCACGCCGCCTTCCGAGCCGCCCGCGCCACCGCGCTCGGCACGGCGTGATGCCTGCACAGCCCCATGTATCGCCCCACGTTTCGCCCCATGAGTCACTGAGTCCCTACCAGGAAGGACGGCCCCGATGACGACGGGCAGTTCGCACACGAGCACCGCCCCCGACGGCGGCATCAGCACCTTCAAGGGGCAGGAACGCGCCCTGCGCGCCGACCGCCTCGGCACCGGCGGCCTGCTGCTCTCCGTCCTCGCCGCGACCGCCCCTCTCATGGTCGTTGCGGGTGTCATGCCCACCACATTCGCAGTGATCGGCATCGTCGGACAGCCGCTGCTCTTCGTCGTGCTCGGCGCGGTGCTCGTCCTCTTCGGCATCGGATACGCCGAGATGAGCCGCCACGTCCACAACGCGGGCGCCTTCTACGCCTATATCTCCCGCGGCCTCGGCGGCACCGCCGGAGCGGCCGCCGCCCTGGTCGCCCTCGTCGCCTACAACGCCCTCCAGGTCGGCATCTACGGAATCTTCGGCTTCGAGGTCTCCGGCCTCTTCGCCACCTACGCCGAGATCGAGATCGCCTGGTGGATACCGGCGCTGGTGGCCGTGGCCGTCGTCGGGGCGCTGGGCTGGCTGAAGATCGACGTCAACGCGCGCGTGCTCGGCGTGCTGCTGATCGTCGAGGTGGCCCTGGTCGTCGTCTTCGACATCGCGGCCGTCGCCGACCCGGCGGCCGAGGGGCTGTCCCTGCACGCCTTCAACCCGGACACGCTCAGCGGCGCCGGAGTCGGCACCGCCCTCTGCTTCTGCATCGCGGCCTTCCTCGGCTTCGAGCAGGCGCCCGTGTACGCGGAGGAGACCAGCAGGCCGCACGTCCTCGTCCCGCGCGTGATGTTCCTCGCCGTCGGCGGCGTCGCCGTCTTCTTCGCGCTGAGCAGCTGGGCCCTCACCGTCGCCGCAGGGCCGTCCGCGATCGTCGGCGCGTCCCGCGAGCAGAGCGCCGGACTGCTGTTCTTCCTCACCGAGGAACGGCTGGGCGGCACCTTCACCGACGTCCTGCACGTCCTGTTCGTGACCGGCATGTTCGCGGCGATGCTCAGCTTCCACAACGTCGTCGCCCGCTACGCCTTCGCCATGGGCCGCGAGGGCCTGCTGCCCGCCGCCTTCGGCCGCACCACCGGCACCAGCGGCGCCCCCGGCACCGGATCGCTGCTCCAGACCGCGGTGGCCGCCGTGCTCGTCATCGCCTTCGCGATTGCCGACGACAAGCCGTCCGGTGACCCGACCGCACCCGTCCTGCACCTGTTCACCTGGTTCGGCAACATCGGCGCCCTCGGTGTGATCGTGCTGATGGCGCTGGCCTCCCTCTCGGTGGTCGTCTTCTTCGCCCGGCGCGGCGCCGCCGGCACCCAGGCCTGGCGGCTGGTCACCTCCGCACTGGCCGGGATCGCCCTGCTCGTGATCGCCGTCTACACGGTCAAGGACTTCGACGTCCTGGTCGGCGCCGGCCCCGACTCGGCCCTCAGCTGGCTGCTCCCCGGCATCATCGGCGCCGCCCTCGTCATCGGCCTGGTCCAGGGCCTGCTACTGCGCTCGCGCGCCCCCGAGACCCACGCCCGCATAGGCCTCGGCAACGAGGCGTTCCAGTTGGACAAGGCGGCGGAGGCCACCGACTGAGCCGTACCGGAACGTAAGAAGTGATTACGGAACTCTGACGAGCACCCGCGATCCCTGGCCCCGCAGGGCCCGCGGGTGCTCGAATGAATGAGTGAAACCCGAACCGTCCGAACAGCCTGAGGAACGCGGCAAGCCGATCGGCCGACGCGTCCTCCTCGGCACCCTCGGCCTGGGCGCCCTCGGCGTGGTCGCCGCGCCCGGCCTGCAACGCGGCCTGGAGTCCTTCCTCGGCAGCGCGGCCGACAAGGACCCCACCGGCCTGACCGGTCTGCTCCCGAACGGTGGCGGCTTCCGCTACTACTCGGTCGCGTCCTCCGTACCCCACAAGGACGCCGGGAACTACCGCCTCACCATCGACGGCCTGGTCGACCGCCCGAAGACCTACACCCTGGCCGACCTGCGGGCCCTGCCGCAGACCAGGATGGTCAAGGACGTGCAGTGCGTCACCGGCTGGCGCGTCCCGGACACACCCTTCGAGGGGGTGCGCCTGTCCCGGCTGCTGGACGCCGCGGGAGTGCGCTCCACGGCCGGGGCGGTCCGCTTCAGCTGCTTCGACGGCACATACACGGAGAGCCTCACCCTCGACCAGGCCCGCCGCGCGGACGTCCTGGTCGCCCTGCGCATGCAGGACAAGGACCTGGGCCACTCCCACGGCGGCCCGGTCCGCCTGTACGTCGCCCCCATGTACTTCTACAAGTCGGCCAAGTGGCTCTCCGGCATCACCCTCACCGACGAGGTGAAGCCCGGCTACTGGGAGGAGCGCGGCTACGACGTCGACGCCTGGGTCGGCCGCTCGAACGGACGCGACGATGAGCCTACGAGCTGAGGCGCCCCCCACCGCACGGGTCCGCCGGTTCAGCCGGGCCGAACGGTGGGTGCACCGACTGACCGCCGCGCTGATGGGCGTGTGCGTGGTGACGGCGGCCTGTCTCTACCTCCCCCAGCTCGCCGAACTCGTCGGCCGCCGTGAACTGGTGGTCCGTATCCACGAGTGGGCCGGACTCGCCCTTCCGGTCCCGGTGCTGGCCGGTCTCGTCTCCCGTGCCTTCCGCGCCGACCTGCGCTTCCTGAACCGCTTCGGGCCGCACGACCGGGTCTGGCTGCGCGCGGCACTGCATCGCGACAAGCGGACGTCGGCCCGCCCGGCGGGCAAGTTCAACGCCGGGCAGAAGGTCTACGCCGCCTGGATCTCGGGTGCCACGCTGGTGATGCTCGGCACCGGCCTGATCATGTGGTTCACCCACCTCACCCCGCTGATGTGGCGTACCAGCGCGACCTTCGTCCACGACTGGCTCGCGCTCACCATCGGCATCGTCCTCGCCGGCCACATCGGTATGGCGCTGGGGGATCCGGAGGCCCGGCGCGGTCTGCGCACGGGGTCGGTGTCGCGGGAGTGGGCGGACCGGGAGCACCCCCTCTGGCGTCCGTGAAGGCGGTCGCTCACCGGGAAGGGCCGGTCGAGGGGGTATTCGGTGACTCGACCGGTGAAGGACTGGCGGAGCTGCCGGGCGCGACGAGGGTGAAGGCGTCGTCCAGCCTCGCCGTCCCGCCGTACGTGATGCTCACGGCGGCGCTCTGCGGATAGGTGCCCGACAGCGGAACCGGGACGACGACGTCGAAGGTCAGCCGGTCGCGCGGCTCGGCCCCGTGGTCCTGCCGCACGGCGGGGAGCGCGGGCGCTCCGGCCACGGTCACCGCCCCCAGCCCGCCGAGGAGTTCCGCCTTGTCGAAATAGAGGCCGCCGACCTGGACGGTGATCGTGTCACCGGGCTTGGCCTCGCCGTCCCCGCCCACGTCCACGGAGACGATCCGGAAGTCGCAGACGTCGCTGCCGCCCGCGGCGGACGGCGTCAACCGCACGGTGGTGGACGGGTGTTGCCGGTGGAACCGCAGGACTCCGCCGAGTACGGCGTGGGCGGCGCGTGCCTTGCAGCCGGTGAGCCTGCCCTGGAGCGCGGCGTAGTCCGCGGCCGCCGTGTCCCAGTCGCCGCCCTGGCCCTGGACGGCCCTGCACACCTCGGCCAGTGCGCGGACCACGCGCCAGTCGTCGTCCGGTGGATCGGCCGGGATCAGCGCGGCGGTGGCCCCGCACCTGTCGGGGTGTTCACCGAGCGCGTCGTAGACACTCTCCGGGTCGGCGGTCCGGTCGGTGTCGGGCGACGTCGGCCCCGAGGACAGCCAGCGGGGACCGGCCACCGGCCCGCCCCCGCCGCCGAAGCCGCCGCTCCCGCCCGAGCCACCGGAGCCACCGGAGCCACCCGATTCGCTTGAACTCCCGGACCCACCGGACCCGTTGGTCCCCGCGGAACCGTCCATCCCACCGGTCGCGCTGCCACCGCCGCCCCCGCCGTCGGGCCGCAGCATCGGCGTGTTCCCGACCGGCCCGCTCGCCCCACCCTCGCCCCGACCGCCGCCCGACACCCCGCCCGAGATACTCGTGCCCCCACCACCCGAGCCGCCCGCGGCGTCGTTCCCGTCGCCGCCGCACGCCGCGGCCGTGGCGATCGCCACTGCTCCGGCGATCAACAGCGCGGATATGCGCGCCCCGAGTGATATCGCCATGCCGCCCCCGATGCCATCAGCACCGGGCGTGGCTCAGTGGGCCGGAGCTCCGGTGGTTCTTCCCATGATGGGACGCGCGCCCGCTCCCGGGAAGCGGGCACAGCCAGGCTGCGAGAGTTGGTGCAAACCGGTACTCAAGAGGTGAAGTGGAACATTCTCCTGGGCGAGGACCGCGTGTCCCGGCAGACGTTGCGCCGCCCGGCCGGCCCCCGCAGGGCGTGGTCGGGCGGCGCAACGGCCGTATGGGCTACCGGGCATGAGACCTCATCCCGGAGGTCACCCCATGCCTAGATGATCAGGGACAGCAGCAGGACGAAGCCGCCCGCGACCACCGAGATGATCGTCTCCATGACCGACCAGGTCTTGATGGTCTGGCCGACGTCGAGGCCGAAGTACTCCTTCACCAGCCAGAATCCGGCGTCGTTGACATGGCTGAAGAAGAGCGAGCCGGCGCCGATGGCGAGGACGAGCAGGGCGGTCTCGCCGGTCGACATGCCGGCGGCGAGCGGGGCGACCAGGCCGGCCGCCGAGACCGTCGCCACCGTCGCCGAGCCGGTCGCCAGCCGGATCGCCACCGCGATCAGCCAGGCCAGCAACAGGGCCGGGATCGACCAGTCCTCGGAGATCTCCAGGATCATCTGGCCCACGCCGGAGTCGATCAGCGTCTGCTTGAAGCCGCCGCCCGCGCCGACGATCAGCAGGATGCCCGCGATGGGCGCGAGGCCCTTCTCGACGAGCCCCGAGACCCGCTCGTTGCCGAAGCCGGCCGGCCGCAGCAGGGTGAAGATGCCCACGAGCACGGAGGCGAGCAGGGCGATGAGCGGGGAGCCGATGACGTCGAAGACGCGCTGCGTGGTGTGCTCGGGGTCGTCGATGACGATGTCGACGAGCGCCTTGGACAGCATCAGGACGACCGGCAGCAGGATGGTGGCGAGCGTCGCGCCGAAGCCCGGGCGCTTCTGAAGTTCCTCGGAGGCGCGCTGCGGGACCATCCGGTCCGGGGCCTGGACGTCCACCCAGCGGGCGGCGACCTTCGAGAACAGCGGCCCGGCGATGATCACCGTCGGGATGGCGACCAGGACACCGAGCGCCAGCGTGACACCCAGGTTGGCCTTGACCGCGTCGATCGCGACCAGCGGGCCGGGGTGCGGCGGCACCAGGCCGTGCATCACGGACAGACCCGCGAGCGCCGGGATGCCGATGCGCATCAGGGAGTAGTTGCCGCGCTTGGCGACCATCAGCACCACCGGGATCAGCAGGACGACGCCGACCTCGAAGAACAGCGGCAGGCCGATCACCGAGGCGATCAGCACCATCGCCCACGGCATCGAACGGCCGCTGGCCTTGGCGAGGATCGTGTCGACGATCTCATCGGCGCCGCCGGAGTCGGCGAGCATCTTGCCGAGGATCGCACCCAGCGCGATCAGCACACCCACGCCCGCGACCGTGGTCCCGAGCCCGGTGGTGAAGCTCACGATCACCTTGTCCAGCGGCGCCCCGGCGAACGCGCCGAGGGCCAGCGAGCCGATGGTCAGGGACAGGAAGGCGTGCAGCTTGAACTTGGTGATGAGCAGGACGATGACGGCGATGCCCGCCAGGACGGCTATGCCCAGCTGAGCGTGGCCGGCCGAGGTGATGGGCTCGACGGTGTCCGCTGCCAGCACCTCGACATTGAGTCTGGTCACGGGGGTTCCCTTGCAGGTACGGGGGATGGGGAAAGTGCGTGGGGGGTTACGGGGTCGGCTCGGGGAGAGCCGTGAGAGCGGTCACGGCCCGCTCGGTGATCTCCTCGGGACTGCCGGAGACATCGACCGCGACGCCCGCCTCGTCCGACTGGAGCGGCTGGAGGGTGGCGAACTGGGAGTCCAGGAGCGCCGTCGGCATGAAGTGCCCCTGGCGGTGCACCATCCGCTCCTCGATGAGGGCGCGGTCGCCGGTGAGGTGCACGAAGACGACACCGGGGGCCGCGGCCCGCAGCCGGTCGCGGTACGACCGCTTCAGCGCGGAGCTGCTGACCACCCCGCCGAGCCCCGCCCGCCCGTGCGCCCAGGCGCCGATGGCGTCCAGCCACGGCCACCGGTCCTCGTCGGTGAGCGGGGTGCCGGCCGACATCTTGGCGATGTTGGCCGGCGGGTGGAAGTCGTCGCCCTCGGCGTACGGGACGCCGAGGCGGGCGGCGAGCAGAGGACCGATGGTGGTCTTGCCCGTGCCCGCGACGCCCAT
This sequence comes from Streptomyces sp. NPDC051963, assembly GCF_044593495.1. Lineage (NCBI taxonomy): Bacteria > Bacillati > Actinomycetota > Actinomycetes > Kitasatosporales > Streptomycetaceae > Streptomyces > Streptomyces sp. NPDC051963. The sequence continues at coordinate 97,182 of NZ_JBIUCC010000012.1, read as the reverse complement.
GACCACGACGACATGGGGGGTACGCAGTTGCTGCATCGTGCTCTCACTGTCTGCTGCTGTCTTCGTCGACGGCCGCCGCTGTCTCCGTCGACACCTGATGTCGACAGAACTGAAACCCATTAGGTAAGACGAATTCAAGAGTCTGTGACATATAAGTCTGACTTTTTGTTCCCGTGACGTGGCCCGTACTCTGAGTGCATGAGCACACCGGGTCGAGGGCTGCACGGCCGTGTACTGGACACCCTCGGCCCCGCGATCACCGCCGGGGAGTACCCGCCGGGCAGCGTCCTACGCACGGACGAGCTGGCCCAGCAGTTCGAGGTGTCGCGCTCCGTGATGCGCGAGGCCGTCCGCGTCCTCGAATCCATGCACCTGGTCGAGTCCCGCCGCCGCGTGGGCGTCACGGTCCGCCCCAAGGCCGAGTGGAATGTCTACGACCCTCAGGTCATCCGCTGGCGGCTGGCCGGCGCCGACCGCCCCCAGCAACTGCGTTCGCTCACCGTGCTGCGCTCGGCGATCGAACCGGTCGCCGCGGGTCTGGCCGCCAAGTTCGCCACCGCCGACCAGTGCGCCGAACTCACCGAGTGCGCCCTGGGTATGGTCGCCCACTCCAAGGGCCATCAGCTGGAGGGTTACCTCCGTCACGACGTGGCCTTCCACCGGGTGATCCTCAACGCCTCCGGCAACGAGATGTTCGCGCGCCTCGGGGACGTCGTCGCCGAGGTCCTCACCGGCCGCACCCAGCACGAGGTCATGTTCGAGGACCCCGACCCGGCCGCCGTGACCCTGCACGTCCAGGTCGCGGAGGCGGTCCGCGCGGGCGACGCGGCGCGCGCCGAGCACCTCACCCGGGAGATCACCGAGGGCGCGCTCCAGGAGCTGGACATCCTCGCTCCGTAGCGCGGTTCAGTCGAGGAACTCCCCGTCGACGTACACCCACGCCCCCGCCACCCGCTCGAACCGGCTCCGCTCGTGCAGCGACCCGCCCCGGAACGACGCGCGGAAGGTCACGGTCCCGGTGGAGTGGAACGCCGACCCCTCGTCGGTGCCGAGGATCTCCAGCCCCGTCCACTTCATCGCCGGATCGAGGTCGATGTGCGCGGGCCGGGTGCGCGGATGCCAGGTGCGCATCAGATACGCCTCGTCCCGTTTCGTAAAAGCGCTGTAACGCGAGCGCATCAGGGCCTCGGCGGTCGGTGCCGTCGCGTCACCCCGGTGAAACCGGCCACAGCACTTCTCGTACGTCTCCGCAAGACCGCACGGGCAGGAAAGGGGGCGCGCGGCGGAGGAAGTGCGCTGTTGCCGGTGAGCCGGGTTGCGTCGGGACATGCCTCCATTCTGCTGGAACGCCGGCTGTGGAGATGCCGTGGATCACCTGTCCCGACACGCGCACATGATGTGCGAGTCGTGTTCGGCGTCCTTCATCGAAACTCCTTCAGAGCTGGCGTGAACACGCCTTGCTTCAGCAACTGCGCACTCACCAAGGTGGGTTGAGCACTTGAGCATCAGGAGTCACAAGCGAGCTGCTTGGCCCGGACGGCCGTCCGCCCGGGAACTGACGGGGGAAAACTGATGCGGTGTCCGTGGACCGGTTGCGTCGTCTCGCGCCCGGGGGCCTCCGCGTGCGCCGGAACAGATCTCACCCTCTGCCGCCTCTTGGTGCCTTTCACCTGGTGCCTGAGAAGGGATAGGAGGGGGAATGCCGACGAATGCAGTGAGCGCCGCCAGGCCGACGTACCCGGGCGTCTACGTCGAAGAGCTTCCCAGCAGCAACCGCACGGTCTCCGCCGTGACCACCTCGGTGACCGCGTTCGTGGGTCACACGCGGCGTGGTCCGCTGAACGAGCCGGTGCGGATCACCGGCTTCGCCGAGTTCGAGCGCCGCTTCGGGGGCCTCAGCTCGCAGAGCGCCGTCGCGTACGCGGTGCACCAGTTCTTCGGCAACGGCGGCACGGTCGCCGTGATCGTCAGGGTCGCGAAGGCGGGCAGCGGCAAGGCCGCATGCGTCGTGCTGGAGTCCACCGAGGGCCACAGCGAGTCCCGGGTGCTCGAAGTCCACGCCAAGGAACCCGGCGTGTGGGGCAACGGCCTGCGCGTCGCCGTCGACTACGACACGCCTCACCCCGACGAGACCTTCAACCTGCGGGTGTACGACGCCAAGGGCGACGCCCGCGAGAGCTTCACCGGCCTGTCCATGGACACCTCGCACGGCCGGTACGCGCCGACCGTGATCAACGCCGGCTCGCGGCTCATCCGCGTCGAGGCCGTCGGCGAGGGCCGCCCCGATCCGTCCGGCACCGTCTCCAAGCCGTTCGGCGACGAACTGCCCGACCTGGCCGTCGACCTGACCGTCAAGATCGGCGACGTGGAGCGCGAGTTCACGCTCTACGACCCCGACTGCGACGGCGAAGCCCCGTGCACCGTCGCCGAGTTGGCGCTGCTGCTCGAACGCAAGCTGCGGGCCCTGCCCGACGCCCCCGGCAAGCACGCCTTCGCGGGCGCCGAGGTCACCGCGTTCGGCCGCCGCATCCAGGTCGTCGCCGGCTCCACGGACCCCGAGGACGTCGTCCGCTTCCTCGGCGAGTGCGCCAACGACCTGGGCCTGGAGGCCTCGGTCAACCCGCCGGTGTTCCCGCTGGAGGGCGGCGAGGACGGGGAGGCTCCCGGACCGCGCGACCTCATCGGCTCCGAGGCCGACAAGACCGGCATCCAGGCGCTGCGCGGCGTGGCCGACGTCAATCTGCTGGCGCTGCCCGAGCTGGCGGCGTACGAGAACACCGAGGACATGGTCACCGTCGTCTCGGCGGCCCAGCGGCTGTGCCAGGAGCGGCGGATCTTCCTGCTGGTCGATGCGCCGAGCACCTGGGTCAGCGTGGACGGCGCCCGAGCCGGGCTCGCCGCCTTCGACGCCGTCCGCGGCAACCACGCCGGTGTGTACTTCCCGCACCTGCAGATCACCGACCCGCTCACCGGGCGGCTGCGCGCCTTCCCGCCGTCCGGCGCCGTCGCCGGCGTCATCGCGCGCACCGACGCCGAGCGCGGCGTGTGGAAGGCACCGGCCGGCACCGAGGCACGGCTCGCGGGCGTGCGCTCGCTCACGGTCGACCTGACCGACCGCGAGACCGGGCTGCTCAACCCGCTCGGCGTCAACTGCCTGCGCACCTTCCCGCTGACCGGCCCGACGGTGTGGGGCGCGCGCACGCTGGAGGGCTCCGACGCGCTGGACAGCGAGTGGAAGTACGTCCCCGTGCGGCGGCTCGCGCTGCACGTGGAGGAAAGCCTCCAACGCGGCCTCCAGTGGGTCGTGTTCGAGCCCAACGACGAGTCCCTGTGGCAGCAGATCCGCCTCAGCGCCTCCTCGTACCTGCACACGCTGTTCCGCCAGGGCGCCTTCAAGGGGAGCACGCCGCGCGAGGCGTACTTCGTCAAGTGCGACCACGAGACCACCACCGACGAGGACATCGCCAACGGCGTCGTCAACGTCCTGGTGGGCATCGCGCCGGTCCGGCCGGCCGAGTTCGTGATCGTCAGGATCCAGCAGACGTCCGGGCAGTTCGAGCTCTAAGGAATCCCGAGGACATTTCGATGGCAGAGTTCACGGTCAACGCCCATCGTTTCGACCCGTACAAGAACTTCAAGTTCCTGGTCCTCTGGGACGGTCGTACGGTCGCGGGCATCAGCAAGATCAGTCCGCTCAAGCGGACCACGGAGGTCGTCAAGCACCGGCACGGCGGCGACCCCTCGTCACCGCGCAAGTCGCCGGGCCGCTCGGAGTTCGAGGGCATCACCCTGGAGCGCGGGGTCACCCACGACCCCGAGTTCGACCGCTGGGCCAACAAGGTCTGGCAGGTCGGCGCGGGCCTCGGCTCGGAGGTGTCCCTCGCGGACTTCCGCAAGGACATCGTGATCCAGGTCCTCAACGAGGCCGGCCAGGTCGCCGTCTCGCACAAGCTGTACCGGACCTGGCCCAGCGAGTACCAGGTCCTCGGCGAACTCGACGCCAACGCCAACGCGGTGGCCATCCAGTCGCTGAAGCTCGAGTGCGAGGGCTGGGAGCGGGACTACGAGGTGCCCGAGCCGGAGGAGCCCTCGTTCCTCAACCCGGCCTGAGCGTCGAAGAGTTGGGGGACATGGTGATCACGGGGGCGGCCGAGCTGCTGGCCACCTGGGAGGCCGGGCTCGGCGCGGCGCCGACCGGGCGCGCGCTGCTGCTGCACGGCACCGCGCGCCCGGACCTCGACGCCGGGACGCTGCCACAGCTCCCGGTGGGCGCACGCGAGACGGACCTGTTCACGCTGCGCCGGGCGCTGTTCGGCGAGCGGATGCAGGTGCGCCTGGAGTGCTCGGCGTGCGGCGAGGACATGGAGTTCGACCTGGACGCCGCGGAGTTCTCGGCAAGTCTCGGCGGGCGCGAGGACTCCGTGGTGCGGGTCGCCGAGGACGGCTGGGAGGTCGAGTTCCGGCTGCCCGGCGTCGCCGACCTGACGGCGGCTGCCCGTGCCGCGGACCCGCGCGCCGCGCTGTTCGCGCGGTGCCTCGTCTCGGCCGCGTACGCCGGCCAGGTCCGGCCCGCCGACGCGCTGCCCGCGCCCGTGCAGCGCCGGATCGCCGAGGCGGTCGAGGCCGCGGACCCTGGGGCCGATGTCTCGCTCAACGTGGCCTGCCCCGAATGCGGGCAGGCCACCCGGGCGGAGCTGGACATCGCCTCCTACCTCTGGACCGAACTGGACGCCTGGGCACGGGACGTACTGCTCGACGTCCATCTGCTCGCCACCGCCTACGGCTGGAGCGAGCCGGAGATCCTGGCGCTCAGCCCGCTGCGGCGCCGCTACTACCTGGAGCTGTGTGCGGATGGATGACGCCGACGGGGCGCCGATCCCTGACTTCCTCGATCGGCTGATCGCCCGACACGCCGCCCCGGCCGCGACGCCGCGGCCGGGCGTGGTGCGGGTACAGCCCCGGCTGCCCGGTCCGTTCGAGCGGATCGAGGCGGTACGGGCCGGAGCGCCGGACCCGGACGGGACCGGCCCGCTGTGGCCCGCCCCGACGCCATCGGCCGTACCCCAGCGGGACGTTCCGCGCCCGGCACCGGCTCCGGCCGGACTGCGCACGGAGCGCGAGCGGACCGTCGTACGCACCGAACGGGTGCCCGCCGACCCGGTCGTGCGCAGCATTTCCCCGGCCGAGGCACCCCTGCTGCGGCCCGCCACGCCGGTCGCACCCGGGCCGCGGCCGGTGCCGGACGGCGCGCGTCGCTCCGCGGCCAGGGGGCGTTCGGACCGGGACGGGTCCCAGACCGCGGCGTCCGTACCCATCCCCCCGGGTACGGACGCCGCCCACCCCACCGCCGTGTCGGCCGCCCTGCGCCCCAGCGCGGCGGAGTCGGCCGCCGCCCGCGACGCCGTACGGCAGGCCGGGGCCCGGCGGCCCGGGCGGGCGGTCGAGCAGGTGGTGCAGGTGCAGATCGGGCGGCTCGAGGTGACGGCGTCGTCGTCGCCGACCGGCGGGCCCGGTCGGCGGACGGAGTCGGCGGCACGTCCGGGGGCGACCGTGAGCCTCGCGGAGTACCTGGCGCGGGGGCGCACATGACACGGACGAGCCATGACAGGGCGGGCCGGGACACAAGGGCCGGCCGGAGCAGAGGGACTGAGGAATCGACGCCATGAGCAACGCACTTGCCATCGCCCATGTCTCCGAGGCCCTCGCCCTGCTGATCGCCTCCCATCTGGGACCGGAGATCGACATGGCGGTCAAGGTCGAGCCGAGCAAGCCGCCCACCGAGCCGCCCTCCGAGCCCACCATCACGGTGTTCCTGTACCAGGTCACGCCCAACACCTCGCAACGCAACAACGACCTGCCGACGCGTGCGACCGACGGCACGCTGGTCCGCCGGCCGGCCGCCGCGCTCGACCTGCACTACGTGATCACCGCGTACGGCGAGGAACGCACCCTGGTCGGGCAGCGGCTGATCGGCTCCGTCGTGCGCACCCTGCACGAGATCCCGGTGCTCCCGGCCGACGTCATCGAACAAGCCGGTGAACGGCCGTACTTGGCGGGCAGCGATCTCGCCGAGGCGGCACAGCGGGTGCGGTTCACGCCGACCGTGATGGACGTCGACGAGACGTCGAAGCTGTGGGGGATGCTCCACCAAACCCCGTACGCGCTGTCCGTCGTCTACCAGGCCGCCCTCGTCTTCATCGAGGGCCGCGAGGCACCGGTCCCGGCGAAGCCGGCGGAGCGGACGGATGTACGCGTCCTGCCGTTCGGGGCGCCGGGGGCTCCGGTGCCGCCGGGTGCGTCACGTCCCGCGGAGGAGCCGGTGGAAACGGTGGAGGAGCCGGCCGAGGCGAAGCCTCCGGCGAAGGCCGTGGCGAAGGCCCCTGCCAAGTCCGCGGAGAAGCCTCCCGCGAAGACGCCCGCCAAGAGTGTCGCCAAGGCTCCGGCGCGGACGCGCAAACGGGCCGCCCGGCCGGACACGCAGAGCTGAAGCGCACAGGGAGGTGGGGGAGATGGGGGCAGACGAGGACATGGGTATGCACGAACAGGGCGCACCACTGATCGCCGAGATCCGTCGCGTCCTCTCCCGGATCGACGCCCATGCGAAGGGTGGGGGCGGAGGGGGCGAAAAAGCCGGTACGGCACCCACCACCGCCCCGGACGTGATCGACACCCCCGGTATCGCGCCCCTCGACGCCCTCAACACCTGCTTCGGGCTCACCGCCTTCGAGCGGGACCTCGTACTCCTCACCGCCGCACAGGAGTTGGAGCCCACGACCGCCGCACGCTGCGCCGCCGCCTGCGGTGACCCAGAACGGTCGTACCCCACCTTCTCGCTGGCGCTCGCCGCGCTCGGCGAACCGCACTGGAGCGCGCTCACACCCGTGGCGCCGCTACGGCGCTGGCAGATCGTCGAGCTGGACGACGCCTCCCGGCTCACGACCTCCCGGCTCCGGCTCGACGAACGCATCCTGCACTTCCTGCTGGACTCGCCCTACCTGGACGCCCGGCTGCACGGCCGTCTGCGCCGCGTCCCGGTGCCCGACGGACTGCCGTCCTCCTACGACCTGGCCGCGAGCCGGCTCGCGGCGGGCTGGACGACGGGAGCGACCCCCGGCGCACCGCCGCTCGTCGAGGTGACCGGCGGCGACATGCGCAGCCGGGCCGACATCGCCGCGGCCGCGGCCGCCCGCTGCGGTCTCGGGCTGTACGCGATGGGCGCCGAGGACATGCCCACCGACGCCGTCGAGCGGGACCGGCTCGCCCGGCTGTGGCAGCGCGAGGCCATCCTGCTGCCCGCCGCGCTGATCGTCGAGGTCGGCGAACTGGACCGCGACCAGCGGGCGGCCACCGACAACTTCCTGGCCGGGTCCGCCGTACCGGTCGTCGTGTCGAGCGAGGACCCGCTGCGCTCGGACCGCTCGCACGGCGGCGCCCGGGTGGCCGTGCCGCGACTGGACGACGAGGAGCAACTGGCGCTGTGGGCCCACGAGTTCGAGGGCATCGCCGACCTCGCCGAGAGTGAACTCCGCTCCCTGGTGGCCCAGTTCCAGCTGCCGCCGCACATCGTGCGCTCGGCGGCCGCGGCCGTACGCCGCGATCTGCCCGGCGAGGACGAGCTGGACGCGGCCGGGCTCGCCTGGCGTGCCGGTCTCGACGAGGCGCGGCTCGGGATGGACGAGCTCGGCCGCCGTATCGAGCCGGAAGCGGGCTGGGGCGACCTGGTCCTGCACGAACGCCAGACGAGCGTGCTGCGCGAGATCGTCGCGCATGTGCGGCAGCGGCCGACGGTCCACCAGGAGTGGGGCTTCGCGGGGACACTCCGCCGCGGCCTGGGCGTCACGGCGCTGTTCGCCGGCGGCTCGGGCACGGGCAAGACCCTGGCCGCCGAGGTCATGGCGCGCGAGCTGGGTCTGGACCTGTTCATCGTCGATCTGTCCCAGGTGGTCAGCAAGTACATCGGCGAGACCGAGAAGAACCTCCGCCGGGTGTTCGACGCCGCCGAACGCGGCGGTGCGCTGCTCCTGTTCGACGAGGCGGACGCCCTGTTCGGCAAGCGCAGCGAGGTGAAGGACAGCCACGACCGGTACGCCAACCTGGAGGTCAGCTATCTGCTGATGCGCATGGAGGCGTACCGCGGACTCGCGATCCTGACCACCAACATGAAGCAGGCCCTCGACACCGCGTTCCTGCGGCGCATCCGCTTCGTCGTCGACTTCCCGTTCCCGGCCGAGCACGAGCGCGCCGAGATCTGGCGCCGGGTCCTGCCGCCGCAGGCACCGACGAAGGACATCGACCCCGCACTGCTGGCACGGCTGACGGTCGCCGGCGGCTCCATCCGCAACATCGCGCTGTCCGGTGCCTTCCTCGCCGCCGAGGAGGGCGACCGGCTTCAGATGCGGCACATGCTGGCGGCCGCCCGCACCGAGTACCTGAAACTGGAACGCCCGCTGACACCCACGGAGGTGCGCGGATGGGTGTGAACCGGGAACCGGCGGCGGCGCGCGAACCGGCCGCGATCCGGGTGGAGATCGGCGAGCTCGTGCTCGACGGCTTCCGGGCGGACCCGGACCGGGTCTCCGCGGCCTTCGAGACGGAGCTGACCCGGCTGGTCCGGGAGCGGGGCGTGCCGCTTGCGGCCGACGGCCCGCTCAGCGTGGACGCCCTCTCGGGCCTCCCGCCGCTGCCCGCCGGCCTGTCCGCACGGCGCCTCGGCCAGGAACTGGCGCGCGCGGTGCACGAAGGTCTCAGCGGCTCGGGGGAGGTGACCCGGCCGTGAGCAACTCACAGACCCAGGACGCCCGTTCGGAGCAGGCGGAACAGCGCCGCCGCAAGCGCAAGGAGCGTGCGGCCTCCTCCCGTACGCCCGACCCGAAGAACATCGTCAGCGGCGCCGGCCACCCGCTCGACCCCGGCGTACGCCGTGACCTGGAGGAGCAGCTCGGCCACGACCTCAGCCGCGTACGTCTGCACACCGGCCGCGACGCCGGGCAGCTGACCGAGCTGCTCGGCGCCGACGCCGTCGCCGTCGGCCAGGACGTCTTCTTCCGCGAGGGCGCCTACCGTCCCGGGACCGCCGACGGCCGGCGCCTGCTGGCCCACGAACTGCTGCACACCGTCCAGAACCCGCACGGCCTCGGCGCGCTGCGCGCGGGGCGCGAACTCGGCGCGGTGAGCCTGCCGCAGGAGGCCATCGAGCGGGAGGCGGAGGGGGCTGCGCAGGCACTCGTACGACCCGAGACCGCCGAGGCCTCTTCGGTTCCGGAACTGGAGGAGGGCCAGGGCACCCCCGGCTGGCTGCGGTACGCCACCGTCGACGCCGACCGGATGCGGGCCGAGGCCATCGATCCGGCGACCCTCGTGGACCGGCTCGCGGGCGGTGTGCTGCGGTCCCTGCGCGGCGACCCGACCGACGCCTCCCACCGGGTGCGGCTCCAACTGGGCCGGATGTCCGACAGCTTGGCGGACCAGGTCGTCGACCGGCTGGAACAACGGCTGCTCAGCTCCGAGTACGAGCGCCTCCTCGACCTGTTCGCGGAGTCCGGCTCGACCGGACCCCTCGATCTGCAACCCTCCGACGTACCGCTGCCCGAGATCGACCTCTTCGCGGAGCTCGGCGTCGAACGCACCGCGTGGAAGCGGCAGGAGGAGACGCGCCGGGACTCGCAGGGCAAGCGCACCGACGACACCCGCGAGGAGCAGCGGGACGTCAAGGACCGCGACGAGAAGGCCGGTGCGCAACGCAGCCGGGCCCAGTCCGACGCGGCCACCGAGGACCAGGAGGCGGCACAGCGCAAGGACCAGGAGGACGAGCGGGCCGCCTCACGGCAGCGGGGCGAGGAGGAGCAGCGCCAGGAGGACGAGCAGGCCGCCACCGACCGCGAACGCGTCGACGAGGCAGCCGACCGGCGCACCGAGGGCGGGCAGGAAGGCGCCGAGCAGGCCAAGGAGGAACGCAAGGAACAGCGCGAGCGCGAGGAGGCCGACCCGCAGCAGGCGACCGCCCCCGGCGCCGACAAGCGCAGACGCCGTGACGAGCAGACCCAGCCGGCCGCCGGGTCCAAGCCGGAGGCGCTGGACCCGAAGGCCAAGGCGCAGCCCGGCCGCGTACGTCCCGAGAAGGTGGACGAACGGGCCGAGGAGCGGGACTCGGCGCTGTCCGAGCACGGCCTGCACGAGAAGGACGAGCACGAGGACGACGTCCGCGAGGAGGAGAAGCCGCTCGGGCTCGAAGCGGACGCGGACGACGAGGTCCGAGGCGGCGACGAGGCCGAGGGCAAGGGCCCGAAGGCCGAGCCCGAGCCGACGATCAAGCCCGAGGACCATCTGCCCGAGGCCGACCTCGACCTCAGTGCCGTACCCACCGCGGAACAGCTGAAGCCGGGCGCGGCGGAGCCCTCCGTACCCTCCTTCCCCACGCCCCCGCCGACAAAGGCGGAGAAGGTCGAGCGGGAGCGGGAGAAGGACGAGCAGGAGCGGGACGCCGACGACACGGCCGCGGCCGGGCCCGAGACCAAGGCTCCCGGGCAGGACGAAGGACCCGTCGAGGGAGAGGCGTCCCAGCCGGAGGGCGGGCCCGTCGCCCGCGGCGACGACCCCGCCGCCAAGGACCTTCAGGAGACCGAGAAGCCGCTCGACCAGGAGGTCGGCCCCGACCCGGCGACCGAGGACAAGGAAAAGCCGGAGCCCGAGGCCGAGAAGCCCGACCCCGCCCAGGAGCAGGAACAGCAGCAGACCAAGGAGCCGGGCGCCGACGAGGAGCCCCGCGAGGAGGACGAGCGGACCGACGCGGACGAGACGCGCGGGGCTGGGGCCGCCGCCGGACCCACAGGTGCGGCCGACGGCGCGCGTATGGCGGCTGGTACGCGGGCCGGCGCACCCTCGGTGAACCCCGCACTTGCTCCAGTGCGTAAGCCCGCCGGTGCCGCCACTCCCCGTACCCAGGTCGAGGACCGCAATCCGTCGCCGGCGGCCCGCCGTGACGCCGCGCCGCCCAAGCCCGACCGGGAGGCGCCCAAGGCCAAGTCGCAGGTGCCGCAGGACTCCGGGCCCGTGGCGGCGCCGCGCCAGCCGGTCGGCGGCGCCGAGAAGGCACCCGGGCCGACGGCCGCGGCCGGGCCCGGCGCCGCGCCGGGTGCAGGGCAGACCGGGGTCAGCCCGGCCGCCGAGCAGGCGCCGGGAGCGGAGCAGGCAGCGGCGCCGCAGCCCGAGGCGTCCCTGGAGAAGGACGGGGGCGGCTGCGCGCCGCCCGCGCCGGCTGCCGAACCCGAGGGCGGCGGCACATGCAGTGGCGGTGGTGGTGGTCAGGCCGCGCCCGAGGAGAAGCAGCAGGAGCCGCCGGACGTCTCCGGACAGGACCCGAAGGCCGCCGTCCAGACCGTGAGCAAGCTCGCGCCGGACCAGGCTGCCGCCGCCATGCCCGGTGTGGACCAGGCAGCGACCAAGAAGGTCGGCGAGGAGCAGCAGCGCCTGGACTCGGCGCCGCCCACGCGGGAGCGGCCCTCGGGTGCGCCACAGACCCGTTCGGCTCCGCCCGAGGCGGCGCCCGCGGCGGCCCAGGTCACCGGCAAGGTCGAGAAGCTCGGCCCGGAGGACCAGGGCGACAAGCAGAAGGCCAAGGGCAGCGACAAGGCCCAGGGCGAGAAGCCGAGCGCGCCCCCGCCGCCACCTCCCGCCGTGCCGACGGAGGGGCTCAGCGAGTCCGAGGCGCAGAGCGTGGAGGCCGCGGCCGACGCCGTGCCCACCCATGACCCCGCCCTGGAGAACAAGACGGTCGGCCCGGCACCGAAGATCCGTCTTGAGGGCGCCAGCGACCCGACCCGCACCGACGACCAGCAGGGTGCGCTGAAGGAGAAGCAGTCCGCGATCCAGTCGACCGGCCGTGACGACGCGGCCAAGCCGATGGGCGAGGACCAGATCTTCCCGAACGCGCCGCAGGAGCAGCTCACCGGCAACGCCGCCGGCGGCTCCGCCGGGGCCGGCAAGGGCGGTGGCCTGCGCGCCATGTCACCGCCCAAGGCCGGGGTCGGCAAGGTCGCCCAGGAGGAGAAGGGCGGCGAGATCAGCGGTGCCGCCGGACAGGCGCAGGGTGAACTCGCCGCCAAGGAGCAGGAGCACCGGCAGGGCGAACAGAAGGCCAAGCAGGAGAAGCAGACCGAGATCGACCGCGAGGTCGCCCAGAACACCGAGAAGCAGACCTCCGAACGGGGCAAGGTCGCCCGCGAGACCCAGAGCCGTCGCGAGGAGTGGCGGTCCGAGCAGGACAAGAAGATCGACGAGGCGGACACCAAGTCCGAGGACGAGCACGGCAAGAAGAACAAGGAGATCGTCAAGGCCCGCGACGACAAGGACAAGGAGGTCGGCGAGCGCAAGGACAAGGACAACGCGCAGATCGACACCGAGCGGGAGAACGCCGAGAAGGAGGCCGAGAAGAAGAAGGAGGAGGAGAAGCCCTCCGGAGGCTTCTTCGGCATGCTGGCCGACGCGGTCGGCGACTTCTTCAAGGGTCTGCTCGAGGCGGTCACCGCGGTGTTCGAGGCGGCGCGGGCCGCCGTCAACGGCATCATCGACCAGTTCAAGGAGTGGGCCAACGCGGCGATCGACTTCGTCCGCGACCTGGCCATCTCCGCGATCAACGCGCTCGCGGACGTCCTGATCGCGATCGGCGATGTGCTTCTCGCGGCCTTCCCGGAGCTGCGGGACAAGTTCCGCAAGGCGATCGAAGGGCTGCGGGACGCGGCCATCGCGACCGTCAACCAGCTCGCGGACGGCCTGAAGAAGGCGGTCAACGCCCTCCTGGACGCGCTCGCCGCCGGCCTCAACGCGCTGCTGACCGCCCTGGAGGCGGGCCTCAAGTTCGTCATCAAGGCCTACCAGGCGGTGATCGAGGGCGCGATCAAGTTCGCGCAGGCCGCGATCGAGGCGCTCGGCAAGTTCGCCGCGCTGATCGCGGACATCGCCCCCGACCCGGGCGGCTGGCTCTCCAAGGCGGGCTCGTCCGCCAAGTCCGGCATCACGGACCACCTCTGGGGCGCTATCAAGGTCGGCGTGAAGCGCTGGTTCGACACCAAGGTCGAGGGCATCCTCGGCCTCGGCAAGGCCGTCATCAACGTGCTCGTCAAGGGCTGCGTCTCCCTCAAGCAGATCGGCAAGATGGCCTGGGACGCCATCGTCGCCTCACTGCCGATGATGATCGCTTCGCTGGTGATCGAGAAGGTCGTCTCGATGCTGGTGCCTGCGGCCGGCGCGATCTTGACGATCGTCCAGGGCCTGATGGCGGCCTGGCAGAGCATCAGCTCCATCCTCACGGCCTTCTCGAAATTCTGGGCCTACCTGAAGGCGGTCAAGGCGGGCCCGGCGGCGTGCCTGTTCGCGGAGGCGGTGGCCGCAGGGATCGTGGCCCTGCTGGAATTCATCGCCAACTTCCTGATGATCCGCCTCTCTTCGGCGACCAAGGGCGTCGGCAAACGCCTCCAGGACATGTCCCAGAAGATCCTCAACGGCCTGAAGAAGACCGGCAAGGGCGCCAAGCAGGCTGCGGGCGACGCCGTGAACAACGCGCGCGGCGCGATGCGCAACGCGAACCAGAAGGTTGCGGCGCCGGGGGTGGCGGCTCCGAAGCCGAAGGGGGCGACGTCGCCTTCGGCGAAGGCGCCGGTGAAGCCCAAGGATGCGGCTACGCCCAAGGGGCCGGCGAAGGCGGATCCCGCGACGGCCAAGCCGAAGGACGGGGCGCCGCCGAAGCAGGAGACGCCAGCGAAGGACCGTACGCCGGACCGGGACCGTACGCCCGACTCGGACCGTACGCCGGACAGGGACCGCACGCAGGAGCCGACGAAGGACCGAACCTCCCACCGGGACCAGACACCCGCCGGGGGCAAGACCCCCGATGCCCCGACTCCCAAGAAGAAAAAGAAGGAGATCGAGGGCCCCAAGCCGACCAAGCCGAAGAAGCCCAAGTCTCCTGCGGGGAAGGCTCTCGCGAAGGCGAAGGGCGCGGTCAAGTCCGCCCTGAAGAAGGTCGGAAACGCGGCGAAGACGCTTGGCAACAAGCTGAAGAAGTCCAAGCTCGGCAAGTCCCTCAAGAACAGTGCGGCCAAGCTGCGCGATCAGTTCAAGAAGAAGAAGGACCGCCTGAGGGACGACAAGAAGCAGCAGCAGGACCACAAGAAGCAGCAGCAGGATCAGCGGCGCAAGGACGAGAAATCGAAGGAGTCCAAGTACGCTCGCCTCCAGAAGGCCGCGCTGCGTATCCGCCCCAAGCTCAGCAGCATCCTGGAACGCGGCATCAGGCGATCGGTCATGCGCGGCGTTCTCTCCGGAATGCGCCTCTGGTACCGCCTGTCAGGGCTGGACATGCAAGGCGCGAAGAAGGTCGAGTTCTCCGCGCGGCTCAACCCCGAGGAGAATGTCGGCGACGCAGTCGAGGTCACCTCGGGAGCGGACAGCGCCACCGAGCCACCACAGGGCACCGACTCGGCGGCCCGGCAGCAGGAGGAGCAGCGGTCCGTCGAGCGGCAGCGCGAGCAGTCCGCGACTCAGGAATCCCCCGGAATACCTGCCGCCCAGCGCGCACAGAACGTGCAGCAGTTGAACGCGAGCCTGGCCACGATCCTCGCTTACCCCTTCGTACCACATGCGCTCTACCGGCAGGCCGGCGAGGTGCAGAGCTACAAGGAAGCGGACGCTCGACGCAGGAAGGAGTTGAGGCATCGGAAGAAGAACGACCTGAAACCTCGACAGACTCAGGTGACCGCCGACCACATTCCCTCGGGTCGGGCCATTATCGCGCATCGCCAGCGGGAGTTCATTGAGGATAAGGCAAAGGAAGACAGGACTCTGCGGCGGCTGCTCGACGACGAGGCGGCCGGCGACATCGATGCGAGGGACCAGTCGAAGCTAGACAAGAAGCGACTGGAACTTCTCAGGGAGGAGGAGCTGCTCGCGAAGAATCAGGACGGCGCCGAAGAGCATCAGCGGAAGGCCAAGGAGGAGTACAACAAGGCACTGACCGTGATGGTGCCGGAAGATGCGGTGCACAAGAAGGGGCGCACCTGGGGCCACAAGAACAAGCCGGAGCAGTACGAGCGTGACGCCCTGAATCTGACTCGCGCGGCAAAGTTCGATTTTCAGCACTATTTGAATTATCTCTCCACGCCGCCCCAGGTGCTCACCAAAGCCTATGTGGCTCACTTTACGCGGCACTACAAACGGCTCGTGGAAGAAGGGGTCATCGACTACTCTCGTGGAATCGACATGATGTTCTTGCACTACTGGGGGAAGGCGAAATGAGTTCCAGCGAAGAAATCCGGAGGATCTACACCGACCCCCGTCTCCCCGGCCCCAGGAAGCGGGATCGGATCTTCGCGTACCTCTACGCACTGGAGGAGCACGGCGTGCCCGTCGCTGTCGAGGCACTGATCGCGGCCGACGAACGGTACCTCGCCGGGTACCTCGCGCAGTATCTGGAGTTGACGCCCGGCTACGCCGAGCAGAAGACCCGGGCCGCGGAGGCGCTCAGGGAGCACGAGGAACTCGTCCGCTCCGCGGCACGACTAGTCCCCTGGCTTCCCGAGAAGACCCTCCACGGACTCATCGACGACTACCTCGCCGCGGGCGACCCCGACGCCCCTGTGGCCAGTGTCATCTACAACATCGGCACCTTTCGTCCCGAGCTGCTGCGGCCCGTCGCCGACCAGATCCACGATGACGACATCCAGCTGGGCCTGCTTTCCGGAGCCCCCGACCACGAGGCCCAGCAGCTGCTCGACCAGTGGGAGGTCACCAAGGATCCGCACCACCTGGTCCAGTTGGCCTTCATGCGTACCCCGTTCGCCTCTCAAGCCCTGCTCGGCGTCCGGGACGAGTTCGACGGCTCTCCGGAGTGGCAGACCTTGCTGGAACTCTCGGGTGCTCTGCCTGACTCGTCCCTGCCGGCCGGTCACTCCCCCGCGTACATGGGGTTCGTCGCCGAACACGGCAGGAGCCCGCACCAGGTCGCCCTGCCCATGTCGGGCGAGGTGCCGGTGTGTCATCTGTGCGAGACACCTGCCGGGCACCTATTGACCCTGTCAGCGAAGGACCTCCCCTACGAACTGACAGCAGACCCGACGTTCTACTGGTACACCTGCGGCTGCGAAGACATCGGATCGACCACTGTGCGGACAGAGCCGGGAAGGACCACGGTCTACTACGGTCCACAAGGTCTCGCCGACCCTGACTTCAGTTTCGCGGGGGGCGCGCGGTCCCTCGTCCTGGAGCTCCACCCCAATCAGGTGGGCGTGACCACCCGGGGGTTGACCGGGCAGCCCCCGCATCAAGTGGGCGGACTGCCGCAATGGGTCAGGCCGGAAATTCACCCTCGCTGCCCCGAATGCTCGGGAGTCATGCGTTTCCTCGCCTTCATGAACAGCGCCCAAATGCCTTTCGGGCGACAGCTCAAGCTGGGCGGAATCGTCTACTGCTTCTGGTGCGACGACTGCCATGTCTCGAGCACGAAGGTCCAGAGCTGAACGCAGAGGAGTGCCCATGACCCGCTACGCAGACATCCCCAAACCCATCCGCTCCGGCATAGTCGTAGTAAACCCCGACACCGGCGCCCCCCAACGCATCATCATCCTCCAGTTCAACCCCGACACCCTGGAGCGCTCCCTCGCCCCCCAGTCCGCCGGCGGCCAGAACGCCGAAGGCGGCGGTGCCGGCGGCGGCGACCGGAACGAGGCCCTGCGGCTGAAGGGCCCCGCTGAGGAGACCTGGAAGTTCACCGCCGAGATCGACGCCACCGATCAGCTGGAGATCGCCGCGCCCGACGGGATTCACCCCCAACTGGCCACGCTCGAAATGCTCGTGCACCCGACCACCGCCCAACTCCGGGACGCGGCCAAGCAGACGCAGAAGGGGACCATCGAGATCACGCCGATCGAGATGCCGCTCACCCTTTTCACGTGGGGGAGCAAGCGGGTGCTGCCGGTGCGGCTGACCGAGCTGTCGATCAATGAGTCGGCGTTCGACGTCAATCTCAATCCGATCAGGGCGAGCCTCAGCATCGGGCTGAAGGTGCTCAGTGTGAGCGACCTGCCGGCCGGGCACCGCGGTGCCGACCTGTACATGGCGCATCTCGCGCAGAAGGAGCGGCTCGCCGCCTCCGCCCGCGGGGGCAGTCTCGGCGCGCTCGGGCTGAGTGGACGCGGTACCGCCATCTTGGGAAGGGGCTGACATGGCCGGCACGGACGGCATCCAGCCGTACGAGAGCGCCCTGGACGCGATACCCGGGGCCCATCCCTACCCCCGCAACAGCCGGTATCACGACGCCGAGATCGGGGTGCACACCGACGAGGACGGGACCGAAGTGCGGTACACCAAGCGGCGGTTGCTGCCTCCGCTCGATGCGCAGGAGACCGAGGCGCACGTCGTCGGCGACGGTGAGCGGCCCGATCTCCTCGGGCAGCGGTACTTCGGGGACCCCGGCCAGTGGTGGCAGATCGCCGACGCCAATCCCACACTCGATCCACGCGAGTTGACCGACGAGCCGGGGCGGATCGTCGACGTACCGCTGCCGGGTGGCTTCCCGCAGGGGGGCCGGCGTGCCTGAGGAGATACCCGTCGGGGCGGGGCCCGTCCACATGACCCTGCACATGGGCCCCAAGCTCGCCCGGCCCGTGCCGGCCGAGGTCATGGAGGCCCTGCTCTCCGCGCAGATCACCGTCACGGCGGGGGAGCGCAGCGGGTTCCAGATGGCCTTCGATCTCACCAAGCGAGGGGTCATACAGAGGAACCTGCTGCCCGATGGGTTCTTCGATCCCAAGACCCGCGTCATCGTCAGCGTGAGTGTGCGCGGCACCCCGCAGGTGCTGTTCGACGGGCTGATCGTCCGGCAGGAGGTCGGCGCCAGCAACCGGCCGGGGCAGACCACGCTCACCGTGACCGGCGAGGACCTCACCCTGCTGATGGACCTGGAGGAGCGCACCGACCGCTACCCCAACCTCGCGCCCTCGCGCCGCGTCTTCGCCATCCTCGGCCGCTACCGCGACTACGGCATCCTGCCCGACGTCAAGGACGAGCAGATCCTCCAGCCCCCGCACGAACAACTGCGGGTCCACTACCAGACCCAGACGGATCTCCAGTACGTGACCGAACTCGCCCAGGCGAACGGCTACGTCTTCTATCTCGAGCCGGGGCCCACGCCTGGTCAGTCCTCCGCCTACTGGGGTCCCGAGGTCCGGCTCGGCACCCGCCAGCACGCCCTCAACGTCAACATGGACGCCAACTCGACGGTCGACCAGCTGACGTTCGCCTACGACGGGACCGCCCGCGAGGAGCCCCAGGCGCGTTGGCAGAACCCGGAGAACCGGCACGCCACGCTGCTCGGCCAGCCGTCGATCAGCCCGTTGCGGCCACCGCTCGGCCGGCGCCCCACGCCGGCGCTGAAGCGCAGGACCCTGGCCGGCACCGCCAAGCAGCAGATCCAGCAGGCGCAGGCCGAACTGCTGGCCCGGGCCGCCACCTCTGCCGACGTCATCACGGGCTCCGGCTCCCTCGACGTCACCCGGCGCGGCTATCTGCTGCACCCGCGCAGCCTCGTCGGCGTCCGCGGCTCGGGGCCGATGTACGACGGCGACTACTACGTCAAGTCCGTGACGCACACGCTGCGTCCGGGTTCGTTCACCCAGAACTTCACGCTCTCCAGGGAGGGCCTCGTCGCGAGCGGCGACACCGTACGGCCGTGACGGCGGCACCACCTCACAAAAACAGGAGCAGGTCAGCATGGCGGCACCGAACAACCGGTACCTGGGCAAGTTCCGGGGCCGGGTGATCGACAACAACGATCCGCTGGGCATCGGGCGGATCACGGTCCAGGTCCCCGATGTGCTCGGCGACGAGCCCTCCACCTGGGCGCTGCCCTGTCTGCCGTTCACCGGCCAGGAGGCGGGGCAGGTCGTGGTGCCGCAGCAGGACGCCGGTGTGTGGGTCGAGTTCGAGCAGGGCGACCCCAGCTTCCCGATCTGGACGGGCTGTTGGTACGGGGAGCGCGGCGAGCTTCCGCCCGACGCCCAGCGGGAGCTGGCGCGGCCGTCCGCGCTGAAGCCGGTCGTCGTGCAGACCCAGCTGGCGCACAAGATCGTGATGAACGACGTGGCGGGGCCCGACGAGGGGATCCTGCTCCAGGCCAAGGGCGGGGCGTACATCCGGATCACCGCGGAGGCCATCGTCATCGCCTCCGGGCCGGCCCGGATCACCCTCAAGGACGGAAAAGTCACCGTCAACGAAGGTCAGTTGACCGTGGAATCGAAGCGTTAGGAACGGGGGAACGACGAACGTGTCCGGGACTTCCGGGAACCTGATCGGCGCCGACGCCGTGATCAGTTGCCCGCACGGGGGGCGCGTCACCGCGGCCCACGCACCGTCGTCGGCGGTGCGGATCGGCGATCGCGCGGTCGCCACCACCGCAGACACCTACACAGTGGTCGGCTGCACCCACATCGTGAACGGCATCCCGCAGCCATGCGTGTCCGTGCGCTTCACGGCATCCGACAGCGGCGTCACCGTCGCGGGTGTCCCCGTGCTGCTCGACACCTCCGCGGGCCAGTGCTTCAGCGCCGCCCTGGTGCCGCAGGGGCCGGCCGTGGTCACGTCCGCGCAGCGGGGGGTGTCCGTCGGATGAGGAAGCCACAGCCCCGCAGCGACATCGCGTTCCCCTTCCGTGCAGACCGCCGGGGACGTACCGCACACGCCCGCCACGGCGAACACGTCCACGACCTGATCGAGCAACTGCTGTTCACCAGCCCCGGCGAGCGCGTCATGCGCCCCGACTTCGGCTGCGGACTCCTCGACCTGGTCTTCGCCCCGAACAGCCCCGAGCTGATGAGCACCCTCGAACTCTCCGTCCAGGCCTCGCTCCAGCGCTGGCTCGGTGACCTCATCGAGGTGGAGGCCCTCGACGTGGTCAGCGAGGACCACGTCGTCCGCGTGTATCTGTCGTACGCCCTCCGCTCCGACGGCACCCGGCGCGACGACGTCTTCGAAGGGAGGGCCGCCGCATGACGAGCACGACCGCACCCAGGCGGGCCAAGGTGAGAGCCGCCCAGCTCAACGGAGTCGACGCCGTCGAGGTCAGCGACGACGGACTGCTGCTCACCGTCACCTTCCTCGGCAAGGCCCCGCACGGCCTCTGCCCGGAGAACGTCCGTATCGACGGCGGCCGCCGCGTCACCGGCCTCGCCGACATCACAGTCGTCGACGTCAGCGTCGAACGCGAGGAGGACCCGGAGCTCGACGACCGGCTCTACGTCACTCTCGACCGGGCCGGCGACACCTCCCGCTACCGGCTCTCCCTCGTGGAGGCCGACCCCTACGGACGGCCCGGCACCGAGCCGTACCGCGGCTTCGACCAGCGCTACCACACGGCCTCCTTCTCCTTCCGGCCCGACTGCCCGACTCCCTTCGACTGCAAGGAAGACGGCGAGGAGACCCCGGACTTCCCGGACGCGCCCGTCGTCGACTACACGGCCCGCGACTACGACACCATCCGCAAGCTGCTTCTCGACCGGCTGGCGCTCACCACGCCCGACTGGGTCGAGCGCAACCCCGCCGACCTCGGCATGACCCTCGTCGAGCTGCTCGCCTACACCGGCGACCAGATCAGCTACCAGCAGGACGCGGTGGCCACCGAGGCCTACCTGGACACCGCACGTCGCCGGGTCTCCGTACGACGGCACGTCCGCCTCATCGACTACGCGATGCACGACGGCTGCGCGGCTCGCGCGTACGTCGCCGTGGAGACCGCCGGCGACCACACGCTCACCCCGGGCACGTACCGCTTCGCCTCCGTCGACGTCCGCACCCTCGACCCCCACGACCGCCCCGAACCCGGCACGGTCATCGGCGAGATCGACCTCGGCGACCTCGACGAGCGCGGCTCGTTGGAGGTCTTCGAACCGGTCGTCACCGCCGACCCGCTTGAGCTGCGGGTCGCGCACAACGCGATCCGCCTGTGGAGCTGGGGCGGCGAGGTGTGCACCCTGCCCAAGGGCGCCACGTCGGCCACGCTGAGGGACGAGTGGCAGGACCCGGAGACCTGCCGGGACCGCCGACTCGACCTGACGCCCGGTGACCTGCTCGTCCTGGAGGAATTGAAGGGCCCGCGCACCGGCACCCCCGGCGACGCCGACCCCGCCCACCGTCAGGCCGTACGCCTGACCTCCGTCACCCCGGGCGTCGACCGCATCGAGGACCAGCCGGTCCTGGAGGTCACCTGGGCCGCCGAGGACGCCCTGCGCTTCCCGCTCTGCCTCACCACGCGCGGCGGCTGCGACTGCCTGCCCGTCGAGGATGTGAGCCTGGCCCGCGGCAACGTCGTCCTCGTCGATCACGGGCGCTCGCAGGCCGGACTCCCCGAGACGGTCACCGTTCCTCAGGAGCCCGCCGTGGTTGCCACGTGCGACCCTCCCGCGTTCGGCTGCCACGACCGAGACGAGGGCAACGCACCCGCGCGGCTCATCAACTCCCTCGCGGACAAGGCGGAGAACGGCGAAGCACTCACGCCCGACGACGTCCGTGAGCTGTTCGAGGTGGTCGGCGAGCCCGCGACCGTACGCGCCGGACTCGGCCTGGAGCGGGCCGGGCAGCGGCACGAGCGTGTCGTCCCGGGCACCGCGTACGGCCAGGCCGCCGCCCTGCGCACGCTGCTCGCCCAGTCCGTCTACCCGGGGATCCGGCCCCGCTTCCGGCCCGTTCTCGGCCGTACGCCCGTCACGCAGGCCGTCCCGTTCCCCGACCCGCGGACCGTGTCCGCCGGTCAGGCCGAGCGGATCGCGGCCATCCCCGGGCGGGTAAGGCAACGGCTCGTCGAGCTGTGGCGCAGCGCCCGGGACCGCGACGGACTCGGCGACGAGGAGATCGCCGAACTCGCCGTCGTCTTCGGCCTGAAGATCCTCGAACGCCTGGAACTCCGTCTGCATCCGGTCCGCGCCCTGCGCGAACTCCTGCACCGCAGCGACCAGTTGCTCGACGCCAAGCTCCAGCGGGTCGAGATCCTCACCGCGCGGGCCCGCGCGGGCAGCGTCCTCGACGGCCACATCGCGTGGGAGATCGCGCACAGTTGGGGCCCGTCCTACGCGGCCGGACTCCACCCCGACGAGCCGGTGCTCCGCGGCTCCGCGACCGCCGGGCTCGCACAGGATCCGCGCCGTGCGCTGCCCGCCGTACGAGCCCACGAGGGCGACGACCGGGTGTGGGAGCCGCGCCGCGACCTGCTCGACAGCAGCTCCCGCGACCGGCACTTCGTCGGCGAGCTGGAGGACGACGGCCGGATCGCGCTGCGCTTCGGCGACGGGCGGCACGGGGCGAAGCCCACGCCGGGCTCGCGCCTCGCCCTGCGCTACCGGCTCGGCGGCGGCATCGCGGGCAACGTCGGCGCGGAAGCCATCAACCACCTGGTCGTCCAGGACGACTGCGACCCGCCACCGGCCGCCGTCGTCCGCAACCCGCTGCCCGCCACCGGCGGCACGGAACCCGAACCCGTCGAGCAGGTACGCCAGTTGGCCCCGCTCGACCTGCGCCGCACCCGGCTGCGCGCGGTCACCGCGGACGACTACGCGGCCCTCGCCTCCGCCGTGCCCGGCGTGCAGCGCGCCGCCGCCGAGATCCGCTGGACCGGCAGCCTCCAGGAGGCCCACATCGCGATCGACGCGTACGGCACCGGCGCCCCGGCACCGGAGCTGCTCGCCTCGGTCGAGCAGGCCCTGGAGGCGTACCGGCGCATCGGCCACGACCTCGTCGTCGGCCCGGCCCGCCTGGTGCCGCTCGACATCGCGCTGACCGTCTGCGCCAAGCCCGGTCACCAGCACGGGCAGATCCTGGCCGAGCTGTACCGGGTGCTGGGCAGGGGCCGCAACGGCTTCTTCCACCCCGACGCGCATCGCTTTGGCGAACCCGTCCGGCTCAGCCGTCTGGTCGCCGTGGCGGCCGCGGTGCCGGGCGTGGAGAGCGTCCGAGTCACCCGGCTGCGGCGGCTGTTCGAACAGGACCGAGGAGAGAGGGAGGACGGCGTGCTGCGGCTCGGCCCGCTGGAGATCGCCACCTGCGACAACGACCCGGACCGGCCGGAGAACGGCCTGCTGGCGATATCCCTGGGAGGTGCCCGATGAGCGCGGTCCCCGACGAGTGCACCTGCGGCGGCGCCTGCCGCGGCGGCCACGACGAACGCCTCGCGCCCGCCCCGCTCCACAACCCGCCCGGCCGCACCGCGCTGGACTACCGCGTCGGCGAGTACGGCTCCTTCCTGGCCGCCCTGCTCGACCGGCTCGCCTCACCCGCGTACCCGGCACTCAACAGCCTCACGGTCCGCACCCCCGACGACCCGGCGATCGGCCTGCTCGACGCCACCGCCGTCCTGGGCGACCTGCTCACCTTCCACTCCGAGCGGATCGCCGACGAGGCATACCTGCGCACCGCGAACGAGCACCGCTCGCTGGTCCTGCTCGGGCGGCTCGTCGGCCACCGGCCCCGCCCCGGCGTCGCGGCCACGACCCACGTCGCCTACACCCTTGACCGCGACCCGCGCGCCGAGACCCTGCCGGTGACCGTCCCGCGCGGCGCACGCAGCCACAGCGTGCCGGCGTCCGCCGACGAGCAGTCCCAGACGTTCGAGACCAGCCGTGATCTGACGGCCCGTTGGGACTGGAACGAGCTGAAGGTACGTCGGCGGCGGCCGTCCCCGGTGACCCCGGCGGATCTGGAGCGCCGCTCCGAGCTGTTCGTCGAGGGCACGGCGAACTCTCTTCAGACCGGCGATCAGCTGCTTTTCGTCTTCGGTGAACAGGCCGGCGGCGAACGGAAGTTGCTTCCCGTCGCGAAGACGAGGGTCGACCGGGACGACGAGATCACCGCGATCTCCCTGCCCAAGTCGGCCCCGCCGACGCTGAAGGAACTCGTCGACGAGGTACGGCGCTGGACCGCCGAGCCCGCGACTCCGGGCGAGCCGGGCGACGAGCCGCCCACACCGGAGCTGCCCAACCCACGTCCGGTCAGCCGCCTGATCGAGGACTTCGAGGATCAGGTCCTCGCCCCGCTGCGGTCGGATCTCGACGCCGTGAAGACGCCGGAGCAGCTCGCGGCACGGCTGGTCGAGCCCGTGGCCCGGCTGGGCGAGGCACAGGTGTTGGCGACGCCTTATGAGGATGTGGCGGAGTGGTTTGCCCAGCTGGAGGCGGTGCTCGCGGAACTTGCGAAGCGAGCGTCGGAGTTGGCACCGGCGCAGACGGTTGAGTCAGGTGGTCAGTCGTCTGCCGCGCCGTCGGGGCTGGTCGCGCAGTTCCCCGCGCCCCTGAAGAAGGGCGATTCGCGCACCGCCGCTCTTGAAGCACTGGGCGCTGTGCTTCCCGCCCTGCGTGCCTCAAGCCCTGCCCCGTCCGGCGGCACCGGCCGTCAGCGCCCCGGCGGTGACACCGCCCGGCTGCTCTCCGCCCTCAACCCCGGTCTCGGGAGTCTCTACCCCGCCTGGCGTACGGCCGCCGCCCCCACCAACCCCCAGCTCCTGCGCGAGCTGCTCGCGATGCGTGTCACCACGGCGCCCTTCGGTGCCACGGCCCCGCTCAAGCCGGTCCAGGACGACCGGGGCCGGGTGATCCGCACGGCGGACTGGCCGCTCACCGGCGCCGCTCTCACCAGCATGCGCGTCGTCTACGACACGGCGGGCAAGGTGCCGGTCCGGGCGGAGTTCCAGTACGTCGAGGGCAGCAGCTCCGACCAGCGCGCCGAGAACCTGCCCGTGCCGCAGTTCATCACCTTCCCGCTGGGCACCGGCCAGGTCGAGCTGTCCGTCCGGGCGGCCCAGGACCGCGACCTGAACTGGCTCAGCCGGCGGCCCGCCGACTCCCAGGAGCCCGGCGTCACCGTCCGTCTGCACGCGGGACTGCCCGAGCGCACCCTGTTCGTGTCGCGGCCCGACGACGACGGCCTGGTCCATGTGGGCATCCACAACGGCACGGCCCAGGAGATCGCCCTGCGGCCGGGCGACAGCGAGCAGTTCACGCACGGCGAGTACGAGGTCGGCGTCCGCTACACCGTGGGCAGCGCCGAGCCCAACGTCGAGGTGGTCATCGCCAGCAAGCCGCAGCCCGTCAGCCGCAGCGTGCTGCAACTCGACACCGTGCACACCGGCATCACCGTCGGCAGCTGGGTCGCCGTCCAGCGCCCCGCGAAGGGCGCCCAGAGCGGCATCCCCGGCGACGCCAGGCTGGCGTTCGTCACCACACAGGTGACCGCCGTGCGCACGGCCGCGTACACGAACTACGGCATCACCGGCCGGGGCACGGAACTCACCCTCGCCGACCCCTGGCTGGACGAGTTCGACGTGCTGCTCTCGCACATCCGCGACACCACCGTGCACGCGGCGGGCGAGCCCCTGCGGCTGGCGGACGAGCCCCTTGCGGAGGACGTGTACGGCAACGAGATCGAACTCGCCGAGCTGTACGACGGGTTGAGGCCCGGGCGCACGCTGATCGTCAGCGGCGAGCGCAGCGACATCCCGGGCGTGGCCGGGGTCGCCGCCACCGAGGTCGTCACGATCGCCGCCGCCGACCCCGCCGTCGACCCCCAACTGCCCGGCGACCATGTCCACACCGCGCTCACCCTCACCGCCGACCTGGCCCACCGCTACCGGCGGGAGACGGTCCGTATCCTCGGCAACGTCGTCGAGGTCACCCACGGCGAGAGCCGCGAGGAGGCGATCGGCAGCGGCGACTCGGACCGCGTCAACCAGACGTTCGCGCTCTGGCAGTCCCCGCTCACCTGGCTCGCCGACGACAACCCCCTCGGCGCCACCCCGGTGCTGGAGATCCGCATCGACGGCGTGCTCTGGCACGAGGTCGACAGCCTTGCCGGACGCGGCCCGCGCGAGCGCGTCTACATCACCGGCAGCACGGCCGACGGCCGGACGACCGTCACGTTCGGCGACGGCATCCACGGCGCCCGGCTGCCCAGCGGCCATGAGAACGTCCGCGCCCGCTACCGCTTCGGCACCGGCAGGGCCGCCAACGTCGCCGCCGACCGGATCACCCAGCCCCTCACCCGGCCGCTCGGCGTCACCGCGGTCACCAACCCCCGCCCGGCGACGGGCGGTTCGGACGCGGACGGCCCCGGCCTGACCCGCCGTACGATCCCCCTCGCCGTCTCCTCCCTGGACCGCCTGGTGTCCACGGCGGACTACGAGGACTTCGCCCGCTCGCGCGCCGGCATCGGGCGGGCCGCGGCCCGTGAACTCTTCGACGGGCGGCGACGCGTCGTGCACGTGACCGTTGCGGGGACGGACGACGTGCCGCTCGGCGAGGAGACCCTCCGGCCGCTGCGCGCCGCCCTCACCGCATACGGCGACCTGGGCCTCCCGGTCCGGGTGGACGTCCGCGAGCCGGTCCTCCTGGTCGTCGCCGCCAAGGTCAAGGTGGCCCGCGACCACGCCTGGGAGTTCGTCGAGCCGCGGCTGCGCCAGGCACTGCTGCGCCGACTCGGCTACGAGGGACGGGAGTTGGGGCAGCCCGCCCGGCTCTCCGACATCCTGGCCACGGCCCACACCGTGCCCGGCGTCGACTACGTGGACGTCGACGTCTTCACCGGGATCCCCGCGTCCGCCACCCCGGACCGGCTCACCGAGCTGCTCACCCGCCCCGGCGCACCGAGGACGAGCGTGTCCGCACACCCGGCGACGTACGACGAGGCGG
This sequence comes from Streptomyces sp. NPDC051963, assembly GCF_044593495.1. Taxonomy (NCBI): domain Bacteria; kingdom Bacillati; phylum Actinomycetota; class Actinomycetes; order Kitasatosporales; family Streptomycetaceae; genus Streptomyces; species Streptomyces sp. NPDC051963. The sequence continues at coordinate 70,471 of NZ_JBIUCC010000012.1, read as the reverse complement.
TCCACACCGTCCGCGCCGACGACGGCGAGACCCTGAGCGCCATAGCGGCCCGCTACGGCATTTCCCTCGCCGAACTCCTGCGCCTCAACCCCGACATCACCGACACCCGGCGCCTGCCGAAGGGCCGGTCGGTGTTCGTCTTCCGCGGTATCCGCCCGGCCCAGCTCGCACTGCTGTCGCCGCGTGCCGCGGACACCCTGATCCTGACGGAGGTCAAGTGATGTCCCCGGACGTGGAGTTGGAGACGGCGGCCCCGGCGACGTCTCGGGAGCCGGACGGGCTCGCCGCGCTGCTGCCCCGCTGGCACCTGCTGCGTGACGCCGAGGAGGGCGAGGCGCTGCGTGCGCTGCTCGCGGTCGTCGCCGAGCAGCTGGACCGCGTCCGCGACGGCGTCCAGCAGGGCTACGAGGACCTGTTCGTGGAGACCGCGGCGCCCTGGGTGCTGCCGTACCTCGGCGATCTCGTCGGCTACCGCACCCTGCCGGGCTACGAGCGCGTCCTCACCACCGGTCTGCACGAGGGCGGCCGGGCGGCGCTCGCCGAAGCCGTCGCCCCGCGCCGCGACGTGGCCGCGACGGTCGCCAACCGCCGCCGCAAGGGCACCCTCCACCTCCTGGAGGAGCTGTCCGAGCAGATCACCGGCTGGCCCGCCCGCGCCGTCGAGCTGTCCCGCCTGGTCGCCCACCATCAGCCCGTAAAGCTGTACGGAGGCGCCGAGCGCACCGTGCGGGGTCGCGCCGTCGACCTGCGGAACTCCTCCGAACTCGCCCTCGCGGGCGGCCCGTTCACGACGACGGCCCGCACGGTCGACGTCCGGAACGCGAACTCCCGCCACCGTCAGGGCGGTTGGACCCCGGCCGGTGTCGCACTGTTCGTGTGGCGGCTCAAGGCGTACTCGCTGACGTCGTCCCCGGCGTACTGCATCGACCGCGCCCGCAACCTCTACACCTTCTCGATCCTCGGCAACGACAGCCCCCTGGTCACCAAGCCGGTCCCGGAGCCGTCGCCCACGCACATCGCGGCGGTCGACAACGTGCCCGCCTTCATCACCCGCCGTATGCTCCACGACCGGCTCGCCGACTACTACGGCCCCGGCAAGAGCTTCGTCATCCGGCGCGACGGCGAGGACAAGCCCGTACCGCCGCAGGACATCGTCGTCACCGACCTCTCCGAGTGGCGCTACCGGCCCAAGCGCGGACAGGTGGCCGTCGACCCCGAACTCGGCCGGATCGCGTTCGGCGCACGGTCCGCGCCCCGGCAGGGCGTCTGGGTCGACCACCACTACGCGTTCGGCGCCGACATGGGCGGCGGGGAGTACGAGCGGGACAGGGAGCCGCGCCCCGACGCGGAGACGTACCGGGTCGGCCCCGGACAGCCGTACCGGCAGATCATGGACGCCTACCGGGCCTGGCAGAACGACCGCCGGGCGGACCGTACCGGCCCCGAAGGCATCATCGAGATCACGCACAGCGGCGCCTACCAGGAGCAGCTGGACTTCGACCTCGACCCCGGCGACCGCCTCGAACTGCGGGCCGCCGAAGGCACCCGGCCCGTGATCCGCCTGCTCGACTGGTACAGCAACCGCCCCGACGCCCTCAACATCCGTGCGGTGTCCGAGGACTGCGCCCCGCACGAGCGGCCGCGCATCGTCCTCGACGGGCTGCTCGTCGCCGGCCGCGGCATCAACGTCACCGGACCGATGGGCGCCGTCGTCGTACGCCACTCCACGCTCGTGCCGGGCTGGTCCCTGGAGCCGGAGTGCGAGCCGCACTCGCCCGAGGAGCCCAGCGTCGTCCTGGAACGCACCACCGCCTGCCTCCAGATCGAGCACAGCATCCTCGGCACCATCGAGGTCATCGGCGACGAGGTCACGGAGGAACCCCTCGACATCCATCTCCGCGACAGCATCCTCGACGCCACCGGCGACGACCGCGAGGCCCTGTCCGCCCCGGACTGCCGCCACGCCCACGCCGTGCTGCATCTGCACCGCACCACCGTCATCGGCGAGATCCACACCCACGCGGTGCAGATCGCCGAGAACTCGATCTTCACGGGCAAGCTCCATGTGGCCCGGCGCGGCATCGGCTGTCTGCGGTACTCCTACGTCCCCACCGGCTCGCGCACCCCGCGAAGGCACCGGTGCCGGCCCGATCTCACCCCGGGCGTACGGCCGTTGTTCGCCGCCGTGCGCTACGGAACGCCCTGGTACGGGCAGTTGGCCGACCGCTGCCCCGAAGAGATCCGGCGCGGATCCGACGACGGCGCCGAAATGGGCGCCTTCCACGACCTGTACCGGCCGCAGCGCGAGGACGGCCTGCGCGCGCGGCTGGAGGAGTACACGCCCGCGGGCACGGACGCCGGGATCTTCTTCGTGACATGAGCAGTGCCGCCGTAAGCCCTACCCGCACTTTCCTGAACCAGGGGGACCCCCTTCATGCACGCTGACCTCTCCCGCTCCACGTTCCGCCCGGAGCGGCACTACTCCGCGGTCATCGCCCAACAGGGCCGTGTCCAGCTCGACGCCGACGCCAACGAGCAGACCGCGATCCAGCTCCACCAGGCCCGCACCCTCGCCGCCGACCTCATCGGACAGCACGGCGGACCGCGCGACGCCGCTGGCTTCCGCATCGAGTACGTGGGCGGCAAGCACGAGATCGACACCCTGTTCATCCACGGCGGCCGCTACTACGTCGACGGCATCCCGCTCGACGCGAACCGCCCGGCGCCCGGCACGCCCGTGCCCGACGAGGACGCGGAGGACCAGGAGACCGCGCAGCCGCCCGCGTACTGGACGTACTGGGACCAGCCCGACGGCTTCCGCGACCCGGAGAAGCCCGGCGACCGGCTGCCCTCGCCCGCCCAGTCGCCGTTCCTGGTCTATCTGACGGTGTGGGAGCGCTCGGTCAGCGCCGCCGAGGACCCGGCACTGCGCGAGGTCGCGCTCGGCACGGCGCTGCCCGACACCGCGGCCCGTGTGAAGGTCGTCTGGCAGGTGCTGCCGCTCTCGCTCGCCGCGCTGGAGATCGAGGACGCGAACCCGCCGAAGGAGGACGTCCGCGCCGCCTTCACCCGGTGGGCGCAGCAGCAGTCCACCCCCACCGCCCGGCTCGCCGCCCGCAGTGAGCGGCCCGACCACGCCGACGAGGACCCGTGCCTGGTCAAGCCCGACGCCCGCTACCGCGGCCCGGAGAACCAGCTGTACCGGGTGGAGATCCACGAGGGCGGCGAGGCCAAGGACGCCACCTTCAAGTGGTCCCGCGAGAACGGCTCCGTCGTCTTCCCGGTCGACGAACTCGACGGCACCTGGGTGCAGTTGGCGACCCTCGGCCACGACGAGAAGCTGGACCTCGACGTCGGTGACCTCGTCGAGCTCACCGACACCGCGTACGCCTCCCGCCTCGAACCCCTGCCGCTGCTGCGGGTCGAGGAGCTGGACCTGCCGGGCCGCCGGGTGCGGCTGTCCGCCGAGCCGGCGGACGAGGTCGGTCGGCTGCCCCACCTCAACCCGTTCCTGCGCCGCTGGGACCACCACGAGGGCCCCAAGCGCAAGGGCCGCACGGCGGCACTGCGGGGTGGCGCGATCCGCGTCGAGGAGGGGGAGTGGCTGCCCCTGGAGGACGGCGTCGAGGTCTACTTCGCCAAGGGCGCCGCCTACCGCACCGGCGACCACTGGATCATCCCCGCCCGCACCGCCACCGGCAGCGTCGAATGGCCGGCCGACCAGGCCCGCCGCCCGCTGCTCCAGGCGCCCGCCGGCATCGTCCGCTCCTTCGCCCCGCTCGCCCTGGTCAAGGGCGAGGGCGGCACCGTCGACCTGCGGCTCGCGTTCACCCCGCTCGCCAGCAGCATTCCGGCGGCGGACGAGGCGACGCTCGCGGCGGAGGCCCAGGCACGCCGGGAGGAGCAGGTGGCGGAGGCCGACCCCTCCGGCGGCCGGTCGCAGACGACGGCCGCGGCCGAGCGCGCAGTGGACGGAGACGAGTAATGGCCAAGCCCCTGAGCGCGTCCAAGCTGGTGGAGATCCTGCGCAAGGAAGGCCTCACGGTCCACGAGGTCCGCAACTGGCGCTCCCACAACCGCAACTCGAAGGGCCCCTGGGGCCCGGTCAACGGCGTGATGATCCACCACACCGTCACCTCCGGCACCAACGGCTCCGTCGACCTCTGCTACGACGGCCACTCCAACCTGCCCGGCCCGCTCTGCCACGGCGTCATCGACAAGAAGGGCCACATCCACCTCGTCGGCAACGGCCGCGCCAACCACGCGGGCCTCGGCGACAACGACGTCCTGCGCGCCGTGATCAACGAGACGAAGCTGCCGACCGACAACGAGGCCGACACCGACGGCAACCGGCACTTCTACGGCTTCGAGTGCATCAACCTCGGCAACGGCAGGGACCCCTGGCCCGAGGTGCAGAAGGAGGCCATCGAGAAGGTCTCCGCCGCGATCTGCCGCCACCACGGCTGGACCGAGCGCTCCGTGATCGGCCACAAGGAATGGCAGCCGGGCAAGGTGGACCCGCGCGGTTTCACCATGGACGGCATGCGCAAGCGGATCGCCCAGCGGCTGGCCGGCAAGGGCGGCGACACCGGCGGCAAGGAACCCGACCCGAAGCCCGCCCCGCCCAAGCCGACCTACGAGCCGTTCCCCGGCAGCGGCTTCTTCCACCTCGGCCAGAAGTCCCCGATCATCACGGCCATGGGCCGCCGCCTCGTCGCCGAGGGCTGCGGCCACTACGAGGAGGGCCCCGGCCCCGAGTGGACCCTGGCCGACCGCCGCTCCTACCAGGCCTGGCAGCAAAAACTCCGCTTCAAGGGCAAGGACGCGGACGGAATCCCGGGCAAGGTCAGTTGGGACAAACTGAGGGTGCCGCACACCTGACCCTGCCAAGGGCGTTCATGCGGAACCGGTGTTGGTCGGCGGATGGGCCGGCCTCACCGGCATCCGCACATCCTGCTCCGGCAACGGCGGCAACGCGGTCTTCTCCAGCCACGCCCTGAACAGATCGTCCAACGGCTGCTCGGCAAACCGCGCGACATACGCGGTGAACGCAGCCGTGGTGACCGTCCCACCCCGATGCAACGCCGCCCATCCCCGCAGCATCCGGAAGAACGCCGCCTCACCCATCGCGCAGCGCAACGCATGCACGGTCAGCCCACCGCGCTGATACAGCCGATCGTCGAACATCAGCTTCCGGCCGGGATCGGCGAGCTTCAGGTCCTGCGGCAACGAGGACAGCAACCGGTGAGCCGCGGCGGCAAGTTGCTGCGCCGTACGCCCACCCGACCGCTCCGACCACAACCACTCCGCGTACTTCGCGAACCCCTCGTTCAGCCATATGTGCCGCCAGTCCGCGATGGACACACTGTTGCCGAACCACTGATGCGCCAGCTCATGCGCGACGAGCCGCTCGCAACCCCGCCCCCCGTCCACATGGTTGGCGCCGAACAGCGACAGCCCCTGCGCCTCGACGGGGACATCGAGCTCTTCCTCCGTCACCACGACCGCGTACTCGTCGAACGGATACGGCCCGAACAACTCCTGGAACAGCTCCATCATCGCGGGCTGCCGTGCGAAGTCCCGGGAGAACCGGGGCAGCAGATGCGCCGGAATGTGCCCGTGCTGCGGCACCCCGCCCAGCCCCGGGTCGCCGAGCAGCACCGTCTCGTACTTGCCGATCGACAGCCCGACCAGATAGCTCGACGTCGGAGCGGCCTGCTCGTACACCCAGGTGGTCGTCGACGCCTTGGTCGTCCGGGTCAGCAGCCGCCCGCCCGCGACAACGGCGTACGCCGACGGCGTCGTGATGGAGATCTGGTACGACGCCTTGTCCGCGGGCCGGTCGTTGCACGGGTACCAGGACGGCGCCCCGACCGGCTGGCTGGCCACCAGCGCCCCGTCCTCCAGCTCCTCCCAGCCGAGCCCGCCCCAGGGGCTGTTGACCGGCTTGGGGTTGCCCGACCAGTGCACCTCCACGGTGAAGGCGGCCCCGGGGCGGACCGGCTTCGCGGGACGGATGCGCAGCCTGCCGCCACGATGCGTGTAATGCGGCTGCCGCCCGTCCACCCGGACCCGGCCGACCTTGAAGTCGGCCAGGTTGAGCTGGAACTCGGTCACCGGTGAGCGGCCCGCTATGGCGTTGATCCGGGCCGTCCCCGCCAGCCGGTTCGGGCCCGGGCGGTAGTCCAGCGCCAGCTCATAGCGGTGCACCCGGTAACGGGAATCACCGTTGTCGGGGAAGTACGGGTCCGGACCCACTGCCTGCTGAACCGCCACTGCTGCGTCTGCTCCCTGCGCTGTGCTCGTACGACGTCCCTCGCTCCCCGACGTCGTGGAAGCCGTGCTCAGCGGCGCCATGACTCGATCGGGTTGCCCAGCCAGCGCGTGTCGTCGGGAACTGATTCCGCAGCCATGACGAGTGACGCGGGACCCAGCGTGGTCCGGGCACCCACCGCGCTGCCGGGCAGGACGATTCCGCCAGGACCCAGCGTCGCGCCCTCACGGAGGACAACAGTATCCGTCCGCAAGATCCGGTCGTGGAAGAGGTGCGTCTGGAGCACACAGCCCCGATTCACGGTGGCCGCGTCCTCCAACGTCACCAGATCCGTCTCCGGCAGCCAGTAGCTCTCGACCCACACGCCCTTGCCGATGCGCGCACCGAGGCCGCGCAGCCACGCCGTCATCACCGGAGTACCCGGCACCGACCCGGCCAGCCACGGCACGGCGACCACCTCGACGAAGGTGTCCGCCAGCTCGTTGCGCCACACAAATCCGCTCCACAGCGGGTGCTCCCCGCTGCGGTGCCGTCCCACGAGTGCCCACTTGGCGCCGATCGAAAGCAGCGCCGCGAGCCCGCCCGCCCCGAGCAGCACGAGACCGCCCAGCAGCCAGGCCCAGCCGTCCAGCGCACTCAGCGCCGCCACCGTCAGCATGGCCAGCGCCGCCGAGCAGAACACCGGCACGATCCGGCACAGCTCGACGAGAGCGCGCGCCCACAGCAGCCGAGCCGGCGGGTCGTACGTCCGGCTCTGGTCACTGTCGTTCGCGCTGCGCGGCAGCTTGACCGGCGGCAGCCCCAGATACGAGGTGCCCTTCTTGGCCTTCTTCGGCGTCGCCGACAGCACACCGACCAGACCGCCGTCCGGCACGCTCCGTCCCGGCGCGGTCATCCCCGAGTTGCCGAGGAAGGCCCGCCGCCCGATCTCCGCGCGCCCGATCTTCACCCAGCCACCGCCGAGCTCGTACGGCGCGGTCAGCGTGTCGTCGGCGAGGAACGCGCCCTCGCCGACCGTGGTGAGGCTCGGCAGCGCAAGGACGGTCGACACCTCGGCGCCCTTGCCGATCCGCATCCCGAGCAGCCGCAGCCACACCGGCGTGACGAGCCCGGCGTACAGCGGGAACAGCGTCTCCCGGGAGCGGTCCATCAGCTGCGTGACCGTCCAGGCCTGCCAGCCGGTCCTGCTGTGCGTGGGATACGTGCCCGCGCGCAGGCCCAGGCTCAGCAGCCGTACGGCGACCAGTATCAGCACGGCGTAGGCCAGCCCGAAGGCGAGCGTCGACGGAACCAGCGCGAGCGCGGCACCCCGCAGGGCCTCGCCGAGCCCGGCGCCGGACGCCACGAACTCGTGCGCGACCAGCAGGGCGGCGACCAGCGAGAGGACGGGCAGCAGCGTCAGCGCGACGCCCGTCACGCCGTACAGCACACGCCAGAACGTGCCCCGACGCGGCCGCTCCTTGGGCCAGTTCCGCTTCGCCTTGCCGAGCTTGACCGCGGGCGCGCCCGCCCAGCGCTGACCGGTGGGAACCTGCCCCGAGACCGCCGAGCCCGGCGCCACCTCGGCCCGCTTGCCCACGCGGGCACCGGGGAACAGCATGCTGCGCGTGCCGACGACGGCATGCGCACCCACCTTGACCGTGCCGATCTCCAGCCGGTCACCGTCCAGCCAGTACCCGGACAGGTCGACCTCGGACTCGACGGCGGCGCCCCGGCCCAGCTTGAGCATGCCGGTGACCGGCGGCAGCGAGTGCAGATCGACGTCCTGTCCGACCTTGGCGCCCAGCGCACGGGCGTACCGCTCCAGCCAGGACCCGGTCAGCGAGGTCGCGCCACTGAATTCCGCGAGCCGCTCGGCGGCCCACAGCCGCAGATGGACGCTTCCGCCGCGCGGATACCGCCCGGCCTCCACGCCCCGCAGCAGCAGCCGGGCCCCGCCCGCGGCGATCGCGAGCCGTCCCGGCGGGCTGAAGAGCAGCAGTCCCGCGGAGATGACGAGCCACCACGGGGCGGTCGGCAGCCAGGAGTACGCGGTCAGGAGGTTTCCGAGAGCGGCCAGGGGCACCAGCCAGCGCAGCCCCAGCAGCGTGAAGAGAGGGAGGAGCACCAGGAGCTGGATCGCCTGGGCGCGCTTGGGCACCGGAGCGATCGTCCGCTGGGAACCGTCGTCCTGCGCCGACTCCTCCAGGTGGCGGGCGAGCTTGCGCAGCGTCGGCTGCTGGTAGATGTCGAGGACGGCCGCGCTGGGGTAGCGGGTGCGCAGCCGTGTCGTCAGCTGGGCGGCGCCCAGGCTGCTGCCGCCGATCGCGAAGAAGTCGTCGGCGGCACTGGTCACGGGGATGCCGAGGACTTCCGTCCACTGCTCGGCGAGCCAGGCCTCGGTGCCGTAGAGCTGCTCGGCCTTGCCGCCGGTCTCCAGCTCCTTCAGGGGCCAGGGCAGCGCATTGCGGTCGACCTTGCCGGAGGTACGGGTCGGCAGGTCCGCCACGGACGCGAGCAACGGCACCAGGGCCGCGGGCAGCTCGGCGCGCAGCTTCTCGACCGCGGCCGCGTGGTCCCAGCCCTCCTGTGTGACGACGTACCCGACGAGCAGCTGATTGCCGCTGCGGGCGGTGCGTACGGCCGCCGCGGCACCGGCGACACCGGGCAGGGCCTGGAGCGCCGCGTCCACCTCGCCCAGCTCGATCCGCCGCCCGCCGAGCTTGATCTGCTCGTCGGCCCGCCCGAGGAAGACCAGCCCCTCGGGCTCCGCCTTGACCAGGTCACCACTGCGGTACGCCCGCTCCCAGCCCAGGGACTCCAGCGGCGCGTACTTCTCCGCGTCCTTCTCGGCGTCGAGATACCGGGCGAGCCCGACCCCGCCGATCACCAGCTGACCGCTGGAGCCCATCGCCACCGGCTCCCCGGCCTCGTCGACGACGGCCAGCTCCCAGCCGCGCAGCGGCAGCCCGATCCTGATCGGCTCCTCGCCGCCCATCAGCGAGGCGCAGGCCACGACGGTCGCCTCGGTGGGCCCGTAGGTGTTCCAGACCTCGCGCCCCTCGGTCACCAGCCGCTGCACCAGCTCCGGCGGACAGGCCTCGCCGCCGAAGATCAGCAGCCGTACGTCGTTCAGCGCCTCGGGCTCCCACAGCGCGGCCAGCGTGGGGACCGTCGACACGACGGTGATGTCCTGCTCGACCAGCCAGGGCCCGAGATCGGCACCGCTGCGGACCTGAGAGCGGGGGACGGGCACCAGACAGGCGCCGTAGCGCCAGGCGAGCCACATCTCCTCGCAGGACGCGTCGAACGCCACGGACAGTCCCGCCATCACACGGTCGGCGGGCCCGATCGGGTCCTCGGTCAGGAAGAGAGCGGCCTCCGCGTCCACGAACGCGGCGGCGCTGCGGTGGCTGACGGCGACACCCTTGGGCTTCCCGGTCGACCCGGAGGTGAAGATGATCCAGGCGTCGTGCTCGACGCCGGGCCGGCCGGCGGGGACGTCCGCCCTGCTGTGGGCGGTGATCACATGCTCCGCACCGATGACGGCCCGGACCTCCGCCTCCCCGAACACCAGCTCGGCCCGCTCGTCCGGGTCCTCGGCGTCCACCGGGACGTATGCCGCGCCCGCGGCCAGCACGGCGAGGATCGCGACGTACAGGTCATTGGTCCCGGAGGGCACCCGCACGCCGACCCGGTCGCCGAGTCCGACCCCGGCGTCGGCCAGCCGGCGCCGCAGCACCTCGACCTCGACGGCCAGCGCACGGTAGGTGAGGCGCGTCGTGCCGTCGTCCAGGGCGAGCTCGTCCGGGTAGGACCGCACGGACGCCTCGAAGACGTCGACGAGGGTGCGGGGGGAGGCGGCGGCGCCGCCGGAGAAGCGTGCGGTATCGCCGAATCGTTCGCGGATCTCTTCATCGAGCAGACCGAGAGCACTGCTCTCGTGTATGGCTGCCATCGGGTCCTCGCGTCTCGATCCCGGAAGCCTCCGGGGCGCTGGCGGGTCCGCAGGTCTGCCTGGGGTTGTCCGGCTCCAGCATCCGTAACAAGCCGGAAATCTTAGTACGACGCTAGGTACGACCCCATCCGTCTCGCCACTCGGGGCGGCCCTTCGGGGGATTGACGAGTACCTGCGGACCAGGGCTGACCTGCTGATCTTCGTCGTGGACGAGATATGCCCCACACCAACGGCCGAGGGCCGTGACCCGATGGTCACGGCCCTCGATTTTCTTGTGCGTGTCCGAGGGGGGACTTGAACCCCCACGCCCGATAAAGGGCACTAGCACCTCAAGCTAGCGCGTCTGCCATTCCGCCACCCGGACAAGGTGTACGTCGTGCGGGGTTTCCCCCGCGGCGACGAAGGAAACATTACCAGGCTTCGGAGGGTGTCCGATCACCCCCTGTCGCTGCGTGAACGGCGCGTGACGGACCGGCACCGGTCTTGGGGCGGGCCGCCGGGAGAGAGAGGATGAGGGGGACCACCAGCAGTGACAGTGGGAGGAAGCAGCGTGAGCGGGACGGACACGGCCAACAGCGTCACCGGCGAGGACGAGGTCGTGGACCTCTGCCGCGAGCTCATCCGGATCGACACCAGCAACTACGGCGACCACTCGGGTCCCGGCGAGCGCAAGGCGGCCGAGTACGTCGCCGAGAAGCTCGCCGAGGTGGGCCTCGAACCGCAGATCTTCGAGTCCCACCCGGGACGCGCCTCCACGGTGGCCCGGATCGAGGGCGAGGACCCTTCCCGGCCCGCGCTGCTGATCCACGGGCACACCGACGTCGTCCCGGCCAACGCCGACGACTGGACCCACGATCCCTTCTCCGGCGAGATCGCCGACGGGTGCGTGTGGGGCCGTGGGGCCGTCGACATGAAGGACATGGACGCGATGACCCTCGCGGTCGTCCGCGAGCGGCTGCGCAGCGGACGCAAGCCCCCGCGGGACATCGTCCTCGCCTTCCTCGCGGACGAGGAGGCGGGCGGGACGTACGGTGCCAAGCACCTGGTCCGCAAGCACCCGGACCTCTTCGAGGGCGTCACCGAGGCCATCGGCGAGGTCGGCGGGTTCTCCTTCACCGTCAACGAGAAGCTGCGGCTGTATCTCGTGGAGACCGCCCAGAAGGGCATGCACTGGATGCGGCTCACCGTGGACGGCACGGCCGGCCACGGGTCGATGACCAACAACGACAACGCCATCACCGAGCTGTGCGAGGCGGTCGGACGGCTCGGGCGGCACACCTGGCCGGTCCGGGTCACCAAGACCGTACGGTCCTTCCTCGACGAGCTCTCCGACGCGCTCGGCACCGAACTCGACCCCGAGGACATGGACGAGACGCTGGCCAAGCTCGGCGGCATCGCCAAGATGGTCGGCGCGACGCTCAGGAACTCGGCGGCACCCACCATGCTCGGCGCCGGCTACAAGGTCAACGTCATCCCGGGCCAGGCGACCGCGCACGTCGACGGGCGCTTCCTGCCCGGGTACGAGGAGGAGTTCCTCGCCGACCTCGACCGCATCCTCGGCCCGCGGGTGCGGCGGGAGGACGTGCACGGCGACAAGGCCCTGGAGACCGACTTCGACGGCAGGCTCGTCGACGCCATGCAGAGCGCCCTGAGCGCCGAGGACCCCATCGCGCGGGCCGTCCCCTACATGCTCTCCGGCGGCACCGACGCCAAGTCCTTCGACGACCTCGGCATCCGCTGCTTCGGCTTCGCGCCGCTTCAGCTGCCGCCGGAGCTGGACTTCGCGGGCATGTTCCACGGCGTCGACGAGCGGGTGCCGGTGGCGGGGCTCAAATTCGGGGTGCGGGTCCTCGACCGGTTCATCGACGCGTCATGACGCGTTGACGCCCGTATTCGCCTGCCCGTACGGAGATCACCCAGGAAGGGTGAATGCGACCATAAGCTCGTAGCCCTATTACTTCCTCCTCGTTACAGCTGATGTGATCCGCGACTTTGGATCGCATTGCCAACAAGGAGGAATAATGATCAAGAAGGTCGTCGCCGCTGCTGCCGCCACTGGTGGTCTGGTTCTCGCGGGTGCGGGCCTTGCCGTTGCCGACTCGGGTGCTCAGGGTGCCGCCGTGCACTCTCCCGGCATCCTTTCGGGCAACGTCGTCCAGGCCCCGGTTCACGTCCCGGTGAACGTCTGCGGCAACACGGTCTCCGTGATCGGGCTGCTGAACCCCGCCTTCGGCAACACCTGCATCAACAAGTGACGCTGCCTTTCTGAGGTTCTCGTCCACGCCGTCGGTCCCGGAGCGCAAGGCTGCGCTCCGGGACCGACCGGTCTTTTCGCGTCGGTAATGCTCGGTAATGCAGGACAAGGCAGGTAAGCAGCAATGAGACAGGTCACCCGCAAAGGCCTGATGACCGTGGCGGCCGCGACCGGCGTGATCGCCGCCGCCGGCGGCCACGCCCACGCCGACTCGGGCGCGAACGGCTCGAGTTCGCACTCGCCCGGCGTGCTCTCGGGCAACACCGTGCAGGCGCCGGTCGACGTGCCGGTCAACGTCTGCGGCAACACGGTCAACGTCGTCGGGATCCTCAACCCGGCGGTGGGCAACAAGTGCGCCAACCCGGGCGGGAACAGCGGTCACGGCGGCTCCGGCGGGTCCGGTGGTGCAAAGGCCGACGGTCACGCCAAGCACTCCCCGGGCATCGGTTCCGGCAACCACGTCGAGGCGCCGGTCCACATCCCGGTGAACGTCTGCGGCAACAGCGTCGACATCATCGGCATCGGCAACGCCACCAAGGGCAACGACTGCGCCAACGGCGGCGGTTCCGGCGGCGGGCAGCCGAGCACGCCCCCCGGCGGTGGCGACCACGAGACGCCGCCACCCGGAAACCCGGACCAGCCCGGGAACCCCGAGCAGCCGGGCAACCCCCAGCAGCCCGGCAACCCCGAGCAGCCGGGCAACCCCGTGGAGCCCGGTACGCCGCCCACCGCGGACGACGAGACGCCGGACGACAACGGCTCCTCGCGCGGCAACCGGCCCGGCGCCCAGTCGATCACCCAGCCGCAGGGCAGCGCCCAGCTCGCCCACACCGGCGGTGACCTCCCGCTGGGCGTCGTCCTCCCGGTCGGCGCGGGAGCACTGCTGGCGGGCACGGTGCTCTACCGCAGGGCGCGCGCCGCGGCGTAGCGACACCGTGCACAACGGAGTGGGCCCCGCCTAGGCGGGGCCCACTCCGTTTCTCTCCTGCTCAGCTCACCACGTGGCGCGCACCTGGCGGATGATCCGTCGGCGCAGCCGCACCCTGCGGCTCCCGTCCCGCAGCAGGCTCAAGCGGTCCAATTCCCAGTGTCCGTACTCGGCATGGTCCGTCAGCAGGCGTGTGGCGTCCTTGCGGGAGACCCCGCGCGGTACGTACACGTCGACAAATTCGTATTCCGGCATCGCATCTATTGTGCGGGCAGAGCCCCTGTACGGATAGCGTCTGCTCTATGTCTGATGCTGCGCAGCCCACCGCTGCCGAGGTACGCGCCGCCGCCGAGGCGGTCAAGACCGCGCTCGACCGCCACCTGGCGGCGGTCGAACGCCGGTCGGGGGATGACGACCCGGCCGTCTACGAGGCGTTCAACCAGCTCGCCGCGGCCGCAGAGGCGTACGACGAGCTGCTCTACGACCGCTACGACGAGGTCACACCCTTCGAGATCCCCGGTACCGAAGACGCGCTGCCGCCGTACACAGGGCCTGAGGAGCCGAATGCACTGAGCGTACTGATCCGCCGCGACTACGCCGTGGTGGAACCGCAGCGGCTGCTGGCGCAGGCCCAGCGGGTCGAGGCGGCCGACGACGAGGGCAGGGACGGTGCGGGCGCCTCCGGCACGGTGCACGGGGCGCTGGGCCTCCTGTTCGGCGAGTTCGAACCGGACGAGATCGCCTCCCGGCACAAGGAGTTCGGCCTGGAGGAGGGCGACTCCACGCTCTGGGTGACGGCGGCGGACGAGCCGGCCGATCCCGGTGAGTGGCTGGAGACACCGTTCGAGGCGATCGACGCGCAGCAGGTCGTCTGCCGGTTCGACGTCAGTGCCGTCTTCGACGACGAGATCGAGGACGACGTGGACGATGATCTCGAGGACGAGCTGGACCCGGACGACGACGAAGAAGAAGACGAGGCAGAGGACGAAGCGGAGGACGAGGCGGAGGCGCAGGAAGAAGACCTGGAGCCGCTGGACGCGGACCGCTGACGGGCTGAACACCGGCTTCACGACGACGGCGGTGGTCACGGAGGTTCTCGCCTCCGTGACCACCGCCGTTTTCTCGTCTGTCGTCGCCCCGGGCAGCCCGGCTCAGCCCGCCGTCGGGATCTGCGGGGCCAGCAGGGCGGCCAGCCGGGTCGTCCTGGGCTTGGGCGGGACCTCGGCCACGGCGTGCGGCAGTGCCTGCTCGACGCCGTGGACCACGGACAGATGGCGCTCCGCGCGGCCGAAGGCCGTGTAGATCCAGGGGCGGCTGAGGGCCGGGGCTGCGTCGCCGGGCAGCACCACGACCACCGCGGGCCACCGGGCGCCCACCGCCTGGTGCGCGGTCAGCGCCCACCCGTGCCGCACGGACTGCTCCACCCGCTCCTTCGGTACGACGACCGGGTCGCCGGCACACGACAGGTGCAGCCCCTCGGCGTCGGCCTTCACCACCTGGCCCGGCAGCGTACGGCCGGGCGCGGGGGAGTAGGCGATCCGGTCGCCGGGGTCGAAGCCGCCGAACCGGCCCTGGCCGGGATTCAGCCGCTCCTTCAGGGCCGCGTTCAGCACGCGGGTACCGGCCGCGCCGCCGTGGCCCGGTGTGATGACCACGGTCTGCTCGGCCGGCACGCCGATCGCCCGCGGCACCGAGTCCGCGACGAGCTGCACCGTGCGGTGCACGGCCTCGCCCGCGTCCCGCACGGGCACGATCACGAGCTCCTTGCCGGGGGAGTCCACCTGGTTCAGCTCGCCGACGCCGATCCCCGAGACCAGCTCGCCCAGCGGACCGGGGTCCGGCCGCCGTGAGGCGATCTGCGGGCAGACCCGGGCCGCCAGCAGATCGGCGAACACCCGCCCCGGACCCGCCGACCACAGCACCCCCGGATCCCCGGTCAGCACCAGCCGCGCCCCGTCCGGCAACGACTCGGTGAGCAGCGCACCCGTCTCCACGTCCAGCTGAGGAGCGTCCAGCACCACCAGAAGGTCGAGGTCCAGAGCGCCGTCCGCGTCCCGGCCCGGACCTTCGGCGCCGGAGAGAAGGCCGGACACCGTGGCGACCCGGGAGTCACCGGGCTCGCTCAGCAGCGCCGCGAAGCGGGTACGGCCCAGCGGGCTGTGGGCGGCGACCCAGGCACGCAGACCGAGATCGTGAACCGCGCGCAGCAGCGCCGCCGGTTCGGCCAGCGATGCCTCCCCGCCCGTGTGCAGGACGAGACCGTGGGCCGCGACCGCGCGGATCAACTCGCCCGCGGAGCCCGCCGCCGACGCGACCCGCTCCCACTCCTCGGCCGAACCGTCCTGCTTGGGCACCGAGTTGACCAGCCGGGCCAGTCCGTCGGCGAGACTCTCCTCCGCGAGGGCATACCGCTCGAGGCCCACCAGGACCCGCACCGGGCGGGCCTCGTCGGCCCCGTCGGCCCCGTCGGCCCCGTCGGCCCCGTCGTCAACGGGGTCGTCCTGGCGCCGGGCCGCCGGCTCCTCCAGGGCGTCCTGGAAAACCAGGGCCTCGCCCTCCGCGAGCGTGTTCTGCACGGCAGCGTCGGCGTCCGGCACCCCCCGCTGGGCCAGCGCGGCGGTGAGCGCCGGCATGTCCAGGGCGGTGTGCCCCGCCAGGGCGGCCTGTTCCAGGAGCCAGCCGGTGACCGCGCGGCCGCGCCGCTCGTCGTCCGGGCCGGACTCGGTGCCGAGCAGGGCCCGCGCGAACCCGTCGGCCTGCTCGGGCCGCACCCCGGTGACCCGCAGCAACTGCCAGGGGTCCGCCCGCAGTACGTCCCCCGCGCTCTCACCGAGGGCCGCGGCGACCTGCGGGGCGAGCGTCTCCGGGGCGCCCCCGTCGGCCAGCACACGGCGCACGGCATCGACGGCCTCCGGCGCGGGGGCCACGGATGTGCCGGTGCTCTGGGCCTCGACGGTCTGCGGGCGACGCACCGGCTCGGGCGCGGGGCGGCGCGGCGACGGCTCCGGCTCGCTGAAGACGGTGGCCGCGGGCTTCTCGCCGCTCTCCACGGCGCGCACGGCCGCGAGCAGGTCGGCGGCCGTTCCGCTGAGCTTCGCCCCGGCTGTGATGGGCGCCTTCTTCTCGGCCTTCCGCCGCTCGATCCGCTCCCGCTCGATCTGCTGGGCAGCGAGCTCGGCCTCGGCCTCGGACAACTTGGCGGCGGCCTCGGCATCGTCGGCTCCGGCCGGCGTGCCCTCGGTGCTCTCGGTGTCCTCGGCGCCTGCGGTCGACGACGCGCCCTCCGCCGCACCCGGGGTCCCCGGCGCGGCGTTCTCGGCGTCCTCGGTGGGCTCGGGCTCCGTGCTCACAGCGTGCTCCAGTCGTGATCGGGATAGCGGTGCACCGGAGCCGACACGTCGTCGAGCGCCCGGCAGATCTCGTCAGGAAGACTAAGGGCCTCCACTGACAATGCCGCCGAGAGCTGCTGCGCGTTGCGCGCGCCGACGATGGGCGCGCTCACCCCGGGCCGGTCGCGGACCCAGGCGAGGGCCACCTGGAGCGGGGTCACCGCGAGCCCGTCCGCCGCCGTCGTCACCGCGTCCACGATGCGGGTCGCCGTGTCGTCGAGGTACGGCGCGACGAACGGCGCCAGATGCTCCGAGGCGCCCCGCGAGTCGGCCGGCGTCGCGTTCCGGTACTTGCCGGTCAGGACACCGCGGCCGAGCGGGGAGGAGGGCAGCAGGCCGATGCCGAGGTCGAGGGCGGCAGGCAGCACCTCCCGCTCGACGCCGCGCTGGAGCAGCGAGTATTCCAGCTGGGTGCCGGCCAGCCGGGTCCGTACATCCGGTGCCGCCCGCTGCCAGGTGGCCGCCTTGGCGAGCTGCCAGCCGCAGAAGTTGGAGACGCCCGCATAGCGGACCCGGCCGCTGCTGACCGCCAGGTCCAGGGCCTGGAGGGTCTCTTCCAGCGGGGTGTACGGGTCGTAGGCGTGGATGTGCCACAGGTCGACGTAGTCCGTGCCGAGCCGCGCCAGCGAGGCGTCCAGCGCGGCGAGCAGATGTCCGCGTGAGCCGTCGACGCGGATGTCCGGGTCGGGGACGCTGCCCGCCTTCGTCGAGATGACCAGGTCCCGGCGCGGGACCAGGCCTTCTATGAGTCGCCCGAGCAGATACTCGGCCTCCCCGTCGCCGTATACGTCGGCCGTGTCGACGAGTGTCCCGCCCGCTTCCCAGAACGTCTTCAAGAGGTCCGCGGCGTCGTGCTCGTCGGTGTCCCTGCCCCAGGTGAGTGTGCCGAGTCCGATACGGGACACACGAAGGCCGGTACGGCCGAGATGCCTCTGCTCCATGAGCGCCGAGATTACTGGCCACACCCTGTGATGTGGGGGCCTGTGGATAACCAGTTTCCCCACCCCCACGCTATGGTCTCCGGACAAGAGACGTTACTGATCGGTAAGGGGAATCCGCCATGCAGCTCGGGATCAACCTCGGCTACTGGGGCGCCGGAATGGACGCGGACAATCTCGCCGTGGCCAAGGAGGCCGACCGGCTCGGGTATGCCGTCTGCTGGGCCGCCGAGGCGTACGGTTCGGACGCGGCCACCGTGCTGACCTGGGTCGCCGCCCAGACCGAGCGCATCGACGTCGGCTCCGCCATCTTCCAGATCCCGGCCCGGCAGCCGGCGATGACCGCCATGACCGCCGCCACGCTCGACTCGCTGTCCGGCGGCCGCTTCCGGCTCGGCCTCGGCGTCTCCGGGCCGCAGGTCTCCGAGGGCTGGTACGGCGTCAAGTTCGACAAACCGCTGTCCCGGACCCGTGAGTACGTGGAGATCGTACGGAAGGCGATGACGCGGGAGCGGCTGTCGTACGACGGCGAGCACTGGACGCTGCCGCTGCCCGGCGGCCCCGGCAAGCCGATCAAGCTGACCGTGCACCCGGAGCGCGAGCACATCCCGCTGTACATCGCCGCGATCGGCCCCAAGAACCTTGAGCAGACCGGTGAGATCGCCGACGGGGCCCTGCTGATCTTCCCCTCCGCCGACCACCTCGAGGACACCGCGATCAGCTATCTGCGGGCCGGACGTGAGAAGGCCGGGAAGACCCTCGACGGGTTCGACGTCTGCCCGACGCTGCCGCTCGCGGTCGGCGCCGACAAGGACGTGAACGCACTGGCCGACGCCTTCCGCCCGTACACCGCGCTGTACGTCGGAGGCATGGGCAGCGCCAAGCAGAACTTCTACAACCAGCTCGCCCAGCGCATGGGGTACGAGCAGGCGGCCGCCGAGATCCAGGAGAAGTACCTCTCCGGCGACAAGCAGGGCGCGGCGGCAGCCGTTCCGCACGAGCTGATCGACCAGACCACGCTGCTCGGTTCCGTGGACCGCATCGCGGACCGGATGAAGGCCTACGCGGCCGCCGGGGTCACCACCCTGTCCCTCAACCCGGCGGGCTTCACACTGGACGAGCGGCTCGTCTCGCTGCGGGCCGGAACCGAGGCGCTGGAGCGGGCCGGGCTGGCCTGACGCTTGGCCTGACACGGAGAAAGTTCTACGGCCGTGGTGGGGGCTCGGGGGTCTTCCCCGCCACGGCCGTCATGCAGCACAACGCGCCGGAGCGCGTGCGGTTACGCCCTCGGCGGACACCGGTGGTCATCCTTTTGGCGGAGTTGTCCGACACAGCTGTTGCAGCGTCCCTCGCACCGCATTTGACTCGTTCTTTGCGGAATCCTGCAGAGAGGTGCGCACGATGCTTTCGGCCAAGAGTCTGTTCCAGGAGATCCTCGACAACGACGAGTCCTTCCGCCTGTTCTGCTCCATCGCCGCCAGCGGGGAGTCGCAGGGCGGCTGGGAGAACGCCCGGATCGCCGCGCTCGTGCCCGCCGGCGAGCGCTCACTCGCCCCCAAGATCACCCGGCACGGCGCGGACGAGGACAAGCACGGGCGGATCTTCAACGCCCTGATGAAGAAGCGCGGCCTCGACCCCGTCCCCGTACCGCCCGAGACCGACTACACCATGCTCCTGGAGAAGAACGGCATCGGCCTCGCGCACGACAAGCTCAAGCGCGACGAGCCCCTCACCGTCCAGGACATCGTCACCTATCTCTCGCACAGCCGGGTCACCGAACAGCGCGCCTCGGAGCAGATGGACATGCTCCGCACGTACTTCGCCGACCACCCCGACCTCGGCCGGGCGGTGAAGATGATCTCCAACGACGAGGACAACCACCTCGCCTACTGCCACGAGGAACTCCTGCGCTTCGCCCGGGACGGGCACGGCCGGGCCATCCAGCGGACGCTGCGGGAGTGCGCACTCGCCGAGATCCGGATCTACCGGGACGTCAGCCTCGCCGTGATGTCCCACATGGGGCGCGTCCTCGGCTGGCCGAGGCCGAAGGCGGCGGTGCTCGCGGCGGGCATCCACGCGGTGTACGTCTACGAGCGGATCGCGGGCTGGCGCCGGATGGTCAGCCTGAAGATGCCGGAGCGGCGCGACGCCCTCGGCGGCCCCGCCACCTCGGCCCCCGAGTTCGCCTGAAGCCCGAAACCCGAAACCCGAAACCCGAAACCCGAAACCCGAAACCCGAAACCCGAAACCCGAAACCCGAAACCCGAAACCCGAAACCCGAGGCTTGCCCCCGAAGAGCAGCGCCTACAGCCAGCCCCGACTCTTGAACAGCCGGTACAGCAAGACCTCCAGGGCCGCCATGGCCGCGATCAGCGTCGGATACGACCACAGCCAGTGCAGCTCCGGCATGTGGTCGAAGTTCATGCCGTAGATCCCCGCGATCATCGTGGGCACCGCGGCCATGGCCGCCCACGCGGAGATCTTCCGCATGTCGTCGTTCTGCCGCACGCTCATCTGGGCCAGATGAGCCGACAGGACGTCCGACACCAGCCGGTCCAGGCCCTCGACGGACTCGTTCACACGCGTCAGATGGTCGTTGATGTCGCGGAAGAACGGCTGCGCCTTCTCGGGCACGAAGGGCACCCGCAGGCCGGACATCCCGGTGCCCGCCAGCCGGTCCAGTGGCTGGGCCAGGGGACCGGTGGCCCGGCGGAACTCCAGGATCTGCCGCTTGAAGTTGTAGATGCGGGACGCGGTGTGCCGTGTGCCGCCGCCGGTCGGCGAGAACACCTCCGCCTCCAGCTCCTCCAGGTCGGTGCCCAGCTCGCCGGCCACGTCCACGTAGTGGTCGACCACGGCGTCGGCGATCGCGTAGAGCACCCCCGTGGGGCCGTGCCGCAGCATCTCGGGCTCCGCTTCCAGCCGCCGCCGTACCTCCGTGAGCGGAGCCTCCTCGCCGTGCCGAACGGTCACCACGAACGAGTCGCCGATGAAGACCATGACCTCGCCGG
The DNA here is from genome assembly GCF_044593495.1 of Streptomyces sp. NPDC051963. Classification (NCBI taxonomy): domain Bacteria; kingdom Bacillati; phylum Actinomycetota; class Actinomycetes; order Kitasatosporales; family Streptomycetaceae; genus Streptomyces; species Streptomyces sp. NPDC051963. The sequence continues at coordinate 49,740 of NZ_JBIUCC010000012.1, read as the reverse complement.
AGGTGACGTTGTCGCTCTTGGGCTCGTACGCGACCGGCTTGAGGACCATGAACAGCGAATCGTCGTACACCTCCAGCTTGGGGCGCTGATGGGCGGTCAGGGCGTCCTCGACGGCCAGCGGGTGCAGTCCGAACTCCTCCGTGACCCGGCCGAACTCGCCCTCCGTGGGCTCGTACAGCCCGATCCACACGAACGCGTCCCCGCCCACCCGGCACAGCGTCAGGGCGTCGGAGAAGTCCGCGGGCCCCTCCGTGCGCAACCCGTCGCGATAGATGGCGCAGTCGACGATCACGCAGCGTATTCTCCCGCCCTCCGCCCCCGAACGCACCCCGGTGGACGCCTACCCTTGGCCGCATGCCCACGCTGATCCTCGTCCGGCACGGACGATCCACCGCCAATTCCGAGGGACTGCTCGCCGGGTGGACGCCCGGGGTCGCCCTCGACGAGCGCGGCGCCACGCAGGCCGCCGCGCTGCCCGGACGCCTTGCCGAGCTGCCGATCTCCGAGATCGTCACCAGCCCGCTGCAACGCTGCCAGGAGACGATCCGGCCGCTGCTCGACGCACGGCCCGGACTGACGGCGCACACCGACGACCGGATCGGGGAGTGCCACTACGGCGACTGGTCCGGGCGCAAGCTGGCCGAGCTGATGGACGAGCCGATGATGCAGGTCGTGCAGGCGCATCCGTCGGCGGCACAGTTCCCCGGCGGGGAGTCGATGCGGGCGATGGCGACCCGGGCCGCCGAGGCGGTGCGCGAGTGGAACGCGCGCGTGGAGCGCGATCACGGCGCCGACGCCGTCTATCTCATGTGCTCGCACGGCGACATCATCAAGTCCCTCGTGGCGGACTCGCTCGGACTGCATCTCGACCTGTTCCAGCGGGTCTCCGTGGAGCCCTGCTCCATCACCGCCATCCGCTACACGCGCCTCAGGCCGTTTCTCGTTCGCCTCGGTGACACCGGGGATTTCGCGTCCCTTGCGCCGCGCGAGGAACCCCCCTCAGGAGACGCCCCGGTCGGGGGCGATGCGGGCGCACCGTGATCGTCAACCGCAGTAGGGTGAAGCGGTCGAGGCGGCACTGAGCGAGTTGCGGTGGCCGCACCGGCCGGTCCCGATATCGATTCCAATGGAGACAGGACGTGTCCCGTCAGGTGTTCCTCTACGATCCGCCGGACCGCTTCGTGGCCGGAACGGTCGGACTGCCCGGGCGCCGTACGTTCTTCCTCCAAGCCATCGCAGGATCCCGCGTGACCAGCGTGGCTCTGGAGAAGACCCAGGTCGCCGCGCTCGCCGAGCGCATGGACGAGCTGCTCGACGAAGTGGTACGACGCAGTGGCGGCAGCGCAGCCGTCCCTGCCATGACGCCCACCGAGGTCGCCGACACGGCCCCGCTGGAAGCCCCCATCGAGGAGGAGTTCCGCGTCGGCACCATGGCCCTCGCCTGGGACGGCGAGGAACAGCGCATGATCGTCGAGGCTCAGGCCCTCGTCGAGCTGGACGCCGACTCCGAGGAGGACCTCGCCGAGGCCGAGGAACGGCTGCTCCAGGACGAGGAGAACGGGCCCCCGATGCTGCGGGTCCGGCTCACCGGCGCCCAAGCCCGCGCGTTCGCCAAGCGTGCCCTGGACGTCGTCAACGCCGGGCGGCCGCCGTGCCCGCTGTGCAGCCTCCCGCTCGACCCGGAAGGACACGTATGTCCGCGCCAGAACGGATACCGCCGCGGAGCGTGACCACGACCCAGCTGCTCACCCGGGGTGAGCTCACGGTCCGCGGGCAGATCCGGGACGCCTCGAACGCGGTGCTGCACTGCTCCGTCTCCCTCGACGGGGACGAGGCCTTCTGCGTCTACAAGCCGGTCCGCGGGGAGCGCCCCCTCTGGGACTTCCCCGACGGCACCCTCGCCCAGCGCGAGGTCGCCGCGTACGAGGTGTCCGAGGCCACCGGATGGGGCCTGGTGCCCACCACCGTGCTGCGCGACGGGCCCTACGGCGAGGGCATGGTCCAGCTCTGGATCGAGGGCGTGCCCGGATCCGAACTGCTGGCCCTCGTCGACGGGGAGGAGCCGGAGGAGGGCTGGAAGGCGATCGGCTTCGCCGAGGTCGGCGACGGAAAGACGGCGCTGCTGGTGCACGCCGACGACGAACGGCTGCGCAGGCTCGCCGTCCTCGACGCCGTGATCAACAACGCGGACCGCAAGGGCGGCCATCTGCTGCCCGGCGACGGCGGCCGGCTGTACGGCATCGACCACGGCGTGACCTTCAACACCGAGAACAAGCTGCGCACCCTGCTGTGGGGTTGGGCGGGCGAGCCGCTCACGGGTGAGTCCATGGCCGTTCTCAAGGGCCTCAAGGACGGCCTGGGAAGCGGTGGAGCCCTAGCGGCACGCCTGACCGGGCTGATCACCGACGCCGAGGTCGATGCCACACGCGCGCGTGTCGACGCGCTGCTCACCGCGGGGGTCCATCCGGAGCCGAGCGGGGAGTGGCCGGCCATCCCGTGGCCGCCGGTGTAGGCCTCTGGTGCGGGGGAGCAGTCAGCACGCCCGACGACGTTCCGCAAGAGTGCCCTACCGGCCATCCGGCCTGGTCCGGTTCGTATACGGAACTTCCGTCCGGTTAGGCTCATGACATGCATGCCTGGCCCGCTTCTGAGGTCCCCGCCCTGCCCGGCAAGGGCCGCGACCTCCAGATCCACGACACAGCGACCGATGACCTCGTCACCCTCGAGCCCGGTCCCGTCGCCCGTATCTACGTCTGCGGCATCACTCCGTACGACGCGACCCACATGGGTCATGCGGCGACCTACAACGCGTTCGACCTCGTGCAACGCGTGTGGCTCGACACCAAGCGGCAGGTTCACTACGTCCAGAACGTCACCGACGTCGACGATCCGCTGCTGGAGCGCGCCCTGCGGGACAACGTCGACTGGGTCGCCCTCGCCGAGAAGGAGACGGCCCTCTTCCGCGAGGACATGACCGCGCTGCGGATGCTGCCGCCGCGGCACTACATCGGCGCGGTCGAGGCGATACCGGGCATCGTGCCGCTCGTCGAGCGGCTGCGCGACGCGGGCGCCGCCTACGAACTCGAAGGGGACATCTACTTCTCCGTCGAGTCCGACCCGCACTTCGGCAGCGTCTCGAACCTCGACGCGGCCGCCATGCGGCTGCTGTCCGCCGAGCGCGGCGGCGACCCCGACCGGGCGGGCAAGAAGAACCCGCTGGACCCGATGCTGTGGATGGCGGCCCGTGCGGGCCAGCCCAGCTGGGACGGCGGTTCGCTGGGGCGCGGGCGGCCCGGCTGGCACATCGAGTGTGTCGCGATCGCCCTGGACCACCTCGGTATGGGCTTCGACGTCCAGGGCGGCGGCTCCGACCTCGCCTTCCCGCACCACGAGATGGGCGCCTCGCACGCCCAGGTGCTGACCGGCGAGTTCCCCATGGCCAAGGCGTACGTCCACGCCGGCATGGTCGCGCTGCACGGCGAGAAGATGTCGAAGTCCAAGGGCAACCTGGTCTTCGTCTCCACGCTGCGCCGCGAGGGCGTCGACCCGGCCGCGATCAGGCTGGCCCTGCTCGCCCACCACTACCGCGCGGACTGGGAGTGGACCGACCAGGTCCTCGAGGACGCCCTCGCGCGCGTCGACCGCTGGCGCGCGGCCGTCTCCCGCCCCGACGGACCGCCCGCCGAGCCGCTGGTCGAGGAGATCCGCGCGGCCCTGGCGCACGACCTGGACGCCCCGGCCGCCCTCGCCGCCGTCGACCGCTGGGCGGCGCTCCAGCAGGAGCGGGGCGGCACGGACGAGGGCGCCCCCGGCGTCGTGTCGCGTGCCGTGGACGCTCTGCTGGGCGTGGCCCTGTAGTCAGCTCGTGGAAGGGCGCCCCCTCCTTGCCGGAGGGGGCGCCCTTGTGCTGGCTCAGGTGCGCGTCAGATCCGCTGGATCCGTACGCTGCGCAGCACGTTCGGCGACTGGGTGTCCCAGATGCCGACCACCTGGTGGCCGAACGCGAAGGCCTGCTGGATCTGCTGGTGGATCTGCGGGTTCGGGTTGTTGAGGACCCGGAACTGGTTGTTGATGCGCAGGAAGATCTGGTGCGGCTGCCCCTGGAGCGGGTGGACGATGTCGATGAAGCCGTTCGCCACGCCGGAGGCGAGGGCCTGCGCTTGCACCTGCTGGACGACCTGCTGCACCGCGGACAGCGCGACCTGCTGCAACTGCTGCTGCATCTGCTGCTCGGTCTGCTGAGCCTGCTGGTCCTGCTGACCGGCCTGCTGCTGGCCGAACTGCTGCGGCTGACCGAACTGCTGCTGCTGGCCCAGCTGCTGGAGCAGCTGCTGGTACGGCTGCTGCTGGCCGAGCTGCTGGAGCTGCTCCAGCGTGCCGCTCATGCCCTGCGGCTGTTGCTGCTGGCTGTAGTTCTGCTGGCCGAAGCCCTGCTGGCCGTAGTTCTGCTGCTGGCCGTACTGCTGCGGGAACTGCTGCTGGTGCTGATACGGCGACGTGCTCGGGAACTGCTGTCCCAGTTGGCTCATCTGCGGGGTGGTGCTCATGCGGGTGCCACCTTCCGTCATGTGTTGAGCGATGGTTGGGAGTTGTGGAGCGTTGGCGGGCGTCGACCGTCAGCCGGTGATCACCAGACCGACGATCTCGTCGTCCGAGAACCACACGCGGACGTCCGGCCGTCCCCCCGCGAAGGCGGTGTGGACCGCCTGGCGGATCTCCGGGGACGGGTGGTTCAGGTTGCGCCAGGCGCCGGCCACGAACAGCCGGAGCCGCGGCGGGAGTTCACGGGGATACGGCAGCAGCTCGTCCCAGTAACGTTCGGCCTGGCCCGAGCCGACCGACTGCGGGAGCAGCTGGGTCACCGCCGCCTTGATGTCCGGCCGGCTGCCGATCCGCTGGGAGGCGGGCCGGCCCGGCGCGTCCTGCTGCGGGGAACCGGTGGCCCGCAGCACCGCACGGGCGCGTTCCGGCGACATCGGCGGCTGGCCGGCCGCCTTGAGCATGCCCTGCAGCGCGGCCAGCGCGCCGACCACCACCGGGGAGGCGGAGGAGGTACCGGAGAACGTGTCCGTGTACCAGGCGATCTCCTCGGGCCCGCCCTGCAGATCGCCGGGCCGGTCCCAGAAGCCGCCGGTGGTCGTGACCTCGCGGCCCCAGCCCTGAGCGTCCAGCCGGGCACCGTAGTTGGAGAACGCGAGCCGGGAACGGTCCGGGCCGTGGTCGCGGCCGTGGGTGCCGGGCGGCGGTGCGCCCGCACCGACCAGGACGGCGCCGGAGGACTGGTTGGAGGGGTTGAACGGATTGCGCCACGACTCCGGGAATTCGTCCGGGCGGCGCTCGTAGACGGCGTCGTCGAGGGACTCGCCGCCGTTGCCCGCGGCCTCCACGACGACGACACCCTTGGCGGTGGCGTAGCGGATGGCCGCGCAGTCGTCGGGCCACCACTCGAGCGCGACGTAGCCGCTCTGGTCGTCGCGTGCGGCGAAGTCCAGCCGTGGGCCCGGGCGGTGGAGTTCGATCAGCACGATGTCGCCGGGGCCGAGCCGGTCGGCGGCCGCGTGGATCGCCGCCGCGGTGCCGATGCCCTGGAAGGACGCGGCCGCGGTCACCGCTTCGGGCACGATGCCGTTGACGCCGTGCTCGTTGAGGTCGCCGCCGATCACACCGATCACGGCGGTGCCGTGGTTGCGCCAGGCGAGGTCGGTCAGCGGGGTGCCGACGACGACGCCGGCGAGCTTCGCGGCGAGATCCTCATGGCCCAGCTGCCAGGCGCCCTCGACATCGATCACGGTCACGCCGTGGCCGGTGCCGCCGGGGCGCTGCCAGGCCCAGTGCGCGTCGATGCCCTCGGGCGCCGGACGCAGATAGCCCTGCCGACCGCTGAAGTCGGGTGTGACCGGCGTGCCTTCCTTCAGCCGCCGGTTGTCCTCGGCGCTCTGGAGGGAGGCGGGCACGGCGCCGGGCTTCACATACGCCGTGTCGATCCCCGGCAGCGCGGCGATCCGTGAGCGCAGCTCCTGGGCGCGGCTCTCGCCGCCGCGCACGCGGTAGAACAACGCGAGGTCGGGCGTGTCCTCCGGGCCCGCGGCGGTCGCCTGCTGGAGTCGCTCCTCGTTGCCGAACAGGGGCTCCAGAGCGAGCTGTTCGTCGCTGAGGAACATGTTGAGGGCCGATACATCGGCCTCCGCCGCCGAGCGGACGCCCTCCGTCCGGGCGCGTAGCCGGGCCTCGGGCCGTGCGACGACGATCAGCTCCTGCTCGGCTCCTCGATAGGTGAATCCAGCTCCGTCGGGTCCCGGCCCGGATGTCCCCGGGCCCTGCGCCGGCTGTACCTGGTCGGTCATCGGATACCGCTCCCTTCGGTCCGTGCGGATGCCAAGTAGCGGATGGTGCCGAGTCGTACGGGTACGGGGGACAACCAAGCACTCCCACGGCGACCCGTCCAGCCCCGCCGTTCGTCAACTGGTTTGGAAACAAGTTGAATTGGGTAACGTGTGCAATTGGCGTGAAACAGATGTCCTGCAACAATCCGGCCAGAAGCTGTCTACTGGCTGTCGAGGGACTTGGGGGAGCTGCGGAGCCACCTGGCATGTGATGGGGTGGGCGCGTCAGTTGACCGTTGGACCAGCCGGTCGGCCGGTCCCTCCGCGGAAGGACGCACAGTGGCACCCACGCATCGCTCCTTCGCACGTGACTTCACCCGCCGCAGACTCCTCACGATCGGCGCCGCGAGCGCCGGTGCCGTCCTCGCCGGATCCACCGCGGCCTCGGCCTCCGGCAAGTCCTGGCCGGCCGTGATCCCGCTGCCCGACGGCTTCCGCCCGGAGGGCATCGCGATCGGCGGCGGGCCGTACGCCTACCTCGGCTCGCTCGGCGACGGTTCGATCTACCGCGCCGACCTGCGCACCGGACAGGGCGGCATCATCTCGACCGGGCCCGGGACGCCCTCGGTCGGCGTCAAACTCGACGACCGGGGACGCCTGTTCGTCGCCGGACGCGGCTTCGGCGCACGGGTCGTCGACGTCCGCAGCGGCGAGATCATCGCGTCGTACGTCCTCACCACGGCGACCCCGAGCTTCGCCAACGACGTGTTCCTGACCCCGCGCGCCGCCTGGTTCACCGACTCCTACCAGCCCGCGCTGTACGCCCTGCCGCTCGGCCGGCACGGCGGGCTGCCGGACGCGGACGAGGTCGTGACGATCACGCTGAAGGGCGACTGGAGCCAGGTCCCCGGCGAGGTCGTGAACGCCAACGGCATCACCCGCACCCCCGACGGCTCGGCCCTGCTGGTGGTGCAGTCCGGGGTCGGCGCCCTGCACCGGGTGGACCCGAGGACCGGGGTCACGACCCTCGTCGACCTCGGGGACGCGGCCCCGCTCACCAACGGCGACGGTCTGCTGCTGCTCGGGCGGACGCTCTACGTCGTCCAGAACCGGCAGAACGCGATCGACGTCTTCACGCTCGCGCCCGACGGCACCAGCGGAGTCCTCCGGCGCCGGATCACCGACCCTGCCTTCGATGTGCCGACCACGGTGGCCGCATACAAGGACCGGCTCTATCTGCCCAACGCACGGTTCACGACGACTCCGACGCCGACGACCACGTACGACGTGATCGCTGTGGCGCGCTGAGGGAGAGGTCAGGGGCGGCACGCGCGTCTGCGTACCGCCCCTTCCGGTTCAGTCCGGTTCAGTCCTCCGACGGGTCGTCGCCCTCCGGCGGGCCTTCCGACGGGCCGCCGGAGGGCGACGGGCCGTCGTCCTCGCCTTCCGGCCGCTGCGGTTTCGGCGGCCGGCTACGACCGCCGGGGTTGTCCCGCAGATACGAGGCGATGTCGCTGCCGTCCGCCGTGGCGTGTCCGCCGGGCGTGGGCGGGGTGCCGCCGTCCCGGCGCCGCAGATACCGCTCGAACTCGCGGGCGATCGCCTCGCCCGACGCCTCCGGCAGCTCGGCGGTGTCCCGGGCCTCCTCCAGCGTCTGCACGTACTCCGCGACCTCGCTGTCCTCGGCGGCCAGCTGGTCCACCCCCACCTGCCAGGCGCGCGCGTCCTCGGGCAGCTCGCCCAGCGGGATGCGTACGTCGATCAGGTCCTCCAGACGGTTGAGGAGGGCCAGCGTCGCCTTCGGGTTGGGCGGCTGCGAGACGTAGTGCGGGACGGCCGCCCAGAGCGAGACCGCAGGTACGCCCGCGTGCGTGCACGCCTCCTGGAGGACGCCGACGATGCCCGTGGGCCCCTCGTACTTGGTCTCCTCCAGGTCCATCCGCTGGGCCAGGTCCGCGTCGGACGTGGTCCCGCTGATCGGCACCGGACGTGTGTGCGGGGTGTCACCGAGCAGGGCACCCAGGACGACGACCAGTTCCACACCGAGCTCGTGCGCGAAGCCGAGCAGTTCGTTGCAGAACGAGCGCCAGCGCATGGACGGTTCGATGCCTCGGACGAGTACGAGGTCGCGGGGCTTCTCACCGCCGATCCGCACCACTGACAACCTTGTCGTCGGCCATGTGATCTTGCGCACGCCGGCGTCCATCCACACCGTGGGCCGGTTCACCTGGAAGTCGTAGTAGTCCTCGGCGTCCAGCGCCGCGAACACCTCGCCCTTCCACTCCCTGTCCAGATGCGCGACCGCGGCGGAGGCGGCGTCGCCGGCGTCGTTCCAGCCCTCGAACGCGGCCACCATGACCGGGTCGACCAGCTCGGGAACCCCCTCGAGCTCGATCACCCAGCGCCTCCTTCCGACGTGCCCTCACGTACGCCCCAACCTTACGGCGTGCGGGCGGGGCGTCCGCAGCCCCCCGGAGGGGGAATGAACGCATCACTGCCCAGATCGCCGTACGGGAACACCCCGGTCAGTGATCCGAGCTGTCGACGTGGATCACGGCGTGGATCACAGCGTGGACCTCAGCCACTGCTCCACGCTCGCGATGTGCACCGTCGCCCACGACCTCGCCGCCTCCGCGTCCCGGTCGCGCAGCGCGGCGACGATCATGCGGTGCTCGTGGAGGGTGCGGCTGACCGCGTCCTCCTGGGTCAGGCCGCGCCAGATGCGGGCACGGGTGGTGGGACCCGAGAGACCGTCGAGGAGCGAACAGAGCACCGAGTTGCCCGAGCTCTGCACGATGCCCCGGTGGAAGTCCAGGTCACAGGCGACCAGCTCCTCGACCGAGGGGGCGTCGCCGAGCTTGTCCAACTGGGCTGACAGCGCGCTCAGTTGCTGCTCGCTGACCCGCGAGGCCGCCATCGCCGTCGCGGCCGGCTCCAGGATGCGGCGTACGGCCAGGAACTCCAGGACCGTGTCGTCGCGGTGGAAGTCCACGACGAAGCTCAGCGCCTCCAGCAGGAGTTGCGGGTCGAGGCTGGTGACGTACGTGCCGTCGCCCTGGCGCACGTCCAGGATGCGGATCAGGGACAGGGCGCGCACGGCCTCCCGCAGGGAGTTGCGGGAGAGCCCCAGTTCGGAGGCGAGTTCGCTCTCCTTGGGCAGCCGGTCGCCGGGGCGCAGTGCGCCGGAGACGATCATGCCCTTGATCTTCTCGATCGCCTCGTCGGTGACCGCCATGGCCGCGCCTCCCTGTCGTTCAGACCTCCGATGTCTCACGCCATTATGGAGGTTCACCAGGCTGAACGGGACGCCGAATGCGCAGATCAGGGCTTCCGCGGGCGCCGATCACCGACCCGCCGGTCGAAGCTCAGGCCTGCTCCGCCTCGGCCAGCAAGCGCAACGCCTCCAATGACACCACCGCGCCCCGCTCCACGCCCGCCGCGACGACGTCCCGGTGCGGGTCGTACCCGCCCGTCGAAAAGGGAGCGTCCGCGTCGACGAGTTCATCGGCGTTCGCCCCGTCCACGACGAGCACTCCGCCCGCGACCAGCCCGCGCAGCGAGGCCGTCACCAGCAGCGCGGAGAGCTCCATCTCGATCGCCGCGAGCCCGGCACCGTCGTAGCCGAAGAGGGGCAGCAGCCCCGGCTGGAACGCGGCCCGCGTCCACACGATGCCCCGGTGGTGCGGGGCGCCCGCCGCGCGGGCCGCGCGCTGGAGGGCGAACACCGCCTCGGGGGAGGAGACCGCCGGGTACTCGGGCGGCAGCAGCTGCTGGGTGACGCCGTCGTCGCGTACGGCGGCCTCCGCGATGACCAGATCGCCGGCGTCGATGCCCGGCTTCATCGCGCCCGCCGTGCCGAACCGCAGGAAGGTGTGCACGCCCGCGTCGGCCAGCTCCTGGAACAGCAGGATCGCGCCCGGCGCACCCACCCCGTGCGAGGCGACGGTGACCGGCACGCCCTTCCAACCCCCGCTGAACACACGGTATTCGCGGTGGTAGGAGACTTCCTCGGCGCCGTCGAGGAGTGCGCCGACGGCCGCCGCGCGCGCCGGGTCGCCGACGACGATCGCGTACGCCGGGAGCCCGGTGCGGGGTATGCGTGTGACGGGTGAGAGGTCCTGGAGCATGAGGCGACGTTACCGACGTGCCACGAGGACGGGCGGAGCCGGGTGCGACGTACCGCACCCGGCCCCAGGAAGGTGACCGCTGTCAGCCGAAGGCCTTCACGGCCTGGTAGTACGTCCAGGCCGTGCCGTCGCAGGCGGACTTCGTCGCGCCGCTGTAGCCGTTGCAGACGCGCTTGAGGTCTTCGTAGAAGGCGCTGTCGAGGCGGGACTTGTTGGCGTCGAACGCGCCCGCGGCCTTGTAGTTGCGGTAGCCGAAGTCGTGCCGGGCGCAGGAGTTGGCGAAGGGGAAGCCGAAGGGGTTGTCCGGCGAGGAGGAGCAGTAGTCGGTGGACCAGTCGAATGCGTAGGAGGTCCAGGCGGACTGGTTCGCGCGGGCGGCGGCCCACGTGTTGTAGCTCGACGCGCTGGTCTGGGTCCAGCTGGAGAGGACCTGGGGTTTGTCGGCGGGAACTGCGGTGGCGGTGGCGGCAGTTGCGGTGACGGTGATCAGTGCAAGGGCCGAAGCGGCGAGACCGGTGGCGAGTCTGCGGTGCATCCCACACCTCCATGAGGCCGCGATCCGTCCGTCGGATCGCAGGTTCATGACAAGATGATTGATCCGCCATCAGACACTTCACACCTCATGTGTCCTAATGGGCCATTAACTCTTGGACATGCCAGGAGATCAGAGCATGAACCGGACGGGACCGAAAGGGAGTTGAAGCATGCGAAAGGGGCGGCTCCGTCAGCGGAGCCGCCCCTTTCCCGTCGTGCCGGCTACTTCTCGTCGAGCAGGTCCTGCACCTTCGCGCGGACCTCGTCGGTGGCCAGTCCGCGGATCGTCAGCGTCGTACGGCGGCGCAGCACGTCGTCCTGCGTCTCGGCCCACTCGTTGTCCCGGGCGTAGACGACCTGCGCCCAGATCTCCGGGGCGTCCGGGTGGACGCGCTCGCCGAGCTCCGGGTTCTCGTTGGCCAGCCGGGCGATGTCGAACGCCAGCGAACCGTAGTGGGTGGCCAGGTGCTTGGCGGTGTCGGCGCCCATCCGCGGGCCCGGTGCCGGGCGGTCGACCAGCAGCCGGTGCGCTATGGCACGCGGGTTGGCGACACCCGGCAGCGGCAGCTTCTTCGGCAGGGAGGCGATCGGCTCGAAGTCGTCGCCCAGCGGGTGGCCCGGCAGCGCCTCCAGCTTCTTCATGACCGTACGGCCGATGTGCCGGAAGGTCGTCCACTTGCCGCCCGCGACCGACAGCATTCCGCCCCGGCCCTCGGTCACCACGGTCTCGCGCTTGGCCTTGGCCGTGTCGCCGGGGCCACCCGGCAGCACCCGCAGACCGGCGAAGGAGTACGTGATCAGATCGCGGCTCAGCTGCTGGTCCCGGATCGAGAACGCGGCCTCGTCCAGTATCTGGGCGATGTCCTTCTCGTTGACCGAGACGTCCGCCGGGTCGCCCTCGAACTCCTCGTCGGTCGTGCCGAGCAGGAGCATGTCCTCCCAGGGCAGGGCGAAGGTGATGCGGTACTTGTCGATCGGCGTCGCGAGCGCGGCCTTCCAGGGGGAGGTGCGCTTCAGGACCAGGTGAGCGCCCTTGGACAGACGGATGGACGGAGCCGCGTTCGGGTCCTCCATCTTGCGCAGGTGGTCCACCCAGGGACCGGTCGCGTTCAGCACGAGACGGGCGTCGACCCCGAACTCGTCGCCGGTCGTACGGTCCTTCAGCTCCGCGCCCGTCACCCGGCCCTTGGTGAAGCGCAGCCCGGTCACCTCGGCGTGGTTGAGGACGACCGCGCCCGCCTCGGTGGCGGCGCGGACCGTCATCAGCGCCATCCGGGCGTCGTTCATCTGGTCGTCGCCGTACACGGCGACGGCCTTGAGGTTCTCGGTGCGCAGCTCGGGCACGTCCTGCGCGGCCTTCGCCGGGGAGAGCAGATGGCCGACGCCGTCGCCGAAGGCGGAGAGCGCCGAGTACGCGAACACGCCCGCGCCGAGCTTCGCCGCGCCGTGCGGCCCGCCCTTGTACACGGGGAGGTAGAAGGTGAGCGGGTTCGCCAGGTGGGGGGCCACCTGGCGGGAGACCGCACGGCGCTCGAAGTGGTTCTCCGCCACCAGCTTCACTGCGCCGGTCTGGAGGTAACGCAGACCGCCGTGGAGCAGCTTGGAGGAGGCGGAGGAGGTGGCACCGGCGAAGTCGCCGGCGTCGACCAGCGCCACCCTGAGCCCGGACTGCGCGGCGTGCCAGGCGGTGGAGATGCCCAGGATGCCGCCGCCGATCACGAGAAGGTCGTACGACGCCTTGGCGAGCTGCTCCCGGGTCTCGGCACGGCTCGGGTTCGAGCCGGAGGCCGGGCGCGTACCGAGGGCAGGCACGGACTGCAGGGTGGACTGACTGGTCATGTGTGGTTCTAACTCCTCGTCAGAGCTCTTGAGAGGGTTCTCGTCAGCTCTCGTCTTCGATCCAGCCCATGGTCCGCTCGACGGCCTTGAGCCAGCTCTTGTACTCGCGGTCGCGGGTCTCCGCGTCCATCCGGGGGGTCCACTCGGCGGCCCGCCGCCAGTTGGCGCGCAGCTCGTCCGTGCTGGACCAGAAGCCGACGGCGAGACCGGCGGCGTAGGCGGCGCCGAGGCAGGTGGTCTCGGCGACCATCGGGCGCACCACCGGAGCGTCCAGGAAGTCCGCGAGGGTCTGCATCAGCAGGTTGTTGGAGGTCATACCGCCGTCGACCTTGAGGGCCACCAGCTCGTCGCCGGAGTCCTTGACCATGGCGTCGGCGATCTCCCGGGTCTGCCAGGCGGTGGCCTCCAGGACGGCGCGTGCCAGGTGCGCCTTGGTGACGTACCGGGTCAGACCGGCGATCACACCGCGGGCGTCGGAGCGCCAGTGCGGGGCGAACAGGCCGGAGAAGGCCGGCACGAAGTAGGCCCCGCCGTTGTCCTCGACCGAGAGCGCGAGCGTCTCGATCTCGGCGGCGGTGGAGATCAGGCCCATCTGGTCGCGCATCCACTGCACCAGCGAGCCGGTGACGGCGATCGAGCCTTCCAGGGCGAAGACCGTCGCCTCGTCGCCGATCTTGTAGCCGACCGTGGTCAGCAGGCCCGCGTACGAGTTGATGATCTTGTCACCGGTGTTCATCACCATGAAGGTGCCGGTGCCGTACGTCGACTTGACCTCGCCCTCGGAGAAGCAGGTCTGCCCGAACAGGGCCGCCTGCTGGTCGCCGAGCGCGGAGGCGACCGGGATGCCGCCGAGCAGGTCGCCCAGACTGCCGCCGGTGACCTCGCCGTAGACCTCGGCCGAGGAGCGGATCTCGGGCAGGATCTGCAGCGGCACGCCGATCGACTCGGCGATCTTCTCGTCCCACGCCATGGTGTGGAGGTTCATCAGCATGGTGCGGGAGGCGTTGGTGACGTCGGTGACGTGCTTGCCGCCGTTGACACCGCCGGTGAGGTTCCAGATGACCCAGGTGTCCATGGTGCCGAAGAGGATGTCGCCCGCCTCGGCGCGCTCGCGCAGCCCCTCGACGTTGTCGATCAGCCAGCGGGCCTTCGGACCGGCGAAGTACGACGCCAGCGGCAGGCCGGTCTCGCGGCGGAAGCGGTCCTGGCCGACGTTGCGGCCGAGCTCCTTGCAGAGCGCGTCGGTACGGGTGTCCTGCCAGACGATGGCGTTGTGGACGGGCTCACCGGTGTTCTTGTCCCACAGCAGGGTCGTCTCGCGCTGGTTGGTGATACCGATGGCCTTGATGTCGTCGCGGGTGATCCCGGCCTTCTGAATGGCTCCGGCGACGACTTCCTGGACGTTGGTCCAGATCTCGTTGGCGTTGTGCTCGACCCAGCCCGGCTTCGGGAAGATCTGCTCGTGCTCCTTCTGGTCGACGGAGACGATACGGCCGTCCCGGTCGAAGACGATGCAGCGGCTGGAGGTGGTGCCCTGGTCGATCGCGGCGATGAACGGGCCCGCGGTGTGTGCGTCGCTCACTGTGTGCTCCTGGGGGTTCCGTAGGGAAGGGGCTCTCTGTACGGCGCGGTGCTCACTCGTGCTCTAAGCGAACGCGACGTTGTAGATGCCTGCCGCGATGGCGCCGCCGATCAGCGGGCCGACCACCGGGATCCAGGCGTAACCCCAGTCGGAGCCGCCCTTGTTGGGCAGCGGCAGAAGGGCGTGCACGATACGCGGACCGAGGTCACGGGCCGGGTTGATCGCGTAGCCCGTCGGGCCGCCGAGGGAGAGACCGACGGAGACGACCACGAAGGCGGTGATCAGGGCGCCCAGGGTGCCCAGACCGTTGCCGTCGGCGTTCAGTCCCTGCGTGAGGATGGCGAGGATCAGCACGATCGTGCCGATGATCTCCGTGGCGAGGTTCTGCCACACGACGCGGATCTCGGGGCCGGTGGAGAAGATGCCGAGCACGGGGCCGGCCTTGGGCTCTCGTGCCTCGACGGCCTTCTGAGCCTTTGCGACCGGCTCGCCGACGATCTCCTTGTCGGTCAGGTGCGCGTGGAACTGGCCGTAGTAGGCGACCCAGACCAGGGCCGCGCCGATCATCGCGCCGAGCAGCTGTCCGCCCCAGTAGGTCGGAAGGTTGCTCCAGTCGTCGTCCTTGATCGCGAGAGCGAGCGTCACTGCCGGGTTGAGTTGGGCGCCGGAGAGCGGTGCCGAGATGTACACGGCGGTCATGACGGCGAAGCCCCACCCGAAGGCGATGGCGAGCCAGCCGGCGTTACGGGCCTTGGAGGCCTTGAGCACGACGGCGGCGACCACGCCACCGCCGAGCAGGATGAGTACGGCGGTACCGATGGTCTCGCCGATGAAGATGTCGGAGCTGGACACCCGCGACTCCTTTGTCCTTCGTCCAGGGGAAGAGCTGCCGGCCCTTGGCGTGGTCACACTCTAACGCCAATTGCCGGTCGGTGTTCGACAATGTCGACCGATGGACGGGAGTCTTGCCTTGGCGTTACAGGTGCGTCAAGAGTTCTGTTATCGAAAACACGATCGTTATTGATCGCTGCGGGCTATCGATCGAAAGCCCCGCTCATCCATGACAACGCCTCTTATGGCATGACAACAACCGGAACGTCCGCTGACGCCCCGGTCTGCTGGTGTATGGCGCCCAGAAAACGCCGTGTTCTCGTACGGGTCTCAGAACCGCCCGGCGCCCAGATCCCGCGAGACCGCGCGGGCGCAGTCACGCACCGCCGCGATCAGCTCGGGCTGCAACTCGCCGTCCCGGCACAGCCGTTCCACGGCGCCGGTGATGCCGACCGCGCCGACCGGCATGCGCCGCCGGTCGTGGATGGGTGCGGCGATGGACGCGACGCCCTCCCAGGTCTCCTCGACGTCGGCCGCATAACCACGCGCGCGTGTCAGGTCGAGGATCTGTTCGAAGGCGCCGAGCTCGCACACTGTGCGGTCCGTGAAGGGCTTGCGGTCGGCCTCCAGTGCCTCACTGTGCGCGACCGGGTCGTAGGCCGACAGAACCTTGCCCAGGGCCGTGGAGTGCAGCGGCTGCATGGCGCCGATCTCCAGGACCTGCCGGCTGTCGTCGGGCCGGAAGACGTGGTGCACGATCAGGACGCCCTGCTGGTGCAGCACGCCCAGGTGGACGCTCTCGCCGCTGGAGCGGGCCAGGTCGTCGGTCCACACCAGGGCGCGCGCCCGCAGCTCGTGCACGTCCAGGTAGGTGGTCCCCAGGCGCAGCAGCTCGGCGCCCAGCTGGTAGCGCCCGGAGGTGTCGTCCTGCTCGACGAAGCCCTCCTGCTGGAGGGTGCGCAGGATGCCGTGGGCGGTGCCCTTGGCGAGGCCCAGGGACGAGGCGATGTCCGACAGGCCGAGCCGTCGCTCGCCGCCCGCGAGCAGCCGCAGCATCGCGGCCGCCCGTTCGAGCGACTGGATGTTCCGTGCCATCGCCGTCCTACCTCCGTCCCTCTCGACCGTCACAGACGACGTTCGCTGCCGTCGTTCGGCAATGTCGAACACTACCGGTCCATGCCGACCCACCGCCAATGGTCTGCGGACACCTTCCACAGACACCTGTTGCGCCACTCGTAAGACACCTATTGCGTCACTCGTAGCGCGCCGTGCCCCGCACTCGTATCCCGCTGGAGACCTGCCTGTCATCTCCGTCCGTTGCGTGGACCGTATGACCATCCCGTCACCGACCCGGTTACGCTGGCTGCCGTGCGCCTACCGTGGAACGTCCCACGGGCGGCGCAAAGCCGACAGCCGTCGCACCAAAGGGAGCCCTTACATGGCCTCGTCGCCGCTGACCCCTTCCGCCGACAGCCGGACACGTGTGTCCGCGCTCCGTGAGGCGCTGGCCACCCGTGTGGTGGTCGCCGACGGGGCGATGGGCACCATGCTTCAGGCCCAGGACCCCACGCTCGAGGACTTCGAGAACCTCGAGGGCTGCAACGAGATTCTCAATCTCACCCGGCCCGACATCGTGCGCTCCGTGCACGAGGCGTACTACTCCGTCGGTGTGGACTGTGTCGAGACGAACACGTTCGGCGCCAACCACACGGCAGCGAGCGAGTACGAGATCGCCGACCGGGTCCTCGAACTGTCCGAGTCCGGCGCCCGCATCGCCCGCGAGGTCGCCGACGAGTTCGCCGCCAAGGACGGGCGCCAGCGCTGGGTCCTCGGCTCGATCGGCCCCGGCACCAAGCTGCCCTCACTCGGCCACATCGACTACGCCACGATCCGCGACGGCTACCAGAAGAACGCCGAGGGCCTGCTGGCCGGCGGCGCGGACGCGCTGATCGTGGAGACGACGCAGGACCTGCTGCAGACGAAGTCCAGCCTGATCGGCGCCCGGCGCGCGATGGACGCCCTCGGCGTCTCCGTCCCGCTGGTCTGCTCGCTCGCCTTCGAGACCACCGGCGTCATGCTGCTCGGCTCCGAGATCGGCGCCGCGCTGACCGCCCTGGAGCCGCTGGGCATCGACCTGATCGGCCTGAACTGCTCCACCGGCCCCGCCGAGATGAGCGAGCACCTGCGCTACCTCGCTCAGCACTCGACCACGCCGCTGATGTGCATGCCGAACGCCGGCCTGCCGATCCTGACCAAGGACGGCGCGCACTTCCCGCTGACGCCGCCCGAGATGGCGGACGCGCAGGAGAACTTCATCAACAGCTACGGCCTCTCGCTGGTCGGCGGCTGCTGCGGCTCCACCCCCGAGCACCTGCGCCAGGTCGTGGAGCGGGTGCGCGACATGACTCCGGCCGAGCGCTCCCCGCGCCCCGAGCCGGGCGCCGCCTCGCTCTACCAGACGGTCCCGTTCCGCCAGGACACCGCGTACATGGCGATCGGCGAGCGGACGAACGCCAACGGGTCGAAGAAGTTCCGCGAGGCCATGCTGGACGCCCGCTGGGACGACTGCGTGGAGATGGCCCGCGACCAGATCCGCGAAGGCGCGCACATGCTCGACCTGTGCGTCGACTACGTGGGCCGCGACGGCGTCGCCGACATGCAGGAGCTGGCCGGCCGGTTCGCCACCGCCTCCACGCTGCCCATCGTCCTCGACTCGACCGAAGTCGACGTCATCCAGGCCGGGTTGGAGAAGCTGGGTGGCCGCGCGGTCATCAACTCCGTCAACTACGAGGACGGCGACGGCCCCGAGTCCCGCTTCGCGAAGGTCACCACGCTCGCCCAGGAGCACGGCGCCGCGCTGATCGCGCTGACCATCGACGAGGAGGGCCAGGCCCGCACCCCGGAGCACAAGGTCGCCATCGCCGAGCGGCTGATCGACGACCTGACCGGGAACTGGGGCATCCACGAGTCGGACATCCTCATCGACACCCTGACCTTCACCATCTGCACCGGCCAGGAGGAGTCCCGGGGCGACGGCATCGCCACCATCGAGGCGATCCGCGAACTCAAGCGCCGCCACCCGGACGTACAGACCACGCTGGGCCTGTCGAACATCTCCTTCGGCCTGAACCCTGCGGCCCGCATCCTGCTCAACTCGGTCTTCCTCGACGAGTGCGTCAAGGCGGGCCTGGACTCGGCGATCGTCCACGCGTCGAAGATCCTGCCGATCGCCCGCTTCAGCGAGGAAGAGGTGGCCACCGCCCTCGACCTGATCTACGACCGCCGTTCCGAGGGCTACGACCCCCTCCAGAAGCTCATGCAGCTCTTCGAGGGCGCCACCGCCAAGTCCCTCAAGGCCGGCAAGGCCGAGGAACTGGCCGCGCTGCCGCTGGACGAGCGGCTGAAGCGCCGCATCATCGACGGCGAGAAGAACGGCCTGGAGGCGGACCTCGAGGCGGCGCTCGAGACCCGCCCCGCCCTCGACATCGTCAACGAGACGCTCCTGGACGGTATGAAGGTGGTCGGTGAGCTGTTCGGCTCCGGCCAGATGCAGCTGCCGTTCGTCCTTCAGTCCGCCGAGGTGATGAAGACCGCCGTCGCCTACCTCGAACCGCACATGGAGAAGTCGGACACCGAGGGCAAGGGCACCATCGTGCTCGCCACGGTGCGCGGCGACGTCCACGACATCGGCAAGAACCTCGTCGACATCATCCTGTCCAACAACGGCTACAACGTGGTCAACCTGGGCATCAAGCAGCCGGTCTCCGCGATCCTGGACGCCGCCGAGGAGCATCGCGCCGACGTCATCGGCATGTCCGGCCTCCTGGTCAAGTCCACGGTGATCATGAAGGAGAACCTGGAGGAGCTCAACCAGCGGGGCATGGCCGTGGATTACCCGGTCATCCTGGGTGGAGCCGCGCTGACCCGGGCGTACGTAGAGCAGGACCTGCACGAGATCTACGAGGGTGAAGTCCGCTACGCCCGTGACGCGTTCGAGGGCCTGCGGCTGATGGACGCGCTGATCGGCGTCAAGCGGGGCGTGCCCGGTGTGACGCTGCCCGAACTCAAGCAGCGCCGGGTACGGGCCGCCGCGGCCGTGGAGGTCGAGGAGCGCCCGGAGGAGGGCCACGTCCGCTCCGACGTCGCCACCGACAACCCGCTGCCCGCCCCGCCGTTCTGGGGCACCCGCGTCATCAAGGGCATCCAGCTCAAGGAGTACGCGAGCTGGCTGGACGAGGGCGCACTGTTCAAGGGCCAGTGGGGGCTGAAGGAGGCCCGCACCGGGGACGGGCCCACGTACCAGGAACTCGTCGAGACCGAGGGCCGCCCGCGGCTGCGCGGACTGCTGGACAAGCTGCAGACCGAGAACCTGCTGGAAGCGGCGGTCGTCTACGGCTACTTCCCCTGTGTGTCCAAGGACGACGACCTGATCCTCCTGGACGACGCGGGCAACGAACGCACCCGCTTCACCTTCCCCCGCCAGCGCCGCGGCCGCCGGCTGTGCCTCGCCGACTTCTTCCGCCCGGAGGAGGCGGGGGAGACGGACGTGGTCGGCCTCCAGGTCGTCACGGTCGGCTCGCGCATCGGCGAGGAGACCGCGAAGCTCTTCGCGTCCGACTCCTACCGCGACTACCTCGAACTGCACGGCCTGTCCGTCCAGTTGGCCGAGGCGCTCGCCGAGTACTGGCACGCGCGCGTGCGCTCCGAGCTGGGCTTCGCCGGCGAGGACCCGGACGGGATCGAGGACATGTTCGCCCTGAAGTACCGGGGCGCCCGCTTCTCCCTCGGCTACGGCGCCTGCCCCAACCTGGAGGACCGCGCCAAGATCGCCGAGCTGCTGGAGCCCGAGCGCATCGGCGTCCAGCTCTCCGAGGAGTTCCAGCTGCACCCCGAGCAGTCCACGGACGCGATCGTGATCCATCACCCGGAGGCGAAGTACTTCAACGCCCGGTGACGAAGCGACGCCGTACCCGCTGACCTGCGGGTCCAGGCGCCCTTGAGGACGACCGGGCACGCTGATCGAAGAAGACGTACACTGGTCGGTCCACCGCAGGCCGGTTCCCATTCCGGGAACCGGCCTGATCGTCCCTCAAGGAGGTGCGCCAGGATGACCAGCACGGTCCCCGCGCTCGGAACCCGAACGGCCGAAGGGTCGGCACTACAGGCCGTGCTGCTCGACATGGACGGAACCCTGGTGGACACCGAGGGCTTCTGGTGGGACGTCGAGGTCGAGATCTTCGCCGGTCTCGGCCACACCCTCGACGACTCCTGGCGCCACGTCGTGGTCGGCGGCCCGATGAGCCGCAGCGCCGGCTTCCTGATCGAGGCCACCGGCGCCGACATCGCCCTCGCCGAGCTCACCCTCCTGCTCAACCAGGGCTTCGAGGACCGTATCGACCGCGCTCTGCCGCTGATGCCGGGCGCCGCCCGGCTGCTGGCCGAGCTGTCGGCGTACGCGATCCCCACAGCCCTGGTCTCCGCCTCGCACCGGCGCATCATCGACCGTGTGCTCACCTCGCTGGGCGCCCACCACTTCGCCCTGACCGTCGCCGGGGACGAGGTGCGGCGCACCAAGCCGCACCCGGACCCGTACCTGTTCGCGGCCGCCGGGCTCGGCGTGGATCCGGCCAGATGCGCGGTCATCGAGGACACCGCGACCGGAGTGGCGGCAGCAGAGGCCGCCGGCTGCCAGGTGGTGGCCGTGCCCTCGGTGGCACCCATCCTCCCGGCCGACCGGCGCACCGTCGTGACCTCGCTGGAAGAGGTCGACCTGGCATTTCTGCACGGTTTGATGACGGAAATGCGCTAGGCGTTCACCCAGCGTGCAGCATCGATAGTGCGGGAATTGCATGCAAGCAACTGCAAAGGAATTCAGCCCGCACCGGATGGCTGAATTCCGGTACCCGCACAGACTGTTGAGAATGTGACGTTCCCCACTCCGTGAGGCGTCGACAGGGCGCCGGACCTGTGCCGCGAGCCCCCAATTCCGGGGCCGAGGCGGGACCTTGTGTCCCGATTGGTGGGATCCTGCACGAATCCTTCCACCGTCGGGTTTTCAGTCTGTCCGCATCCGGTTTCGCTGCGTGATGGTCTTTCAACTCCAGGTGCCGCCAACTCTCGTGCAGGTGCGGACTAATCTCGTCGCGAGAACATCGCAGTTACCCCCGTGACCCGCCGCGACACCCCTGCATGCCGGGTACACGGACTCGACAGCTCTGGAGAAACTCGAGCATGAACCGCAAGACTTTCGTGCTGCCGGCCGTCATCGGCCTGCTCGCGCCGGTGCTCGCAGCCTGCGGTGGGTCCGACAGCGGCGGTGGCGGCGGTGACCCGATCGTCGTCGGCACCACGGACCGGTTCAGCGCCTCCACGGACGCCCCCGCGCCCCTCGACCCGGCGTACGCCTATGACGTCGGCACCTGGAACGTCCTGCGCCAGACGGTGCAGACCCTGATGATCCAGCCCCGCGGCGAAGGCGACCCGGTGCCCGAGGCCGCCGAGAAGTGCGGCTTCACCGACACCGGCAACGAGCGCTACGTCTGCACCCTGCGCGACGGCCTCAAGTTCGCCAACGGCGACCCGATCACGGCCGCCGACGTGAAGTACTCGATCGACCGCGCCATGTCGATCAAGGCCGACAGCGGTGTGTTCGCCCTGCTGTCCACCGTCGACACCGTCGAGACACAGGGCGACCGCGAGGTGATCTTCCACCTCAAGGCCGCCGACGCCACCTTCCCGTTCAAGCTGTCGACCCCGGTCGCCGGCATCGTCAACCCCGACGACTACGAGAAGAACAAGCTGCGCGACGGCTTCGCGGTCGACGGCTCCGGCCCGTACACCCTCGATGCCGAGGTGAAGAACGACGAGCTGGTCAAGGCCGTGTTCACCAAGAACCCCAACTACAAGGGGACCTTGAAGGTGAACAACGACAAGGCGGAGCTGCGCTCCTTCAGCGACGCCACCGCGATGGGCGCCGCGCTCGACGACGGCGACATCGACATGATGACGCGCACCATGTCGCCGAAGCAGATCGAGAAGCTCTCCAACGCCGCCGCGGGCACCGACGAGGACCTCGTCGAGATGCCCGGCCTGGAAATCCGCTATCTCGGCTTCAACACCGACGCCCCGACGGTGAAGACCAAGGCCGTACGCCAGGCGATGGCCCAGGTCATCGACCGCGCCGCGCTGGTCTCCCAGGTGTACGGCGACCAGGCGGAGCCGCTGTACTCGATGGTCCCGGCCAGCATCACCGGGCACTCCAACTCGTTCTTCAACAAGTACGGCGACCCGAGCGTGGCCAAGGCCAAGGCCATGCTGGCCCAGGCCGACATCACCACCCCGGTGAAGCTGACCCTCCACTACACGACCGACCACTACGGCTCGGCCACCAAGGAGGAGTTCGAGCTGCTCCAGAAGCAGCTGAACAACAGCGGCCTGTTCCAGGTCCAGATCGAGGGCACCCTCTGGGAGACGTTCCGGCCCGCCGAGCAGAAGGGCGAGTACGACGTCTACGGCATGGGCTGGTTCCCGGACTTCCCCGACGCCGACAACTACCTCGCGCCCTTCCTCGACAAGGACAACACCATCGGCTCGCCGTACGTCAACGACGAGATCCGCGGCGCGCTGATCCCGGAGTCACGCCGCGAGGCCGACCGGATCTCCGCCGTCAAGAGCCTGACGGAGATCCAGTCCATCGTCGCCGACGACGTACCCGTGCTGCCGCTGTGGCAGGGCAAGCAGTACGTCGCCGCCCGCGACGACGTCACGGGCACCGCCTACGTCCTCAACTCCTCCGCCACGCTTCAGCTGTGGGAACTCGGCCGAGGAGTGAGAGGCTGACCTACCCGGGCCCCCGGGGCCTCGGACGACGGCCCCGAATTTTCGGAACCGACGACAAGGCACCTGCAAGTGAATATGCGTAACCAGTGGCCGGTCCTGCCGATCGTGGCGGGACTGGCCTCCGGCCTGCTGACCGGATGCGGAACAGAAAGCGGAGGCTCGGGGAGCGACGGCTCCTCCGTGGTCGTGGGGATGTCCGACGACGTCCTGGCCACCGATCCCGCCTCCGGCTACGACCCCGGCTCCTGGCTGTTGTTCAACAACGTCTTCCAGTCGCTGCTGAGCTTCCCCAAGGGAGCCACCGAACCGCAGCCGGAAGCCGCCGAGGAATGCTCCTTCACGGACACCTCGACCCAGGTCTACCAGTGCACGCTGAAGGACGGCCTCAAGTTCAGCAACGGTGACGCGCTCACCTCGGAGGACGTGAAGTTCTCCTTCGACCGCATGCTGAAGATCAACGACGAAGCCGGCCCCGCGATCATGTTCCCCATGCTCGACCGGGTCGAGACGCCGGACGAGAAGACGGTCGTCTTCCGCCTCAACACCGCGGACGCCACCTTCCCCAGCAAGATCGCCTCCGGCGCCGGCTCCATCGTCGACCACCGGTCCTACGAACCGGGCGGCCTGCGCGAGGACGGCGAGGCCGTCGGCTCCGGCCCCTACAAGCTCGACTCCTTCAGCGACGACGAGGCCGTCTTCTCGGTCAACGAGAACTACAAGGGCACCGCCGACGTGCAGAACACCGGCGTCGTCCTCAAGTCCTTCCACGGCGACCAGGCCGCGCTCAAGACGGCCCTGCTCGACAAGAAGGTCGACATCGCCTACCGAGGCCTCGCCGCGAGCGACATCTCCGACATCGAGAAGGCCGACCCCGACTCCGGCGTCAAGATCGTCGAGGGCAACAGCGCCGAGGTCCAGCACCTGGTCTTCAACATGGACGACCCGGTCGCCGGAAAGCTGAGCATCCGCAAGGCCATCGCCTACCTGCTCGACCGCGACGCCCTCATGAACGACGTCTACAAGGGCACCGCGACCCCGCTCTACTCGATCGTCCCGGCCGGTATCGCCGGCCACAACACCGCCTACTTCGACACCTACGGCGCCCAGCCCTCCAAGGCCAAGGCCGCCGCGGCCCTGAGCGACGACGGCATCACCGACAAGGTCAAGCTCACCCTCTGGTCCACCCCCTCCCGCTACGGCCCCGCCACCGACGACGAACTCAAGGCCATCGCCGGCCAGCTCAACGCCAGCGGCCTGTTCGAAGCAGACGTCCAGTCCGTGTCGTACGACCAGTACGAGCAGGACATCGCCGACGGCAAGTACGGCGTGTACGTGAAGGGCTGGGTGCCGGACTACCCGGACGCCGACAACTTCACCGGCCCCTTCTTCGGCGAGGGCAACGTGCTGAGCAACAACTACTCCAACAGCACGATCACCGGCACGCTCATCCCGCGCACCGCCTCCCAGACCGACCGTGCCGCGACGGACTCGGACTTCGGCGAACTCCAGAACATCGTCGCCGAGGAACTCCCCGTCCTGCCGATCTGGCAGGCCAAGCAGTACGCCGTCACCCGCGACAACGTCTACGGCCTCGAGTACTGCCTCGACGCCTCCACGGTCTTCCGGTTCTGGGAACTCAGCAAGGACTGACCGGACGACCGCACCTACGCCGAGGGCGCCCCTCCACAGGAAGGGGCGCCCTCGGCGTCGTAGGACACCCGGCTACTGCGCTCCCGGGCGCACCAGCCCGCTCTCGTACGCATACACCGCCGCCTGCACGCGGTCGCGCAGCCCCAGCTTGGTGAGGACGTGCCCGACATGCGTCTTGACCGTGGTCTCGCTGACGAACAGATCGGCCGCGATCTCCGCGTTCGACAGCCCGCGTGCCACCAGCTTCAGCACCTCCACCTCACGCTCGGTGAGCGTGTGCAGCGTGTCCGGAACGGGCTCGTCGCCGGAGGGCAGATGCGTGGCGTACTTGTCGAGCAGCCGACGCGTGATGCTCGGCGCGAGCATCGCCTCGCCCGCCGCGACCACCCGGATCGCCTGCACCAGCTCATTGGCCGGGGCGTCCTTCAGCAGAAATCCGCTGGCCCCCGCCTTCAGCGCCTCCACCACATACTCGTCGAGGTCGAACGTGGTCAGCACCAGTACCTTCGCCGGACCGTCCCGCCCCGGCCCGGTGATCTGCCGGGTCGCCTCCACACCGTCCATCCGCGGCATGCGGATGTCCATCAGAACCACATCGGGCTGAAGGGCCCGCACCTGATCGAGAGCCTGGAGGCCGTCTCCGGCCTCGCCGACGACCGCGATGTCCTGCTCGGCCTCCAGAATCATCCGGAAGCCGGTACGCAGCAGCGGCTGGTCGTCGACCAGTAGGACGCGGATGGCCACGTAAGTCTCCTTCGCTAGTCCGGCCCCATTCTGCCCTGCTCGGTGCCGCCCGACTCGGCCGCCCTGACCGGCAGCGGATAGGGCGGGGGAGTACCACCGAATTCCGGGCATACCGCCTGGTGATCGCACCAGCCGCACAACTTCGTGGGCCGCGGCCGCCAATCCCCCGTCTCCGTCGCCAGCCGGATCGCCTCCCACAGCGCCAGCAGCTTGCGCTCGACCCGCTCCAGGTCGGCCGGCACCGGGTCGTACGTCAGCACATCACCGCTGCCCAGATAGACGAGCTGGAGCCGCCGCGGCACGACCTGCTTCAGCCGCCACACCACCAGCGCATAGAACTTCATCTGGAACAGCGCACCCTCGGCGTACTCGGGCCGGGGCGCCTTGCCCGTCTTGTAGTCGACGATCCGCACCTCACCCGTCGGCGCCACGTCCACCCGGTCGATGATGCCGCGCAGCCTCAGCCCCGACTCCAGCTCCGCCTCGACGAACAGCTCACGCTCGGCCGGCTCCAGCCGCGTCGGATCCTCCAGCGTGAACCAGCGCTCCACCAGCCGCTCCGCCTCACCCAGCCAGCGCGCCAGCCGCTCGCCCTCCGCATCGTCCGCGAACAGCTCCACGACCTCCGGCCGGCTCTCCCGCAGCCGGTCCCACTGCCCCGGCACCAGCGACTTGGCCCGCGGCGCCGTACGCTCCCCGGCCGGGGCATCGAAGAGCCGCTCCAGCACCGCATGCACCAACGTGCCCCGGGTCGCCGCCTCACTCGGCTTCTCCGGCAGCCGATCGATCACCCGAAACCGATACAGCAACGGGCACTGCATGAAATCACTGGCGCGAGAGGGGGACAGGGAGGACGGGCGCACCGCGGGAGTGTCAGGCGCGGCCCCGGACGGCGCCGCGGGCTGCGGCACGCCAGGCGGTATGGTCGCGACCGCCGCCTCGGCCGCCGCCTTCATACCGCCGCTCTGCGCCTCTGCCGCGCCCTCGCTGCTCATCTCCATGACCACAGACCATACGGCCCGCCACTGACAGTGACCCGGTCACGGTCGTGACCGGTGCGACGGCAGAGAAAACACAGGGGGTGCCGGGGCGGAACGCGTCACGACGGCCGCATACCATCGACCCGAGACCTTCCGCCCGGCAGGCGCGGAAGACGCTGCTAACGAGGGGACATCGTGGACGAGAGCGGCGGGAGCGGGCAGCCGCGGTCCGGCAACGAGAAGCCGACCGAGCGCCGGCCAGGGCGTACGACCCCGGCCACGGACCCCGCACGCCCCGACCCGTCCGACGAACGGGCCACGGAGGCACAGGGACCGGGCGCCACGGCCCCTTCGCCTTCGGACAACACCGCCGACGACCACGACCACCCATCCGCACCCACCCCTCCCAGCGACGACCGCGACGGTCGGTCCGAAACCCCGCACACGGCATCAAGCGGCGACCACGAGGACACCAGCCCGCCCACCGATCCCAGCGGCGACCGCCCGGCCCCGAACCCCGCGCACACACCCGCAGGCGCCGGCCAGGAACACGTCGACCGTTCCCACGCCCACGCGCACACCGGCGGCAAAGCCCCCCAGCCGCCGCGCACCCGCGACCCCAGGGGCGGGCTCCTCATGGGCCGGCCCTTCGGCGTACCCGTGTACGTCGCGCCCAGCTGGTTCCTCGTCGCCGCCCTGATCACCTGGGTGTTCGGCGGCCAGCTCGACCGCGTACTGCCCGAACTCGGCGCCGCCCGCTACCTCGTCTCCCTCTTCTTCGCGGTCGCCTTCTACGCCTCCGTACTCGTCCACGAACTCGCCCACACCGTCGCAGCCCTCCGCTTCAAACTCCCGGTCCGCCGCATCCAGCTCCAGTTCTTCGGCGGCGTCTCCGAGATCGAGAAGGAGGCCGAGACACCCGGCCGCGAGTTCGTCCTCGCCTTCGTCGGCCCCCTGCTCTCCCTCATCCTCGCCGGCCTCTTCTACCTCGCCCTGCTCCCCGTGGAACCCGGCACCGTCCCCGGCGTCCTGCTGGCCGGCCTGATGATCTCCAACCTCATCGTCGCCGCCTTCAACCTGCTCCCCGGCCTGCCCCTCGACGGCGGCCGCATGCTCCGCGCCGTCGTCTGGAAGATCACCGGCAGGCCCATGAGCGGCACCATCGCCGCTGCCTGGGTCGGCCGCGCCCTCGCCGTCTCCGTCCTGATCGGCCTGCCCCTGCTCACCCAGTCCGGCGCACTCGGCCGTGACGCCGTGGACAACGTCGGCATGGACACCGTCATGGACGCCCTGCTCGCCGCGATCCTCGCCGCGATCATCTGGACCGGCGCCGGCAACAGCCTGCGCATGGCCCGGCTGCGCGAACACCTCCCCGAACTGCGCGCCCGCAACCTCACCCGCCGCGCCGTCCCCGTGGAGACCCACACCCCCCTCTCCGAGGCCCTGCGCCGCGCCAACGAGGCCGGCGCCCGCGCCCTCGTCGTCGTCGACGCCGACGGCGAACCCCTCTCCCTCGTCCGCGAGGCCGCCATCGTCGGAGTCCCCGAACACCGCCGCCCCTGGGTCGCCGTCAGCGGCCTCGCCCAAGACCTCACCGACGGCATGCGCGTCTCCGCCGAGCTCTCCGGCGAGGACCTCCTGGACACCCTGCGCGCCACCCCCGCCACCGAATACCTGGTGATCGAGGAGACCGGCGAGATCTACGGCGTCCTGTCCGCCGCCGACGTGGAACGCGCCTTCGTCAAGGCCATGGCCCGCCCCTCCTAGTGGTCGGCGACCCCCACAAACGCCGGTAGGCTGTTCACATGTCCGAACCGACCGGTGCCGCCCGCCGACGCGGGCCCTTCAAGGTCGGGGACCAGGTACAGCTGACCGACCCCAAGGGCCGTCACTACACGTTCACGCTCGAAGCCGGGAAGAACTTCCACACCCACAAGGGTTCCTTCCCGCACGACGAACTGATCGGTGCTCCCGAGGGCAGCGTTGTCCGCACCACCGGGAACGTCGCCTACCTCGCGCTGCGCCCCCTGCTCCCCGACTACGTCCTGTCCATGCCCCGCGGCGCCGCCGTGGTCTACCCCAAGGACGCGGGGCAGATCCTCTCCTTCGCCGACATCTTCCCCGGCGCACGCGTCGTCGAAGCCGGCGTCGGCTCAGGCTCGCTCAGCAGCTTCCTGCTGCGCGCCATCGGCGACCAGGGCATGCTGCACAGTTACGAGCGCCGCGAGGACTTCGCCGACATCGCCCGGCAGAACGTGGAGCGCTACTTCGGCGGCCCCCACCCCGCCTGGCAGCTCACCGTCGGCGACCTCCAGGACAACCTCAGCGACACCGACGTCGACCGCGTCATCCTCGACATGCTCGCCCCCTGGGAGTGCCTGGAGGCCGTCTCCAAGGCACTCGTCCCCGGCGGCATCCTCTGCTGCTACGTCGCCACCACCACCCAGCTCGCCCGGACCGTCGAATCCATCCGCGAGATCGGCTGCTTCAACGAGCCGACCTCCTGGGAGACGATGATCCGCAACTGGCACGTCGAAGGCCTGGCCGTCCGCCCGGACCACCGGATGATCGGCCACACCGGCTTCCTGCTCACCGCCCGCCGCCTCGCCGACGGCGTCGAGCCCCCCATGCGCCGCCGCCGCCCCGCCAAGGGCGCCTACGGCGAGGACTACGACGGCCCCAACGCCGACGGCGGCGCCGGCCGCTAGGGCGGCCCTGTGCCGCAGTCAACGTACGAACGTCGTGGCCGAGTTCCCGAGAACACCGCGGAACTCGGCCACGACGCCGTTCTGTTGACGCCGGGCCAGGAAGCGGCAGCACACGGGCACAACATCCGCCCACCCCCGCCGTTCCCCCGCACTGTGACGTGTGGCACCATGCTGGCCACCCCCACCGGCACAGCCCTCACAGGAGACACTCCTAGTGCAGCAATCCGCCGTCCCGGAACTCGCACACACGCACACCCGCCCGATCCACTGGCTCGCCACCGCAACCGCCCTCGCCGGCGTCGTCGCCCTCTCCTCGATCCTCCAGCCCGACGCGGCCACCGCCGCCCAGGCCGCAGGACACGACTCCAAGACCACCCATGCCACCGCCGCCGCCCCCGACCCCGCGAACGCCGACTTCCCGATCGAATGCGGCCCCGTGAAGGCCATCGTCGTGAAGAAGGCCTCCGGGGACCTCGACGGCGACGGCAACCCCGAAACCGTGGCTGTCGTGCACTGCGACGCCCCCATGGGCACCCCGCCCGACGGCATCTACGTCCTCACCACCGCAGCCGACACCCACAAGCCGCGCGTCGTGGCCACACTCGTCGACCCCAAGGACCGCAACACCGTCACCGACCTCGCCGTACACGACGGAGCCGTCCTCGGCACCCTGCTCGGCTACTCGTCGACCGACGTGCCCAGTTGCTGCCCCGACGTCAAGGACAGCGCGAAGTGGCAATGGGAGAACGGCGCGTTCATCCGCTCCAAGCCCTCCGCGGCCCGCAACGTCTGAACCGGCCAGAACCGTGGCACCTCACACGGCGATGACCCGGCACACCCGCCCCGTCACTCCGCGTCGGGACCGAAGACCTCGACCCGGTCCGTCACCCGACGCACATGAATGCACTCGCCCGGACACTCCCGCGCCGAGTCGACCACATCCGTGAGCAGCGGCAACGGAACGGGCGTTGTGGCGCCCTTGTGCTGCAACAGCTCCTCGCCCGAGCCCTTCACATAGGCCAGACCGTCGATGTCCAGCTCGAACACCTCGGGCGCATACTGGGCACAGATGCCGTCGCCGGTACAGAGATCCTGGTCGATCCAGACCTCCAGAGGCTCACCGTCGACTCCGGCCTCCTGCTGCACGCTCATGTCTCCTGCCGTCCCCTGCGCCCGGTGTTGAAGACTTCGACCCTACCTCTGCCCGAAACACCACCCACGGTCGAGGGACGGTCGGGCCCGGCACGATATCCGCCACAGAACCACCCCCGTCGCAGGCGGACACGACCCCCGCGATCCGCGCCCCACTGTGACTCAACCCACACACCATGGACACGCTGAGTCAACGCGGGCGACCCCGATCCCGAGCCGAACCCGATTCGGCCCGAACGGCCCCGGCGCCCCGCCACCCGGGTGCCCCAAGCCCTCCGACGACCGACGACACGGACAACTCGCGCCCGGCGTGAAGGATTTTGACCACCCCAGCCTTGGAACAGGCGGCTTCTGAATCACGTTGACTGGGTATCCACACGGCGTGAGGGAGAGCGCAGGGTGACCGACGACACACCTTGACAGTCTTTGTGATCTAGGGGTTTCAATCGACACCCACCCAGGTAGGGTCTGGAAGCGTCCAGCTCCCCTTGGAGGAGGTGAGGACCGTGGCAGCCCACGACGACGACATGAACCGCGGCATCCGCCCGGGACGAGGGTCCGACGACCCGTCCGGGCAGATTGCCTACCTTGAGCAGGAGATCGCCGTCCTGCGACGCAAGCTCGCCGACTCTCCGCGGCACACGAGGATTCTCGAAGAGCGGATCGTCGAGCTGCAGACCAACCTGGCCGGCGTGTCCGCACAGAACGAGCGGCTCGCCAACACGCTCCGTGAGGCCCGCGACCAGATCGTGGCCCTCAAGGAAGAAGTCGACCGGCTCGCACAGCCCCCGGCCGGCTTCGGAGTCTTCCTCACGGCGAACGAGGACGGCACCGCCGACATCTTCACCGGCGGCCGCAAACTCCGCGTGAACGTCAGCCCGAGCGTCGAACTCGACGACCTCAGGCGCGGCCAGGAAGTCATGCTCAACGAAGCGCTCAACGTGGTCGAAGCCATGACGTACGAGCGCGTCGGGGACATCGTCACCCTCAAGGAAATCCTCGAGGACGGCGAACGCGCCCTGGTGCTCGGGCACACCGACGAGGAACGGGTGGTACGGCTCGCCGAGCCGCTGCTGGACGTCAACATCCGTCCCGGTGACGCCCTGCTGCTCGAACCCCGATCCGGCTATGTCTACGAGATCGTTCCCAAGAGCGAGGTCGAGGAACTCGTCCTCGAAGAGGTCCCCGACATCGGCTACGAGCAGATCGGTGGCCTCGGCGGCCAGATCGAGATGATCCGCGACGCCGTCGAGCTCCCGTACCTCTACCCCGATCTCTTCAAGGAGCACGAACTGCGGCCGCCCAAGGGCGTCCTGCTGTACGGGCCCCCCGGATGCGGCAAGACGCTCATCGCCAAGGCCGTCGCCAACTCGCTGGCCAAAAAGGTCGCCGAAGTCACCGGCCAGGCCACCGGCAAGAGCTTCTTCCTCAACATCAAGGGCCCCGAACTCCTCAACAAGTACGTCGGCGAGACCGAGCGGCAGATCCGCCTCGTCTTCCAGCGTGCAAGGGAGAAGGCCAGCGAGGGCACACCCGTCATCGTCTTCTTCGACGAGATGGAATCCCTCTTCCGCACCCGCGGCTCCGGCGTCAGCTCGGACGTGGAGAACACCATCGTCCCCCAGCTCCTCGCCGAGATCGACGGCGTGGAAGGCCTGCAGAACGTGGTCGTGATCGGCGCCTCCAACCGCGAGGACATGATCGACCCCGCCATCCTGCGCCCCGGCCGACTCGATGTGAAGATCAAGATCGAGCGTCCGGACGCCGAAGCCGCCAAGGACATCTTCCAGAAGTACCTCACCGAACGTCTCCCGCTGCACCCCGAGGACGTCGGCGAGCACAGTGGCGACAAGGGCCTCACGGTCCAGAGCATGATCCAGACCGCGGTCGAGCAGATGTACGCCGAAACCGAGGAAAACCGCTTCCTGGAAGTCACCTACGCCAACGGAGACAAGGAAGTCCTCTACTTCAAGGACTTCAACTCCGGCGCCATGATCGAGAACATCGTCGGACGCGCGAAGAAGATGGCGATCAAGGACTTCCTCGAGCACAAGCAGAAGGGCCTCCGCGTCTCCCACCTCCTCCAGGCCTGCGTGGACGAGTTCAAGGAGAACGAGGACCTGCCCAACACCACCAACCCGGACGACTGGGCCCGCATCTCCGGAAAGAAGGGCGAACGGATCGTCTACATCCGTACCCTCATCACCGGAAAGCAGGGCGCCGACACAGGACGCTCCATCGACACGGTGGCGAACACCGGTCAGTACCTGTAAAAGGCAGGGCGGCTGCGGGTGCCCTCACCGGGTACCCGCAGCCGACTGTTTTTCAGGCCACGGCTGGAGCAAGGCAATGACGCAAATGATCTCCCCACCAGCGCAAAGGCGTTCTAGGCTCTTCCGTACCGCCGAGTCGCGCAGTGCGGGGACGGGCACCGCACACGCACCGGAGCGCCAGCGGTACTTGAGCAGCGTCCCCGACCGAGGACGCCGCCGGGCAAGGAGGGCCGCATGACCGTACGGCGAGTAATGGGCATCGAGACGGAGTACGGGATCTCCGTCCCCGGCCACCCCAACGCCAATGCCATGCTCACCTCATCCCAGATCGTCAACGCCTACGCGGCGGCGATGCACAGGGCCCGCCGGGCCCGCTGGGACTTCGAGGAGGAGAACCCGCTGCGGGACGCGCGAGGCTTCGACCTCGCCCGCGAGGCCGCCGACGCCAGCCAGCTCACCGACGAGGACATCGGCCTGGCCAACGTCATCCTCACCAACGGCGCACGCCTCTACGTCGACCACGCACACCCCGAATACAGCTCCCCCGAGGTCACCAACCCCTGGGACGCCGTCCTCTGGGACAAGGCCGGCGAACGCATCATGGCCGAAGCCGCCGAACGAGCAGCCCAGCTCCCCGGCGCCCAGCCCATCCACCTCTACAAGAACAACACCGACAACAAGGGCGCCTCCTACGGCACCCACGAGAACTACCTGATGAAGCGGGAAACCCCCTTCTCGGACATCGTCCGCCACCTCACACCGTTCTTCGTCTCCCGCCAGGTCTTCACCGGAGCGGGCCGCGTCGGCATCGGCCAGGACGGACACGAACACGGCTTCCAGCTCAGCCAGCGCGCGGACTACTTCGAGGTCGAGGTCGGACTCGAAACCACCCTGAAGCGCCCGATCATCAACACCCGCGACGAACCCCACGCGGACGCCGAAAAATACCGCCGCCTGCACGTGATCATCGGCGACGCCAACCTCTCCGAGATCTCGACCTACCTGAAACTGGGCACGACCGCCCTGGTCCTGTCCATGATCGAGGACGGTTTCATCGCGGTCGACCTGGCAGTGGACCAACCCGTCCGCACCCTCCACCAGGTCTCCCACGACCCGACACTCAAGCGCCTCGTCACACTCCGCAGCGGTCGCACACTCACCGCCGTCCAGCTCCAAATGGAGTACTACGAGCTCTCCCGCAAATACGTGGAAGAGCGCTACGGCGCCGACGCCGACGACCAGACCAAGGACGTCCTCGCCCGCTGGGAAGACACCCTCAACCGCCTCGAGAACGACCACATGAGCCTCGCAGGCGAACTCGACTGGGTCGCCAAACGAGAACTCATGGAGGGCTACCGGCGCCGCGACAAGCTCGACTGGGACGCCGCCCGGCTCCACCTCGTCGACCTCCAGTACGCCGACGTACGAGAAGAAAAGGGCCTCTACAACCGCCTGGCCGCCCGAGGACGCATGAAGCGCCTCCTGGACGAGCAGGACGTCGAGCGGGCCCGCACGAAGCCTCCAGAGGACACCCGCGCCTACTTCCGAGGCCGCTGCCTGGAGCAGTACGCCGACGACGTGGCCGCGGCCTCCTGGGACTCGGTCATCTTCGATCTCCCGGGCAGGGACTCCCTCCAGCGCGTCCCAACCCTGGAACCGCTTCGCGGAACGCGTAATCACGTCAAGGAACTCCTGGACCGCTGCCGGACCGCAGAAGACCTGGTCAAGGTCCTCTCCGGCGGCTGAACGACCACCCGGGCAGAAACGGCCCGGCAGGGTGGAAATCCCGCCGTCCGGGAATCATCGTGGTGGTCCCCGGACGTTGAGGGAACTGCGGGGCCGATGTCGGACCCTGCTTGTAGGGTCTGATCAAGAACGTCGAACCGAGCGGGGTGAGGGTTATGGCGACCAAGGACACCGGCGGCGGCCAGCAGAAGGCAACGCGCTCCACGGAGGAGGTCGAGGAGCAGGCGGCAGAGTCGCAGGCTTCGGAGGACCTCAAGGAGCGGCAGGAGAAGTTGTCGGACGACGTCGACTCTGTGCTGGACGAGATTGACGACGTACTCGAGGAAAATGCCGAGGATTTCGTTCGAAGCTTCGTGCAAAAAGGCGGACAGTGAAGGCCGTCTGGGCATTTTTGCCTTCGAATTGAAGGTGGCGGGGGATGGGTGTGGCTGGCGAGCCGGACGCGAAGCAATGCAGGAAGTGTGAGCGAGACCTGCCTCTTGCTGCATTCGCGAGGGACAAGAATCGGCGTGATGGCCTCCAGGTGCACTGCCGGGAGTGCGTGGCGGAGTACAGCGCCTCGCACTACCGGCGGCGCCGGGAAGCGCTCGGCAAGCCGGTCCGCGAGAGGGTGGACGTTCCGCCCGGTCATAAGCTCTGCCGGACATGCGGTGAGGTGAAGTCACACAGCGAGTGGCATCGCAACGCAACCGCCTCTGACGGACTCTCGACACGCTGCAAGGCGTGCCGGGCGGTTCAGGGGCGGCAGGGACATCTGAAGCGTCAGTACGGCCTTACCGAAGGCGAGCTTGACGAGTTGATCGCCTCCCAAGGCGGCGTCTGCTGCATCTGTTTGTCCGCCCTGCCCGCGCATGTGGATCACTGCCACCAGACGGGTAGGGTCCGAGGCGTACTGTGCTTCAGCTGCAACGCCGCACTGGGGCAGTTCAAGGATCGGCCCGACGTCATAAGGCGGGCTGCGACATACGTGGAAGGAAACGCGTGGAAGCCAACACTCGTAGCACCGGGCGTCTACCGGCTGCCTTCCTGACGCCTGGGTCGTCGTCCTTCATGGACTTTCTGTCCGAGCATCAGCCGGACATCCTGCCCGGCAACCGGCAACTGCCCCCCACTCAGGGCGTGATCGAGGCGCCGCACGGCACGACGATCGTGGCCGCCTCCTTCCCGGGGGGTGTGGTGCTGGCCGGTGACCGTCGGGCCACCATGGGTAACGTCATCGCGCAGCGGGACATCGAGAAGGTGTTCCCGGCGGACGAGTACTCGGCGGTGGGTATCGCCGGCACCGCGGGTCTCGCCGTGGAGATGGTGAAGCTCTTCCAGCTGGAGCTGGAGCATTTCGAGAAGGTGGAAGGCGCGCAGCTCTCGCTGGAGGGCAAGGCGAACCGCTTGTCGACCATGATTCGGTCCAACCTGGGCATGGCCATGCAGGGGCTGGCCGTCGTGCCGCTCTTCGCCGGCTATGACGTGGATCGTGAGAAGGGCCGGATCTTCTCGTACGACGTCACGGGTGGTCGTTCGGAGGAGCACGGCTTCGCGGCGACCGGTTCGGGTTCGATCTTTGCGCGTGGCGCGATGAAGAAGCTTTTCCGTAGCGATCTGTCTGAGGCCGAGGCCACGACTCTTGTGGTGCAGGCGCTGTATGACGCGGCTGACGACGACTCGGCGACCGGTGGTCCCGATGTCGCCCGCCGGATCTACCCGATCGTCACCGTGATCACCGAGGATGGCTTCCGTCGGCTGACGGATGAGGAGTCCTCCGAGATTGCCCGCTCGATCCTGGAGCGGCGTCTGGAGCAGCCGGACGGTCCGCGTGCCGCGTTGCTCTGACCGGGGCTCTCTTGCCAGGTGATCCAGTGACTTCGACAGAAAGGGATGGATAGCCGGTGTCGACGCCGTTCTATGTCTCACCTCAGCAGGCGATGACCGATCGTGCGGAGTTCGCCCGGAAGGGCATCGCGCGTGGCCGTAGCCTGGTCGTGTTGCAGTATGCCGATGGCATTGTGTTCATCGGTGAGAATCCGTCTCGCGCGCTGCACAAGTTCAGCGAGATCTATGACCGGATCGGTTTCGCGGCGGCCGGTAAGTACAACGAGTACGAGAATCTGCGGATCGGTGGTGTCCGGTATGCGGATCTTCGTGGTTACACCTATGACCGTGATGATGTGACTGCTCGTGGTCTGGCGAATGTCTATGCCCAGACGTTGGGGACGATCTTCTCGAGTGCGGCTGAGAAGCCGTATGAGGTGGAGTTGGTCGTTGCCGAGGTGGGTGAGACGCCGGAGGGTGACCAGATCTATCGGTTGCCGCATGACGGGTCGATCGTCGATGAGCACGGCTCGGTGGCGGTGGGTGGTAATGCGGAGCAGATCAGCAGTTATCTCGATCAGCGTCACCAGGACGGTATGACTCTGGCGGAGGCGCTGAAGCTGGCGGTGCAGGCCTTGTCCCGGGATACGAACGGTACGCAGCGGGAGATCCCGGCGGAGCGGCTGGAGGTCGCGGTGCTGGATCGGACGCGTCCGCAGGCGCGGAAGTTCAAGCGGATCACGGGTCGGCAGCTTGGTCGGTTGTTGGAGGCGGACGGTGCGGAGACCGCGGCGGAGGCCGAGGGTTCCGACGACGAGGAGTAGTCCGGCGTTCGTTTCGATGCCTTGTGTGCCCCGGTCGCTTCGTGCGGGCGGGGCACAGGCGTGTCAGGGGGCGCTGGGCGGGGCTGTGGAGCCGCGTACGACGAGTTCGACGGGGATGTCGCCTGCGTCCGGTGTGCGGCCGTCCAGGACGGCGAGCAGGGCTTGCATGCCGCGTTCGCCGAAGAGTTCCGCGTCGAGTCGTACGGTCGTGAGTTCGGGGTCGATGGCGGTGGCGAGGGCGAGGTCGTCGAGGCCGGTGATGGAGATGTCGTCGGGGATGGTCAGGCCGAGTCGGCGTACGGCTTTGTAGGCGCCGGCGGCGAGTTTGTCGTCGTCGCAGACGAGGGCGGTGGGGCGGGGGCCGCCGGGGGTGGTGAGGGCGGTTTCGGCGGCGGTGCGGGCGCCGTCGATGGAGATGGGTGCGCGGGCGGTGCGGATGGTGGTGCCGGGGGTGTCGCCGATGCGGTCGGCGAGTTCGCGTGCGCGTATCTCGAAGGTCCAGGAGGGGATGTCGGCCGCGAGGTGGAGGAAGTGGCGGTGGCCGAGGCCGAGGAGGTGTTCGGCGACTTGGCGGATGCCGTCGGTGATGTCGAGGTTGACGGTGGCGGCGCCGTGGCTGCCTGTGGGGTCGCTGTCGAGCATGACCAGGGGGAGTTGGTCGCCGCGGATGGTGGTGAGGGCGTCGGCGGCCATGGAGGAGGCGATGACGCCGTCGAGGGCGGATTGGGCCGAGGCGAAGGGGTCGCGGGCGGGGCCGATGCCTTCGGGGGAGGGGTAGAGGACGACGCCGAAGCCGTGTTGGGCGGCGACGCGGGCTGCTCCCGTGTAGACGCCGGCGAAGAATTCCGTGGTGAGGGCGGGGACGACGAGGAGCACGGTGCGGGTGCGGCCGAGGCGGAGGTTGCGGGCGGCGAGGTTGGGGCGGTAGCCGAGTTCGCGGGCGGCTTCGCGGACGCGTTGGGCGGTGGTTTCGGAGACTCGTCCGCGCCATTTGTCGCCGAGTACGAGGGAGACGGCCGCTTGGGAGACTCCGGCTGCTTGGGCGACGTCACGGCTTGTGGGGCGGGTGCTGCCTTGTGCCACCGTGTGCCTGCTCTTTCGTCTGGACGCGTGAACAGCGCACATGGTACGTATGGGAGTGGAAGTTATACGTAAAACGTCATGCGTCTCGGTGACGGGGAGGGCGGTCATGGCCGCGGGATACCTGGAGATCCTCAGGGCGAGGCATGTCGCCCGGCTGCTCGTCGGCACCCTCGTGGGCCGGCTGCCGTGCGCGACCGCGCCGATCGCGATCCTGCTGTTCGTGCGCGCCGAGGGCGGCTCGTACAGCCTCGCCGGGGCGCTGGCGGCGGTGTACGGCGTCGCCAACGCGGTCGGGCAGCCGGTGCTGGGGCGGCTGGTGGACGTGCACGGCCAGCCGCGGGTGCAGTTGCCCGCCGCGGTCCTGTCGGCGCTCGCGATGGCGCTGTTCGCGTTCGCGGGCATCGGGACGCTGCCGATCGCCTACACGGCCGTTGCGGCCGCCGGACTGTTCACTCCGCCGCTGGAGGGCGGGCTGCGGGCGCTGTGGCCGAGCGTGCTGCGCCGGGAGGAGCAGGTGCACACGGCGTACGCCATGGACGCGGTGGCGCAGGAAGTCATGTTCACCGTCGGGCCCTTGCTGGTGACGCTGTGCACGGCCCTGTGGTCGGAGCGGGCGGCGCTGCTGGTGCTGAACGTCGTCGGTGTGCTCGGTGCGCTGTCCGTGGTGGTCTCGCGGCCCTCGCGCGCGTGGCGCTCGGCGCCGCGTGAGGCGCACTGGCTGGGCGCGCTGCGTTCGCCCGGACTTCTCGCCCTGCTGGGCGCGTTCCTGTTCGTGGGTGTCGCGCTGGGCTCCATAACGGTCGCGGCTGTGTCGTACGCGGACGACCACGGCGGCGACGCGGTGTACGGCTGGCTGATGGCGGCCATCGGGCTGGGCGCGCTGATCGGTGGCACGGTGTACGGGGCGCGGCAGTGGACCGGTGAGCCGGCCCGGCGACTTCAGGTTCTGGTGGCCCTTCTGGCGGTGTGTTATCTGCCGCTGCTGCTGATGCCGGGCCCGGTCGCGATGACGTTGCTCACCGTCCTCGCCGGTGTCTTCCTCGCGCCGGTCATCGCCTGTGCCTTCGTGCTCGTCGACCGGCATGCTCCGCGGGGGACGGTCACCGAGGCTTTCTCCTGGCTTGTGACGATGTTCACGGTCGGTGCGTCGGTCGGAACGGGCCTCGCGGGGCCGGTCGTGGAGGCGGGCGGGGCGCTGTGGGGGTTCGCCGTGCCGGGGGCCGCGGGCGGGGTGTCGTTGCTGGTTCTGCTGGTCACCGTGCGGGTGCTGGTGGCGCCCGGTGGACGGGCCGTGGTGGCGGCCGCATCGGAAAATGATCGCAACCGTGCGGTCGAACCCCGTTTCAGCTCGGGGGATCGGGCGTAATGTTCACTCATGGACCGCCGCATTTTCGGGCTGGAGAACGAGTACGGCGTCACGTGCACGTTCAGGGGACAGCGCCGGCTGTCGCCTGACGAGGTGGCGCGGTACCTCTTCCGCCGTGTCGTGTCATGGGGCCGCAGCAGCAATGTCTTTCTGCGAAACGGCGCCCGCCTCTATCTCGACGTGGGATCACATCCGGAATACGCGACACCCGAATGTGACAACGTGACCGAGCTGGTCACCCACGACAAAGCCGGCGAGCGCATTCTCGAGGGACTCCTGGTGGACGCCGAACGACGCCTGCACGAGGAAGGAATCGCGGGCGACGTCTACCTCTTCAAGAACAACACCGACTCGGCGGGCAACTCCTACGGCTGCCACGAGAACTATCTGGTGGCGCGGCACGGGGAGTTCTCCCGGCTCGCGGACATCCTCATCCCCTTCCTTGTCACCCGCCAGCTGCTGTGCGGTGCGGGCAAGGTTCTGCAGACCCCGCGTGGCGCCGTGTACTGCGTCAGCCAGCGGGCCGAGCACATCTGGGAGGGCGTGTCCTCGGCGACGACGCGTTCCCGGCCCATCATCAACACCCGCGACGAACCGCACGCGGATGCCGAGCGCTACCGCCGCCTGCATGTCATCGTGGGCGACTCGAACATGTCCGAGACGACCATGCTGCTCAAGGTCGGCGCCACCGACCTGGTGCTGCGCATGATCGAGGCGGGCACGGTGATGCGGGACCTGACCCTGGAGAACCCGATCAGGGCGATCCGTGAGGTCAGCCACGACATCACGGGCCGGCGCAAGGTGCGTCTGGCCAGCGGCCGTGAGGCCTCGGCGCTGGAAGTGCAGCGCGAGTACTTCGAGAAGGCCGTCGACTTCTGTGAGCGCCGCGGGATCCGCACCGGCACCGTGGAGCAGGTCCTGGAGCTGTGGGGCCGCACCCTGGACGCGATCGAGGCCGAGGACCTCGACCGGATCGGTACCGAGATCGACTGGGTGATGAAGTACAAGCTCATCGAGCGGTACCGGGCCAAGCACAACATGACCATGTCGCATCCGCGCGTGGCGCAGATAGACCTCGCCTACCACGACATCCATCGCAGGCGGGGTCTTTACTACCTGCTGGAGAAAAGGGGTCAAGCCACCCGGATCTGCAACGACTTGAAGATCTTCGAGGGCAAGTCGGTTCCGCCGCAGACAACTCGGGCCCGGCTGCGCGGTGACTTCATCCGCAGGGCGCAGGAGCAGCGCCGTGACTTCACGGTCGACTGGGTGCATCTGAAGCTCAACGACCAGGCACAGCGCACCGTGTTGTGCAAGGACCCGTTCCGTTCTGTGGACGACCGGGTGGAGAAGCTCATCGCCGGAATGTGAGCCGTTCGTTTCGGCTTGATCGCCGGAACGCAACACGGGCGCCGTGCGTTTCCCGTACGGCGCCCTTCTCACGCCGTAGAGTTGCGCGCGCACGCCCCAAAACAAGATCAACCGATTACGAGGCCCCCACCGTGCGTCGACGCTCACTTCTCATCGCTGTTCCCGCTGGACTGGTCACGCTCGCCGGATGCGGCGACGACGACGGGGCCGATTCGGCCCAGGGCTCCGACAGCGCGTCGCCCTCGGCCTCGGCCTCGGCGTCCTCGGCGCCGCCGCCGAAGCTGGTGGACGGCCCGCTGCCGGCGATCACCGCGGGCACGAAGTTCGACGAGAAGCCGACGGTCGCCAAGGGCAGCGGCGACCCGTCGAAGGACCTGGCGGTGAAGACGGTGATCGCGGGCAGCGGCCAGACCGTCGCGGAGAACGACTATGTCCAGGCCAACTACCTCGGCCAGATCTGGGACACGGCGAAGGTCTTCGACAACTCCTACGACCGCAAGACCCCGCTGATCATCCAGCTCGCCCCGAACAGCATCATCGACGGCTGGCGGTACGCCCTGACGGGCAAGAAGGCGGGCAGCCGGGTCCAGATGGCCGTTCCCCCGACGTGGGGGTACGGAAAGCAGGGCAACTCGCAGGCGGGCATCAAGGGCACGGACACGCTGGTGTTCGTCGTCGATGTGCAGGCGACGTTCAACGCGAAGAGCTCCGCCAAGGGCAGCACGGTCGCGCAGGACAACATCGATCTGCCCAAGGTGGGTGCCAACACCGACGGCAAGGCGCCCTCCATCGATGTGCCCAAGTCCGACGCGCCGACGAAGCTGGTGGCGAACTACGTCATCGAGGGCGACGGCGCCGAGGTCGGGGCCGACGACAGCGTGCTCGTGCAGTACAAGGGCGTGGTGTGGGACGGCGGCAAGGAGTTCGACTCGACGTACAGCCGCAAGGCGCTCACGTCGTTCTCGCTCCAGCAGGTCGTCAAGGGTTGGGCGCAGGGCCTGACGGGCAAGAAGGTCGGCAGCCGGGTCCTGATCGTCATTCCGCCGGCTCTGGGGTACGGCGACAACCCGCCGGCCGGCAGCGGCATCGAGAAGGGCGCGACGCTGGTCTTCTCGGTCGACATCCTGGCGAAGATGTGACCTCGCCGAGATGTAAGACTGTGACTGTTCGCCTTTCCGCAGACAAGCAGGAGCTAGAGACGTGAGCATCGACAAGCCCGAGATCGACTTCCCGGGCGGCGAGCCCCCGGCGGACCTGGAGATCAAGGACATCTGGGAGGGCGACGGCGCTGTGGCGCAGGCGGGCCAGACCGTCACCGTCCACTACGTGGGTGTCTCCTTCAGCACCGGCGAGGAGTTCGACGCCAGCTGGAACCGTGGCGCTCCCTTCCGCTTCCCGCTGGGCGGCGGCCGGGTCATCAAGGGCTGGGACCAGGGTGTGCAGGGCATGAAGGTCGGCGGCCGGCGCCAGCTGACCATCCCGGCCCACCTCGCCTACGGCAACCAGAGCCCGAGCCCGGCGATCAAGCCCGGTGAGACGCTGATCTTCGTGGTCGACCTCATCGGGGTCTGATCGACGTACGACCGCACCCGATCACCTGGGGTCCATGCCTGTCCGGGCATGGGCCCTCGGCTTTTGCCGCGCCACTGCTGGGCGGTACGGTCATCGTTCACAAGCACCATAGGGAGGCGAAGGGCGTCGATGGCCATTGCCAAGGCCGAGCGGTTGATGAACCTGGCGCTGTGTCTGCTGGGGACGCGGCGGCCGCTCAGCAAGCGCGAGCTTCGTGAGTCCATCGAGGCCTATCTCGAAGCCGCGTCGGACGACTCCTTCAACCGGATGTTCGAGCGGGACAAGGACGATCTGCGCGAACTCGGCCTGGTCATCGAGACCGTGGAGAACCTCGACGGCGAGGTCGGGTACCTGGCCCGCCGTGACAGCAACCGGCTGCCGCCCATCACTCTCGACGCCGAGGAGGCCGCCGCCCTGGGGCTGGCCGCCAAGGTGTGGCAGCAGGCGCGGCTCGCGGGCGCGGCCAGCGGTGCGCTCCAGAAGCTGCGCGCGGCCGGGCTGCCCGAGGACGTCGACCCGTACGAGGCGCACGGTGCGCTGGAGCCGCGGATCCCGGTGCACGAGGCGGCGTTCGAGCCGTTGATGCTGGCCTGCCGTGACCGCCGGCCGGTCGCCTTCGACTACCGCAAGGCCACCGCCGCCCACCCCGAGCCCCGCAATGTGGAGCCGTGGGCGCTGGAGTGCTGGCGCGGTCACTGGTATCTGGCGGGCTGGGACCGCGACCGCGGTGCCGAGCGGGTCTTCCGGCTGTCCCGGATCACCGGCCGGGTGCGCACCCGCAGTGGCCGGTTCACCGTCGAGGTGCCCGATGTCGTGACCGTCCGGGAGACCGTCGCGAGCTGGGCGGGGGAGACCGCCGACCGCAGTGCGCTGATCAGGCTGCGTACGGACGCGGGATATCCCTTGCGGGCGAAGGCCACGGCGGTACGCGAACTGGGCGACGGCTGGGACGAGTTGGAGATTCCGTACGGGCACGGACTGGATGCCTGGCTGGTGGAGTTCGGGCCGGACGTGGTGGTTCTGGAGCCGGCCGAGCTGCGCGCCGACGTGGTCGACCGGCTGCGTGCCGTGGCCAAGGGCTGAGGGGGAGCGGAAGAAACAGTGGCTGGTAAACCGGTCAGGCCCGTCAACGCCATCGACCAGACCCGGCGGATGCTGTCCCTGGTGACGTATCTGCGTGAGCGGCCCGGCGCCCGGGTCGAGGACGTCGCCCGGGCTTTCGGGATCACCGAGGACGAGCTGGTCTCCGATCTCGATGTGCTGCCCATGTGCGGCACCAGCTTCCGTGGCGGTGACCTGCTCGACATCGACACCGACGGCGAGCGGATCTGGTGGCACAACCCCGATGACGTCGCCGAGCCGCTGCGACTCGCCGCCGACGAGGCGACCGCGCTCCTGGTGGCCGCCCGCGCCGTCTCCACGCTGCCCGGGCTACGGGAGAGCGACCGGCAGGCGCTGCTGCGGGCCACCGCGAAGGTGGAGACCTCGGCAGGCGAGACGGCCGGCGCCAGTTCCCGGCTGTCGGTGACCTTCGAGTCCGAGGGCGGCGTCTTCGCGGACGTCGACCGCGCGATCTCGGAGCGCC
This sequence comes from Streptomyces sp. NPDC051963, assembly GCF_044593495.1. NCBI lineage: Bacteria > Bacillati > Actinomycetota > Actinomycetes > Kitasatosporales > Streptomycetaceae > Streptomyces > Streptomyces sp. NPDC051963. Next base: position 5,805 of record NZ_JBIUCC010000012.1, on the reverse strand, counting down.
GCCGCCTGTGGATCCGCTACTACTCGCCGGCCCGGGACGAGCTCAGCGAGCGCGAGATCGACCCCATCCGCCTCGTCAGCGTCGGCCACACCTATGTGGAGGCCTGGTGCCGCCGTTCCGAGGCGCGCCGCACCTTCCGCCTGGACCGGGTCGCCGAGATCAAGATCCTGGACGAGCCGTCCGCGCCCCCCGAGGTCGAGCTGCGGGACCTCTCGGAGGGGCTCGTGCAGCCCGCCGCCGAGGACCCGGAGGTCGTCGTCGAGGTCGGTCCCGGCGGGCGCTGGGTCGCCGAGTACTACCCGCACGACAGCGCGGATGAGCTTCCCGACGGCGGGCTGCGTATCTCTCTGCGCACCCCCGACCCGACGTCCCTGCGGCGGCTGGCGCTCCGGCTCGGACGCGACGGCCGGATCGTGTCACCGCCCGAGCTGGCCGACAGCGCCCGGCACGCGGCCCGCGAGGCGCTGGCGGCGTACGACGGCATCGAGGCGCAGGGGCCGGCCGCGGAGCGCGGGGTGCCGGGCGGACAGGACGGTCGGCGCGGGGTGCCGGGTGGACAGGACGACCGGCCGGAGTGAGCCGCCAGGGGCGCGCCGGACGCGAACGACGCGAACGAGGCGAACGACCAGGAGAAGAGGTGCAGGGGCTTTGAGTGAGTCGGCGTCCGGGGTGCGGGGAGTGTCGGTGGCATCGGCGTTCGCCGGTATGAGAAGCGTGAGTCCGGTCGTGTTCAGGGCGGGCTGCCCGGACTGCCGGGGCCGCTTCGAGCTCGCCGCGAGCGCCCTGCGCCTGGCCATCGGCGCCAGCAGCCGCACCACCTTCTACTCCTTCACCTGCCCCGACTGCGGCGCCTCCGTCCGCAAGCCGGCGGGGGAGCGCGTCGTCGAGCTGCTGACCGGCGGCGGGGTCAGAACACTGCGGCTGCACTCCACCCTCTAGGCTCGGCGTCATGTTCTGGCCGATGTTCGCGGTAGCTGTGGGTTTTCTGGGTCTCGCCGTCCTCGGTGTGCTTGCGGTGCGGGTCTTCCTGGAGGCGCAGCGTCTGGGCAGGCAGGTCTCGGACTCGGCGGCCCGCATCAACCGGGCCGCGGAGGACCTGGAGCGTGCCTCCTTGAGCACGGCCCGGGCTGTGGACTCGTTGTGAGTCCGGCTGCGGATGCCCTGTGAGTCCTGCGTCTGATGCGCTTTGGGCCGCTTCGCCCTGTCACCCTGGTGGTCCCGGCAGGTACGCTGCTGGTCGCGGCCCGGAAAACGAGGCTCGGGTCGCTGACCGGGAGTACGCACAGGGATTGCCTCGCGTTTACCCCTGAGCGTTACGATCGCTGGCAAGCACGATCGATCGGATGAACGTTCGACCGGTCGGACAGCATCCCACCCCAGCCGCCTCGGTGAGAAGGTAAAGACTTATGTTCGGAAGGCTCGGAGCCCCCGAGATCATTCTCATCCTCGTCGTCATCATCCTGCTGTTCGGCGCGAAGAAGCTTCCGGACATGGCTCGCTCGCTCGGCAAGTCCGCGCGCATCCTCAAGAGCGAGGCCAAGGCGATGAAGACGGAGGGCCAGGACAACGCCTCCGCCCCCGCGGCCCCGCCGCAGACCGACGAGCAGCCCCCGGCTCAGCGCACCATCCAGGCCGCCCCCGGCGATGTGACCAGCTCCCGCCCGGTCACGGAGCCGACGGACAACGCCAAGCGCTGACGCAGGGCCGGTGACAGCCGGCCCGCTGCACGAGATGGGAATGTGGGTTGCTGAAGTCTGCCCGCAAGCAGGAGAAGGATCCCGAGGGGCGGATGCCCCTCGCGGAGCACCTTCGTGAGCTCCGCAACCGGCTCGCGAAGGCGCTGCTGGCCGTCGTCGCCATCACGGTCGTAGCTGCCTTCTTCTATAACGACATCATCAACTTGCTCACCAAGCCGATCCTCGACTCGGTCGGCTGTGACAAGACGTTTGAGCAACTGGCGGCCTCCAAGTCCACCGAGCCGTGTGCGCAGATCACCATCAACGGTCTGCTCACTCCCTTCACGCTCGCGCTGAAGGTGTCGTTGATGGCCGGTGTCGTCCTGGCCTCGCCGGTCTGGCTGTACCAGCTGTGGGCGTTCGTCGCGCCCGGTCTGCACCGGCACGAGAAGAAGTACGCCTACGCGTTCGTCGGTATGGGCGCCCCGCTCTTCCTCGTCGGCGCCTACTTCGCCTACTCGGTGCTGCCCACCACGGCGAAGGTGCTGCTCGAGTTCACCCCGGACGGCACGGACAACCTCCTGCCGCTGGACGACCTGCTCGATCTGGTCACCCGCATGGTGATCGTCTTCGGTCTCTCCTTCGAGCTGCCCCTGTTGCTGATCTTCCTCAACCTCACCGGGGCGATCACCGGCAAGCGGATGCTCGGCTGGTGGCGGGCGATGATCATGGGCATCACCGTCTTCGCGGCGCTCGCGACGCCCAGCACCGACCCGCTGACCATGCTGGCGCTCGCCGGACCGATCTGGATCCTCTACTTCAGCGCCACCGCCTTCTCGTTGATCAACGACCGGCGGCGGGGGCGCCGCGAGGCCATGGGGCCCGCCGATGACGAGGCCTCCGACCTGGACCTGACCCCCGAGGACGTCGGTGAGGTCGAGGCGGTCTCCGCCAGCAGGGCGCTGCCCGAACAGGCGGGCACGGATCGGGTCAATGGGTTTGATGATGTGACGTAGTCGGCTGTGAGGTGGTCGGCTTTGACGTAGTCGGCTTCGCGATTGCTTTGGGCGCCCCCACCACTGCGAGTGGTGGGGGCGCCCTTCGTTTGCGGGAGCGGGTGGGGATTCGTAGATCCGGATATTGATCGTCCTGTTGTCGGTGGGGGCCGGTACGCTCGAAAGCACGATGACAGAGGACCTCTCACCGGCCGAGCGGTATGCGGCAGCACGCAAGCGCGCTGTCGAGCAGGCCACCGCGCTCGCCTCCTTCCGCGAGATGTACGACTTCGGCCTCGACCCCTTTCAGATCGAGGCCTGTCAGGCGCTCGAAGCGGGGAAGGGCGTGCTGGTGGCCGCACCCACCGGTTCGGGCAAGACGATCGTGGGCGAGTTCGCCGTCCACCTCGCCCTGTTGCAGGGCAAGAAGTGCTTCTACACCACCCCCATCAAGGCGCTGTCGAACCAGAAGTACGCCGACCTGTGCCGCCGTTACGGCACGGGCATGGTCGGTCTCCTCACCGGGGACAACAGCGTCAACTCCGACGCCCCGGTGGTCGTGATGACCACCGAGGTGCTGCGGAACATGCTGTACGCCGGTTCGCAGACGCTGCTCGGGCTCGGGTATGTGGTCATGGACGAGGTGCACTACCTCTCCGACCGGTTCCGGGGCGCCGTCTGGGAAGAGGTGATCATCCATCTTCCCGAGTCCGTGACCCTCGTTTCGCTTTCGGCCACCGTGTCGAACGCCGAGGAGTTCGGCGACTGGCTCGACACCGTCCGCGGCGACACGCAGGTGATCGTCTCCGAGCACCGACCCGTGCCGCTGTTCCAGCACGTGCTCGCCGGACGCCGGATGTACGACCTGTTCGAGGAGGGCGAGGGCCACAAGAAGGCCGTCAACCCCGACCTCACCCGCCTCGCGCGGATGGAGGCGACCCGGCCGTCGTACCAGGACCGCAGACGCGGGCGTGCCATGCGTGAGGCCGATCGGGAGCGGGAGCGCAGATCGCGGTCGCGGGTGTGGACGCCCGGGCGGCCCGAGGTCATCGAGCGGCTCGATGCCGAGGGGCTGCTGCCTGCGATCACCTTCATCTTCAGCCGCGCCGCCTGTGAAGCCGCCGTCCAGCAGTGCCTGTATGCCGGGCTGCGGCTCAACGACGAGGAGGCGCGGGACGAGGTTCGGGCGCTGGTCGAGGAGCGCACCGCCTCCATTCCCACTGAGGATCTGCATGTTCTGGGGTACTACGAGTGGCTGGAGGGGCTGGAGCGGGGGATCGCCGCCCATCATGCGGGCATGCTGCCGACGTTCAAGGAAGTCGTCGAGGAGCTGTTCGTGCGGGGGCTGGTCAAGGCCGTCTTCGCCACCGAGACGCTCGCGTTGGGCATCAACATGCCTGCGCGGTCCGTGGTGTTGGAGAAGCTCGTCAAGTGGAACGGCGAGCAGCATGCCGACATCACCCCCGGTGAGTACACGCAGCTGACCGGTCGTGCGGGGCGGCGTGGGATCGATGTCGAGGGTCATGCCGTGGTGCTGTGGCAGCGCGGGATCAGCCCGGAACATCTGGCGGGGCTGGCCGGTACGCGTACCTATCCGCTGCGGTCCAGCTTCAAGCCGTCGTACAACATGGCCGTCAATCTGGTCGAGCAGTTCGGGCGGCATCGCTCGCGGGAGCTGCTGGAGACGTCCTTCGCGCAGTTCCAGGCCGACAAGTCGGTCGTGGGGATCTCGCGGCAGGTGCAGCGCAACGAGGAAGGGCTGTCGGGCTACAAGGAGTCCATGACCTGCCACCTCGGGAACTTCGAGGAGTATGCGGGGCTGCGGCGTCAGCTGAAGGACCGGGAGACCGAGCTGGCCAAGCAGGGTGCGGCTCAGCGGCGGGCCGAGGCGGCGGTTGCCCTGGAGAAGCTCAAGCCTGGTGATGTCATTCATGTGCCGACCGGTAAGTTCGCCGGTCTGGCGTTGGTGCTCGATCCGGGGCTGCCTGCCGGGCGGTCGAACGGTCATCGGGGGTTCGAGCATCATGATGGGCCGCGTCCGCTGGTGCTGACCGCTGAGCGGCAGGTCAAGCGGCTGGCGTCGATGGACTTTCCGGTGCCGGTCGAGGCGCTCGAGCGGATGAGGATTCCGAAGTCCTTCAATCCGCGGTCTCCTCAGTCGCGTCGCGATCTGGCGTCCGCGTTGCGTACCAAGGCCGGGCACATTGCGCCGGAGCGGCATCGTAAGCAGCGGGCGCAGGCCGCCGACGATCGGGAGATCGCCCGGCTGCGGACCGAGATTCGGGCGCATCCGTGTCACGGGTGCAACGACCGTGAGGACCATGCGCGTTGGGCCGAGCGGTATCACCGGCTGTCGCGGGACACCTCGCAGCTGGAGCGGCGGATCGAGGGGCGCACCAACACGATTGCTCGTACCTTTGATCGGATCGTCGCGCTGCTGACCGAGCTTGACTATCTGCGGGGCGACGAGGTCACCGAGCACGGCAAGCGGCTGGCTCGGTTGTACGGCGAACTCGATCTGCTCGCCAGTGAATGCCTGCGCGAGGGTGTGTGGGAGGGGCTCGCTCCTGCCGAACTTGCCGCCTGTGTCTCGGCGTTGGTGTACGAGGCGCGGGTCGGTGACGACGCCATGGCGCCGAAGCTGCCGTCCGGCAAGGCGAAGGCCGTGCTCGGTGAGATGGTGCGGATCTGGGGGCGGCTCGATGCCCTGGAGGAGGATTTCCGGATCACCCAGACCGAGGGTGTCGGCCAGCGTGAGCCCGACCTCGGCTTTGCCTGGGCCGCCTATATGTGGGCGTCGGGGAAGGGGCTCGACGAGGTGCTGCGGGAGGCGGAGATGCCGGCCGGGGACTTTGTACGCTGGTGCAAGCAGGTGATCGATGTGCTTGGGCAGATCTCGGCGGCTTCTCCTGTGGAGGGGTCGACGGTGGCGAAGAACGCTCGTAAGGCTGTGGATGGGTTGCTGCGGGGGGTTGTGGCGTACTCGTCGGTGGGGTGATGCCTCCCGGCAGGGGTGGCGGTTGGTGGGGGTGTCTGTAGCGCCTGCGGGTGGGGGGTGGGTCGGGGACGTGGGGGGGGGGGGGGGCGCCCCCCCCCCCCCGCAGCACCGCGGGGAGGAGTCGGGCCGCGGGGGC
>NZ_JBIUCC010000011.1:0-364786 GCF_044593495.1 Streptomyces sp. NPDC051963 | reverse complement strand
ACGCCCGGTTACATTTCGAACCCGGAAGCTAAGCCTTACAGCGCCGATGGTACTGCAGGGGGGACCCTGTGGGAGAGTAGGACACCGCCGAACAAAACTTCAAAAAGGACCCACACCATTCGGTGTGGGTCCTTTTTGCGTTTTGGGGCTTGGGCAAGCCCCCCGGCTCGCTCCTGCTGTTTAAAGACGTCCGGCGGCCTTCAATGCCAAATACGCGTCAGCCAGTGCCGGAGCCAGTTCATCAGGCGTCGCGTCCACGACCGTAACTCCATGTCGGCGGAGTTGTTCTGCGATGCGGTGGCGTTCGCTTTGGGCGTGGGCCGCGGCTGCGGATTCGTAAATGGCATCGATGTTGCCGCGTGCCGTGGCCATGCGGGCGATATGTGGGTCCGCCACGGATGCCAGCAGAACCGTGTGGCGCTGGGTGAGCCGGGCGAGGACGGGGAGCAGGCCCTCTTCGACGGGGGCTGCGTCGAGCGTCGTCAGCAGCACGATCAGGGAGCGACGTGGGGCCGTCCTGAGTGCAGTGGCCGTAAGACCTCGGGAGTCGGTTTCGACAAGCTCGGGTTCGAGTGTCGCCATCGCGTTGACCAGCGACGCGAGGACGTCGCCTGCCGCGCGGCCCTGGACGAGGGCGCGTACTCGGCGGTCGTACGCAAGTAGGTCGACGCGGTCGCCGGCGCGGGATGCCAGGGCGGCCAGGAGCAGGGCCGCGTCCATTGAGGCGTCCAGGCGTGGGATGTCGCCGACGCGGCCTGCCGATGTACGGCCGGTGTCGAGGACCAGGAGGATGTGTCGGTCGCGTTCGGGGCGCCAGGTGCGTACGGCGACCGTGGCTTGGCGGGCGGTCGCGCGCCAGTCGATGGAGCGGGTGTCGTCGCCGGGGACGTACTCGCGCAGGCTGTCGAATTCCGTGCCTTCGCCGCGGGTGAGGACGCTGGTGCGGCCATCGAGTTCGCGTAGACGCGCGAGCTTGGACGGGAGGTGCTTGCGGCTGGTGAAAGGGGGCAGGACGTGCACCGTCCAGGGGACTTTGTGGGTGCCCTGGCGGGAGAAGAGGCCGAGAGGGCCGTACGAGCGGATCGTCACGCGGTCTGCCTGGCGGTCGCCGCGGCGAGTGGGGCGTAGGCGGGTGGTGATGCGGCGGCGTTCGCCTGCGGGGACCGTGAGGTGGTGGCGGGAGGCGGCGATCTCGGTGCCGGGCTGCCAGCTGCTGGGGGGCCAGGCGTCGCGGAGGTTGGCCCGGAGCAGGCGGCGGGACGGGTTGGTGACCGTGAGGGTGACGTCGGCCTGTTCGCCCAGGCGGGCGGAGGTGTCTCCGGAGCGGGTCAGGCGAAGGTGCCGTACCGGCGCTGCCAGGGCGAAGTCACACGCGCAGGCCAGGGCCAGGGGGGCGTTCACGGCGAGGAGGCCCGTGAGGCCGGGTTCCCAGATGCCTACGGGGAGGGAGCCGAGGGCCGCGAGGAGCGCGGCGCGTCCGGTGAGGGCCATCAGCGGGGGACCGGGACTTGGGCGAGGATCGCGTTGATGACCGAGTCGGCTGTCACGCCCTCCATTTCCGCCTCCGGGCGCAGTTGCACGCGGTGGCGGAGGGTGGGGAGGGCGAGGGCCTTCACGTCGTCGGGGATGACGTAGTCGCGGCCGGTCAGCCAGGCCCATGCGCGCGAGGTGGCCAGGAGGGCGGTGGCGCCGCGTGGGGAGACGCCGAGGGTGAGGGACGGGGACTCGCGGGTCGCGCGGCAGATGTCCACGACGTAGCCGGTGATTTCGGGGGAGACGGCGGTCTTGGCGACGGCGGCGCGTGCGGCTTCGAGGGCTGCCGGACCGGCCACGGGTCGTAGGCCGGCGGCGCGCAGGTCGCGTGGGTTGAAGCCCTCGGCGTGGCGGGTGAGGACGGCGATCTCGTCCTGGCGGGAGGGGAGGGGGATCGTGAGTTTGAGGAGGAAACGGTCCAGCTGGGCCTCGGGGAGGGGATAAGTGCCCTCGTATTCGACCGGGTTCTGCGTTGCCGCGACCAGGAAGGGCTCGGGGAGCAGCCGGGGGGTGCCGTCGACGGTGACCTGGCGCTCCTCCATGGCCTCCAGGAGGGACGACTGGGTCTTGGGCGGGGTGCGGTTGATCTCGTCGGCGAGGAGGAGGTTGGTGAAGACCGGGCCGGGCTGGAAGGAGAACTCCGAGCTGCGGGTGTCGTAGACCAGGGAGCCGGTCACATCGCTCGGCATCAGGTCCGGTGTGAACTGGACGCGCTTGGTGTCGAGTTCGAGTGCGGAAGCGAGCGCGCGGACGAGCAACGTTTTGGCGACTCCGGGGACTCCTTCAAGGAGAACGTGTCCGCGGCAGAGGAGGGCGACGACGAGGCCGGTCACGGCGGGATCCTGGCCGACCACGGCCTTGGCGATCTCGGCGCGCAGGGCCTCCAGGGCGGCTCGGGCGTTGCCCGCGTCCCCGGTCGGCCCGGCGTTGTCAGTGGTCGGGTCCATCATGGACGGCGTACCTCTCTTTCGAGGGCGTCGAGTTGGTCGGCGAGGGCGATGAGGGCCGCGTCGTCGCTGGGCGGCGGGCCGAAGAGAAGTGTGTGCAGGGACTGTCCGTCGCCGTGGAGGTGGGCGGACAGCGCGGGGAGCAGGGCTTCGGGCGCATGTGCCTGGGCGACGGTGACGCCTACGAGGGGGGCGAGGCGGGTGCGGGTGGTGGAGCGAAGAGCGGCGGCCGCGCGGTCGCGGGCGTTCGCTTTGCGGTAGAGGCGGGCGCGGCCTTCGACGGTTTCGGAGGCGCGGATCGCCACGGGGAGATTTTCGGGCACGAGAGGGCCGAGTCGGCGCGCTCGCCATAGGGCGGCCAGGGCTGCCGCGATGAAGAGCTGAAGTGTGCCCCAGAGCCAGCCCGAGGGGAGCAGGTCGAACAGGCTGCGCTCGCCTTCGGTGCCGGCGGCGGTGGCGTCGGAGAGCGAGGGGAGGTACCAGACCAGATGAGGGCGGGAGCCGAGGAGTTGGAGGGCGAGCGAGGCGTTGCCCTGCTCGTCGAGACGGTCGTTGAAGAGGATGTCGGGCGCACCGATGACGATGGTGTCGCCGCCCTCGGATGCCGCCGGGACGCGTACGAGCGTGGCCAGGCGCTCGCTGGGGTAGCACTCGTCGGCATCGACCTGGAGGGCCGTGTAGCGGATGCCGCCCGTGTCGGCGGTGCCCGCGCGCCGGGCGGCCGGCAGGTTGCAGTCGGGGGACAGCGCCGAGTCGAGGCTGGTGGCGGGGTCGGCGATGACGCCGGGAGCGAGCCGCTCGACGGACCAGCTGCCGGCGGCGACGAGGACGGTGCGTCCGCCGGAGGCGTCGGTCGCGGAGTGCAGCTGCGTCTGTTGACGCGGGGTCAGCAGGTCGGGGTCGGCCACCAGGAGGGTGGTGTCCGGGCCGGTCGCGGCGCGGGCCTCGTCCAGGGTGGTGACCACGCGCGTGTCGACGTGGCGGTCGGCGAGCAGTTCGGCGACGGCGCGGCTGCCGTGGGCGTCGGCGGAGCGCGGGTCGAGTCGGCCGTGCCGGGCGTCGGACTGGATGACGGCGATGGCGACTGCCCCGGCCACGAGCAGCACGAGGGCGAGCAGGACGCCTCGCGTGCGGGTCCACACCTGGCGTGTGGTGGGCGAGGCCGAGGTGGAGGGGAGCGTGGCCTCGGTGGTCATTCGGCGGCTCCCTGGCGGGCATTCTGGGCCGCGCTGTGGGCGCTGCTCGTGAGTACCGGTTTGGTGCGCTCCAGGTCGCGGTCGAGTTGGGCGATGCGGTGGTACGACTGCTCGCTCGCCGCGCGTCCTCCGTATGTCACGTCGTCGAAGTCCCGGGCGGCGGCGCGCAGTCGGTCCGCTTCGGAGGGCAGGGCGCGGCCCGCTTCCGCGGCGGCTTCGTCGGCCGTGCGGCCGGGGCGGACGTCGAGGAGGGCGCGTTCCTCCAGGGCGCGGACGACGGCCCGCATGCGTTCCTGGAGGGCCTGGTTCCAGTGGCCCTGGGCGGCGTGCGCCTCGGCGGCCGCGCGGTGTTCGGCGGCGCTGCGGGGGCGGTCGTCGAACAGGGCGGCGGCGGAGACGGGTTCGCGGCGGGGGGTGCCGAGGCGCCACCACAGGGCACCCAGGGCCGCGACGACGACCAGGATGACGACGACCAGGCCCAGCGTTCCGCCGGGAGTCACGGCCGAGGCGGAGTTGAACAGGTCGCCGACCCAGTCCCAGAAGGCGTTCAGGGCGCGCTGGAACAGGCTGGGGTCGTCCTTGTGGTACAGCCGTTTGGACAGTTCACGTCGGGCCGCCTCCTGCGCGGGGTCGCGCGGGATGGTCAGCGGCGGCTCGTCGTCGGAGCGCGACAGCACCGAGGCGTCGCCGACGCGCAGCAGCGCCCGTACGGCAGTGTCGGCGGCGCGCTCCGGCACGGCTGTGAGAACTCCCCCCGCCATGCTCACCGCATCAGCTCCCCGGGGTGGGGCCGTGGGCGCCGGCGCCGTAGTCCTGGACGCCGGCGGCGCGGGCCAGCTCGAGGTCGAGGGCTTCGCGGCGGATGCGCTGGTCGATGTAGAGGAGCACGGTGACGCCGGCCGTGATCGGGAACGTGATCATGGAGCCGATCACCGATCCGACCCCGCTGACGATGAGGAACGTCCAGCCGAGGTCGCTGCCGCCGGTGTCGAGGAAGTTGCTGACGCCGCCTCCGCTGACAGCAGCGCCCAGGAAGGTGAAGGGGATGACGACGATCGACGCGACGATGTTCGCGATGATCGTGGCGAGCAGCTGGATGCCGAAGACCCGCCACCAGGAGCCGCGGACCAGCTTCGCGGAGCGGCTCAACGACTTCACGATGCTCTGCTTCTCCAGCATCAGCGCCGGCGAGGCGAGGGAGAAGCGGATCATCAGCCACAGGGCGACCACGCCCGCGGCGAAGCTGCCCAGGATGGCGAGTGCGGCACCGGCGTCACCTGCGCCGGCCACGGCCGCGATGATGCCGGGCGTCGCGCCGGCGAGGATCACGCCGAAGGCGATGAGCAGCAGCAGGAAGATCAGGCCGAACAGCTTCGCCATCTGCGGGCGGGCGTCGCGCCAGGCCTCGCCGGTGGTCACGGGCTTGCCGAGCACCGCCCGGCTGGTGACCGTCGTGAGCAGGGCGGTCGCAGCGATGGTGCCGATCAGGGAGATCAGGAAGACGACGCTCGTGTTGAGCATCGTGTCGCCCATGGCGCGGGTCAGCTCGTCGAGGCTGGCGCTGGGGTCGTTGAGGGCCTCGGTGCTGGTGCGGTCGTCCAGGACGAAGCCCTGGAGCAGGATGACGATGATCTCCGTGAGGACGGCGACGGTCAGCGAGATGCCCAGAACCGTGCGCCAGTAGGTGCGCATGGTGGAGACGGCGCCGTCGAGGATCTCACCCACGCCGAGCGGCCGGAGCGGGATCACACCGGGCTTGGCCGCGGGCGGGGGACCACTCCAGCCGCCTCCCCAGCCGCCGTATCCGCCGGGAGCACCGGGTGCTCCGTAGCCGCCGCCGTATCCACCGGGGCCGCCGGGAGGCCGGTTGCCCCAGCCCGGGCCGGGCGGAGGCGGTGGCGGGGCCTGGCCGGGGCCGGACGGCGGTGCGGTGGGCGCCGACCACTGGGAAGGTGGGGGCTGCTCCTTGGACCACTTCGAGCCGGAGTCCGTCGCATCCGGGTCCGGCTGGGCCGCGGGCTGTTCGGGGCCGGGGCGGTCGGCGGGCTCGGCAGGGCCCGATGCGCCGGGTTGCTGTCCGTCGGACGGGGCAGATCCGGGCGAGGCCCAGCCCGGAGTGTCGTTCATCGTCGCTCCTTCACGGTGCCCGTCCCGCGGTCGCGGCGGCAGGTTGGCAGCCATCGTGCCATGGGGTGGTCGACGAGTGACCGGCCGCGGTATGGGGTGGGCACCTTCAATTGTCCGCCGGATACGGGGCAGACTGACCGCATGGCTGATCAGTACGCGCAATCCGGCGAGGACAAACAGTCGACCGAGATACCGGCGATCCGCTGGGAAGAGCCACCCGAAGGCCCTGTGGTGGTCCTTCTCGACCAGACGAGACTGCCTGCCGAGGAGGTCGAACTGGTGTGTACGGACGCCCCCGCGCTGGTGGAGGCGATCCGCTCACTCGCCGTGCGCGGGGCGCCGCTGCTGGGCATCGCGGGCGCGTACGGGGTCGCGCTCGCCGCTGCGCGGGGGTTCGACGTGGCCGACGCTTCGACCGCGCTGGCGAGCGCCCGGCCCACTGCGGTGAACCTCGCCGTCGGGGTGCGCAGAGCCGAGTCCGCATACCAGGCCGAGCTCGGCAGGAGCGGCGATCCGGAGCAGTCCGCCCGGGCGGCGCTGGCCGCGGCGCGTGCGCTGCATCAGGAGGACGCCGAGGCCAGCGCGCAGATGGCCGAGAAGGGATTGGCGCTGCTGGATGAGCTGTTGCCAGGCGGCGGGCACAGGATCCTCACACACTGCAACACCGGGCGGTTGGTGTCGGGTGGTGAGGGGACGGCGTTCGCGGTGGTGCTCGCCGCGCATCGGGCGGGCCGGCTGCGACGGCTGTGGGTGGACGAGACGCGTCCGCTGCTGCAAGGCGCCCGGCTGACGGCGTACGAGGCGGCAGGCAGCGGCATGGCGTACACCCTGCTGACCGACAACGCGGCGGGTTCGCTGTTCGCGGCGGGGGAGGTGGACGCGGTGCTGATCGGAGCGGACCGTATTGCGGCCGACGGCTCGGTGGCGAACAAGGTGGGGAGCTATCCGCTCGCGGTGCTCGCGCGCTACCACCATGTGCCGTTCATCGTGGTGGCGCCCGTGACGACGGTGGATCCGGACACACCGGACGGGGCGTCCATCGAGGTCGAGCAGCGTGCCGGGCACGAGGTGACCGAGTTGACGGCACCCCAGGTGCCGGTGGCCGGAGCGGAGGCGGGTGGCGGGATTCCGGTGGCACCGCTGGGGACACAGGCGTACAACCCGGCGTTCGACGTGACGCCGCCCGAGTTGGTGACGGCGATCGTCACCGAGGAGGGCGTCGTTTCACCTGTGACGGCCGAGGCTCTGGCGGAGCTGTGTGCCAGGTCCCGTCAGGTGACGCTCAGCTAGGGGATGTTTTGCGACTCGGTGAGGATGGGGGGTGTGGATCCCGTTCGCGTCCGCGTTCTGAAGAGGGGGCAGCTGGCCCGGGGCAGACAGTGACGGTTGGATACGACTATCGTCACGGGCCAGTGACGTGCCTCACCAGTACCTTCGCCAATGTTACGAGAATGGGATGATGTCGTTTATGAAGGGACGAGTCCTTGTCGTCGACGACGACACCGCACTGGCCGAGATGCTCGGCATTGTGCTGCGTGGTGAAGGTTTTGAGCCGTCTTTCGTGGCCGACGGCGACAAGGCGCTGGCTGCTTTCCGTGAGTCCAAGCCCGACCTGGTGCTGCTCGACCTGATGCTGCCCGGTCGGGACGGCATCGAGGTGTGCCGCCTGATCCGGGCGGAGTCGGGTGTGCCGATCGTGATGCTCACGGCCAAGAGCGACACCGTCGATGTCGTCGTGGGCCTGGAGTCGGGCGCTGATGACTACATCGTGAAGCCGTTCAAGCCGAAGGAGCTCGTGGCCCGCATCCGGGCGCGGCTGCGGAGGTCGGAGGAGCCGGCGCCCGAGCAGCTCGCCATCGGTGACCTGGTCATCGATGTGGCGGGGCACTCCGTGAAGCGGGACGGGCAGTCGATCGCGCTGACGCCGCTGGAGTTCGACCTGCTGGTCGCGCTGGCCCGCAAGCCGTGGCAGGTGTTCACCCGCGAGGTCCTCCTCGAGCAGGTGTGGGGCTATCGGCACGCCGCCGACACCCGCCTCGTCAACGTGCACGTACAGCGGCTGCGTTCCAAGGTCGAGAAGGACCCGGAGCGGCCGGAGATTGTGGTGACTGTCCGTGGTGTCGGATACAAGGCCGGGCCGAGCTGACATGTCCGGGGACAGTGCCGCTTCGGCGCCCGGCAAGCCCGGCGCCGGCGCGGGGCGGCCTGTCGGCCGGAAGGTGACGAGCTCCCCCTGGGGGCGTTTCCTGGACGGCGGGCTGCTTCAGGGCGGAGTCCAGGGCAGCCCTGTGCTGCGCCTGTTCATGCGCTGGGTGCGTCGGCCATTGCTGCCCGTCATGCGGCTGTGGCGGCGGAACATCCAGCTCAAGGTTGTCGTCACGACGCTGCTGATGTCGCTGGGCGTCGTCCTGCTGCTCGGCTTCGTCGTCATCGGGCAGGTGCGCAACGGCCTGCTGGACGCCAAGGTGAAGGCCTCGCAGAGCCAGGCCACCGGCGGCTTCGCGGTCGCCAAGCAGAACGCCGACGAGACGCCCAGTGAGACCGGGACGGGTGCCGACGCCACCACGCCGGACGGCCGTCCCGCGCAGAACGTCATCGAGTGGATGAGCGACCTGGTCTCCTCGCTCTCCAGCGGCGGACAGGGCGCCTTCGACGTCGTCACGCTCCCCGTGGGCGACGACACCGGCGGTGGGCGCGGTCCGCGCGCCTCGGGTTACGTCGACCCGTTCGCGAGCGTGCCCGAGGACCTGCGCGACCGCGTCGACGCCAGCCCCGCGGCGGCGGCCCAGAGCTACACCCGCATCATCTACAACACCGACAAGGAGTCCCAGCCGGCCCTGGTCATCGGCAAGCAGGTCAACGACCCGAACAACGACCCGTACCAGCTGTACTACCTCTTCCCGCTCACCCAGGAGGAGAAGTCACTGAGCCTGGTCAAGGGGACGCTGGCGACGGCCGGGCTGTTCGTGGTCGTTCTCCTCGGGGCCATCGCCTGGCTCGTGGTGCGCCAGGTCGTCACACCCGTACGGATGGCCGCGGGCATCGCCGAGCGGCTGTCCGCGGGGCGCTTGCAGGAACGTATGAAGGTCACCGGCGAGGACGACATCGCGCGGCTCGGCGAGGCCTTCAACAAGATGGCGCAGAACCTGCAGCTGAAGATCCAGCAGCTGGAGGACCTGTCGCGGATGCAGCGGCGGTTCGTGTCCGACGTTTCGCACGAACTGAGGACGCCGCTGACGACCGTACGGATGGCCGCCGACGTCATTCACGAGGCGCGGGAGGACTTCGACCCCGTGACCGCGCGGTCGGCGGAGCTGCTGGCCGACCAGCTGGACCGGTTCGAGTCGCTGCTCGCCGATCTGCTGGAGATCAGCCGCTTCGACGCGGGTGCGGCAGCGCTGGAGGCCGAGCCGATAGATCTCCGGGAGGTCGTACGGCGGGTCGTCAGTGGTGCCGAGCCGCTCGCCGAGCGCAAGGGCACGCACATACGGGTCGTCGGCGACCAGCAGCCCGTCGTCGCGGAGGCGGACGCCCGGCGCGTGGAGCGCGTCCTGCGCAACCTCGTCGTCAACGCCGTGGAGCACGGCGAGGGCAAGGACGTCGTCGTCAAGCTCGCCACGGCGGGCGGGGCGGTCGCCGTCGCGGTGCGGGACTACGGCGTCGGGCTCAAGCCCGGCGAGGCGACCCGCGTGTTCAGCCGTTTCTGGCGAGCCGACCCGGCACGCGCCCGTACCACCGGTGGTACGGGCCTGGGGCTGTCGATCGCCCTGGAGGATGCGCGGCTGCACGGTGGCTGGTTGCAGGCATGGGGCGAGCCGGGGGGCGGCTCGCAGTTCCGGCTGACGCTGCCGAGGACCGCGGACGAGCCGCTGCGGGGCTCCCCGATACCGCTGGAGCCGAAGGACTCGCGACGAAATCGCGGACTTGATGACGCCGGTCTGCCGCACGGCGGCGGGGAGAAGGCGGCGACCGTTCCGGCGCAGCCGTCGGGCGAACAGGGCTCGTCGATGTCGATCGGGCCGCGGCTGGGCGCCATGGTCCCGACGGCAGACCCGACGGCGCTGCCCGGCAACGGCGCGCGCGTGGTGCCCCGGCCGACTTCAGGCGCCCGGCGACAGGACGACATGCCCACCCCGGGCGGGCCGGGCAGCGAGCCCTCGGACCGCACGGGCGCCGGGGCGCAGGACGTGGAACAGCAAGGGGAGGCATCTCGTGGGCGCTGACCGCGAGGGGGGCGTGCGGCGTCGGCCGGTGCGCGCGGTGGCGTACGCCGCCTGTGGTGCCGTAATGCTGGCCGGGTGTGCCTCCATGCCCGACAGCGGGGATCTGCGCGGTGTCGAATCCACCCCGCGCCAGGACTCACAGGTGCGGGTCTTTGCGGTGCCGCCCTCCGAGGATGCTCAGCCCCAGCAGATCGTGGACGGTTTCCTGGAGGCGCTGACCAGCGACGATCCGCAGTACGAGACGGCGAGCAAGTACCTGACCCCGAACGCCGCGAAGACATGGCGGCCGGCGGCCTCCACGACGGTCCTCGCGAGCGCGCCCGACACCACGCCCGACCCCGGCACCCGCGAGGACACCGACTACTTCTCTTTCACCCTCAACGGCACCAAGGTCGCCGCGGTGAACGGGCGGCAGGCGTATGCGCCGGCCAGTGGGAGCTACCGGCAGACGGTGTATCTCGTGCGGGACAAGAAGACCAGGCAGTGGCGCATCGACAACGTGCCACCGGGCGTCGTCATGGGCCGGTCGGACTTCCAGCGCAACTACATGTCCGTCGACAAGTACTACTTCGCCTCGAACATGGCGGTCGGGACAGCCGCGCAGCAGCCCGCGGCGGTCGCTGATCCCGTGTACGTACGACGGCATGTGGACCCCCTGACGCAGATGGTGCGCTCCCTGCTCAACGGGCCGACCGCCTGGCTCGGGCCGGGTGTCAGGTCGAGCTTCCCGACCGGTACGACGCTGAAGAAGGGCGTCACCTCACTGACGCCGGACGACCAGAACAAACTGACCGTCCCGTTGAACGAGAAGGCCGCGCGGGTCGGTCCGGGCAAGTGCCACGAGATGGCGGCGCAGATCCTCTTCACCCTCCAGAACCTCACCCCCGCGGTCGACGAGGTCGAGCTGGAGTCGGGTGACGCCCAGCTGTGCACGCTCACCGAGGAAAGCGCCGATACGGTCGCCGCGCGCGGCGAGGTCAAGAGCGCCCAGTATCTGTACTTCGTCGACGGCAAGCACCGGCTCGTGCGGATGGCGGCCGACAGCAGCGACAAGGAACCCGAAACGGTGCCGGGCGTGCTGGGCGAGGGTGAGACCCAGCTGCGGTCGGTGGCCGTCTCGCGCGACGAGAACAGGGCGGCCGCAGTCACCGCCGACGGCAAGACGCTCTACGTCGGCGCGCTGGCGTCGGGCAGTTCTCTCGGCGAGCCCGTGCTGCGCAGTGCGGGCACCTCGGCGGACGACCGGCTGACGACGCCCAGTTTCGACACGCAGGGCGACCTCTGGGTGGCCGACCAGGATCCCGACGATCCACGACTGGTCATGCTGGAGGACGGCGCGGGCGAGCCGATCGTGGTGAACACGCCGGAGCTGGACGGCCGTATCGAATCCGTCCGGGTGGCCGCCGACGGGGTGCGGATCGCACTCGTCGTCGAGAAGGACGGCAAGCAGTCCCTGCTCATCGGGCGGATCGAGCGGAGCGGGAAGGTGGGCGAGAGCCAGGCCGTCTCCGTCTTCGGACTGCGTTCCGCTGCACCGGAGTTGGAAGAGGTCACGGCCATGTCGTGGGCCGGAGACAGCCGGCTCGTGGTCGTCGGACGCGAGGAGGGCGGCGTGCAGCAGATGCGGTACGCCCAGGTCGACGGCTCCACCCCCGAGCTGCCGGCGCCCGCCGCCCTGACCGGCGTCAAGGAGATCGCCGCGTCCGAGGACGACCGGTTGCCGCTCGTGGCGTACTCCGAGGACGGGATCGTGCGGCTGCCGTCCGGGGCGCAGTGGCAGAAGGTGATCACGGAGGGATCTTCGCCGGTCTATCCCGGGTGAGGTTTCGGGGTCGGTGACTGTGACCCTCCTTGCGCTTGCTCCCGTGTTCCGGGCGTTCCCGCGATACGGCTGTCTCGTCGGCGTTCGGAATCGGCGTTCGGAGTTGTCCACAGGGAGTTATCCACAGGGGTGGCCGCGTGCCGCGGGTGTTGGCACAGTGGTGGGCATGCGGGGGTGGTGGCAGGACCTCACCGACCTGGTGCTGCCGGCCGAGTGCGGAGGCTGCGGAAGGCCTCGTACGGTGCTCTGCCCGGAGTGCCGTGCAGCCCTGAGCGGGGCCGCGCCGTGCCGGGTGCGACCGGTGCCGGAGCCGCCCGGGCTGCCGATGGTGCATGCGGCCGCCCGGTACGCGGACGAGGTGAGGGCGGTGCTGCTCGCCCACAAGGAACGGGGCGCACTGGCACTTGCGGCACCGCTGGGCATGGCCTTGGCAGGGGTCGTGCGGGCGGGGCTGAGCGGGGCGCAGGTGCGGGACGGTCAGCCTGTGCTGCTCGTTCCCGTGCCGTCCGCGCGCGGGGCGGTGCGGGCTCGGGGGCATGATCCGGCACGGCGGATCGCGCTGGCGGCGGCGAGTGAGCTGCGGCGGGGCGAGATGCCGGCGCGGGTGGTCTCCGTACTGCGGCAGCGGCGGGTCGTGGCCGACCAGTCGGGGCTCAACTCCCGGCAGCGGCTGGACAATCTCGCGGGCGCGCTGGCAGTGGCGCCCGGTGGCGCACGGCTGCTCGCCGAAGGCCCGGTCGTGCTCGTCGACGACCTGATGACGACGGGCGCCTCCCTGACGGAGGCGGCGCGTGCCGTGCGGGCGGCGACGGCGCGGGCGTACGGACCGGGAGTGTATGGAAGCTCGGCCGCAGCGGTGTATGCCGCGGCGGCTCGGGAAGGGACAGAGGAACGAAGGGCTGGATCAATGAACGAGGCGGCGGACCAAAGGCACGGAGTGCCAGGAATGGCAGGCGCGCACCGGGCCGATGCCATGATCTGCGCAGCTGTGGTCGCAGCCTCGCCGGATTCTTTCGAAATGAACCGGAACTGACGGTGAACATGCATCGTTGCAGGTAATGAGAGGAGCAATTCACCTGAACGGAGGTACACCGCGGTAGAGGGTGACGGCATCCGTCCAGGCGAGATATGTTCGGTTGTGAGGGAAAGGCCCAGGCCATACCTCGCATAGCCGAATGCCGCGCCGCGGGTTTTGCGGAATCAGCCGCGGCGGTGGGGTGGAGATCTTGCCCGCGGGGGAGGAGGAGGTGAACGTCACCGAGTCCGAGGTTCCGGGCTCACCGGAACCTGGTGCAAAAGGGAGATGCTCCGCCGCTGAAGCGGAGCGATCCGGGAACGGAGTTCTGCGTGGACATCGTCGTCAAGGGCCGCAAGACCGAGGTGCCCGAGCGGTTCCGCAAGCACGTGGCCGAGAAGCTGAAGCTGGAGAAGATCCAGAAGCTCGACGGCAAGGTGATCAGCCTCGACGTCGAGGTGTCCAAGGAGCCGAACCCCCGACAGGCCGACCGATCGGATCGAGTTGAGATCACGCTTCGTTCCCGCGGTCCGGTGATCCGGGCGGAGGCGGCGGCCAGCGATCCGTACGCGGCACTCGACCTGGCGGCGGAGAAGCTGGATGCCCGGCTGCGCAAGCAGCACGACAAGCGCCACACACGCCGGGGCTCGCGACGGCTCACCGCAGCCGAGGTCCCCGACCACGTTCCGGGCGCGGCGACGCTCAACGGAAACGGCCACACCGTCCACGACGATGACTCGGACGGCGTGCCCGTCAAGAAGATCGGCTCGCTGGAAGTGAAGGGCGAAGGCCCCCTCGTGGTCCGCGAGAAGACCCACGTCGCCTCCCCGATGACCCTCGACCAGGCTCTCTACGAGATGGAACTGGTCGGGCACGACTTCTACCTCTTCGTCGACTCCGAGACGAAGGAACCGAGCGTCGTCTACCGGCGCCACGCGTACGACTACGGAGTCATCCACCTCAACACGGACCCGATGGTCACCCAGGCGCAATCGCCCGCGGCAGGCAGCACGCTGGGTGGCTGACCCGCCCGGCCGACACACCCGACGGGTGCCCCTGGAGCGCGTGTGCGCCCCCAGGGGCACCCGTGTGCGACCACTTCGCGCCCCGCTCTGTCACCCCAGTGTCGTCCGGGCATGGAATCATGGCCTCACCGGCCCAACCGGTGGGCCGGTGCCTTGGGTTGGCGATGGCACAGGACCAGCCACAGCCTTCAGGGGGAGGAACGATGGCGGACAGCTTCGGACCGATGCATGACGGGGACGCCGACGACGGCGTCGTCGGCATGGGCCCGGACACGGGCTCACCACGTAAGGAGCCGATCCGCGTCCTGGTCGTGGACGACCACGCCCTCTTCCGACGTGGCCTGGAAATCGTGCTCGCGGCCGAGGAGGACATCCAGGTCGTCGGGGAGGCGGGCGACGGAGCGGAGGCGGTCGACAAGGCTGCCGATCTGCTGCCGGACATCGTCCTGATGGACGTACGGATGCCCAAGCGGGGCGGAATCGAGGCATGCACCTCGATCAAGGAAGTGGCCCCCAGTGCCAAAATCATCATGCTGACCATCAGCGACGAGGAAGCCGATCTCTACGACGCCATCAAGGCGGGCGCGACCGGCTATCTCCTCAAGGAGATCTCGACGGACGAGGTGGCCACCGCCATTCGCGCGGTCGCCGACGGTCAGTCGCAGATCAGCCCTTCCATGGCGTCGAAGCTGCTCACCGAGTTCAAGTCGATGATTCAGCGGACCGACGAGCGTCGGCTGGTGCCCGCACCGCGGCTTACCGACCGCGAGCTGGAAGTGCTCAAGCTCGTGGCCACGGGGATGAACAACCGCGATATCGCCAAGGAGTTGTTCATCTCCGAGAACACCGTGAAGAACCACGTGCGCAACATCCTGGAGAAGCTCCAGCTGCACTCCAGGATGGAAGCGGTCGTGTATGCGATGCGGGAGAAGATCCTCGAGATCCGCTGAGGATCACGCCAGTGTGCGGATGAGCTCCTTCGCGAGGGGCTCGCGCAGTTGCGGGTCGCTCACGCGCTCCACGCGTACGTCCGTGCAGTCCACCCAGCTCGCCGCCTCGGCCAGGGCCTGGGCGACGGCCTGGACCGCCTTCGGGCCGTCCAGGGTGACCTGCTTGGCCACCAGGGTGCGGCCCTCGCGGGCCGGGTCGACGCGGCCGACGAGCCGGCCGCCCGCCAGCACCGGCATCGCGAAATAGCCGTACACCCGCTTCGGCTTGGGGACGTAGGCCTCCAGGCGGTGGGTGAAGCCGAAGATCCGCTCGGTGCGCGCCCGTTCCCAGATCAAGGAGTCGAAGGGGGACAGGAGCGTCGTGCGGTGGCGGCCGCGGGGAGGTGTCTCCAGGGCTGCCGGGTCGGCCCAGGCCGGTTTGCCCCAGCCCTCGACCGTGACCGGGACCAGGCCCGAGTCGGCGATCACCTCGTCCACCTGGTCGCCCTTGAGGCGGTGGTAGTCGGCGATGTCCGCGCGGGTTCCGACGCCCAGGGACTGGCCGGCGAGGCGGACCAGTCTGCGGAGGCACTCGGTGTCGTCGAACTCGTCGTGCAGCAGGTCGTCCGGGACCGCGCGTTCGGCCAGGTCGTAGACGCGCTTCCAGCCGCGGCGTTCCACACAGACCACCTCGCCGTACATCAGCGCGCGCTCCACGGCGACCTTCGAGCCGGACCAGTCCCACCACTCGCTGGTCCTCTTCGCGCCGCCCAACTCTGTGGCGGTGAGGGGGCCTTCGGCCTTCAGCTGCTTGATCACCTGGTCGTAGGCGCCGTCCGGGAGTTCGTGGTTCCAGTGCGGGCGGTTGCGGTAGGCGCGGCGGCGGAAGGCGAAGTGGGGCCACTCCTCGATGGGGAGGATGCAGGCGGCGTGGGACCAGTATTCGAAGGCGTGCGGTCGCACCGGAGACATGCCGGGGGACGCAGGCTTCCAGTAGGCGCTCTCGATGGGTTTGCGGCCCACCGCGCCCAGGCGGGCGTACGGGATGAGTTCGTGGGAGCGGGCCAGGACGGAGATGGTGTCGAGTTGGACCGCGCCGAGGTGACGGAGGATGCCGCGGACGCCGGACCGGCGGTCGGGGGCGCCGATGAAGCCCTGTGCGCGAAGGGCGAGGCGGCGGGCGTCGTCAGCCGACAGTTCCGTGGTCGGGCGCGGGAGGGTCGTCATGGTCCCGCACGATAGGGGGTGGGACTGACAGTGGGGGGTGACCTGCGGGTTTGGTGCCCGGGGCTGAGACGCGTGGTGTTGTCCTCACATCCCGGACGGCTCCGAGGATGTCGCCGTCGGCAGATAGGGCGCCGTAGAGGGCAGGCCCAGGTCCGACGGGAGCAGGGAGCCCACCCAGCAGTCCCTGCGTACGCCCTTGTTGTTGAGGGCGGAGCGGAGGGTGCCTTCGATGGTGAAGCCGGCGCGTTCGGCGACGGCGCGGGACGCTGCGTTGCCCACCTCTGCTCGCCATTCGATGCGGTCGACCGAGATGTGGGTGAAGGTCCAGCGGGCGGCGGTGAGGGTGGCCTCGGTGGTGTAGCCGTTGCCGCGGTGTTCCTTGGTGGCCCAGAAACCGATCTCGGCGACGCCCAGGGAGCGCATGGTGATGCCGAGCATGCCGGCCAACTCCCCTTCGGGGAGAAAGACACCGAAGGTGAACATGGAGCCGTTCGTCCAGCCGTCGGGAGCGATGTGTTCCGTGAAGCTCTCGGCGTGTTCGCGCAGGTAGGGAGAGGGGATCGTGGTCCAGCGCTGGATGTCGGGGTCCTGGGCGGCGGCGTACACGGCGTCGGTGTCCTGCGGGCCGACCGTGCGCAGGACGAGACGGCCGGCGGTCAGCGTGACGGGTTCCATCTGCCGATTCTGGTCGGGATCTCGACGAAGACGCCACCCTTTAGCGGTGAGTGAGCGAGTGATCACAGTTCGCGCAATTCGTGGGTGTGGCGCGGCACCATCCATGGGCCCCGGACGTTGTCCCCATTGAAGATTATTGAAGAGTTGTGCAGCAGCGGACAGTCGCAGTCCCGGCAGGCCTCCCGGCGTGCCGGGGTCCTCGCATACGATGGCCGTTGCTCAGTCAAGTCAAATGGAAACCGACCGTCCCAGGCCCGACCGGCAAGGAGACCAACCCCCGTGTCCGTCCTCTCGAAGATCATGCGTGCAGGCGAAGGCAAAATCCTGCGCAAGCTGCACCGCATCGCGGACCAGGTCAACTCCATCGAAGAGGACTTTGTCGACCTCTCCGACGCCGAGCTGCGGGCCCTCACCGATGAGTACAAGCAGCGGTATGCCGATGGTGAGAGCCTGGACGACCTGTTGCCCGAAGCGTTCGCGACCGTACGCGAGGCCGCCAAGCGCGTCCTTGGTCAGCGGCACTACGACGTGCAGATGATGGGCGGCGCGGCCCTGCACACCGGCTACGTGGCGGAGATGAAGACCGGTGAGGGCAAGACCCTGGTCGGCACCCTGCCCGCGTATCTGAACGCCCTCTCCGGAGACGGCGTCCACATCATCACGGTCAACGACTACCTGGCCGAGCGCGACTCCGAGATGATGGGCCGCATCCACAGGTTCCTGGGCCTGTCCGTCGGCTGCATCCTCGCCAACATGACGCCGGCCCAGCGCCGCGAGCAGTACGGATGCGACATCACGTACGGCACGAACAACGAGTTCGGCTTCGACTACCTGCGCGACAACATGGCGTGGTCCAAGGACGAACTCGTCCAGCGCGGCCACAACTTCGCCATCGTCGACGAGGTCGACTCCATCCTCATCGACGAGGCCCGCACGCCGCTGATCATCTCCGGCCCGGCCGACCAGGCCACCAAGTGGTACGGCGACTTCGCCAAGCTGGTCACGCGCCTCAAGCGCGGCGAGGCGGGCAACCCGCTCAAGGGCCTCGAGGAGACCGGCGACTACGACGTCGACGAGAAGAAGCGCACGGTCGCCATCCACGAGTCCGGTGTCAGCAAGGTCGAGGACTGGCTGGGCATCGACAACCTCTACGAGTCGGTGAACACGCCGCTGGTGGGCTACCTGAACAACGCCATCAAGGCGAAGGAGCTCTTCAAGAAGGACAAGGACTACGTCGTCATCGACGGCGAGGTCATGATCGTCGACGAGCACACCGGTCGTATCCTCGCCGGCCGCCGCTACAACGAGGGCATGCACCAGGCGATCGAGGCGAAGGAAGGGGTGGACATCAAGGACGAGAACCAGACCCTCGCCACGATCACCCTTCAGAACTTCTTCCGCCTCTACGACAAGCTCTCCGGCATGACCGGTACGGCGATGACCGAGGCAGCCGAGTTCCACCAGATCTACAAGCTCGGCGTCGTCCCGATCCCGACCAACCGGCCGATGGTCCGCGCGGACCAGTCCGACCTGATCTACCGCACCGAGGTCGCGAAGTTCGAGGCGGTCGTCGACGACATCGCCGAGAAGCACGACAAGGGCCAGCCGATCCTCGTCGGTACGACGTCGGTCGAGAAGTCCGAATACCTCTCGCAGCAGCTCTCCAAGCGCGGTATCCAGCACGAAGTGCTGAACGCGAAGCAGCACGACCGTGAGGCGACGATCGTCGCCCAGGCCGGCCGCAAGGGCGCCGTGACGGTCGCCACGAACATGGCCGGCCGTGGTACTGACATCAAGCTCGGCGGCAACCCCGACGACCTCGCCGAGGCCGAGCTGCGCCAGCGTGGCCTCGACCCCGAGGAGCACATCGAGGAGTGGGCGGCCGCGCTGCCCGCCGCTCTGGAGCGCGCGGAGAAGGCGGTGAAGACGGAGTTCGAGGAGGTCAAGGACCTCGGCGGGCTCTACGTCCTGGGCACCGAGCGGCACGAGTCGCGTCGTATCGACAACCAGCTGCGCGGTCGCTCCGGCCGTCAGGGCGACCCGGGCGAGTCCCGCTTCTACCTGTCGCTCGGCGACGACCTGATGCGGCTGTTCAAGGCCCAGATGGTCGAGCGCGTGATGTCGATGGCGAACGTCCCGGACGACGTGCCGATCGAGAACAAGATGGTCACGCGCGCGATCGCATCGGCCCAGTCGCAGGTCGAGCAGCAGAACTTCGAGACCCGTAAGAACGTTCTGAAGTACGACGAGGTCCTCAACCGGCAGCGCGAGGTCATCTACGGCGAGCGCCGCCGCGTCCTGGAGGGCGAGGACCTGCACGAGCAGGTCCAGCACTTCATGGACGACACGATCGACGCGTACGTCCAGGCCGAGACCGCCGAGGGCTTCGCCGAGGAGTGGGACCTGGACCGGCTGTGGGGCGCCTTCAAGCAGCTCTACCCGGTGAAGGTCACCGTCGACGAGCTGGAGGAGACGGCCGGCGACCGGGCCGGGCTCACCGCCGAGTTCATCGGCGACTCCATCAAGGACGACATCCGCGAGCAGTACGAGTCGCGTGAGACGCAGCTCGGCTCCGAGATCATGCGTGAGCTGGAGCGTCGGGTCGTGCTGTCGGTCCTGGACCGCAAGTGGCGCGAGCACCTCTACGAGATGGACTACCTCCAGGAGGGCATCGGCCTGCGCGCGATGGCGCAGAAGGACCCGCTGGTCGAGTACCAGCGTGAGGGCTTCGACATGTTCACCGCCATGATGGAGGGCATCAAGGAGGAGTCCGTCGGCTACCTGTTCAACCTGGAGGTCCAGGTCGAGCAGCAGGTCGAGGAGGTCCCGGTCGAGGACGCCAAGCAGCCGACCCTCCAGAAGCAGGACGCGGTGCCGGCGCAGGCGGGGTCCCGTCCCGAGATCCGTGCCAAGGGCCTGGAGGCCCCGCAGCGGCGCAACCTGCACTTCACCGCGCCCACCGTGGACGGCGAGGGCGGCACCGTCGAGGGCGACTTCGACAGCGACGACGAGACCGCCGGGGTGCGCTCCGAGTCCGACGGCCTCACGCGCGCGGAGCGCCGGAAGCAGTCGCGGGGCGGGCGACGCCGCAAGAAGTGACGGGCGCCTCGCGAGAGGGGCAGCCATCGCGCCGGTCGGCAGACGTGGCGGCGGCTGTTTCCTGAAGTGAGGACGAGTTGTGCAGGGCCGGACATCTGCGAGGGTGTCCGGCCCTTCGGCTTGGGCGGGCTTCAGTCGCCGTCCGGCAGCGGTGTGCGCGGGCCGTCCAGCTCCAGCGCCGTGCAGCGCCAGCGCAGGTCCGGGCCCTTCTCCAGGCGGAAGGCCATCGCGCGCAGCTGGTCGCCGGCGCCGATGCGGGCGAAGGCCTCGACGGCGCCGGAGTGGACGATGTAGTAGCCGATGTCGCGGACGACGGGCCGCGTGCCGCGGGTGCGCAGGAGACCGTGATCCGCGAGCCGGGCCAGTTCGTCGTAGGCGCGGCCCGCGGTGTGCCCGAGCATCCAGTGCACGGGGCGCTGGCCGCTCAGGACGAGGAGCAGGCGGTCGGCGAAGACGTCGGTGGGCCGGGGACGCGGGACCGCCCTGCGCGGCGTCTGAGGCGGTACGGCGGGCGATGCGGTGGCAGAGGTCGTACGGGCCTTGCCGGCCGGTGTCGTACGGGCTGCCGGCCTCGGTGCGCGGGGCGGAGTGCCGCCGGGGCGGCGGGTGTCGCGGCGACCGGGCGGGCGGGTGCCCGAGTCGTGGTTCGCCCTGGTCATGACCTTGTTCATGGATGTCCCCGCTCGGTGGGCCCGGGATACCGGGCAGTAACTTGGTGGTGGGGATCTTGTACGGGGCGGCGGACGTCCTGGGCAAGGAAGCGGGGACCCGGGTGGGGCCGGTCGCCAGGTTCACTTATCCGGGTGATTCGGGGATGCAGCGGCCCATGATTGCGGGGGTGCACCGGGTGAGTTCCGGGCGCGGGGTGGACGCTCCCCGGGGCGAGGGCAGGAACACGAAAGGGGACGCCCGCACGTATCCTGAAGGCCCTCCGGGAGACGCGGGACTCGCCCTCCCGGGTCCGTTGCGGAGCCCTCGACCATCGACCACGAAAGCGGCCAGTCATGCGTGTCTACGTCCCCCTGACCCTCTCCGGTCTCGCCGAGGCGTACAAGACGGGTGAGTTGGGGGCCGGGCCGCTCATGGCCTACGCCGTCACGCCCGCGTTGCGCGAGTGGTACCTCTCCGACGACATCGAGGAACTGGAGTACGCGGCGCTCGGCCGGGCCGGGTTGGCCTCGCTGCGGCTGCTGGCGGCCGACCGAGGGGCGGTACGGCGCCGGGTCGTGGTCGCCGTGGACGTACCCCACGGTGCCGCGGTCGCCGACCCCGACCGGGGGCTCGATCCGGTGGCACTGGGCGAGGTGCGGATCGACGGGGCCGTACCGCTGGCCAAGGCGGCCGCGGTGCATGTCGATGCCGGGGACGCGGAGGTGGACGTGGCCGCCGCGGCGGAGGCGCTGCACGCGGCGGACGGTGGGGACGACGACGCGCAGTTCGTCGTGGACGGGGCCGATGACCACGAGCTGCTGTGGTTCGCGACGCAGGAGATTCCGAATTTGGTGGGGCTGGGGGACTGAGCGGCGGGGTCGCCCCCGGACTGCGGTGGTCGGGGTTTGGCACCCGGGCTTTTGTACCCGGACTGCGGTACCCGGGCTTTGGTGCTCTCTGGCTCTTTGACCTGCCGTTTGACCTGCCGTTCTCTTGATTGTCAGTGGTGGCGGGTACGGTTTTTGGCATGGGGATGCAGACGGGCGCACACATTGTCTGGGACTGGAACGGGACGCTGTTCCACGACAACGAAGCGATCATCGGCGCGACGAACGCGGCCTTCGCCGAGCTGGGGCTCGAGCCGATCACGATGGAGGAGTACCGGGCGCTGTACTGCGTGCCGGTGCCGAAGTTCTACGAGCGGCTGATGGGGCGGCTGCCGACCGAGGCCGAGTGGGAGGTCATGGACGAGACCTTCCACCGGTACTACACCGAGCACCGGGTGACGTGCGGGCTCACCGAGGGCGTGGCCGAGTTGCTGGTGGACTGGCTGTCGGCGGGGCGCAGCCAGTCGCTGCTCAGCATGTACGGCCATGCCGAACTCGTCCCGTTGGTACGGGGGTTCGGGATCGAGCCGCACTTCATACGGGTCGACGGGCGGACCGGGCCGTCCGGAGGCAGCAAGGCCGAGCACATGGAGCGGCACCTCGGGGCGCTGGTCGGTGTGAACCCCGCTCGTACGGTGGTGATCGGGGACGCCGCGGATGACGCGGTGGCGGCGCGGCATGTGGGGGCGCGGGCCGTGTTGTACACCGGGGGGTCGCACAGCCGGAAGAGTCTGGAGGAGGTCGGGGTGCCGGTGGTGGACACGTTGGGGGAGGCGGTTGCGGTGGCGGAGCGGTTGGCTGCGTGACGCCTGCGGCGGGCGTGCGGGTGGGGTGGCTCAGCTTGCCGGGCTGGGGTGGTGCGGGTGACTCAGTTCGCCGGGGCCTTTGCGCGTAGGACCGTGAGGAACTCTCGCATCCAGCTGGGGTGGTCCGGCCAGGCGCGGGAGGAGACCAGGGTGCCGTCCACCACCGCCTCGGTGTCCTGGAAGGTGGCGCCGGCGGCCTGCATGTCCGGTTCCAGGGCGGGGTACGCCGTGACGCGGCGGCCTCGGAGGCTGTCCGCCGCGGCGGTGAGGAGGGGCCCGTGGCAGATCTGGGCGACCGGTTTGTCGGCGTCGAAGAAGGACTTGAGGATCTTGCGGAGTTCGGGGTCGTTGCGGAGGTACTCCGGGGCTCGGCCGCCGGGGATGACGAGGGCGGCGTACTGGCCCGGGTCGACCTCGGCGAAGGCCAGGTCCGCGGGCCAGGTGTAGCCGGGCTTCTCGGTGTAGGTGTCGAAGCCGGGTTCGAAGTCGTGGACGACGAACTGGAGCTTCTTGCGGGTGGGGGCGGCGATGTGGACGTCGTAGCCCTCTTCGAGGAGGCGTTGGTAGGGGTACAGGACTTCCAGGGACTCGGCTGCGTCGCCGGTGACGATGAGGATCTTGGCCGACATTGTGCTGCGCTCCCCTCGAGGGTGGGTTCGGCTTCGTCGGGTGCTATGGGCAACGTGCCTCGGGGTGGGGGCGTTGCCAAGGGGGCGGCGCGTCGGTGTCGGCGTGGGGTGGGTCGCGCGGCCCGGCGCTGACGGGGTGGCGCCTGCGCCCACCCGTGACGCCCCAGGCGGCACGACTGCCCGCAGGGGGTGGCAGCGCCGCGTATCCCCAGCGTAGGTGCGCCCGCAACAGCCCGCCCACCGGCGCGGCCGGCCCCGCTGCAACGGCGGTCTGCCGCTCAGGTGCCCGCCCCATACTGTGCAGAACGTCAAACTTCGCCCCCAGGTTTTGTACACATGCGGCTCATGACGGGGCCCGGGTCCGGAGCGATAGCCTTGTGGCGTGATCAGCGCGATAGGTCGCGGGGGCCCTTGTGTCTCCGTTTTGCGCCCGGGGTCCACGGCATACAGCCGTGGCCGGGCGGTGGCCGCTGGTCTTCGTGGGCGGGTCGGGGTGGTCATGGCCCCCAGGACGCCTGGGGTGCCCGGGGTGACTGCGGCGCAGACAGCGCAGAGAGCAGAGTCACACCCCTCGGGCGCGTCGAGAATGGCTGATAACCCCCCGCTCATCTCACCTTGCGGCATAGCGTCGAAGCAGACCGGACACCCCGCGTCGCGGCGTTACGTCGGAGGGGAAGAGACCGTACTTCCTTCTACGTCACGCAACGGCGCGCGACAGGAGCCAGAGGACAATGCAGACCAAGCTGGACGAAGCCAAGGCCGAGTTGCTCGAGAGGGCTGCTCGGGTAGCTGAGAACAGCCCGGTCGGGGGGCACCTACCGACTGGGACGACGAGCGAGGGCACCCCCGGCACCCCGGACCGCGAAACCGTGCTCGCGTTCCTCCAGCGCTACTACCTGCACACCGCACCCGAGGACCTCACCGACCGCGACCCGGTCGACGTCTTCGGCGCTGCCTTCTCCCACTACCGGTTGGCCGAGAACCGCCCGCAGGGTACGGCCAATGTGCGCGTGCACACCCCGACGGTCGAGGAGAACGGCTGGACATGCAGCCACTCCGTCGTCGAGGTCGTCACCGATGACATGCCGTTTCTCGTCGACTCCGTCACCAATGAGCTGACCCGGCAGGGGCGTGGCATCCACGTCGTCATCCACCCGCAGGTGTTCGTCCGTCGCGATCTCACCGGCAAGCTCATCGAGGTGCTCAGCGACGCGCCCGCCGGCGAGGTTCCGCACGACACCCACACCGAGTCCTGGATCCACGTCGAGATCGACCGCGAGACCGACCGCTCCGACCTGAAGCAGATCACCGCCGATCTGCTGCGTGTCCTGTCCGACGCCCGCGAGGCCGTCGAGGACTGGGAGAAGATGCGGGACGCGGCGCTGCGGATGGCCGACGAACTGCCCACGGAGCCCACCTCCGACCTGCGTGAGCAGGAGGTCGAGGAGGCCCGCGAGCTGCTGCGCTGGCTGGCCGCCGACCACTTCACATTCCTGGGGTACCGCGAGTACCAGCTGCGGGACGACGACTCCCTTGCCGCCGTCGCCGGTACCGGGCTCGGCATCCTGCGGTCCGATCCGCACCACGCCGGTGAGGACAGCCACCCCGTCAGCCCCTCCTTCGAGCGGCTACCCGCCGACGCCCGTGCCAAGGCGCGCGAGCACAAGCTCCTCATCCTGACGAAGGCCAACAGCCGGTCCACCGTTCACCGGCCGTCGTACCTGGACTATGTGGGGGTCAAGAAGTTCGACGAGAACGGCGAGGTCGTCGGCGAGCGCCGCTTCCTCGGGCTCTTCTCGTCCGCGGCCTACACCGAGTCCGTCCGCCGGGTGCCCGTCATCCGGCGCAAGGTGGCGGAGGTGCTGAAGGGCGCCGGGTTCTCGCCCAACAGCCACGACGGGCGCGATCTGCTCCAGATCCTGGAGACGTACCCGCGCGACGAGCTGTTCCAGACGCCGGTCGACGAGCTGCGGTCCATCGTCACCTCCGTCCTCTATCTGCAAGAGCGACGCCGGCTGCGGCTCTATCTCCGGCAGGACGAGTACGGCCGCTACTACTCGGCCCTCGTCTACCTGCCCCGCGACCGCTACACCACGGGCGTACGGCTGCGGATCATCGACATCCTCAAGGAGGAACTCGACGGCACCAGCGTCGACTTCACCGCGTGGAACACCGAGTCGATCCTCTCCAGGCTGCACTTCGTCGTCCGTGTCCCGCAGGGCACCGAGCTGCCGGAGCTGAGCGACGCCGACAAGGAGCGCATCGAGGGGCGGCTGGTGGAGGCGGCCCGTTCGTGGGCCGACGGGTTCTCCGAGGCGCTGAACGCCGAGTGCGGTGAGGAGCGGGCGGCCGAACTGCTGCGCAAGTACGGCAACGCCTTCCAGGAGGGTTACAAGGCCGACCACTCCCCGCGCGCCGCGGTCGCCGACCTGGTCCACCTCGAACAGCTGAGCCTGGAGAACAACTTCTCGCTCAGCCTGTACGAACCGGTGGGCGCCGCACCCGAGGAGCGCCGCTTCAAGATCTACCGCAAGGGCGCCGCCGTCTCCCTGTCCGCGGTCCTGCCGGTACTCAACCGGCTCGGGGTGGAGGTCATCGACGAGCGGCCGTACGAGCTGCGCTGCTCGGACCGTACGGTCTCCTGGATCTACGACTTCGGGCTGCGCATGCCCCAGCTGCCGGGCGCCAGCGGTGACTACCTCGGCGACGACGGGCGTGAGCGGTTCCAGGAGGCGTTCTCCGCCACCTGGACCGGCAAGGCGGAGAACGACGGCTTCAACTCCCTGGTGTTGCGCGCCGGTCTCGGCTGGCGGCAGGCGATGGTGCTGCGGGCGTACGCCAAGTACCTGCGCCAGGCGGGGTCCACGTTCAGCCAGGACTACATGGAGGACACCCTCCGTAACAATGTCCACACCACCCGCCTCCTCGTCTCGCTGTTCGAGGCGCGGATGTCGCCGGACCGGCAGCGGGCGGGCCGGGAGATCGTCGACGCCCTCCTCGAAGAGGTCGATGCCGCCCTCGACCAGGTCGCATCGCTCGACGAGGACCGGATCCTGCGGTCCTTCCTCACCGTGATCAAGGCGACCCTGCGCACCAACTTCTTCCAGGAGGCGCTCGGCGGCCAGCCGCACGACTACGTCTCCATGAAGTTCGACCCGCAGGCGATCCCCGATCTCCCGGCGCCGCGTCCGGCGTACGAGATCTGGGTGTACTCGCCCCGGGTCGAGGGTGTGCACCTGCGGTTCGGCAAGGTCGCGCGCGGCGGCCTGCGCTGGTCCGACCGGCGTGAGGACTTCCGGACCGAGATCCTCGGGCTGGTGAAGGCGCAGATGGTGAAGAACACCGTCATCGTGCCGGTCGGCGCCAAGGGCGGGTTCGTCGCCAAGCAGCTGCCGGATCCGTCCGTGGACCGGGACGCATGGCTGACCGAGGGCATCGCCAGCTACAAGACCTTCATCTCGGCGCTGCTCGACATCACCGACAACATGGTGGCCGGCGAGGTCGTCCCGCCCGCCGACGTCGTACGGCATGACAGTCCAGACACTGACGACACGTACCTCGTGGTCGCGGCCGACAAGGGCACGGCGACGTTCT
Source organism: Streptomyces sp. NPDC051963 (assembly GCF_044593495.1). Classification (NCBI taxonomy): domain Bacteria; kingdom Bacillati; phylum Actinomycetota; class Actinomycetes; order Kitasatosporales; family Streptomycetaceae; genus Streptomyces; species Streptomyces sp. NPDC051963. The sequence goes on along the minus strand of NZ_JBIUCC010000011.1, from coordinate 338,401 downwards.
CGGACATCGCCAACGAGGTGGCGGGCAGCTACAACTTCTGGCTCGGCGACGCCTTCGCCTCCGGCGGCTCGGCAGGTTACGACCACAAGGGCATGGGCATCACCGCGCGCGGCGCCTGGGAGTCCGTGAAGCGGCACTTCCGGGAGCTGGCCGTGGACACCCAGTCCGAGGACTTCACGGTCGTCGGCATCGGTGACATGTCCGGTGACGTGTTCGGCAACGGCATGCTGCTCAGCGAGCACATCCGGCTGGTCGCCGCCTTCGACCACCGGCACATCGTCATCGACCCGAACCCGGACGCGGCCACCTCGTACGCCGAGCGCCGCCGGGTCTTCGAGCTGCCGCGCTCCAGCTGGGCGGACTACAACACCGAGCTGCTGTCGGCGGGCGGCGGAGTGTTCCCCCGCACCGCCAAGTCGATCCCGATCAACGCCCACATCCGGGAGGCCCTCGGCATCGAGGGCAAGGTCGCCAAGATGACGCCGGCCGACCTGATGAAGGCGATCCTGAAGGCGCCGGTGGACCTGCTGTGGAACGGCGGCATCGGGACGTACGTCAAGGCCGCCACGGAGAGCCACGCGGACGTCGGCGACAAGGCCAACGACGCGATCCGTGTCGACGGCGCCGACCTGCGCGTCAAGGTCGTCGGCGAGGGCGGCAACCTGGGTCTGACCCAGCTCGGCCGGATCGAGTTCGCCCGGCACGGCGGCAAGATCAACACGGACGCGATCGACAACAGCGCGGGCGTGGACACCTCCGACCACGAGGTGAACATCAAGATCCTGCTCAACGGCGTGGTCACGGACGGCGACATGACCGTCAAGCAGCGCAACAAGCTGCTCGCCGAGATGACCGACGAGGTCGGCCGACTGGTCCTGCGCAACAACTACGCGCAGAACACGGCGATCGCCAACGCGCTCTTCCAGTCCAAGGACATGCTCCACGCCCAGCAGCGCTTCATGCGCCACCTGGTCAGGGAGGGCCACCTCGACCGGGCCATCGAGTTCCTGCCCACCGACCGTCAGATCCGCGAACGCCTCAGCGCCGGACAGGGTCTGACCAGTCCGGAGACGGCGGTCCTGCTGGCGTACACGAAGATCACGGTCGCCGAGGAGCTGCTGCACACCTCGCTGCCCGACGATCCCTATCTGCGCGGCCTGCTCTACGCGTACTTCCCGACCGCGCTGCGCGAGAAGTTCCCCGAGCACATCGAAAGCCACCCGCTGCGCCGCGAGATCGTGACGACCGTCCTGGTCAACGACACGGTCAACACCGGCGGTACGAGCTTCCTGCACCGGCTGCGCGAGGAGACCGGAGCCTCGCTGGAGGAGATCGTGCGGGCGCAGACCGCGGCCCGGACGATCTTCCACGCGGCCGCGGTGTGGGACGGGGTGGAGGCGCTCGACAACAAGGCCGAGGCCGCCGTCCAGACCCGTATCCGGCTGCACTCGCGTCGGCTCTGCGAGCGCGGCACGCGCTGGCTGCTCAACAACCGGCCGCAGCCGCTGGAGCTCGCCGAGACCGTCGAATTCTTCGGCGAGCGGGTCGAGCAGGTCTGGTCCCAGCTGCCCAAGCTGCTGCGCGGCGCGGATCTGGAGTGGTACCAGCAGATCCACGACGAGCTGACCGGCGCCGGCGTCCCGGAGGAACTCGCCACCCGCGTGGCCGGGTTCTCCTCCGCCTTCCCGACGCTGGACATCGTCTCGGTGGCCGACCGGATGGGACGCGAGCCGCTGGACGTCGCCGAGGTCTACTACGACCTCGGTGACCGGCTCCACATCACCCAGCTCATGGACCGCATCATCGAGCTGCCGCGCGCCGACCGCTGGCAGTCCATGGCCCGCGCCTCCATCCGCGAGGACCTGTACGCGGCCCACTCGGCCGTGACGTCGGACGTCCTCGCGGTCGGCAACGGCACGGACACCCCCGAGCAGCGCTTCAAGCTCTGGGAGCAGAAGAACGCGGCGATCCTCGGCCGCGCCCGCGCCACGCTGGACGAGATCCAGGGCTCGGACTCGTTCGACCTGGCCAACCTGTCGGTGGCGATGCGGACGATGCGGACGCTGCTGCGCACGCATTCGTAGACGGTGGTACGACGACCAGGGCGCCCCGAGCCACAACGGCTCGGGGCGCCCTGGTCGTCGTAGAGAAGGGGCTTACGAAGGCTGCGGAACCTTCGGCGGTGAAGCCTTGGGCTTGGGCTTCGGCTTGGCGGCCTTGTCGCCGGTGAACGCCTCGTACTCCTTGAGGACGTCCTCCGTCGGCCCGTCCATGCGCAGTTCGCCGCGTTCCAGCCACAGCACGCGGTCGCAGGTGTCGCGGATGGACTTGTTGTTGTGGCTGACCAGGAACACCGTGCCCGCGTGCTTGCGCAGGTCGCGGATGCGGGCCTCGGAGCGCTTGCGGAAGTTGGCGTCGCCGGTGGCGAGGGCCTCGTCGATGAGCAGGACGTCGTGGTCCTTGGCGGCGGCGATGGAGAAGCGCAGCCGGGCGGCCATGCCGGAGGAGTACGTCCGCATGGGGAGGGTGATGAAGTCGCCCTTGTCGTTGATGCCGGAGAAGTCGACGATCTCCTGGTAGCGCTCCTTGACCTGCTCGCGGGACATGCCCATGGCGAGGCCGCCGAGGTAGACGTTGCGCTCGCCGGTGAGGTCGTTCATCAGGGCGGCGTTGACCCCGAGGAGGGAGGGCTGGCCGTCGGTGTAGATGGAGCCGTTCTCCACCGGGAGCAGGCCGGCGACCGCCTTGAGCAGGGTCGACTTGCCGGAGCCGTTGGTGCCGATGAGGCCGATCGCCTCGCCGCGGTAGGCGACGAAGGACACGTTCTTCACTGCGTGCACCGTGCGGACGCCGGCCGCCTTCTCGGCGTTCTTGCGGCGCAGTATGCGGTTGAGGGCGGCGGTGGCCGAGCCGCGTCCGGCACCGGTGCCGTTGACGCGGTAGACGATGTCGACGCCGTCGGCGATGACGGTGGGGATGTTCTCAGGGGTGTGATCAGCCACGGCCGTACGTCTCCTCAGCCTTCCAGAAGTAGATGAAGCCGCCGACTCCGGCGAGCAGGGCCCAGCCCGTCGCGATCAGCCACACGTGGTGCGGCAGTTGGCTCGCGTGGAAGCTGTCGATGAGTGCGAAGCGCATCAGGTCGATGTAGACGGCGGCAGGGTTGGCCTGGAGCACCGGGCCCACCCAGGACGGCAGGTCGTTGTGCTTGCTGAGCAGGTGGTCGATGCTCCACATCACACCGGAGATGTACATCCACGTCCGCAGCACGAACGGCATCAGCTGCGCGATGTCCGGAGTCTTGGCACCCAGCCGGGCCATGATCATCGCCATGCCCGCGTTGAACGTGAACTGGAGGATCAGCGCCGGGATCGCCAGCACCCACGAGAAGGCGACCGGCACCCCGAAGGCCAGCAGGATGACCACCAGGGCCGCCATCGAGAACAGCAGCTGCTGGAGCTGCTGGAGGCAGAAGGAGATCGGCAGTGCGGCGCGCGGGAAGTGCAGCGCCCGTACGAGGCCCTGGTTGCCGGAGATCGCCCGGGTGCCCGCCAGGATCGAGCTCTGCGTGAAGGTCCACACGAACACGCCCGTGACCAGGAAGGGCACGTAGTCCGGCACGCCCCTCTTGGTGCCCAGCAGCACGCCGAAGATGAGGAAGTAGACCGCCGCGTTCAGCAGCGGGGTCATGACCTGCCAGACCTGGCCGAGCTTCGCCTGGCTGTACTGGGAGGTGAGCCGGGCGGTCGAGAACGCCGCGATGAAGTGACGGCGGGCCCACAGCTGGCGGACGTACTCGGGCAGGGACGGACGGGCGCCGCTGACCGTGAGGCCGTGGCGGGCGGCGAGCGCCGCGAGATCGTCTTCGGCCGGGGCCGCCGTGGGGGGCGGTGTGTGGAGGACCTGGCTCACATCCGCTGCTTTCGCTCGGGGGGAGGGGTGCGCACGTCCGGCCCTTGGCCCCTTGCCGTTTCCTTACGCGTTTCTTCACGTTCTCTTACGTCGGGACGGGACCGTATCGTCGCAACGGGAGAGTATTCCGATTTAACGTCGGAACGCAACCGTTTCGTCGTAACGCCCTATGCTGGTCCGCATGACGACGAACGCCGACGAGCCCAGGACGCAGGTGGCCGAGCGCCGGCGCCGCAGGCCCCCGGCCGGTGCGGCCGTGCTGCGGGCGGACGTGACGGAGGCCATCCGGGCTGCCGTCTTCGAGGAGCTCGCGGCCGTCGGTTATGCGCGGATGTCCATCGAGGGCATCGCGCGCCGCGCGGGTGTCGGCAAGACGGCGGTCTACCGCCGCTGGCGTTCCAAGCTGCACCTGGTGCTCGACCTGGTCTCGGCCATCGCCGTACAGGGCCTGCCCGCGCCGGACACGGGTTCCCTGGAGGGCGACCTGCGGCTGCTGTACGAGGTGACCTCCCGCGCCCTGCGCCACCCCGTCGCCTCGCAGATCATCCCGGACCTCCAGGCCGAGGCCGCCCGCAATCCCGAGATCGCCGAGGCCATGCAGAAGGCGGTGCGCGAGGGGCAGGACGGCGTCGCCAGCGGGATCGTCGCGGCGGCGCAGCGGCGAGGTGAGGTACGGGAGGGCATCGACGCCGATCTGGCGTTGGATCTCATCTCCGGGCCCCTGTACTGGCGTTCGGTGGTGATCCGCGGCCCGAAGTTGCCCAAGGGGTATCTGGCCGCGCTGGCGCGCGCCACCACGCGGGCCCTTGAGGCGCTGTGAGTAAGCCGCGCGTACCGACCGCCGTTTGATCGGGTCGGCGCGGGATCGGCTACTCCGAGTAACCCGACCAGCCCTCCAGGACGACGGACGTCGAGGGGCTGGGCGGAGCCGTGCAACGGATAGGCGCTTGAATTATTAACCAGGTATGGCTGGAGTGGCCTGCGCCACTCTCGTTGTTGATCAGTTGCATTCATCGCCCTCGGTGTGAGAGTTTTTGGGTGCTGAACCGGTTCGCCACTCAAACGCGGGACTAATCGGCTGTCACTGACCATGACTGTCGAGCCTGTGGCGAATATGTGAATTCCGGGCACGGGGAATCTGTCCCTGCGCTGCGCGATTATGTCGCGCGCGGATATGGTGGAGATCGACTGCTCTCTTGAGCATGGTACGGGGGATTTTTCGTGGCGCCGTTCGGCCGTTCGCGTTTTTCGATTTTACTTTGCCGATAGCTCTGCTGTCGCCTTGAGCTGGGGCGAATCCGTGAAGTGAGCGTTCACTTCCGGCTCTGACGGAGTTCTGAACGGTGCGCCTTGGCGTCCCGGAACCCCGTGTCGCCCTTGCGTCACCTTTGTGCCACTTTCGCGTCGCTGATCCCTATGGGAAGCGCCGTCGGATCTGGCGGAACGGGCCGAACCTTCTTTCGGTTCCCGAGAATTCAAATGTCGTGCCGTGTTCGTTCTGCTGCCCGGAAATAAACGTCCTCATGGACCATTTCTCGGCCTGCTCGATGGAATTGGGTTGATGAAGACTTCGGTAATGCTGCCGTTCGTTCCGAAACGGCCCGAGCAGGCGCTTCCGTTCGCCGGTCTGGTGACCTGGTCCTCGGCTGCCCGGCTGTGGCAGGGCCAAGGGCTCCTGACGGAGGGTTACCACGTCTACAGCTACCTCGCGGGCGCGGGTTTCCGCTTCCCGATGGGCTTCGGGGTCTCCCTGATGCCGTTCCGGCACCCCTACGACGCCGCGGTGCAGGCGCGTTCGCTGGCTCTGACCACCGGTCAGCCCGTGGTCGCCGGCTTCGGTGCGGGGGCGTTGCAGTTGCAGCGGTCGGTCCTCGGCCGCGAGTACTCCAGTCAGCTGGGCGCCTGTCGGGAGTACCTGGGCGCCGTACGCAGGCTGCTCGACGGCGAGGAACTCGACGTCTCCGGTGAGCACTTCGAGGTGCACGGACAGCTGCAGCCCTACCCTGCGCCGCAGGTGGAGGTCGGGCTCGGGGTACTGCGCAAGGGCGCGGCGGGGGTGGCAGGCGAGGTGGCCGACGCGGCGATCACCTGGCTGACGCCGGCCGCCTACGTCGCCGGAACACTGGCCCCGGCCATCTCCGAAGGCGCGCGCCGCGCGGAGCGGGAGGGCAGGCCACGGATCGTGGCCATCGCGCCGGTGGCCCTGGCCGCCGACGACCGGGATCCCGTACAGCTGGCGCTGGCGAGCAACAGACCGCACCTGTCGCTGCCGCACTACCAGAGCATGCTGCGCAGCAGCGGGCTCGAGATCACCGGCGACCCGGCCGTGGACGCCCGTGAGCTCGTCGCACACGACGGCTTCCTCTACGGCGACGAGGACGAGCTGGCCGAGAAGCTGCTCGCGTACCGGGACGCCGGAGTCGACGAGATCGTCCTCAACACCACTGGGGTGTCCGCGGTGTACGGCCCGGAGGTCGCCGTACGTGAACTCGCCGTGCTCCTGCGGCACTTCGAGAGGGCAGTCGCCTGATGACCCCTTACAAGCAGCACCTGATGTCCTGGATCACCGGCCGCGGTTTCGGGCTGCGGCTGCCGGAGCAGGGTGCGGCCACCGTGGTGACCGAGGACGCGCGGGCCCTTGAACGGGCCACCGCCGAAGGACTGGTGGGACCCGAGACCCTGGTGTTCGCGCCGTCCGGCTGCGAGGCCCCTGGCGTGGCCGCCGTCGTGCCGTATCAGGGCTCGCTGGTGGAGCCGGGCGCCGAGGCTCAGATCGGCGAGGACTTCTTCCTCCAGATCCAGGCGTACAGCATCGCCGGTTTCCTTGTCCTGCTGGGGCCCACCGCTGTCCGGCTCACCGACCGGGAGGACGTCGAGGCGTTCCTCGCGGACGCGGACGCGGCGCTCGCCGATGGCAGTTGGCCGGACGTACTGACGAACCCGGCGGTGCAGTTCGCGGATGTGGCGGCGGCCGGTGGCGCGGCCCCCGTGGACGGCCCCGGTCTGCGGCTCTACCTGGACAGTGAAGGCGCGCGGGTCGGCACACCGGGTCCTGTGCTCAGCAGGTCCGGCCGGAACCGGGCGCCGGCCGAGCCCGCCGGGCTCGGCCCCGAGCGGCTGCCGGTCGACGCCGCCCTCCAGCAGGAGGTGGCGGGCCGGACCTGGCTCGGGCGATACCACTCAGCCGTTCAGGCGTTGCAGTCGCTGCGCGCCCGCGGTCACGAGGTCTGCGAGGTCTCCGGCTTCGGCCTGCGGTTCAACAGCCACCTGGACACCGGTGCCCAGGCGCCGGACCTGGCCCTGCCCGAGGCGCCGGTGTTGCTGCGCTCCGGCGAGACGTACTTCGTCTACGAGCCCGTCGGCGGCCGTACCTTCGAGGCCGGTGCCGAGGCCGCGCTGACGCTGGAACGCGCCCTGGTCCAGCCGGAGTCCGGCGAGGACAGCGCCGCCTGGGCGCAGGCGCGCACCTTCCTGGAGCGAGGCTCCGCGGCCGTCGGAGCGGCGACATGAGTGCGACATCGCCGGTCCCCGCGCTGCCCGCCCAGTACGCCGGCACGTCCGCAGCGCAGACGGTGGCCGGGCTGCCGTCCGGCACCGTGGTCTGTGACATGTACGAGCCGCGGGGCGCGGAGATCTACCACGACTTCACCCTCGGCGACCCCTCCGAGGTGCAGGACATCCTGCGCGAGGTGCGGGCGACCGGCTCCGGAACCATCCTCGAACTGGCAGCGGGATCAGGACGGTTGACGCTGCCCCTGCTGGCTCTGCGCCGCGAGGTCCTGGCCGTCGACCTGTCTGCGGCCATGCTGGACCTGCTGCGCACCCGGCTCGACCGGCTGCCTGTCCCGACCGCCGCACGCTGCACGGCGATTCAGGGGGACATCACCGACTACGTGGCCCCCCGGCCCGTTGCGGCGGCCGTGCTCGGCACCACCTCGGTGTCGCTGCTGACCCGGCCACAGCGGCAGGCCATGCTCCGACGGACCTGGGAGAACCTGGCACCCGGCGGCATCCTCGTCCTGACGAACACTCAGATCGGTGCGGACGCGGGGGACCTGGCGGAGCGGACGCTGGAGGTCCGCGGCGCCTCGGGAGCCGTCTACCTGGTGCACGACCTCGTCGCGCCCGACCGGAGCGGGCGCTACACCGTGGTCGTCGGGCCGGACAGCGGGCCACAGTGGCCGAGGACCGTCTGCCATTCCTACATCCGGGTCCTGCCCCTCGACGAACTTCTCGCGGATCTCACGGCGGCCGGGCTCGTCGTCGAGCACATCGCGACCCTGCCCGGCGAGCGCTATGCCGCCTCGCTGATCCGCGCGCGCAAGGAGGGGGCACGATGACCGGAAGCCTGTGGCCGATGATGATGCCGCTCGCCGAGGCGGACGAGGACAGCATCTGTGTGGTCGGCGCGGCCGGGCACCGCGTCCGATACGCCGACGGCAACGAGGTGCTGTGCGGGACCAGCGGACTGTGGAACGCCAACCTCGGCTATGGCAACGAGGCCATCGCCCATGCCGTCGCCGAAACCCTGCACACCCACTCGTACGCGGGCATCTTCCGCTACGAGAACGCGCCCGCCCGCGAGGCCGCCGAGCGACTGCTCGCGGCGCACGCGCACGACTACGCCCGGGTGATCTTCTCGGTCTCCGGCGGCAGCGCCAACGACCTGGTCATGAAGCTGGCCCGGCAGTATCACGAGCTCGGCGGGGAACCCGCACGCAAGCTGGTGGTCGGCCTGAACGAGGGCTACCACGGACTGACCTTCGGTGCGCACGCCCTCACCGGTGAGGACCTGGGCCAGCGCGGCTACGGCGTCGACACGCGTCTCGTACGGCATGTGGACGCCAACGACGAGGAGGCGCTGCGCAAGCTGTTCGCCGCCGTGGGCCGGCAGATCGCCGCGGTCGTGGTGGAGCCGCAGCTCGGCAACGGTGCGGTGGAACTCACCGACTCCTTCCTGGAACAGCTGGGCGTCCTGGCCGACGAGAGCGGCGCACTGCTCGTCGCGGACGAGGTGGCCACCGGCTTCGGCCGCACCGGCGAGATGTTCGCCTCCGACACCTGGCAGCGGCCGGCGGACCTGGTCATCGCCTCCAAGGGCCTGACCAACGGCACGATGCCCGCCTCCGCCCTGCTCGTGAACGAGCGGATCGCCAGGCGCTTTTCGTCCACCGGAGCCCTGCTGCTGCACGGCGAGACCCAGGCGGGCACCGCCGTGACGGCCGCCGCCGTGACAGCCACCCTGGACGAATTCGACCGTCTCAAGGCCGTCGAATCCGGGCGTGCGGTCGCGGCCGCCCTGGACACACGGCTCGCGGCCTGGCAGCACACCGACGAGCGGGTACGCGCGGTGCGCGGGCGTGGGTGCTTCCGCGCCGTCGAACTCGCCGACCCGCTCGACGCCGGTGCCCCGCTCGCACCGGCGTACGTGCCCGGCCTCATCCGGCACATCCGCCGGGCGGGCGCCCAGGTGCACGGTGGTCCGCACGGCATCCAGCTGATCCCGGCGCTGACCTACTCCGCCACGGAGGTCGACGAACTGCTCACCGCGGTCCGGGCGGGTATCGACGCACAGGCCGAGGCCGCCACGGCATGAGTGCGTTGATCAACAGGTGCCGTGTGCACCGGGGCCTTGACGTGCTGCCGGAACTCGCCACCGGTGGCGGCGGCCCGGTCGCGCTGGCCCACGACGCGGCCCTGGACTCCAACCCCGGTCTGGCCGAGTGCCGTCGGCTGCTCGCGGACAGCGGGGTGGAAGTCCGCCCGCTTCCCGTGCACCGGCCGCGGACTCTCGCCGACGCCGAGCTGCTGGCGGGCAGGCTGGCGGGGACACGACTGGTGGTGGCGGTGGGCGGCGGCTCGCTGCTCGACACCGTCAAGCTCGCCCTGGCCGTGGCCGATCCGCTGACGGCACGGATCGTGTCCGCGCCGCAGCGCGGCGGCTGGGTGATCGGCCCGGACCGCCCGCGGCCCCTGCCGCTGGTCGCCGTACCCACCACGCTCGGTACGGCTGCCGAGGCCAGCAACATCGTGAGCTTTGTGCACCGGGGGCAGAAACGGGCCCTGACCAGCCTGGCGCTGCAACCGGACGTTGCGCTGCTCGACGCACGGTGCACCGAGGGCCTGTCGGGACAGCTGCTCGTGGAGGGCTGTCTGGAGATCATTCTGCGGAGCGTCGGACCCGTGGTCGGCAGCGAGGGGCCGTGGACGGACACGGACGAACACGCGCTGAGGCCGGCCGCCCGGGTGGCCGGGGTGCTGAGCGGTATCAGCGGGACGGGCACGGCCACGGCGGGGCAGCGCGCGGAGCTCGCGGACCTGAGCCTCGCCACGCAGCGGGTCGAACTCCTGCGGGACCGCATGCCGTTCACGGTCAAGGTCTGGTTCCTCGCCAACAACCTCTCGCACCACCTCGGCGTCCGGAAGATGACGGCCCTGGCCAACCTGGTGCCGGGCTACTGGAGTCACCTCGCGGACCGGACCGCCGTGGGTGCACAGCGGGTCGGGCGTACCTGGTCGGCTCTGCGCGCCGCGACCCCCGCGGCTGTGCCCGCGGACCCGGCCGAGGGGTTCGCCGCCTGGCTGGACCTGCTCGGTGTCGCTCCGGCCCTACTGCCCAGTGACGTGGACATCGAGGCCGTCGTCCGGTCCTGCCTGCGGATGTGGGGCGGCGGGCTGCCGATGCTGGCCGGGCTCGACGCCGAGGACCTGCGCCGCATGCTCGGCCAACTGCGCATCGCGCACTCGGACTCCCGCGTACCGCGCGGGTGAATTGATCACACCTCGTCAGAGGGGGGAGGAGAACAACATGCTGGACATGAAGACCGCGCACGAGAGCGCCGCTCTCGAGCTGGGTCTGCAGGAGCTGGAGACCCTTGAGGCTCCGGGCCTGTGGACGAACGTCGGTGTCGGTGTGGGCGTCACGGCCGCGAGCGCAGCCGCCTACGGCAGCTGGGCCCTGACGGCCGCCACGGTCGCCACCTGATCACCGACCCATCAGCCCCACCTTGTATCCCAAGGAGAGCCATATGAAGAGCACCGACGCGGTGTTCCAGGAGTCCGGTCTGGAGCTGGCGCTCCAGGAGCTGGAGACGCTTGAGGCCCCCGGCTTCTGGAGTGGCGTATCCACCGGCTTCGGCGCGACCGCCGCCGTGATCTCGACTGCCGGTGCTTCCGCTGCCGCCTACACGGCGGTCAGCGCGATCGTCGCCACCTGATCAAAGGCCGAGCCGGCCGGGGCAACGCGCGGTGCCCCGGCCGGCCCGGCATTCGTACGACAGCTTGGAGAATCATGAACGAGCAAGGCACTACGGCCCCCTTGGCCTCCGGACTGGCCCTGTTCGCCCTCGTCGCGGCAGGCGGTGTCATCGCCGTACTGCTGCTGGGCGACACATGGAGCGGCTGGGTCCGCTATCCGCTGGTGACGGCGGGGATCCTCATCGCCACGGGCTGCCTGGGGGCGCTGGTGCAGGTGCTTCGCCGTGACAACTGACCGGTGCGCCCAGCCCGTTCCGCCCGCCGAGCCGCCGGTCATCCAGGTGGCCGGCGTGTCGAAGTCCTTCGGCGAGCGGCGGGTACTGCGGGACATCTCCTTCCAGGTACCGAGGGGCCGTGTGGTGGGCCTGCTCGGCCGTAACGGCGCGGGCAAGACGACCCTGATGAAGTCACTGCTCGGCACCGCCACCGTCGACTCCGGCACGGTGGAGATCTTCGGTGCCGCACCCGGCCCCGAGCACGCACACCGGGTCGGCGTGGCCATGGACGGGATCGGCTTCTTCCCGGCGGCCACCGTCCAGAGGGAACTGACCATCTGGGCCCGGGCCTTGGGTGTGCCCGCTTCCCGGACGGCCGAAGTCATCGACCTCGTGGAGCTCCGCGGCCACGAACGCCAGCGCTGTGCCCGCCTGTCCACCGGCCAGAAGCAGCGCCTGCGCCTGGCGACGGCGCTGCTCGTGCCGACGGTCGAGCTGCTCATGCTCGACGAGCCGGCCAACGGCCTCGACCCGGACGGCATCCGCTGGATCCGCCGCTTCATCCGGAACATGGCCGTCTCCGGCAAGACGGTGCTGGTCTCCAGCCACCAGCTCGGAGAGATGGAGAACACCGTGGACGACGTACTGCTCCTCGACCGCGGCCGGATCGTGCACACCGGTTCGCTGCACGAGTTCACGGCCGGCGGACGGTTCCCGCTCGAAGAACGGTTCTTCGAGGTTGTCGAAGGGGCTGCTGCATGAGCCGGCTCGCTCTGCTCTCCCGCGCCGAACTGACCAAGGTCACCACCGGCCGGGCCCTGATCGGTTCCCTGGCCGGCGGGGCGTCGTGGTGCGCCCTGACCGGCTACGGCTACTACACCCAGGGCCGCGACAACGCCGCCGCCATGGCCTCCGGCGCCGTGACCGGCGACATCATCCGTGGCTGGATGATGCTGATGCTGTTCTCGGCGATCACCTGCGCCCTGATCGTCACCCGTGAGGTCTCCGGCCGGACCCTCGCCCGCACCGTCCTCAGCTACGGCGGCCGGGGCCAGGTCTTCCTCGCCAAGCTGGTGGCCGCAGTGTGCACCTCGGCCCTGTTCGCCGTGGTCGCCGCGGGCGGCGCGCTGGCCAACCACGCCCTGGCGGCCCGCTCCGGTGAGCAGGACCTGGTCTGGAACGGGGAGTGCACCAAGACCCTCCTCGGCGTCGTGGTCTGCGTACTGCTGTCCGGAGTGTTCGGACTGACGGTCGGCTGGCTGGTGCGCCACCAGACGCTTGCCGTGCTTGCCGTGCTGGTGCTGATGCTCGGCATCGAACCGGCCGTGCAGCGCCTGGTTCCCGAGGTGGCGCAGTACCTGTTCACCATCGCCCTCAGCTCGCTGTACCGGGACCCCAAGCCGGACCTGCTGCCGATCTGGGCGGCGTTCGCCGTGTCCGTGCTGTGGGTCGTGGTACTCGCCGTGGCGGCACGCACCGACCTGCGCCGCAGGGACATCGGATGAACCTTGCCCAGGTGCGGCGTCGGCGCTCCGAGGAGCCGGCCGAGCAGGACGGCACCGCGCACCTGGAGCGCCCGCGCCTCAACACGGGCATACGGGTGCACCCTCCCGTCGCGGACGGCGAGCCCTGGGTGGTGCAGCGCGGCGAGCACCAGTACTTCCGTATCGGCGCCGACCTGGCCAGGCTGGCCGGGGAACTCGACGGAGCCGACGCACAGGGCCTGGCCGAGCGGCTGGGCAAGCCGTGGACACCGGAACTGGTCCACACGGCCGTACGGTCGCTGGACAAGGCGCAGCTGCTCGCCGGGACCGCCCAGGACCGGCCCGGCGGTCGCCATCGCAAGATCCGACGGGTGAAGTACGTACCGCCGCTGACCTTTCAGCTGGCCGTGCTGCGCTCCGGTGACGCCGCCGCGCGGCGGATCAACGCCCTACGGCTGGCCTCGCCCCGGACGCTGGGGTGGCTGGTCGTGGCACTCGCCGTGGCCGGCGCCTTCGTGCTCGTCGGACAGCACGCACACGTGGTCGCGGTGCTCGGCAGCCCGGTGTCGCCGGCCACTCTGGGAACGGTGTTCGCCGGGGTGTTCCTCACCACCGTGGCCCACGAGTTCGGCCATGCCTGTCTGCTCGCCCACTACGGCGGGCGTCCGGGCCGGATGGGCGTGATGCTCTTCTACTTCTCGCCCGCGATGTTCTGCGACGTCTCCGACTCCTGGCGGCTCAACCACCTCCAGCGGGCCAAGGTCTCCCTGGCGGGAATCGCGGTTCAGGCCGGGGTGAGCGGGGCCGCGGCCTGCGCCGCCGGTGTCGTGGGGCGGGGTGGTGTCGGCGACGCGCTCATGCTGTTCTCCCTGGTGAACGCGGCCGCCGCGGTGATCAACCTCGTTCCGTTCGTCAAGCTCGACGGCTACATCGGGTTGATGAGCTACCTGAACCGGCCGAACCTGCGCGACGCCGCCCTGGGTTCGCTGCGCGAGGGCTTCGTCGCCCTGCTGTCCGGCCGAACGTACCGGATCAAGGGGCCCGGCTGGCTGCCGCTGTTCGGCCTCGGCTGCATGGTCACCCCGGTGGTCCTCGTGGTCCGCGGACTCGGCCAGTGGCTGGACGCGCTGATGTCGCTGGGGTACTTCGGCACCCTGCTGTCCAGCCTGATCGCCGGCATGCTGCTGCTCATGGTCTTCAAGGCCGGCGCGGGCCTGGTGAAGTCCTTCCGCGGCAACCGGCCGCGCCCCGTGCGGCTCGCGCTGCTCGTCGTCGGCGTCGTCGCACTGGCCCTCGGCAGCACGCAGCTGCACGTGTCCAGCAGCCAGGTCGCCGCGTACGAGATCCGCCGGGACGGCACGGTCTACCTCTACGTGCCCTCCGGCCCCGAACTCCGGCCGGTGCGGACGGGCGACCGCGTCGAGCTCCAGAAGGCCGGAATGATGCTGCGCCGCACGCTCGGCACCGCGACCATCAGCTCGCCCGACGCGCACAGGACCTCCGTCCCGCTCGGCGGGCTGCTGCCGGTCACCACCGAGAACGTGCGCGTCCAGGGCAAGCGTTACTCCCTCCGGCTCGACGGGCCGATGAGGCCCGGCCGCGGCAGCGCGCGACTGCACTCCCGGTCGATGTCCCTCCCGCGCTGGGCCTATGAGCGCCTCGTGCTGCCGTTCCACTGACAGGGCAAAGACATGTACCTCACTTACCTCCAGTACTGCCGGCCGGGTTCACCGTTCTACGAGCAGCGCGACATCGAGGGACCGGAGAGCTACTTCCCACTGCACCGCGCACCGCTGCCCGAGGGCTGGACCCGTACGGTGCTCCCGGAGTGGATCATGTACTCCCGCGCGGATCTGCCCCTCATGTGGCAGGGCTGGAAGATCCACGTCAGCGCCACCGCCGGCAACGCCGAGCAACTCCTCGACCGTGTCTCGCAGTACTGCTTCGAGCAGCGTGTCCCCTTCAAGACGCTGGCCGGCCCGGCCACCCTCAGCCGGCGCAACAGCAAGTACGCCGACCGCGGCGGCAGCGGCAAGTTCGTCACCGTCTACCCGCCCACCGACGAGGCGCTGGCCACCACCCTGCGCGAACTCGACGCGCTGATCGGCGGCAGCGAGGGCCCGACGATCCTGTCCGACCTGCGCTACCACGAGGGTCCCCTCTACGTGCGCTACGGCGCCTTCGTCTCCCGCCGCATCACCGACGAGAGCGGTCGGCAGATCGAGTGCATCGAGGACCCCGACGGCAAGCTCGTGCCGGACGAGCGCCGCCCCGGCTTCCACCCGCCGAGCTGGGCCGAACTCCCCGAGGTGCTGCGGGAGTCGCTGCGAGCGCGCGACGGCCGCCGACTGGCCGACTTCCCGTACACGGTCAGCCGCGCCCTGCACTTCTCCAACGGCGGCGGTGTCTACCTCGCCGAGCCTCAGGACAGCCCCGGACGGAAGATCCTGCTGAAGGAGGCGCGCCCGCACTGCGGCCTCGACGAGAGCGGCCGCGATGCCATCGCCCGCCTCGAGACGGAACGCGCCGCCCTCACCGACCTGGCCGGACTGTCCGGTGTACCGGCCGTCGACGCCTATGTGGACGGCGTCGAGCACAAGTTCCTCGGGCGGGAATACATCGAGGGCCGCACCCTCATGGACCTCGCCCTGGAGCGCAACCCCTTCATCAGCCATGACGGTTCGCTGTCCCCCGAGGCCTATGCCAAGTGGATCGCGGACCTCATCGGGCAGGTCACCCGGACCGTGGCGCGGATGCACGAGCGGGGCTGGGTCTTCGGCGATCTGCACCCGGGCAACATCGTGGTCGACGAGGCGGAGCGGGTGCACTTCATCGACTTCGAGTCCGCATCCCGGGA
This sequence comes from Streptomyces sp. NPDC051963, assembly GCF_044593495.1. Lineage (NCBI taxonomy): Bacteria > Bacillati > Actinomycetota > Actinomycetes > Kitasatosporales > Streptomycetaceae > Streptomyces > Streptomyces sp. NPDC051963. Next base: position 322,676 of record NZ_JBIUCC010000011.1, on the reverse strand, counting down.
CCTCGAGGGCTACCGGCAGACCATGGGCGTCCTCGGCTACCGGGCCCCGGCCGGGTACCAGGGCCGGGCGGTCGACCGGTACGCGCTCGGCTGCATGCGGATCGGGCTGCTGCTGCCGATGACCCGCCTGCTGCCCCTCGGTGCCGAACGCGCCGCCGACCTGTGCCGGGCCGCGGCCGAGAGGTTCGGGGTGGGCGACGAGTACTTCGCGGGGGTGACCGAGCAGTTGGCGCCGTCGGGTGAGGTGTCCGGGGCCGGGTTCGCGTCCCCGTGTGCGGCTGCGGACGCAGGCGCTTCCCGAGGGCAGGTGTCGGAAGTGGCGCCCGCCGGCCGACGCCTGGCACGCGCCGCCGAGCCGGTGGCGGTGTCCGCGCCGCCCGCCGAGGACGGCTTCGACGTGGACCGCCTCGCGGACGCCCTGCGCGCCTGGCGGACCCCCGGGCGTGAGGACCGCCTGTACCCCGGTGACGTACGCCAGTTCCTTCAGCCGGGCGGCGGACTCGGCCTCGCCTACGGCGCAGCCGGAGTGCTGTGGGCGCTGCACCGCTGCGGTGGCGAGGCCGACCCCGAGGACGTGGACTGGCTGCGCCGCCGGGTGCACGCCACCGAGGACATACCGGTCGGCTTCCACGGCGGACTCGCGGGTATCGCCCACGCCGTACGGGAGTGGGACCCCGAGCTGGCCCTGTACTGCCGAGAACGCGCGGTGCGGTCGGCCGAGTCCGTTCAGGATCTGTCTCTCGGCTCCGGTCTGAGCGGACTGGGGGCCCACCTGCTGGACACCGGTGAGCTGACGGCGGCCGACCGCCTCGCCGCCCGGCTCACCGACCTGCTGCCGCCGCAACAGGAGCGGATCGCAGCAGGTCTGGTCGACGGGGCGGCGGGCATCGCCGTGTTCGCACTGCGTGCCGCCGTGGCGCTCGGCAACCCCGAGTACCGGCGACTGGCGGAGCGGCTGCTCGACCTGGAGGCGACCCGCTTCGGCTTCACCTCCGGCGCCTCCCCGGTGAGGGCCGCCTTCCCCGCCTTCGGCACCGGCATCGGCACCGGTGCCCCCGGTCTCGGCCTCGGCCTGCACGATCATGTGCGGCTGACCGGCGACGACCGCTTCGTCGAACCCCTGCGCCGGATCACCACCCTGGCCCAGCACACCACGGCCGCGCACAACGGCCTGATGAACGGCCGCCTCGGCCTGATCCAGCTGCTGCTCGCCGTCGCCCCCGAGGAGCCCGCCTCGCAGATCGCGGTGCGGCGTGCCCTGGAGGAGGCCGCCTGGCACACCACCCCGCTCGGCCCGCACCGGATCGCCCTCGGCGACGAGGCGCTGAAGCTCTCTCTCGACCTCGGTACCGGCCTCGCCGGCCTCGTCGTCGCGGAAGCGGCGGTACGCGACGCCCGATGCGCCCTGCCGCTGTGGGAGAGCCCGCGATGACCGATACCGATCAGATGCTGTTCACCGTCATCTGTCCGACGTACAACCGCTCGGCGCGCATCCTGCCGACGCTGCGTTCCGCGCTCGCGCAGAGCGTCACCGACTTCGAACTGCTGGTGCTCTCGGACGGCAGCACGGACGACACGGCCGAGGTGGCGGTGCGGGTGGGAGACCCCCGCGTCCGGGTGATCGAGCTGCCGCACACCGGCCACCCGAGCGGCCCCCGGCAGGAGGGGCTGCGCAGGGCCCGGGGAAAGTACGTCGCCTACCTCGATCACGACGACATCTGGCGCCCCGACCATCTGCACCAGCTGCATCGTCTGTTCCAGCAGGGCGCCGAACTCGCCGTCACCGGTTACACGGCCGTTGACGACGACGGCCGGGTAACCCGCCGCAGCCGTTGGTGGGACCTGTGCTGGCACCCCGAACTCCAGTACCTGGACCCGCTGTTCGAGCCCAGCCGCTTCGCGCACCGGCGCGGCCTCGTGGAGTCCGTCGGCGGCTGGCGGGTGACCTCCGGCCTGGAGGACTGGGACCTGCTGGTGCGGCTGACCGAGGCCGGGCACCGCCCGCGTACCACCACCGCCCGTACCGTCTCCGTCTACGAGAGCGCGGTCACCCGGCGCCACCGTGTCGCCCCCGGGCATTTCGCCCCGCTGCTGCACACCTGTGACGCCCGCCTCGCCCGCCGGGTCAAGGAGGCACTCGCGGACCCCGAGACCGAGCAGGCTCTGGAGGCCGCCGCGCAGCAGGACAGCCGCGACCGCATCGAACGGCTGCGGTGCAGCCATGAGTTCGTCACGCCGCAGGGCTCGCCGGAGGTCCCCGGCCCCGAGGAGTTGCCGGCCGACGGCGGACGCGGCCCTGCCCCGCTGATCGTCCCCCGGCACGGCGGCTACCTGCTCGCCGTCCCGGTGTTCCTCTCCTCACCGGAACACGCGCGGACCTTCGACGAGCTGCTCCACAAACATGCCACCGCCCAGCTCGCCGTGGTGCGGCGGCTGGCGAGCCGACTGGCCGCAGACCAGAGGGTGTTCGGCTCCGAGAAGCTCCGGTCCTCGCTCAGCTGCGCGCCGCCCCCGGATGCAGCCGCACCCATCCCTCCCACGCCGACGTGATCATGTCGTGGATGTCGTGCCTGGCCTTCCAGCCGAGCTCGGCGGTGATGCGGTCGGCGGAGGCGACGACTCGGGCCGGGTCGCCGGGGCGGCGGGGGGTGACGGTCGGGGGGCGGTCGTAGCCGGTGACGGCGTTGATGAGGTCGATCATCTCGCGGACCGAAACGCCCTCGCCGCGGCCGATGTTGAGGGTGAGGTCGCGGCCGGGGGAGGACTGAAGGGCGCGGGCCGTCGCCACGTGGGCCTCCGCCAGGTCCACCACGTGGATGTAGTCACGGATGCAGGTGCCGTCCGGGGTCGGGTAGTCGTCGCCGAAGATGCGCGGGGGTGCGTTCTCGGTGAGCTTCTCGAAGACCATGGGGACGATGTTGAAGACGCCGGTGTCCGCCAGTTCCGGTGCGGCCGCGCCCGCGACGTTGAAGTAGCGCAGGGAGGCCGTGGCGAGGCCGGTGGCCCTGCCGGTCGCGCGGACCAGCCATTCGCCGGCCAGCTTCGTCTCGCCGTACGGCGACATCGGCACGCACGGGGTCTCCTCCGTGACGAGCGCCCCCTCCTCGATGTCCGGCGTGCCGTACACCGCCGCGGAGGAGGAGAAGACGAAGGAGGGGACCTCCGCCTGGGTCACCGCTTCGAGGAGGACGCGCAGGCCCTCGATGTTCTCCCGGTAGTAGTGCAGCGGCAGTTCCACCGACTCGCCGACCTGCTTCTTCGCGGCCAGGTGCACGACGCCGGTGACGGCGTGGTCGGTGAGCGCGCGGGCCACGCGTTCGCCGTCGAGGGTCGAACCGACGACCAGCGGGACGCCGTCCGGGACGCGCTCGGCGATGCCGGTCGACAGGTCGTCGTACACGACTGTCTGTTCGCCCGCCTCGGTCATGGCGCGTACGACGTGCGCCCCGATGTAACCGGCGCCGCCGGTGATCAGCCAGGTCATGTGCGGCCGTCCCCTCGTCAGTTGGCCCGTGCGTGGTGCAGTGGTCGGTCCAAGTGAATCAGGCCTCAGTCGCCGGCCTGCACGGCCGCCGTGTCCAGCGCTGTGGTGAGGCGGTCCAGACGCTCCCGCAGCTCCCGGACCTCGTCGATGTCGAAGCCCGTCGCGGCGGCGATCCGGCGCGGTACCTCCAGCGCCCGCTCGCGCAGCGCGGTGCCCTCCTCGGTGAGCCGAACCTCCACCGACCGCTCGTCGCGCGCGCTGCGCTCCCGGTGGACCAGGCCGGCCGTCTCCAGCCGCTTGAGCAGCGGGGACAGTGTGCCGGAGTCGAGGCGGAGGTGTTCGCCCAGCTTCTTCACGGGCAGCTCGCCGTGCTCCCACAGCACCAGCAGCACGAGGTACTGCGGGTAGGTGAGGCCGAGGTCCTTGAGGACCACGCGGTAGAGGCCGCCGAAGGCGCGCGAAGCGGCGTTCAGGGAGAAGCAGATCTGCTGGTCGAGGCGGAGCCAGTCCGAGGCGGGCGTGGTGGTCATGAGAACAGGATAGCTCTTGCCCGTCATTTAGTTGCGCACAACTGAATTGCGTGCTCTACTTGTGGTCATCGGGCGGCACCACAAACGCCGCCTCGACCGTGATCTGAGAGGGATGGTCTTTCCATGGACGCGATCTACACCGCAGTCGCCACCGCCACCCACGGCCGCGACGGCCGCGCCGTCACCTCCGACGGCAAGCTGGACCTGGGCCTCGGCATCCCCGTCGAGATGGGCGGCAACGGCCAGGGCACCAACCCGGAGCAGCTGTTCGCGGCCGGTTACGCCGCCTGTTTCGGCAGCGCGCTCGGTGTCGTCGGCCGCGCGGCGAAGGTCGACGTCAGCGACGCCGCCGTCACCGCCGAGGTGGGCATCGGCAAGCAGGGCGAGGGCTTCGCCCTGAAGGTGACCCTCCGCGTCGAGCTGCCCGACGGTCTGGACGAGACGACCGGCCGCAAGCTGGTCGAGCAGGCCCACCAGGTGTGCCCCTACTCCAACGCCACCCGGGGCAACATCGACGTCGACATCGTCGTCGAGTAACCCCCCTCGACCGACCCCTCAACCGACCCGCGCCAGCACCTCCCCCGTCCGCTCGCTCCACGCCACCACCACCGCCTCCTCGGGCAGGGTGCGCTGCCGCGTCAGCAGCAGCCAGCGCACGCGGTAGCGGCGGACGACGGCGGAGCGCTCGGCGCGGGTCGACGACGGGGAGAGGTAGGCGCGGACGTCGGCCAGCCGGCGCCCGCGCTCTCGTTCGTCCAGCGCCGGATCCGGCCGGACGGGCGCAGCCAGGTTCGGCCCGTGACCGGCGATCGCCCGACCGGCGTGCCGGCCGTCGGTGATCACGACCTCGCCGGGCCCGATGTGCTGGGCCGCCCAGTCGTACGACGGCCAGCGCGGCGGCTGCCGGAAGCCGACCGGGTCCAGTGAGCGCGGCACCACCGCCCCCGCCTGCACGGTGAGGAACCCGAGGCAGGCACCCGCGGCCGCCGCCACCCCCAGCGCCCGCCGCCACACCGGCCAGGGCCTCGGCGCCGCCAGCTCCACCGCGAGCGCGCACTGCAAGGGCAGTGCGGTCAGTCCGAGAACCCCGCCGTAGGTGTAGCGGCCGCTCAGCCCGCCGTACGCCGCCACCAGACAGTCGAGCGCGAACATCAGCACCAGCGGATCCCGCCGGGACGACCGCCGCTTTCGCAGCCACAGCGCCGGCAGCCCCAGCAGCACGGCCGGCCAGAACTGTCCGCCCAGGTCCGTGTACAGCCGCCGGTGCACCGGGTCGAGGGCGCCGTCCCAGGCGAGCGCGAACACGTCGAAGTACGGCCAGGACCAGGCGACCAGCAGGGCCACGACGCCCGTGAGAGCCCAGCGGACGGCCACCGCGGGACGCCATCCCCGCTGCCGTCCGGCGATCATCGAGACCATGCCCACCGCCGCCGCCACCGACGTGACCGGATGGACGAGCAGGATCACCCCGTACAGCGCACCGAGCCCCGCGTACCCGGAGAAGCCGCGCAGCCCGCTCGGCCCGACGTAGCGCACCGGCCGGATGTCATGGGCCCGCGTACCCGTCAGTGCCCAGGCCCAGAGGGCGAGCCCGGTCGCGAAGGCCGACGGATAGCCGAGATCGCTCGTCATCGACAGCAGCCCGAGGCCGCCGCTGCGCGGGGCGGTGCCCCACAGCAGGGTCAGCGAGGCGAGTGCGAGCACCGGCGCCCAGGGGCGCGGCGTCAGCACCCGCACGAAGCGGCCGAGGCCGGTCAGCAGCACCAGCAGGTTCAGCGGCCCGGCGAGCCGCACCACCTCCCAGCCCGTCAGCCCGGTCAGCCGCGCGAACGCGCCCTGCACCACCGCGTACGGCGAGTAGTACGGGCTGCCCGCACCCGGCAGGTCCGCCGTCGGATGGCGCGGATGCAGCAGGTCCGCCGTGATGCGCTCGACGACCGCCGCATGCTGCCCGGCGTCGCAGCACGGCGGCACCCGCCAGTACGCCAGCGACATCAGCAGCCAGAACAGGAAGCCGAAGACCTGGAACGGCGTCGGACGCCAGAGGCGGCCGCCGCGCAGCGCCGTCGCGCCGCGCACGGCCCGCCGGGTGAGGACTCCGGAGCTCACCGCGGACAGAGAAGCATCGGGGGCATTTGTCGTATGTTCCCGCCCGGAGCCGACGACTGTGCCTCAACTCACCTCATCGGGTGAGCGCCGGGGTCCGTTCTGCGAGCGGGACCACCGGCGGGATCGCCTCCGGCGGCTCGCCGAGCAGGATCCGCCGGACCACCCGCTCGGCGGCCAGGCCGTCGTCGAACTGGCAGAAGCGCTGCCGGAAGGCGGCCCGCAGGGCATGGGACTCGGTGTACGAGCGGTCGCGGAACACTCGCGCCAGCTCCTGAGGAGTGCGGGCGACCGGGCCCGGCGGCGCCGCCGGCAGATCGAAGTAGACGCCCCGCGTCTCCCGGTAGGCCTCCCAGTCGTCGGCGTACACGACGATCGGACGGTCCAGGTTGGCGTAGTCGAACATGATCGACGAGTAGTCGGTGAGCAGGACGTCGGCCGCCAGACAGATGTCCTCGGCGGAGCGGTGGCCGGTCACGTCGATGATCCGGCCGCCGGTCCGCAGCGCCCGACGGTCGTGGAAGTAGTGGGCGCGCAGCAGGACCACCACGTCGTCACCGGCCGCCGCGCAGAAGGCCTCCAGGTCCAGGTCCGGATCGAAGCCCGCGCGGTGGGTCGGCGCGTACAGCACGGCCCTCGCACTGCGCGGTACGCCCAGCTCACGGCGGATCCGGACCACGTCGTCGGAGGTCGCCGTGAAGAACCGGTCGTTGCGCGGATAGCCGTACTCCAGGGTCTCGTACGAGCCCGGGAACGCGTGCTCCCAGATCCGTGTCGAGTGCCGGTTGGAGGAGAGGCTGAAGTCCCAGCGGCGGACCCGGCGCAGCAGCCGGTCGTGGCCGCCGACCGTCGGCTCGTCGATGCCCATGGTCTTGAGCGGGGTGCCGTGCTGCGTCTGGAGGTGGACGCTGCCGGGCCGTTTCACCACCCGGCTCGCGAAGTTGGCGTTGTTGACCAGGTAGGTGGCGCGGGCCAGCAGCTCCCAGTACCGGTTGCTGCCGATCACCGCGTACTCCACGTCGCGCGGCATCGTGGCAGCCGCCTCCGCGTCCACCAGGAACACCGAGCGGATGTGCGGGGCGAGTTCGCGGGCCTTGGCGTGGATCGCGGCCGGGTTGCAGGTGTAGCCGCGGCCCCAGTAGGCGCAGTACACCGCGAGGTCCGGATCCAGCGGACGCTGCAGATGCCACCGGTAGCGGAGGCGGGTGCGGAGCATCATGAGGTCGCTCGTCCGGGCCGTCCCGCCGGACGCCAGGTGTGCGGCCTGCTGGGAGTGGGCCGTGACGGACTGGAGGGCAAGGGAACTCCCTGGTGTGAGAACGGTGTTCAGACGTGCTCGGCCGGTTGCGCGGCCGCGGGTCAGCGGGGAGCTTCGGCCGGTTGCGGGATCATGGTCAGCCGTGTGCGCGCGGGCGACGGGACCGGGTGGCGCTCCGCGGGCGGTACGACGGGCGGCAGGGCCGCGTCCGCCTCGCCCAGCACCACACGGCGTACGACCCGCTCGGCGGCGCGTCCGTCGTCGTACGGGCAGAACCGCTCACGGAACGCGGAGCGCAGCTGAGCGGAGCGGGAGCCGCGCCAGTGGCCGGTGGCGAAGATGTCGATCAGCTCGTCCTCGCTGCGCGCGACCGCGCCCGGCGGGAAGGAGCGCAGGTCGAAGTAGGTTCCGCGGGCCGCCTCGTACGCCGCCCAGTCCTCGTCGGCGGCGTGGACGACGATGGGGCGGTCCAGGTTGGCGTAGTCGAACATGATCGACGAGTAGTCGGTGACCAGGGCGTCCGAGGCGAGGCACAGGGACTCGACGCTGTGGTGGTCGGTGACGTCGATGACACGGGCCGTCGGGCCGGTGAGCGGACCGCCGTGGCGGGGGTGGGCGCGGGCCAGGACGACGAAGCGGGGGCCCAGCCGGCGTACGACGCGCTCCAGGTCGAGGGCGCTGCGCTGGGTGCGGCGGTAGTCGCGGTAGGTCGGCGCGTACAGGATCGCGACCGTGTCCGCGGGGATGCCGAGGGTCTCGCGCAGCCGGGCCACGTCCGCCGAAGTGGCCCGCTGGAACACGTCGTTGCGGGGGCAGCCGTGGGCGAGCGTCGTGTAGCCGCCCGGGTAGACGCGCTCCCAGGTCAGTGTGGAGTGGCGGTTGGCGGAGACGACGTAGTCCCATGTGTCGACGTTGCGCACAAGCGCGCCGAAGTCCGTGTCGCGGGCGGCCGCCGGGCGCTCCTGGAGGTCCAGGCCCATGTGCTTGAGAGGGGTGCCGTGCAGGGTCTGGACGACGATCTGACCGGACCGCTTGACCGGCGGACCGTCGAACTCGGCGTTGGTGACGAGGTACTTGGAGCGGGCCAGCGCCGTCCAGTACGCGGCCGTGTCGGGCCGCAGACGACGCGTCGCCGTCGGGACGGTGTGGTGGTGTTCGGGGCGAGCGATCCACGCCGTGCGGATGTGCGGGGCGAAGGAACGGAACGCGCCCTCCAGCGCACCCGGACTGCAGCCGTGGCCGCGGTCCCGATGCGAGGAGAAGACGGCGCGATCGGCGCGCAGGGGAAGGCGCAGCTGGATGCGGTAGTGGAGCCGCAGTGCCATGGCGCGCGTCGATCGGAGCAGCCGGACCGACCGCCTCACCGCCCTGCGGTGCACGGCCGAGGTGAGGCGGAGCAGCCGATACGTGCGCAGCAGGCCCAGCCGGATCAGCACATGCCGGGCACGCGAGCCCGGCGGGACCGGGGAGCCCGGCGTGCGGTAACGGCGGTAGTGCGCCCGGGACTTGCGCAGGAACTCGGTGCGGGCCGCGCGCGGCAGCCGGGCCCGCCTGCCGTACACCGTCACCAGGTGGTCGACCATCCGGCGGAACAACAGCGGCCGCCATCCGGCGAGCTCGGGGCGGCCGTCGAGAAACGCGAAGAGACGGTCGTACTGCTCGAAGACATCGAAGTGGCGGCGGTCGGTGGTGCCGAGGATGCCGCCCCGGCGGCGCTGCCGGTGGTGCACGCAGACCCGGTCGAGGGTGGCGAGGGAACCGGCGGTCATCAGGACCGGGTAGGTCCACGGGGTGTCATCGTCGCAGCCGGAGCCCGGCGGGAAGGCGAAGGCCTCACGCTCGACGAACTCCCGGCGGTACGCCTTGTTCCAGGCCACCGTCAGCAGGTTCAGCAGCCCCGGCCGGTCCTCCAGGCGGAAGGGCGCCGGCCCCTGTTCGGTGAGGTGCTCGGCGGACTGGTCGCGGAGGGTCTCGCCCGACCAGTGCGTGCGCGCGTGGTCGTACACCAGGACGTCCGGATCACCCGTCTCCTTCAGCCGGTCGGCGATCGTGCGCAGCGCGTCCGGGGTGAGGGTGTCGTCGCCGTCCAGGAACAGCACATAGTCGCCGGTGGCCTCGGCCATCCCGGCGTTGCGGGCCCGGCCCGGGCCCCCGTTGGCCGGCAGATGCAGCGGCCGTACACGCGGGTCGCGGGCCGCGAACTCGTCGACGATCGCACCGCAGGCGTCCGGCGAGCAGTCGTCCACGGCGATCAGTTCCAGATCCGGGCACGACTGGGAGAGCACCGACTCCAGGCACTCGTGCAGATACGCCTGAACCTGGTACGCGGGGACGATGACACTGAACCTGGGCAAGGCACATCCATGGGTCGGCGCGGGCGTTCCGGCCCCGGGAACGGCCAGTGGAGTGACTTGGTTACGTTTCGTACGGCATACGGGGGATGGTGGGTGAATGTTGAGGGGTGGGCCGGTGTCGGCCCACCCCTGTGACGTCCCCGTGTACGGACTACTTCACCGCGCCCGCCATCACCCCGGACACGAACTGTCGCTGGAACGCGAAGAACACGACCAGCGGGACCACCATGGAGATGAACGCGCCCGGCGCCAGGATGTCGACGTTGTCGGCGAACGCACGCATCTGCGTCTGGAGGGCGACCGTGATCGGCTGGCTGTTGGTGTCGGAGAACACCAGCGCGATCAGCATGTCGTTCCAAACCCACAGGAACTGGAAGATGCCCAGGCTCGCGATCGCGGGCCCGCCCAGCGGCATCACGACCCGGACGAACAGCCGCAGTTCACCCGCACCGTCGAGCCGGGCCGCCTCCAGTAGCTCCTTCGGGATCTCCGCGAAGAAGTTCCGCAGCAGGAACACCGCGAAGGGCAGACCGAAGCCCGTGTGGAAGAGGACCACGCCCATGATGTTGCCGAACAGGCCGATCTTGCCGAAGAGTTCGGCGACCGGGATCAGCGCCACCTGCACCGGCACCACCAGCAGACCGACCACTCCCAGGAACCACCAGTCGCGGCCCGGGAACTCCATCCACGCGAACGCGTAGCCCGCGAGCGCGCCGATGACGACGACGAGGACCGTCGCCGGGACCGTGATCAGCAGGGTGTTGACGAGCGAGTCGGTGATGTCGCTGTTCTGGAGGAGCTTGTCGTAGCTCTCGAAGGTCAGCTGGGACGGCTTGCTGAAGACGTCCCACCAGCCGCTGATCGTCATCTCCTCCGGGGGACGCAGCGAGGAGAGGAGCAGACCGATCGTCGGGACCAGCCAGAACAGGCCGACGAGGATGAGGAACACCCGCACCAGCCCGCCGCTGACCCCTTCGGCGAGGCGCGAGCCCAGGGACTGCTTCGCCTTGACCGCCTCGACCGGTGCCGGCTCGGAGAGCCTGTCGGCATGTGTGGTCATCGCCGTACCTCCCGCCTGAGCCGACGAATGTTACTGCGCCTTCCCGGGGGATAACCCCCGGACCCCCAGCAGAAAGACAGGTGGGCGCTCATCGCCGTACCTCCCGCCTGAGCCTGCGGATGTTGAACCACATGACGGGGATTACCAGCAGCAGCAGGAACACCGAGATGGCGCTGGCGATGCCGGGCTGGTCCTCGGAGAAGCCCTTGCGGTACAGCTCCAGTGCGAGGACGTTCGCATCGTCCTGAGCGGAGCCCGGGGCGATGATGAAGACCAGGTCGAAGATCTTCAGCACATTGATCATCAGGGTGACGATGACGACCGCGAGGACGGGCGCCAGCAGGGGGACCGTGACCCTGCGGAACACCTGCCACTCACTGGCGCCGTCGACACGGGCCGCCTCCAGCAGTTCGCGGGGGATGCCCGCGAGCCCGGCCGCGATCAGCACCATCGCGAAACCGGCCCACATCCAGACGTACGACCCGATGATCGACGGCGTGACCAGCGAGGGGCCGAGCCAGTCCAGGCCGTTGTACGCCTCCTTGAAGTTGCTCGCCGGAAGCCTCAGCTGGGCGCCGTCGGCCTTCTCGGACAGCGAGAACGTGCCGTCCGCGCCGGCCTTCGCCGACTCCACGACCTTGCCGTCCTTGACCGCCTCGATCTTCATGCCGGGGTAGCCGAGTTCGGTCGCGTCGGGTGCGCCGAGCGTGCCGACGCCCTTGCCGCGGGTGAAGTCCTGCCAGGTCGTACCCGTGATCCGGCCCGGGTCGGCCTGCGGCGACACGGCCCTCTTCGCGTCGCCGGGCATCTGCTCGGGGGCGACGCCCACCAGGGGGAGGGTGACGGTGTCCCCGGTGTGGACCGTCGCCTTGGTGATGAAGCCGCCGCTCTGTGCCACCAGCGGCGACTCACGGCCCGGGTGGGCCTTCGGGAACGCGGACGACTCGGCGAACGTGTCGTGGATGCCCACCCACACCGCGTTCGCGACGCCCTTCTCCGGGTCCTGGTCGTAGACGAGGCGGAAGATGATGCCTGCCGCCAGCATGGAGATCGCCATCGGCATGAAGACGACCAGCTTGAACGCCGTGCCCCAGCGCACCCGTTCGGTCAGCACCGCGAAGATCAGACCGAGTGCGGTGGCGACCGTCGGCGCGAACACCACCCAGATGACGTTGTTCTTCAGGGCGGTGCGGATGCCGTCGTCGGTGAACAGCGCCTCGTAGTTGTCGAATCCGGCGAAACCGCTTCCCGACTGGTCGTAGAAACTGCGGACGACCGAGTACCCGATCGGGTAGACCACGAGCGCGCCCAGCAGCACGAGAGCGGGCAGCAGGAACAGCGCTGCCACGGTCTTCCGGGTGCCGGTCACACTCTTGCGCGACTTGGGGGCGGCAGGGGGCGGAGGGCCCCCTGCCGCCGTGGCGGACGTCATCGCGTCAGCCTCCGTAGGCGGCCGCCGCGTCGGCCTCCAGTTGGGCCTGCGTGCCCGCGACGTCCTTCGGGTTCGTCAGGAAGTCCTGGAGTGCCTTCCATTCGCCCTTGCCGGGCGTACCGCCGAAGGCCTGCGGGGCCTGGTCGGACATGTCGAAGCGGAACTCGTCGCCCGAGTCGATGAGCGCCTTGGCGATCTTCTGCTGCACCGGGTTCGGATACGCGGAGTTGTCCACGTTCTTGTTCGGTGAGAGATAGCCGCCCAGCTTCGCCTGGATCGTCGCCGCGTCCGGGGAGGCCAGGAAGGTGGCCAGTGCCTGCGCCGCCTTGGAGTCCTTCAGGATCACCGCCGCGTCGCCGCCGGAGACCACGGGGGCGCTGTCGCCCACGGCCGGGAAGGGGAACACCTTCGCGTCCGTGCCGACCTTCGCGCCCGCCGTACCGATGTTGACCTGCGCGAAGTCGCCCTCGTAGACCATGCCGGCCTTGGGCTGGTCGCCGCCGGTGAAGGTCTGCGTCACCGAGGCCGGGAAGTCCGTCTGGAGGGCGCCCTTCGCACCGCCGGCGACATAGTCCTTCTTGCCCCAGACCTGCGCCAGCGTGGTCAGCGCGTCCTTCACGGACGGGTCCGTCCACTTGATCTCGTGCTGCGCGAGCTGGTCGTACTTCTCCGGGCCCGCCTGGGAGAGGTAGATGTTCTCGAACCAGTCGGTGAGGGTCCAGCCCTCGGCGCCGCCGACGGAGAACGGCGTGACACCGGAGTCGTAGATGGTCTGGGCGGCGGTGAGGAGTTCGTCCCAGGTCTTCGGTTCCGTGGCCCCCGCGTTCTCGAAGACCTTGGTGTTGTACCAGATCAGGGACTTGTTGGCGGCCTTGTAGTAGACGCCGTACTGCTCGCTGCCGACCTTGCCGATGTCCTGCCAGCCCTGCGAGTAGTTCTTGGCGAGCTCGGCCTTGGCCTCGGCGCCCAGCGGCTTGGCCCACTTCTTGTCCACGGCCTGTTTGATGGCGCCGGGCTGAGGGAGCATCGCGATGTCCGGCGGCTGGCCGCCCGCGACCTTCGAACCCAGGAAGTTGATGATCGGGTCCTGCGCGGGCACGAAGGAGACCTTGGCGCCCGTGCGCTTCTCGAACTCCGCGAGGACCTTCTTGAAGTTGTCCTGCTCCGCGCCGCTCCAGACGGCGGCGACTTCGAGGCTCGCGCCGTTCAGTTTGGGGAGGGTGACGGTGGTGCCCGTTGTCTCGCCGCTGCCCGCCTGCTCGTTTCCGCTGTCGTCGTCTCCGCCGCACGCGGTGAGCGTGAGTGCGAGTGCTCCCGTGAGGACGGTGGCTGCGGCTTTCGCGGCCGTCTGCTTCCGGATGGTGCTGTACGTGCTGCGCATCACTGCCCCGTTCTTCGTTCCTCGTCGAACGTCCGAACGCTGTCCCGTGCGATCTGGTCTACGCCGGGTGCCTGGGGTCGGCAAGAGCGCGTTCAGTGTCAAGACGGTGATCGTGATGGCGTCGTGACCAAGCCCTCCGGGGGCGGGCGGGATTCGGGTGCGTCGCGGCTCGCGCCTAGAGAAGCGAGGGCACCGACACCGCCGACACCTCCCGCGCCGCCCTCTCCAACGCACTTGCCAGCAATGCAAGATCCGTCGGACCGTTCCCCAACTCCCGGACGGGACGGCGGGCCGGGGGATCGCCCATGCGCTCCCACTCCAGCGGTACGACCGTCGGCCGCAGCGTCGCCGTACGGGGAATCCGGCCCGTGACGCGGCCGCCCTGGAAGGGCATTCCCCGGCCGTCGGCGAACGACAACCGCCCCCGTCCCGGCGCCGGCTCGTCCTGACCCGGCGCGGGCGGGTCGAGAGTGACCCGCAGCGTCGCCTGCTGGGCCGGCTCGGTCCGCGCCGTACGACCGCCGACCCCCGACGCGGCGACCAGGTGCACGCCGAGCCGCTCACCCTCCCGGGCCACGGCCTCCAGCGCCCGCATCACGGACCCGGCGGCCGGCCTGCCCGGTGAACCGAGGGCGGGCGACACCAGCGCGTCCAGGTCGTCCACGACCACGACGAGCCGCGGCAACGGAGGTATCACCTCGGCCTGCTGACGAGCGGCGGCCGGCCGCAGCCGGATCGTCGAACTGGGCGGCGCGTCGATGTCCCCGGCACCACCGGAAGCACTCGCACCCGCCGATCGCTGGGCGACCATACGGCCGGACAGCTCCCGCCCGGTGTGCCAGTCGGCGAAGTCGGCCCGCCCCAGCAACTCGGCCCGGCGTTTCAGCTCGGCACTCAGCGACTGCGCGAACTCCCGCATACGGACGGGGTCGTTGGCGGCGAGATGGGTGGTCACATGCGGTACGTCCGTACAGACCCGCAAGCCCTCGCCGTGTCCGCTGCCCGCGCCCACGCTGTCCCGGCCGTCGATCAGCACGATGCTCAACCGGTCGGGCCGCTCGGCGGCGGCCAGCGACGCGACCACGGCCCTGAGCAGCTCCGTACGTCCGCTGCCGTGCGGTCCCTCGACCAGCAGATGCGGTCCCTCTGCGACGAGGTCCGCGCTCACCGGCCCGCGCGGCCCGGCCCCGAGCACGGCCAGGGCCCGCCCGCCGAGCGCCTCCGCGTCGTCGGCCGCGTCCGCCCAGCGCGCCATCAGCGACGCCGGGGTGGCCCGGGCCAGCCCCAACTCGTCCAGCAGACGGGTCACCTGGGGCAACGGAACCGACACCCTGCCCTGCCGCTCTCCCGTCGCACCGTCCGTCCTGAGCGGTGCCAGCGCCCGCGCGAACCGCTCCGCCCACGCGAGCGAGACGGCGTCCACCGTGGCGACCGTGCCGTGTCCGACCGGGCCGGGCAGCGACGACCCCGCGCCCGCGACCCGCATCAGCCGCAGCGCCGTGGCGACATCACCGCTGAGCAGCGCGACGGCACCGCAGTCCCGGAAGGCAGGGGAGGCCCCGCACGCCGCCTCGTACGTCTCCGTCACCGGCGAGGCCGGGGAGGCGGGAGCCGTCTCGGCCAGGCACACGACGTGTATGCCGACCCGCGGGCCCTGAGCCGCCAGCCGCGCCACCGCCTCCCGCACATCGGCACCACCGGGGTCTCCGTCCACGATGACCACGGTGTACGGCCCCGCGAATCGGCCCTCGCCGTGGACGGCTTCGTCGTCCGCGGCCCAGGACGGCCGGTGGGCCGCGCCGCGGACCGGCTCCTGGGGGTCGGGGTGGTTCGCGGGTGTGTCGTACGACGCCGTGTCGCGGCGGGCGGAGGGGATGGACACGTCGGGTCCGATGGCCGTCGCCGGACCGGTTCCGGTCGCGGATGTGCCCTGCCTGGTGGCCGTGTTGACCGTGTTGGCCGTGGTGGCTCCCTCGGCGGCCGGGGTGCCGATTCTCAGTTCCGCCAGGTGGTCCTCCAGGCGGCGCAGTAGTTCGTCGGTGCGGGCGGTGGCCTGTTCACGGTCGTAGGCGAGGAGGAGACGGCAGTCCTGGCCGTGGCCCGGGCGGAGGTGGGGGAGCCAGCCCAGCCAGGCCCACTCGGCGGTGCGCTCCTCGACCGGGCGGGCGCGGTCCGCGCTGATCAGGACGACTTCCAGGGTGTCGGGGGAGTGCAGCGCGGCGAGTTGGGCCACGACCGTGCGGGCCAGCCCGGCGAGCCGCGCGCGCGGGCCGGCCAGCCCCAGCGCCCCGACCTCGCGCAGATCTGCGGTCACCGGCACGGCGGGCAGCAGGCCGGAGCCGTCGGGTGCGGCGCGGTCGGTGGTGCCCAACCGCACGGTGAGCGCCTCCGGGTGTCCCGGGCCGCGCTCCCACAGCCGGGGCCCCGGACCCAGCGCGGTCAGCAGCAGCGCCGCCGGGTCCGGCCAGACCTCCGGCACGGAGGATGCGGTGACCGAAGGCTTCGCCGCGACCTCGGCCACGTCCTCGTCGTACGCCTCGCGCCCGGCCGCCCCCTGCTCCGTGCGCCCTCCGGCCAACCGTCGCGCCCACGCCGTCAGCCCACCGCGCCTCCGCACGCCCTGCGGCACATCGGTCCCACGGAGGGGAGTCCCTTTGCGCCGGCTCCTGCCGTCAGCGGGGTGCGCCGAGGCCTCCCCGCCCACCGCATCGGAGGCCGGATCACCGAGCCGGTCGTGCGCTGCCTGGTCGAAGGCTGCGCTGCCGGTGCCGGGGGTGGTCGTGCGGGGGTCGGGGGCGCCTGGTGAACTACCGGCATCCGTACCGGGGTTGGCGCCTCCGTGGGTGTCTCCGGAAGTGGTGCCGTCGAGTGAGTGCACGGCCGTCGTGGCGGAGACCGTGTCGACGGGCCCGCCGTCGGCTGCCGTACCGAAAGCACTGCTGTCGTCGGGCCCCTTCCCGGCACCGGCACGCAAGTGCCCACCATCGCGCCCACCGTCGGTGGGCCTGGCGCCGGACGTCGCCGTCGGTCCGCCCGCTCCGAAGCGGCCCCCGTGGGTGTCGCCTCCGTCCGTGCGCCCCCTCGAGGCCGCATCGCGAGCCGCGTCGGCTGCTGTCCCACGGCGTTCGATGTGCGGGGCGCCGCCCTGCTCCGGCACCACCGCCGATGCACCGGAACTCTGCCCCGGTGTCGCCCAGGCTGCCGTGCCGTAAGCGTGGGACGTGCTGCCGGAAGGCCCGGACCTGGCCGGGTGGGCCGCCGCACGCGCGTGTGTCGCTCCCGTGGTCTCGCCGTCCCCGGCAGGCACCCGCACATGCCCTTCGCCGTCGGGTGCCGTCCGCAGACGCGCTCCGGGGCCGCCGGCCGGGGCGAGCCGGAGTGCGGACTCGCCGATCCGGAGCAGGGTGCCCGGGGTGAAGCGGACCGGGCGGGTGCTCACCCGGCTGCCGTCCAGGGTCGTGCCGTTGGTGGAGCCGAGATCGGCGACCGTGACGCGGCCGTCGGCGGCGACGGTGACCGCGCAGTGGAGACGGGAGACGTCCGGGTCGTCGAGGGCGACGTCGGCGTCGGCGGAGCGGCCGATGTGGATCTGGCCGCCATGCAGGAGGTGGACGCCGCCTGCGTCCGGGCCCGCGACGATGTCCAGGCGGGTCGGGGCGTCGTCGACCTCGGGGTGCGGCTCGGGCTCGGCCGGGGAGGCCAGGGACAGCACGGCGCCGTCTATCAGCGGGGGCTCGCCCAGCGTGCAGCGCCGGTCGTCGAGCCGCTCCGCGCCGGCGAACAGCACGGCCGGGCCGTCGCTGCCGGAGACCGCCGAGGTGAGTGCCGACGCGACCGCGGACAGCGCCGTGCCCGCGGGCGCTGTGACCAGTACGTCGCAGCTCGCGGCACGGCCGGGTGAGGGCGCCCCCAGGGGGTCTATGACGGTCAGCCGGATCTGCATCGCGTCAGCGGTCCCTTCTGCGCGGGCGCGGCGCGGACTTCCCCCCACCCCACACGAGCACGTCGGCCAGTACTGAAGGCATCCTCGCACCTGCCACTGACAACGCGCCCCCCGCCGGAGGGCAAGTGATCTTGATTGGTCGGCTCTGCCCGTAAAAGTGCCTGACCAGTACTGCACCTGTGATCGTTCGGGAGCCACTTGGGATCGCTCACGTCCGGGTCCGGCAACCGACGGACCGAGTCGAGCGTCTTTCCTTCGAACATGTACATACGCCGGCAAGGACGCAGGGACAGCCGGACGACAGCCCGGTGCCAGGCGTGGCGGCACTACAGTGGTTCGGAAAACACAGGCAAGCAGCGAAACACAGGCAAGCAGCAGGGAGCTCATGACGTGCGGCCGGTAGGCAGCAAGTACCTGCTCGAGGAGCCGCTCGGACGCGGCGCCACGGGCACCGTCTGGCGAGCCCGCCAGCGGGAGACCGCGGGCGCCGAGGCCGCCGTGCAAGGGCAGCCCGGCGAGACCGTCGCGATCAAGGTCCTCAAGGAAGAGCTCGCAAACGATCCCGACATCGTGATGCGCTTCCTCAGAGAGCGGTCCGTCCTGTTGCGGCTCACTCACCCGAACATCGTCCGGGTCCGTGACCTGGTCGTCGAGGGCGATCTGCTGGCCCTGGTCATGGACCTGATCGACGGGCCCGACCTCCATCGCTACCTGCGTGAGAACGGTCCGCTCAGCCCGGTCGGTGCGTCCCTGCTCACCGCCCAGATCGCCGACGCGCTCGGCGCCAGCCACGCCGACGGCGTCGTGCACCGCGACCTGAAGCCGGCGAACGTCCTGCTCCGCCAGGACGGCGGCCAGATGCATCCGATGCTCACCGACTTCGGCATCGCGCGCCTCGCCGACTCCCCGGGCCTGACCCGCACCCAGGAGTTCGTCGGCACGCCCGCGTACATCGCGCCCGAGTCCGCCGAGGGCCGCCCGCAGACCTCCGCCGTCGACATCTACGGCGCCGGAATCCTGCTGTACGAGCTGGTCACCGGCCGTCCGCCGTTCTCCGGCGGCTCGGCCCTGGAGGTCCTGCACCAGCATCTGAGCGCCGAACCGCGCCGCCCCTCCACCGTCCCCGACGCGCTCTGGACGGTCATCGAGCGCTGTATGCGCAAGAACCCGGACGAACGGCCCAGCGCCGAGAGCCTCGCCCGCGGGCTGCGCGTCGTCGCCGAGGGCATCGGGGTGCACGCGAACTCCGCGCAGATCGCCGCCGCCGAGGGCGTCGGAATGCTCCTCGCGCCCGACCCGGCGCCCACCGCGGTACCCGGCGTGCCCGGAGCCGGCGACCCGACGCAGGTGCTGCCGCACGGGAACTACGACCCGAACGCCGCGACCAGCGTCATGCCCCACACCAGTGGCCCGGCCGGCGCGGCCGACCCGACCGCCGTCATGCCGCCGGTGCCGCAGGGGCAGCCGGGCCAGCAGCCCGGGCGGCCCGAGGACCCGCACCCCTGGCAGAACCAGCTGCGGGCCGCCCGCGACCGCAACGAACAGACGCAGGTCCAGTACCTCGACCCCAGCCAGGACCCGCTGCGCCGTCGGCCCCAGCGGCAGGTCTCCCGACCGCAGCAGCCGCCGCAGCCCCAGCAGCAGCCGCGCGGCCGGCAGCCGCAGCAGCCCGGCTACGGCTATCCGCAGCAGCAACAGCCGCAGCAGTACGCCCCACAACAGCAGCAGCCCCAGCGGTACGCACCGCCCCAGCAGCCGCAGCAGCCGCCGCCGCGCGAGCCCCGGCAGTCGCGGCAGCGCAGCTCCAACCCGATGAAGATCCCCGGTCTCGGCTGTCTGAAGGGATGCCTTTTCACGATCGTCATCCTCTTCGTCGCCGGGTGGCTGGTCTGGGAACTGAGCCCGCTTCAGGACTGGATCGGCACGGGCAAGAGCTACTGGGACCAGATCGGCGACATGTTCAGCACGGTCACCGGATGGGTCGAGAAACTCGGCGGCGGGGACTCGGGCTCCAACTGACGCCATTCCCTGAATTCACCTCCGTGGTGACGGGGTTGGTGATTTGTCGACACCTGGCGGGTGATTTCCGCCTCGACGGTGAAGGTTGGCTCTTCTGACGCGTAGTTTTAGCGACTAACACGCGTCTGGTAGGAGCAGCCTTGGCACGGAAAATCGGCAGCCGGTACACCGCGCACCAGATCCTGGGGCGGGGCAGCGCCGGCACGGTGTGGCTGGGCGAGGGGCCGGAGGGGCCCGTCGCCATCAAGCTGCTGCGCGAGGACCTCGCGTCCGACCAGGAGCTCGTCGGCCGCTTCGTGCAGGAGCGCACGGCGCTGCTCGGCCTCGAGCACCCGAACGTCGTCTCCGTGCGCGACCTGGTGGTCGACGGCAACGACCTTGCGCTCGTCATGGATCTCGTACGCGGCACCGATCTGCGCACCCGGCTGGACCGCGACCGGCGGCTCGCCCCCGAGGCCGCGGTCGCGATCGTGGCGGACATCGCGGACGGGCTCGCGGCCGCGCATGCCGCCGGGGTCGTGCACCGGGACGTGAAGCCGGAGAACGTGCTGCTCGACATGCAGGGCCCGCTCGGGCCCGGGAGCTCGCACCGTGCCCTGCTGACCGACTTCGGTGTGGCGAAACTCATCGACTCCCCGCGGCGGACCCGGGCGACGAAGATCATCGGTACGCCGGACTATCTCGCGCCGGAGATCGTCGAGGGCCTGCCCCCGCGGGCGGCGGTCGACATCTATGCGCTGGCGACCGTGCTGTACGAGCTGCTGGCCGGCTTCACTCCCTTCGGCGGCGGACATCCCGGGGCGGTGCTGCGGCGCCATGTGACGGAGACGGTGGTCCCCCTCCCCGGGATCCCCGACGAGCTGTGGCAGCTGCTCGTCCAGTGCCTCGCCAAGGCGCCGGCCTCGCGGCTGCGGGCCTCCGAGATGGGCGCGCGGCTGCGGGAGATGCTGCCGCTGCTGGTCGGAATGCCGCCGCTGGACGTGGACGAGCCGGACGCGGAGTCGGACGAGGAGACACCTCAGGAGGCGGGCGACGGTCAGGTCCCGCCCCCGAAGAGCGGTGAGCGCGCCCGGCGACGGGGTGCGGTGCCGCTGGTGCCGGGGGCGAAGCCGGCCGACTCCAACCGGGACACGCATACGTCGATGAGGGTGCCGGGGCCCGATGAGCTGGCCGGGGGTGCCCGGGGGACGGCGCGGGTGCCGCGGGCCGCGGGCGCGCCGCGTCCCGGTTCCGCGCGGAACCGGGCGGTGACCCGGCGGCGCAGGGTGGCCGTGGGCGTGGCCGCGGCGCTGCTGGTGGCGGCCGCCGGGGTGGGTACGTGGCTGGCGACCTCGGGGGACGACGCGGGAGCGACCCCGCAGGACACGAAGAACTCGGCACCGGCGGCGCCATGAGTGTCGCGCCCCCGCCGCCCGCACCCGTCCCGGCCTGAAGGGACTCGGCCAGGGGACGCGGGCGCGAACTGAGGGTCACAGGAAAGCGACACTCACCCGGCGCTGGCCGCTTGGCGGAGCCGTTAGGCTGGAGGCGTGGCAGTCGTCGATGTATCCGAAGAGCTCAAGTCCCTCTCCTCGACCATGGA
This sequence comes from Streptomyces sp. NPDC051963, assembly GCF_044593495.1. NCBI lineage: Bacteria > Bacillati > Actinomycetota > Actinomycetes > Kitasatosporales > Streptomycetaceae > Streptomyces > Streptomyces sp. NPDC051963. The sequence goes on along the minus strand of NZ_JBIUCC010000011.1, from coordinate 301,527 downwards.
GTCGATCGAGGCCGTTCTGGACCTCGACAAGCTGAGGGCAGACATCGCCGTGCTCGAGGAGCAGGCGGCCGCGCCGTCCCTGTGGGACAACCCGGACGAGGCGCAGAAGATCACCAGCAAGCTCTCCCACCTCCAGGCCGAGGTCAGGAAGGCGGAGGCGCTGCGCGGGCGGATCGACGATCTTGCCGTGCTGTTCGAGATGGCGGACGAGGAGGACGACCCGGACACCCGCGCCGAGGCCGAGTCCGAGCTCTCCGCCGTCAAGAAGGCCCTGGACGAAATGGAAGTGCGGACTCTTCTCAGCGGCGAGTACGACGCCCGGGAAGCGCTCGTCAACATCCGCGCGGAGGCCGGTGGCGTCGACGCCGCCGACTTCGCCGAGAAGCTTCAGCGCATGTACCTGCGGTGGGCCGAGCAGCACGGCTACAAGACCGAGGTCTACGAGACGTCGTACGCCGAAGAGGCCGGCATCAAGTCGACCACCTTCGCCGTGCAGATCCCGTACGCCTACGGCACCCTCTCCGTCGAACAGGGCACGCACCGGCTCGTCCGGATCTCGCCCTTCGACAACCAGGGGCGCCGGCAGACCTCCTTCGCGGGCGTCGAGGTCCTCCCCGTGGTCGAGCAGACCGACCACATCGAGATCGACGAGTCCGAGCTGCGGGTGGACGTGTACCGCTCGTCCGGGCCCGGCGGCCAGGGCGTCAACACGACCGACTCCGCGGTGCGGCTCACCCACCTGCCCACCGGCATCGTCGTCTCCTGCCAGAACGAGCGGTCGCAGATCCAGAACAAGGCCACCGCGATGAACGTCCTCCAGGCCAAGCTGCTCGAGCGGCGCCGCCAGGAGGAACAGGCCAGGATGGACGCGCTCAAGGGCGACGGCGGCAACTCCTGGGGCAACCAGATGCGTTCGTACGTCCTGCACCCGTACCAGATGGTCAAGGACCTGCGCACCGAGTTCGAGGTCGGCAACCCGGAGGCCGTGTTCAACGGCGAGATCGACGGGTTCCTGGAGGCCGGAATTCGCTGGCGCAAGCAGCAGGAGAAGTAACTTTGTCGACAAGGCAACTGCCGCCATCTCGGCGGCAGTTGCCTTTTGCGTGCTGCATGTCCGGGTTTTACATCACACTCACAGACTCCAACCCATCGCATAGTCCCCGTAATTGGACATCGCGAACGGAAACGGCCTTGACGTTGCTTTGAAAAATGGGAAGGGTAAAGCGCGGCATGCGTATCTCTGGGGCGCATGTGAACCGGGGGCCTTCGGCGCAGCCACCTCCGTCGATCACAGCCCTGAGCGCCGCCTCATTGACGATCAGCTACTGGGGGTAGCAACCAGATGACTAACAAGACGCGCATCCGCGTCGCGCGGATCGCCGCCGCGACCGTGATCGCCGCCGGTGCCTCGCTGACCGCTGCGGGCGCCGCTTCGGCCGCACCTGCTGAGGACGACTGCTTCCTCGGCATCCTGTGCGGCGACGAGTCTCCTGCGCCGACCGACCCGCCCGTCCCGACCGGCCTGCCGACGGACCCGCCGACCGGTCTGCCCACGGACCCGCCGACCGAGCCCACGGAGGAGCCCACCGAGCCCACCGAGGAGCCGACCGAGCCCACGGACGAGCCCACGCAGCCGACCGAGGAGCCCTCGGACCCGGGTAACGGAAACGGCAATGGGAACGGCAACGGCAACGGCGGCGGCAACAACGCCGACCCCGACGGCGGCTCCTCCGCCCAGCAGGAGGGCTCGTCCTCCCTGACGGACACCGGCTCGGACGCCGTCGACACCTCTGCCCAGGGCGGCGGTGACGAGCTCGCCGAGACCGGTGCGGCTCAGACCACGTTCCTGCTGATCGGTGCCGCCACGATGATCGCCGGCGGTATCGGCTTCCGCATTCTGCCGCGCCTCATGGGCGGCCGCGGCGGTGCGGCTGCCTGACGGTAGCCGCGCGCGTACGGAACGTATGCACAGTGCGTGACGAAGGGCCCGGAGCGGAAGTCGCTCCGGGCCCTTCGCGTGCCTCTGTAAGTCTGTGAGTCCGCCCTAGGCGGTCTGATGCGCCAGCAGTGCCACAGCCGCGATCAGGATCGCCAGCAGTGCGATCAGCGTCATCGGGTTGAGCCCCGCGAAGAGGTTCTCCTGCTGAAGTCGCTCGCGGTTCGCCCGGCAGACCGGGCAGCGGCCTTCGGCCACGGGCGCCGCGCAGTTCGCGCACACCAGCCGGTCGTACGTCATGCGCCTCGCCCTCCTTGCAACGGTTCCACCGAGAGAACGCCGTGGGGTCCGAGAACGTTCCCCTCTCCACAATGCCAGGTTCCTCCGGGCGTCGCGCGGGCGCTTCCGGAGAGGTGGCTGTTCATTTCCTCACCGTTGCGGGTCGTGTGTGGCCGATGGGCGTTACAAAAGTGCACAACCCTCGCGCAACCCCTCCGGTGCCTGCGCCGGTGCTCCCGGGTCGCGTATGGTCACGCTCATCTACCCCCGGCGACCCGTGGTGCATCCGTGATCCGATTCGACAACGTCTCCAAGGTCTACCCCAAACAGACCCGCCCCGCACTCAGGGATGTGTCCCTGGAAGTGGAGAAGGGCGAGTTCGTGTTCCTCGTGGGGTCCTCCGGCTCCGGAAAGTCCACCTTCCTGCGGCTGATCCTCCGCGAGGAGCGGTGCAGCCACGGTCAGGTGCACGTGCTGGGCAAGGACCTCGCGCGCCTCTCCAACTGGAAGGTGCCGCAGATGCGCCGCCAGTTGGGGACGGTGTTCCAGGACTTCCGTCTCCTGCCGAACAAGACGGTCGCGGAGAACGTGGCCTTCGCTCAGGAGGTCATCGGCAAGTCGCGCGGCGAGATCCGCAAGTCCGTGCCCCAGGTGCTCGACCTCGTCGGGCTCGGCGGCAAGGAGGACCGGATGCCCGGTGAGCTGTCCGGCGGTGAGCAGCAGCGCGTGGCCATCGCACGGGCCTTCGTCAACCGGCCCAAGCTGCTGATCGCGGACGAGCCGACCGGCAACCTCGACCCGCAGACCTCCGTCGGCATCATGAAGCTGCTCGACCGGATCAACCGGACGGGCACGACCGTGGTGATGGCGACGCACGACCAGAACATCGTGGACCAGATGCGCAAGCGCGTCATCGAGCTGGAGACGGGTCGCCTCGTCCGCGACCAGGCGCGCGGCGTCTACGGCTACCAGCACTGACCCGCACCCCCGTCCACGGAAAGGCCTGAAAGAGACGCCATGCGCGCCCAGTTCGTTCTGTCCGAGATCGGTGTCGGTCTCCGCCGCAATCTGACGATGACCTTCGCGGTGATCGTCTCCGTCGCCCTGTCCCTCGCCCTGTTCGGCGGTTCGCTCCTGATGAGCGACCAGGTGAGCACGATGAAGGGCTACTGGTACGACAAGGTCAACGTCTCGGTCTTCCTCTGCAACAAGAGCGACGCCGAGTCCGACCCCAACTGCGCCAAGGGCGCGGTCACCAAGGACCAGAAGGACCAGATCCTCGGCGACCTGAAGAAGATGTCCGTGGTCGACTCGATCACCTACGAGTCGCAGGACGCGGCGTACAAGCACTACAAGGAGCAGTTCGGCGACTCCCCGCTGGCCAGTTCGCTCACGCCGGACCAGATGCAGGAGTCGTACCGGATCAAGCTGAAGGACCCGGAGAAGTACCAGGTCATCGCGACCGCCTTCGACGGGCGCGACGGGGTGCAGTCGGTGCAGGACCAGAAGGGGATCCTGGACAACCTCTTCGGGCTGCTCAACGGCATGAACTGGGCGGCGCGGGCCGTGATGGCGCTGATGCTGGTCGTCGCGCTGATGCTGATCGTCAACACCGTGCGCGTCTCGGCGTTCAGCCGGCGGCGTGAGACCGGGATCATGCGGCTGGTCGGCGCCTCCGGCTTCTACATCCAGGCGCCGTTCATCATGGAGGCCGCGGTCGCCGGGCTGATCGGCGGTGGGGTCGCCTGCGGCTTCCTGGTGGTCGCGCGGTACTTCATCATCGACCACGGTCTCGCCCTGTCCGAGAAGCTGAATCTGATCAACTTCATCGGCTGGGACGCCGTACTGACAAAGCTGCCGCTCATCCTCGCGACGAGCCTGCTGATGCCGGCGTTGGCCGCGTTCTTCGCGCTGCGCAAGTACCTGAAGGTGTGACGCACGCCAAGAGGGCCGTCCGGTCAACCGGCCGTGCGGCCCTTCGCGTTGTCCTAGACTCACCGGCATGTCAGGCCGTGACCTGTTCTGTCAGCCCCGCCGCATTCGCCGCGGGGCCGCCCTGACATTGGTGTTCGCGAGCGTGCTCGTCGCCGGTGCCGCGACCGGCTCCCTTCCCGGGCCCGACCGGAAAACCGCGTCGGGCGCGCCCCGCTCCTCCGCCTCCGCCGGCCGGCACGAGACGGTCACCGACGCCGCCGCCGAGGCGATGGCCGCCGGCAAGTCCCCGATGGAGGCCGCCGAACGGGCGGTGAGCCGCAGCGGCAACCGCTGGGACGCCGTCTACTCGCAGGGCGAGTACGAGGAGTTCGAAGAGGCCCTCGACGGCGAGTACACCGGCGTCGGCCTGTGGGCGCGCCGTGAGCGGGACGGCCGTATCGAGGTGACCAAGGTGAGCTCCGGGTCGCCCGCGGCCGGCGCCGGGATCCGGGCCGGGGACCGGCTGCGCAGCGTCGACGGCGCCCGCGTCGACGGGCGGCCCGTCACCGAGGTCGTCTCCTTGCTGCGCGGCGACGCGACCGACGCGGCCGCCGGTACGCCCGTCCGGCTCGGCCTGGAGCGCGGCACGCACGCGTGGAGCCTCACTCTGCACCGGGCCCGTCTGTCCACGGACTCGGTCACCGTCCGGAATCTCGCCGACGGCGCCACCGTCATCGCGATCGACGCGTTCACCAAGGGCTCGGGCGACGTGGTGCGCGACGCAGTGCAGCAGACCCCGGCCGGCACCGGGATCGTCCTCGACCTGCGCGGCAACTCCGGCGGGCTGGTCACCGAGGCCGTCACCGCCGCCTCCGCCTTCCTCGACAGCGGCCTCGTCGCCACGTACGACGTCGACGGCCGGCAGCACGCCCTGCACGTCGAGACCGGCGGCGACACCACCAGACCCCTGGTCGCGCTCGTCGACGGCGGCACGATGAGCGCGGCCGAGCTGCTCACGGGCGCCCTCCAGGACCGCGGTCGCGCGGTCGTCGTGGGCTCCCGCACCTTCGGCAAGGGGTCCGTGCAGATGCCGACCCGGCTGCCCGACGGCTCCGTCGCCGAGCTGACCGTCGGGCATTACCGCACGCCGTCCGGCCGCGGAGTCGACGGCAAGGGGATCACGCCCGACCTCGAGGCCGACACCGGGGCGCTGAAGCAGGCGGAGACCGTGCTGAGCGGGCTCGGGGACGCTTCGTAATCGCCTTTCCCTCGGGCCCCCCTCTAGTGCGAAAATGGCCAGCACTATGAGCAAGGGAATGTACGTACCCAAGGAGTCCCAGCCCAAGCAGGGCGGCGGGGCCGCGAAGGCCAAGGACGGCAAGCGCAAGATCGTCGCGCAGAACAAGAAGGCCCGGCACGACTACGCGATCATCGACACCTACGAGGCCGGGCTCGTCCTGACCGGCACCGAGGTGAAGTCACTGCGTCAGGGACGGACCTCGCTGACCGACGGCTTCGTCCAGATCGACTCGGGTGAGGCGTGGCTGCACAACGCCCACATCCCCGAGTACAGCCAGGGCAGCTGGACCAACCACTCCGCGCGCCGCAAGCGCAAGCTGCTCCTGCACCGCGAGGAGATCGACAAGCTGGAGGCGAAGTCCCAGGAGACGGGGCACACCATCGTGCCCCTCGCCCTGTACTTCAAGGACGGTCGCGCAAAGGCCGAGATCGCCCTCGCGCGAGGCAAGAAGGAGTACGACAAGCGGCAGACCCTGCGGGAGAAGCAGGACCGCCGGGAGTCGGACCGCGCGATCGCGGCGGCGAAGCGGAAGCAGCGGGCGCAGTAGCCACCGGGGAATACGGTGGCATCGGCGTGCGTTGGTCACGTATGCTGGTGACAACACCGGATGAGTCCGGTGTGAGCATTGAAAACAAAACATGGGGATGATCGGTTTCGACAGCGGCTGTCGAAGCAGGGGAAGCGAGCCGAGGAAGCGGCAATGATCTCGTAAACCATATGTCGCAACCAATAATCGCCAATTCCAAGAGCGATTCCCAGTCCTTCGCCCTCGCTGCCTAATAACAGCGACTGAAGGACCCTAAATGGGTGTCAGCCCGGGGGTGTTCCCGACCCGGATCCTGGCATAATCTAGGGAACTAAACCGCCGAGCCCGGTCACGGGACTCGTCGGGAAATCAAACAGTGACTGGGCCCGTCGGAGACTTGTTCGCGAGATCTCCGGGGCCGAGAAAATCGTAGCGAACTGCGCTCGGAGAAGCCCTGATTCTGCACCGTTGGACGCGGGTTCGATTCCCGCCATCTCCACAATTCCCATGTACACGAGGGCCCGGCGATCACACATTCGCCGGGCCCTCGTTGTGTTGTCCGGCGACATATCCGCCCGTGGTTCACGGTTCTACCGTCCCGCACCATGACTCAGACCAGAGCCGCACGTCGAATCAGTGTCCTGGTGACCCTCCTGGTCGCCCTTCTCGCCGGGTTTCTGAGCCCGGGCAGAGCCTCTGCCGCCTCCCTTCAGGAGGTCATCGGCTTCGGTACCAACCCCGGTGCGCTGCGGATGTTCCGGTACGTCCCCGACGGGCTCCCCGCCGGGCGGCCCGTCGTCGTGGCGCTGCACGGGTGTACGCAGGACGCCGCTGGATACGGCACCGGCAGCGGGTGGACGCAGCTCGCCGACCGGTGGGGTTTCTCCGTCGTGCTGCCACAGCAGCAGAGCGGCAACAATGCGTCGAACTGCTTCAACTGGTTCCAGGGCGGCGACATCGCGCGCGGCCAGGGCGAGGCCGCCTCCGTCGCGCAGATGGTCGACCGGCAGCTCGGCGATGTCGGCGGGGACGGCTCGCGCGTCTACGTCACCGGGCTGTCCGCCGGGGGCGGGATGACGGCCGTGATGATGGCGGCGTACCCGGAGAAGTTCGCGGCGGGCGGGATCGTCGCCGGGCTGCCGTACGGGTGTGCGCAGGCCGCCGGGTCGCCGTATGTGTGCATGTACGTCGGTGCCACGCAGACCCCGCAGCAGTGGGGCGACCGGGTGCGTGCCGCCCGGCCCGGGTACGGCGGGCCCTGGCCCACCCTGGTCGTCTTCCAGGGCACGGCCGACTACACCGTGAAGCCCGTCAACATGGGCGACCTGGTGGAGCAGTGGACCGATGTGCACGGGGCCGACCAGGTCGTCGACGTGAGCGACGGCGTTGCCGGGTATCCGCACCAGGTCTTCCGGGGCGCGGGCGGTGCCGCGGTCGTGGAGACGTACAGCCTGACCGGGATGGGGCACGGGCAGCCCGTCGATCCCGGGAGCGGGAGCGAGCAGTGCGGGACGGCCGGGGCCTATCTCCTCGATGTGAACCTGTGCGCCGCGTACCGCATGGGGCGGGCCTGGGGGCTGGAGGGCTGACGCGCGCAGGCGGTCTGTTGCCGGGCGGCGCGATCAGGGATGGTGCTGTGCCATGAGCAGACCCGTGAGATGTTCCGGAAGACTCTTCAACGCCCCTGGAAAACTGTGGATTTGGCCCCTTGCGGTCGCGCTTGTCGCCGCCGTCCTCGGGCCCGGCTCGTCGGCCGGTGCCGACTCGGATCGCACCGGCCTGCCGGAGGCCATCGACACCGTCCTGGGCGATACGCGGATGGAGGGCGGGACGGCGAGCGTCGTCGTCGCCGACGCGACGAGTGGTGACCTTCTCTACCAGCACCAGCCCACCACCCGGCTGATGCCCGCCTCCAACACCAAACTGGCCACCTCGGCGGCCGCGATGGAGATCCTCGGACCCGAGTACCGGTTCACCACCGATGTGCTGGCCGCCGGGCGGCGGCAGGGCTCCGTGCTCCGCGGCGATCTGTATCTGCGCGGCACCGGCGACCCGACCCTGCTCGCCGGCGACTACGACAAGCTCGCCGCCCAGGTCGCCGCGTCCGGTGTCACCCGCGTCGACGGGCGGCTGCTCGCCGACGACACCAGGTTCGACAGTGTGCGGCTCGGCCGCTCCTGGGCCGCCGACGACGAGTCCGCCTACTACTCGGCGCAGATCAGCGCGCTGGGTGTGGCGCCGGACACCGACTACGACACCGGGACCGTGATCGTGACCGTAGCGCCGGGGGCCGAGGCGGGTGACGAGCCGGTCGTCACCGTCACGCCCGACACCGACTACGTCGACCTCGATGTCCGGGCCACCACCGTCGCCGCGGGCGGGGCGAACGACCTCACCGTCGAGCGGGAGCACGGCACGAACGACATCGTCGTCAGCGGTACGACACCCGTGGGCGGGTCCGGCATCAAGGAGTGGGCCGCCGTGTGGGAGCCCACGGGATACGCCGCCGCCGTCTTCCGGGACGCGCTCGCCGCGCACGGCGTCAAGGTGACCGGGCCGACCCGGCTCGGGCGCCAGACACCCGGCACGGCAACGGAGTTGGCCGCGCACGACTCGATGGCCCTCAAGGACCTGCTGATCCCGTTCATGAAGCTGTCCAACAACATGCACGCCGAGATCCTCACCAAGGCCATGGGGTACGAGGTCTCGAAGGACGGGAGCTGGAGCGCCGGGCTGGCCGCGATCGGCGGCTATCTCAAGGGCGTCGGCGTCGATGTCGCCAAGCTGCGGCAGGTCGACGGGTCCGGGCTCTCGCGGATGGACAACTTCACCGCCGGGCAACTCGTCGAGCTGCTCCTCGCCGTGCGCGCCGAGCCCTGGTACGCCGACTGGTACCGCTCGCTGCCGGTCGCCTGCGACCCCGACCGCTTCGTCGGCGGCACGCTGCGAACCCGGATGTGCGGGACGGCCGCCGCGCTCAACGCCCGTGCGAAGACAGGGTCGTTGACGGGCGCCTCGGCGCTGTCCGGGTATGTGACCGACGCCGGGGGGCGTGAACTCGTCTACAGCATCGTCCTCAACAACTACCTGGTCTCGTCGGTGAAGCCCCTGGAGGACGCCATCGTGACGACCCTCGCGAAGTCGACCGCAGAGGCCGCCGCCCTGGTGGAACCGAAGGCGCAACCGAGGACGCAACCGAAGGCGGCGAACGGCACCGACCTCGAGTGCGCGTGGCGCAAGCCCGCCTTCTGCTGACCGGGGCGGACCGGCGTACGACGGTCCGGTGGGCGAGGGGTGAATTCCGGCCAATTAATCTTCGGCGTTCACCCGTCACCTGCCGGACCTTCACGGGTCCTGCACAAGTAAGTCCTGCTCCTGGTACGAAAGTTGCGCCCCTCGCGACTCATGAATCCCACTGACACGTTCACGCCATCGACCTCCGGCCCGGAATTTCCACTTGTCCTGTCCGCTTCAGCTGGGGTTTTGTGATCAGCGCGCCCGGTGGATCCCGACCAGTTCCACCGTCGTGCGCGCCGACCGGCGACCGGGGGGAACGCCGTGGCCTATCCGTCCTCCGTACAGGCACCCCCGTCTGCCCATTTCCGCGATGAAGGGATGCTCCTGTGCGCCCCAGACGAGGGTTTCTCAGAGCCAGATCACGACCGATCGGACTCCTCAGACCCGTCATCACCTCGACCGTGGCCGTGGCCGTGCTGGCCGGCCTGGCGGCCCAGCCCGACCTGCTGGACCGGTACGCGCGTGACGCCGGCGACGCGGTCCCCGTGGCCGACAGCTACGACGGCTTCGACGCCAAGGGTGCCGAGCAGCTGCGCCAGGACCAGTGTCTGATGGCCGACGCGCTGCGCATCGGCGGCGCGGGCATGTTCACCACCGCCCAGAACGCGCTCAACCAGACCCCGGACAAGCTGCGCACGGCGGCGAACCGGGAGTACTGGACCGACACTCCGCTGTCGACGGCGTACCGGCAGGACAAGGACGCCGCCGACAAGGAGGGCGAGGCGCTCTACGCCCGCCTCCAGGAGTGGCAGAAGCCGGTGTCGGTGCTGCCGACCCCGGGCGGGTTCAAGAGCGTCGCGGACTTCGAGGACCCGCCGGGGCTGCCCGGCAGCGACGAGAAGAGCTTCCACAGCCAGACCGGTCTCTCGCAGTGGATCTACGAACAGTTCTGGAAGAGCGAGGACGACCTCTACGAGGACCCGACCCAGAAGGCCGACGAGGCCACCATCAAGGCCGTCAAGGACCTCGGTGCCCCGCTCTACGGCAGCTCTCCGGACCCGTCGCTGCCCACGTCCGAGTGGAACCGGGCGTTCGCCGAGCACCAGGCGTGGGGCGACCTGGTGGACGACGGCCTGGAGCCGACAGGCGCGGACAACGCGCGGCTCTTCCTGTCGTCGGGAGGCTTCCCGCGTACGGCCGCCGAGCCGGGAACGGTCGAATACCGGCTGGCCGTCGAGGACTTGAAGACCCGGTTCGCGGCGTGTGCGTGGCGCGGCCCGGTCGACCCGAACAAGGTGCTCGGCAAGCAGGTGGCCGCCGCGTCGGCGGAGTGGCAGCAGGAGGTCGCGGGCCAGGCAGCCCAGCGCAATCAGCTCCTGACCGCCAACCGTGACGCGGTCAAGGCGCTGGCGGCGGGCTCGAAGGCGCTCGGCGAGATGCTGGGCCAGTCCTGGATCGCCGACCACCTCACCCGCTGGCAGAACTACTGGTCCGCCGGCGGTCCCGGCTGGATCGGCGACAGCCCGATGGTCATCCACGCGAACGGCGCCTCCGGCAAGTGCCTCGAGGTGGGCAGCGGGGCCAAGACCAACGGCTCGATCGTGCAGATCTACACCTGCAACGGCGGCGTCGGGCAGAAGTGGCAGATAGTCGGCGACGCGCTGGTCAACGTCAACTCCGGCAAGTGCCTCGACGTGAAGAGCTCCGGCACCGCGAACGGCACGGGCGTACAGATCTGGACGTGCAACCAGAGCGGCGCCCAGAAGTGGGAGTACGACACCCACGGCACCACCCGGCTGTTCAACACGGGCACCGGCAACTGCCTCGACCTCGCCACGTACGACAACAGCCGCGACGGCCGGATGTGGGACTGCAAGGGCACCACCCCGCAGAAGTTCGACATCGTCCCGTCCGGTCACCAGGGCACCGACAACCTGGACTACCCGACCTCGGCCCAGTTCGCCAAGGCCAAGGCGGGTGTCGCCACCGCCCAGGCCGCGTCCGCCAAGCAGCTCGGCGTGCTCAAGGCGCAGGCGGCCGCGGCGAAGAAGGCGGCCACCGACACGGACACGGCCGAGCAGGCCGCGTACAGGATCGCCGATCAGGCCGGTGCCCCGCGCGGCCGTGGACTGCTGGTCGGTCAGCAGAAGGCACAGGTCACGAAGGCGTCCTCGGCCGCGCTCGACGCGCTGGTGAAGGCCGGTGAGACCGCCGACGCGGCCACCCGGGCCGCCGCCGGGGACAGCAAGACCATCGCCGCGCGTGCGGTGACGCAGACCGCGGCGTCGAAGGCGGCGTTCCGTACGGCCGCCGCCCAGCAGGCGCGGGAGCAGGCGAAGGCCGCCGCCGACGCGGCCGCCGTACAGGCGCAGACGGCGAAGGACGCCCGGGACCTGGCCAAGGCCAAGCTCGGCGAGACGCAGAAGGCGGAAGCGGACGCGAAGGCGGCGGCTGCCGACGCGCGGGCCCACCGGCTGAACGCGGAGAAGGAAGAGCAGACGGCCAAGGCGGAGATGGAGACCGCCGCGCAGAGGCAGGCCGAGGCCGCCCAGCACCGGCAGAACGCCGAGGGGTACGCCACCGAGGCCAAGAGCGCGAAGGACCGGGCCGAGTCGTCCGAGACGACGGCCCGAGAGCGCCGTCAGGACGCCGAGGCGGCCCGGGACAACGCCAAGGCCAAGCGGGACGACGCGTGGGACGCCGAGAGCAAGGCCAACGCGGCGCGGGCGAAGGCGGACGCGAAGGACGCGTACGCCGAGGCGCACGATGCCGATGACCAGGCGGCGGCGTCACGGGCGGCGGCGAACGAGGCGGACAAGGCCGCCACGGACGCCGAGTCGGCCGCGGCATCGGCCCGTATCGAGGCGAATGCGGCGACGCGGGCGGCGGCCGACGCCGACGCGGCGGCGACGCGCGCCGAGGCGGCGGCCAAGCGGGCCCGTTCGGAGTCGGACGCGGCGAACGCGGCGAAGCTGCGGGCGGACGCGGCGGTCCGTACGGCGACGGCCTCGGCGGCCGACGCCATCAAGGCCTCGCAGGTGGCCGCCCAGGCAGCCGCCACGGCGGTCGAGCTGGCCGACGAGGCCGAGAAGCACGCCGCCGAGGCGAAGGCACACGCCGACGTGGCCCGTGCGGAGGCGGCGAAGGCCGTCGCGGGCGCGGCGGAGGCCGTCGGTCACGCCTACACGACCGCGCAGGCGGCGGCGGACGCCCGTAACTCGGCGCAGCAGGTAGCGGCTCCGGCGAACGACGCGATCCAGCTCGGCTCGCCGTATGTCACGACCGACTCCGCGGCAGGGCTGGCGGTCCTGACCGGCCAGTCGTCGAAGACGATCGCCGAGCAGCAGGTGGCGGTCGCCGAGGCGCACGCGGCGAACGCGGCGAAGGTCGCGGCGCAGGCGCAGAGCACCGCGAACGCGGCCACCGGTGACGCGAAGGCAGCCCTGGTGCTGGCCGGCGAGGCCGCCGGATTCGCGGCCCAGGCCCGCAAGTCGGCCAAGGAGGCGCTGGGTTACTCGGCGGAGGCGGCACAGTACGCGGCCGAGGCGCAGCGCTCACTGGCCCGCACCATCGAGTACGACCAGCAGGCCACGGCGGACGCGGCAGCGGCCGACCGCGCGGCAGGCCGTGCCGAGGGCCACGCCAAGGACGCCCGTGACTCCGCCGACCAGGCGGCCCTGGACGCCGAGGCGGCCCGCGCCGCGGCCTCGGAGGCCGAACAGGCGGCGAAGGACGCCCGCGCCGCGGCCGACCGTGCGGACGCGGAGGCGACGCTCGCGGAGGAGGCGGCGAAGGACGCGCAGAAGTACGCGGACTCGGCGCAGCAGGCGGCGGACGAGGCCGGGCGCAACGACGCCAACCAGCAGGTGCAGACAGGGTCGGGCACCGGTGTCGGGGGCGTGTTCTCCGTCATCGACGACATCAAGCAGCGGGGCGACCCGCAGCGGCTCCCGGACGACTGCTCCCGGCTGCCCTGCGACCTGGTGTACGAGGTCCACTTCGACGTGACCGTCAGCTACTACCTGTGCGCCAACCCCAGTGTCCCGGCGACCGAGTCCGGCTGTCCCAGGGAGGACACGTTCTTCCTCACCACGAAGACGATCAAGGACGCCAGCAAGACGGTCAAGATCTCCTCGTGGGACGCGACCGTGGATCTGTGGAAGGGCATCTTCAACTCGATCATCGGCGACTTCACCGGCTGCTACCACAAGATCAACGGTGACGGCTCGGGCAGCTACGGAGACTGCGCCTGGGCCGCCACCTGGCTGCCGCTGGGCGGGGCCGCGGCGAAGGTCGTCGACGGGATCCGCGCCGTGGACGCCGCGATGCGCACCGGCATCGGTGTCGCCGACGCCATGAAGGCGCTCCGCGTGCTGGAGATCGACGCGCGCACGCTCGCCGAGATCGAGCGCAGTGTCCGGGTGTACGACGATCTGCGCACGGCGTGCAGGGTCAACAGCTTCCCCGGCGGCACCGAAGTGGTCCTGTCCGACGGCAGCCGCCGGGCCATCCGCGACGTGCGCCCGGGCGACCGGCTGCTGGCCTCCGACCCCGCCACCGGCGTCACCCGCGGTGAACCGGTCACCCGCACCTTCCAGCACCCCGCCGAGGACCTGTTGGACGTCACCCTGGCGGACGGCGGACGGCTCACGAGCACGCCGGGACACAAGTTCCATGTCACCGGCCGAGGCTGGATCCTGGCGTCCGAACTGCGCGCGGGCGACCGGCTGCGTACCCCGGAGGGCACCCTCCGCACGGTGGCCGCGCTCCACGACCGGCAGGAGGCGGCACCGCGGACGGTGTACGACCTGACGGTGTCCGGCCTGCACACCTTCTACGCCGTGGCGGGCAGCACGCCGGTCCTCGTCCACAACTGCAACGACCTGGCGGGCGACGCCCAGGCGTTCCCCGGGCTGGCGCACACGCTCGACGAGCACACTGCCGGTGTCGGCGCCGGATTCGTCAGCAGCCGCGCGCGGGCGACGCAGCTCGCCGTTCAGAAGGGAGGCCCCAACGGGGTCTTCACCGACCTCGCGACGGCCCAGGCGGTCGTGGACCACGCGCTGGCCACCAAGGCCGGCGAGATCCAGAACTGGCTGCGCGGCAGCAAGCAGGAGAAGCCGCTGACCGGGGTGTTCGGGTCGGACTCCCTCGGCTATGTGGCCAAGGCGGACGGGAGCTTCTCCGACGCGAAGAACACCTACCGGATCCTGCTCAAGCGGAAGAAGGGCCACAAGAACGGCTTCTATGTGTACACCGCGTTCCCGACCTAGGAGATGACGAGCAAGTGCAGGACCACGGGCCCGGTCAGGTGCAGCGGCCGGACGAGTTCGACTTCGGCGTGACCTGGCTGATGAGCATGTTCCACGAGGACTGGACCCATCACGGTCCCGAGGCCGCCACGGCGGTCCGGTACCACTTCTGGGAGGGACTGGACCAGGAGAGCGTGCTCGCGGTCCGGCGGGACGCGCGGCTGCTGCTGAGGGGTCTTCCCTCGGCGACGATCGAGGCCCTGTGGCAGGCCGGTACGGCGACCGGACCGGAATTCTTCTCCGGCGGACGTACCGGCGTCACATCGGGCGCGCGGTGGATGGAGACGCTCATCGGCCTGTGCGACGCCTGGCTGGCCGCGCATCAGCACGACGCCGCCCCGAGCACCGACGCCATCGGTGCCGGGGACGGTGTGGAGCTGGCGGACGAGGTCCTGGCCGAGATCGGTCGGGCCGGGATTCTGCCGGACACCATCCGGCGGGACCTGGCCGAGTGCGCCCACCGCTGCACTCCCGACCTCGCGTTCCGGCTCCTGCTGAGAGCGATGCACCGAGCGGGGACCGAGTCCCGGGCGCAGCTGTCCCCGGAGGAGTACACGAGGCTGGAGGCGCTGGGAACGGCCCTGGATTACGGCGAGTTCGTCGTGTCCGAGGTGAAGTACCTGGTGGCCGACGACTAGCCGCATCGCAGGGGCCCGCACTCACCCGAGTGCGGGCCCCTGTTCGTTCACGCAAGCTCCCGCGGCCCCGTGCTCCCCCGTTCCGTCATCCGGGGCGCCAGCAGTGTCGCCTCCCGTACCTCCGTTCCGCTGAGCTTCTTCATCAGCAGCTCCACCGCCCGGGTGCCGATCTCGGCGGAGGGTAGGGCGACGGAGGTGACCGGGACGCGGAGGTTCTCGGCGTGTTCGTCGGGGCAGATGGCGGTGACGGAGAGGTCGCCGGGGATGCGCAGGCCGAGTTGCTCGAAGGCGTCGATGAGGGGTTCGAGGAGGGGTTCGTTGTGGACGACGACGCCGGTCAGCGCGGGCTGCTCACGCAGGAGTTGCTCGGCGACACGGCGGGCGGCACCGGGCGCGGCCTCGCAGGGGTGGACGGCGGAGGCGAGCCCGTTACGGTCGGCGGCGGCAGTGAAGCCCTGGACCACGCGCTGGGCGAACGCGGTCTGCCGGACGTACACCTCGGGCGGTGAGCCGACCAGGGCCACGACCCGGTGTCCCAGCCTGGCCAGATGCTCCACGCATGCCTCGCCGGCCGCCTTGAAGTCGAGGTCGATGCAGGTCAGTCCGGCAGGAGAGGCCGGGAAGCCGATCATCACCGACGGCCGGTCCAGCCCCCGCAGCAACGGCAGCCGAGGGTCGTGCAGTTGTACGTCCATCACGATCAGCGCGTCCACCATTGCCGTGTCGGCGACGCGGCGCAGCCCGTCCTCGCCCTCCTCCTGGGTGAGGAGCAGTACGTCATGGTCGTACCGCCGTGCCGTCGTCACCACCGACACCGCGAACTGCATCACCACCGGCACATGGATCCCGGCCCGTAACGGCACCACCAGCGCCAGCACGTTCGAGCGGCTGCTGGCCAGCGCCCGGGCGCCCGCGTGCGGTCGGTAGCCCAGCTCGCGGATGGCCGCCTCGACACGCTGCCGGGTCTCCTCGGAGATGGGCCGCTTGCCGCTGAGGGCGTAGGAGACGGTGCTGGGGGAGACCCCGGCGCGCCGGGCGACATCAGTGATCTTGACCATCAGCCGAGCTCCACCATCAGAAAACCGGTCCCCGCCGCGGCGTTCGCGACCCGCTCCCCGGCCGCCAGTGCCCACGGCGCCGACGGATCACTGGACGACGCCCGCAGGGTGTCCCCTTCGCGTACGACGGTGAAGGTCACGTCCTCGACCCGGACCGTCACCTGCTCGCCGCGCTCCAGACCGAACGCCCGCAGTGTCACCCCCTCCGCGAACGCGTAGTCGGGCCGGTCCTCCACCGCCCCCACCGGAATCACCGCCCCGGGTCTGACAAGCAGCGGCACACTGCTGAACCCGTGCCGCTCGCGCACCCAGCGCGGTCCGGTCACCGTCCGCCCGCTCAGGAAGTGGGTCCAGGTGCCCTCGGGCACGTAGTACGCCACCTCCCCCTCGTCGCAGAACACCGGCGCGACCAGCAGATCCGGCCCGAGCATGTACTGCCGCTCCAGATGCGCGCACCCGGGATCGTCCGGGAACTCCAGGACCATCGCCCGCATCATCGGCACGCCCTCGGTGTGGGCGACGCGCGCGGCCTCGTACAGATAGGGCATGAGCCGCAGCTTCAGCCGGGTGAAGTGCCGTGCCACGTCGACCGCTTCCTCGTCGAACAGCCATGGCACGCGATAGGAGGAGCTGCCGTGCAGCCGGCTGTGGGAGGAGAGGAGGCCGAAGGCCAGCCATCGTTTGAAGAGGGCGGGGGTCGGTGTGCCCTCGAAGCCGCCTATGTCATGGCTCCAGAAGCCGAAGCCGGAGAGCCCGAGCGACAGCCCGCCGCGCAGCGACTCCGCCATCGACTCGTACGTCGCCTCGCAGTCGCCGCCCCAGTGGACGGGGAATCGCTGGCTGCCCGTCGTCGCCGACCGCGCGAAGACCACGGCCTCCGTCTCGCCCCGGTGCTTGCGCAGCACCTCGAAGACGGTCCGGTTGTAGAGGTACGTGTAGTAGTTGTGCATCCGCTCCGGGTCCGAGCCGTCGGACCACGCCACGTCGACCGGCACCCGCTCACCGAAGTCGGTCTTGAAGCAGTCGACTCCCTGCGCGAGCAGCGCCGCCAGCTTCGAGGCGTACCAGTCGCGGGCGGCCGGTGAAGTGAAGTCGACCAGCGCCATCCCGGGCTGCCACAGGTCCCACTGCCAGACGCTCCCGTCGGGCCTGCGCAACAGATGCCCGAGCGCCTTGCCCTCCGCGAAGAGCGGCGAGCGCTGCGCGATGTACGGGTTGATCCACACGCAGATACGCAGGTCCCGCGCCTTCAGCCGCGCCAGCATGCCCTCCGGGTCCGGGAACACCCGCGGATCCCACCGGAAGTCGCACCAGTTGAACTCGCGCATCCAGAAGCAGTCGAAGTGGAAGACGGAGAGGGGGAGTCGCCGCTCCCGCATGCCGTCCACGAAGGACGTGACGGTCTCCTCGTCGTACGACGTCGTGAAGGACGTCGACAGCCACAGGCCGAACGACCAGGCGGGCGGGAGGGCCGGGCGGCCGGTGAGGGCCGTGTACTTGCGGAGGATGTCCTTCGGGGTCGGGCCGTGGATGACGTAGTACGTCAACTGCTGTGTCTCCGCGCTGAACTGGACCCGTGACACCGTCTCCGAGCCGACCTCGAAGGAGACCTTGCCCGGGTGGTCGACGAAGACGCCGTAGCCCGCGTCGGTGAGGTAGAAGGGGACGTTCTTGTAGGCCTGTTCGGTGGCCGTGCCGCCGTCGGCGTTCCAGATGTCGACGATCTGGCCGTTCTTGACGAGCGGGCCGAAGCGTTCGCCGAGGCCGTAGACGGATGTGCCCACCCCGAGGTTGAGCTGCTCGCGCAGGTAGTGAGCGCCGTCCGCGTCCCGCATGATGCCCATGCCCTTGGGGCCGCTGGTGGTGAGGGTGCGGCCGTTCGCCAGGAAGTCGACGTGCCAGGGGCCGGTGCGGGCCACCCGGACCGAGAGGGCTCCGGAGGTGAGGGTCGCGTGCTCCTCGTCGTACTCCGTGTGGACCGCGAATTCTTCCGTGTGCACCTCGAATTCGGGGCCGCGCGGCTGCTCGCCCTCGAAGTGGGTGAAGGTGACGCCGATGACGTCCGGCATCGGGGTGTGTGCGCTGATCGTCACGACCGGTCCCTTCAGCAGGTCGCCGCGGTGGCGGATGGGCTTGGTCGGCGCATGGATCTCCAGCGTGCCTCCCCCGGAGGGGGTACCCCCAGTGGCCGTGACGTCGAGGACCTCGACCGGGTGGGCCGCGGTGACGCCCTCGCGCAGCAGCCAGTAGCCGTCGGTGAACTTCACGCGCATACCCCTTACTTGACCGCTCCCACGGCGATGCCGCGGGTGAGGGTCCGCTGGAAGACGAGGAAGAAGACGAGGGCGGGGAGGACACCGAGCAGGGCCGCCGCGTTCGTCATCGTGGCGTCCATCAGACGCTGGCCCTGGAGGACGCCGAGGGCCACCGACACGGTCTGGTTGTCGTTGGAGATCAGCATGACCAGGGGGAGCAGGAACTCGTTCCAGGTCCAGATGAAGAAGAAGACGAGCAGGACGCCGAGGGTGGGTCGGCTGACCGGGACCACGACCCGCCACAGCACCTGCCACTTGTTGGCACCGTCGATCCGGGCGGCCTCGATGATCTCGCGCGGGAACCGGGCGAGGACGGCGGACAGCAGATAGGTGCCGAAGGCCGCCTGGATCACCGTGAAGACGATGATCACGCTCAGCCGGGTGTCGTAGAGACCCGCCTCCTTGCTCAGGTAGTAGATCGGGTAGACCAGCGCCTCCTGCGGCAGCATGTTCGCCAGCACGAAGAAGGCCAGCACCCAGGTGCGGCCCTTGATACGGCCGATGCCGATCGCGTACGCGTTGAGGACGGACAGGACCACCGCCAGCACGGCGACCGCACCGCTGATCAGCACCGAGTTGATCAGCTTCTGCCCGAAGTCGACGCGCTCCCAGAAGTCCTTGATGCCGTCGAGGTAGACGCCGTCGGGGAGGCTGAGGGGACCGTTCTGGGCGTACTCCGACGGGGACTTGACCGCGTTGATCGCGACGATCGCGAAGGGTACGACCATGAAGAGGGCCGCGATGCACAGGGCGACGAGCACCGGGTAGCGGCGTAGGGCGGTCGTCATGCGCGGACCCCTTCCTCGGCGTCCTCGGCGCGGGTCTGGAGCTTCAGGCCGGCCAGGGACAGCAGCAGGATGATCACGGTCAGCACGGTGGAGATCGCGGCGCCGTAGCCGACCTGCGTCTTCTCGAAGAACGTGGTGAAGGAGAAGTAGGAGGGCACGTCGGTGGCGCCTCCGGGCCCGCCCTTCGTCAGCACGTACACGGCCCCGAACACCTTGAGCGCGGCGATCGTGCACCAGGTCAGGACGACGTAGATCTCCGGGCGGATCTGCGGCAGCGTGATGTGCCAGAAGCGGCGCCACCAGCCGGCGCCGTCCAGTTCGGCCGCCTCGTACAGCTGCGGGTCCACTCGTTGCAGCCCCGCCATGAAGACGACGAGCGGAAAGCCGATCTGCACCCAGACCATCACGCCCATGACGCTGTAGAGCGCGAGGTCGGGATCACCGAGCCAGTCCTGCTGCCAGCTGCCCAGCCCGATCGCCTTCAGCGCCTCGTTCAGGGAGCCGTTGTCGGGCGCGAGGATCCAGCTCCAGACGATGCCGGCGACCGCGATCGGCAGCACCTGCGGGAGGTAGAAGCAGGCGCGGAGGACGGCGGTGATCTTGTCGCCGAAGTGCTTGCCGATGTAGTCGAACAGGGCGGCGGCGAGGACGAGACCGATCACCGTCGGTACGGCGGCCATGGCGACGACCATGAACAGGCTGTGCCGGAAGGAGGCCCAGAACTCGCTGTCGTCCATCAGCTCGCGGTAGTTGGCGAGCCCGGTCCAGTCGGGCGAGCCCACGCCCTGCCACTCGGTGAAGCTCACGCCCGTGTTCATCAGGAACGGGACGATGACGACGGCGAGGAAGGCGAGGGCGCCCGGCAGCAGGAACAGCGCGTACGAGTCACGGGGGCGACGCGGGGGTCCCGGAGTGCTGCCCTTGCCGGCCGTCCGCGCGCCCCGTTCGACGGTGACCGTCATTGCTTCGGCGCGTCCTTGTCGTACGCCTCCTGCAATGCGTCCAGATAGCCGTCCGGTTTCTCGCTGCCCGTGATCAGTTTCTGGGTCTCGGAGACGAGGACGTCGTAGAAGCCGGGGACGGGCCAGTCCGGGTAGAAGGCCAGGCCGTCGCGCTGGGAAAGGGTGTTGAAGTTGTCGATGAGGGTCTTGGACTTGGGGTCCGTGATGGCTGACGGGTCCGCCGCGACCGGGATTCCGCCCTTGTTGCCCAGCAGGTTCTGGATCTTCTCGGACATGGTGATGTCGATGAAGTCGTAGGCCAGTTCCTTGTTCTCGGAGCCCTGGGGGACCACCCACAGGTTGCCGCCGGAGCCGAGGGTGAGGTTCGAGCCGGGCCACAGGAAGGTGCCCCAGTCGAACTTCGCCTCGTCCTGGAAGCGGCCGTACCACCAGCTGCCGGAGAACAGGATCGGCGCCTTGCCCTGAAGGAAGGAGACCCCGGTCCGCTCCGCGTCGGCGCTGGTCGAGGTCTTGCCGATGTAGCCCTTCCGCACCCAGTCGGCAAAGGTCTCGGCGGCGTACGTCCAGGCGGCGTCGTGGAAGTCGACCTTGCCCTTGTACAGCTCGTACGCGTCGACCCAGGCGCGGTCGGCCTTCGACAGGGCCAGCTGGTAGAGGTACTGCTGGGCCGGGTACTCGGCGCCGCCGTTGGCCAGCGGGGTGATCCCGTGCTCGACGAAGGTGTCCATGGCGGCGGTCAGTTCGTCGAACGTCTTCGGCTCGGGGATCTTGTACTTGGCGAAGAGGTCCTTGTTGTAGAAGACCATCGTGTACTCGGCGTAGTTGGGCACGCCGTACCACTTGCCGGAGCCCATGATTCCGGCCGCGTCGTACACGCTGGTGGTACGGACGCCCGCGCTGAGCTTCTTGTCCCAGCCGCGCTCGCGGGCCTCGGCGGTGAGATCGGTGAGCAGGCCCTGCTTGGAGAGGAGCCCCGCCGTCGCGTTGCCCTTGTTGTACTCCATGACGTCGGGCGCGTCGGAGGAGTTGAGGACCATCGGGGCGGTCTTCTGGATCTGCGCGAAGCCCTTGTCCTCGAACTCGACCTTCACGCCCGGGTGCTGGGCCTTGAACTCCTTGACGGCCTCGTTCCAGGCCTGGCCCATCGCGCTGTTCGGGGCCTCGTAGTGCCACAGCTTCAACGACTTGCCGTCCTCGGAGGACCCGTTGCCCGAGTCCCCGCAGGAGGTCAGCAGCAGCGATCCGGCAAGCATCACCGCAGTGGCCGTCACACACCTTCGTGCCGTCAGCATCCTGTGCCTCCAGGGGGTCGGAGTCGGATGGATGTGGGTCGTCACGCAGCGTTCGTCGAATCGATTCGATGCATGACGTCGAAGCGCTTCGACGGGCGAAGGTAGGTGCGGGCCGTCGGGGGCGTCAATGGGCTGGACGGGAATCGGTTCGGTGGAGCGTTCCGGGCGCGGTGATCACCAGTGCCGTCGCGGCGGCCGTGACGGGTATCCAGAAGCCGGCCGTCGCCGACACGTGTTCCGTCGTCCAGCCGCCCAGCGCACTGCCGCCGGCGATACCGCCGAGCAGCGCGGTCACGGCCAGGGTCATGCCCTCGTTCAGCCGGTCGGCCGGGGTGCGCCGCTGGATCAGGGTCATGCCGGTGACCATCGTGGGCGCCGTCGCCATTCCGGCGAGAAGCAGGGCGCCGGCCAGCACCAGGAGTGAGCCGGTGAGGGTGGCGGCGAGCAGGGGGAGGGTCATGAGGGCGGTCATGGCGGCTGTGCAGTACGGGTAACGGCGTTCGGCGGGACCGGTCGGCTGCCACGCGCCGTACAGCAGTCCGGCCGCGAAGGAGCCGGCCGCCTGGAGGGCGAGCACCGCGCCCGCCGCCGACTTGTGACCCTGTGCGTCCGCGAACGCGAGCGTGACGACCTCCATCGAGCCGAAGACCATGCCCATGGCGAGACAGGCGGCGAGGAGCGGGGGCATGCCGGGGCTGCGGAGAGGAGCTCTCGCCCCTCTCTGTCGTTGCTGCACCGGCGGCTCGGTGGAGCGCTGCGCCGCGAACAGCAGCATGCCGGTGAGCAGGAGTACGGCGCCGACCAGCGTGCCCGCCTCCGGGAAGAGCGTTCCGCAGAGGAACGCCGCGAGGACCGGGCCCAGCATGAAGCACAGCTCGTCCGTGGCCTGTTCGAAGGAGATCGCGGTGTGCAGGGCCTGGTCGTCGCCCTTGAGCAGGTGGGCCCAGCGGGCGCGGGACATCCCGCCGAGGTTGGGCGTGGTGGCGGTGGCGGCGTAGGCCGCGAACAACGTCCAGTCCGGGGTGTCGTGGTGCACGCACAGCAGCAGCGCGACGCTGCCCAGCGCGGCGAGGGTGGTCGCGGGCACGGCGATCCTGGCCTGTCCGTGCCGGTCGACGAGCCGGGCGATCCAGGGGGCGGTCACGGCGGTCGCCGCGAGGCCGGTCGCGGTGACGGCGCCGGCGAGGGCGTACGAGCCACGCGAACCGGCGATCATGAGGATCGCGCTCACGCTGAACATACCCATCGGGAGCCGGGCGATGAGGTTCCCGATCGTGAAGGCCCGGGTGCCGGGGAGGGCGAAGAGGTGACGGTAGGGGCTGGACATGGAGCAACCGTCGCCCGTGAGGGATCAAGGGGTCCAACACCTTCTCTGTACCGATTCACGCACCTGAGTTGTAAGTTCTCCGTTCCGATTCACGCACCAGTTGTAAGTCCTCCGTTCCGATTCACGCACCTGAGTTGTAAGTTGCCCGTCATGCCCGCCCACCTCGACCCCCGCCTGCTGCGCGCCTTCCTCGCCGTCGCCGAAGAGCTGCACTTCACCCGCGCCGCCGCCCGGCTCTACGTCGCCCAGCAGGCGCTCAGTCGTGATGTACGGCGACTTGAGCGGGAGTTGGGCGCCGAGCTGTTCGTACGGACCACGCGCCAGGTGACGCTGACGGCGGACGGGGAGCGGCTGGTGCCGTACGCGCGTCGGGTGCTGGCGGCGCAGGAGGAGCTGCTCGTGGCCTTCGGGCAGGCCCGGCCGCTGCTGGTGGACCTGAACTCGCCGGGTCTCGTCACCGGTCGTCGCGTGCTGCACCGGGCGCGTGAACTCGCCCCCGAACACGAGCTGATGGCCCGCTTCGAGAGCGGGCTGACCGGAGCGGCGGGGGAGTTGGTCGCGGGGCGGCTGGACGCGTCCTTCGGGCGGTACGCGGGCCTGGACCCGGCACTGCGGGCCCAGTTGGACCACCAGCCGGTGCGGTACGAGCCGATGGCGGTCGTCCTGCCCGAGGATCACCGGCTGGCCGGATCCGACGTGGTGACGCTCGATGCGCTGGCGGGCGAGACCGTGTACGCGGGGGCCGGAAATCCACGTACACCGGAGTGGACCGACCTGGCCCACCGGCTGTTCGAGGGGCGCGGCATCGAGGTCGCCGCACCCGCTCCGCTTGCGGTGGGTGACGAGGAGTTCCAGCGGATCATGGCCAAGATGCGGAACCCGATCCTGGCCGTGGTGGATTTTCCGGCCATGCCTGCGACGGTGGTGCGACCCCTCATCGATCCCGTCCCCCTGTCACTCGTGTCACTGGTGTGGCGGAAGGGGCTGGTGCACCCCGGATTCGACGCTCTTCGACGGGCCGCGGCCGAGCTCGCGGCCGAGGAGGGGTGGCTGCGGAGGCCCACCGATGGATGGATTCCAGCCATTGACGTGAACACAATGAGTGCGCATAACTGACACGTGGCGACCACGGATCCTCCGCGTGCGCTACATTCGTGCCCCGAGCACGGTGTGGTAAGGGGGGCGCGCGAACCGGGTGGGGGCTCGGTTCGGCGACGTGTGCTCGGAGTCGTGTGCGCGCCCAGAACTGTCCCGTGGGGGGATGTGCGTGCGCGTGAAGAATTGGCGAGAAGACGCCCAACC
The DNA here is from genome assembly GCF_044593495.1 of Streptomyces sp. NPDC051963. Taxonomy (NCBI): domain Bacteria; kingdom Bacillati; phylum Actinomycetota; class Actinomycetes; order Kitasatosporales; family Streptomycetaceae; genus Streptomyces; species Streptomyces sp. NPDC051963. Next base: position 277,341 of record NZ_JBIUCC010000011.1, on the reverse strand, counting down.
GGAGTGGCCCGAGGCCGCTTCGGGGACCCGGGAGCTGCCGGTGACGGGTGCTGCGCCCGCCGACGGTCCGGGTGCCGGCACCCAGGCCTTTCCGGAGACCGGAGGGATGAGAGCGCGGCAGGAGTCGGCGTCGGCGTCGCCTTCGGCTTCACGGGTCGACGAGACCGAGATGCTCCCGCGGGTTCCCGCTCCCAGAGACCCTTGGGCGGAGTCCGGCGAGACGGCCGAGCACACCCATGACCCGCACGAGGTGACGGTCCAGCTCGACGGCATAGCACTGCAACTCGACAACATGCGCTTGCAGGCGGCGGGGGGCGGACCGGCCGGCAAGCACAGCAGCTCGTCCTCTTCATCCTCTTCCTCCTCCTCGTCCTCCGACGGACCGGTGTTCGTCGACGAGTCGGGCCGCCGCAGCCGCAGATACCGCCGGATCGGCATGGCCGTGGGCCTCGCCTGCGCGGTCTACGCCGTGGTCATCCTGGCCACCCTCGTGTCCGGCAACTCCAACGCGCCCTGGCTGCCCGTGCCGGGCCAGCAGGACGAGCAGCCGGCCGACGAGGTCGACAGCCCGCCGCTGCCCGCCGAGTCCGTGCCGTCCACCGACACCGGGCTCGTCTCACCCGGCACGACCGAGTCCCCGGGCGTGGGCGTGACGCCCTCACCGGGCGCGTCCGCCACCGCCCCCGGCGCCTCGGCCGGCGCCGAGAACCCCGGCACGTCCACCGCACCCGAGCCGACGGCGACCCGGACGACCCAGAACCCGGGCACCGGGGAGAGCGGCAACCCCGTGGACCCGGACCCGTCGCCCGACCCGCCGACGTCCCCCTCGCCCGACCCGAGCCCGACGGACGGCGGCGAACCCTCGCCCTCATCCAGTGAGTCCGCGATCGGCACCGACACCGACACGGTGGCCGGCGGCGCGAGCGAGCCGAGCCCCGTCGCCGAGGAGCCCAACGGCACCTCGGCACCCTCCCCGTCCCCGGAGAACGTCCTCTGATGGCATCCCGCACCCGCCGTCCCGGGCCCGCAACCGGAGCCCCCGACGGCTCCAGGCGCCGCCGCCTGCCCATGCGTCTGTTGCTGCCCTCGCTCGTCCTTGTCGCGTTGATGGCGATGTTGATGCTGCGGGGGTATGTGCACAGTGAGGTCCTTGCGGACCACCGAGTTCAGACACCGGCCGCCAACGACCAGGTTCCGGACAAGATCCTGCATGGCGGCCCGGTGATCGACACCCGGTCGCAGCGCACGACCAGTCTGGGTGTCCCGGAGCGCGAGCTGGTCCTGACATTCGACGACGGCCCGGACCCCGAGTGGACCCCCAAGGTCCTCGACGTACTGAAGAAGCATGAAGCGCACGCTGTCTTCTTCATCACCGGCACCATGGCCTCGCGTTACCCGGACCTTGTCCAGCGCATGGTCGACGAGGGCCACGAAATCGGCCTGCACACCTTCAATCACCCCGACCTCTCACTGCAGTCGCAGCGCCGCATCGACTGGGAACTGTCCCAGAACCAGCTCGCTCTGGCCGGCGCCGCCGGTATCCGCACCTCGCTCTTCCGGCCGCCGTACTCCTCCTTCGCCAAGGACATGGACAACAACTCGTGGCCCGTCACCGAGTACATCGGCAAGCGCGGCTACATCACGATCGTCAACGACACCGACAGCGAGGACTGGCGCAGGCCGGGTGTCGACGAGATCATCCGCCGGGCCACCCCCAAGAACGGCGACGGCGCCATCGTGCTGATGCACGACTCCGGCGGCGACCGCTCACAGACCGTCGCCGCGCTCGACCGCTTCATCTCAGGACTCCAGGACAAGGGCTACCAGTTCGACACCCTGACCCGGGCCCTGAAGGCGCCCAGCGCACACACTCAGGTCACCGGCCTCGACCTCTGGAAGGGCAAGGCGTGGATCTTCCTGGTCCAGGCCTCCGAGAAGACGACCGGCGTCCTCGTCGTGGGCCTTGCGGTGATCGGTGCCCTGGTCATCGCCCGCTTCGGGCTGATGCTGCTGCTCTCCTTGGTGCACGCCCGACGGGTCCGGCACCGCGACTTCGCCTGGGGAGCGCCCGTCACGGAACCGGTGTCCGTCCTGGTCCCCGCCTACAACGAGGCGAAGTGCATCGAGCAGACGGTCCGATCACTGGTGGCGAGCGATCACCCCATCGAGGTGCTCGTCATCGACGACGGCTCGTCCGACGGCACCGCTCGCATCGTCGAGGACCTCCGTCTGCCGGGCGTACGCGTCGTGCGGCAGATGAACGCGGGCAAGCCGGCCGCCCTCAACCGCGGTCTGGCGAACGCCCGTTACGACATCGTCGTGATGATGGACGGCGACACGGTCTTCGAACCGGCCACGGTCCGCGAGCTGGTGCAGCCGTTCGGCGACCCGCGCGTCGGTGCGGTCGCGGGCAACGCGAAGGTCGGCAACCGGGACTCGCTCATCGGCGCCTGGCAGCACATCGAGTACGTGATGGGCTTCAACCTCGACCGCCGTATGTACGACATGCTGCGCTGCATGCCGACGATCCCCGGCGCGGTGGGAGCGTTCAGGCGGACCGCCCTCGAACGGGTCGGCGGTATGAGCGACGACACGCTCGCCGAGGACACGGACATCACCATGGCGATGCACCGCGACGGCTGGCGGGTCGTCTACGCGGAGAACGCGCGCGCCTGGACCGAAGCCCCGGAAACCGTCCAGCAGTTGTGGTCCCAGCGCTACCGCTGGTCGTACGGCACGATGCAGGCGATCTGGAAACACCGCCGCGCACTCGTCGAACGCGGACCGTCCGGCCGCTTCGGCCGCGTGGGCCTCCCCCTGGTGTCACTGTTCATGGTGCTCGCGCCCCTGCTGGCCCCCTTGATCGACGTATTCCTGCTGTACGGGCTGGTGTTCGGCCCGACGGAGCAGACGATCGTCGCGTGGGCCGGCGTACTGGCCATCCAGGCGGTGTGCGCGGCATACGCGTTCCGTCTGGACCGGGAACCGATGACCCATCTGATCTCGCTCCCACTCCAGCAGATCCTCTACCGACAGCTCATGTATGTCGTACTCCTGCAGTCCTGGATCACCGCGCTGACCGGAGGCCGCCTGCGCTGGCAGAAGCTGCGCCGCACCGGCGCGGTGGGACTGCCCGGCGGACGGCCGGGCGTGGGCGAGCAGCGGATGGACCGGAGGCCGGTCGGATGAGTCAGCCCCCGCCTCGACCTCCGTGGACAGCGACGACCGGGACCGGACAGGACGCCTTCGTGCCCCGTCAGGCGGCGCCGCCATCGTTCGATCCGACGCCCGCGGCCGAGCCCACGGAACCGGCCGTTCAGGAGTCCCCGCGTGCACCGGTCCGGGACCGCTACTTCGACCTGCTCCGGGCACTCGCCCTGTTCCGCGTCGTCCTCTACCACCTGACGGGCTGGGCCTGGCTCCCGCTGCTGTTCCCCTCCATGGGCGTGATGTTCGCGCTCGCCGGGAACCTCATGGCCCGTTCACTGAAGCGCCCGGCCGCGCAGGTCATCAAGAGCCGCATCCGCCGACTGCTCCCGCCGCTCTGGCTGCTGGGCGTCGTCGGCGTCACCGGCATGGTCCTCCAGGGCTGGGGGCCCGACTCGGACGGCCACCCGGGCTGGTGGTGGCTTCACCTCACGTACTGGATCCTCCCGTTGAGCGACCCGCCGTACGCCGAGGGGCTGCCCGGCATTCAGGGCTTCATCGGCGAGGACTGGGCCATCGATCTCGCCGGACCCCTGTGGTACCTCCGCGCCTACCTCTGGTACGTCCTGCTCTCGCCGTTCCTGCTGCGTGCCCTGCGTGCGCTTCCGCTGGCGACGATCGCCGCGCCGATCATGCTGTCGCTGGCGTTCGAGCTGGGTTACATCACCCTGCCCGGGGAGCGGATCCCCTCGGCGCTCACGGACTTCAGCACCTTCGGTGCCTGCTGGATCCTCGGCATGGCGTACCAGCAGGGCATTCTCCAGCGCCTGCCGCGCTACGTCGTCCCGTCCGTGGCGCCGGCCGTCGCGCTGACAGGACTCTGGTACGCCCTCAACCACAACTTCACCATGGACCACGACCTCGACAGCATGCCCCTGGCCCAGGCCCTCTGGTCCTGCGGAACGGTCATGCTCCTGTTGCACGTCAGCCCGTCCTGGTCCGAATGGCCCCGCCGACTGCGCCGTTGGGACCGGCCCATCACCCTGCTCAATTCCCGTGCGGTGACGATCTATCTCTGGCACAACACCTGCATCCTCGTGGCCGCCACACAGTGGGACCGGCTCTGGGAGATCGACGTGATGTGGCAGCACTTCTCATGGTTGCTGGAGAGCCCGTGGCCCGTACTGGCCATCACTTGGGTGCTCATCGGGTTCTGCGTCGTCGCGTTCGGCTGGGCGGAGGACTTGGCGGCAAGACGGAAGCCACAGTTGTGGCCGGATGGTTCCGGGCGTGGCGGGGGCAGAGGTCGCGGACGATCTGCTCGGGCGGGGCGTCCGGAAGCTCCTGTGGCTCGAGGTGGGCGAGTGGGCCGACACGGAGAGTGACTGGACGCGAGTCGCTGCTTGGTTAGCCGTAATCTGATTAGGCTAACTAGAATCAGGCTAACCTGGCATCCACGCCTCACACCCGACAGGCGGCGCCCATGCCCATCCCCAAGCCCGCAGCCGTCTTCGGCCGCGTTCACGAGTGGGAGGACCTCGCCCGCTTCTGCACCGACTCCGCGCCCGGCCTGCGTATCGGCGTCGTGCGAGGTCGGAGGCGGCATGGCAAGTCGTTCCTGCTGGAGCATCTCTGTCGAGCCGTCGACGGTGTCTACACGCTCGCTCTCCAGCAGAGCCGGGCCATGGCTCTGGACCGGTTCGCCGACGGTCTTGCGCAGGGGCTCGGATTCCGGGTCGGGCGGTTCACGTCGTGGGTGGAGGCGCTGGATACCGCGGCCGACGTGCTGACCAGCCGTCGTGACGAAGCGCCACCTCCCCTGCTCGTACTCGACGAGTTCCCTTACCTCGTCGCCCATTCCCCGGAACTGCCGTCCGTCCTCCAGGCCCTCTACGACCAGCGCGGTCCGTCCACCGGCAAGCCGCCGCTACGGATCATCCTGTGCGGCTCCGCGATCTCGACCATGTCGACCCTGCTCGCCGGAGACCAGGCGCTGCGCGGCCGAGCGGTTCTGGACATGCGGATCGGGCCGTTCGGGTTCCGGGACGCGGCGGAGTACTGGGGACTGGCCGGCAACCCCGACACGGCCTTTCTCGTGGATGCCGTTCTTGGGGGCGCGGCCGGGTACCGGGACGTCGTGGGGGAGCCGCCGGACCCCGAGGGAGGAGAGGAGGGTGTCTACGCGTGGCTCGCGCGGAGTGTGTTCAACCCCTCCCACATTCTCTTCACCGAGCCCGAGTACCTGCTCGCCGAGGATCCGCGGATAAGTGACCGCGCCACCTATCACGCCATCTGGGAGGCCGTGGCGTCCGGCGCCGCCACCCCCACGCAGATCGGCGGGCTCGTCGGTATGGACGCCAAGTCACTGACGTACCACCTCAACATCATGAAAGCCGCCGCCTTCATCCGCTACGACCAGGATCTGCTGCTCCAGCGCAAACCTGTGATCACCGTCGCGGATCCCGTCGTGCGGTTCCATGACCTGATCGTGCGACCCAATCTCGTCGACTTCGAGATGCGGGAGGGGCGGGCGGCGTGGGAACGATCGCGGGAGACCTTCTCGTCCAAGGTGCTGGGGCCGCACTTCGAGGACCTGGCCCGGCAGTGGACGCTCAGACATGGGAGGGAGCGCGGTCTCGACGACATCGGGCAGGTCGGCACGACGACCGTGGCCTGCCGGGAACACCGGGGCCACGAAGTTGACGTCGTAGCCATGAGCCGTGCCTCCCGGGCGCGTGACAAGGGTGCGCGGATCACCCTGCTCGGCGAGGCGAAGGCGACGAACAAGACGCGAACAGTCGCTGATCTACGGCGGCTTGAGCACATTCGCGATCTGCTGTGCGCGCAGGGGTGGGACGCGGAGGGGTGCGTCCTCGCCCTGTATGCGCGCACTGCCGTTGCACCGGAGCTTGCGGAGGCCGCGGACGCGGGGCGGGTGCTCGTCGTGGGCATGGAGAACCTTTACGGCGAATGAGGTTGCGGCTCCATGACCGGGGTTCCGGGGCCGGGAACAGTCCCACATCCGTGCCCCGGTGCTGCCCGCCCTCCTCAGGGACAGAGGACGGCCCGCGGCGCTCGTTTCGGCGTACGACCTCTCATCCCCCCTTCCTCCAGGGTGAGAGCAAAGTTCCTTTCCGGTCACCCGGCGCCACAGACCGGAAACGCGCCCTCCCTACCTTCAGGACTCATACCGCTCAGCACCGTAAAGAACCGCCCGAGCCCCGGAGCACCGTGGAGGCGTCATGACAGCCCCTAGCCAGGTCCCCGCCCAGAGCAGGGGAGGCCGCTGGATCGATCACTGGGATCCTGAGGACGAGACCTTCTGGAACGAGACCGGAGAGAAGGTGGCCCGCCGCAACCTCTTCTTCTCCGTCCTCTCCGAGCACATCGGGTTCTCGATCTGGACCCTGTGGTCGGTGATGGTGCTCTTCATGGGCCCGGAGTACGGGCTCACCCCGGCCGACAAGTTCTTCATCGTGTCGATGGCGACCCTGGTCGGCGCGGTCGTCCGGGTCCCCTACACCTTCGCGGTCGCGGTCTTCGGTGGCCGGAACTGGACCATCGTCTCCGCCTCGCTGCTGCTGATCCCGACGATCGCCGCCTTCATCGTGATGGAGCCGGGAACATCGTTCACGACCTTCCTGCTCTGCGCCATGCTCGCCGGGATCGGAGGAGGCAACTTCGCCTCCTCCATGACCAACATCAACGCCTTCTTCCCGCTCAGGAAGAAGGGGTGGGCGCTCGGGCTGAACGCCGGTGGCGGCAACATCGGTGTCCCCGTCGTGCAGCTGGTCGGCCTCGCGGTCATCGGCGCGAGCGGCGGACCGCGCGTGCTGCTCGGGATCTACATCCCCTTCATCATCGTCGCCGCGGTCCTGGCCGCGCTGTACATGGACAACATCTCGTCCGTGAAGAACGACACCGGCGCCGCCAAGGAGGCCGCGAAGGACGCCCACACCTGGATCATGTCCTTCCTCTATGTGGGGACGTTCGGGTCGTTCATCGGGTACAGCTTCGCGTTCGGGCTGGTGCTGCAGACGCAGTTCGGGCGTACGCCGCTCCAGGCCGCGTACGTCACCTTCATCGGCCCGCTGCTCGGCTCGCTGATCCGGCCCGTGGGCGGTGCGCTCGCCGACCGCTTCGGCGGCGCGAAGATCACGCTGTGGAACTTCGTCGGCATGGCGGTCGCCACGGCCGTCATCGTGATCGCGTCGATGCAGAAGTCGCTGCCGCTGTTCACCACCGCCTTCATCGTCCTGTTCGTGCTGACCGGCCTCGGCAACGGGTCGACGTACAAGATGATCCCCGGCATCTACCAGGCCAAGGCGACCGCCCTGGGGCTCGAGGGCGAGGAGGCCGCGTCCTACGGCCGCCGGCTCTCCGGCGCCTCGATGGGGCTCATCGGCGCGGTGGGCGCGCTCGGCGGGCTCGGGATCAACCTCGCCTTCCGGCAGTCGTTCCTGAGCGTGGGCTCCGGTACCGGCGCGTTCGTCGCCTTCCTCGCCTTCTACGGCGTCTGCTTCGTGGTCACCTGGGCCGTATACCTTCGCCGCCCGGCCGTCCAGGCTTTGGCCACCTCGGTCGCCTCGGAGAAGAAGCCGCAGCTCAGCTACGCCGAGGTGTGACGTAACACCAGCGACATCAAGTCGAACCGAGCCTGTCACGCACCGTTGACAGGCTCGTTCGGCATGTAGGTAGAAGAGGCAGAAGAGCCGAAATGCCTCATCCAGGCCATGCGGTGCACCGACTCGAGTGCGGGACGAGAGTTATGTACGACGAACAGCAGCAACCGGAACACGGCCCGTTGGCCGGGTTCACCGTGGGCGTCACCGCCGCGCGCCGGGCCGACGAGCTCGGGGCGCTGCTCCAGCGGCGCGGTGCCGCCGTGCTGCACGCCCCTGCCCTGCGGATCGTGCCGCTCTCCGACGACGGCGAGCTGCTCGCCGCCACCAAGGACATCGTCGACAACGTGCCGGACATCGTGGTCGCCACGACCGCGATCGGTTTCCGGGGCTGGGTCGAGGCCGCCGACGGATGGGGGCTCGGCGAGGACCTGCTGGACCGGCTGCGCGGTGTGGAGCTGCTCGCGCGCGGGCCGAAGGTGAAGGGTGCGATACGAGCCGCCGGGCTGACCGAGGAGTGGTCGCCGTCCAGCGAGTCCATGGCCGAGGTGCTCGACCGGCTGCTGGAGGAAGGGGTCGAGGGGCGTCGTATCGCCGTACAGCTGCACGGTGAGCCGCTGCCGGGGTTCGTCGAGTCGCTGCGGGCCGCCGGAGCGGAGGTCGTCGGAGTGCCCGTCTACCGGTGGATGCCGCCGGAGGACATCGGCCCCGTCGACCGGCTGCTCGACGCCGCCGTCTCACGCGGCCTGGACGCGCTCACCTTCACCAGCGCTCCCGCCGCCGCGTCCCTGCTGAACCGTGCCGAGGAGCGCGGTCTGCAGCCCGAGCTGCTCGCCGCCCTGCACCACGACGTGCTGCCCGCCTGCGTCGGCCCGGTCACCGCGCTGCCGCTCCAGGCGGTGGGCGTGGACACGGTCTCGCCCGAGCGCTTCCGGCTCGGCCCCCTCGTCCAGCTGCTGTGCAAGGAGCTGCCCGCCCGGGCGAGGTCCCTGCCGGTCGCCGGGCACCGGGTGGAGATCCGGGGGCACGCGGTCCTGGTCGACGGGGAGCTGAAACCCGTACCGCCCGCCGGAATGTCCCTGCTGCGGGCCCTGTCCCGGCGGCCCGGCTGGGTCGTCGCCCGGGCCGAACTGCTGCGTGCCCTGCCCGGCGCCGGCCGCGACGAGCACGCCGTGGAGACGGCCATGGCCCGGCTGCGTACGGCGCTCGGGGCGCCCAAGCTGATCCAGACCGTCGTCAAGCGCGGCTACCGGCTCGCCCTCGACCCGGCCGCCGACGCCAAGTACGCCGACGTCTGACGGCCGTGCAGGACCAGGGCCCGGACCAGGAACGCCAGGGCCAGCGTCGACAGCAGCGTCCGTACGACGTTCCAGGCCACCCACATGTCCTCGAAGTCCTCGCGCGCGGTCGACGCCGAGTTGCCGGTGTCGGCGAGTTCCTCGTTCAGCGGGATGTTCACCATGACGGTGATGAGGAAGGTGAGGGTGTACGCCGCGAGGCCCGCCCACACCCACTTGCGGTGGGGCGCCGCGCGCAGCTGCCACGCCGACACCCCGGTCAGCAGCAGCGCCCCGAAGAAGCTCAGGAAGAACACCGGGTTCAGGATCGCGTCGTTCATGTTCCGCATGGCATCGACGAACACCTGGTCGTCGCTGCGGGCCAGGCCCGGCATCACCGCGCACGCGAAGGTGTAGAAGGCCCCGGCACCCAGACCCATCGCGACCGTGGCCGCACCCAGTACGAATCCGCCGGCGGTCCTGTTCTCTGTCCTGTTCTCTGTCATGCCGTCAGTCAACGGGCAGCGCGGTGGACGGAACATGGCCCAGACCCGCGCCCGCATAAGCGGACGTCCATGCACGGGCGGTACGAGGGGTTCCGGGCGCGAGGACGGGCAGGCACTGTTAGAGGAACGGTTCTCCGGACCTAGGCGGTGACAGGCACATGGCACTGGGCACGGCCACGGGCGCGGCCACGTCCGCATACGAGCTGCGGTTCGACGCCGGGCGGATCTGTCTGGATCTCCTTGCGACCACCCATCCCGGCGAAAAGGTCGACTCCGTCGAGGTGCTGCGCGCCTGGATCACCGGCTCCGGCCTCGTCCCGCCGGGCACCCCGCTCACCCACGCCGACGCCTCCTGGCTGGCGGGCTTCCGTGAACTGCGCAGCCACATCGGCCGGCTGGTGCACGGCAGGCTGTCGCCCACGACACCGCCGTACGACCTCTCGATCGCCCGCGTCAACGAGCTCGCCCGCACCGCACCACCGGCCCCGCGCGCCCTGCGCGGCGAAGACGGCACGCTGGTGCGGGAGTTGGACCCGCCGGAGTACGCCGCGCTGCTCGGTGCGATCGCCCGGGACACCGTCGAGCTGCTCACCGACCCCGTCGCCCGGGCCAGTCTCAGACAGTGCGAAGGGGACAACTGCCCCATCGTCTACGTCGACACTTCACGGGGTCGCAGGAGGCGCTGGTGCTCCAGTGAGGTCTGCGGGAACCGCGAACGGGTGGCCCGGCATCGGCGCCGCGCGGCCATCGCCCGAACCTAGGTGTCCCATAAGTGCCGTATGTGAAACGGCTGTCGAAGTGATTTCGATAACACTCCGTGAGGTTGCGGCATGCCGCCGGCAAAGGCGTCGATCTTGCCACTGTGGCGGGAATGTAAAGACAAGGCGGGGGGAATGTGCGCCCATGTCCTCCCTCGTCACGTCACCACGAAGAAAACTGTCGTGTCACTTTGAACACGCAACGGCCCCCCTCCGTACCGGTAGTCGAGCGACCGACTGGGGGAACCCCCGGACATCGGAGGTGGGCGTGCGCAAGGATTCCGTCGTGGCCAATGAACGTGGATCGAGGGCCCGACATCGCATGTCCCAGCCCTCGGAACCAGATGAGGAGCTGATGCGTGCGCTGTATCGAGAGCACGCCGGACCTCTGCTCGCTTATGTACTCCGGCTGGTTGCCGGGGACCGGCAGCGCGCCGAGGACGTCGTGCAGGAGACACTCATCCGTGCCTGGAAGAACGCCGGTCAGCTCAATCGAGCGACCGGATCGGTACGCCCCTGGCTGGTGACGGTCGCACGCCGCATCGTCATCGACGGCCACCGCAGCCGGCAGGCCCGGCCGCAGGAGGTCGATCCGTCGCCGCTGGAGGTCATCCCCGCGGAGGACGAGATCGACAAGGCGCTGTGGTTGATGACGCTGTCGGATGCGCTCGACGACCTGACCCCCGCCCACCGGGAGGTGCTCGTCGAGACGTACTTCAAGGGGCGTACGGTCAATGAGGCGGCTGAGACGCTTGGCATACCGAGTGGCACGGTGCGCTCACGGGTGTTCTATGCCCTGCGGTCGATGAAGCTGGCACTGGAGGAGCGGGGGGTGACGGCGTGATGAGTGTTTACGGGGGACATCAGGGATTCGGCTCGGGTGGTCCGGGTATGTCTGGCCCCATGCAGGGATCTCCGGGCCCGAATGAGCACGAGACCGTCGGCGCCTACGCCCTCGGGATTCTCGACGACGCCGAGGCAACCGCTTTCGAAGTCCATCTCGCGACCTGCGAATGGTGCGCCCAGCAACTCGACGAACTCGCCGGGATGGAGCCGATGCTGGCCGCCCTCGCGGACCTGCCCGGCACCGGCACGCCCGCCATCGGCGAGTCGCTGTCCACCAAGCCCAGCTCGCGCCTCGCGGAGAAGCTGGTCAACGAAGTCGCCGAGCGACGCGCCATGACCCGTCGCCGCTCCTTCTACATGGTGGCGGCCGCGGCAGCGCTGATCATCGGCGGTCCGGTGGCCGCGGTGGCGACGACGGCCGGCGACCAGGGCTCCGGCGGCAACGAGACGCTGGCCGCCAGCCCCGCCAAGGAAGCCTTCGACCATATGTCCGACAAGATCTCGGCGACCGACCCGACCACCAAGGTCAGCGCCACCGTCGGACTGGAGTCCAAGGCCTGGGGCACCCACGCCGTCCTGGAGCTCAAGAACGTCAAGGGCCCGCTGAAGTGCTCCCTCATCGCCGTCGGCAAGAACGGCGAACGCGAGACGATCACCTCCTGGTCCGTCCCGAAATGGGGCTACGGCATCGAGAACGCCAAGACCGAGCAGGCGCGAAACCCGCTCTACGTCCACGGCGGCGCCGCCTTCACCCCGAACGAGATCGACCACTTCGAGGTCATGACCTTCGAAGGGAAGCGGCTCGTAGAGGTAGACGCATAGCTTTCCGGGGCCCCCTTCGCGTACCTTTGACGGCTGCCCAGCACGTCAGAAGGGGGCCCGGTGGCCGCACAGGCTCAGCAGGAAACCGCGCTCGACTCCTCCCAGAACTCCGTACGCGACGACTCCGCTCGCGACCAGGAGATCAGCGTCGAACAGGAACACCTGGACCGGGTGTACCAGCGACTCGAGGAGAAGATCCACGAGGCCGAGTTCCTCATGCACGACGCCGCCAAGCGCGGCCAGGTCGGCACACCCGGCGCACTCGCCGAGCGTGACGCGCAGGTCTTCCGGGCGGGTATCCACCTCAGCCGCCTGAACAACGAATTCGAGGACTTCCTCTTCGGCCGGATCGACCTGCTCCTCGGCAAGGACGGCAAGAAGGGGCCCGACGGCGCCTACACCGCGATCGAGCCCGCCGACGGCGCCGTACGCGACGACGGCACGGCCGACATCGCCGAGACCCTCCACATCGGCCGTATCGGCGTCCTCGACCAGGACTACGCACCCCTGGTCATCGACTGGCGCGCCCCCGCCGCGGCTCCCTTCTACCGCTCGACCCCGGTCGATCCGGGACGGGTGGTGCGCCGCCGGGTGATCCGCTCCAAGGGCCGTCGTGTCCTCGGTGTCGAGGACGACCTGATGCGCCCCGAGCTGAAGGCCACACTGGACGGCCATGAGCTCCCGGTGATCGGCGACGGCGCCCTGATGGCCGCCCTCGGCCAGGCCCGCAGCCACACCATGCGCGACATCGTCGCCTCCATCCAGGCCGAACAGGACCTGGTCATCCGCGCCCCCGCGGCCTCCGTGACCTACGTCGAGGGCGGCCCCGGCACCGGCAAGACCGCCGTCGCCCTGCACCGCGCCGCCTACCTCCTCTACCAGGACCGGCGCCGGTACGCGGGCGGCATCCTCATCGTCTCGCCGACCCCGCTGCTGGTGGCGTACACCGAGGGCGTCCTGCCCTCCCTCGGCGAGGAGGGCCAGGTCGCCATCCGTGCCATCGGCTCCCTCGTCGACGGCGCGGAGGCCACGCTCTACGACTCCCCGTCGGTGGCCCGCGCCAAGGGTTCGTACCGCATGCTGAAGGTGCTGCGGAAGGCGGCGCGGGGGGCGCTGGAGCTGGGCCCGGGCGCCGCCTCGGGCCGTTCGGCCCCGGACCGCTCCGCTTCCGGTCGTCCAGCTTCCGGTCGTCCGGCTTCCGGCCAGCTCGCCTTCGGTGAGGAGGACGACGACGCGACGGCAGGATCGGCGCCGGCCCCCACCGGTCCGCCCACCCGACTGCGCGTGGTCGCGTTCGGGCGCCGTCTCGAACTGGAGGCGGCCGAGCTGGAACGTATCCGCCACGCCGCCCTCAGCGGCACCGCCCCCGTCAACCTGCTCCGCCCGCGCGCCCGCAAGCTTCTCCTGGACGCGCTGTGGGACCGGTCGGGTGCCGCGACCCGCCACACCGACCCCGAGCTGGCCGCCGAGCTGCGGTCCTCGTTCGACGAGGACATCACGACCGAGGACGACTTCATCGCCTTCCTCGACGCCTGGTGGCCGGAGCTGACGCCGGAGCACGTCCTGGCCGCCATGGCCGACGAACGCAGGCTCGGCCGCTGGGCCCGGCGGATCCTCAACCCCGGCGAGGTCCGCAAGGTGGCCCGTTCACTCAAGCGGGACGGCCGCACCGTGCACGACATCGCCATGCTCGACGAGCTCCGGGCGATCCTGGGCGCCCCCGCCCGCCCCCGCAAGAAACGCGAGCTGGACCCGCTCGACCAGCTCACCGGGCTGGAGGAGCTGATGCCCGCACGCGAGGAGTCGCAGCGGGAGCGGGCCGAGCGGCTGGCGCAGGAGCGCGTGGAGTACGCGCACGTCATCGTGGACGAGGCCCAGGACCTCACCCCCATGCAGTGGCGCATGGTCGGCCGCCGCGGCCGGCACGCCACCTGGACGATCGTCGGCGACCCGGCCCAGTCCTCCTGGTCCGACCCCGACGAGGCCGCCCAGGCCCGCGACGAGGCCCTCGGCACCCGTCCGCGCCGCCGTTTCGAGCTCACCGTGAACTACCGCAACCCGGCCGAGATCGCCGAGCTCGCGGCGAAGGTACTGGCACTGGCCATGCCCGGCTCCGAGTCGCCCAGGGCGGTCCGGTCCACCGGCGTGCAGCCCCGCTTCACCGCTGTGAGCGCCTCCCTCGGCCGGACCGTCCGCGACGAGGCCGCACGGCTGCTCGACACCGTCGACGGCACGGTCGGCGTCGTGGTCGCCATGAACCGGCGCGAGGAGGCCCGCCGCTGGCTCGCCGGCCTCGGCGACCGCGTGGTGGCGCTCGGCAGCCTGGAGGCGAAGGGCCTGGAGTACGACGCGACGATCGTCGTCTCGCCCGCGGAGATCGCCGACGAGAGCCCGGCGGGCCTGCGTGTGTTGTATGTCGCACTGACCCGGGCCACTCAGCAGCTGACGGTGGTGTCGGGGGAGCGGGACGCCCCGGACGGGAACGGGGTGCCGGACCTGCTGCGGGACTGACGCAGGGGCCCTTCCGCGTGACCCTGGGACGAACTCTCGGGACGGGAATGGCCTTACGGGATCTGTTTGTTAGCCTGGATGTGACACCGGCCCGATCCAAGCCCCCGGGCCCAACCTTCGTCGCTACGAGCGACCACTTGCCGCGAGGCGAGCATGGCGGGTCGGTGTCACTGAACGCGAGTGAGGCCCACGTCACCTGGTGACGTGGGCCTCACTCATTGCCATGTGACCGAGAACAAAACGTTCGCAATCCGGGGCGGCTACCAGCTACCCGACAGTAGGTGCGACCATCGGACGGCGTACCCAGCGTCACCCGGTGAAAGCAGAGGAAGTCGGCCATGGCAACGGCGCCCAGCGTCTCCTACTCGATTACGGTCCGGTTGGAGGTGCCCGCGAGTGGAACCGCGGTCTCCCAGATCACCACGGCCGTAGAGTCCCACGGAGGCTCGGTGACCGGCCTCGACGTGACCGCGTCCGGCCATGAGAAGCTCCGGATCGACGTCACCATCGCGGCGAGCTCCACGGCCCACGCCGACGAGATCGTCCAGCAGCTCCGCGGCATCGAGGGCGTCACGCTCGGCAAGGTCTCCGACCGTACGTTCCTCATGCACCTCGGCGGCAAGATCGAGATGCAGTCCAAGCACCCCATCCGCAACCGTGACGACCTGTCCATGGTCTACACGCCGGGTGTGGCCCGCGTCTGCATGGCGATCGCCGAGAACCCCGAGGACGCGCGCCGCCTCACCATCAAGCGGAACTCCGTTGCGGTCGTGACGGACGGCTCGGCGGTGCTGGGCCTCGGCAACATCGGCCCGAAGGCCGCGCTGCCCGTCATGGAGGGCAAGGCGGCCCTCTTCAAGCGGTTCGCCGGCATCGACGCCTGGCCGCTGTGCCTGGACACCCAGGACACCGACGCGATCGTCGAGATCGTCAAGGCGATCGCCCCCGGGTTCGCCGGCATCAACCTCGAGGACATCTCCGCCCCCCGCTGCTTCGAGATCGAGGCCCGGCTGCGCGAGGCCCTCGACATCCCCGTCTTCCACGACGACCAGCACGGCACCGCGATCGTGGTGCTGGCGGCGCTCACGAACGCACTTCGCGTGGTGGGCAAGGGAGTTGAGAACGTACGGGTCGTCATGTCCGGCGCCGGCGCGGCCGGTACGGCGATCCTGAAGCTGCTCCTCGCCGCGGGCGTGAAGCACGCCGTCGTCGCCGACATCCACGGCGTCGTGCACGGCGGCCGCGAGGACCTGGTGGACGCCGCCCCCGACTCGCCGCTGCGCTGGATCGCCGACAACACCAACCCCGAGGGCGTCACCGGCACCCTCAAGGAGGCCGTGCGCGGCGCCGACGTCTTCATCGGCGTCTCCGCCCCGAACGTCCTCGACGGCGACGACGTGGCCGCGATGGCCGACGGCGCCATCGTGTTCGCGCTCGCGAACCCCGACCCCGAGGTGGACCCGGCAATCGCCCGCCAGACGGCGGCGGTTGTGGCCACCGGCCGCTCGGACTTCCCCAACCAGATCAACAACGTGCTGGTCTTCCCGGGTGTCTTCCGCGGTCTCCTCGACGCCCAGTCCCGCACGGTCAACACCGAGATGATGCTCGCAGCCGCGAAGGCCCTGGCGGACGTCGTGACCGAGGACGAGCTCAACCCGAACTACATCGTGCCCAGCGTCTTCAACGACAAGGTCGCGGGTGCGGTGGCGGGTGCGGTGCGGGAGGCCGCCAAGGCGGCGGGGGCGTCGGCGTCGTAGCTCGTCGGTGTGTGCCTGTTGTGAGGATCGCCACGGCAGGCCCCACGTCGGCGCGTCGCGGAACGCAGGGCCTTTGGCGGCCGTTTATCGTTGCGGCCAGGCTCAACCCTCTTTTCGTGTGACTCCCAAGGGTGTTCTCACGACTCCTACGGGTGCCGGATTGGCTTTCCCGCCGCAGGTAGGGGCAGGATGCCTCCCTGGGCGCGAGGGTCCGATGGCGGACCCGGGTCCGGGGAATGTCCGAGGGCCCTGGCAGCATCGACTTCGTAGTGCCCGATATGCGGCTCCGCCGCGTGGCACGCCTCATACGGCAAGAAGAACACGGGAGTAACAACATGAACCGCAGTGAGCTGGTGGCCGCGCTGGCCGACCGCGCCGAGGTGACTCGCAAGGACGCCGACGCCGTTCTGGCCGCTTTCGCCGAGACCGTCGGCGAGATCGTCGCCAAGGGCGACGAGAAGGTCACCATCCCCGGCTTCCTGACCTTCGAGCGCACCCACCGTGCCGCTCGCACCGCGCGCAACCCGCAGACCGGCGACCCGATCAACATCCCCGCCGGCTACAGCGTGAAGGTCTCCGCGGGCTCCAAGCTCAAGGAAGCGGCCAAGGGTAAGTAAGGGCGCCCAATCGCTGCGCTGGCTTGGCGCCGTGGGCGACTGCGGGTTCGTCGTGGTTTCTCGCGCAGTTCCCCGCGCCCCTTAGCAGCGTTGCAGTAACGCCGATGGGGCGGCCACCCGAAGTCTGGGTGGCCGCCCCATCGGCGTATCTACGGGGTGTCGCTAGCCGAGCGCCTTGCCGGGCAGCTCGACCTTCGCGCCGAGTTCCACGAGCTTCTCCATGAAGTTCTCGTAGCCGCGGTTGATGAGGTCGATGCCGTGGACGCGGGAGGTGCCCTGAGCGGCGAGGGCGGCGATGAGGTAGGAGAAGCCGCCGCGGAGGTCGGGGATGACGAGGTCCGCGCCCTGGAGCTTCGTGGGGCCGCTCACGACGGCCGAGTGGAGGAAGTTGCGCTGCCCGAAGCGGCAGTCGGAACCGCCGAGGCACTCGCGGTAGAGCTGGATGTGGGCGCCCATCTGGTTGAGCGCGGACGTGAAGCCCAGCCGGGACTCGTAGACCGTCTCGTGGATGATGGAGAGGCCGGTCGCCTGGGTGAGGGCCACCACCAGCGGCTGCTGCCAGTCCGTCTGGAAGCCGGGGTGGACGTCGGTCTCCAGTGCGATCGACTTCAACTGGCCACCCGGGTGCCAGAAGCGGATGCCCTCGTCGTCGATCTCGAAGGCACCGCCCACCTTCCGGTAGGTGTTGAGGAACGTCATCATCGACCGCTGCAGTGCGCCACGGACGTAGATGTTGCCCTCGGTCGCCAGCGCGGCGGACGCCCAGGAGGCGGCCTCCAGGCGGTCCGGGAGGGCGCGGTGGGTGTAGCCGCCGAGTTGGTCCACACCGGTGATGCGGATGGTGCGGTCGGTGTCCATCGCGATGATGGCGCCCATTTTCTGGAGGACGCAGATGAGGTCCTCGATCTCCGGCTCCACGGCGGCGTTCGAAAGCTCTGTCACGCCTTCCGCGAGGACGGCCGTCAGCAGCACCTGCTCGGTCGCGCCGACGGACGGGTACGGCAGCTGGATCTTGGTGCCGCGCAGCCGCTGCGGAGCCTCCAGGTACTGACCGTCCGCCCGCTTCTCGATCTTCGCGCCGAACTGCCGCAGCACCTCGAAGTGGAAGTCGATGGGCCGGCCGCCGATGTCACAGCCGCCGAGACCGGGGATGAACGCATGTCCGAGGCGGTGCAGCAGCGGACCGCAGAACAGGATGGGGATGCGCGAAGAGCCCGCGTGGGCATCGATGTCGGCGACATTCGCGCTCTCCACGTGCGAGGGGTCGAGGACCAGTTCGCCCGGCTCCTCACCCGGACGGACCGTCACCCCGTGCAGTTGCAGCAGACCGCGTACGACACGCACGTCACGGATGTCCGGAACGTTGCGCAGTCGACTCGGTGCGCTGCCCAGCAGGGCGGCGACCATCGCCTTCGGTACGAGGTTCTTCGCACCGCGGACACGAATCTCGCCCTCCAGCGGGGTTCCGCCGTGGACAAGCAGGACATCGTCGTTGACGGTCATGTATCTCGCGTTCCGATGAGTGGGGCAGGGCCGGAGAGACAGAGTAATCGCCGTCGACCCCCCTTCCGTAAGCCCAAGTACCGCTCAGCGGCGTCATAGCTCTGTCACAACACGAACCGTTCACAATCGGGCACATGGGGTCACCGGCCGAGTCGTGCGCCCGGGACGCACCTGTGAGCCCTGAGCTGCATTCACTCCCGTACGCCCATTGCCTCCCCCAGCGAAGGGAAGATGCGGGATCATGTCTGCCATGACCGAGGTGTCCTCGCTCACAGGGCGGTTGCTCGTGGCCACGCCCGCCCTGGCGGACCCGAACTTCGACCGCGCGGTGGTGCTCCTTCTCGACCACGACGAGGAGGGCTCGCTCGGTGTCGTCCTCAACCGCCCCACCCCGGTGGACGTCGGCGACATCCTGGAGGGCTGGGCGGGTCTCGCCGGCGAGCCCGGCGTCGTCTTCCAGGGCGGCCCGGTGTCGCTGGACTCGGCCCTCGGCGTGGCCGTCATCCCGGGCGAGCCCTCCGGCGAGTACGTCCCGCTGGGCTGGCGCCGAGTGCACGGCGCGATAGGGCTCGTGGACCTGGAGGCCCCGCCGGAACTGCTCGCCTCGGCCCTCGGCTCCCTGCGCATCTTCGCGGGTTACGCCGGCTGGGGACCCGGTCAGCTGGAGGACGAGTTGGTGGAAGGCGCCTGGTACGTGGTCGAGTCGGAGCCCGGCGACGTGTCCTCCCCGTCGCCGGAAAGACTCTGGCGCGCGGTCCTGCGCCGCCAGCGCAACGAACTCGCGATGGTCGCGACGTACCCGGACGACCCTTCGCTCAACTGATACATGTGAGCTTCAGTACCCTGGTTGTTATGAGCACTCTTGAGCCTGAGACCCAGCCGCAGCGCGGGACTGGTACGGGGACCCTCGTAGAGCCGACGCCGCAGGTGTCCCACGGCGACGGTGACCACGAGCGCTTCGCCCATTACGTCCAGAAGGACAAGATCATGGCGAGCGCCCTCGACGGCACCCCCGTCGTGGCGCTGTGCGGCAAGGTGTGGGTGCCGGGCCGCGACCCGAAGAAGTACCCGGTGTGTCCCATGTGCAAGGAGATCTACGAGTCCATGGGCGCCGGCGGCGACGACAAGGGCAAGGGCGGCAAGGGCGACAAGTAGCCCTTCGGCTCGGTGGCCCTTCGGCCGGTCGGAGACGAGTGGGGCCCCTGAGGCGCGTTTTGCGTGCCCTGGGGGCCTTTGTGCTGTCCGTGCGTTGCGCAGGGTGCGTCAGCCGGTCACAGAGTGGTTGAGACCTCTTGTGGTCGCGTTAATGCAGTCCTTAACCTCCGTTGTGTTGTGCAGAGTGAAACCGCCATTGCGTATGTTGCAACGCACTCCGGAGGACTACTCCATGAAGCTTTCTCCCAGACTCCCCGCCCTCCTCCTCGCCGCCCTGGTCGTCACGGCCTGCGCCCCCCAGACGTCCGACAACTCCTCCTCCGACGAGGACGAGAAGTCCGGCACGCTGCGGGTCTGGCTCTTCCAGGAGGTCGGCAACCAGCCGAAGGAGAAGGTCGTCGACTCCGTGGTCGCCGCCTTCGAGAAGGCTCACAAGGGCACCGAGGTCAACGTCGAGTACATCCCGATCGAGACCCGCGCCCAGCGCGTCAAGGCCGCCTTCAACGACCCCGAGTCCGCTCCCGACGTCATGGAGTACGGCAACACCGACACGGCCGGCTATGTGAAGGACGGCGGACTCCTCGACGTCACGAAGGAGTTCGGCGACTGGAGCGAGGCCAAGGACACCGATCCCACCGCGAAGCAGTCGGTCACCGTCGACGGCAAGATCTACGGAGCGCCCCTCTACGTCGGCGTCCGCGCCCTGTACTACCGGACGGACGTCTTCGAGGACCTCGGTCTCGAAGTCCCGAAGACCATGGCCGAGCTCACTGAGACGGCTCGCACGATCCGCGCCGAGAAGCCCGACCTGTACGGCCTGGTCGTGGGCGGCGCCTACACGTACGGCGCGATGCCGTTCATATGGGCCAACGGCGGTGAACTCGCCACGGGCAAGGGCGGTTCGTACGCCTCCGCCATCGACAGCGCGGACGCCCAGAAGGGCATCAAGGCCTACACCTCCCTCTTCGGTGACGACAACTGCCCCGCCGCCAAGTGCGCCGGCATGGGCGGCAACGACACCATCACCGCGTTCGCCGCGGGCAAGGCGGGCATGGCGATCGGCGGCGACTTCAGCCACACCGCCGTCGAGGCGGGCAAGGTGAAGGGCAAGTACGCGGTCGTGCCGCTGCCGGGAGTGGAGTCCGGCTCGATCGCGCCGGCCTTCGCGGGCGGCAACAACATCGGTGTGCTGAAGTCCACCTCGCACCGCACGCTCGCCGTCCAGCTGATGGAACAGCTCGCCTCGAAGCAGACCCAGTCCTCGCTGTTCGACGCGATGGGGTTCCTGCCGACGTTCGCGGATGTGCGGCAGCAGGTGGCGGCGAAGGAGCCGTACGTGAAGCCGTTCGCGCAGACGCTGTCCGCGGGAACGAAGTTCGTGCCGGCCTCGCCCGCGTGGGCGCAGATCGACTCCGCGCTGGTGCTGCCGACGATGTTCCAGGAGGTCATCAGCGGTAAGAAGGACGTGGCGGGGGCGTCGAAGAGCGCGGCGACGAAGATGAACGACGCGTTTGGCTCCGCCGGGTGACGGCGCCTACTGGGTCGGGGGTTGCGGATCGTTCGCGGGTGCGGGCTGTCGGTGGCTTGTCGCGCAGTTCCCCGCGCCCCTACCGGCGTCCTCGTGGACGGAGTCAGAAGGCGCCGTGGCTCTATCTCGCCCCTGCCCTCGTCGTTCTCGGCGGGCTGCTCGTCTATCCGATCTACCAGCTCGGGCTGATCTCGTTCTTCCAGTACACGCAGGCTCAGGTCAGCGGCGGGGAACCGACCACGTTCGAGGGGTTCGGGAACTACGCGGAGCTGTTCGGCGACGAGCAGTTCTGGCAGGTGCTGCTGGCTACCGTCCTGTTCGCCGCCGCGTGTGTCGTCTCGACGCTCGCGGTCGGGTGCGCCCTCGCCGTGCTGCTCACGCGGGTGCGTGCGGTGCCTCGGCTGGCGTTGATGCTGGCGGCGCTCGGGGCGTGGGCCACTCCGGCGATCACCGGATCGACGGTCTGGCTGCTTCTGTTCGATCCCGACTTCGGGCCGGTGAACCGGGTCCTCGGGCTCGGCGACTACTCATGGACGTACGGGCGCGTCAGTGCCTTCTTCCTCGTCCTGCTCGAAGTGGTGTGGTGCTCCTTCCCGTTCGTGATGGTGACGGTGTACGCCGGGATCCGCGCCGTACCGGGTGAGGTGCTGGAGGCCGCCGCGCTGGACGGTGCCTCGCAGTGGCGCATCTGGCGTTCGGTGCTCGCGCCGATGCTCCGGCCGATCCTCGTGGTCGTGACCATCCAGTCGGTGATCTGGGACTTCAAGGTCTTCACCCAGATCTACGTCATGACGAACGGGGGCGGCATCGCCGGACAGAACCTCGTCCTGAACGTGTACGCGTATCAAAAGGCCTTTGCGTCCTCGCAGTACAGCCTCGGCTCGGCGATCGGCGTCGTGATGCTGCTGATCCTGCTGGCGGTCACGCTCGTGTACTTGCGGTTGCTGCGCAGACAGGGGGAGGAGCTGTGAATCTCGTGCGTGGTCTGGTACGGCGTCCTTGGCGGCTGGCCGCCGAGGCGTCGGCGCTGCTGATCGCGGTCGTCGTCGCCTTTCCCCTGTACTGGATGGTGCTCAGCGCCTTCAAACCGGCGGGGGAGATCGAGTCGACGGAGCCCCGGCCGTGGACGCTCGCGCCCTCGCTGGATTCCTTCCGGCGCGTCTTCGAACAGCAGGAATTCGGCCGTTACTTCGTCAACAGTCTGGTGGTGGCCTGCACGGTCGTGCTCGCCTCCGCGCTGATCGCGTTTCTCGCGGCGACCGCGGTGACCCGATTCCGCTTCCGATTCCGGACCACCCTCCTGATCATGTTTCTGGTGGCCCAGATGGTGCCCGTCGAGGCGTTGACGATCCCCCTGTTCTTCCTCATGCGGGACTTCGGCCAGCTGAACACCCTGGGCTCGCTGATCCTGCCGCACATCGCCTTCTCGCTGCCCTTCGCGATCTGGATGCTGCGGGGGTTCGTGAAAGCCGTTCCGGAGGCGCTGGAGGAGGCCGCCTACATCGACGGAGCGAGCCGGGCGCGATTCCTGTGGCAGATCCTTTTCCCGCTGGTCTTCCCGGGGTTGGTGGCGACCAGCGTGTTTTCCTTCATCTCGGCCTGGAACGACTTCCTGTTCGCCAAGTCCTTCATCATCAGCGACACCTCCCAGTCGACCCTGCCGATGGCTCTGCTGGTCTTCTACAAGCCCGACGAGCCGGACTGGGGCGGGGTGATGGCGGCGTCCACGGTGATGACGATTCCGGTGCTGGTGTTCTTCGTACTCGTACAGCGACGGCTGGTCTCCGGGCTGGGCGGAGCGGTAAAGGACTGACGTGACTGAACTGATTCCGGCCCCCCGAGGCGTCGTCGCCGGTTCCGGCGAGGTACGGCTGACGGTGCACTCCCAGCTCTACGCCGGCACCGGGACGGAGAGCGTCGGCCACTGGCTGCGCACCGCCCTGAGACAGGCCACCGGTCTGCCGCTGAGCGAGGCGAGGGAGCTCGACGACAGCGAGGTCGACGGCATCGGGCTCCAGCTCGACCCCGTGCTCGGACGCGAGGAGTACCGCCTCGTCAGCGACCGGACCGGCGTACTGATCGAGGGCGGCAGCGCGGCGGCCGTCTTCTGGGGAGCCCAGACACTGCGGCAACTCCTCGGCCCCGACGCGTATCGCAGGGCCCCGCTCGGTCGTGACCGCACCTGGGCCGTGCCGCACGTCACGATCGAGGACGCCCCACGATTCCGCTGGCGCGGCCTGATGCTCGACGTTGCCCGGCACTTCATGCCCAAGGACGGCGTCCTGCGCTACCTGGATCTGATGGCCGCCCACAAACTCAACGTCTTCCACTTCCATCTGACGGACGACCAGGGCTGGCGTGTCGAGATCAAGAAGTACCCGCGGCTGACCGAGGCGGGCTCCTGGCGGGCGCGCACGAAATTCGGCCACCGCGCCTCACCGCTGTGGGAGGAGAAGCCGCACGGGGGCTTCTACACCCAGGACGACATCCGGGAGATCGTCGCCTACGCCGCCGAGCGGCATATCGTCGTCGTCCCCGAAATCGACGTACCGGGACACTCGCAGGCGGCCATCACCGCGTACCCCGAACTCGGCAACACCGACGTCGTCGACACCACCGCCCTCTCCGTCTGGGACAACTGGGGGATCTCTCCGAACGTACTCGCCCCCACTGACAACACCCTGCGCTTCTACGAGGGGGTCTTCGAGGAACTCCTCGACCTGTTCCCCTCGGAGTTCATTCACGTCGGCGGCGACGAATGCCGTAAGGACCAGTGGAAGCAGTCGCCGACCGCGCAGGCCCGCATCAAGGAACTCGGGCTCGCGGACGAGGACGAACTCCAGTCGTGGTTCATCACGCACTTCGACGGCTGGCTCACCGCGCGCGGGCGCAGGCTGATCGGCTGGGACGAGATCCTGGAGGGCGGCCTGGCGCCGGGTGCCGCGGTGTCGTCCTGGCGCGGGTACCAGGGCGGAATCGCCGCCGCGCAGGCCGGCCACGACGTCGTCATGTGCCCCGAGCAGCAGGTGTACTTGGACCACCGCCAGGCTCCGGGCGAGGACGAGCCCGTGCCCATCGGGTACGTGCGCACCCTGGAGGACGTCTACCGCTTCGAGCCGGTTCCACCGCAGCTCACCGAGGAACAGGCCGGCCATGTGCTGGGCACTCAGGCCAACCTGTGGACCGAGGTGATGGAGGATCACGCGCGCGTGGACTACCAGGCGTTCCCGAGGCTCGCGGCGTTCGCCGAGGTGGCCTGGAGCACCGGCCTGCCCGCCCCCGCGGAGCGGGACTTCGTCGACTTCGAGCGGCGGATGAACGTCCACTACCGGCGACTTGACGCTCTGGGGGTCGGCTATCGGCCGCCCACGGGGCCGTTGCCGTGGCAGCGGCGGCCGGGCGTGCCGGGCCGTCCCATCGAGGGGGCGCCCCCGAACAGGTAATGGAACAGGCCGTGGAAAAAGACCCCAAGCGTCACCGAAGAGTGGCAATTAGCGCGCACGGTTGATGTCGTGCGAAAACGGACCATCTCGCTGGTGAGGGGGGCGAATGCCTCCTAGCGGACCCCCGCGTTCGGGTCCTGCGAAGATGTGCCAGAGTTGCCACGTCCGCCCTGTCAGCACGTACCGTACGGCAGCACAGGTGGGACCAGGTGGGGCAGCGGGAAGGGGCAGTCGGTTTGACCACGAGCGCACCGCAGGCGGCGCAGGCCGTCACGCTGCCCACGACGCTGGACGAGGCCGTGGCGGCGCTCACCGCCATGCCCGCCGCCGTCCCCGTGGCCGGCGGCACCGACCTCATGGCCGCCGTCAACTCCGGGCAGCTCAGGCCCGCGGCGCTGGTCGGCCTCGGCCGGATCAGCGAGATCCGCGGCTGGCAGTACCAGGACGGCCATGCGCTGCTCGGCGCGGGACTCACGCACGCCCGCATGGGCCGCCCCGACTTCGCCGCCCTCATCCCGGCGCTGGCCGCCGCCGCACGCGCCGCGGGCCCGCCGCAGATCCGCAACGCGGGCACCCTGGGCGGCAACATCGCGACGGCCGCCCCCACCGGGGACGCGCTGCCCGTGCTCGCGGCCCTGGAAGCGACGCTGGTCATCGCGGGCCCGGGCGGGGCCCGCCGGGATGTCCCGGTGTCGCACCTGCTGGCCGGTGTGGAGATGCTGCGCGGCGGCGAACTCATCGGGTACGTGCGCGTGCCGCTGCTGCACGCCCCGCAGGTCTTCCTCAAGGCGACCGGCCGCACCGGCCCCGGCCGCGCCGCCGCCTCGGTCGCGCTGGTCCTCGACCCCGCCCGGCGCGGAGTCAGGTGCGCCGTGGGCGCCATAGCGCCGATGCCGCTCAGGCCCCTGGACGCCGAGCAGTGGGTCGCCCGGCTGATCGACTGGGACAACAACCGCGCGATCGTCCCCGAAGCGCTGGCCGCCTTCGGGGAGTACGTCGCCGCGGCCTGCATCCCCGACCCGGTACCGGCCGAGGACGGCTCCGTACCGCAGCTTCCGCCCGCCGTAATGCACCTGCGGCGCACCGTCGCCGCGCTGGCCCGACGAGCACTGGGGAGGGCACTGTCGTGACCGACGACCAGCACGGAGAGGGCGCGCCCCAGGGCGGCGGCCGCTGGGATCCGCTGCCTCAGGGTGACTACGACGACGGCGCCACCGCCTTCGTGAAACTCCCCGAAGGGGGCATCGACGCCCTCCTGGCCTCCGCCGACAGTCCGCTCGCGGCGCCGGGCCACGGGTATGTGCCGCCGCCGATAACGGTCAACCCCGCCATGCCCGCCGGGACCGACCCCGGCGCCCCCGGCGGCTGGCCGTCGCCGGCCGACGGCGTGCAGTGGCCCGACCCGAACGCCGTGCCCCAGGACGCCGGGAACGACCGGTTCGCGTACAACCCCGGGGCGACCGGACAGTGGAACTTCGAGACCGTCGAAGGTTCAGCGGGATCGGCGACCGATCATGCGGGCGCCGCGTCGGGTCACGATGTGACCGGACAGTGGTCGATTCCCGTCGCCGGAGGTGACCTTCCGGACGAATCGGGCGAGTTCACCACATCGTCCTTGGTCGAGCAGTGGGGCGGCACGCCGCCGGCCACACTGCCCGGCGGCGCGGCCGCTCCCTGGGCGCCCGAGGCGACCGGACAGCCGTGGGGGCAGGACGCGACACACACCGCGACTCCGGCCGAGGCGGCAGGTCCCGCCGTGGACGCACCCGGCCGCACGCACGGCGAGGTGTCCGCGCAGGCGTACACGAGGGCCCACCCGGGCACTCCGGCGCAGCAGCATCCGGTTTCTCCCGCTCAGCCGCACACGGACGGGCGCGGGGAGGCCGCCGCGCAGCACGCGCAGGCCCCCGCCCGACAGCACGGCGACGCGCCCGCCCGGCACCCGCACGATCAGCCCCACGACCAACAGCCCGCTGACGGACACCCCCCAGCGGACTCACGGTCGGCGCACGAGACCGCCGTAGCCGCCGCACAGCTCGCTCAGGAGGCCCGTGAGGCGGCCGAGGCGGCTGAGGGCGCCCAAGGGGCCGCGGAGGCGGCTGAGGGCGCCGTAGAGCCTTCTGCGGAGCCCGAGTCGGGAACCGACGCGGAGACCGGCGACGAGCGCGTCGCGTCGCAGACCCCGGACGACGCGCCCACGCCACCCGGCGAGGAGCACCCGCTCGCCTCGTACGTCCTGCGCGTCAACGGCGTCGAACGGCCCGTCACCGACGCCTGGATCGGCGAGTCGCTGCTCTACGTACTGCGCGAGCGGCTCGGTCTCGCGGGCGCCAAGGACGGCTGCTCGCAGGGCGAGTGCGGCGCGTGCAACGTCCAGGTCGACGGCCGGCTCGTCGCCTCCTGCCTGGTGCCCGCGGTCACCGCGGCCGGCAGCGAGGTCCGTACGGTCGAGGGCCTGGCGGAGGACGGACAGCCCTCGGACGTGCAGCGGGCGCTCGCCCGGTGCGGCGCGGTGCAGTGCGGCTTCTGCGTGCCGGGCATGGCGATGACCGTGCACGACCTGCTGGAGGGCAACCCGGCGCCGACCGAACTCGAGGCCCGCCAGGCGCTGTGCGGCAACCTGTGCCGCTGCTCCGGCTACCGGGGCGTCCTGGACGCCGTCAAGGACGTCGTCGCCGAACGCGAGGCGCACAGCGCGGCCGCCAGTGAGACGGACACCGACGAGGCACGTATCCCGCACCAGGCGGGCCCCGGAGCCGGCGGCGTCAACCCGTCGGCGTTCGAGCCGCGCGACCAGGCGTACGGACAGGACGGAGGCCAGGCGTGAGCAACGAAGCCGCCACCGCGACCGCTGCCGCGGAGGCAGCCCCCGCCCCCGAGGAGATCCCGCACGGCCTCGGCGCGTCCCTGCACGCCGCCGACGCGCGCGCGAAGACCGAGGGCACCTTCCCGTACGCCGCCGACCTGTGGGCCGAAGGCCTGCTCTGGGCGGCCGTCCTGCGCTCGCCGCACCCGCACGCGCGCATTGTGTCGATCGACACGTCCCACGCGCGCGAGATGCCCGGCGTCCGCGCCGTCGTCACCCACGAGGACGTGCCCGGCGCCGCCCGGTACGGCCGGGGCGCGGTCGACCGCCCGGTGTTCGCCTCCGAAGTCGTACGCCACCACGGCGAGCCCATCGCCGCCGTCGCCGCCGACCACCCCGACACCGCGCGGATGGCCGCGGCCGCCGTCATCGTCGAGTACGAAGTACTCGACCCGGTGACCGACCCGGAGCAGGCCTTCGAGGCCGAAGCGCTGCATCCGGACGGCAACCTGATCCGCCACATCCCGCTGCGCCACGGCGACCCGGACGCGGCCGGCGACATCGTCGTGGAGGGCCAGTACCGCATCGGCCGCCAGGACCCGGCGCCCATAGGAGCCGAGGCGGGCCTCGCGGTGCCGCGCCCGGACGGCGGCGTCGAGCTGTACCTCGCGTCCACGGACCCGCACACCGACCGCGACACGGCCGCCGCCTGCTACGGCCTGGAGCCCGACCGCGTGAAGGTCGTCGTCACCGGCGTCCCCGGCGCCACCGCCGACCGCGAGGACCAGGGCTTCCAGCTCCCGCTGGGCCTGCTGGCGTTGAAGACCGGCTGCCCGGTCAAGCTGACCGCGACACGCGAAGAGTCCTTCCTGGGCCATACCCACCGCCACCCCACCCTCCTGCGGTACCGCCACCACGCGGACGCCGAGGGCAGGTTGGTCAAGGTCGAGGCACAGATCCTGCTGGACGCGGGCGCCTACGCGGACACCTCCTCGGAGGCGCTGGCCGCCGCGGTGTCCTTCGCCTGCGGCCCGTACGTCGTCCCGAACGCGTTCATCGAGGGCTGGGCCGTACGCACCAACAACCCGCCTTCCGGCCACGTACGCGGCGAGGGCGCCATGCAGGTCGCCGCCGCCTACGAAGCCCAGATGGACAAGCTGGCGAAGAAGCTGGGCGTCGACCCGGCCGAGCTGCGCCTGCGCAACGCCCTGGCCACCGGCGACGTACTGCCGACCGGCCAGTCGGTGACCTGCCCGGCCCCGGTCGCCGAACTCCTCCAGGCGGTACGGGACTTCCCCCTCCCGGCGCTCCCCAAGGACACGCCCGAGGAGGACTGGCTGCTGCCCGGCGGCCCCGAGGGCGCGGGCGAACCGGGCGCGGTGCGCCGGGGCGTGGGCTACGGCCTCGGCATGGTGCACATGCTCGGAGCCGAAGGCGCCGACGAGGTCTCCACGGCGACGGTCAAGGTCCAGGACGGGATCGCCACCGTGCTCTGCGCGGCCGTCGAGACCGGCCAGGGCTTCACCACCCTCGCCCGGCAGATCGTCCAGGAGACACTCGGCATCGACGAGGTGCACGTCGCCCCGGTCGACACCGACCAGCCGCCGGCGGGCGCCGGCTGCCGGGGCCGCCACACCTGGGTGTCCGGCGGCGCGGTGGAGCGCGCGGCGAAGATGGTCCGCACACAGCTGCTGCAACCGCTGGCCCACAAGTTCGGCATGTCCACCGAACTGCTGCAGATCACCGACGGCAAGATCACGTCGTACGACGGAGTCCTGTCGACCACCGTCACCGAGGCGATGGACGGCAAGGAACTGTGGGCCACCGCCCAGTGCCGCCCGCACCCGACGGAACCCCTGAACGAAGCCGGCCAGGGCGACGCCTTCGTGGGCCTCGCCTTCTGCGCGATCCGCGCGGTCGTGGACGTCGACATCGAACTGGGCTCCGTACGGGTCGTCGAACTGGCCGTGGCCCAGGACGTGGGGCGCGTGCTGAACCCGGTCCAGCTGACGGCGCGCATCGAAGCCGGCGTCACCCAGGGCGTGGGCATCGCGCTGACGGAGAACCTGCGCACGGCACGCGGTCTGATCCGCCACCCCGACCTGACCGGCTACGCCCTGCCCACCTCCCTCGACGCCCCCGACATCCGCATCGTCAAACTCGTCGAGGAGCGGGACGTCGTCGCCCCGTTCGGCGCGAAGGCCGCCAGCGCGGTACCGGTGGTGACGTCCCCGGCGGCCGTCGCCTCCGCCGTGCGCGCCGCGACGGGCCGCCCCGTCAACCGCCTCCCGATCCGCCCGCAGGCGGCGGTGGTGACCGGCCAGTGACTGCCCCCGACCCCGAGCCACCGCGGTACGAACCGTCGCCCGGCGTGGGGAAGTTGCTGGTGTGGGTGCTGGTGTTCGTGTTCGCGGCGGTGGTGGTCGTGCTGGGCGGCATCTACTTCGCGTGACCGGCTGTGTGCGACGTAACACCCTTGGCGTTGCCGGGCTACGGGCCGTTGTCAGTGGTGCGGCGTAGTGTTTTCGGCGTGGGGACGGTGCGGCTGCGACCGCGCCGGTGCGATGCGCGTCTTTGACTGCGTACGCACGACGGCTGCGACGCCGTGCCCCGCTCGGGGACTGTGAACGACCATGCATGCACGGGGGATTCCATGAGCACGACCAGCGCGACCTGCCTCGCGGTGACCGCCCTGACCGGGGCCGATCCGGATCCGTTCCAAGTGGCCGCGCCACCGGGGCACGGGCTGCGGGGTGACGAGGAGCTGAGTCCGTTCGGGGTGGACGGGGCGGTGTGTGGGGGGTTGTCGGGCACCGGTGAGCTGCGGCGGGAGGGTCGGCTGCGGACGCTGGCGTGGTTCGCGGCGGCGGCCGATGAACTGGCCGGGCTGCGGGGCGAGTTCGCGGCGTATGCGGGGCGCTTCGGGCCCGGGGCCGTGGCGGTGGCCTCACGGCGGCTGCTGACGGTGTGGGAGCAGGGGACGGGCGGCGCGATGCCGGCGTTCCGGAGCATGGGCGCCCTGGTCCGCCCGCTCGCCTGGATCGCGGAGCCCGGCAGCGGCCTGGCCCTCGACCTGCCTCCGCGCCTGCTGGACGAGGAGTTCGGCACCGGAGCGATCGTCTCCTTCGAGGACGTCGACTTCCCCGCCACCCTCACCCACGAACCGACCCGCCGCTTCCTGCGCGACATCGGCCTGCCGGAAGAGGCCGCCTGGTTCACGTTGGACACCGACGTACCGCCACGGACACTCGCCGAGTACGGCACGGACGACCACGACGCCGACCTCGCGCTCCCGCCCGACTCGGACCGCCTGATACGCCTCGGCCACATCACCCCCGACACCAGCCTCGTGATCGACGGCACGACGGGCACGGTCCTGTACTGGACCGAGCGAGACGCACTGCCGCGCCCTCTGACCACGGACCTCTCCACGCTGGCGTTCACGCTGTGGCTGCTGCGGAGGGAAGAGCTGCGGGACGTGAACTGAGCCTGATCAGGTCACCATCCAAACAGGTCCTGTAGGAAATCCACGACCTCGCCGCCGGCGTCGAGTATCTGGGACACAAGACCATCGGATGAAGCCGATGCATCGCCTGGGACGTCTGGAGTCTCGTCTTTGAGTGAATGTGCCCAACTGCCCAGTGCGGCAGCGGCACTCACGGCTCCTGTGGACGCATTGAATTTATCAAGCGATGTCGGAGATCGGGTTTCACCTTGTCCCGGCACAGGGTCCGGAACCGGGGGATCATCACTCACGTCCTCGGCCCCCAAACGTGTATATCGGCCTGCTCGCGGTTATTCTGAGTCGGATGTGTCTTGCGGGATGCTTGGGGGGTTTCGACGGCGCGGAAAGCGCGACCTATTCCTCGGCCGAGGTGATTTGCATCCGTGTGCAGTGGTAGATGTAACGCCCACGCCCACAACTAGAGTCGCCCCGACGCGCCGCAAGAAGGCGCGACGAGTTGTCGATTCGGCCATGTGAATCATGCCCCCGTGATTCTTTCCCCTTGCCTCGTCGAGGCCTAAGGGGTGTAATACAGCACATCTTGAGATCGAGTCAAGAATATGGCGAATCAAGTGCAAGGTGTGCGTGGCGAGAGCGTTGAGTCATCTGTGCCAAAAGGCGAAGGCGCCTTGACTGAATGCGCTGACTCCAGGGGCAAGCTGAACTGATCGAGAAGGACCGTTGAGAGACCGTCGGTGTGACATTCTCGGCCCCCTGCCTGAAGGCCGAAGGAAACGTGCTCGAATTTCGTGGCACGCACTCTAGGTCAACCATGATTTCGTTCTTCATCGGCAGGCAGTCAGAGGCCGTGGCGGGAATCGAACCCACGTAACTCGCTTTGCAGGCGAGCCCCTAAACCACTCGGGCACACGGCCTTGCTTCGTGTACTGACCGTAGGGTGCGGGTGGGGAGGGGCTCAAGGGGAGTGGGGGCGGTGCAATGGGACTGCCATACGGCGTTCATGAAACGGGGGCGGGTGGGGCGGTCGTACGACCAAGGGTCTAGGTGGGGCCGTTCTCTCGACAGGGGTCAAAGGGTGTTGTGGCCCTTACGCTGGCGGGCATGACCGGCCTCGAACCACGCGACACCGGCGTCGCGAACCTCACCGACCCCCCTGCGGCCGCCGAGCCCGACGAGACCGTCCTGAGCCGTGGCTACCGCGCGCTCAGCATCGGCATCGTCTCGGTCGTGCTGCTGATCGCCTTTGAGGCAACCGCCGTCGGCACGGCGATGCCGGTGGCGGCGCGGGAGCTGGACGGGGTGTCGCTGTACGCGTTCGCGTTCTCGGGGTACTTCACGACGAGCCTGCTCGGAATGGTGCTCTCCGGTCAGTGGTCGGACCGGCGCGGCCCGCTCGGGGCGTTGACCACGGGCATCGCCGCCTTCGCGGCCGGCCTGTTGCTGTCCGGCACCGCAGGCGCGATGTGGCTGTTCATCCTGGGGCGGGCCGTGCAGGGGTTCGGCGGCGGACTGGTGATCGTCGCGCTGTACGTCGTCGTCGGCCGCGCCTACCCCGGGCGGCTGCAACCGGCGATCATGGCGGCGTTCGCGGCGAGCTGGGTCGTGCCGTCCGTCGTCGGTCCCCTCGCGTCGGGCGCGGTGACCGAACACCTCGGCTGGCGCTGGGTGTTCGTCGGCATCCCGGTGCTGGTCGTCTTCCCGCTGGCACTCGCGCTGCCGCAGATACGGCGTCGGGCGGCGGGGCCGGTGGACATGGCGGACACGCCGGAAACGGTGGCAGGGGACTCCGGGCACGCCTCCCGGGCTTCCTTCGACCGTCGCCGCATCCGGCTCGCCCTCGGTATCTCCCTCGGTGCGGGGCTGCTGCAGTACGCCGCCCAGGACCTGCAGTGGATCTCGCTGGTTCCCGGCGCGGCGGGCGCCGCGCTGTTGGTGCCGGCTGCTCTCGGGCTGTTGCCGCGTGGGACTTACCGGGCCTCTCGGGGGCTGCCGTCCGTCGTGTTGTTGCGTGGGGTCGCCGCGGGCTCCTTCATTGCCGCCGAGTCCTTCGTGCCGCTGATGCTGGTCACCCAGCGGGGGTTGTCGCCGACGTTGGCCGGGTTCTCGCTCGCGGCGGGCGGGGGGACGTGGGCGCTGGGGTCGTGGGTGCAGTCGCGGGCGCGGGTGGCGCCGTACCGGGAACGGCTGATGACCCTCGGGATGGTGCTGGTGGCGGCCGCGATCGCCGCCGCGCCGAGCGTGCTGATCGAGGCGGTGCCGGTCTGGACCCTCGCCGTCGCCTGGGGCGTGGGCTGCTTCGGCATGGGCCTGGTGATCTCCTCCACCAGCGTGCTGCTCCTCGAGCTCTCCGCGCCCGAGGAGGCCGGCACCAACTCCGCCGCCCTCCAGATCTCCGACGGACTGTCCAACGTGCTGCTGCTGGCGGCAGGCGGCGCGGCCTTCGCGGCGCTGGGCGGGGGCGCGGTGGCGCATGCGGCCACGGAGGCGGCGGAGGCGACGGGTTCGGGCTCGCATCCGGCCGCGTTCGCCGTGGTTTTCCTGCCGATGGCCGGGGTGGCGTTGGTGGGGGCGTGGGTGACCACGCGGCTGCGGGCCAATTGAATCCGGTACCACGGTGGCCCCAATGGTGGTACCGTCGTGGTATGGCTATGAACCTTCGTCTGCGCGACGACCAGCAGGAGGCGCTCAAGCTGCGTGCCGAGGAGGAGGGGCGCAGTATGCACGCCATAGTGCTTCAGGCGATCGACCGGTATCTGGAGCAGGAGGCCGACCGGGCCACGGTCAGACGCCTGGGCGCGAAGTACGCAGCGGGCCACGCCGACCTGCTGCGGAGGCTGGGGGAGTAGATGAAGTACCTCACGGTCCAGGAGGTGCTGGACCTGGCGGAGCCGGCGTGCGGGGAGCAGACGCAGGTTGCCGTACGTGACCTGGGTCTGCTCAGCTCGGCCGTCCACCGGCCCCAGTCGCAGATGTTCGGCGTCGAGGCGTACACGGACCTCTTCGAGAAGGCTGCCGCACTGCTTCAGTCGCTGGCCGCGAACCATCCCCTGGTGGACGGCAACAAGCGCATGGCGTGGATGTGCACCGTCGTTTTCCTCGACTTCAACGGCACGGAGATGCTCGACGTCAATCAGGACGAGGCATACAAGCTCGTCATCGAGGTGGCGTCCGGAAGCCTGGAGGACGTGGGGCTGCTCGCCCTCCGGTTGAGGGCGTTGCACGAGGCCATGTGACCTCAGTCCCATCCAGGGTGACCCGGCACAGTCCGCCCGTTGACGGAAACCCGGCGCCGGTAGGGTGGCCCGGTTGTCATACCCAGCAGAGCCGCCCGCCCGTCGCCCACCACCACCCTGAACGACGCGCTCCGCGCGGCCCCCTAGATTCGACCCTTTCACCGGAGACCGTGACTACCACCGCCGCCGCCAGTTCCTCGTCGTCGCATCATCTGTCACCCGCGTTCCCCGGCCGTGCCCCCTGGGGTACCGCCGGCAAGCTGCGTGCCTGGCAGCAAGGGGCGATGGAGAAGTACATCCAGGAGCAGCCGCGTGACTTCCTGGCCGTGGCGACGCCCGGTGCCGGGAAGACGACGTTCGCGCTGACGCTGGCGTCCTGGCTGCTGCATCACCACGTCGTGCAGCAGGTGACCGTCGTCGCTCCGACCGAGCATCTGAAGAAGCAGTGGGCGGAGGCCGCGGCGCGTATCGGGATCAAGCTGGATCCGGAGTACAGCGCCGGGCCGCTCGGCAAGGACTACCAGGGGGTCGCGGTCACGTATGCCGGTGTCGGCGTACGGCCCATGCTGCACCGCAACCGCGTCGAGCAGCGCAAGACCCTCGTCATCCTCGACGAGATCCATCACGCCGGTGACTCCAAGTCCTGGGGCGAGGCGTGCCTGGAGGCCTTCGAGCCGGCCACGCGTCGGCTCGCGCTCACCGGTACGCCGTTCCGGTCCGACACCAACCCCATTCCCTTCGTGGCCTATGAAGAGGGCAACGACGGGATCCGGCGGTCCGCCGCCGACTACACGTACGGGTACGGGTCCGCGCTCTCCGACGGTGTCGTCCGGCCCGTCATCTTCCTGTCGTACAGCGGGAACATGCGGTGGCGTACGAAGGCCGGTGACGAGATCGCCGCGCGGCTCGGCGAGCCGATGACCAAGGACGCCGTCAGCCAGGCCTGGCGTACCGCCCTCGACGCGCGCGGCGAGTGGATGCCGAGCGTGCTGCGCGCCGCCGACCAGCGGCTGACCGAGGTCCGCAAGGGGATCCCGGACGCGGGTGCGCTCGTCATCGCCTCCGACCAGGACTCGGCGCGTGCGTACGCCAAGCTCATCCGCGAGATCACGGGCACGAAGGCGACACTCGTCCTGTCCGACGACGCCGGCGCGTCCAACCGGATCGACGAGTTCAGCGCGAGCGACGACCGCTGGATGGTCGCGGTGCGGATGGTGTCGGAAGGCGTCGACGTGCCGCGGCTCGCGGTCGGGGTGTACGCCACGACCATCTCCACGCCGCTCTTCTTCGCGCAGGCGGTCGGCCGTTTCGTACGGTCCCGGCGGCGAGGGGAGACGGCTTCCGTCTTCCTGCCGACCGTTCCCGATCTGCTCACCTTCGCAGGCGAGATGGAGGTCGAGCGCGATCACGCCCTCGACAAGCCCAAGAAGGAGGGCGAGGAGGACCCGTACGCCGAGGAGGACAAGCTCCTTCAGGAGGCCGAGCAGCAGCAGGACGAGGACACCGGCGAGCAGGACCAACTGCCCTTCGAGGCGCTGGAGTCGGACGCCGTCTTCGACCGAGTGCTGTACGACGGCGCCGAGTTCGGCATGCAGGCCCACCCCGGTAGCGAGGAGGAGCAGGACTACCTCGGTATTCCCGGGCTGTTGGAGCCCGACCAGGTGCAACTGCTGCTCCAGAAGCGGCAGGCCCGGCAGATCGCGCACAGCCGCAAGAAGCCGGACGAGGAGGCCGACCTGCTCGAACTGCCCGCCGAGCGGCGGCCGGTGGTCAGCCACAAGGAGATGATGGAGCTGCGCAAGCAGCTCAACACGATGGTGAGCGCGTACGTCCACCAGAGCGGCAAGCCGCACGGTGTCATCCACACCGAGCTGCGGCGCGTGTGCGGCGGCCCGCCGAGCGCGGAGGCGACGGCGGGGCAGCTGCGGCAGCGGATCGCCAAGGTGCAGGAGTGGGCCACCCGTATGAAGTGACGTCCGCCGTGTCGATTCGGCGCGGGGGCGTGCACGACCTGCGGCGTGTGCGCTGTGTGCGGGTGTGGTGCACGGCGAGTGCTGGGACGTCGTACATGTCGGCGTAAATGGCTTTACCCGTCAAGGCAAAGGGACGTGGTCCGTACCGGCCGCTGACCGGATTCTGGACGGAGCCTTCCGCTCAGCGAACCGCCTTCGCTACTGTCCCGCTACGCACACGCCCCGTGGCAGCGCCGCCGCGGAGCGCAGCCGTGAAGCGACGCGGTCCGGAAGTCCGGGCCGCCGGCCGATCGGCGGCCTCTGAAGCGCGTCACTGACGGGACTCGGTGACGCATCCGTCGCGAGGGGGCCGTCGACCTCACCACTAAGGAGTGGGCGTCGTGACCGCGGAGACCTCTCAGACGCTCGACCGGGGACTGCGTGTCCTCAAGCTGCTGGCCGATACGGACCACGGGCTGACCGTCACCGAGCTTTCCAACAAACTGGGCGTGAACCGGACCGTTGTGTACCGGTTGCTCGCCACGCTTGAGCAGCATGCACTCGTACGACGTGACCTGGGCGGACGTGCCCGGGTCGGGCTCGGGGTGCTGCGGTTGGGCCGTCAGGTGCATCCGTTGGTGCGGGAGGCGGCGTTGCCGGCTCTGCGGTCGCTGGCCGAGGACATAGGGGCGACCGCGCATCTCACGCTGGTGGACGGGGCGGAGGCGCTCGCCGTGGCGGTCGTCGAGCCGACCTGGACCGACTATCACGTGGCGTATCGGGCGGGCTTTCGGCATCCGCTGGAGCGGGGGGCCGCCGGGAAGGCGATCCTCTCCGCGCGGCAGCGGACGGTGGGGGAGCCCGGATACACGCTGACGCACGGGGAGTTGGAGGCGGGGGCGAGCGGGGCCGCGGCGCCGTTGATCGGTGTGACCGGGGTCGAGGGGAGCGTGGGGGTCGTGATGCTGGCGGACGCGGTGCCGGAGCGGGTGGGGCCGAGGGTGGTGGACGCGGCGCGTGAGGTTGCGGAGGCGCTGCGGTGACGGTTGGCGTCGGCGAGGGGTGGGGCTTGCGGCCCGGCGCTGACGGTGGGTGCGGTGGGTTGGTGGCGGCCGGAGGCGGGTCACGCAGCCCGGAGCTGGAGGGCGCGGTGGGTTGGTGCCGGCCGGGGGCCGGTCGCGCAGCCCGGCGCTGACGGGGTGCCGCCTGCGCCCACCCGTGCCGCCCCAGGCGGCACGAATGCCCGCAGCAAGGCCGGCCAGTGTCTGCAGCTGGGCGGCATGACCGCCCCCGCCCACCCTCCCCACCCCCGCCCGTTAGATTGATCCCGTGCTCCTCTCTCGTCTCACGCGCCCGCAGGCACTGGTTGCCTGTGTTCTGCCCGTTGTCGGTCTGATCGGGACCGCGGTGTTCGCGCCGTTGCCGTTTTCGCTGACGCAGCCGGGGCTGACGGCGGATGTGCTGGGGGAGAACAGGGGGACGCAGGTGATCACGATCTCCGGGGCGCCGACGCGGGACACGAGTGGGCAGCTGCGGATGACGACGATCGAGGCGACCAACCCTGACACCGACGTCTCGCTCGGCGATGTGATCGATGCGTGGTTCCGTACGGACAAGGCGGTCATGCCGCGCGACTCGGTCTATCCGAGCGGCGAGAACGTCAAGGAGATCGAGCAGCACAACACCGAGCAGATGCGTGAGTCCCAGGACGCGGCGACCGAGGCCGCGCTGAACTACCTCGACCTCAGCGACCAGAACGTGAAGGTCACGCTCAGGCTCGCCGACGTCGGCGGCCCCAGCGCCGGGCTCCTCTTCTCCCTCGGCATCATCGACAAGCTCGACGGCGACGGCAGCGGCGGCCAGCTCACCGGCGGTCGTACCATCGCCGGCACCGGGACGATCGACGCCGACGGGACGGTCGGCGCCGTCGGCGGTGTCGCCCTGAAGACGCAGGCCGCGCGGCGGGACGGGGCGACTGTGTTCCTGGTCCCGAAGGACGAGTGCGGCGATGCGGAGTCGGAGCTGCCCAAGGGGCTGCGGCTGATTCCGGTGACCACGCTCAAGGGTGCGGTGAGTGCGCTGGTGGCGCTGGAGCAGGGGAAGGGCTCGGTACCGAGCTGCTGACCCCCGCCCCGCTACTCCGTATGTCGGGCGGCCTGCCTCACCCCTCCTTCACGAACCCCTCCTCCTTCAGCCAGTCCAACGCCACCTG
Source organism: Streptomyces sp. NPDC051963 (assembly GCF_044593495.1). NCBI lineage: Bacteria > Bacillati > Actinomycetota > Actinomycetes > Kitasatosporales > Streptomycetaceae > Streptomyces > Streptomyces sp. NPDC051963. The sequence goes on along the minus strand of NZ_JBIUCC010000011.1, from coordinate 239,180 downwards.
GTGCGGGTCCTCCCCGTCGACGTCCACCTTGGCGTTCAGCTCCTGCGCCACCGCGTTGTCCAGCCGCTTGGTGATCGGGTCGAGGACCTTCGCGATGGCCGGGTGCTTCTTCAGCGCCTTGGTGTTGATCTCGGGCGCCGCGTTGTAGTTGGGGAAGAACTTCTTGTCGTCCGCCATCACCACCAGGTTCATCGACTTGATGCGCCCGTCGGTGGTGAACACCTCCCCGTAGGTGCAACTCCCCTTCGCCGCCTGGGTGTAGATGATCCCGGTGTCCATCTGCGTGATGTTGCTCGCGGCCACGTCCATGCCGTACGCCTTCTGCATCCCCGGCAACCCGTCCGCCCGGTTGGCGAACTCGCTCTCCACGCACAGCGTCACCGCGCCGGGATCGGACTTCGCCAGCGCGGCCACCTCGGACAGGGTCTTCGTGCCGTACTTCTTGAAGTTGGCCTGGTTCATGGCGAGCGCGTAGGTGTTGTTCAGCGACGCCGGGGGCAGCCAGGTCAGCCCGTTCTTCGCGTCCGCCTCGCGCACCGCCTCCCACTGCTGCTCGGGGTCGGTGATGGGCTTGCTGTTGCCGAGGTAGGTGATCCAGGCGGTGCCCGTGTACTCGTACATCCCGTCCGCGTCCCCGCTCTTGACGGCCTCGCGGGCGCCGATGGAGCCCTGGATGCCGGTGCGGTCGAGCACCTCGGCGCCGGCCGCCTCCCAGGCGATGCCCATGATGGCGCCGAGGATCAGCTGCTCGGTGAACTCCTTGGACGTGACGGTGAGGTTGGCGCCCTTGAGCGGCTCGCCCTGTCCGATCGAGCCGGGACGGACGTCGTCCACCATGGGCGAACCGCTGGTCAGACCGCAGCCCGCCACGAGGGCCACGGCGAGCACTACGCGCAGCCGCTTCATGTCCCCACCTCCAGTCCCCGTGGCCGCAGCAGCAGTTCGGCCAGCGAGGCGAGCCAGTCGACCAGCAGGGCGAGGGCGACCGTGAGGATCGAACCCAGCATCAGCACGGGCATCCGCTGGGTCGTGATGCCGGTGGTGATGAGGACGCCCAGGCCGCCGCCCCCGCCGAAGGTCGCCAGCGTCGCCGTGCCGACGTTCAGGACGAGCGCCGTCCGCACGCCCGCCAGGATCAGCGGGACCGCCAGCGGCAGCTCCACCCGGGAGAGCACGCCCATCGGGGACATGCCGATGCCGCGGGCCGCCTCCAGCAGGGTCGGGTCGTTGGCCTTCAGGCCGGCGATCGTGTTCGACAGCACGGGCAGCACGGCGTAGATGATCATGCCGATCAGGGCCGCCCGCCGGCCGATGCCGAGCCAGATCACCAGCAGGGCGAGGAGGCCGATCGCGGGCGTCGCCTGGCCCATGTTGGCGAACGCCATCGCCACCGGGGTCGCCTTCCGGAACGCCCCGCGGGTCAGCAGGATGCCCAGTGGGATCGCGATGATCAGCACGAAGAAGGTGGAGATCGCGGTGAGTTGGATGTGCTCCCACAGGAGCTTGGACACCTCGCCGTCCGACAGCGCGTTCTCGGAGATGGGGTCCAGGTCGGCCTGCTCGAACCAGAGCCAGGTGGCCAGCAGCACGGCGACGAGGACGGCCGGCAGGAAGGTGAGCTTCTGCCAGCCGATCCGGCGTTTCGTCACGACCGGCGCGGGCGGCGGCGGTTCCTGGTCGCCCGGCACCTCGCCCTCGTCCCGGAAGACGTGCCCCTTGACCTCGTGCTCGCCCTCGGGGCGGCGCCGGTCGGCGGAGGTGGCCCCGCCTTCTCCCCTCACGCCTTCTCCCCTCCGACGCCCTCCTGCTCGGCATGCGTCTGGTGGGCCCGCAGCTCCTCCAGTTCGTGCTGGTGCTCCATGGCCTCCAGACGGTCGGCCTCCAGCAGCTCGTGCACGGAGTTCATCAGCGTCTCCATGTCGACGACGCCCGTGTACTCACCGCGCCGCCCGGTCACCGCGACCCGCCCCGCGTTGTCGGTGAGGACCGCCTCCAGCGCGTCGCGGAGGGTCGCGTCCCGGGTCACCGTGTCGTGCACGAGCGTGCCCGCGCGGGCCAGTGAGCCCTTGGCGCGCATCATGTCGCCGCGCCGGAGCCACTTGTACGGCCGTCGGTGCTTGTCGAGCAGCAGGATCTCGTTCGTGCCGCTGGAGCGGAGCCTGTTGAAGATCTGCTGGAGCGGGTCGTCGACGGTGACCGTCGGATAGTCGGTGATCTCCACATCCCGTACCCGGGTGAGGTTGAGCCGCTTCAGCGCCGCCCCGGCCCCGACGAACCCGGAGACGAAGTCGTCGGCCGGGTTGGTGAGGATCGCCTCCGGGGTGTCGAACTGGGCGATGTGGGACCGTTCGCGCAGGACGGCGATGCGGTCACCGAGCTTGATCGCCTCGTCGAAGTCATGGGTGACGAAGACGATCGTCTTGTGCAACTCGTGCTGGAGCCTGATCAACTCGTCCTGGAGGTGATCGCGGGTGATCGGGTCGACCGCACCGAACGGCTCGTCCATCAGGAGTACGGGCGGATCGGCGGCCAACGCCCGTGCCACGCCCACGCGTTGCTGCTGACCGCCGGAGAGCTGGCGTGGATAGCGGCCGTGGAACTCGCCCGGGTCGAGCCCGACGAGGTCCAGCATCTCCTCCACCCGCGATCTGATCCGCGCCTTCGGCCAGCCGATCATCCCCGGGACCAGTGCGATGTTCTGGGCGACCGTCATGTGCGGGAAGAGACCGGACGCCTGGATCGCGTACCCGACGTTGCGGCGCAGCTTCACCGGGTCCATGTCGGTGACGTCCTCGGCGTTGATGCGGATGCGGCCGCCGGTCGGCTCGATCAGCCGGTTGATCATCTTCAGGGTCGTGGACTTCCCGCAGCCCGACGGGCCGACGAAGACGACGAGCTCACCCGCCTGGATCTCCATGTTGACGTTGTCGACGGCCGGGGCGGGAGTGCCCGGATACCGTTTGGTGAGGTTCTCCAGCTCGATGGAGGCACCGGAGGTCGCTGTCTCAGGCACGGATCCCCCTGGGAATGGTCAGCCGTCCGATCAGGACGTACGCGGCGTCGAACAGCAGCGCCAGGACGATGATCCCGAGCGTGCCCGCGAGCACCTGGTTGAGCGCGTTCTTGCTGCCCAGCGAGGCGAGACCGCGGAAGATCACATTGCCGAGGCCGGGTCCGGAGGCGTAGGCGGCGATGGCCGCGATGCCCATCAGCATCTGCGTCGAGACCCGGATGCCGGTCAGGATCGGCGGCCAGGCCAGCGGCAGCTCGATCCGGACCAGCCGCATCACCCGGGACATCCCGATGCCGGTCGCCGCGTCCACCAGCGTCGGATCGACCCCGCGCAGCCCCACGATCGAGTTGCGCACGATCGGCAGGAGCCCGTACAGGGTCAGGGCGATCACCGTGGGCGGCACGCCGAGACCGACGATCGGGATGAGCAGACCGATCATGGCGAGCGACGGGATGGTCAGAATGGTCGAGGTGGTCGTGGTGGCGAGGCTTCCGGACCATTCCCTCCGGTAGGTCACGATGCCGATCAGAACGCCGAGCACGGTCGCCACGACCATGCACTGGAAGACGGCACTCGCGTGTTGATAGGCGTCCGCGAGCAACTGCTGATGCTGGTTGCCCAGGTACTCCCAGAAGCTCACGCGTCACCCCAGAGGCTCGGTCACTCCCGTCCGACCGAACCCTCCGCCGCCTGCGCCCCCAGTGCCGCCTGCTGGACCAGTGGGATGATCCGAAGCGGAACGGGGTTCTCCATGACGATCGCGGTGGAGGCCCGGACGATGCCATCAAAACCGACAACCAGGTCGATCACCCGCTGAAGATCGGCGTTGGACCGGGCCACGAGCCGGCACAGCATGTCCCCGGTGCCGGTGGTCGTGTGCAGCTCCAGCACCTCCGGCACGGTCGCCAAGTGCGCCCGTACGTCCGTCCCTTGCCCCTGCCGGATCTGGAGCGTCGCGAACGCGGTGACGGGATAGCCGAGGGCCGCCGGATCCACCTGCGGACCGAAGCCGCGGATGACGCCATTCGACTGAAGCCGGTCCAGCCGCGCCTGCACCGTCCCCCGGGCGACCCCCAGCCGCCGGGACATCTCCAGCACCCCGATCCGCGGCTCCCGCGCCAGCAGCACGATGATGCGCCCGTCCAGATGATCGATCCCCATACGGCCCTCCCGAGTGGTCATCCTGTACAGGAAGCCCGACGAAACGCTAACTGCACTGGTCACATTGCCCAGCGATGACGCAAACTATTGCGCACCTTGCAGGGCGGCGCGAGGCTTTCGCCATGGCCGTATCTTCTGCTGACACAGACCACACTCCCGACACCGCCCGGCAGGCCGACCCCTTCCCGGTCAAGGGAATGGACGCGGTCGTCTTCGCCGTGGGCAACGCCAAACAGGCGGCGCACTACTACTCCACCGCCTTCGGCATGCAGCTCGTCGCCTACTCCGGACCGGAGACCGGCAGCCGTGAGACCGCCTCTTACGTGCTCACCAACGGCTCCGCCCGCTTCGTCCTCACCTCGGTGATCAAACCCGCCTCCACCTGGGGCCACTTCCTCGCCGAGCATGTGGCCGAGCACGGCGACGGCGTCATCGACCTCGCCATCGAGGTCCCGGACGCCCGCAAGGCCCACGCGTACGCCGTCGGGCACGGCGCACGCTCGATCGCCGAGCCGTACGAGCTGAAGGACGAGCACGGCACGGTCGTACTCGCCACGATCGCCACCTACGGCCGGACCCGGCACACCCTGGTCGACCGGTCGGGCTACGACGGCCCCTACCTCCCCGGCTTCATCGCCGCCGACCCGCTCGTCGAACCGCCCGCCCAGCGCACCTTCCAGGCCATCGACCACTGCGTGGGCAACGTCGAGCTCGGCCATATGAACGAGTGGGTGGCCTTCTACAACAAGGTCATGGGCTTCACGAACATGAAGGAGTTCGTGGGCGACGACATCGCCACCGAGTACAGCGCGCTGATGTCCAAGGTCGTCGCGGACGGGACGCTCAAGGTCAAGTTCCCGATCAACGAGCCCGCCATCGCCAAGAAGAAGTCCCAGATCGACGAGTACCTGGAGTTCTACGGCGGCGCGGGCGTCCAGCACATCGCGCTCAACACGAACGACATCGTCCAGACGGTACGGACGATGCGGGCGGCCGGCGTGCGCTTCCTCGACACCCCCGACTCGTACTACGACACCCTCGGCGAGTGGGTCGGCGACACCCGTGTCCCCGTCGAGACCCTGCGCGAGCTGAAGATCCTCGCCGACCGCGACGAGGACGGCTATCTGCTCCAGATCTTCACCAAGCCGGTCCAGGACCGGCCGACCGTCTTCTTCGAGATCATCGAGCGCCACGGCTCGATGGGCTTCGGCAAGGGCAACTTCAAGGCCCTGTTCGAGGCGATCGAGAGGGAACAGGAGAAGCGCGGCAACCTGTGACCAGGCCCTACTAGGCGGGCGGGGGCTCGTCGACGGGCAGATCGCCGAGTCCCCGCAACGCCTCCCGGGCCGCGGGAGCCCGCCACGGCGAGAAGTACGGGTTGATCCGCAGCGCCTCCTGAAGGTGCCGCCGGGCGGGCCCGTACAACTCCGACTCGCCCTCGATCATGCCCCGGTGATACACGTACAGCGCGCTGCGGACCCCACCCCCGTGCTCCTTGTCCGTCGCCCGTACCGCGAACTTCAGCGCCTCCTCGTCCTGCCCGGCCCGGTGCAGCGCCCACCCCAGCGCGTCGGCCACGGCGATCCCCGGCTGGCGCTGCCACTCGGCGCGCAGCCGCTCCACCGCCGCCTCGGGATCCCCGTGGTCGGCCTCGAACTGCCCGAGGACCAGCTCCTCGTCGGCCCCGCCCGCCGAGGCTTCGCGCACCCGCTCCCGCAGCAGGTCGTACTGCACGCGCGCGGCCTGGTCGAGGCCCAGCGACTCGTACAACTCGCCCAGTTCCAGCGCGTACTGAGGCAACGGCTGCTTGGCCAGCGCCACCCGGTACGCGTTCAGTGCCTCCGAGGTCCGCCCCAGCCCCGCCAGCGCCCGCCCCTGTCCGGCCTGCGCGGCCCGCTGGTCGGGGTCGATACGGACCGCCTCCTGGAAGTGCCGCAGCGCGACCTCCAGGTCCCCGCGCTCGAAGGCCAACTGCCCGACCCGCTCCAGATACGCGGCCTTCTCGGCGGGCGCCTCGGCGCCCGCCGCCGCGTCGGCCAGCGAGGCGGCCGCGTCCTCGCGCCAGCCGTGGTCGCGGTAGACGGCCGCGGCCCGCGCGAGCACGGCAGGACCGGAGTGCAGCTCCAGCAGCTCGTCCAGGGCGCGCTTGGCGGCCTTGTGGTCACCCAGCCCGGTGTAGGCGTCGATGAGCACCGGATACGTCGTCCAGCGCTTCGCGTCCAGCTTCAGCGCGTCCCGCCCCCACTTCCGCGCCGTCCGGAAGTCGCGCCGCGCGTTCGCCAGCGCCGCCATCCCGGTCAGCGCCTCCGCCCTCGCCGCGGTCCCCTTCGCCCGCGTCCGCAGCGACGTCCGCAGTGCCCGCTCGGCCCGCGGGTAGTACGACGGCTCCGCGACCCGGCGCCCCTGCTCGACGTACGCCGTCCCGAGCACCGCCCATGACCGCGCGTCCTCGGGATGCGCACGCACCCGGGCCTCGCGCTCGCCGATCAGCGCCGCGAGGTCGGGCAGCGCGGCCGGCACCCCGGCCCCGACGGCCGTCAGCGCCTGCGCCCCCGGCGCCGCGGCGGATGGCCTCGAGTCCGGCCGTTCCCCGGGCAGCAGCACCAGCAGTCCGCCGAGTACGGCGGCCCCGGCGACCGCCGCGATCAGCACCCTCCGGGCAACGGGCCTGCGCACCTTGTCCGGCGCTTCCTCGTGGTTCTCCATGGCGATCACTGTGCGTCGATACGACGACCACATTCCCGTACCCGAAGCAGTGTGCGGACGGGGTTCACACCGATGGCCGTGGGTGCGAACCTGTGATCATGAGCCGTAGCGAAGCGCCCCGCTCCAAAAGCACAGCGGCGACCGGCAACCTCGTCGACCGTCTGCTCGGCGGTCTGCCCGCCGAGGCCGTCCTCACCGACCCCGACGTCACGGCCTCCTACGCCAACGACATGGCCAGCTTCTGTCCGGCCGGCGCGCCCGCGGTGGTCGTCCTGCCGCGCACGGTCGAAGAGGTGCAGCACGTCATGCGCGTCGCGACCGAACTGCGCGTCCCGGTCGTCCCGCAGGGCGCCCGCACCGGCCTGTCGGGCGCGGCGAACGCCTCAGACGGCTGCATCGCGCTGTCCCTGACCAAGATGGACCGGATCCTGGAGATCAACCCGGTCGACCGCATCGCCGTCGTGGAGCCCGGCGTCATCAACGCCGCCCTGTCCCGCGCGGTGGGCGAACACGGCCTGTACTACCCGCCGGACCCGTCCAGCTGGGAGATGTGCACGATCGGCGGCAACATCGGCACGGCGTCGGGCGGTCTGTGCTGTGTGAAGTACGGGGTCACCGCCGAGTACGTACTCGGCCTGGACGTCGTCCTGGCCGACGGGCGGCTCATGACCACCGGCCGGCGTACGGCGAAGGGCGTCGCCGGGTACGACATGACCCGGCTGTTCGTGGGGTCGGAGGGCTCGCTCGGCATCGTCGTACGGGCGACTCTGGCCCTGAAGCCGCAGCCGCCGCAGCAGCTGGTGCTGGCCGCCGAGTTCGCGTCCGGGGCCGCCGCGTGCGACGCGGTGTGCCGGATCATGGCGGGCGGACACGTGCCGTCCCTCCTCGAACTGATGGACCGTACGACGGTCAAGGCCGTCAACGACATGGCGCACATGGGGCTGCCGGAGTCCACGGAGGCGCTGCTGCTGGCGGCCTTCGACACCCCGGACCCGGCGGCGGACCTCGCCGCGGTGGGCGCGCTGTGCGAGGCGGCCGGCGCCACCCAGGTCGTACCGGCGGACGACGCGGCCGAGTCCGAACTGCTCCTCCAGGCACGGCGGTTGTCGCTGACCGCGCTGGAGGCGGTCAAGGGCACGACGATGATCGACGATGTGTGCGTGCCCCGTTCGCGGCTCGGCGACATGCTCGAAGGCACCGAGCGCATCGCGGAGAAGTACCAGCTCACCATCGGGGTCGTCGCCCACGCCGGCGACGGCAACACCCATCCGACGGTCTGCTTCGACGCGCAGGACCCCGAGGAGTCCCGGCGCGCCCGCGAGTCCTTCGACGAGATCATGGCGCTCGGCCTGGAACTCGGCGGCACGATCACCGGCGAACACGGCGTGGGCGTCCTGAAGAAGGAGTGGCTGGCGCGCGAGATCGGCCCGGTGGGGGTGGAGATGCAGCGGGGCGTGAAGGCCGTCTTCGACCCGCTGGGCATCCTGAACCCGGGCAAGTTGTTCTGATCTCGTTGCCTTACGGCTCACTGGGCGAGCAGCTGGTCGAGCGCGTCGTCGATCCCCAGCCGCCCGCCCTCACTCCCCGGGGGCACCACCCGCAGCGTGCGCTCGAGCCAGGCCGACACCTGTGGCGCCGGCGCCTGGAGCAGTGCGTCTCCGTCGGGTGAACTCAGCGCCATCAGGACGACGCTGCGGCCCTCGGCCTTCGTCGGCCACACCCTGACGTCACCCTGCCCGCAGGGCCGGAACACGCCCTCGACGAGCAGGCTCCGGGCGAAGGTCCAGTGCACCGGGGCGTCGGAGTTGATGTGGAAGGAGATGTGGACGGCGTACGGGTCGTCGCTGCGGAAGCTGAGCCGGGCGGGGACCGGGATGCTCCGCTCCGGCGACAGGATCAGCTTCAGTTCCAGCTCCCGCTCTACCACGCTGTGCATAGCGCGTGTTTCCTCTCTCGTGTCAGTCTCGTGAGCCCTGGTGCGGGCCCGTACGAGTGGAGAGAGAGGAAGGGCCGGAACCATTACGCGGGTTCGCTGAAGTTTTTTCGCCGAGTTCCGGGACGTGTGAAGTCCGTGTACGAGGTTGCCCGGAAAGGGGTGGGTCCTACGGGACCGGCGGTGGTTGTTGCGCCGGTCTGATAGATGTGGAGCCCCCTATACGACCCCCGAGCAGATACGGGACGACGGACATGAGCGCCCCAACCCCGGCCCCAGGTGACGACAGGCCCCGCGAGGGCTATTACCCGGACCCCTCCATTCCCGGATATGTCCGGTACTGGAACGGTGCTGCCTGGGTACCGGGCACCAGCCGCCCCGCCCCGACGGACGGCGAGCCGCTCGCCCCGCCGCCCGGCTCCGGCCCGGCTCCGGGACAGGTCGAGGAGACGGGCCCGCACTTCTTCGACGAGGAACCGGCGAACTCGCAGGGTTCGTCCGGTGCCCCCAGCCGGGCCGACGCCCAGCACGGCAGCCGGCCGGAGCCCGCGGCCGCGTGGGGCGCCGACCGCTCCCGGCAGTCCGGCTTCGGCGGCGACCAGGACCACCGCGTCTCCTGGGGAGCCGCACAGGGAGCCGACCCGAGGGCGTCCGCCGAACTGCCGGCCCAGCCGGACGGCCGGTCCGCCCGCACGGACGGTACGGCGTCCATCCCGCCCGCGGAGTCGGACGACGTCGACTCCGGCAACACGTTCCTCTTCCGCCGACCGACGGCCGGGCCGGGCCGGGCGGCTGCGTCTGCGGCTGCCGACACCGGCAATGACGAGGGCACCAACGAGGGCACGATGAAATTCCGCGCGCTCTCCCCGCGCACACCCCAGCAGACCAGGGGAGCGGGGGCGCAGAGCGGGAGCGCGGCCGGAACGACCGCGGGCTCGGCGGGCACGGGCGGGACGGGTGCGCAGAGCGGTGGCTCGGGCGGTGCCGCCGCGTCGGCCGGTGGCCCTGCCGCCGCCCCGGGAGCCCCCGGTTTCGGTGCCGGAAAGGCCGCTGCCGCCCGTGCGGCAGGCGCCCAGCCCCCTGCCGCTCCCGAACCTCTCCCCGGCCCTCAGCAGCCGCCGTCGGCCGCCCTCCAGCAGCCCGCCCCCGCCGTCCCCTCGCAGCCCGGCGCCCCCCAGTCCGCCACGCCCATGGCGAGCGGCGCCGGCGGCGGTCAGCCGTCCTGGGCCCAGCAGGTGCACCGGCTCGCCGGAGGGCCGGACGAGGGCCGTCCCGTGGCGCCCTGGAAGCCGCCCGTGGAGGACATCTTCCAGGCGGCCGCCATGCGCCAGGCGTCGGCCCGCCCGGCCCCGCTCGGCAAGCGGCTCGCCGCCCGGCTCGTCGACACCCTCGTGCTCGCCGCGGTCACCTCCGTCGCCGCCGTCCCCCTCGGCACCAAGGCGATCGACCACGTCAACGAGAAGATCGACGCGGCCAAGCTGTCCGGCGAGACCGTCACCGTCTGGCTGCTCGACGGCACGACATCGACGTATCTCGGCATCGTCCTGGCCGTCCTGCTGCTCTTCGGCGTGGCCTACGAGGCGCTGCCCACCGCCAAGTGGGGCCGAACCCTCGGCAAGAAGCTCTTCGGTCTGGACGTGCGGGACATCGAGGGCCATGAGCCGCCGTCCTTCGGCGCGGCCGTCCGCCGCTGGCTGGTCTACAGCGTGCCCGGACTGCTGGTCGTCGGTGTCGTGGGCGCCGCCTGGTGCCTGATCGACCGTCCATGGCGCCAGTGCTGGCACGACAAGGCCGCACATACGTTCGTCGCCGGATGACCGTCTACGTCGTAAGCACCAGCTGATTCCGTACTCCGGACGGCCGCTCGCCGGATGCGGAGCCGGGAGGTTCGCGGTCCACTCGGGCCATGAGCAGTGAACCGCCCCCCGGCTCCGGTCAGCAGCCGCCGGAAGAGGACCCGTTCAGGAAGCAGCCCCCGCCAGAACAGGGATCGGGCTCGCCGTACGGCGGCCAGCCCCCGCCCTACCAAGGAGGCGGTCCCGCCGGCGGTGACCCGTACGGCGGCGGCTCGTACCCGAGCGATCCGCTGGCCGGCATGCCCCCGCTCGCCGACAGCGGCCGGCGTACGCTCGCCCGCATCATCGACATGATCCTCGTCGGCATCGTCGTCTGGTTGCTCACCTGGGGATTCGGGGTCAGCGAGTACAACGTCGGCGCCGACGAGGTCGAGTACGGCAAGTCCTTCGCGCAGTCCGCGGTCGCCGCCGTGCTCTACGTCGCCTACGACACCTTCCTGATCTCCAAGACCGGGCAGACGCTGGGCAAGAAGTGGCTGAAGATGCGGGTGGCCAACCTGGACAACGGCTCCACGCCCTCGGTGCAGACGGCACTGGTGCGGGCGCTGGTGCTGTGGCTTCCGTTCGCCTTCTGCTGCGCCTGTATCTGGACGGCGATCTGCGGCGGCTGGAGCTTCTTCGACAAGCCGTACAAGCAGGGCCTGCACGACAAGGCGGCCAAGACGGTGGTGGTCAGCGCCGGCTGACCGCGAGGGCACGGCAGGAACGACCGGCGGGCCCGTGGATTCCACGGGCCCGCCGGTCGTCGTAGCAGATCGGATCGCGAAGACCGGATCTTGAAGTTCAGCTGGTGAAGTTCAGGCCGCCTTGCCGGAGTTCACCGGTACGCGCTCCGGTGCGGCCTCCGCCGAGGGCGCGGGTGCGCTGCTCGGCTTGGGCAGGGGAACCGTCATGGCGACGAGGAGCCCGAGGGCGAGCGCCGCGAGGGCGATGACCGCGATCCCCACACCTGAACCTGTCTGTGACAGCAGCAGCATGGCGAGGGTCGAGAAGATCACGGTGCATGAACCGTAGACGAGCTGTGCGGCGTTCGGTCGAGGCGCAGTCGGACGAGGCATGGCAATCGTGTCCTCGGAAAATGGGGGTGAGAGGGGGCGCCGGCCTGGCATTCCGCCGGCTGCCGAACATTCCGCCAACCGACTCTAATCGCAGGCATGCCCGAGCGGAACGAACGGTAAGCGTGACCTAACCAACAGTATCGGTGCATGGGGGGCGCATCGAGTCACATCGTCCACCCAGTGGACGGGCCCACGCGCCCGCTAGCAAGGCCCCAGTAATGCACTTGACCTGCTCAAGTCAAGGTCTGTCTTTTCCATTCAACCTCTAGTCAAATGTCGTCACTTGACTACACGCGTCTCTCACGCGCACGCGGACTTTCCATGACCGGACCCCCTTCCGCGTGCCCTGACGCGGGGGAGGATCTCAAGTGACCAGAAGACCCTGGACGTTCAGAGCGGCCGCGACGACCGTCGCGCTCGCCGCCGCCACGGCCACCATCTCCACCTACGCCGTGGCGCAGGCCGACACCACCGCCGAGCCGGCTGCCGTGAACCGGCACGACCCGCAGCCGGCCAAGCAGACGGAGGACCACGACCTCGACGGCCCGTTCAGCAAGACCCAGGAGGCGCAGCGTCAGGAGGCCCTGAACCAGGTCCTCTCCGGCGACGCCCAGGTCAAGGAGCGCGACGGCTCCAAGGTCGTCCAGCTGAAGAGCAAGAAGGGCGACAGCAAGTACGTCGAGCTGGGCCGCGAGAAGACCGACAAGATCTTCACGATCCTGGTCGAGTTCGGCGACCAGACGGACCCCCGCTACGGCGGCACGCCCGGCCCGCTGCACAACCAGATAGCCGAGCCGGACCGTGCGCAGGACAACAGCACGGCCTGGCAGGCGGACTACAACCAGGAGCACTTCCAGGACCTGTACTTCGGCGAGGGCTCCTCCTCGATGAAGGCCTACTACGAGAAGCAGTCCTCGGGCCGCTACTCGGTCGAGGGCGAGGTCGCCGACTGGGTCAAGGTGCCCTACAACGAGGCCCGTTACGGCTCCAACAAGTGCGACCCCGACAACTGCGCCTGGTTCGCGGTGCAGGACGGCGTCACCGCGTGGGCCGCGGGCCAGAAGGCGGCCGGCAAGACCGACGCCGAGATCAAGGCCAAGCTCGCCGAGTACGACCAGTGGGACCGCTACGACTTCGACGGCGACGGCGACTTCAACGAGGCCGACGGCTACATCGACCACTTCCAGATCGTGCACGCCGGTGAGGACGAGTCCGCGGGCGGCGGCGCACAGGGCGAGGACGCCATCTGGGCGCACCGCTGGTACGCCTTCGGCTCCGACGCCGGCGCCACGGGCCCCGACAACAACAAGCTCGGCGGCACCCAGATCGGCGACACCGGCATCTGGGTCGGCGACTACACGATCCAGCCGGAGAACGGCGGACTCGGCGTCTTCGCCCACGAGTACGGCCACGACCTCGGTCTGCCGGACCACTACGACACCGCCGGCGGCGAGAACTCCACCGGCTTCTGGACCCTGATGTCCTCCGGTTCCTGGCTCGGCACCGGCGAGGACACCATCGGTGACCTGCCCGGCGACATGACCGCCTGGGACAAGCTCCAGCTCGGCTGGCTCAACTACGGCACGGCGAAGGCCGCGACGAAGTCGAAGCACACGCTGGGCGTCGCGGAGTACAACACCAAGAACAAGCAGGCCCTCGTGGTCTCCTTGCCCGACAAGGAGGTCACCACCGAGATCGTCGCCCCGGCCGAGGGCGCGAACCAGTGGTGGAGCGGCAGCGGCAACGACCTGCGCAACACGCTGACGCGTTCCGTGGACCTCACCGGCAAGGCGTCGGCGACGCTGACCCTCGACGGCTTCTACGACATCGAGAAGGACTTCGACTACCTCTACACCGAGGTCTCCACCGACGGCGGCGCCAACTGGACCGCCGTGGACGGCACGGTGGACGGTCAGGCGATCCCGCGTGACGGCAGCGGCAACCCCGCCCTCAGCGGCACGGTCGACGGCTACAAGAAGCTGTCGTACCCGCTCGACGCCTACGCCGGCAAGAGCATCCAACTCCGCTTCCGCTACTCCACCGACGGTGGTGTCGCGCAGAAGGGCTTCGCCGCCGACTCGATCACCGTGACGGCCGACGGCAGCGCGCTGTTCACCGACAACGCCGAGACCGCGGACGCCGCCTGGACGGCGACCGGGTTCTCCCGCGTCGGCGCCTCGTTCACCAAGGACTACGCGCAGTACTACATCGCCGAGAACCGCCAGTACGTGTCGTACGACAAGACCCTCAAGGTCGGCCCGTACAACTTCGGCTTCTCGACGACCCGTCCGAGCTGGGTGGAGCACTACCCGTACCAGAACGGCCTGTTGGTCTGGAAGTGGGACACCTCCCAGGCGGACAACAACACCAGCCAGCACAAGGGCACCGGTCTGGTGCTCCCGGTCGACTCCCACCCGACCGCGCTGAAGTGGTCCGACGGCACGCTGATGCGCAACCGCATCCAGGCGTACGACTCGCCGTTCAGCCTCTACCGCACGGACGGCATCACGCTGCACAACGCGGACGTCGCGACCCGGATCCCGTCGCAGAAGGGGGTGCCGGTCTTCAACGACCACACCAGCACCTACTACGACGCGTCCAACCCCACGGCGGGCGTCAAGATCACTGACACCAACACCAAGATCAAGATCGTCAAGGAGGCCAAGAACGGCTCGACGATCTCGCTCGAAGTCGGCCCCGCGGTGAAGTAACCAGCATTTCCGCAGGTCAGAGCACGATTCGGCGGCAGCCCCTGGCGGGTTGCCGCCGTTCCGTGTTTAGGTGCGTCCTGTGGTTCTCTTATTGACACCGCTGGTGCACCGCTGGGAACGGGGAAGTGACTGAATGGCCGTAGGAGGCTTCTGCAGGCTGCCGACCGGCAGCGTGGTGGTGGCGTTGAATCTGCCCAGCCCCACCGTCGACGGCACGGGCTGCGTACGTGTCCTCGTGCACGCCCAGAACCGAGCGCGCGCCCTGACCAGGCTGCGCAATCTGGGTATGCGTGCGGTCTACCTGCGCGGCAACGCGTCCCCGCCGACCCCTGACGAGATCACCGCGGTCCTCCACCACCCCGACGGCCTGATATGGCGCACGGCGCCGGACGACGGCGTCCCCGTCCTGTCGCAGGAGCTGTGGCATCCGATCAGGGCGCTGCGGAGACGGCCGGCGGCTCCGGCGTAGCGCTGCGCGGGCGGTGTCGTGCCGGGCCGTCGCTCAGACGACCGGCTTGCCGGAGAGCTCCACGCCCGCCTCCCGCATCTCCTCGATCGCCCGCTCGGTGGTCTGCTCGGCCACCCCGGCGGTCAGGTCCAGCAGCACCTGGGTACGGAAGCCCTCGCGGGCGGCGTCGAGTGCGGTGGCGCGTACGCAGTGATCGGTGGCGATCCCCACCACGTCCACCTCGTCGACCTCACGGGCCCGCAGCCAGCTCGCCAGCGTCACGCCGTTCTCGTCGACGCCCTCGAACCCGCTGTACGCCGCCGCGTACGCCCCCTTGTCGAACACCGCGTCGATCGCGCCGGAGGCGACCGCGGGCGCGAAGTTCGGGTGGAAGCCCACGCCCTCGGTGCCGGCCACGCAGTGGGCCGGCCAGGAGTGGACGAAGTCGGGATTGCTGGCGAAGTGTCCGCCCGGTGCGATGTGGTGGTCGCGGGTCGCCACCACATGCCGGTAGCCGGCGGGCGCCTGCCCGATCAGCTCGGTGATGGCGGCGGCCACATCGGCACCCCCGGCCACCGCGAGGCTGCCCCCCTCGCAGAAATCGTTCTGCACGTCTACGACGATCAAGGCGCGGCGCATGGTCGGTGTCCTTCGACTATGGGGTCGGGGTGGATCAGGTGCGGGCCCGCCGGTGTGAAGTTACGAGCCTAGAGACTGGGAGCGCCCTAGGGGAGGGGGCATTTCAGGGCGCTCTCGAGGGCACCCGCTCTAGCTACCCGGGCGCTCGTGCGCGTACTCGGTCGGAATGACGGGTTCCCCGCGCGACAGCTGGGTGGCGGACAGCGGCAGTTTCGCGAGGGCGGCGATGTGCCGGTCGCGGGGGACGTCCAGCGGTTCGCGTGCGACCACGTCACCCCCCTTGACCAGCTCGACGAGAAGCTGCTGGTCGGCCAGGTCGCCGGGGACCGGTCCGGTGCCGACCACCTCGGCCTCGGCGACCCCGTCCGCGTCCCGTCGTCGAGCGGCCCACTTGCGGCCGCCGATGGAGGTTTTGCCTCCACTGGACTTCTTCGCGACCGGAACCAGTGGCTCCGTCGGGTCGGCGGACTCGGCTCGGGCGACCAGCTTGTACACCATGGAGCAGGTGGGATGGCCGGATCCCGTCACCAGTTGCGTGCCGACGCCGTACGCGTCCACCGGCGCGGCGGCCAGCGAGGCGATCGCGTACTCGTCCAGGTCCGAGGTCACGATGATTTTCGTGGCGGTCGCGCCGAGCTCGTCCAGCTGCTGCCGCACCCGGTGCGCGACCAGCAGCAGGTCCCCGGAGTCGATCCGGACGGCACCCAGCTCGGGCCCGGCGACCTCCACCGCCGTACGGACCGCCTCGGTGACGTCGTAGGTGTCCACGAGCAGCGTCGTGTTCCGGCCCAGCGAGTTCACCTGGGCCTGGAAGGCGTCCCGCTCGTGGTCGTGGAGCAGGGTGAAGGCGTGCGCGGACGTGCCGACCGTCGGGATGCCGTAGCGGAAACCGGCGGCCAGGTCGGAGGTGGTCGCGAAGCCGCCGACGTACGCCGCGCGGGCGGCGGCGACGGCCGCGAGCTCATGGGTGCGGCGGGCGCCCATCTCGATCAGGGGCCGGCCCCCGGCGGCCGACGACATCCGGGACGCCGCCGCGGCGATCGCGGAGTCGTGGTTGAGGATGGACAGGATCACGGTCTCCAGCAGCACGCACTCGGCGAAGGAGCCCTCGACCCGCATGATCGGCGAGCCCGGGAAGTACACCTCGCCCTCGGGGTAGCCCCATATGTCACCGCTGAAGCGGTAGTCGGCCAGCCAGGCCAGGGTCTCCTCGTCGACTATCCCGCCCTCGCGCAGGAAGCCGAGGACGTCCGCGTCGAAGCGGAAGTTCTCGACCGCGTCCAGGACGCGTCCGGTGCCCGCGACGACGCCGTAGCGCCGTCCGTTCGGCAGCCGCCGGGTGAAGACCTCGAACACGCTCCGCCGCTCGGCGGTGCCCGCCCTCAGCGCGGCCTGCAACATCGTCAGCTCGTACTGGTCCGTGAAGAGCGCCGTCGAGGGAACATCCACCGGCAGCCCAAGGTCCGCAACGCTCACCGAGCTCTCCTAGCAATGACTTTCCGGGTACCCCGGCGTCGGCCGGGGGTCCGGGGGCTGTCCCCCGGTGTGTGCAGCATGACTACGGATGGTACCCCCATCTCGTCAGTCTGACGATTTGGGGTCGATCCGGGGCCGATCGCAGGCGCATTTGTGCGACCACCCCCCTCCGGTGGCAGCATGGGCCTTGTGACGTCACCCGCTCCCGTAGAGATCGAACGCACCGAGTCGGCGGAGGAGGTTTTCGCCGTACCCGAGCCGGACGTCCCCTGGGTCACGATCGTGCACAACGACCCGGTCAACCTCATGAGCTACGTGACCTATGTCTTCCAGACGTACTTCGGCTATCCGAAGGACAAGGCCACCAAGCTCATGCTCGACGTCCACCACAAGGGCCGGGCGGTCGTCTCCAGCGGAAGCCGCGAGGAGATGGAACGCGACGTGCAGGCGATGCATGGCTACGGTCTGTGGGCCACCCTTCAGCAGGACCGGAAATAGACCGAACCCGCTCGCAGGACCGGAAGTAGCGAACTCACTTCATGCCAGGTCAATTCGAACCGCTCCCCGGCGGCGGCGCGGCCGTCGCACTCGACGACGTCGAGATCTCCATCATCCGGTCGCTGGCCGTCCAGCTCCTGGAACTCATCGGCCCCGGCCCCGGCGAGGACGCCTCCGACGACCCGCTGGCCGAGCTGTTCACCGACGGCCCGAGCGAGCCGCCCGCCGACCCCGTCCTCAGACGCCTCTTCCCGGACGCCTACAGCGACCCCGAGGCCGCGCCGCAGGCCGAGGAGGCCGCGGAGCAGAAGGCGTACTCCGCGGAGTTCCGCCGCTACACCGAGAACGACCTGCGCGCCGGCAAGCGGGACAACGCCCTCGTGGTGATCCGCTGCCTGGACGCGCTGAGCCCGGTCGACGAGGGCGGGGCGGTGCTCAAGCTGTCGGACGAGGAGTCCAAGCAGTGGCTCAACGCCCTCAACGACCTGCGCCTCGCGATCGGATCCCGGCTCGACATCACGGCCGAGGAGGACACCGACCTCCTCTACCGCCTCCCGGACGAGGACCCGCGCAAGCCGATGGTGATGGCGTATCTGTGGCTGGGCGGGCTCCAGGAGACCTTGGTCTCCACACTTATGCCGTGATTGTGGTGGTTCCGTGTTCGCTCAGCGGACGCTCAAATCCGGATAACGATCCCGTCACCGCAGCGGCCGCGTATGAACCCTCTGGGCGTTCTTTGTCCACTTCTCCCTGTGGTGTGCGCCACACGCCGTCAAGGTGATCAGTATTGCGGCCGTGATAAATCTTCACGACCGCCCGGCGAACACCACCCATTGTTCCGCCGGGTGCGCCACCGATCGGCAGACCGCCGGTTAGGCACAACGCTCCAGCAATCCGGGGGGATCGAGACCCGATCCGAGGCCGACGAAGGCCCGGGTCGGCATGGAGAAAGGCGCACCACACATGACCTCCGCTCAGGTCGACACGGACAAGGGCCCAGAGGAGTCGGAAGAGGGGTACGAGCGCGGACTCGGCAGTCGCCAGGTCCAGATGATCGCCATCGGCGGCGCGATCGGCGTCGGCCTGTTCCTGGGAGCCGGGGCGAACATCGCCAAGGCCGGACCCAGCCTCATCCTCATGTACGCCCTCGCGGGCGTGATCATCTTCTTCATCATGCGGGCGCTCGGCGAGCTCCTGCTCTACCGGCCGGTCTCGGGCTCCTTCGCGGAGTACTCCCGTGAATTCCTCGGCCCGTTCTTCGGCTACTTCACCGGCTGGACGTACTGGCTGATGTGGGTCGTCACCGGCATGGCCGAGCTGACGGCCGCCGCGATCTACGTCAACTACTGGTTCCCGTCGATCCCGCGGTGGGTCACGGCCCTGGTCTTCCTGGTCGTCCTGTTCGCGGCCAACCTGATCTCGGTCAAGCTGTTCGGCGAGATCGAGTTCTGGTTCTCGATGGTCAAGGTGACCGCACTGATCGGCATGATCGTGATCGGTCTCGGCGTGCTCACCTTCGGTTTCAGCTCCGCCGGTGACACCGCCGCCGTCTCCAACCTGTGGGCCTTCGACGGCTTCTTCCCCAAGGGCATCGGCTCGTCCCTGATGACCCTCCAGGGCGTCATGTTCGCCTACCTCGCGGTCGAGCTGGTCGGTGTCACGGCCGGCGAGTCCGAGAACCCGGAGAAGACCCTCCCCAAGGCGATCAACACCCTGCCCTGGCGGATCGCGCTGTTCTACGTCGGTGCCCTCACCGTCATCCTGTGCGTGGTGAAGTGGACCGAGTTCGCGGAAGGCGTCAGCCCCTTCGTCGCGGCCTTCGCCAAGATCGGCATCCCGGCCGGCGCGGGAATCGTCAACTTCGTCGTCCTGACCGCGGCCCTGTCGTCCTGCAACTCCGGCATGTACTCCACGGGCCGCATGCTGCGCACCCTCTCCGACAACGGCGAGGCCCCCAAGGTGTTCAGCAAGCTGTCGACGTCGAAGACCCCGGCCTTCGGCATCACCGTCTCCGTGCTTTTCATGGGCATCGGCGTCGTCCTGAACTACATCGTCCCGGAGAAGGCATTCGGCTACGTCGTCTCGGTGGCCACCGCGGCCGGCATCTGGACCTGGCTGATGATCCTGATCAGCCACGTCCTCTACCGCCGGGCGGTCGAGGCGGGGCGGCTGCCGGCGTCGTCGTTCCCGGCGCCGGGTGGTGCGAAGTGCTCGTACGTCGCCATCGCGTTCCTGCTCTTCGTCACCTGCCTGATCGCGTACGACGCCGACTCCCGCGTCTGCCTCTACGTCATGGCGGGCTGGGCCGTAGCCCTGGGCATCGGCTGGGCGATCCTCAAGAGCCGCAACCCGCAGATCACCGACCGTCGCGGCGAGCCGGAGTTCGACAAGGTCGGCTGAGCCGCCGGCATCGGTGCCCCGGACGTTCAGCCGCGCGGGAGTACTCGTGGCACTCCCCGCGGCTGCCGCTCAGAACGTCCGGCATATGGGCCGCCCCGTACCACCCTTCGGTACGGGGCGGCCTTCTGCTTATCCTGACGAACATGCTGACCATCACCCAGGCACTCGTCGACCAGATCGTCGCGCACGCGCGCAAGGACCATCCCGACGAGGCGTGTGGCGTCGTCGCCGGCCCGGCGGGTTCGGACCGCCCCGAGCGCTTCATCCCGATGCTGAACGCGGCCATGTCGCCCACGTTCTACGAGTTCGACTCCGGCGACCTGCTCAGGCTCTACCGCGACATGGACGACCGCGACGAGGAGCCGGTGGTCATCTACCACTCCCACACGGCGACCGAGGCCTACCCCTCCCGCACCGACATCTCCTACGCCAACGAGCCCGGCGCCCACTACGTCCTGGTGTCGACCGCGGACACGGACGACGCCGGTCCGTTCCAGTTCCGCTCGTTCCGGATCGTGGAGGGCGAGGTGACGGAGGAGGAGGTCAGGGTGGTGGAGTCGTACTGATCCCGTCCCGATCTCGTACTGCGGATGAAATGTGTCCGAAATGCGAGATCACATTCCAGGAGCCGGACCGGGAATCGATACGATGACCCCATGGTTTTCCACGACGTGAGCGACAAGACGCCGGGCATGCTGCTCGTGGCGCGGCTGCACGTCGACCTGTGCAGGCTCGCCAGCGCCATCTGTTGACGCCGACCCCTGCCGCCGTACGGCCGTGAGCCGCGGCGCCTCACCTGCGTAACCCCGCTGTACAGCGCTGCCGCGCGCCCACCGACCAGACACTTTCCGACAGGAGCCCTGAGCCATGGCCATCGAGGTCCGCATCCCGACCATCCTCCGCCAGTACACCGACGGTCAGAAGGCGGTGGAGGGCAGCGGTGACTCCCTCGCCGACCTGTTCGCCGACCTCGAGACCCGGCACAGCGGCATCCAGGCCCGCATCGTGGACGGCGGCCAGCTGCGCCGCTTCGTCAACGTCTACCTCAACGACGAGGACGTCCGCTTCCTCGACGGCATCAACACCAAGCTCACCGACGGCGACAACGTCACGATCCTGCCGGCCGTGGCCGGCGGCATGGTCTGATCCCAGATGCGCTACGACTCCCCGCTGGCCGCGGTGGGCAACACCCCTCTGGTGCGCCTGCCGCGGCTGTCGCCGTCCGCCGACGTCCGGATCTGGGCCAAGCTGGAGGACCGCAACCCCACCGGCTCCGTCAAGGACCGTCCCGCCCTGCACATGATCGAGCAGGCGGAGAAGGACGGCCGGCTCACCCCGGGCTGCACGATCCTCGAACCGACGAGCGGCAACACCGGCATCTCCCTCGCCATGGCGGCCAAGCTCAAGGGCTACCGCATGGTGTGCGTGATGCCGGAGAACACCTCGCAGGAGCGCCGGGACCTGCTCGGGATGTGGGGCGCGGAGATCATCTCCAGCCCGGCGGCCGGCGGCTCCAACACCGCCGTACGGGTCGCCAAGGAGCTGTCCGCCGAGCACCCCGACTGGGTGATGCTCTACCAGTACGGCAACCCGGACAACGCGGGCGCCCACTACGCCACGACGGGCCCGGAGATCCTCGCCGACCTCCCCTCCGTCACCCACTTCGTCGCGGGCCTCGGCACCACCGGCACCCTCATGGGCGTCGGCCGCTTCCTGCGCGAGAACAAGCCCGACATCAAGATCGTCGCCGCCGAGCCGCGCTACGACGACCTGGTGTACGGACTCAGGAACCTCGACGAGGGCTTCGTCCCCGAGCTCTACGACGCGTCCGTTCTGACGACCCGTTTCTCGGTCGGTTCGGCGGACGCCGTCACCCGCACCCGGGAACTGCTCCAGCAGGAGGGCATCTTCGCCGGCGTCTCCACCGGTGCCGCGCTGCACGCCGCGATCGGCGTCGGCCAGAAGGCGCTGAAGGCGGGCGAGAGCGCGGACATCGTCTTCGTCGTGGCCGACGGTGGCTGGAAGTACCTGTCGACGGGCGTGTACACGGCGGCGACGACGGAAGAGGCGATCGAGACCCTTCAGGGTCAACTCTGGGCGTGAGGCCCACTCACGTGGCGAGGTGACGGACCTGGTCCCAGAGGACCGGGTCCACCACCCCCGCCTTCCGCCGGAAGTCCCGCACCGGCACATCCCGCAGCTCGTCCGTCTCCAGGAAACTGGCCCGCCCCTGAGAATCGCCGACGGCACCCGGCGGCAGCGGGATCACGCCGGTCCGCTCGTCGCGATACTTGCTGGTGATCTTCGCGACGGTCGCCCGGCGCCCGCGCACGGCGAGCACCAGACACGGCCGGTCCTTGGCCCCCGGCCCGTCCTCGAACGGCACCTGGGCCCACCAGATCTCCGCAGGCCTGGGCCGCTGAGCAGTCCGTTCCCCCGGCCGCCCCGGCGGCCGCGTCCTGCGCCCCCGCGGCCGACCCCGCCCCCAGCCGTCGACGAGCGCGGCGACCAGCGCGAGCAGTACCACCGCCGCGAGCGCCAGCCACCAGGACGTATCCATACGACGACGTTACCCGCGCGCATTCACCCACGCGCGCCCTTCGCACCAGGCACACGCCCCCCGTCACGCGCCACCACCCTGTTCGGGCGCTGCGCGCCCCCCTTCGGCCCCGGCTTCGAGCCGAACCGGTGACACCACAGGTGAGTTCGCCCACAACAGCCCTTGGCGGAGGAGCGACCGGACGTTTTGCGCCTTACGCTCGACGGACCGCACGACCCCCGACGCACCTTCTCTCATTTCCCGCCAGCGGAGGTTTCTGCTTCATGAAGCTCACCGTCGTCGGCTGCTCGGGGTCGTTCCCGTCCGCGGAATCGGCCTGCTCGAGCTACCTCGTAGAGGCCGACGGCTTCCGGCTGCTTCTCGACCTGGGCAACGGTGCCCTGGGCGAGCTGCAGCGCCACTGCGGTCTTTACGACCTCGACGCGATCTTCCTCAGCCATCTGCACGCCGACCACTGCATCGACATGTGCGCGTACTTCGTCGCGCGCTACTACCGCCACGACGGCGGCCGCTGCGACCCGCTCCCCGTCTACGGACCCGAGGGCACGGAACACCGGCTGACCACCGCCTACGCGGACACCCCCACGGCCTCCTCCATGAGCGAGGTCTTCGACTTCCACACGGTCAAGCCGTCCACCTTCGACCTCGGCCCGTTCACGGTGCACACGGAACGCGTGGCCCATCCGGTCGAGGCGTACGGCATCCGCGTCGAGCACGGCGGGAAGTCCCTGACCTACTCCGGCGACACGGGCGTCACCCCGACGCTCGACGAACTCGCCCGCGACACCGACCTGTTCCTGTGCGAGGCCGCGTTCACGCACGGCAAGGAGAACATCCCCGACCTGCACCTCAACGGCCGCGAGGCAGGGGAGACGGCGGCGAGGGCGGGCGCCCGCCGCCTGGTCCTCACCCACATCCCCCCGTGGACCGACCCCCGGATCAACCTGGCCGACGCCCGCGCGGCGTACGACGGTCCGGTGGAACTGGCGGCGCCGAGGGTGTCGTACGAGATCTGATCCAAACGCCGACGAAGGCCCCGGTACCTCCTCGGTACCGGGGCCTTCGTCATGCCGTACGACCGGAACTCACGCCTTGGTGAGGTCCTCGACCTCCTCCTCGGGCTCGCGGCCCGGGGTGGGGAGGTTGAACTTGGTGATCGCGAAGCGGAAGAGGAAGTAGTAGATCGCCGCGAAGACCAGACCGATCGGAATGATGAGCCATGGCTTGGTGGCCAGGTTCCAGTTGAGCGCGTAATCGATGAAGCCCGCGGAGAACGTGAAGCCCGCGTGGACGCCGAGCGCCCAGGTGATCGCCATGGACAGAGCGGTGAGCACGGCGTGGATCGCGTACAGCACCGGGGCGATGAACATGAACGAGAACTCGATCGGTTCGGTCACACCGGTCACGAAGGAGGTCAGCGCGAGCGAGATCATCATGCCCATCACGGCCTTGCGACGCTCGGGACGAGCGCAGTGAGCGATCGCGAGCGCGGCGGCCGGCAGACCGAACATCATGATCGGGAAGAAGCCCGACATGAACTGACCGGCGTCCGGGTCCCCGGCGAAGAAGCGGTTCAGGTCACCGTGCACGACATCGCCGGCGGCGTTGGTGAAGTCGCCGATCTGGAACCAGGAGACGGTGTTCACGAACTGGTGCATGCCGACTGGGATCAGCGCACGGTTGATCAGACCGAACAGGCCCGCACCGAAGGCGCCGAGGCCGGTCATCCACTCGCCGAAGTCGGAGATGACCTCACCGATCGGCTCCCAGACCAGGCCGAAGAAGACGCCCATGACGGTGCCGACGAAGGCCATGATGATCGGTACGAGCCGGCGGCCGTTGAAGAAGCCGAGCCAGTCGACCAACTTGGTTCGGTGGTAGCGCTGCCACAGCACGGCGGCCAGCAGACCCATCACGATGCCGCCGAGGACACCGGGATTGTTGTAGGTCGCGGCTATGTCCTCGCCGGCCTGGACCTTCGCCTCGGTGACCGGGAACGCCTTCAGGACGTTGCTGTACACCAGGAAGCCGACCAGGGCGGCCAGCGCGGTCGAGCCGTCCGCCTTCTTCGCGAAACCGATCGCGACACCGATACAGAACAGCATCGGAAGGTTGTCGAAGATCGCGCCGCCGGCCGTGGCGAAGACCGCCGTGACCTTGTCCGGCAGGTTCAGCTTCTCCTGGACGTCGGTCTGGCCGAGGCGCAGCAGAATGCCCGCCGCCGGCAGCACGGCGATCGGCAGCTGGAGACTGCGGCCGACCTTCTGCAAACCCTGGAACAGGCCGGATCCCCGCTTCTTTGCGGGGGCCGCCGATGTGGTGGCGGTGCTCATACATCCTCCATCGTGGTGGTCTACACCACTCAGTGGTGTAGACCTGTTTCTAGCACGGTGAAGGGCGGATAAGGAACCCGCTCGGAGGTGCGTTCAGACCTTCGTTACGTCCTCGATTTCTTCCTCCGGTTCCCGCCCCGGAGTCTTCAAATCGAACTTCGTGATCGCGAAGCGGAAGACGACGTAATAGACGACCGCGAAGCACAGGCCGATCGGGATGATCGCCCAGGGTTTGGTCGCCAGGTTCCAGTTGATGACGTAGTCGATGAGGCCGGCGGAGAAGCTGAAGCCGTCGTGGACGCCGAGGCCCCAGGTCACCGCCATCGAGACGCCTGTCAGCACTGCGTGGACCGCGTAGAGCAGGGGGGCGATGAAGAGGAACGAGTACTCGATCGGCTCGGTGATGCCCGTGACGAAGGATGTCAGGGCGACGGACAGCATCAGGCCGCCGATCTCTTTGCGGCGGTTGGGCTTTGCGCAGTGTGTGATGGCGAGGGCGGCGGCCGGCAGGGCGAACATCATGATCGGGAAGAAGCCCGAGGTGAACTGGCCCGCGTTCGGGTCGCCCGCCAGGAACATGTTGATGTCGCCGTGTACTTCCGTGCCGTCCGGCTTGGTGTAGGTGCCGAACTGGAACCAGATGGGCACGTTCAGGAACTGGTGCAGACCGATCACCAGCAGGGCCCGGTTGGCGAGGCCGAACACGCCCGCACCCCACGCGCCCAGATCGCTCATCCAGTCGCTGAAGTTCTCCAGCGCGTCGCCGATCGGCGGCCAGACCCACAGGCTCAGCGACGCGATCGCGATCGCGACGAACGCCATGATGATCGGCACGAGCCTGCGGCCGTTGAAGAAGCCCAGCCAGTCGACCAGCTTGGTGCGGTGGTAGCGCTGCCAGAAGTAGGCCGTCAGCAGGCCGATGACAATGCCGCCGAAGACGCCCGGGTTCTGGTACGTGTACGCGACCACCGTCCCGTCCGTCCCCTGGCAGCCGGTGGTGACCTCCGTCGTGCCGACCTCGCAGTCCTCCGGGAACTGACGCAGCACGTTGAAGTAGACGAGGAACCCGACGACGGCCGCGAGCGCGGTGGAGCCGTCCGCCTTCTTCGCCATGCCGATCGCGACACCGACACAGAACAGCATCGGCAGGCCCAGTGCACCGTCCAGCAGCGCGCCGCCCGCGGCCCCCATCACCTTGGAGACGTTGTCCCAGCCGAGCCCGTCCGCACCGAACACATCCGGCTGGCCGAGCCGGTTGAGGATGCCGGCGGCCGGCAGCACGGCGATGGGCAGTTGGAGACTGCGGCCCATTTTCTGAAGGCCCTGGAACAGCTTGTTCCAGCGGAGGCGGGCAGGGCCGGCGGCGGCGCTGTCGGAACTCATGGACGCCCCTCGGTAATGTGGTGTAGACCAGTTGACGGACGGTTCCGCTGTCGTGACCGCCATCCTTCGGTACACACGGCATGACCGCTCGCGAAGATGGGCCAACTGTGGGTTACTGCGACAAAGCGGTTCGGATCAGGGAGAAAGAACATGGCCACCAAGGCTGAGAAGATCGTTGCCGGGCTGGGCGGCATCGACAACATCGAAGAAGTCGAGGGCTGCATCACCCGCCTCCGCACCGAGGTCCACGACCCCTCCCTCGTGGACGAAGCGGCCCTCAAGGCGGCCGGCGCACACGGCGTCGTCAAGATGGGCTCGGCGATCCAGGTCGTCATCGGCACCGACGCGGACCCGATCGCGGCGGACATCGAAGACATGATGTGAGCACGCACGCTCACTGAGGAGGGGGCTCTTCCCGACGCGGGAGGAGCCCCCTCCGTATGTGCGGCTAGGCTCAACGTCATGTCTCGAATCGACGGCCGCACCCCCGAACAGCTCCGCCCCGTACGCCTCGAACGCGGCTGGAGCAAGCACGCCGAGGGCTCCGTCCTCGTCTCCTTCGGCGACACCAAGGTCTTCTGCACCGCCTCCGTCACCGATGGCGTCCCCCGCTGGCGCAAGGGCAGCGGCGAAGGCTGGGTCACCGCTGAGTACTCGATGCTGCCCCGCTCCACCAACACCCGCGGCGACCGCGAATCCGTCAAGGGCAAGATCGGCGGCCGCACCCACGAGATCAGTCGTCTCATCGGCCGCTCGCTGCGCGCGGTCATCGACTACAAGGCACTCGGCGAGAACACCATCGTGCTGGACTGCGACGTGCTCCAGGCCGACGGCGGCACCCGCACGGCTGCGATCACCGGCGCGTATGTGGCGCTGGCGGATGCCGTCGCCTGGGCCCAGGGCAAGAAGCTGATCAAGGCCGGCCGCCAGCCCCTCACCGGCACGGTGAGCGCGGTCTCGGTCGGCATCGTGGGAGGAGTTCCGCTGCTGGACCTCTGCTACGAAGAGGACGTACGCGCCGAGACCGACATGAACGTCGTCTGCACCGGCGACGGCCGTTTCGTCGAGGTCCAGGGCACCGCCGAAGCCGAACCCTTCGCCCGCGAAGAGCTCAACGCCCTGCTGGACCTGGCCGTTTCCGGCTGCGCCGAACTCGCTGTCCTCCAGCGCAAGGCGCTTGATACGGTCCTCGAAAAGTAAAGGGCACGCCAAGACAGCAGGCAGCCGCGGGCAACCCCACAGCACGGCCTCGCGTCACTAGAGGTACGGGCGCACGGTGGCCACTGTGCGCCCGGCCACGTAACGGGGGGCCTCCGAGGCCTGCGCTAGGGAGGAAACGAACCATGGCCGTGAGCCGTAGCCGCCGTCCACGCATAGCCGTCGTCGCCGCCGTGGCGGCCGTCGGGCTGACAGTCGGACTGACCACCGGCTGCGACGCCGTCAACAAGGCGCTGGACTGCGTCCAGACCGCCGACGCCATCGCCGACAGCGTCACCGACCTTCAGCAGGCCGTGGAGAGCGCCGCCAACGACCCGACCCAGCTCGAGGAGTCCCTCAACTCCATCGACCAGAACCTCGACGACATCGGCGACAAGACGGACAACGCCGACGTCAACAAGGCGGTGGACAACCTCCAGCAGGCCGTCACCAACGTCCGGGACGCCGTCAAGAACGGCGACGAGACCCCCGACATCAGCCCGGTCACCGACGCGGCCGGCGAACTCACCAAGGTCTGCACGCCGTAGGGAAACCACGGGCGGGCGAGCCCTGGATACTGAACGGCATGACCCGCCTGATCCTCGCCACCCGCAACGCCGGAAAAATCACCGAGCTGCACGCGATCCTCGCCGACGCAGGTTTCCCTCACGACCTCGTCGGCGCGGACGCCTACCCCGACATTCCCGACGTCAAGGAAACGGGCGTGACGTTCGCCGAGAACGCGCTGCTCAAGGCCCACGCCCTGGCCCAGGCCACCGGCCTCCCCGCCGTCGCCGACGACTCCGGCCTCTGCGTCGACGTCCTGAACGGCGCACCCGGCATCTTCTCCGCCCGCTGGGCCGGTAAGCACGGCGACGACCGCGCCAACCTGGACCTGCTGCTGGCCCAGCTCTCCGACATCGCCGACGAACACCGGGGCGCCCACTTCGCGTGCGCGGCGGCGCTTGCGCTGCCGGACGGGACGGAGCGGGTGGTCGAGGGGCAGCTGCGGGGGGTGCTGCGGCATACGCCGGCCGGCACGAACGGGTTCGGGTACGACCCGATCCTCCAGCCCGAGGGGGACACGCGGACGTGCGCGGAACTGACGGCTGAGGAGAAGAACGCGATCAGCCACCGGGGGAAGGCGTTCCGGGGGTTGGTGCCGGTGGTGCGGGAGTTGTTGGGCTGAGTGCTGGTGCGGCCGGAGGGACTCGAACCCTCACGGGAGTTACCCCACTGGGACCTAAACCCAGCGTGACTGCCAATTCCACCACGGCCGCCAGATGATGCTGCCCGGTCATGCTACTGGCCGGGCAGCACCGTCAGATCCCCAGGTCCTTGATGATCTTGGCCACGTGCCCCGTCGCCCGCACGTTGTACAGCGCCCGCTCGACCTTGCCCTCCTCGTCCACGATGACCGTCGACCGGATGACACCCATGTACGTCTTGCCGTAGTTCTTCTTCTCGCCGTAGGCGGCGTAGGCCTCGGTGACGGACTTGTCGGGGTCGGCGAGCAGGGTGACCTTCAGGTTCTCCTTCTCGCGGAACTTGGCCAGCTTCTCGGGGGCGTCGGGGGAGATGCCGATGACGTCGTACCCCGCGCCGGCCAGCACCTCCAGGTTGTCCGTGAAGTCGCAGGCCTGCTTCGTGCAGCCGGGGGTCAGGGCTGCCGGGTAGAAATAGACGATGACCTTGCGGCCCTTGTGGTCCGCGAGGGAGACCTCGGTGCCGTCGGCGTCGGGGAGGGTGAAGGCGGGGGCGGTGTCCCCGGGCTGGAGTCGCTCACTCATTCCGCCAGAGTAACGGGGGGTCCTGACAGTGCGGTCGGCGTAAGAGCTGACAGACTGTCCGGAACAAGGCAGCACCAGACTTCGGAGGCCGTACGGTGGCGGACACCTCGGACACCAGAACCCCGGCGCAGATCGAGGCGGACATCGCGCGCCGCCGCGACGTGCTGGCCGAGACGCTCGACGAGATCGGGGTGCGGGTGCATCCGAAGACGATCGTCGGGGACGCCAAGGCCAAGGTCGTCTCCAATGTCGACCGGACCCTCGGCCGGGCCTATGTGGGCGTCAACCGGGTCGTGAGCGATGTGAAGGGGCAGTTCGTCGATCACGAGGGCGCACCCCGGCTGGAGCGCATCGTGCCCGTGGCCGTCGTCGCCGTCGGGCTCGTGGGGCTGCTCGCACTGGGCACCCGGCGTCGCAGGGGCTGACCCAGCGGCCTACGGAGGGGTCAAAGGCAGGTAGGTTCGTGGCGTGAGCGCCAACAAGAACGAGCACAGCACCCACGACAAGCTGCCGATCCGGATGCTGCACGACCGCGTACTCGTGCGGCAGGAGACCGGTGAGGGCGAGCGGCGGTCGGGCGGGGGCATCCTCATCCCCGCCACGGCGGCGGTCGGGCGGCGACTGGCCTGGGCCGAGGTCGTCGCGGTGGGACAGAACGTACGGACCGTCGAGGTGGGCGACCGGGTGCTGTACGACCCGGAGGACCGGGCCGAGGTGGAGGTGCGGGGCACCGCCTATGTGCTGATGCGCGAGCGCGATCTGCATGCCGTGGCCGCGGACCGCTTCGAGGGGTCGGAGGACTCCACCGGGCTGTACCTGTAGATCAGCGGTCCAAAGGGGCTGGTGACCATCGTCACCAGCCCCTTTTCCATGCCCTTTGCTACCTTTGAAGGGCACCCGACGAGACGCGCCGTACCGGGGATGAACGCAAAGACGACGCACCGCCGTCAGTTCCGTTCCGTCTCTCGGAGGTGCTCCTCATGGCCTGGGTTCTGCTTGTCGTCGCCGGTCTGCTCGAAGTCGGCTGGTCGATCGGGATGAAGTACACCGACGGGTTCACGCGCCTGGTTCCCAGCGTGCTCACCGGCGCGGGCATCGTCGCCAGCATGTTCCTGCTGTCGTACGCAGCGAAGTCCCTGCCCATCGGTACCGCCTACGGCGTGTGGGTCGGGATCGGGGCGGCCGGTGCGGCGGTGCTCGGCATGGTGGTGCTGGGGGAGCCGGCGACCGCCGCCCGGATCTTCTTCGTCTGTCTGCTGCTGGTCGCCGTGGTGGGGCTGAAGGCGACCTCGGGTCACTGAGGGCTCGGCGGAGCTCCGCCGATCACCCCCGTCGTATCGTCGCCGCCGCCTTCGGTCGTGTCTCCTGTGGTGCCCTCGCCGGTGTCCCCGGTGGTCCCGTCCGTCGTGCCGCCGGTCGTCGTGTCGCCCGTGGTACCGCCCGTGCTCGTGTCGCCCGTCGTGCCGCCGTCGGTCGTCGTGCCGCCGTTCGTGGTCTCGCCCGTGGTGGTCGCGCCGCCGTCGGTCCGGCCCTCGGTGTCCTCCCCGTCGGTGGGGGTGCCGTTCGTCGGCCGGCCCGACGGGGCGCCGTCGGTGGGGGCGCCGGTGCCGGGGTCGGTCGGCTCTCCGGTCGTCGGCAACTCCGGTTCGTCGGCGCCTTCCTGGAGCTGGAGGTCGAATTCGCTGACCGGCGTGCCCTTCAGGGCCTCCTTGGTGAACTGGGCCCAGATCTCGGCGGGCGCGCCGCCGCCGTTGATGCGCTCCAGGCCCATGGCGCCGTAGAGGGACTCGTGTGTGGCAGTGACCGGATCCTGGCCCATGACGGAGACGACGGTCGCCAGGTCGGGTGTGTAGCCCGCGAACCAGGCGGCGGTGTCCTCCTCGGCGGTGCCGGTCTTGCCCGCCGCGGGGCGCCCGGCGGCCTGGGCGGCGGTGGCGGTGCCGTTGTCGACGACGCTCTGCAGGATCGACGTGGTGGTGTCGGCGGCCTCGCGGCTGACGGCCTGCCGGGTGCTCCGCTCGGGCAGTTTCACGACGTCCGCGCCGTCCTTCGTGATCTTGTCGATCAGGGTGTACGTGCCGTGCTTGCCGTGGTTGGCGAGCGTCGCGTACGCCTCCGCCATGTCGAGGACGCTGGCGGTGGCCGGGCCCAGTGCGATGGACGGCGTGGCGGTCAGGTCGGGGGTGTTGCCCGGGATGCCCAGGTCGACCGCGGTCCGGCGGACCTTGTCGGGGCCGACGTCGACGGCCATCTGTGCGTACACCGAGTTGACGGACTTGTCGGTGGCGGTGCGCACGGAGATGTCGCCGTAGTTGACGTCGTCCTCGTTCTCGGGCGCGTAGCTGCCGCTCCAGCCCTGCACGGGGCGTTCGCTGGTGCCGTCGTAGTAGGTGTTCGGCGTGATGGGCTGCCCGTCCTGGGTGACGGACTCGTTCTCGACGGCCGAGGTGAAGACGAACGGCTTGAAGGTGGAGCCGACCTGGAAGTCACCGCGGGTGGCGTTGTTCGTGTACTGCTTCACGTAGTCGATGCCGCCGTACATGGCGACGACCCTGCCGGTCCTGGGGTCGACGGCGGCGCCGCCCGCGCGGACGTAGCTGTCGACCTTGTTGTTCTTCCGGTCGAGCTTGTCCATCAGCTGCTCGTCGACGGCGTCGACGAAGGCGTTCTGCTTGCTCTTCTGGAGGGTGGTGGTGATGCGGTAGCCGCCGGCGTCGAGCTCGTCCGCGGTGACGATCTTGTTCTCGATGAGATAGTCCTTGATCGCGTCGACGATGTAGCCGCGCTGTCCGGACATGCTCGTCGAGACGCTCGCCTCCTTCGGCACCGGGAACTTCAGGCCCGCCCGGTCGCCCTCGCTGAGCCAGCCCTCCTTGACCATGCCGTCGAGGACGTAGTTCCAACGGGCCTGGGCGGCGGCCTTGTTCTCCGGGTGGGCGACGATGTCGTACTCGCTGGGCGCGTTCAGCAGGGCCGCGAGATAGGCGCCGTGGGCCGCGTCCAGGTCGGTGGCGTCCATGCCGTAGTACGCCTGGGCCGCGGCCTGGATGCCGTAGGCGTTGCGCCCGAAGTAGCTGGTGTTGAGGTAGCCCTGGAGAATCTCGTCCTTGCTCTCCTCGCGGTCCAGCTTGATCGAGATGAAGAATTCCTTCACCTTTCGGGTGACGGTCTGTTCCTGGGCCAGGTAGTAGTTCTTCACATACTGCTGAGTGATCGTCGAACCGGACTGCTTGCCCTTGCCGGTCGCCGTGTTCCAGGCCGCGCGGACCATCGCCTTGGGGTCGATCGCCGACTCGCTGTAGAAGTCGCGGTCCTCGGCGGCCAGTACGGCGTGCTGCGCGGACTTGGAGATCTGTGCGAGGGAGACGTTCTCCCGGTTGACCTCGCCGTCGCGGGCGAGCTGACTGCCGTCCGCGTAGAGGTAGATGTTGCTCTGCTTGGTCGCGAGCGCGTTCGCGGGCGGGATCTTGACCAGGGAGTACCCGAGGAAGAACAGACCGGCCAGCAGCATTATCCCGATGACGAGGGTGCCGAGCACCATGCGCCAGGTCGGGATCAGCCGGCGCCAACCGGTGCGCCCGGGGCGCTTCTTGCCGCTCGGCTGCTGCGTCGCCTCCGGCCCTCTCGGGGCCCAGCCCGGGCTCGGCCGGTTCGGCTGCGGCTCGTCGTTCATGTTGTGCACGGACTCCTGTTTTACGTCGTACGTTCCCGTACGCCCTTGTTCGCCTTCTGTGCCCCCCTGTTGAAGACTGTCGCACTCGGCGATCAGTTCCCTGACCTCGGCGCGTGTCGGCCCGGAAAATACGTGGCAGTTCATGGCGGCGGCGCACTAGGCTCCTGCGCTTCGGTGCCGAGTGGGCGAGGGGGCTGTGGGTGTGGACTCGGTACGGTTGTACGCGGCCGTCGCGAGGGGGAGTTTCAGACGGTACGCGACGTATCGGGCGGCCACCGCGGCCGGAGTGTTCACGAACACGGTCTTCGGACTGATCCTCGTCTACACGTATCTGGCGCTGTGGGACGAGCGACCGCACCTCGGGGGGTACGACCAGGCGCAGGCCGTGACGTATGTGTGGCTGGGGCAGGCGCTGTTCGCGGCCGTGGCCATTCAGGGCGGCGGCTTCGAGAGCGAGCTCATGGAACGCATCCGTACCGGCGAGATCGCCATCGACCTGTACCGGCCGGCCGATCTCCAACTGTGGTGGCTGGCGAGCGACTTGGGACGGTCGCTGTTCCAGGTCCTGGGGCGGGGGGTGATCCCGTTCGTCTTCGGTGCGCTGTTCTTCCCGATGGCCCTGCCCAGGGACGTCGGCACCTGGGCGGCGTTCCTGGTCGCGTTGCTGCTGGCGATGGTCGTCAGCTTCGGGATCCGCTACCTGGCGGCGCTGAGCGTGTTCTGGATCATGGACGGCAGGGGCGTCACCCAGGCGCTGATGGTCACGGGGCTCTTCTGCTCGGGCATGACCCTGCCGCTGAACGCCTTCCCCGGCGCGCTCGGCGACGTGGTCCGGACGCTGCCGTGGGCCGCGCAACTCCAGATGCCGGCGGATGTGCTGATGGGGGAGACCGACGCGCTCGGGGCGTTCGCCTTCCAGGCGGTGTGGGCGGTGGCCCTGCTCGCGGCGGGACGACTGGTGCAGGGGGCGGCGACGCGGCGGGTGGTGGTGCAGGGTGGGTGAGATCTCCAGGGTCGCGGAGGGCCTGCGGGCCTACCGGCTGATCGCCGGGATGTGGATCCGGGCCGGCATGACCTACCGGACCTCCTTCGTCGTCACGATCTTCGGCAACCTGATGCTGACCGGGCTGGACTTCGTCGGGATCCTGCTGATGTTCTCGCAGGTCGACTCGCTCGGCGGCTGGACGCTGCCCGAGGTGACCTTCCTGTACGGCCTGTCCGCGACGGCGTTCGGGATCACCGACCTGCTGCTCGGCTCGACGCAGGCCCTGGGCGTCCGGATCCGCGACGGGTCGTTCGACACGCTGCTCGTCCGGCCCGCACCGGTGCTCGCCCAGGTCGGCGCGGACCAGTTCCCGTTGCGCCGGCTGGGCCGGGTCACCCAGGGGGCGCTGGTGCTGTGCTGGGGGCTGTTCGCCGTCGACGTCGAGTGGACCGCGGCCAAGGTGCTGCTGGTGCCGGTGATGCTGGTCAGCGGCGCGGCGATCTTCTCGGCGCTGTTCGTGGCGGGCGCGGCCTTCCAGTTCCTGGCGCAGGACGCCTCCGAGGTGCAGAGCGCGTTCACGTACGGCGGCACCACGATGCTTCAGTACCCCCCGACCCTGTTCGGACAGGACCTGGTGCGCGGGGTGACGTTCATGGTGCCGCTCGCCTTCGTCAACTGGCTGCCCGCGTCCTACGTGCTGGGGCGGCCGTATCCGCTCGACCTGCCGACGTGGGTGACGTTCATGTCGCCGGTCGCCGCCGGAGTGTGCTGCGCGCTGGCGGGTCTGGCATGGCGGGCCGGGCTTCGCTCATACCGAAGTACAGGGAGTTAGTGAGCCGTGACTGAGCGTTTCATCGAGCTCGACCGAGTCGAAAAGGTCTTCGTCGTCCGCAAGAAGGCCGGCTTCCTCAAGCGGGAGCGGCGGGAGGTGCGGGCGGTCGACTCGCTCACCTTCTCCGTGGCGCGGGGCGAGATGGTCGGCTACATCGGCCCGAACGGTGCCGGAAAGTCCACGACGATCAAAATGCTCACCGGCATCCTCACCCCGAGCGGTGGCCGGCTGCGCGTCGCCGGTATCGACCCGTCCCGCGAGCGCACGCGCCTCGCCCACCGGATCGGGGTGGTGTTCGGGCAGCGCACGACACTGTGGTGGGACCTGCCGCTGATCGACTCCTACCGTCTGATGCACCGCATGTACCGGATCCCGGACGCCCGTTACCGCGAGAACCTCGCTCGCTGCGTCGAACTCCTGGAACTTCAGACCCTGTTGGACGTGCCGGTGCGGCAGCTCTCGCTCGGCCAGCGGATGCGCGGCGACATCGCGGCGGCCCTGCTGCACGACCCCGAGGTGCTCTACCTCGACGAGCCGACGATCGGCCTCGATGTCATCTCCAAGGCCAAGGTGCGGGAGTTCCTGCGGGAGTTGAACACCGAGCGCGGCACCACCGTCCTGCTGACCACGCACGACCTCCAGGACATCGAGCAGCTGTGCTCGCGCGTGATGGTCATCGACCACGGGCGCCTGATGTACGACGGCCCGCTCGCCGGCCTGCACGAGGCGGGCGAGAGCGAGCGCACCCTGGTGGTGGACCTGGAGCGGGAACTCCCGCCGATCGAGGCGCCGCCCGCCAGGGTCGTACGGGTGGAAGGGCCGCGCCAGTGGCTGGCCTTCCCGGCGTCGGAGTCGGCGGCCCCGCTGGTGGCGAGCATCGCGGCGCAGTATCCGCTGGTGGACCTGTCGGTGCGGGAGCCTGACATCGAGGCCGTGATCGCCAGGATGCTGCATTCACTGGGGGACACCCCCAAACCCCCGCAGGAGCGGGCGACCGCATAGTGTCCGCGCCCCGGAACTCGTAGGCTGAGGGATATGACGGACGATGCCCCGGAGCTGCGTGCCTCCGACGCTGATCGTGAACGAGTCGCCGAGGTGCTGCGGGATGCGGTCGCCGAGGGCCGTCTCGACATGACGGAGTTCGAGGAGCGGCTGGACGCGACGTACAAGGCGCGGACGTACGGCGAACTGGCGCCCATCACCCGGGACCTGCCCG
Organism: Streptomyces sp. NPDC051963; assembly: GCF_044593495.1. Lineage (NCBI taxonomy): Bacteria > Bacillati > Actinomycetota > Actinomycetes > Kitasatosporales > Streptomycetaceae > Streptomyces > Streptomyces sp. NPDC051963. The sequence continues at coordinate 203,312 of NZ_JBIUCC010000011.1, read as the reverse complement.
CCGCCGGGGTGGTCCCGCCGACGGTCGACATGGTCAAGAAGCCCGTGGAGAGCGGGAGTTGGGCGCAGCGGATCGTCGGTGGCGAAGGTTCGTCGGCGTGGGGTGTCGCCGTGATGTCCGGCTTCCAGCGCAGGGGCCGCTGGACCGTGCCCAAGCGGTTCAACTGCTTCGCCTTCTGGGGCGGCGGTGAGATCGATCTGCGCGAGGCGAACTTCGCGGACCGCGAGGTCGAGATCAACTGCATCGCCATCATGGGCGGCATGAATGTGATCGTGCCGCCCGGCGTGGAGGTCGTCGTCCGCGGGCTCGGCATCATGGGCGGCTTCGACCAGCGCGAGGAGGGCGTGCCGGGAGAGCCCGGGGCCCCTCGTGTGATCGTCACCGGGTTCGCCTTCTGGGGCGGCGTGGGCGTGGAACGCAAGCTGACCCGCGCCGAGCGCAAGCGGCTGCGGGAGGAGCAGCGGCAGGGGAAGCTGGACCGGAAGACCGCGATACGCGAGCTTCAGGAGTCCTTCCGGGACGACCTGCACGATGCCCATCGGCGGATGCTCGAAGGGCATCGGGATCTGATGCATGACCGGCGCGAGGAGCGGCGGCGGCGCGGGGAGGATTGAGCCGGGGGCTCGTGGTTTGTGGTTCTGTGGTGCGAGGGGTGGGTGCGGCCTTCGGGGGCTCAGAGTTGCGCCGGGACGCCGCCCTTCAGGTCGTCCAGGTCGAACGCCTCCGTCATTCGTTTGTAGCCCTTGTCGCTCGGGTGCAGATGGTCCCCGGAGTCGTAGTCCGGGCGGAACTTCCGCGGGTTGTACGGGTCCCGTACCGCCGCGTCGAAGTCGACGACCGCGTCGAACACCTTGCCCGACCGGATCTCGGCGTTGATGTCCTGCCGGACGCCCTCCCGCTCGGACGAGTAGCCGTTGTGTCCCTGGAACGGCATCAGCGTCGCCCCGATGACCTTCAGCCCGCGTGCGTGGGCCTGCCGGACCAGGGTGCGCAGGCCCTCGACGATCGCGTCGGGGTCGGCGTGACCGGGGTTGCGGAGGATGTCGTTCACGCCGAGGTCGATGATGACGACCTTGACGTTCGTACGGCTGAGCACGTCACGGCCGAAACGGCCGAGGCCGGAGAGGTTCTCGGCCGGGCGGCCCAGGCCGTTGGCCAGGACCTGGTTCCCGCCGATGCCCTGGTTGACGAAGCTGTAGCGCGGCAGGTCCTCGCCGTCCTCGACCGCCTCGCGCAGCCGGTCCGAAAGAAGGTCGGGCCAGCGGTTGTTGGCGCCCGTGGAGGAGCCGACGCCGTCGGTGAGCGAGTCGCCGAAGGCGACGACGGTGCCGTTGGACTCGTTGCTCAGCACGTCGAGGGCGGTCAGATAGCGCCAGTACTCGACCTGCTCGGTGTACGCGGTGCCGGTCACGTCCTCGGTGAGGTCGCCCTGGGCGGCGTACGAGATCTGCCGCGACCGCGGATGGTAGGTGACCGGCCCGGCCGCGTTGGGGGAGTACGTGGTGACCAGCACGTCGCTGTCGTGCGGGACGGTGATGCGGACGGCGTCGCTCATCGCCTGCCGGCCGGCCGGTACGACGACGGTGGTGCTGCCGTTGAAGGTCAGCCGTCGCATGGTCTCGGGGACCGCCGCGGCCGTGCCGCCGCCCACCGCGATGGCGATGGTGGCGTGCGTGATCGTCAGCGGGGACTGGCCGTAGACGTTGGAGAGCGTGATCCGGGCGTTCGTCCCGCCCGCGCTGGTGTGCACGACGTTGCGTACGGAGCGGTTGGCCAGGCCGGTCATCTCGGTGCCGGGCTCGGCGCCGACCGGGGACGCGGACCAGGTGCCGACCCAGGTGCCCGTGGAGGCGGGCTCGGCCGGATTGCGCGGGGTACGGGCCCCGGCGAGGTTGTCCCTGCTGCGGCCGGTGCCGTCGCCGGCGGCCGCACCGACGTATATGGCAGCGGACAGCGCCACGATCAGGGCGATGATCGCGGCAAGCAGGGCATAACCGGCTTTCCTGGTCATGCGGTGCGTAACTCCTCGGGTGGACGGGAGCCCGAGGCTCCGATGTGATCATCGACCATGATGAGGCATGGGTAGGGGGGTAGTTGAACAGGCCCCCCACTGCGTGGCCCTGATTTCTCCCTGAGGTTCCTTCGTCCGGTAGGACTCCGGGAACTCTTGTTCCGTTCCGGGAGTCGGTCAGGAAGGGACAATGGGTAGGACGAGGGGGCGCGAACGGGTGGAGCGGATGGAACGTACCAAACCTGATGAACCGGGTGAAACGGATGCGGCTGACGTAGAGCAGCATGCCCGCTCGGGGGCGGCCGGTAACCGGGGCGTCCCCGGTGCGGCCGCACGTGCGATGACGACCTTCAGCGCCGCCGACTTGGAGAAGCAGCGCGGAGTGCGCCGGATGAAGCTCACCGCGACCGGGCTGTTGCTCTTCGTGGCGCTGGTGTACGTCCTGGCCAAGTGGGCGGACAACTCGGGGGCCGGCCCCTGGGCGGGCTATGTCGCCGCGGCCGCCGAAGCGGGCATGGTCGGTGCGATGGCCGACTGGTTCGCCGTGACCGCCCTCTTCCGGCATCCGCTCGGGCTGCCCATCCCGCACACCGCGATCATCCCGACCAAGAAGGATCAGCTGGGCGTCTCCCTGGGTGAGTTCGTCGGCGAGAACTTCCTCTCCGAAGACGTCGTACGGCAGCGGCTGCGTGCCGTCGGTATCGGCAGCCGGCTGGGTGCGTGGCTCGCGGAGCCGGACCATGCCGATCGCGTGACCGCCGAGTTGTCCGCCGCCCTTCGGGGTGCGCTGACCGTGCTGCGGGACTCCGATGTGCAGGCCGTGGTCGGGGAGGCGATCACGCGGCGGGCCGACGCCCAGGAGATCGCGCCCGGAATCGGCAAAATGCTGGAGAAGGTCGTCGCCGACGGCGGTCACAAGCGGGTCGTCGATCTTGTCGTCGCCCGTGCGCACGACTGGCTCGTGCTCCATGACGAGCAGGTCATGGATGCCGTGCAGGGTGGGGCTCCTGGGTGGACGCCGCGGTTCGTCGACAAGAAGGTCGGGGAGCGGGTCTACAAGGAGCTGCTGCGGTTTGTGACCGAGATGCGGGACATGCCGTCCCATCCGGCGCGGGGTGCGCTCGACCGGTTCCTCACCGACTTCGCGTCCGACCTGCAGTCCGACACCGACACGCGTGCGCGTGTCGAGCGGCTGAAGGGGGAGGTGCTGGGGCGGGGTGAGGTGCAGGATCTCATCGCGTCCGCCTGGACCGCCGTGCGTTCGATGATCGTCTCGGCCGCTGAGGACGAGCGCAGTGAGCTGCGGCTTCGGGTGCGGGCCTCGCTGCTGTCGTTGGGGGCGCGTATGGCTGACGATCCTCGGTTGCAGGGCAAGGTCGACAGTTGGGTGGAGGGGGCTGCTGTTTATGTCGTTTCCACGTATCGCAAGGAGATCACCTCTCTGATCACCGACACCGTCGCCGGGTGGGACGCCGAGCACACGACGCGGAAGATCGAGGCGCATATCGGGCGCGACCTTCAGTTCATCCGGATCAACGGCACGGTGGTGGGGTCGCTGGTGGGGTTGCTGATCTATACGGTGACGCGGGTGCTGGGTGCCTAGGTAGGGGTGAGGGTGTGCGTCTGAGTACGCGTACTCTGTCGGGCTTCTGGTTGCGGGGGAACCCTCGCATGTATGACCGAAAAGACCGAGAAGCTGCTGAGTCCTCTGCGGATGCGCGCGTGGCCGGAACGCTGGCTGACTCGCGTGCTCGGCGCCGTCCTCGCGGGGGCGGCGTATCTGGTCTGCATACCCTGGGATCTGCGTAATCGCGTCCAGAGCCCGGGCTCCATGCATGAGACGACGCCGGTGACGGGTGTGGGCGTGGTTCTGCTGGCCGTCGCCCTGCTCCTGTTGGCGGCGTATTTCGGCCACCGTGACGACCTGGCCTGGCCGCTTGTGCTGGTGGCCGGGCCGGCCATTGCCCTGATGTACGTCTCCCTGCGCACCCACCCCGGGCCGCCTGACGGTTTCGCGGGCGCATGGCCTTTGGCCTGGGCCTTCTTCAGTCTGGTGATCGCGGCGGGGGTGTTGGTCGCGGCGACGGTGGGGCGGGCGTTTCGGCGGGAGGGGGAGGAGCTGGGGGAAGGTGTGCTGCTGCGGTGAGAGTGCTGCCTGCCTGCCTGCCGGCCTGCCTGCGGGTGGGTGGTGGGTCGGGGCCGTGGTGGGGGTGTCCGTCCTCGGAACGGCGCGAAATCGGTCTCTCACCAACTCACCCGCGTTGACGCGCCAACCACTGCGGGCGGACACCCCCACCACGTCCCCTCACCGCCGTACGAGGGTGCGGCTGCGCGGGGGCGCACGAGCGATACCCCACACGCCAGCGACTCAGCCCAGCTGGGGGCAGCCGCCCAGGTGGCGGTGGGCAGTCGGCCCCGCCACCAATCTGCGGGCGCCGGTCCCCCTCAGCTGCGGGTAACCCCGCCCGGCCCCGCTGCGGCCACCCTCCCGCCCAGCTGCGGGCATTCGTGCCGCCTAGGGCGGCACGGGTGGGCGCAGGCGGTGCCCCGGTAGCGCCGGGTTGCGCGACCCGCTCTGCCCCAGCCCCCACGCCGGGTGGTTATTGGTTCTGCTGGCGCATACGGTCACGTCGGCGTAGGAACAGGACTCCGCCGGTGATGGCTGTGATGCCGGCGGCTGCCGTCCAGCCGAGCAGGTCGTTGGAGCCCGTGGCTGCCAGGTTTCCGTCGGAGGCGGCGGCCGGTGTGGACGCCGTTCCCTGCGGGAGAGGGGCCGACCCGGTGGTTGGGGGTGGGGTCGCGGCCGATGGGGACGGGGCTGGTGATGCCGTTGTGTTCTTGGACTTGTCCCGCGTGAATGCCAGCGTGCCGAAGCCGAGTTGGTCGTAGCCGCCGCTGTTGGGGCCGTAGTCCCCGCCTCCGCCCTCCGGCGAGGACTTCGCGGCGATCTGGGTGAGGTAGGACGCGGACAGGCCCCGCCGCTTGGTGTAGTGGTTGGCGATCATCGCCCAGATGGGGCGCGTCATCGCCGGGTCGACGGCCGCGGCGTCGGTGGCGGTCTCCTGGCCGGACCAGCCGTTGATCGCGCCCTTCGCACGGGTGTTGGCGGTGTACGAGACGTCACCGCCCATGCTCCACTTGGCGACGTACTGGGCGCCTTTGAGGAACCGGCTGTCGTCGTAGCCGTACAGGTCGATGCCCTGGTTCCACGCCATCTCGCAGAACGTACCCATCAGGCCGACGCCGAGGAGCGCGTGCCCCTGGTCGCGACCGGCCTCCAGCCACTCCCCGAGGCCGTCGTCGTGGAGGACGGGGATGGCCTTCTTGATGGAGCCGAGCCCCTCGCCGTGCTTGAAGTAGTCGACGGCGCGGGCGACCTGGGCCTTGTCGTCGCAGAAGAGGCCGGTGGCCAGGACGCAGCACATGGCGGTGAGGTCCCAGTTCGTCCAGTAGTTGGTGACGACGGCGTCGTTGTGCTTGACCAGGAAGCTGTCGCTGAGCGGTGCGAAGACCGTGGCCAGCATCTCCTGGAAGCGGTCGAGCTCGAAGTCGGGGTGGTCGCGGACCAACTCGGCGGCGTTGGCGAACTGGTAGCCGTACAGACCGGCGGCGAGGAAACGGTCGGCGTTCCCCGCGAGGGTGGTGAGCTCGGCCGACCAGGCGTTCAGGATCGCCACGGCGGTATCGAGGTGCGCGCTGTCGCCGCTGACGTGTCCGCGCAGGGCGTTCTGGTAGGCGGCATGGATGTCGTTGTAGAGGGTCACGTAGTTCTGGCCGGATCCTCCCCGGACCACGGTGGTCTGCGGGCGGGCCGTCCAGCCGCTCTGTGCATGGGAGTTGGCGCTCAGCTTGGCGAAGCCGGTGGTGTAGGGAGCGGCGCCCGCCTTCACCTTGGCCGCCATACGGGCGAGGTCGGTACGGGTGTGCAGGAGGCCGGGGTGCGCGAAGGTACTGCCGGCGGCCGTCGCCGGCGGTGCGACTGTGCTGACGACTCCGGCTGCGACGGCCGTGGAAGCCGTGGCCTTGAGCATGCTCCGGCGGCTGATCTCTCGTGTCACGTGCTTCGTTCCTCGGGGTCGAAGGGCGCGTGCCTGTGGGCGGGGACGGTGAGGAGACGGGCGGGAGTGGGCGCCGATAACAAAAAACGGAGTCTGTGGAGTGGCGGGGTGCGTTGTCAGTGGTGGTTGCGACCATGGGGTCATGACCATTCGCAGGATTGTTCCCAACGTTCAGGTCGAGTCGGAGGAGTCGATGACGTCGTGCTCCGACTTCTACGGCCTGCTGGGCTTCGAGGAAGTCATGAACATGGGGTGGGTCCGTACCCTTGCCTCCCCTGCCAACCCCAGTGCCCAGATCAGCTTCTTCACCGAGGAGCGCACCGGGCCCGTCGTCCCCGACCTGAGCGTCGAGGTCGAGGACGTCGACTCGGTGTACGCGCAGGTGAACGCCTCGGGCGCGGAGATCGTACGAGAACTGCGGGACGAGGAGTGGGGCGTACGGCGCTTCTTCGTCCGGGATCCGAGAGGGCAGGTGGTGAATGTGCTCAGCCATCGCGCCGTCGCCCAGCCGTAGTCAGCAGCGTCCTTCGTACTCGCCCAGGAGCCGTTCACCATGACCCGATCGACACGTCCGATCCCTGACCGCGCGCTGCGGCCCCCGATGGGCTGGAACAGCTGGGACTGCTACGGCACCACCGTCACCGAGGACGAGGTCCTCGCCAACGCCGAGTTCATGCGCGAGCATCTGCTGCCGTTTGGGTGGGACACCGTGGTGGTGGACATCCAGTGGTACGACCCAACTGCCCGCGCCCATGGCTACAACCCCGACGCCCCACTCGTCCTCGACGCCCACGGCCGTCAACTGCCCGCGCCGAACCGGTTCCCGTCCGCGGCGGACGGCGCAGGATTCGGCCCGCTGGCCGACCGCGTGCACCGACTGGGCCTGCGTTTCGGCCTGCACATCATGCGCGGCATCCCGCGCCGTGCCGTCGTCGGCCGATTGCGGGTAGCGGGCACCGACTTCACTGCGGACGAGATCGCCGACACCGGCTCCGTCTGCCCGTGGAACTCCGACAACTACGGGCTGAACCACGACCACCCGGGCGCCCAGGCGTACTACGACGCGCAGGTCGCCCAATTCGCCCGCTGGGGCGTCGACTTCATCAAGGCCGACGACATGCTCTTCCCCTACCACGAGCGGGAGATCTCCGCCTACGCCGAGGCCATCGCCCGCAGCGGCCGTTCCATCGAGCTGAGCCTGTCACCCGGCACGGACGTCTCCGTCGCCCACCTCGACCACCTGCGCGACTCGGCCACGATGTGGCGTGTCTGCGACGACCTGTGGGACCGGTGGGAGGACGTCGAGGCGCAGTTCGGCCGTATGGCCCGCTGGGCACCCTGGCAGGGCGAGCGCGGCTGGGCCGACGCCGACATGCTGCCGCTCGGCCACATCGGCATCCGGGCCGAGCGGGGAGAGGACCGGCTGTGTCTCCTCACCCGCGACGAGCAGATCAGTCTGCTGAGCCTGTGGCTGATCTCCCGTTCCCCGCTGATGATGGGCGGCGATCTGCCGAGCAGCCCGGCCGAGACCATCGAACTGCTCACGAACGACGAGGCGCTCGACGTCCTGTGGCACGGCACGGACAGCCGCGAGGTGCTCCGGGAGGACGCGCTTGTGCTGTGGACGGCCGGCGACAGCGACGGACGTATGCGCTATGCGGCCGTGTTCTCACTGGCGGACAGCCCGGAGAAGGTCACCGTGCCCCTCGGCTCCATGGGCGCCCGGCCCGGCGACCACATCCGGGAGCTGTGGACCCACACCGACCTCGCCCATGACGGCCACAGCCTCCACGTCGACCTGCCGGCCCACGGCTCGGCCCTCTACCGGCTCACCCCGCCGGCCTGAGCACGGGCACGACCGGCCCCGGTCCGTGGTCAGCCGCGTCGGTCCGCGACCGCCCACGACGCCAGAGCCACGACCCCCGCGACCCCGAAGACGGCAGGCCAGGCGCCCACCTTCTTCGCCAGCGGGTGGGAACCGGCGAAGGCGGCGACATAGGTGGCGGTCAGCGCGCCGGCGGCCTTCCCGCCGGCCTGCTGCCGCCACTGGAGCGCCGCCGCGGCTCCGGCGACGGCCAGCACGGCACCGCCGAGCTCCCGCTTCCTGGTCCACCGCGCCACGCCGTACCCGCCGACGAGCCCGCTCGCGGCGACCAACGCACTGGGAACCTTCGCCATGCCTGCCTCCTGCTGCCGCTCGATCCGCCGTTCAAGACCGATACGCCCCGAGGCTAACCCGCCCGCTGCGTGCGCCCGCGAACCTGAGTCGGGGGCTGTCAAGGGGCGAGGGTGGCCCACCCGGACCATCCACCTGACAGGAACGCATTTGAAGACGCTCACCACCCCGGACGGCACCCGTATCGCCTACCGCGACCACAGGCCGCCGCCCACCCCGCGGTGTCCGGACCCCGTGCTGCTCCTGCATGGGCTGGCGGGGCACATGGGCGAGTGGGACGACCTGGTGCGACGGCTGCTGGACGACGGCCGCCGGGTGGTGACGTACGACGCCCGGGGCCACGGCGCCAGCACCCGCCGACCGCCGACGGTGAGCCGGGAGGCCTGCGTCGCGGACGCCGTGGCCCTGATCGAGGAACTCTCCCTGGCCCCCGTGGCCCTGATCGGCCAGTCCCTGGGCGGCCACACGGCCATGCTGCTGGCCGCCGCGCACCCCACCCTCGTGACGTCCCTGACCCTCATCGAGGCGGGCCCGGGCGTACCCACCCCGGACCCGCCCTCCCACATCGCGGCGTGGTTGGACAGCTGGCCCACCCCCTTCCGTTCCCCGGCCGCGGCCCGGGCCTTCTTCGGCCATGAGGCGTGGGCGGCGAACCTGGAGGAACGGGAGGACGGCTGGTACCCGAGGGTCGATCGGGACACAATGATCGCGGCGGTGACGGAGCTGGCCACCCACGACCACTGGGACGACTGGACCAGGATCACCTGCCCGGCGCTCGTGATCCGCGGAGCGGACGGCACGATGCCCGAGCGCGACCACACGGAGATGCGGGCCCGCCGCCCCACCCGTACGACCCTCGAAGTGATCCCGGCCGCGGCCCACGACGTACATCTGGACCAGCCGGAACGCCTGCACACGGCGGTGAGTTCCTTCTTCGCCGCCGATGCCGGGACGGCCGTACACGAAGACGTACACGAAGACGTACACGAAGACGCACATGAAGACGTACACGACGAACTGCGAGCGAACCGTGAGTGATGACCTCGACCGCGCCCTGACCGTCGCGACCCGGCTGGCCGAGTGGGCGTCGGAGGTGATCCGCCGGCCGCGTGGCGCGGCGGACGGTCCGGTGCGGGAGAAGGCGAGCCCCGCCGACATCGTCACGGACACGGACGAGGCGATCGAGACGTACGTACGATCGCTCCTGCGCTCGAAGTTCCCCTCCTACGGCATCGAAGGCGAGGAGCACGGCGTCCACGAGGGCGCGCCGGACGCCCCGCACTGGGTGATCGACCCGGTCGACGGTACGACGAACTATGCGCACGGCATCGGCTGGTGCTCCTTCTCGCTGGGCCTGGCCGCCTCCGACGGCACGCCGCTGCTGGGAGTCGTCGCCGACCCCTGGCGCGGCGAGGTCTTCACGGCGATCCGGGGCAGGGGCGCCCACCTGAACGGCGCCCCCACCCACGCCGCCGACCACACCACCCTCACCGGCCATGTCTTCTTCACCGAATGGGCGGCCCACGCGCACTGGCCCGGCATGGACCATCTGCTCGCCGAACTCTCCGCCCGCCACTGCACGGTCCGTGTCATGGGCTCCACGGCCCTCTCTCTGGCCCAGGTCGCCGCGGGCCGTGCCTCGGCCACCGCGATCGGCGAGTTCCACCCCGTGGACGGACTCCCGGCCCTTCTGATCGCCACGGAGGCGGGAGCGGTGGCGCTGCCTCAACTCCCTGCTTACGACGAGCCGTTGCTGCTGGCCGCGCCGGGAGTGGCGGGTGAAGCGGGGGAGTTGTGGCGGGCGACCGTCCGGCCTGAGTGATCGGCGCAGAAGAATTCCGTACTTGCGGCAACCCTTCCGTGTCCGGTGGCGACAGAGAGATGGAAGCGGCCCGAGAGGCAGCCGATGCGGCAGGAGTGACACAGGAGTGGCATCCGATGCGGCAGAAGGCAAACGCTCGGCCGGCTTGACGGGCCGCTTCCGCCCACCGAACCCTTCGGACGAGTGCTTGCGTCACCATCACCATCACCATCACCTGAACCACCGTGAGTGGTGAGCCCCCGGGACGAGGGCCCACCACAACCCGCTCAGGAAACGGGGCCTGAGCGCCGCGTCGGCCCCCACCGCCCGGTCACGGCGGTGGGGGCCGACGTGCGTACGGAGGTCAATCCGACGTGAGCAGCAGGCTGATCGCGGTCGGCGCGTCCGTAGCCGAGAGATCGGGCCCAGTCTCCCCATGCGCCCACTTGCCGTGGCGATCGACCCACACCGTCCGCAGGCCGGCGGCCCGGCCGCCCGCGATGTCGTGCCCGGGACTGTCGCCCACCATCCAGCCGCCGCGCGCCAGACCCAGACCGCAACGGGCCGCGGCCAGCCGGAAGATCCGCACGTCCGGCTTGCGGATGCCGACCTCCCCGGAGACGCAACAGCCGTCCACTCGTTCACTCAGCCCGGTACGGCGGATCTTCGCGAGCTGAGTGTCGGCCATCCCGTTGCTGACGATGCCCACGCGCCACCCGGATTCCCGCAACTGCGACAGCCCGTCGAGCACTTGGGGATCGCACCGGACCAGTTCCGGCATCCGGGAGCGGAATGCTGCCCACAACTCCTCACTGGATTCGGGCAGCCGGTAACGCTCCCGGACCTCACGAAAGAACTGGCCGCGGGGTCGCAGCCCCTGTCCGTCCGCGGCGACCAGCCAGCCCGCCGCCTCGTCCGCCAGCCCATGCGCGTCCGCGAACTCCACCGCCCACGCGTGGAACGCGAGCTGCCGGTCGACGAGGGTGTTGTCCAGGTCGAAGAGGGCCAGTCGCTGCACAGGGCCCAACCCTACGACCGCGGTCGTGGGTCAGCGTGTGATGTCGAAGCTGGCTGCGCGCGGCACGAGTGTCGTGTTCCCGTCCTTGGCCGTCGCCAGCGCCGAGATGTGCCAGGTGCCCTGGTCCAGCTCGGCGGCCTCCTTCTTGGTGACCTTCAGTGCGTAGGTGCAGCGGGAGGTCTCGTCCGAGGTGCGCTCGCACTTGGCGCTGTCCACGTGCCGAAGTTCCGCCTCGGTCGGGTCGAGCTTCGAGCTCGCGGGCCATGCGATGACCTTGAGCCCGCGGATGCCGGAGTCGTCACTGACGTCCGCGGTGAAGGTGAGCGAGCCCGCCTTGCCGTCGGACGGAGCGACGTAGCGGACCGAGCTGTTCTCCAGGGCCGGCGTCGCGGGGGCGGAGGCAGAGGCCGAGGCCACGGCGAGACCGCCGGCGGCGATTCCGCCGACGACGGCGATACCGATGAGCGACGAGACGAGGATGTGCTTGGACATGGGAGGTCCCCCTGAGTTCGTTGGTCGTTGGTCGTTGGTCGATGTTCGTTGTTCGTTGTTCGTTGAAGTGGAACGCGGAATGCGGTGAAGAACCGCTGGTCGACCGCGTTCTCGATGTGATCGAGCCTAGGGTCGGGGGCAGGGCCCGGTCCTCACGCTGCGGGACGAATGCCGCGTTGAACCGGAGGTAGAGAACGCCCCGGAGCCTCCACCCCGCGCCGCGCCGCCGGCGCCTCTATAACCCAGGTACGAGGACGACATCCCCCTTCAGCCGGAGCCGGGCCGCTCACTCGCGGACCTAGCCTTGATCCGTCATGAATCGAACCGACGACCGGCTGCTCCCGGTCCTGCTGATCTGCGCCCAGGCCCTCGTGTGGCCCGGCGCGGAGCTGACGCGTGGGGCGGTGCCGTCCGCGCCCGACCTTCTCGTGGCCGTCCTGGTCGCCGGACCGGTGACGGCCGCACTCGCCCTCCGGCGCAGTCGCCCGGTGGCCACCCTCATCCTGATCGCCGCCGCCTGTGCGCTCGGCGCCGGACCGCTGCCCACCGGGGCGTTGGCGGTACTCGGGACCGCGGGTGTCGCGCTGGCCCTGTTCACCGTGGCGACCGAACGCGACACCTTCACCGCCGTGTTGTGCGTCCTGGCGCTCGCCGTCTGGCAACTCCTGCAAGGCATCAGCCTGCACGGACTCAGCGACCGGAACGGCCTCGACCTGGTCCTGACCGCCGTCCTGTACGCCGTAGCGTGCGGCGCGGGTCTCCTCGTACGGCGGACCCGCCGCGCGCGGCGCACGGCCGAACGGCAGCTGAAGCGGGCCGAGGCGGAGCGCCACCGGCTCCCGGCGACCGAACGACGCCGTATGGAAAGGGAGTTGCACGACGTCAGCGCCCACCATCTGACGGCCGTGGTGGTCACCGCCGGGGCGGCGCTCGGACTGCGTGACCGTCGTCCCGAACTGGAGGGCGAGGCACTCCGGTTCGCGGTCGAGACCGGCCGCGAGGTCACCCGGGCGCTCGGCGCCGTACGGGCGCCGGCGCCCTCGCGGGACGAACTGCCGTCGCCCCAGGAGCGGTTGCGGGGTCTGGTCGAGGGCTTCCGCCGACTGGGCCAGCCGGTCGACTGCGACATCGATCCGCTACCGGACGGCGCCGTCGCGGACGCCGCGTACGGCATCGTGCGCGAGGCGCTGACCAACGTGGCGCGGCACGCCCCCGGTGCGCATACGACGGTGCTGTGCCGGTACGGCGACACCCGCACGGACGTCGTGGTCACCAGCGCCGCTCCGCCGGCCGGTGCGGCGGCGCACGGCGCGGGACTGGGCGGCGGACGCGGTCAGGGCTTCCTGCGGTCCCGGGCCCGCGAGGCGGGCGGCACCCTGCACACCGGCCCGACGCCGGACGGCGGTTGGGAGGTGCGCGCGGTTCTGCCCGGCCGCACCGCCGCCCCGCCGGAGCGGTCCGTGCCGCGCACCTATCGCCTGGCGCAGGTGACGGCCGCCGTCGGCCTCGTGCTTCAGCCGCTGCTCCCCGTACTGGTCATCCGGCCGGAGACGACGTCGAACGACGGTACGCAGGTGTCCGCGGGCGTGCTCTTCGCGTTGCTGGCCGCGGCCCAGGCGGTCGCGCTGCTGTGGCTGCGCCGGACGCCCCGTGTCTCGTACGGCGTCCTGATCGGCCTCGCTCTGCTCTGGCCGGTGGCGATGGCCACCGGCGAGTACACCGGTCCGGTCGTCCTGCCGCCCGCGCTGAGCATGCTCGCCACCTGCACGGCACTCGCCGCGGACGCTGCCCGTACGGCCGCCGGCTCGACCCCGGCCGGTGACCGTCCACGCATGCCCCGCCCGTTCCTCCCCGTCGCCGTGATCGCGGCCGTGGTGGTGCACGCGGCCGCAGTGATCGGCGCCGTACTGGACCGGGGTACGACGGTTCCCGTCTGGGCGGTCGTCGTGTCGGCGGCGGCCGGGGTGTCGCTGGTGGTCGGCGCGGCTCGGTGGGGCGGGGCCCTGCGTGGGCGGCGGGACCGGGTTGACCGGGGCAGGCAGGAAGAACGTCTCGCCACATGGACCGAGGAGGCCGTCCGGGACGCCTGGGCCGAGCGCCGCCGGATCGCCGCGGGGTTGGAGACCACCGTGCTGGCGCGTACCGCCGACATGGTCGAGCAGGCGCAGGCGGGCCGCCTCGACGCGACCGCCGAGCGCGCCCGCGAGGCCCTGGCCGCGATGCGCGCCCTGCTCGACACGGTCCGGGACGGCGAGGGTGTGGGTGAGGGTGAGACGGGGCCCGAACTGCGGCCGCAGCCCACCCTCCAGGCGCTCGACCTGCTCGCCCATCAGTGCCGCGCCACCGGCCGATCCGTCGAGATCCGCCTGACCGGCCGCGTACCGGAACGGCTGCCCACCGAGGTGGACCTGGCCGCCTACCATGCCGCCGAAACGGTGCTCGCGACCGGCGGCGAGCAGCCCGCCGTACTCGAACTCGACGCGGACGACGATACGTTGACGCTCACGGCCACCGGCGTGCCCGACGCCGCCGGTCCCGCCGTACGGGAGCGGCTGGCGGCCCGGGTCGCGGTCCTCGGCGGCACGCTGACCACCGGCCCGCCGGGTACGGTCGTCCTCCGACTGCCACTCACGCCGGTTCAGCAGGAGGCAGATCAGGCAGATCAGGCGGAGCAGGTAGATCACGCAGACGAGGTGAGGGAACGATGAGCCTCAGTGTGCTGGTCGTCGACGACCAGGGTGTCGTACGGGCCGGATTCGCCGCGGTGATCGACGCCGAGGAGGACATGACGGTCGTCGGTGAGGCCGCCGACGGTGTCGCAGCGGTGCGTCTCGCCGAGGAGCTGGCACCCGACGTGGTCGTCATGGACGTACGGATGCCCGAGCTGGACGGCATCGCCGCCACCCGCATCATCACGGGCAGGGAGAACGCACCCCGCGTCCTCGTCCTGACCACCTTCGACCTCGACGCGTACGTCTTCGACGCGCTGCGCGCCGGAGCCTCCGGATTCCTGCTCAAGGACGTACACGCCGCTGAACTGCTGCACGGCATCCGGGTGGTGGCCGCCGGGGAGAGCGTGCTCGCCCCGTCCGCGACCCGTTGGCTCATCGGTCACTACGCGACCGGGGTCGGCACCGGATTCCGGTCCGAGGGCGGTCCGCGTGAGCTGGAGAGCCTGACCGGCAGCCAGCGCAACGTCCTGAGCCTGCTCGCGTCCGGCCTCAACAACGCGGAGATCGCCGAGGAACTCGGCATCACCGTGGGCACCGTGAAGTCCCATGTGAACGCCCTGCTGCGCAAACTCGGCCTGCGTGACCGCGTACAGGCGACGATCCTCGCGTACGACCTCGGCCTCGCCCGCCCCAACCCGCCCGGCACCCACCTCTGACGACCACCGGCTACCGCCGCTGGCCCGCTGGCCCGCTAGCCCTGGCCAACGCTCCGCCCTTCACGGGCACGCCCCAAAACCCCACCGACCGAGGAGTTCACCACCGTGACCGGTTCCGGCCGATCCTTTCCCCGCAGTCTGCGCCACGCTCTCGGCAACGTCGTCGCCCGCGTCTACCTCGCGCTCTGCGCCGTCCTGCTCGTGTGGGCCGTAGTGGTGAGCGTCGGCGACAGCTCGGACGAGTCCATGGCGGGTGTCATCCCGCTGCTCGCCACCGCCCCGGCCAGCCTTGTGCTCCTGGCGTTGCCGGACCACGTCGCGATGTTCGTCGTCGCCGTCGTGTTCGGGGCGCTGGTCAACGCCACGATCATCGGCTGGTGCGCCCGCGCGCTGCGTCGCGGCGACAGCGCGGATTCGGCGTCCTGAGGCAGACGCTCTCCTCATACCCCTCAGTGGTCCGGGGCTCAACTGGCAGCCGTACCAGTCGGCTTCGCGCTCTCGCGCCACCGGGGGACGGACAACGGCGTGAAAGTCGCTCGCGCGATCATGTGGATTTTGGGAAGGGTCTCAGGCATGAGCTTCACGAATATGCCACCTTTCATACCGGGCCTTGAACTCTCCCGCCGGTTCTACATAGATGCCGTACGTCCTCTCCTGGAGGAAGCCGCCCCAGGGATCCCGCACTCCGCCGCCCGTCTCGGCAGCGGTTCCGAGGTCCTCGGCTACGACACCCCCCGCTCGACCGACCACGAATGGGGCCCCCGCCTGCAACTCTTCCTCCGTCGCCGGGATGTCTCCCGTTATGGCGGCCGCATCAGACATCTCCTCGCCGAACACCTCCCGAAGACCTTCGCGGGCTACCCGACGCACTTCGCACCCACCGGCGACGGTGACATCCGGGTCATGCAGGCCACCGACGGACCGGTTCACCACCGCATCGAAGTCACCCACCGCGCCGCCTGGTTCACCGACGTCCTCGGCTTCGACCCGGCACAGGGCGTCACCACGGCGGACTGGCTGGCCACCCCCACCCAGCTACTCGCCGAGGTCACCGCCGGCGCCGTATTCCACGACGGCCTCCATGAACTCGGCCCCCTGCGCCACACCTTGCGCTGGTACCCGCGCGACGTCTGGCTCCACGTCCTGGCCTGCCAATGGCAGCGCATCTCCCAGGAGGAGGCCTTCGTCGGCCGCTGCGGCGAAGTCGGCGACGAACTCGGCTCCGCCGTGGTCACCGCCCGCCTCGTCCGCGACCTGATGCGGCTGTGCCTCCTCATGGACCGCCGCTACCCGCCGTACGGCAAATGGCTCGGCAGCGCGTTCGCCCGCACCCACGCGGCCCCCCACCTCACCCCCGTCCTCACCGCCGCCCTCGCGGCCACCGACTGGCACACCCGCGAACGCCACCTCTCGCGCGGCTACGAGATAGCCGGCGACATCCACAACCAGCTCGATCTGACCCACCGCGTCGACCCGGCCACCCGCCCGTACCACTCCAGACCGTTCAGCGTCCTGCACGCCGAACGCTTCGCCGAGGCCCTGACCCGCCGCATCGCCGATCCCGCGCTCCGTGAACTGCCGGCGGTCGGGGCGGTGGACCAGTTCGTGGACAGTACGGAGGTGCTGGTGCGGCCGGAACTGACGCGTGCGGTGAGCGATGTGATGTGGAAACAGCGGGTGGAGCTGCTCTGACCGGGGGTTGAGGGAGGGGCGTTTGTCAACGTCGGTGATTGGAATCCCGACGGTCGGCTTCACGGCCGGGTGCGTCGTTCGGCGGCGTCGAACGCGGGCGCGAGCGGGGTCAGCGCCGCGCGGAGCTGGTCGGGCAGTGAACCGGTGGGTACGACCAGTCCGCCCGCTGCATTCGCAGCCCCTGCGCTCCCGTCCGGCCGGAGCCAGCCTTCCAACGCGATGCGGACCGCCGCGGCCACGCTCGCCGCGAGAACGCGCGCTGTGTGCGCTCCGGCGTCACCGTCCCCCAGGCGTTCGGCGATCACCGCGGTGAGAGGGGGCTCGATGCCGGCGGTGGTGTCGAGGAACGCGTCGCGCAGCGCGGTCCGCGTGATGATCAGCAACAGCGCCTCTTGCTCGCGCTCACCGGTGTTCGTGTACTGCTCGACCACCGCTTCGGTGATGGCGTCGGCCAGGCGCACTTCTGCGGGCCGGTCCGCGACCGCCGCCGCGATACGCGCCTCCCGGTCCGCGGTGACAGCGGCGACGATCGCCTGCTCGCGGCTGGCGAAGTAGTTGTTGTAGGTGCGCGGCGAGACCCCGGCCGCCTCGGCGATGTCCTCGACCCGCACCTGATCCGGCCCGCGCTCCACGGCCAGACGCAGGGCAGCCTCACGTAGCGCCTCGCGCGTGGCCTGCTTCTTACGCTCCCGCAGTCCCGGTGGTGGTGTCGTCACGGTGTCAGTGTTCCATGCAGGGGCCCATGGATGCATGCGTGCACGCAAATTTGCGTGCACGCATGTTTCCTGTAACCTCGACCGGCCTGAGCCGACTGGGCCGACTGGGCCCGGCAGAGAGGGAGTTGCCATGCGAGCAAGGGGAATGACGTACGACACCGGATTCGTCGTGCACGGCCAGATATCCCGCGAGCACTTCGACCCCGCGGTGGTCCGGCGCGAGCTCGCCATCATCCGCGACGACCTGCACTGCAACGCGGTCCAGATCATCGGCGGTGACCCGGACCGACTGGAGCTGGCAGCCCGCGCGGCCGCCGAACTCGGCCTGGAGGTCTGGTTCTCGCCCTATCCACTGGAGCTGGACCCGGAGCAGATCCTCACGCTCTTCCGCGACTGCGCCGAGCGAGCGGAACGGCTCCGGCAGCAGGGGGCCACAGTCGTGTTCGTCGCAGGGGTCGAACTGAGCGTGATGAACCGCGGGTTCCTGCCCGGAGAGAACGCCGAAGACCGGGTCGAGCAGCTGATGGGCCGACCCGAGCGACGGGCCGAAGCGATCCGCGACCTCGTCGTGCGCCTCAACGCCTTCCTCCGCGACGCCGCGGCCACGGTCCGCGCGCGCTTCCACGGCCAACTCACCTACGCATCAATCCAGTTCGAGCAGGTCGACTGGACTCCCTTCGACTTTGTGACCTTCGAGCTGATCCGCTCCGCCGAGGTCGCCGACCGCTTCCGGGACGCGGTCCGCACCCTGGCCCAGGACCCGAAGCCGCTCGCCATCACCGGGTTCGGCACCGCGGCCTACCGCGGCGCGGGAGACCGCGGCGGGCGGGTCCTGGAAGCGGTCGAGCGCGACCCGAAGACCGCGGCCCCCGTACGGCTGAACGGCGTATACGAGCGCGACGAGGCCGGCCAGGCCGCCTATCTCAGCGAACTGCTGGAGATCTTCGAGACCGAGGGCGTGGACAGCGCCTTCGTGTTCCTGTTCGCCCTACCCGGCTACCCGCACCGCCCCGACGGCGACCCCAGAGACGACTTGGACCGGGCCGGCCTCGGCATCGTCAAACTCCTCGAAGGGCAGCGGGGCGAGACCTACCCCGACATGGACTGGGAACCCAAGGCCGCCTTTGCGGCCGTGGCTGAGCGGTATCGGGGGTGAGGGGCTCCGCGAACGTGAACGCTGACGCCAACGTCTAGTGGACGTACTCGACAGGACACCCAAGCTCAGGCTTCGAACGGTTCGGAGAGCACGTCACCACCGCCAACGACAAAAACGTGGGGCGTTCGAGATAGAAGCCGAGCGAGACATCGCCCCCCGAATCCAGCCTCTCGGCGGCGGAGTTGACCACAATCGCCAGATGGGTGACATCCCGCGCCCTCTCCGAGGCGAACCGGGCCGCATACTCAGCCAGCTGCTCCCCGAGCCAGCCCCCCGCCTCCTTGGCCTGATCCCACGTGCCACGAACCAGGGAACGCTGCTTGACGAGCCAGTACGCCGTTTCCAGAGGCGGAAGATCAGTAATCGGGAACTCCGCCGCCACCTCCCGATAGCGCCGGATCAGCTCGGGTTTGCTTCCGGCCGGGGGCGGTTCCGGATGCGGGGGCCGCCGTAGAGCTTCGTTGTCAAAACGCTCCTTCGGGCCGGTCCAGAGATAGCCGTGATGGTGCACCACTCATACCCGTTCGGTGTCGAAGAGGGGGGAAGGGCAAAGGGGAAGGGCAAAGGACAGCCGGCCCCGACCCGACGGACGAGTTGGCCGGGGCCGACTGGGGGGAGGGGATGGGAGGGGGTGGGAGCGTCAGACGGGTTGGCCGAACCGGGTCGGATCGATACCGGCCGCCGCCAATTCCTCGGTGGTGAAGCGCAGGGGCGCCGTGTCGGGCCGGCTAGTGGCTGGCCTTGGTTGGATCCCGCACAGCGTCGGGCCTGCACACATCTTCGGCGTCGCGGTGGCTGTAGGTCGTGTACGGCGGCCCAGATGCCCTGTCATGGACGTGGCTGTTGTATGGCACCCCGGGATGGATGACGCCTTGGCAGCGGAAGCAGATCACGTCCATCGGACGGCCACCCATGCCTGGCGCAACTGTCGCCCTCGGGCGCACGTCTCACTGCTGTGAGCGCAGCCGTGACACAGGTTGTAGTGGGCAACAAGCGACCTGTACGCCTCGTCGGAAGATTGTCGGCAGACGACCGCTGTCGCGCGGGCCAATGCGTCATGCAGTTTCTCGGGGTCCGTCAGGAGACTGCTATCGCTGGGCGGGATATGCCAGCGAGGTCCGGTCGTGCACTGTGGCCCCGGCACGACTAGGTGGGCCGTATCGCCGAGGACCCTGATTCGTGTCGTCTCCGGCATCTCCCACCCGGAGGCTCTCCCTGTAGGCACCAGCCAGTAGAAGGTGTCGGCCCACGGGTCCTCGATGACCGCCCCTGTCATATCGCGGAGTTGGCCGAGTACTTCCAGCGCGACCGCTCGGGGGACTTTCACGGCGTCCCACCACTTGCCCGCGGGGAGAAGCGAAACTGAGCGACCGGAGGGCATCCAGCCGGGGGAGAGGGTGTTCATACAGTCACCATCGGGTGACGGGTGGTGTTGATTCGATACCCACTCGGTAATCTCACCGTGGGATACATATCCATCTCGTCTGCGGATACTGGGGGTTGAGCCATGGCTGCGGCGCTCGGGCCGATTGAACTGCCGGACTGGGCATGGGAACGCGCCGACGTCAGGCAGGCCCTGCGCGCACGGGACATGGGCGCCGTATTTCGGTTCACTCAGCAGTACGCAGGTGCCAGCCAGTCCCGCATTGCCGCTGCCGTCGGGATGACGCAGGCCCGAGTAAACGAGATCATCAATGGCCGTCGAGAAGTGTCCCGCCTCGACGTCTACGAGCGCATCGCGGATGGCCTCCGTATGCCCGACGACGCACGACACCTGCTGGGCCTTGCGTCGAGCAGGGAGAAGCGCTTCGGGGGAGCAGCGTTCGATCTCGCGGCTTTTCCTGAAGTGGTCAGGGTCTACGCTGCGCAGAACTCGGCTGCCGAAGAGATCCAACAGCAAGCGCGTGAAGCCCAGGAACTGGACATTCTGGCTGTGCGCGGTCTCGGCCTGATCGGCTTGAACGACAGCCTCCTGCGCGCTTGCTTGCCACGCGAGCAAGGCGGCAAAGGGCTGCGTGTACGGGTGCTCCTCCTTGACCCGGACAGCGATGCACTGAATCAACGCGCCGCCGAGATTGGAGAGTCGACCGATGCTCTCGCCGGCGGCGTGCGGCTGGCAGAGGCGCGACTGCGGGAACTTGCCGACTCATGCGACATCAGGGCCTGGCGCTACCGCATGCTGCCCACCTGGCGGCTCATCCGCATGGACTCCACCATGTTCGTCAGCGCCTTCGACGCTGGGTGGGAAGGGCACGAATCGGCTACGTACAAGATCATGGAGACTCCACACGGCCCCTTCTTCCGAGGGTTCCGCCGGATGTTCGAGGCGATCATCGACGGTGCGCAGCGCACTATCTAGACCAAGAGAGGGCAACGAATCGTGATCGAGGCGGAGTTGAAGGCCCGAGTTCACTCGCCCGAAGCCGTAGTGCGGCAGCTCGACGAGCGCGCCGAAGCCCGGGTTGAGGTGTATCGGGACACGTACTACGACCGGCCGGACGGTTCGCTGGATAAGGCGGATCAGGAGCTGCGAGTTCGGACGATCCACGGCGAGGACGGCACGCGCACGATGCTCACCTTCAAAGGCGCCGCGGTGGATGAGGTATCCGGTTCGAAGCCCGAGTACGAGACCGAGGTGGCGGATGCTGAGGCCGCCCACGCCATCCTCCGAGGCCTCGGACACGTGGAGGTCATCGCATTCGAGAAGCGCTGCCGAAACTACGAGTTCGAGGCGCGCGGCCGACGGATGCTCGCCACCCTTGTGCGCGTGCCGGAGATTGATGGGACGTTCATTGAGGTGGAGACGCTCGTTGACGAGGGCGGGGTGAGCGCGGCTTTGGACGACGTTCGCTCCGTCCTATCTGAATTCGGCATCGAGCCCGAGAACTTGACGCGCGAGACATACACGGGAGCTGTGGCGGAGCAGCGAGGGCGGTCTGGTGCCATCGGTGCTCCGTGATCGATGCGGATCGCGTGAGGTTGGTGGGTTCAGGCGACTGGCTCAAGGACTCAGCGAAGGGACAGCTCGCGCTGTCTCCCCGACTCTGTGTGGCAACGGGCACTGGTAACAGCTGGCCCTGACAATCGACGGGCGAAATGACGCCAATCGATCATCATGCGCCGATGTATCAACTGGCTGCTCAATGGAGTTGACATGAGTGATCAG
Organism: Streptomyces sp. NPDC051963; assembly: GCF_044593495.1. Taxonomy (NCBI): domain Bacteria; kingdom Bacillati; phylum Actinomycetota; class Actinomycetes; order Kitasatosporales; family Streptomycetaceae; genus Streptomyces; species Streptomyces sp. NPDC051963. The sequence goes on along the minus strand of NZ_JBIUCC010000011.1, from coordinate 181,638 downwards.
TTGGGGTCGAGTGTGGTCGCATGGGGAACGAACGTGTGATCGGTTACGTCGAGGGTGTTGGACCCGGGTCCTTCTTCCAGGGACGGAGGGAACTGTTCGATGCCCAGCTCCACGGGGATCTGCAACGAGGTATCTCTCGAATCAAGGACCTAGACGGCAGCTGGGTCTCCGACTGCATCGTGCTCAATGGTGGTTACGAAGACGATGCTGATGACTGGCACTCAATCCGGTACACCGGAGCCTCGCCGGATAAAGAGAAGTACGAGGACCGCGGTGTCACGAAGCTCAATCGCAGTCAGTCCTGGGAGTACCGGGATAATGCCGCTTTGCAGTTGAGCTATGAGCGAGGTCACCTCATTCGAGTGGTTCGTGGCTATGAAGGAGAGAAGCGTTACTCTCCCGGAAAAGGCTACCGGTACGACGGCCTGTATCTGATCGCCGATAGTCGTACGGCCATTGCCAAGTCACCCGCGCCGGACGGTTCGGAAATCGAAATCTGCCAGTTTGAGTTGGAGCGACTTCCTGATTCTCTGCAGGAAGTGACTGGACTGGAACGTCGCACGATTGACGCGTTGAAGGAGAAGGGTGAGAAGCAGGAGGAAGAGGTCGAGAAGTACCCTGCCATCCGCTCCTCGTGGGTGCAGAGGCAAGTTCGCGACAGTGCGCTGACCAGGCGTATCAAGAAGCTTTACGATCATGAGTGCCAGATCTGTGGCCTACGTTTGATCGGGCCGGACGGTAAGCCGTACAGCGAGGGTGCTCACATCAAGCCTCTGGGTAAGCCCCACCGTGGACCTGATGTTGAGCCGAACGTTCTGTGCCTCTGCCCTAATTGCCACGTACTTCTCGACATCGGGGCGATAGCGATAGAGGATGACTGGTCGATCGTCCTGCGCTCGGGATTGTTCGGCGTGAATCTTCGAGAGAGGCTCAAGAGGCACCGAGCCCACAAGGTGCATCCTGAGTATGTGCGCTATCACCGAGAGCAGCGACGGAATGAGGATGGCTCTAGCGAGGTGTAAGAACGCTGCACCAGCGTCATCAACGCCTTCGTCGACTTAGAGGATGTCTCACGTGGTGAGTTTAGTGAGTCTCTTGTAGCAGGTGAGGGCTGCGGCGAGGCCGAGGAAGGCAAGGAAGTGGCTGCCCTTTCGTTCGTACCGGACGGTGAGGCGGCGGTAGCCGAAAAGCCAGGAGATCGACCGCTCGATCCTCCAGCGGTGTCGGCCGAGGCGTTCGCCGGACTCGATACCGGGACGGGCGATGCGTGGGACGAGGTTGCGGCCCCGGAGCCAGCGGAGGTGTTCGGTCGAGTAATACGCTTTGTCCGCGCGGATCTTCACCGGCCGTCTCCGGCGTGGACCCCGCCGGGAGCGGACAGCGGGTATACCGAGGATCAGCGGCTTGAACGCCTGGCTGTCGTGCAGATTTGCACCGGACACCGCGACCACCAGAGGCAGGCCCTGGGCCTCGGACAGCACGTGCAGCTTGCTGCCCTTCTTGCCCCGATCGACCGGATTCGGCCCGGTCAGCGAGCCCTCCTTTTCGCCCGCACCGATGCGGCATCGACGATCGCGGACGACCAGTCCAACTCTCCCCTGGCGCCGAGCTCATCCAGCACCAACCGGTGCAGCCGCCGCCACAGCCCCGCCTCGGTCCACGCGGTGAACCGGCGGTGCGCGGTAGCCAGCGAGACACCGAACGACTCCGGCAGATACCGCCACGCGCACCCGCTCGTCAGCACGTACACCATCGCCGTGAACACTGCCCGCTCATCCACCGGAGCAGTACCACCGCCCTGCGGACGAGACGTGAACCTCGGCAACAACGGAGCAGTCAGCTCCCATAGTTCGTCCGACACGAGCCGACGCGACAGGTCAATCCTCACGGTGCGTCATCATGCCGCATTAGCGCATGACCACGTGAGACATCCCCTAACTCCAGGGCATCACCTCGCACCTGCAGAAAGCGGGGCAGGCGAGGTCACGCTGGCCTCCAAGGGCCGATGCGTCCGTGCTCGCCAGCAGCGAGGTCCCTCCACAAGAAACGCACCCCCTACGGAATTGGGCGGATGGCCAGCCGTACTCGTTGCGAGGACACTCGAAGCAGCCATCGCCCGAGGAGCTGGAGGCCGACGATGTCCGGAGACAGGGAGCCCGACGTGCCGCGCACACGGTATGGCTTTCACAAGCCCAGGTCCGAGTGGACCGCCGCCGAGGTCCGCCGGCACCAGGATGCGATCGACCGCGGGGCGCAGGAGCTGCAGGACCGCGAACGCGCGGAGCAGCAGGTAAAGGACGCCCAGCGGGCGCGCCAGGAGGCGGCCGGGTCGCGGCTTCTGCGGCCTCATACCGGGCAGATCACGGATGTGCTCGGCGACTGGATCATGGCGTACGCCTCGGGCGACCAGCACAGGGGCGCGAGCGCTGGCTGGCAGGTGAAAGCGGGAACAGCGGCCGGGTACTGGCAGGTCGTGCGTTACTACGCCCCGGCCGACAAGCAGTACGAGGGGGGTGCGGGGGAGGAGGTCACCAGTGTGCGGATGAACCCCGACACCTTGCGGCTCGACGTGGAGGCATGCGGGTGGACCAGTCAGGAGGCCGTCGTACTCTTGGCAAGGTCGCTGCACGAGGTCACCGGGCTCGGTGCGGATGTGTTCCACATCGCATACGTGGGCGGCAAGAAGCATCTGGGCTTCGCTTCCGGCAGTACATACTCGGAGCCGGGAACCCGCACCCGTATCACCGACGAGCAATTCTAATGCGGCGCCTCGTCCGGACTCACCCGGGATCAGCGCCGCCCCCGCAGCCAGTCGGCTGCTTCCTGTAGACGCGGGAGGGACTCCGGATCAGTGGCCTCACCCCCGCCCCGCTGGTCAGCACGTACACCACGGCCGTGAACACCGCCCGCTCACCCAACGGAGCAGTTCCTCCGCCCTGCGGGCGGGACGTGAACTTCGGCAGCAACGGAGCGGTCAGCTCCCGCAGTTCGTCCGAAACGAGCCGACTCGACAGATCAACCCTTACGGTGCAGCATCAGCCGCATCAGAACCTGACCACGTGAGACATCCTCTAAGCCGATGTCATCATCGCCTACGCAGCCTCATCCGCCGCTCCTGGATCACCTACCGCTGGGACGACCGGCCCACCAGGCGACCGTGACCCACGCTTGTCCGCGTGAGTTCCTAGCCTGGTTGCTTGATGCTCTCGATGATTCGGGCGAAGCCTTCCTCTCCATGGCCTGCATCAATCTGGCGTTGGATGAGCTGCTGGACCATGGTGACCACCTCGGTACTGATGCCCTGGTCGGAACTGGCGGTCAGGAGGTCACTGAGGTTGGAGAACTGGAGGCTCTGCTGCCCTTCGACGGTGTAGTCCCCGCCGTCGATGACGGTGGCGAATCCTTGGAAGGAGCCGGTCATGGCGGTCAGCCAAGGTGCGGCCTTGGCCGCGAACTCGCCCGCCGTCACTCCGGCTGGGGCGACCATGGCGGCGCCGTGCATGAAACCGGCGAACATGACGTACATGCCCGCGAGTAGCGCGAGGTCGTACAGGGACGCCAGCCCGCCGTCCTCACCGAAGTAGGTACTGGTTCCCCACAGGTCGAGCAGCGGCCTGTACTGATTGAAGACATCGGCCGATCCGCTGTAGAGGATCGATGCCGCAGGCTGACCGATCATGTGCGGTACGGCCATGATGCCGCCGTCCAGATACGCGACCCCCGCATGGGCGGCCCAGGCGGCCAACTCCCGCGACTGAGCCGGTGTCGTCGTGGTTACGTTGACCAAGGTTCGTCCAGCCAGCTCATCGGAGAGCGGATCCAACACCTCATGTACCGAGGCGTGGTCCAGCAGGCATGCGATCACTAACCGACTGGTCCGGACTGCGTCGCCGGCCGTCGCAGCGGCCTGCGCGCCTTGCGTCACGAGTTCGTCCACCTTCCCGGGTGAGCGGTTCCAGACTGTTGTCGCGTGTCCGGCCTTCACCAGGGCACCGGCGAGAGCGCTACCCATTGCCCCCACCCCGAGCACACTCACCAGAACGCCGTTGTTGGTTGTCATCTTTTGGGGTTCCCCTCGTGTTCGTCGTTCGGCTGAATCCTCTCCGCTGCCAGTAGAGTTGACCAGTACGGACTAAATAGTCAGGTACTCACTCGCGGGTAAGTACGTCTTGGAGGGGGCGGATGGCAACATCAGCACGACGTGGTCCCTACTTCTGCGGCATCGACGCGGCGATGGATGTAGTCGCCGGCAAGTGGAAGTCCCTGATCCTCTGGGAGTTGCACCACTATGGGACCCGCCGGTTCGCCGAGCTTCGACGTGGTCTGCCGGGCGTCAGCGAGAAGATGCTGATTCAACATCTGCGGGAGATGGAAGCAGACGGGCTCGTGCATCGTGAGGTATACCGGGAAGTGCCACCGAAGGTCGAGTACTCCTTGACGGAGCATGGCGTCTCGCTCAACGCGGCCCTGGCCTCATTGGGAAAATGGGGCACCGAACGCATGCGGCGGATCGGGGCTGAAAAGGTCTCCGTCGAAAATGCTGGGACAGTCCAGCGATAGAAGCGGATGGGCCGGATCGTAGACCGGGCACTTCATCACGCCTTATCCGCGCGAGCACTTACTCCAGCTCGTCGTTGACCACGGTTGACGCCACCTGCATCACCTGGCCTATTCCCGCTCGCGCTTGGCTGTCGGTTAGGACCTTCTACGCCTTCATGGCGGGCTTCGCGAGATGGCGCCGAGGCGTCCGAAGACCTAGATCGGTGTCTTGGGGATTAATCGCGCACCGTCGGGCCGCCCGCTTCTTTGGCAGTGTCGTGCTTCCGCGGCCCGTATCAAGGGCGCTTCGCGTCGCCTTCGGCGATGGCCCTGCGGGCCACCCTTGACACGAGCCGCTCCAGCACGGGTTGGAAGCGAGCGGGCGGCCCGGAAAGACGGGTGGCCGAGGTGGGTTTGCGGTGGGGGCCGGTGTGGGCTGGGCCGGGGTTTGCGGGCGCGGTCGGGGGTCGGGGGCACGCCGGGTCGGCCTGACGGCACTCGGTTGGTGGGTGGGGCGCGGTCGCGTGGGCGGGGTGGTCGGGTGGCTTGGCGGGTGTCGGTTGAGGGGTGGGCAGTGGTGGGTCGCAGGGCGGGGCGCCGGTGGGCGTGCGGATGCTTCTGCTAGTTGGGTTCACCCGTTCGAGTGTGGGATTTACCTGGCGTTATCACTCTGAGTGAGCGACAATTGGAGGTGGGAACTCGCTTGTGGGGGTCGTGAGTTCGGCGTGCCGTTGTTGGTCTTTCGGGGGGTGAGGGGCATGTCTGTTTCCGGTTCGACGAGTTTCGGGGGTGGGGTGTCGCCTGTCCTGCCGCAGGCTGGGGCGCTGGATGAGTGGGTTGCTCGGCTGAGGGTGCAGGGGCCGGGGGCGGTTACTGCCGGGCGGCTGGATGCGGTCGATGTGGAGGGGTTGTCGGCTCGGGGGCTTGTTGATGCGTTGGTCGTGTTGGAGGCGCATCTGTCTTGGGTGCAGGCCAAGCAGGTTGAGGTGCTGGCTGCGATTGCCGAGCGGGCCGAGACGCCGGAGCACGTGATCTTGGCTGGGGGTGGTGGGTTGGATGATGTGTTTGCCGCCTCTTGGGATACGGCGGTGGAGGAGGTGGCCTGTGCTTTGCGGCTGGCCAATGCCACCGCCGCGCAGCGGCTGAAGGCTGCCACCTTGTTGTCCGCCCGCCATGAGGCCACCACTGGGCTTCTGGCCGAGGGGCAGATCTCCTATGTGCAGGCGCAGGCGGTTGCTGAGCAGTTGGAGGTGCTTGACGACGAGGTCGCCGGGCAGGTCGAGGCGGTGATGGTGGGCAAGATGCCCGGGCAGGCAGCTGGGCAGACTCGGGCCGCGTTGCGTCGGGAGATTCATCGGGCCGATCCGGAGGGCGCTGAGCTGCGGCACCGGGAGCGGGTGCCGGAGCGTGGGCTCCTGCACTATCCGAAGGATGACGGCATGGCCGTATTCGGGGCGGTGCTGCCTGCCCAGCAGGCAGCGCTCATGGAGCAGGCCGTCGACACTCGGGCCCACGGGTATGGCGACGATGGGCGCACTCTTGAGCAGAAGCGTGCCGATGCGTTGTTCGAGTTGGTCGTCAACCCGCCTTGTGTGGTTGGTGGGTTGGGTGTGGGTGCTGGTTCAGGGGCGGGGCGGGCCAGGGTGGTGGTGCAGGTGACCGTGCCCTTCGACATCCTGCTGGGGGTCGAGGATGGGCCCGCCGAGCTGAAGGGGTATGGGCCCATCGCCGCTTCGCAGGCCCGTGAGCTGGCGTTTGCGCCCGGCACGGTCTGGCGGCGGTTGTTGACCCAGCCTGAGACCGGGCTGTTGGTGAAGACCGATCCCACCACCTATCGGCCGACGGCCGAAGTGGAGCGGCAGGTGATCGCTCGGGATCAGTACTGCGCCTTCCCGAGCTGTCGGATGCCCGCCCACCGCTGCGACCTCGACCACATCCGGCCTTTCGACCATCGTCATCCCGAGCGGGGTGGGCCGACCGTGCCGGACAATCTGCAGCCTTTGTGCCGTCGGCATCATCGGCTCAAAACTCATCATCCCGGGTGGGCAGTCCGGCGCGATCGGCACTCTGGCGTCACAACCTGGACCGCCCCGACCGGTCATAGGTACACCAACACCCCACCCGTCTATCGGGAATGAGTGCGTGCAGGGCAGCGGTGCTCTGTGGGTAGTGCTGCTCCGCGACTTGATCCGAGGAACGCTTGGCGTCGCCTCGGCTCACAGTCATGGGCAGGGAGGGGCGGGGATGGGCTGCTATGGACTGTCATGGGGCGCTACACCCCGTGGCAGTCTCCGTATGGCTGCCCCGACCCGCACCAGCAAGTCGTGCCCCGCTGTGGTGGCCACTCGATGGCGCGGCCCCTGGCCGCCAGGGTTGTGGCGTACTGCGGTAGCAGGGCCGCGTCGTCGGGGGAAGTGCCCTCTGAGGCTGAGAAGGCCTCGTATGACGGGACCGTTCCTGTGACGATGCCCAGGTTCGGGGTGCCTGAGGAGGCGAGTTCTCGGAGGGAGGCCTCTATCGTCGCCAGGTGCTCCTCGTGGGAGGGGTACTCCGTGGCGAGCGTCGGGTAGGCGGTGAGGAGTTCGTCCAACTCGCCCGATGGCCAGTGCAGTACGGCTACCGGGAAGGGGCGGGACAGGGCCGCCCTGTAAGTGCCCAGCTCTGCTTGCAACCGCAAGATCTCTGCGCGCAGTTCGGCCGGGTTGTCCGAGCCCAGGGACCACAGGCGCTTGGGGTCGTGGAGTTCGTCCAGGGACACCGGGGAGGTGTGGACGGTGTCCGCGAGGGCGTCCCACTCGTCGTGGCCGGCGCCCAGCATGCGCCGTACGCGGTGGCGGCCGAAGAGGAGGGGATGGGTGGCGTACGGGGGCTCCGGGACGTCCGTGAGGAGGAGCCGTACTCCCTCCGTGAACGTCTCCTGCGCCTGCTCCAGCTCGTCGTGGGATTCCAGGGCCTCCGCGACGATCACCCAGGGGGCCGGGTCGCGTGGGGACGCCGTTCGGACGCCCTCGATGATGGCCCTGGCCTCGGCCTCGTGGCCGTATTCCCAGAGGTTCGATGCCTTGAGTGCTCGTACCAGGTGCGGGTTGTCCAACCCGGCGGACGAGGACAGCAGGCGGTCGTAGAGCGTCGTCGCGGCGGGGCGGTCGCCGGACAGTTCCAGGTGGGCCGCGGCTTGGAGGAGCAGGGCCTCGGCGTCCTCGGGATACAGGCCGGCGGTCCGCTCCAGGCGGGCCGCTTCGGCGGCGTGGTCGACGTTTTCGGCAGGCGTGTCGGGGCGCATGGGGGACACCGTAGCGCCGGTCGGTGACGAAGGTGAGGTATGGGCAGGCCAGGGGTCCATGACGGGTTCGGTCATGGTTCTGTCGGCGATCTTGTGAGGGACGCCCATGGGCGCCCATTGGACGCTCATTGGGCGCCCATTGAAGGGGTGTCCAGCCACTTCGTCGTACGTGCCTGCCCCGGACATTGGTGTGCCGGGCCCGGTGTCCCGGGCCCGGCATTGCCGCCGACCAGTGATGTCCCCCGGCCGGCAGCCACGGCTGACCTCGGCCGTTGAGCAGCGAGCCGTGCTGCGGGCCGCCCGTCGCGCAGACGCCGGAGGTTGCCGGGTCGAAGGGGAGCGCGGTGCCGGGCCTGGCCGTTGCGGGCGTTCTTGCCCGGGCTTGCCGACTTTGCGACGGTGGCTAGCTGTCCTCGTGCCCCTCATCCGACTTCGCGTGCTGGGGATGCTCCGGCTTCGTCGGGTGCGTCGGCTTCGTCGGGTGTGAGGGCTTCGTGGGGTGCTCCGGGTACGCGGGTTTCGTCGGGTGTTCCGGGTGGGCCGGCTTGGTGGGGTGGGCTGGGTACGCGGGCTTGGTGGGGTGTTCCGGCTTGGCCGGGTACGTCGGGTGGTCGGGCTTTGCCGGGTGGGCCGGGTGGGCCGGGTAGGCGGGCTTTGCCGGGTGGGCGGGCTTGCTGGGGTGGGCCGGCTTCGCGGGGTACGCGGGCTTGGCGGGGTGCGCCGGCTTCGCGGGGTGGGTCGGGTACGCGGGCTTAGCCGGGTGAGCCGGGTAGGCAGGCTTTGCGGGGTGAGCTGGCTGAGCGGGCTTGGCCGGGTAGGCAGGCTTGGCCGGGTGCTCCGGGTACGCGGGCTTGGCCGGGTGGGCCGGCTTCGCGGGGTACGCGGGCTTGGCGGGTTTCGCCGGGTGAGCCGGGTACGCGGGCTTCGCGGGGTGGGCCGGATAGACAGGCTTCGCCGGGTGAGCTGGTTTCGCCGGTTGGGCCGGGTACGCGGGCTTTGCGGGGTGCGCGGGCTTGGCCGGGTAGACCGGCTTTGCGGGGTGCGCGGGTTTCGCCGGGTGGGCCGGGTATGCAGGCTTGGCCGGGTGAGCAGGCTTGGCGGGGTGAGCCGGGTACGCAGGCTTGGCCGGGTGGGCCGGCTTTGCGGGGTAGGCGGGCTTCGCGGGGTGGGCCGGGTACGCGGGCTTCGCGGGGTGCGCGGGCTTTGCCGGGTGCTCCGGATACGCAGGCTTGGCCGGGTGGGCCGGATAGACAGGCTTCGCCGGGTGGGCCGGTTTCGCTGGATGGGCCGGGTAGGCCGGCTTCATGGGGTGGGTGGGCTTGGCTCCGTGGGCCGGGTAGGCGGGCTTGGCCGGGTGGGGCGGGGGTGGGTTGGTGTGGGTCTGGGCGTAGGTGGGTCCGGCGGTTGCCAGGGCGGCTGCGGCGAGCGCGGCCGTGGCGGCCGACGCCAGGACGGATCGCCAACTCGGCGATGTCGACATTTGCTCCACTCTCCTCGACTTGGTTCAGGGCCTCGTGACGGCTGGTCAGCACCAAGGGCTGGATAGTGGAATTCATAGGAAAAGGGGTTATATGACTAACGCTGCGGCAGTCATAAGCCACCGGACGGTGTACCGCGGGCCGCCACTTGGCCCGGGGGGAGGCCAGGGTTTGGGTGCGGTGCGGCGGTGTTCATGAGCGTCGTGGTCTCGCGGATCGCGGATCGCGGGTCGCGGGTCGCGGGTCGCGGGTCGCGGCAGCGGCGCGGGCGCTTCGCTTGGGTCCGGCTTCTACGAGATCGCTGGACGGCCGCGGGTATGTGACCGCATCGCGGCCGGCGCCTCCGGTCGGTACGAGCGCGGGTGGCGCCGGCGTCGTGTCGCCCCGTCCATGACGGAGGGGCGCCGGTCGCCCGACGCCCCTCGTCCCGCGTTCGCTCTACATGGTCGTGCTGTTCGTTACCGGGTCACCCCGTCCACCTGAAGCGTCTGCACCGCGCCCGCCGCGAACGGCACGCTCACCGACTTGCCGCTCAGATACGTGTCCGAGTAGGCGCGGTAGCGGTCGCTGCCGGATGTTGCCGTGTTCCAGCGGGGGACCAGGCCGCCGGAGCCGCCTGTCACCGTCGAGAAGCGGGAGAGGTCGAAGGTGAGGGTCTGGGCGGCCGAGGAGGTGTTGACGGCCACTATGACCAGGCGGCGTGCCGTCGCGTCGTAGGCCGCCGCTGCGTAGCTGACGCCCGTGTCGATGATCGTCATTCCGGGGCGGATGTGGCGGCTGAACTGGGCCATGACGTAGTACTTCGTCTGGACCGTCGTCGGCTGGAGTGTGTTCGCGTCGTACGCGATCATGGCCCAGCCGGTGCTCGGGTCCATTACCTGCCAGTAGACCCACGCCGTCGGGTGCAGCCAGCGGAAGTCGTAGCAGAGGTTCGAGGCCAGGCTCAGGCCGGTCGCGTCGCCGTCGCCCGTCTCCGAGTTCCACAGCTTCTTGCCGGATGTCGTGACGACGTCCGTGTAGAGCAGGTCCCTGCGGCCGCCCGAGCCCTGGTAGCCGTGCACGTTGACCTGGTTGACCAGGGCCTTGGTCGACGAGCCGAAGGAGGCCCAGGTCGAGCGGGCCGTGTCGTAGTTGGTCTCGTCGGAGGCGGAGATCCTGATGCCCGTCAGGCCGCGCGCGTCGAGTTCGCTTCTCATGTAGGGGAGTACGGCCGCCTGGACCGCCGGGTCCATGTGGCAGCCCTCCTGGGTGCCGGTGGAGGTCCACCAGGTGGAGGCGGGCTCGTTGAAGGGGTCGACCGTCGCGAAGTTCACGCCCCAGTTCGTGCGCGCGTACAGGGCTACCGCGGCCAGGTGGGAGGCGTGCTGACGGTAGTTCCAGGTCTGGAGGTTGTTGGCGCCGCCCGCCGCTCCCGACGGGTTGTGATTGGAACACATCCACCACATCGGGGAGTTGGCGAACAGCTCGCTCACCGCGCCGCGCTGCGTCGCCTTCACCAGGGCGGCGCGCTGGGTCGCGTCCGCCGTCCAGTCCCAGGCGGAGGACGTGGGGTCCTCGTTGTTCCAGTCCTGCCAGAAGCCCTCGATCTGCTTGAAGGCGGGGATGTTGGGCGACTTCACCATCGACTCGCCGTTGACGCTGTTCCAGCTGCACGCGCCGAGGTTGTAGCGGGCGATGTTGAGGCCCAGGCCGGGGAGTGAAGTGCCGTTGTACGTCACCGACTTGGTGGTGAAGAAGGCGTCGGCGAAGTCGTCCCGGGCGCCGAAGACGTTGGCCCACCAGGCGAGCGAGGTGCCCCAGCCCTCCCAAGTGCCGTACGTCGTGGCGGGGTTGACGGCGATGGTGGCGTCCGCGTGTGCGGTGCCGGTCGCCAGGGCGCTGCCGAGGAATGTTCCGCCTGCCGCGGCCAGCAGGGTTCTGCGTCGGATCATGGCTTCTCCGATTCGGTCAACCACCGGTCCCTGAACCGGCGCTGCGGCCTGTCCCGTTCATGCCATGAGGAAGCATCGGGTGTGCCGCAGGGGGTTGTCGAGGTTTATGACAGCCCTTTCTCAAACCCGTGTACGAAGTACCGAACGGGCCTGGAACAGGGCTGGTTCGGGTCTCGTTCGGGTCTGGAACGGCCTGGATCGGCCTGGATCGGGTCCGTTCCATACGTCGTCGCGCACGGGTCTGGCTACTTGCGGACCCGGCTCTTATCGTGCGGGCGGCACCGGCGAAGGAGGTGCGCGTGCCGATGCGGATGCGGAGGCAGATGGGGATGCGGGTTCTCGTCGTGCAGCACAGCAGCCGGCGGCGGCGTGTGCTGCTGCGGCGCGGGGTGTGGGCGGGCGGCGAGGTCCTGGTCACCGTAGGGCTCGTACTTCTGTTGCTTGTCGCGCATCAGCTGTGGTGGACCAACCGGCAGGCCAGGGAGGGTGCCGAGCGGAAGGTGGAGGCGCTGGAGCGGGAGTGGGAGCGGGGGGCTTCGGAGGGAGAGGGCGGGGGTGGGGGTCAGGGAGGAGACTCCGGTATGGCGGCTGCTCCCTCGCCGACCGAGGTGCCCCGGCGGCAGCCCGCCGCGAAGCGTGCTACGTCCGCTGCCCCGGACTGGTCCCGGGCCTACGCCATCCTCACCATCCCCCGCCTCGGCCTTCGCGTCCCCGTCGCCGAGGGGACCAGCAAGCAGAACGTCCTCAACAAGGGGTACGTCGGCCACTACCGCGGTACGCAACAGCCCGGCCGCGCCGGGAACTTCGCTCTCGCCGGGCACCGCAACACCCACGGTGAGCCCTTCCGGTACGTCAACCGGCTCGGCAAGGGTGACGAGGTCGAGGTCGAGACGGAGGACGCCAGCTATACGTATGTGGTCGACCGGACCCTGCCGGAGACTTCCGCTCGGGACGGTGGGGTTATCCGGCCTGTGCCGAGGAGTGGCGTCCGGCCTGGATACGGGTACAGCGAGCCTGGGTACTACCTCACCCTTACGACCTGCACTCCCGAGTACACGTCCAAGTACCGGTTGGTGGTGTGGGGCAAGCTGGTCTCCATGCGGCCGCGGTGACGCTCCGCGGTGGCGCGCCGCGGTGACGCGCCGCTGGGGCGGGTTGTTCGTCCGCGGGTCGGTGGGGGCTGGTCGCGCAGTTCCCCGCGCCCCTCAGGGCGTTGCACCTGGAGGGCCTTGCTCCTGGAAGGCGTTCCCCCTCACCTCTCCCGAAGCACCCCCACCCCCACCGCCGCGATCACCGCAAGCCCCGCCGATACGCCCACCGCGACGTTCGCGCCCTGCGCCAGGCTCCCCGAGGACGTCGCCAGTGCGATCGTCAGGGCGACGCCGGCGCTTGAGCCGATGTAGCGGAACGTCTGTTGCGCGCCTGACCCCATCCCCGCCCGCTCGGCCGGTACGGATTCCACGGCGAGGAGGGGGAGTGCGGCGTTGAGCAGGCCGCTGCCGATGCCGGCGATCAGCAGGCCGGGGAGCAGGCGTGTCCAGGAGCCGGAGGACAGGGCGCCCAGCATGGTGAGTGCGCCGCCGGCGTGGAGGAGGAAGCCGAGGGCGAGTTGCAGACGGGGTGGCACGCGGCCCGCCAGGTGCTTCGCCTGTAGGGCGACGCCGAAGGAGAGCCCGGACCAGAGCAGGAACAGCCATGCCGTGTCCATCGCGGACAGGTCGAGCGTCTGCTGGAGCAGCGCCGGCAGGAAGCTGAACAGGCCGATCACCGCGAGCCCGGTGAACAGGCCGCCGGCCGAGGAGGCGAGGAAGCGCGGGCGGCGCAGCAGGCCCAGGTCGATCATCGGTGTTCCCGCGCGCCGCTCCACCAGCACGAAGATCCCCACCAGCACGGCGGACGCGGCCAGCAGCAGGGCCACGGGTGCCCGCAGCCAGCCGTCGCGCCCCAGCGTCAGCGCCGCCACCAGCGCGACGAGCGCCAGTCCGAAGGTCACCGCCCCGCCGAAGTCGGGCCGTCCGCCCCTGGGCGCACGGGACTCCGCCAGCGTACGGGTGCCGAATGCGGCCACGATGAGGGCCGCGGCGCCCAACACCCCGTATCCCAGCCGCCAGTTGGGCATCGCCCCGGCCACCAGCGGTCCCAGCGCGATGCCGCCGCTCACGAACGCGCCCCACACGCCGGTCGCGTGCAGCCTGCCGCGCGGCGTCGGGAACGCGTGCACGATCAGCCCCAGGCTGCTGGCGAGAAGTGCGGCGCTCGCCCCGCCCTGGGCGATGCGGGCCAGCGTGAACAGCCAGGTGGAGGTGGTGAAGGCCCCCAGTGCCGTGGTGATGCCGAGGGCGAGGGTGCCGGCGAGGAAGATCCGGCGGCGGCCGTAGTCGTCGGCGAGGCTTCCCGCGACCAGCAGCAGGGCGGCGAGGCCGAGCGGGGTGCCGTTCAGCAGCCAGGCCTGGGCGGAGAGCGGGGTGTGCAGCGCGGCGGCGGTCGCGGGGAGCGTGATCATCGGCGCGGTGTACGTCATCAGGGCCACGGCGGTGGCGGCGCTGGTCACGGCGAGGGTGGCGGTCGGGCGGGGCGCCGACTCGGCCCCGGGAGAGACCGAGTTAGAGACCGAGGGAGAGACCGAGGGAGAGACCGAGGGAGAGACCGAGGGAGACGCCAGGGGGGAGGCCAGAGGAGACGTCGGGGGAGAGTCCGTGGAAGCGGCCGGGGGTGCGGCCCGGGTGGGGTCGGTCGTCAGAGTTCGTTCATTGAACCTTGGCATGCCTCGTACCGTAGCATCATCAGTTCGTTCATTGAACCTTGAGTCGGGAAAGTGGTTACAGTGGACGCCATGGCACTGGGCAAGGACTACGCGACACAGGAGTGCTCGATCGCCCGGGCACTGGAGATCGTCGGCGAGCGCTGGACGCTGCTCGTGATCCGCGACGCGCTCTACGGCGTCCGGCGCTACAACGACTTCCTCGTCCACCTCGGCATCCCGCGCGCCGTTCTGGCGGCCCGCCTCCAGGCGCTCACCGCGGAGGGGATCCTCGAAAAGCGCCGGTACCAGCAGTCGCCGCCGCGTGACGAGTACGTCCTGACCGACCGCGGCATCGCACTGTTCCCCACCGTGCGCTCACTCGGGCTGTGGGGCCGCGAGCACTTCGGCGAGGCCCAGCTCCGCATCTTCCGGCACGCCGAGTGCGGTACCGAGCTCGGCTCCTACGGCGAATGCAGCGCCTGCGGAACCGTCGTACCCGTCCCGGACGTCGACATGTTGCCGGGACCCGGACTCGATCCTGCCCCGGCGGATCCGGTCAGCCGGGCACTCCTCAAGCCCAAGAGGCTGCTTCAGCCGATCGAGACGGATCCTGTATAACGAACGACAGGACCAGCACGCATACGAGAAGTCCGGCGCGCATACGACAAGACCGGCGCGCATACGAGAAGTCCAGCGCGCATACGACAAGTCCAGCACGCATACGACAAGACCGGCACGCATACGAGAAGGGGGCACCGTGTTCCGCAACCGGACCGGTCCGCGCCCCGCCCTCCTGATGCTGCTCCTGCTGCTCCAGGTCGCGCTGCTCGACACCGGCAGCCTCTCCGCCACCGTCGCGCTTGCCGCGACCGCCGCGGCCGGGTCCGCCTTCGCCGCCTGCTCGCTCCTCGTCTCGCGCTGCGCGCCCGCCGTGCCGCCCACGCGGGTGCGTACGGCCATCCGCGACCGTGACCTGCGTACAGCGTTCCTGCCGCAACGCGATCCCGACGCCAAGGGGCGCACCCGGCCCCGGGCACCCGGACGGGCCCTCCCGACGACCGTCGCGTAGGGCACACTTCCGCAGTTCCAGTAAGTGACCCTGCGCGGGTCGTCATGCCGCCATCCACTGACCGGCACGACGAGACCCGACGGAGGGCCCATCCATGTCCGTTTTCGCCAACCTGGTCGAGCAGCTGGCGCAGCTGCTCGAACCGTTCTTCCACGCCTCCGCGGCTGCTGCCGCGATCGTCCTGTTCACCGCGTTCGTACGGCTGTTGGTGCATCCCCTGTCCCGTGCGGCGGCCCGCGGGCAGAAGGCGCGTACGCAGTTGCAGCCGAAGATCGCCGAGCTGCGGAAGAAGCACGGGAAGAGCCCCGAGCGGCTCCAGCAGGCCGTGCTGGAACTGCACGCCGAGGAAAAGGTCTCACCGCTGGCCGGGTGCCTGCCCGGCCTGTTCCAGTTGCCCGCGTTCTTTCTGCTCTACCACCTGTTCTCCAACCCGACGATCGGCGGCGAGGCGAACGAACTGCTCGGCCATGAGCTGCTGGCCGCGCCCCTCGGTCATCGCTGGGTCGACGCCCTCGGTGACGGCGGGGTGTTCGGGGCGGCCGGGCTCGTGTACGTCGCACTGTTCGCCCTCGTCGCCGCCGTCGCCGCGTTCAACTACCGCCGTACCAAGCGGATGATGGCCGCGACCGGCAGCTCCGTCCCCGTCTCCGTCCCCGTCGGCGGTGGCGGTGGTGAGCAGGTGCCGGGGCTCGGGGCGATGACGAAGGTCATGCCGTTCATGTCCTTCTTCACGCTGGTCACGGTGGCGGTGGTGCCACTGGCGGCCGCGTTGTATGTGGTGACCAGTTCGACGTGGAGCGCGGTGGAGCGGGCGGTGCTGTACCGCTGAGCCCCGCCGGAGGGTCAGCCGGTCGTCTTGCGGGCCACGCCGCCGTAGAAGCCGATCTCGGCGGCTCGGGGCGGCGGCGGGGTGTCCGGGCGCCAGAACGGGACCTGGGTCAGGCCGGGCTCGACCAGGTCGAAGCCGTCGAAGAAGCGCTCGACCTCGGCGTGGGAGCGCAGGTTCATGGTGGCGGTGGCGTTGTTGTAGACGGCCCGGGCGTCGTCGCGATCCGCGAGGTCACCTGTGGCGTGCGAGAGGACCAGGTAGCTGCCGGCCGGCAGTGCGTCGCGCAGGGTGGCGATGATCTGCGCGGGCTGCTCGGCCTCGGTGACGAAGTGGAGGACGGCGAGGAGGAGCAGCGCGACCGGCTGGTCGAAGTCGATGATCCTGCGGACGTCGGGGTGATCGAGGACGGCCTGCGGGTCGCGCAGGTCGCCGAGTGCGACGCTGGTCGCGCCGGAGCGGCTGAGCAGCGCGTCGGCGTGTGCCTTCACGATCGGGTCGTTGTCGATATAGGCCACGCGTATGTCGGGTGCCGCTTCGTGGGCGACCTCGTGCACGTTCGGGGAGGTGGGCAGTCCGGTGCCGATGTCGAGGATCTGGCGGACGCCGGTGCCGACGACGTACCGGACGGCACGCTGGAGGAAGGCGCGATTGGCCTGTACGCCGATCCGCACCTCGGGCGCCTTGGCGGCGAGCGCGTCGCCGGCCAGCTGGTCGACCTCGTAGTTGATCTTGCCGCCCAGCAGATAGTCGTAGATCCGCGCGGGGTGCGGCCTGCTGGTGTCCATCTCCTCGGCGCTCATGGCGACAGCCTTCCATAATCAACTTCCGTGCACAGGACCAGAGTTCGATTTCTGTGTGGTCACGTGTGGTCGTGTGTGGTTCCCTTGTCGCTCCTTCGTGGGCATCGGTGTCCGGTCCAGTCCGTGAACCAGGTCTTGCGGAGTGGTCGTCGACCTTGGAGGATCGACCAGTCCTCCGATGGCTGCGTGCAGGCCGCACACCGGCCGTGGCCGGTCGGACGGGCGCACGCGATCGAGGGAGATTGTGATCATGAAGCTGCTGCGAGTCGGTACGGCGGGAGCGGAGACGCCTGCGCTGCAAGACGCCCAAGGGGTTCTGCGGGACGTGTCCGGCCTTGTCCCCGACATCGACGGAGCGCTGCTCGCCGACCATGCGGCGCTCGACCGGATCCGGGCCGCCGCCGAGGCCGGTGAGCTGCCCGTGCTGGATGCCGCCGGGCTGCGCGTCGGACCGCCCCTCGCACGGATCGGCAAGGTCGTGTGCATCGGGCTGAACTACCACGACCACGCCCGTGAGACGGGGGCCGAGCCGCCCGCCGAGCCGGTGGTCTTCTTCAAGGCCGCGGACACGGTGGTCGGGCCCTACGACACGGTGCTGGTGCCCCGGAGGTCCGTGAAGACCGACTGGGAGGTCGAGCTGGCGGTCGTCATCGGGCGTACGGCCCGGTATCTGGAGTCCGCGGAGGAGGGGCTCGCTCATGTCGCCGGGTATGCGGTGGCGCATGACGTGTCCGAGCGGGAGTTCCAGATCGAGCGGGGCGGGACCTGGGACAAGGGGAAGAACTGCGAGACGTTCAATCCGCTGGGGCCGTGGCTGGTCACGGCGGACGAGGTTCCGGATCCGCAGCGGCTGTCCCTGAAGCTCTGGGTCAACGGGGAGCTGAAGCAGGACGGGACGACGGCTGAGCAGATCTTCCCGGTGGGTGAAGTCGTGCGGTACGTCAGTCAGTTCATGACGCTGTATCCCGGTGATGTGATCAATACGGGGACGCCGGCGGGGGTGGCCATGGGGCAGCCCGAGCCGAAGCCGTATCTGCGGGCCGGGGATGTCGTCGAGCTGGAGATCGAGGGGCTTGGTCGGCAGCGGCAGGAGTTCAAGGACGCGTAGGCGCTCCGCTGGGAGAGCGGGGGAACTGCGCTTCGTTGTCGACTGCGGGCCGTATGTGGCTGGTCGCGCAGTTCCCCGCGCCCCTGAAAGAAGCGGCGTTGTCCTACTGCTTCTCCAGGAAGTGCTCCAGCGCCTCCACCACGAAGCGGTGGTCCTGCAACTGCGGCAAGCCGCTCACCGTCACCGAACCGATCACGCCCACGTCCTCCACGGTGATCGGGAAGGACCCCCCGTGGGCCGCGTACTCGTCCGGGTCCAGGCGGGCGGAGTCCTCGAAGGTCGTGCCCTTGGCCCGGAAGCGGGCGCCCACGAGGTAGGAGGCCGAGCCGTAGCGTTCCACCACTCGGCGCTTGCGGTTGATCCAGGCGTCGTTGTCGGGGGTGGAGCCGGGCAGGGCCGCGTGGAAGAGCTGCTGGCCGGCGCGGTGGATGTCGATGGCCACCGGGGCCTGGCGCTCCCTGGCCATCTCGAACAGCAGCGAGCCGAGGGCCCAGGCGTCGTCGTAGGTGAAACGGCGGAAGACCAGCCGGCGTTCCTGGGCCTCCAACTCCTCCAGCGGCGGGGTGAGTTCGGGGTGGAACTTCGGGGTCAGCTCGGAGTTGTGCGTCACAGCGTCACCGTCACTTGGTCGCGGGCGGAACGGCGGGCCGCCTCCAGTACGTCGAGGGCGGCGGCCGCCTCCAGCGCGGTCACCGGGTTGGGACCGCCGTCCAGCAGGGCCTTTGCCACGGCCGCATAGTAGGCCGGGTAGTCGCCCGGCAGGGTCGGCTCGGGACGGCCGCCGCCGGTCAGCGGGGACTCTCCGGAGCCGACGTGACCCCAGAGCGACTCGGGTTCCGTGCCCCAGTCGGCGGTCGTCGCGGGCCGCTGCCCGTCCTTCAGCGCCGCCTCCTGCGGGTCCAGGCCGTACTTCACATAGCCCGCCTGCGAGCCCAGCACCCGGAAGCGGGGGCCGAGTTGGGCGGTCGTCGCGGAGACGTAGAGGTGGGAGCGGACGCCGCCCGCGTGCGTGATCGCGATGAACGTGTCGTCGTCCGTCTCGGCGCCGGGGCGGCGGATGTCCGACTCGGCGTACACGGACGTGGCGGGGCCGAAGAGGACCAGGGCCTGGTCGACGACGTGGCTGCCGAGATCGTAGAGGAGACCTCCGATCTCTGCGGGGTCACCGGACTCGCGCCAGCCGCCCTTCGGCTGCGGGCGCCAGCGCTCGAAGCGGGACTCGAAGCGCCATACGTCGCCCAGCTCGCCCTCGGCCAGCAGCTTGCGCAGGGTCAGGAAGTCGTTGTCCCAGCGGCGGTTCTGGAAGACGGAGAGCAGCAGTCCGCGCTCGTCCGCCAGCGCCGCCAGCTCGCGCGCCTCGGCCGCGGTGCCCGCGATCGGCTTGTCGACGACCACCGGGAGGCCGGCCTTGAGGGCGGCGGTGGCGAGTGGGACATGCGTCTTGTTCGGGGACGCGACGACGATCAGGTCCAGCTCGTCGGCCCGGTCGAACAGCTCGTCCGCGGTGGCGGCGACGCGTACGTCCGGGAACTCGGCGCGGGCCTGCTCCGCGCGCTCGGGGTTCGAGGTGACCACTGTGTCGAGGGTGAGGGCCTCGGTGGCGGTGATCAGCGGGGCGTGGAAGACGGAGCCTGCGAGGCCGTAGCCGACCAGACCCACGCGGAGAGGGGTAGCACTCATGTCTCCCACTTTCGCAACGCTGTTGCCAAAGTGCAAGCGCCAGGGACAATGGGTGGCGTGAACAGGTCGAAGGGCGGCATGCGGGGGATGGCGGCGGCGCGGGCCGCGGACGGCGTGCGGGTCGGGGACGGCGTGCGCGGTGTGCCCGGCGGCGTGAATCTCCTCGCCCTGCGCAGCCACAACACCGCGCTCGTGCTCGACCTGCTGCGCACGGCCGGCGCCGACGGCATCAGCCGGCTCGAACTCGCCGAGCGCACCGGGCTCACCCCCCAGGCGGTCAGCAAGATCACGGCACGGCTGCGGGAGGAAGGCCTCGCCGCCGAGGCCGGCCGCCGCGCCTCCACGGGCGGCAAGCCGCGGACCGTGCTCCGGCTGGTCCCGGAGGCAGGGCACGCGGTCGGGGTGCACCTCGACCGCGATGAGCTGCGGGCTGTCCTCGTCGACCTCAAGGGGAGCGTGGTGGGGGAGCGGCGCTCCTCCTTGGACCTGGGGGCGGGGGCCGAGGCCGTGGTGGGCGAGGTGGAGGAGGCGGTCGCCGCCGTGCTGGGGCCGGACAGGCCGGATACGGTGCCCGGGCTCACCGGCGTCGGGGTCGCGCTGCCGGGACCGCTGGACCATGCGCGCGGGGTGCTGCACCGGGTCACCGGGTTCCCGGAGTGGGACGGGTATCCGCTGCGGGCCGCGCTGGAGGGACGGCTGGGCGTACCGGTCGTCGTCGACAAGGACACCAATGCCGCCGCGCTCGGGCTCGCGGTCGGTCGTGGCGGCGGGGGCGGGTCCTTCGCGTATCTCCATCTCGGTACGGGGCTCGGGGCTGGACTGGTGATCGGCGGGAGCGTGCATCGCGGGGTGCGGACCGGGGCCGGCGAGTTCGGGCACCAGGTCATCCAGCTCGACGGACCGCCCTGCACCTGCGGCAACCGCGGCTGCATCGAGGCGCTCTGCCTGGGCGCCGTGGCACGCGGCGAGATCGACGAGGCGGCGCGGGTGCTGGGCGCGGGCGCCGCGAACCTGGTCGGGCTGCTGGACATCGACGTGGTGCTGCTGGGCGGTCGTACGGTGGCTGCCGCGCCGGAGGCGTTCGTACGGGGAGTGGGCGCGGTTCTCGCCGGGCGCGCCCGGCGTGAGGGGGCGGGCGAGGGCGTGGTGCCTGTGCGGGTCGCGCCGGGTGGCGCGCGTGGGGTTGCGGAGGGCGCGGCGCAGTTGCTGCTGGCGCCGTTGTTCGGGCGGAGTGACGGGTAGCGCTCACCGGGGTACCGGCTGGGAGCATGGCTGCATGGACATGCTTGGCAATCAGGAGATTCTCAGGGAGATCGCGTCCGGGCTCGGCGACTGGCGCAAGCTTGCCCAGCCCATCGCCGCGCGATATCGCGTCGGTGGCATCGCGAGCGCGGCTGCGTTCGTGGCGGCGGTCGCCGAAGTGCCGGTCGCCGTGGGCCAGGACCCGGAGATCCGGCTGGGGCGTGGATTCGTCGACGTGGCGCTGTCCACCGTCGACGGGCGGACCGGAGGGCGGTGGGTCACTCCGGACGATCTCGAACTGGCCCGTGCCATCAGCGGGATCGCCCGTGCGCAGGGCTTGATCGGCGTGCCCGGCGAGGTCGCACAGCTGGAGCTTGCGCTCGACACCGCCGACGACAAGCTGGTGGGGCCGTTCTGGTCCGCGCTGCTGACGGGCGAGCCCGGGCATGTCGTGGAGGACACGGTGCTGGATCCTTCGAACCGGGTGCCCAACCTGTGGTTCCAGCGGACGGAACGTCATGAGACCCCGCGGCAACGGTGGCATCTGGACCTGTGGCTTGCGCCCGAGGTGGCGGAGGAGCGGATCGCCGCGGCGGTTGCAGCCGGCGGCACGGTGGTCGACGCCTCAAAGGCGCCTTCGTTCACGGTTGTTGCCGATCCTGACGGCAACAGGGTTTGCATCTGTACGGCGCTGGATCGGGAGTAAGGGGTCCGCTGGACGTGGTCTGCCGGTCGTGGTCTGCCGTTGGTGCTCCACCGTAGGGGCGTATCCGCGCCGCCGATCGAGGGCGGTCCCGGCATGGCGTCCCCGGAACCCCCGCCCCACCCTCCATGCTCATGTGTTCATGCGACTGTGCACGCCCGTCTCCCTCTGCCTCGCGGCGGCAGCCGCCCTCCTCTCCGCCCCGGCGTACGCGGACACCGACGCCGCCTGCACCGCCCCCGACGGCGGCATCTTCCCCCTCACCACCCGTATCCACGGCGGCCCTGGCACCTACGAGGCGGGCGGTGGCTACGGCACCTGGTCTCTCGATCTCACGAACGCCACCGACGAGGAGTGCTCCGGCATCCACCCGGTTGTCGTTCTCGTCGACGAGAAGCACGCGCTGAAGCCCTCGCAGCCCCGACTGGAGTTCTACGACGGCCCGCAGCCCCGTCCGGTCCGCTTCGAGGCGACCGATGCCGATGAGCTGGTCGGCGCGTTCGGAGGCGACGGCGACGGCAGTGACGGCTTCCCCGGGTTCACCGTGGGCCCCGGCAGGACGGTCACCGTGAAGGTCAGGCTGGCCGTCACCTCGGACGCCGTGCCGAACGTGGTCACCGCCAACGCGGCCGTCGTGCAGCGGCATGACGACGACGGCGACTGGGTCGGCCAGTCCGACGACTACCGCTTCGGCATCGACTCCGATCCGGCGCCCACCCCGGCGCCGCCCCCCGAGGCCTCCGCACCGCCCACCGCCCGCCCCCTCCCCTTCGCCGACGAGCTCGCCCGCACCGGCATCGGCACCCGGCCGGGCGCCCTCGCCGCCACCGTCGTCTTCCTGCTCACCACGGGCGGCGCGCTGTTCCTCGTACGGAGGCGGCGCTGAGCGCACCCCGGCCGTCTGCGACGATCCCTGCGTGGACTACCCGAACGACCAGCACCCCGCCGCCCCCGTCCGCTCCGGCATCCCGGAGCACGGCCGCATCCCCAAGTACTACGCGGTGAAGGCGCAGATCTCCGTACTCGTCGACGAACTCGGAGAGGGCGGGCTGCTGCCCACCGAGCGGGACCTCTCCGAGCGGTACGAGGTCGCGCGGGAGACCGTGCGGCAGGCGATCCGTGAGTTGGTGCTGGAGGGGCGGCTGCGGCGGCAGGGGCGCGGCACGGTCGTCGCGGGTCCGAAGCTGGAGCAGCCCCTGTCGCTCGCCAGTTACACCGAAGGCGTACGACGTCAGGGGCGCACCCCCGGCCGTAACCTCGTCACCCTCGACCGCTTCCCCTGCCCCGACGCGCTCGCCGCCGAGACCGGGCTCACGCGCGGCGAGGCCGTCTGGCATCTGGAGCGCGTGCTGCTCGCCGACGACGAGCGGGTCGGCCTGGAGAGCACCTACGTCGCCGTGGCCCGCGTGCCCCGCCTGGACGCCGACTTCGAGCCGGACTCTTCCTTCTACGCCTACCTCCATGGACAGGGCATCGTCTTCGGGGACGCCGACGAACGCATCGAGACGGTGCTCGCGACACCGCGCGAGGCCCTCCTCATCGGTACGCCGCCCGCCCTTCCCATGCTGCTGATCCACCGCGTCTCGCGGGACACGGGCGGCCGGCCGCTGGAGCGGGTGCGGACGCTGTTCCGGGGGGACCGGTTCTCCTTCACGACCCATCTCCGCGGCTGAGAAACACCCAATGTCTGTCGCTCCTCATGGACACGAATGATCACGAATTGATAACGGGTCTAGCCCAAATGTGATGACCGGTTCACGCTCTCGTTGTCAGCCGGATCCTTCCGGTTACCCGATCGCGAGGAGCGTGGCCGTTGTGAGAGTGATAGTCGTCGGAGCAGGCGTGGTGGGCACCATGCACGCCTGGCAAGCAGTGGAACGCGGCCATGAGGTCGTACAGATCGAGCGCGAGGCGGAGGCTCGCGGCGCCTCGTTGCGCAATTTCGGCCAGATCTGGGTGAGCGGGCGCGCGGGCGGCGAGGAGCTGGAGACCGCGCTGCGGGCGCGGGAGCTGTGGGAGGAGGTCGGCGGCCGGGTGCCGGGCCTCGGCTTCCGGCCGAACGGCTCCCTGACCCCCGTCCGCGGCGACCTCGAACTCGCCGTCGCCGAGGCCGCCGTAGCCCGCGAGGACGCACCCGCCCGCGGCTACAAGCTGCTGACCCCCGACGAGGCACGCGCCCTGAACCCCGCCCTGCGCGGCGAGTTCAGCGCCGCCCTGTACTGCGAGCGGGACGCGGCCGTCGAGCCGCGCACCGCCCAACTCGCCCTGCGCGCCGAGCTGTTGAAGTCACCGAGGTACACGTTCCTGCCCGGCAGGGAGGTCCGTGAGGTGATCGGGCAGGGCGCCGTCCGGGACGACCACGGGGACATGCACTCCGGCGACGTCGTCGTCCTCTGCACCGGCGCCTGGCTCGGCGGCCTGGTCCGTGAGCTTGCCGGGGCCGAACTCCCCGTCCGCCGCGTACGCCTCCAGATGATGCAGACCGACCCGCTCGGCGAACCGCTCACCACCTCGGTCGCCGACGCCGACAGCTTCCGCTACTACCCGGCGTACGCCTCCGCGGCCCTCGACGAGCTCAACGCCCGTCAGGCCCAGGCACGGACGGCCGCGGACCACCGTATGCAACTGCTCATGGTGCAGCGCGCCGACGGCGGGCTGACCATCGGCGACACCCATGAGTACGAGCACCCCTTCGCCTTCGACACCCTCGAAGACCCCTACGACCACCTCACCGAGGTCGTCGAGTCCTTCCTCGGTCGCCCGCTGCCGAAGATCCGGCGGCGCTGGGCCGGGGTGTACGCGCAGTGCACCGACCCGAGCCGGGTCGTGCACCGGCAGCAGGTGCGTGACGGGGTGTGGCTGGTCACCGGGCCCGGCGGGCGCGGCATGACCTGCTCGCCCGCGATCGCCGAGACGACAGCCAAGGAGCTGGGATGGTGAGCGAGCCCGAGAACATCCGACTCGTCGTGCTCGACATGGCCGGTACGACCGTCGCCGACGGCGGCCTCGTCGAGCGGGCCTTCGCGGCCGCGGCGCGGCGCCTGGGAGCCGATCCCGACGCGATGGTGGACTACGTCCGCGCCACCATGGGCGAGTCCAAGATCTCCGTCTTCCGGCATTTGTTCGGGGAGGAGACGAAGGCCCAGGAAGCCAACAGGGCCTTCGAGGAGGCGTACGCGGAGCTGGTCGACGGCGGGCTCGTCGCGCCGATCCCCGGTGCGCGCGAGACCATCGAGCAGCTCAGGTCGCAGGGCCGCACGGTCGTACTGACCACCGGCTTCGCACGCACCACGCAGGACGCGATCCTCGCCGCGCTCGGCTGGCAGGACCTGGTGCCGCTGACGCTGTGCCCCGCCGACGCCGGGGGCCGAGGACGCCCCTACCCCGACATGGTCCTCAGCGCGTTCCTGCGGACTGCGGCGGCTGACGACGTCCGGCAGATCGCCGTCGTGGGCGACACCTCGTACGACATGCTCAGCGGGGTCCGCGCGGGGGCGGGCGTGGTCGCCGGTGTCCTGACCGGTGCGCACGACGAGGACGCGCTGCGGGCGTCCGGGGCCACCCAAGTGCTGGGTTCCGTGGCGGAGTTGCCGGGAGCGCTCGCATGAGCAGCGGCATCCGCTTCGACTCGGTCACGGTCGCCTACGACGGGAACGTCGTCCTCGACGCGCTCGACCTCACCGTCGAACCCGGCGAGGTGATGGCCCTGCTCGGGCCGTCCGGATCCGGCAAGACCACCGCGCTGCGGGCGGTCGCCGGGTTCGTACGGCCCGTCTCCGGGCGGGTGTACCTCGGCGAGCGCGATGTGACCGAACTGCCGCCGCACCGGCGGGGGATCGGGATGGTCGTCCAGCAGTACGCGCTGTTCCCGCACATGCGGGTCGAGGACAACGTGGCCTTCGGGCTGAAGGCGCGCAAGGTCGACAGGAGCGAGATACGCGGGCGGGTCGCCGAGGCGCTGGAGATGACCGGGATGGCGGCGTACGCGCGCCGCCATCCCCGGGAGCTGTCCGGCGGCCAGCAGCAACGCGTCGCCATCGCCCGGGCGCTGGCCATCCGGCCCGGCGTGCTGCTCCTCGACGAACCGCTGTCCGCGCTCGACGCCCAGCTGCGCTCCGGGATGCTCGCCGAACTCGCCCGGCTGCACCGGGAGTTGCCCGACGTGTCGATCCTGTACGTCACCCACGACCAGGTCGAGGCGCTGACGCTGGCCGACCGGATCGCGGTGATGGACCGGGCCCGACTCCAGGACTGCGGGACCCCTCACCAGCTCTACCGGGCGCCGAGGACCGAGTTCACGGCCTCCTTCGTGGGCAACGCCAATCTGCTGCCCGTGACGGTGGGGGAGGGCGGCGTCTCCTTCGGCGGGCGCGAGATCGAGGTCGGCACGTCAGGTGCCGCGCCCGGCGCGCAGGCCACCCTGTGCGTACGTCCCCACCTCGTCGGCCTCGGTTCCGGCCCCAACCAACTCGCCGGAACCGTCGACGAGATCCAGTGGCGGGGCGCCACCCACCGGCTGTACGTCGATGTGGACGGCCACCGGCTCATGGCGGACCTGCGGGAGCTGAAGGCTCCGCCGGCTCATGGGGATGCGGTGACGCTGCATTTCGCACCGGAGGATGCGACACTCCTGCCCGCCGGAGTCACCCCCGCCGGAGTCACCGATGAGTAGGCGGCTGCTGTGGGCCGCGCCCCCCCGTCGCAGTCCTGGCCCTCCTTTTCCTCTACCCCCTCGCCCTGGTCGTCCAGCAGTCCTTCCAGCCCGACACCGGCGGGACCTCGCTCCAGCCGTACTCCGATGTCCTCGGCTCCGAAGCCTTCCGTGAGGCCCTGTGGACCACTGTGTGGCTGGCGGTCGGGGCGACCGTCGGGTGTCTGGTGCTCGGGTTCGTGCTGGCGCTGATCATCGCGTTCGTGCCGTTCCCGGGGGCGCGGAGCGTCGCCAAGTTCATCGACGTCTTCCTCTCCTTCCCGTCCTTCCTGATCACGCTCGCGCTGCTCTTCATCTACGGCACCGTCGGCATGGCCAACGGCCTCTGGACGGACGTCACGGGTGCGGCCGACGGGCCGTTCCAGTTCCTGACCACGCCGTGGGGAGTGCTCCTCGCCGAGGTCACGTACTTCACGCCCTTCGTCGTACGGCCGCTTCTCGCCGCCTTCTCGCAGCTCGACACCGCGCAGCTGGAGGTGGCGGCCGGTCTCGGCGCGCGGCCCGCGCGGATCATCCGGACGGTGATCCTGCCGGAGGCGCTGCCCGCGCTCGCGGCCGGCGGGAGCCTCGTCCTCGTCCTGTGCCTCAACGAGTTCGGGATCGTGCTCTTCACCGGAGCGAAGGGCGTCACCACCCTCCCGATGCTCGTCTACAGCAAGGCGATCCTCGAGTCCGACTATCCGGGCGCGTGTGTGGTCGCCGTCGTCAATGTCCTGATCTCCGTGGGGCTCTACGGCCTCTACCGGGTGGTGAGCCGTCGTGCTGGTGCATAGCCGGAAGGGGAGGTACGCAGCCTGGGCGCTGTTCCTCGTCCTCTTCCTCCCCCTGTTCGCCCTGCCCCTGCTGGTGATCCTGGCCGCGTCCTTCGCCACCAACTGGTCCAGCGTCCTGCCGTCCGGCTTCACCACCGGGCACTACGACGCCGCCACCCGCGGCGAGGCCCTCCAGGCGCTCACCACCAGCCTGGTCACCGCGCTCACCGCGAGCCTGCTGGCGCTGGCCGTGGGGACCTGGGCCGCCCTCGCGGCCTCCGGGCTGAAAAGGCGCCAACGACGGTTCCTGGACGCCTTGTTCGTGCTGCCCGTCGCCGTGCCCTCCGTCGTCGTCGGGCTTGCGATCCTCGTCGCCTTCTCCAAGCCGCCGCTGCTGCTCAACGGCACCCGGTCGATCGTGATCCTCGCGCACGCCGTTCTCGTCACCGCGTTCGCCTACCAGTCCGTGTCGGCCGCGATCGCCCGGCTCGACCCGGCGTACGAGCAGGCCGCGGCCTCGCTCGGCGCCCGCCCCTCCTACGTGCTGTGGCGAGTGAAGCTGCCCCTGCTGCTGCCCTCGCTGACCGCCGCCGCCGGCCTCTGCTTCGCCCTCTCCATGGGCGAGTTGAGCGCCACGATGATGCTCTACCCGCCCGACTGGACTCCGCTTCCGGTCCTCATCTACGCGGCCACCGACCGCGGCGCCCTGTTCGCCGGCTCCGCGCTCGCCGTGGTCCTGATGACGGCGACGCTGATCGCCCTGCTCGCCGTCTCCCGCGTACGCACCAAAGCCTCGTACCGCTGACCGACCGACAACCCTCATCCTGCTAGGAGTTCACCTCGCCATGCCTCGCAACAGGATCGTCCCGATCGCCGCCCTCTGTCTCCTCGCCGCCCCGCTCACCGCCTGCGCGGGCACCTCCGCCGCCTCCGACGAGAAGATCGTCACCGTCTACAGCGCCGACGGCCTCAAGGGCGAGAACGGCGACGGCTGGTACGACCAGATCTTCAAGGACTTCGAGAAGGAGACCGGGATCAAGGTCGAGTACGTCGAGGGCGGCTCCGGCGAGGTGGTGCAGCGCGCCGTCCGCGAGAAGAGCAACACCCAGGCCGACGTGCTCGTCACGCTCCCGCCGTTCATCCAGCAGGCCGACGGCAAGGGTCTGCTCCAGAAGTACGCCCCGGCCGGATCCGACCAGGTCAACGGCGCCGACAAGGGGGCCGACGGCACCTGGACCTCCGTCGTGAACAACTACTTCGGGTTCATCTACAACAAGAAGGAGCTCAAGCAGGCCCCCACCACGTGGGAGCAGCTCCTCGACGCCGAGTACAAGAACAAGCTCCAGTACTCCACGCCCGGTGTCGCCGGTGACGGAACCGCAGTCCTCATCAAGGCGATGCACGACTTCGGCGGCGAGAAGGCCGCCATGGACTACCTCGGCAGGCTCCAGTCCAACAACGTCGGCCCGTCCGCCTCCACCGGCAAGCTCGCGCCCAAGGTCGACAAGGGCGAACTCCTCGTGGCGAACGGCGATGTCCAGATGAACTTCGCCCAGGCCAAGTCCATGCCGAACCTCGCCATCTGGTTCCCGGCGACCGCCACGGGGAAGCCCACCACCTTCGCCCTGCCCTACGCGGCCGGGCTCGTCACCGACGCCCCGCACAGCGAGAACGCCAAGAAGCTCCTCGACTACATACTCGGCCGGAAGGCCCAGCAGCAGGTCAGCGCGATCGGCGGCGGCTTCAGCGCCCGCCAGGACATCAAGGCCACCGACGCCAACGCGATCGCGCTCACCAAGCTCATGGACGGCGTGGAGGTCTTCGAACCCGACTGGGCCGACATCGACAAGAACCTCACGTCGTACGTGGACGCCTGGAAGTCGGCCACGGGCAGCTGACTCTTCTCACTCGGACGCGATTCACTCGGCGCGATTCATTCAGCCGCGATTCATTCAGACGCGATCGACGAGGTCGGCGATCGAATCGACGACCTCGGTGGGCCGGAAGGGGAAACGGTCGATGTCGGTCTGTGTCGTGAGCCCGGTGAGCACGAGGAACGTGGTCATGCCCGCTTCGAGTCCGGCCAGCACATCGGTGTCCATGCGGTCGCCGATCATCGCGCTGGACTCGGAGTGGGCTCCGATGGTGTTGAGGCCGGTGCGCATCATCAGCGGGTTCGGCTTGCCGACGAAGTAGGGTTCCTTGCCGGTCGCCTTGGTGATCAGCGCGGCCACCGACCCGGTGGCGGGCAGCACCCCTTCCGGGGACGGACCGGTGTTGTCCGGGTTGGTGGCGATGAAGCGGGCGCCGCCGTTGATCAGTCGGATCGCCTTGGTCAGGGCCTCGAAGGAATAGGTGCGCGTCTCACCCAGGATCACGAAGTCGGGGTCGGTGTCGCTGAGGATGTAGCCCACGTCGTGCAGCGCCGTGGTCAGACCGGCCTCGCCGATCACATAGGCAGTGCCGTTGGGCCGTTGACCGTCGATGAACTTGGCGGTCGCCAACGCAGAGGTCCAGATGTTCTCCATCGGCACTTCGAGGCCGATCCGGTTCAGCCTGGCGTGCAGGTCCCGGGCGGTGTAGATCGAGTTGTTCGTCAGGACGAGGAAGGGCTTGCCGGAATCGCGCAGCTTCTTGATGAAGGCATCCGCGCCGGGGATCGGGACTCCCTCGTGCATGAGGACCCCGTCCATGTCGGTGAGCCATGATTCGATGGGCTTGCGCTCAGTCATGAGGTGCGGACTCCTGCCCTGTCGGTCAACGTGATGACCATGCTATTCACCCGGCTGGATGATGGCCCCTGCGGCCGACCTCAGTTCTTCCCACCGGGCTCGTCGACCGGATCTGAAACCCGGCACCCGCGAAATCCAACTCGGACGGAGTAGCCCGGCCCCGCTGAAGATGCGGTGCCCGGCCCCGCGGGGGAGCCTCCTGAGTACTGGAGGTTCTCGATGGGTCCACTGAAAGTCACTCTCTGTGCGGGTGCGGCGATCTTCGCGGCGCTCACCCCGGCAGCCCATGCGGCGGACGGAGGCGGCATCTCGGTGACCCCCACGTCCCCGGCCCCCGGCACCGACATCTCGCTGAAGGCCACCGGCTGCGCCGGCAGCACCGGCACCGCGGTCTCGGCGGCGTTCGTCGCCGACGCCCGGCTCACCGGCGCGGACGGCACGCTCGTCGGGGAGACCCGCGTGAGCTCATCGATCACGGCCGGTACGTACGACGTGCAGGTCACCTGCGTCGGAGTGCAGGTGAAGGCCGCCCTCACCGTCGTAGCCAAGAGTGAGCCGCAGACAGAGACAGAGACACAGCCGCAGCCACAGACACAGCCGCAGCCACAGACACAGCCGCAGACCCAGCCACAGACACAGCCCTCCGCCTCGCCCCTTCTCGAACCCACCGCTGTTGCCTCCTCGCCCGTGGCGCCCGTCCAGGCGGGCGGCGGCGGTACGGCCCGGCTCGCCGCCGAAGCCGAGGCCGACAGCGATACCGACGAGGCCGGACCCGGTACCGCGCACGCGGTGACCGGACTGGTCCTGGCGGGTGTCGCCGCGGTCGCCGTGGCGCTGCGCAGCGTCCGGCGGAGCCGCGGGACGGACTGACCGGCGATGTCCGAGCGCTCCTCGGGTGCCGGCCGCCTCACGACGGGGGTGGTCTGGGCGGTGCTGCTGCTCGCGCTGTGGCTGTGGGGGCGGGAGGTCACCGACGTACGGCACGGGACGGCGGCACCGACCACGGGCGACGTGGCTGCGGTCGGCAGACCCCCAGACGCCGAACTTCCGCCCGCCGCAAAGCCGTTGGGGGCCGCGCTGCCGCAGCGCATC
Organism: Streptomyces sp. NPDC051963; assembly: GCF_044593495.1. NCBI lineage: Bacteria > Bacillati > Actinomycetota > Actinomycetes > Kitasatosporales > Streptomycetaceae > Streptomyces > Streptomyces sp. NPDC051963. The sequence continues at coordinate 150,946 of NZ_JBIUCC010000011.1, read as the reverse complement.
GACATCCCCTACCTGGGCGTGCAGGCCCCGGTCGTGGCCCGCGGGCTCGATGCACAGGGGGCCGTCGACCCACCGCCCTTCGACCAGGCCGGAGTGGTCGGCTGGTACGCGGGCGGTGCGAAACCGGGCGCCGCGGGCACCGCGCTCATGGTGGGGCACGTCGACACCGCGACCCGCCCCGCCGTCTTCTACAAGATCAGCGCCCTCAAGCCCGGCGAGACGGTCCGGGTCATCCGCGACGACGGCAAGGTCGCCGAGTTCACCGTCGACGACGTCCAGGTTGTCACCCGCGACCACTTCGACGCCCACCAGGCCTACGGCCCCCACCAGACCGGCCGCGCAGAGCTGCGCCTGATCACCTGCGGCGGCAGCTTCGACCAGGCGACCCGCAGTTACACGGCAAACGTGATCGTATCGGCGTACCTGACGGGTACGGGACTGTGACTCTTACGGTGGGGCAGCGCCCCGTCAGGGGCGCGGGGAACTGCGCGACAAGCCCCCACGGCGCCGCACCCGACCACCACCCCATAGCGGCACCCCCCTTACGGCCAAACCCAGTGGAGCGACCCGGCCCGGTCGACGACCCGCTCCCCCCGAAGCCGTCGACCGGGCTGGTCCTCGACCGCGCGCGCTCGGGTTGCGGGAGTAACCCGGCGACGGCGCGGGAGGCCTGGAAGCCACGGTGGGGGACGACTGGCCGGGGGCTGGGGCCGTCGTGGTCGACTGTAGAACGAAAAGCGTTGCCTGGTATAGGGGCTGATTGACGCCAAGTCCCGGAACCGTGGCGCTGTGTCATCCGCGCAGGTGGTGCGGGGTTCTATGCGGGTCCGTCGGCCGTCCCCTCGGCCTCCCTGCGCAACTCGGCGTCATCCGCGACCCGTTCGATGACAGCGCTTGCCACCCGGTCCAGCGGAAGCCTGCGCCGGCGCGCGTACTGCCGTAGCGCCACGAACGCCTCGTCGGCCCGCATGTCCCAGCGCTCCGCCAGCATCCCCTTCGCCTGCTCGATCCGCACCCGGCTCGACAGGGCTTCCTGCAACTGCCCGGCCAGCGTGCGGTACTGGGCGTACACGCGGTGGTTCTGGAGCCCTACGGCGGCGGCGTCGGCGAGGGCCTGGGCGAGCCGCAGCTCCGCCTCCCCTTCGGGCCCGTCGTGCTCGGGCAGCGTCGGCACGAACACGTTGAGCGCGCCGAGCAGGGTCTCGCGGCGGCGCAGCGGCACCGCGAAGGTCGCCATCACGTCGTGCCGCAGCGCCCGCTCGGTGAAGTCCGGCCAGCGGGCGTCCGCGTGGGCGAGCCGGATGGAGACCGGCGGCACCGGCTGGCCGGAGCTGTAGCTGTCCAGACAGGGCCCGCCGCTGTGCTGGGCCTGGAGCAGGTCGAGGGCGATCTCCTGCTGCCGGCTGCTCCCGGCGAGCGACACCGCCCGCCCGCCGTCGATCAACATGATCCCGGCCGCCCGCGCGGCCAGCAGTTCCACGCAATGATCGGAGATCACCTGTAAGTAATGCGTGGCCTCGAAGGCGTCGGTGAGCGTGTCCGCCGCCTCCACCAGAGCCTCTGCGAGCCGGATCTCCCGGCCGGTGTGGTGCATCCCCGCGCACTCCCCTTCGCGTCCCCGCGCACCCCCCGGTTGGACGCACGCGTACCCAGACCATCGGGGGTGTAACAGCTCTCCGACAAGGCTCGGGGCGATCTCGTGGGCGCAGCGTGACGTATGTCAGGATTGAACCTTGAGCGGTGCGGAACGGTGCACCCAAGGGGGAGTTGGATGTACGGCAGCAGGGGGGTGGTGTCTTTGTCGGCCGGAACACGGGCGTCCGCAGCGGTACTGGGGGCGGCGCTGCTGATCGCGGGGTGCTCCTCCGGGGACGGCGGGGAGGAGGACGCCGGCGACGCCGGTGCGAAGATCTCCCAACAGCCCAAGGGGACCGACCCGTTCTGGGTCAACCCGGAGGGGAACGCGGCGGAGCAGGTCGCGACCTACGAGAAGGACGGCAAGGAGGAGGACGCCGAGCAGATCCGCAAGATAGCTCAGCAGCCGACGGGTCAGTGGCTCACTCCGGAGAGCGCCGAGCAGGAGGCGCGCGGCTTCACCGAGGCCGCCGAGAAGGCCGACCGGGACGCACTGCTCGTCCTCTACAACATTCCGCACCGCGACTGCGGCCAGTTCTCCAGCGGCGGCGCCGCGGACGGCAACGCCTACCGTGAGTTCATCGACCAGGTCGCCAAGGGCATCGGTGACCGCTCCACGACCGTGATCCTCGAACCGGACGCGGTTCTGCACCTGGTCGACGGCTGCACCCAGGAGGAGTTCCACGAGGAGCGCTACGACCTCCTCAAGGGCGCCATCGAGAAGCTCAAGTCCCTGAAGAACACCAAGGTCTACCTGGACGCGGGCAACGCCGGCTGGGGCCACCCCGACCAGATCTTCGAGCCCCTCCAGTGGGCGGGCGTCGACAAGGCGGACGGTTTCTCGGTCAACGTCTCGAACTTCTACACCACCGAGGACTCCATCGCCTACGGCAAGGAGCTCTCCGCGAAGGTCGGCAACAAGCCCTTCGTCATCGACACCAGCCGCAACGGAAACGGCCCCTACACCGAGGGCGACGCCGACGAGCGCTGGTGCAACCCGCCCGGTCGCGCGCTCGGTGAGACCCCGACGACCGAGACGGCGGACGACCTGGTCGACGCGTACGTCTGGGCCAAGCGCCCCGGTGAGTCGGACGGCGAGTGCAAGGGCGGCCCCAAGGCGGGGGAGTGGTGGCCGGAGTACGCGCTGAACCTGGCCAAGGCCAGCAAGTGACGCCATGACCACGTGACGCCATGACCAGGGGGCGCCCTCCTTCGCGGAGGGCGCCCCCTGGTGCGTGTCGGTCCGGCCGGTGCGTGTCGGTCAGGGGACCTGGACCCACTGCGCCTTGCTGGGCGTCCCCTGGTCGTCGGTCACGAAGAGCATGTACCAGCCCGACTGAACCAGGTTCTTGTTCTTCGGCACCGTCACCGTGATCTTGTCCCCCGACACCTTGTAGTCCAGCGCGATCGACCGCTGATCGACATCGGTGACATGCGTGGACGCGCTCGGCCGGATCAACCGCACCTTCTTGATCGTCGACGCGTGCTGCGAGGTGAACGTCCCCGTACCGCCGCGCTTGATGGTCTGCGGACCGCCCGACAACGACGGCTGCGCATCCCGGAACAGATACGGCGGCGTGTAGATCTCGATGCGCTGCTCGAACTTCCCGGGCTTGGTGTCGGCCTTGTCGCTGTACAACGAGTCCGAGCCGAAGAACATCACCCGGCCGTCGGGCAGCAGGATCGAACCGGAGTGGTAGTTGCGGCCCACCAGCGGGTCGGCGACGCGCTTCATGTCGCCGGTCGCGGCGTCGTACATATGCGCCTGGAGGATGTTGGAGTCGCCGCGGCCACGGTAGTCCTCGGAGCCGCCGGAGATCAGCACGGTGTCGTCCGGCAGTACGGACGCCTGCGGATACCGGGTGCCCTTCTCCAGCGAAGGCCCGTCGGTGAACGCCGGGTTCGCGTCCTTCAGATCGATCAGCCGGGTCTTCTCGCTGGACAGCTTGGACTCGCCGACGCCACCCCCGCCGATCACCATGTACTTCTCGTCCTGCGCCGGCGGCAGCAGCACGGTGTTCGCGGTCTCCAGCATGTTCGCGTCGCTCAGCCCGGGCAGCTTGGTGAACTTGTTGGTGTCCACGTCCCAGATGCCGGGGTCACGCCCCACGTCGTCGGGTCCGTAGCCCGCGTTCGCACCCGAGTAGAAGATCTTGCCGTTCTGCGTCAGGAACAGCGCCGGATACGTCGGGAACTGCCGGATCTTATCCGTGTACGTCCACTTCTTGGTCGCCGGGTCGAAGATCTCGTTCTTGCCCGGGACCAGCTGGCCGATGTCGTCGAGGCCGGAGACGCTGAGGACCTTGCCGTCGCTCAGTGTGGTGAGCGTCGGATACCAGCGGGCCTCGTTCATCGGGTCGACCTTGATGTACTTCTCGGCGATCGGGTCGAACTCGAAGGCGTCCCGGATGCCCTGGAAGTCCTTCTTGTCGAGCGCGAGCTTCTGCGCGATGCCGTAGGTGTTGCGGGCGGCGGTGCCGGTCAGACCCTGGATCCGGTAGTTGTCCTGGGTGCCGGTCTCGTACTTCTCGCCCTTCTGCTGCGCCTCGACATAGATACGGCCAAGTCCCGGGTCGTTGCGCTTGAACTCGCCGGTCGTCTCGTCGAACACCTTCTTCGCGCGCGGCACCAGCACCGGGTCCTTGGAGACGAACGTCTTGCCGTTCTCCTTGCCGGTGAACTTGGTGCCCGCGGGCAGCGTGATCGGCTTGTCCGGGTTCTCGTTGTGGACGATCATCAGGCCGCCGGCCTTGGTGACGTCACCCTTCAGCTTCTCGTACCGCTTGGTGCCGCCCGCGATCAGCAGATTGCCGTTGGCGAGCTGGGTGTGGCCGGTGCAGAACAGGTCGCTGGGGGTCGGCACCGTCTTGATGGTGCCCTTGACCGGGTCCCAGATCCGGGTGTCGAACTTCTTCGCGTCGAAGTTCTCCTGGTCGTTGCCCGAGCCCGCGACGAGCAGCACCTTGCCGGTGCGCAGCAGCGCCGCGTGGATGGTGTTCTGCCGGTACTCCTCCGGGAACTCGACGATCTTCCAGTGCCCGTTGTCGGCTTTGTACTCGGGTCTGTTGATCTGGTACTCGTGATACTTCTCGGTCCCGACGCGATACAGCCACGGCCCGTTCATCCCGGCCAGCGCGAGAACCACCGCCGTGCCTATCGCGAGTCGACGGACACGGCGGCGGCCGGCCTGGTCTTTCATTCCTTACGTCCCCCAAGTCCACCCAGGGCGATTTGCATGGTCTGGTCGTTGCCGCCGCCCGAGGGCGGCTGCGCGGCGGCCCAGCTCGGCTTCTGCTGCGGGGCGTGCGGCGCCGGCAGCGGCTGTGCCTGGTGCGGCACGACCGGCACCGCGTCCTGCGGCTCCGGCTGAGCCGGCCCGGCGGGCCTCTTCCTCTCCTGCCGCATCATGTACCGCCAGGCGAAGATGGGCGTGGCCGTGATCAGCATGGCGAAGCAGGCCCAGATGATCATCGCGGGGTGCGAGTGGCCGTAGACGAAGCCGGCGGTGATCGAGGCGGCGAAGATCAGGATGAAGTACCAGTGGTACCGGAAGGTTCCGAACCACCGGTCCGGGCTGGCCGAGTCGCCCTTGGGCGTGACCACGAACTTGCTCTTCTTACGGAGCATGGCGTCGATCAGCGCCTTCGCGTAGAGCGGCGCCGACAGCGCGGACATCACCATGCCGGCCACACCGCCGGAGCCCTCGGGCTCGTGCGGCGAGACGTTGTGGCGGCGGTTCCAGACGTAGAGGCCGATCTGGAGGGCGGAGGCGTTGCCGTAGAGCATCAGCCACACGGTCGGGTCGATGTTCACACCCGAGGCGCCCAGACCCAGGAACAGCGCACAACTGATCGCCGCCAGGATCCAGTTCAGGGCCGACATCGGGTAGAAGATGATCATCATCGTGTAGTTGAAGAGCTTGCTCGGCGGCAGCGAGTAGAAGCCCTTCCAGTACTGCTTGAGGATCGTCTCGTACGTTCCGCGCGACCAGCGCATCTGCTGGGTGAAGAAGTCCGTCCAGGCGCTCGGGCCCTCACCGACGGCGAGCACGTCCGGCGTGTAGACCGAGCGCCACTTCCTCCCCGTCGCCGGGTTCTTGTGCCGGTGGATCTCGAAGCCGGTCGCCATGTCCTCGGTGATCGAGTCGTACAGACCGCCGATCTGCTTCAGCGCCCTGATGCGTACGGCGTTGGAGGTGCCCACGAACATCGGCGCGCCGTAGCGGTTGCCGGCGCGCTGGATCAGGGCGTGGAAGAGGAACTGCTGGGACTCGGCGGCCTTGGTGACGAACGTGTCGTAGTTGCCGTAGACCTGCGGGCCGATGACGAAGCCGACGTCCGGGTCGCGGAAGAAGCCGAGCATCCGCTCCAGGTAGTTGGGCAGCGGCACATGGTCGGTGTCGACGGAGGCGAAGAAGTCGTACTGGTCGCCGTGCGCGTCCAGCCAGGCGTTGTAGTTGCCGTGCTTGGTCTTGGCGCGGTGCGGGCCCTTCGCCTGGTTCCACTTGGCGACGCCCTTGCGGGAGAAGTGGTGCACGCCGAGCCGGGCGCAGACCTCCTTGACCGCCGGGTCGTCGCCCTCGTCGAGCAGCCAGACGTGCATGAGGCCCCGGTGGCGCAGCTTGACGGCCGCCTCCAGGGTCTTCGTCACCATCTCCAGCGGCTCCTTGCCGGGCACGAAGGAGGTCAGGAAGGCGACTCGCGTGCCAGTCTCGGGCACCACCGGGATGGGGTCGCGGGCGACCAGGGTGGCGTGCGCGTTCGACAGCACGTTCATGCAGCGGAAGAACTCGATCAGGCCGATCGAGACGAGCATCACTATGTCGAGGGCCGGCAGGAAGTCGTACGCCGGGTAGTCGCGTACGGTCCAGTGCACCGGCTGGAGCAGCCAGGCGAGCAGGACCAGCGAGAGCAGCGGCGCGGCGATCAGCATCAGCGCCACTCTGAGGCGGTGCGGCTCCTGTGAGATCAAGGAGCGGTACTGCACTCTGTAGGGCTTGCTCGGATCGGGTTGCGTGAGGGGGCCCGCCAGCCGGCTGTAGTGCTCGTAGTCGTACTTCGGCAGCGTCTTCTTGATGCGGCGGAATGCGCCGGTCCGATGCGATGGCACCCTGAGCTGGGTCGTCTGTGACGGGTCGAAGTTCTGCCGGGCGCCCGTCGGCGTCGACGTCATGAGTCATCCCCCCACACGCGGTTCAGCGCGTGTCTGTCGGTTCCTTACACCTGCTCGAGTCCCCCTAGACCTTCACAGGCGTATCAGTAGTGGGCCGCTGTCACCACATCTTCCACACCACTAGACATGGAACTGCGACCTTCCGGTTGCATGATGCCCCCCTCGGCATCGACTCATGAACGGGGCCCCTCTCCCCGCGTCAACCGGCAACCGGCTCCTTGCCCCCCAAGTGCCGCGAATCCGCAGCATCTTGAAAAACAGGGTTCTACGGCGTTCATCATGATCGCAAGATGCGAAACGCGGTGTTTACCGGTCATACGCGTTCATTGTGGCAGCTGTGGGGGTCTTGTGGACCCCGTGTGGGCGAACGGGCACGACTGTTCGAGGGCGGGCTTGAGGCGGGCGCCCGGTATGCGAAAGGCCCCCCGCCTGAGCGAGGGGCCCTGCCGTCGGTGCGCCGCCAGGGACTCGAACCCCGGACCCGCTGATTAAGAGTCAGCTGCTCTAACCAACTGAGCTAGCGGCGCCTGCTGACCTGCACGACTTTACCCGACACCGGAGGGTGCTCCGGACCACGGGTGCCCGGGGCGGCCGGGGCCCGGCGGGGCCCGCGTACATCATTCGGACCGTCAGCATGCGAGTCGGGAAGACAGTTGAGAAACTGATCAACGTACACGGACGCGAACATTTCCAGCTGGAATGTGAGGGGAATCGCATGACGACTCCGGTATTCGAGGAGTTCGATCCCGCGAGTGACTGCGACTGCCCGGGATGTGTTCACTGGCGTCGGGTTCTGCCGTATTCCGCGGCCGGCCGCAAAAGCGGTCACCCGGCCGCCCGTCACGCGCTGGTCGTGGCCGCCGCGGCGCTTGTCGCAACGCAGGCGGCACCGGCCGTCGCCGCCCCGCACACCTCCCATCAGCCGGACGTCGTCGCAGGTGACGAGCCCGACAGCCCGCAGGGCGGCAGGGGGCCGTTGCACGGTCCGGGCAACCGGCCGACAGAGCCCACCGCCGGGGAGAAGGCGCCGGCGACCACCCGGGCGGAGATCATCAAACGGGCCAAGAAATGGGTCGCGGCGAAGGTGCCGTACAGCATGAGCCGCTACTGGTCCGACGGATACCGGCAGGACTGTTCGGGCTTCGTCTCGATGGCCTGGAAGCTGCCCGGAAACGAATGGACCGGCAGCCTCGACCAGTACGGGGTGCGGGTTTCCAAGGACGATCTGCTGCCCGGCGACATTCTGCTGTTCCACAATCCGGCGAACCCGGAGAACGGCTCGCACGTCGTCATCTTCGGCAGCTGGACCGACTACAAGCACACCTCCTACATCGCCTACGAGTCCACCCGCCCGTTCGCCCGCAAGCGGACCACCCCCTACGCCTACTGGACCCATTCCGACCGCTATGTCGCCTACCGCTACAAGGGGCTGGCGGCAGGCGCGGGGGGCGCGAAGCCGAGCGTGCCCGACGCGACGCCGTACCCGGGAGTGGCGTACTTCGGTCCCGGCGCCAACAACAAGCACGTCACCGAACTGGGCCGCATGCTCGTCAAGCGCGGCGCCGGCCGCTTCTACTCCTCGGGTCCGGGCCCGCGCTGGACGGACGCCGACACCAGGGCGACCCAGGCCTTCCAGCGCGCCCAGGGCTGGAGCGGCGCCGACGCGGACGGGCTGCCGGGGCCGCAGACCTGGGCGCTGCTCGTCAACGGCCGGGGCAAGGACATCACCGAGGGGGCGGCCGGACCGGCCGCCCCCTCCTCCCATGGGGTGCCCGGCTACCCGGGGCGGGCGATGTTCCGTCCTGGCGCCGACAACAAGTACGTCACCCAGCTCGGCCGGCAGCTGGTGAAGAAGGGGTTCGGCAAGCACTACCTGGCCGAACCGGGTCCGCGCTGGGGCGAGGCGGACCGGCGCGGCGTCGAGGCCTTCCAGCGCTCCCAGGGCTGGCGGGGCGGCGCGGCGGACGGCTTCCCGGGGCCGGAGACCTGGCGGCGGCTGTTCGCCTGACCCACGGCCGCCCATCCCACTGTTCTTTCGCATCTGGCGCGGAGGCTGGAGGCACCCATGACCACGACGACATCGCACACGCCCGACTCCGAGGATCCGATCGAGGGCGCCTCCCGGCCGGCCCGGCTGATCCGGAACGAGGCGACCACCGAGATCCCCGTCCATCTGCTGTTCCGCGACGACCCCGACCCGGTGTCCGTCCCCCTCCGGCCCGCCGTCGTGGGCCGTCGGCAGGGCACGGGCGAGCAGCCTCGGCTGCACCGTCCGGCACCGGCGAGGGCGGCCCGCCCGGTGCCGGAGGCGGACCCCGACCTGGTGGAGCGTCAGGCGCGGGTGCTGCCCGGTGTGGTGGGAGTGCTCGCCGGGGGGACCGGGGTGGCCGGATCCGTTCTCATCTCGTGGTGGGCGGGCGCGCTGCCGTCGCCCGTGACGGCGGGGCTGGGGCTGCCGGTGACCGCGGGCGCCGGGCTCGGGCCCGCGCAGTGGGCGGCGTACGCCGGGGCCGGGGCCCTCGGTCTGTTCGGGTTCGGCGGGCTGGCCCGGGGGCGGACCGGGCGGGCCTGGGTGCTCGGTCTGTTCGGCCGCTACCGGGGGACCGTCCGGCGTACCGGCCTGATGTGGGTGAACCCGCTGCTGCTGCGCCGCCGGGTCGACGTACGGCTGCGGCACTGGCGCAGCGAGCCGATGCCCGCGGCCGACGGCAGCGGGGTCGCGCTGCGGGTCGTCGTCCTCGTGGTGTGGCGGGTGCGGGACACCGCGCGGGCCACGCTGGCCGTCGAGGACCATGAGACGTATCTGCGCGAGTGCGTGGAGGCCGCGCTGGCCCGGGTTCCGGTGGAGATGCCGGGCGCCGCGAAGCCGTCCGTGGACGCGGCGGCCGACGCGCTGACCCGGCTGGTCGCGGCGGACGCGACGCCGGTCGGCCTGGAGGTGTTCTCGGTGCAGCCGGTGCGCGTCGAATACGCCCCCGAGGTCGCCGCCGCCATGCACCGCCGCCGGATCGCCGCGCTGGACGCCCAGCACCGGGCGAGCATGCTCACGTCGGTCGTCGACTCGGTCGAGGACACGGTGACGCGGCTGACGATGCGTGGGCTGGTCGATCTCGACGACTACGAACGCAAGGTTCTGGTGAAGGACTTGACGGTGGCGTTCTGCTCCGGACGGGGCGAAACGGGGCCCTGAACCTGTTCCACGATTGGTATGGACATGTTCAAGTAACGGCAATAATCTGAAACTTGGTCTAGACCTGCACGGCTCAGTGAACTTCCCCCACGTTCTCCAGGAGCGGCAGTATGCGTAACAAGACCAAGTTGTCCGCCATCGCTGTGGGCCTCGCCACGACCGGAGCCCTCGTGCTCTCCTCCGGCGGCGCCAGCGGCCACGGCTACACCGACCTTCCCATCAGCAGGCAGAAGCTCTGTCAGAACGGCTCCGTGCCCAACTGCGGCTCCATCCAGTGGGAGCCGCAGAGCGTCGAGGGCCCGAAGGGCTTCCCGGCGTCCGGTCCCGCGGACGGGCAGATATGCAACGCGGGACTGGGCCAGTTCGCCCAGCTCAGCGCACCGAAGGCACCGTCGGGCGCCGCCTGGCCCACCACCAGGGTGTCGGGCGGTCAGAGCTACACGTTCCGCTGGCAGTTCACCGCCATGCACGCCACGACCGACTTCAAGTACTACGTCACCAAGGCGGGCTGGAACCAGAACCACAACCTGGCCCGCTCGGACCTCAACCTCACCCCGTTCTTCACCGTCCCCTACAACGGCCAGCGCCCGCCGCAGACCCTCTCGCACACCGGCACCCTGCCCGGCGGTCTGAGCGGTCATCACGTCATCGTGGCCGTCTGGACCATCGCGGACACGTCCAACGCGTTCTACGCCTGCTCCGACGTCACGTTCTGAGCATGGCTTGAGCAAATCGGGCACTCCCCACGGGTACGTTCCCCCTACGCCGACATGACCATGACGGCGTAGGGGAGCTCTGCTCGACCTCGGGGGAAGTGCCATGGATGTGATCTTCTACGCCGTACCCAGCCTGATCATGGCTGTCGTCCTTTTCATGGCGTACCGCGTGCTGCGCCGCTGGTGGCAGATCCGCAGTGCCTGGAGCAGCGGACTGACGGCGGAGGGGCGGTGTCTGCGGTCGTACACGACGGTGCACGGCGGCAGCAACGACACGTCCGTGCGGACGACGCTGCACCACGTCTACGAGTTCACCACCCATGACGGCCGCCCCGTCCGCTTCGAGGAGGAGGGCGGTCCGGGGACCGTCATCGAGGGCGACTTCGTCACGGTCCACTACACCGACGGCCGAGAGGTCGTCGCCACGGCCCATACGCCCCGCCGGGCCAAGCACGCGGCGGCCACGATCGGGATCCTGGCGTTCCTCGGGGTGGCCGTGGTGTTCTGCGTCGGCTTCATGGTCACCTACAACCAGATGTCCGACGGTTTCGGCTTCGGTTTCGGCGAGGACGTCGACGACACCACCGACACCGTCGTCGTCGACGGCGTCACGTTGACCCCGTGACCCTCCACATCTGACGGTCCATCAACTACCGTACGCGGCCATGGAGTCCAGGGCGCGTACGGTCGCGGAACTCATAGCCGGGCGGTGGGGCGACCACCGCCCGGGGCTGTGGTTCGAGGAGCGGACACTCACCCACCACGGGCTGGCGGCCGGGGCGGCGGCCCGTGCGGCGCTGCTGGCCGATCTGCTGCCGGCGGGCGCTGAGCCGCATATCGGGGTGCTGCTCGACAACACCCCCGAATACCCGCTGTGGTTGGCGGCCGCCTCCCTCGCCGGCGCGGCCGTCGCCGGGATCAATCCCACCCGCCGCGGCCCCGAACTCGCCCGCGACATCCTGCACACCGACTGCCGGATCCTCCTCACCGAACGCACCCGCCTCCCTCTCCTCACGGGCCTCGAACTCCCCGACGTGCGGATCCTGTTGACCGACACACAGGAGTACGACGACCTGCTCGCGCCCTACGCCGACGCCCGCCCGGACGCCTCGCGGGCCACCCCGGACGACCGTCTCCTGCTGTACTTCACCTCCGGCTCGACCGGCGCCCCCAAGGCCGCCATCTGCTCCCAGGGCCGCCTGGCCGCCGCCGGACACTCCCTGGTGGACCACTTCGACGTGCGCCCGGACGACGTGCACTACATCTGCATGCCGATGTTCCACGGCAACGCGGTGATCGCCGACTGGGCGCCCGCGCTGGCGGCCGGGGCGGGGGTGGCGCTGCGGCGGCGGTTCTCGGCGTCGGGGTTCCTGGCGGACGTACGGCGGTACGGGGCGACGTACTTCACGTATGTGGGGCGGGCCGTGCAGTACGTCCTCGCCACCGAGGAGCGGCCCGACGACCGGGACAATCCGCTGCGGCTCGGGTTCGGCACGGAGGCGGGGGCGGTGGACGCGGCGGCCTTCGAGCGGCGGTTCGGGGTGCGGCTGGTGGAGGGGTACGGGTCCTCGGAGGGCGGGGCGGCGGTGCAGTGGACGCCGGGCACCCCGGCGGGGGCGGTCGGGCCGGCGACATCGGGGCTGGTGATCCTCGATCCGGACGGCGACAAGGAGTGCCCGGCGGCCGAGTTCGACGGCGCCGGGCGGCTGCTCAACGGCGAGCAGTCGATCGGCGAGCTGGTGAACCGGGGCCCGAACCCCTTCGAGGGCTACTGGCGCAACCCGGAGGCGGACGCGGCACGGCTGCGTGACGGCGCGTACCGGACCGGCGACCTCTTCTACCGGGACGCCGAGGGGTTCCTGTACTTCGCCGGGCGGATGGACGACAGGCTGCGCGTCGACAGCGAGAACCTCGCCGCCGCGATGATCGAGAACATCCTCGCCCGGTACGAGGGGGCGGACGCCGTCGCCGTGTACGCGGTGCCGGACCCGGTGACCGGTGACCAGGTGATGGCGGCGGTCTCCGGGGACTTCGACCCGCTCGGCTTCGCGGAGTTCCTGCTCGCCCAGCCGGATCTGGGCACGAAGATGGCGCCCACTTTCGTACGGGTCGTGGAGCGGATGCCCGTGACGGCGACGAACAAGATCCACCGGGCGAAGCTGCGGAAGGAAGGGTTCCGGTGCGCCGATCCCGTGTGGTGGCGACCGACGGGGGAGTACGCATACCGGAGGCTGACCCAAGAAGACGTAGAAGGGCCTCTCGCTCCCACGAGAGGCCCGGCTTCAGGGGGTGTGGGTGGCGAAGCCCCCACAACGCGCGGCGCAGCCGCGCAGTAACAGCGATGGCGAGACCGGTTCGCGCTTTCCGCGAACATGCCTCGCCATCGACATGGTGCGCCGCCAGGGACTCGAACCCCGGACCCGCTGATTAAGAGTCAGCTGCTCTAACCAACTGAGCTAGCGGCGCATAACCCTCGTCGACCGCGACTTGGTCTTGCTCGCGGCGACGGAAAAATACTACCCGGTCCTCAGGGGTGCTCCTGACCAACGTCAGATGGCCAGGGAGAGCAGCACCGGGGCGGCGTTGCGGTTCAGGGCGTCGGCCGCCTGCTTGAGGCGGTGGGCGTGCTCGACGGGGAGTGAGAGAGCGAGGCAGCCCACGGCGGCGCCGGCCGTGATCGGGACGGCCGCGCAGACCGTGCCGACCGCGTACTCCTGGAGGTCGAGGTGGGGCACGGTGGGCGGCTGGGCCTCCAGGCGGGAGAGCAGCAGCCGGTCGCTGGTGATGGTGCGCGAGGTGAGGCGGGGCATCTTGTGCCGGGAGAGATGGTCCCGGCGGCTGTTGTGGTCGAGCTGGCCGAGCAGGCTCTTGCCGATCGCGGTGGCGTGGGCGGAGAAGCGGAAGTCGACCCATTCGTTGACCGCGGGGGTGGTGGGACCGTCGGCGTACTGGGTGACCTTGATCTCGCCGTCGACGTACCGGCTGATGTAGACGGCGGCGCCCACCGAGTCGCGCAGCCGGTCGAGGGTGCCCTGGAGCTTCTCGCGCAGGGCCTGGTCACGGCCGTGCGCGGAGGTGAGGCGGGCGAGGGCCTCGCCGGTGACATAGGCGCCGTCGGCGATCTGCTCGACGTACCCCTCGCGGCGCAGCATCCGCAGCAGCGTGGTCAGCCGCTCGGGGTCGAGGCCGGTGTGCCGGGCGAGTTCGGTGTCGGTGACTCCGGCGGGGTGCCGCGCCACGGTCTCCAGTACGCGCAGGGCGTCCTGGGCCGAGTGGTACGGCGCGGTCGGCTCGTGCTTCAGCGCCACGGTGATCCCCCTGCGCTCGCTCTTTGGCCGCAATCCGGTCAGCGGATCCTCTCCACGATAACGGGCAAGAGGCTTGTAGTGAGCGGTTGTTGACGAGATTCCGGCGCTCTCAGCAGGGGGACTGACACGCTGGCATATGCCACGGACAAGCGCCGAGAGATGGCTCTCGGCGCTTGTCCGCGTTCACCTCCTGTATTCACAGCACCGCGCTGAGGAATTCCCGCGTTCGGTCCTGCTCGGGTTCGCTGAAGATCTTCTCCGGCGGGCCGGACTCGATGACCCGGCCGGAATCGAACATCAGGACCTGGTCCGAGATGTCCCGGGCGAAATTCATCTCGTGGGTCACACAGAGCATGGTGATGTCGGTGGTGCGGGCGATGTCCCGGAGGACGTCGAGCACACCGGCGACCAGCTCGGGGTCGAGCGCGGAGGTCACCTCGTCGAGCAGCAGCACCTGCGGCCGCATCGCCAGCGCCCGCGCGATGGCGACGCGCTGCTGCTGGCCGCCGGACAGCTGGGTCGGCCGGGAGTCGCACTTGTCGGCGAGGCCCACCATGTCCAGCAGCCCGCGCGCCCGCTCCTCCGCCTCGTCCTTGGACAGGCCGAGCACGGTGACCGGCGCCTCGGTGATGTTCCTGAGGACCGTCATGTTCGGGAACAGGTTGAACTGCTGGAACACCATTCCGATGTTCTTGCGGACCTCGCGGACCTGCTTCTCCGGCGCCGGGAACAACTGCTGTCCGTCGACGGTGATGGTGCCCTCGTCGGGCTTGGTCAGCGTCATCAGCAGCCGCAGGATCGTGGTCTTGCCGGAGCCGGACGGGCCGATGAGGGTGACGTGCTTGCCGGAGGAGACGGAGAAGTCGAGCTGGTCGAGCACCGTGTTCGCCCCGAACCGCTTGGTCACGTGGTCGAAGCGGATCAGTTCGCTGCCGTCCACCGGCCGGTTGGTGTTCGCGTCGGTTTCTTTCGTCAGAGGGGTGTCAGCGGACAAGGCGTCGCTCCAGGGCTCGTACGAGAAGGGAGGCCGGATAGGCGATGACGATGAAGGCCACACCGATCACGGTGAGGGGCTCGGTGAACTGGAAGTGCTCCTGCGAGAACAGACGCGCCTCGCCGAGCATCTCCATCACCGTGATGGTCATCAGGATCGGTGTGTCCTTGAGCATCGCGATGACGTAGTTGCCGAGAGCCGGCACGACCCGTCGGATCGCCTGCGGCAGGATCACCGCGGTCCAGGTGCGCCCCAGCGGCAGGTTCAGCGCGGTCGCCGCCTCCCACTGGCCGGCGGGCACCGCCTCGATGCCGGCGCGGTAGACCTGCATCGTGTACGTCGAGTAGTGCAGCCCGATCGCGACGACGCCCGTGGTCAGCGCGGAGAACGTGATGTTCCACTCGGGCAGCACGTAGAAGAAGAAGAACAACTGCACCAGCAGCGGGGTGTTGCGGATGAACTCCGTGACCACCCCGACCGGCCAGCGCACCCAGCGGGTCGGCGTTCGCATCAGCAGCGCCCACACCAGGCCCAGCGCGAACGAGATCAGCGAGCCGAGGACGAGGATCTGCAGGGTGACCAGCAGTCCGTCCCAGAAGTGCGGCATGAAGTCGGCGACAGCGCCCCAGTCCCAGGTCATGAAGAACCTCCCGCGCCCACGCCGGTCGTCTCAGGTCGGTGCAGCTCCTGCTCGGCGGTGCGCCCGACCGGCGTGCCGAGTCCGGCCTTGAGCTTGCGCTCCAGACCTCGCATGAGCCGCGTCAGCAGGAAGGCGATGACGAAGTAGATCAGCAGTACGTACGTGTAGATCTCCGCGCTCTCCTGTAGCGCGAGCCGCACCAGGTTGGCGCTGAAGGCCAGGTCGCCCATGCCCATCACGGACACCAGCGCGGTTCCCTTGAGCAGTTCGATCAGCAGGTTGGAGAAGGGAGGGATCATCTCCGGTACGGCCTGCGGCAGCAGGATCAGCCGCATCCGCTGCCAGGGCGTGAAGCTGAGCGCGATCCCGCCCTCACGCTGCGCCGGATCGACGGAGTTCAGCGCACCGCGCACGACCTCGGCGCCGTACGCGCCGTACGTCAGCCCGAGCGCGAGAGTGCCGGCCCACAGGGGGACCAGCTGCCAGCCGAACGCGATCGGCAGCACGAAGAACACCCAGAAGATCATGATCAGCGCCGAGGTCCCGCGGAACACCTCGGTGTAGAAGCCCGCGAGGAAGCGGACGATCCACAGCCGATGGGTTCGGGCGATGCCGACCACGAAGGCGACGGCCGCCGCCAGCAGGCCGCTGAGGACCAGCAGCTGGATCGTGACCCAGACGCCTTTGATGACGAGTTCCCACAGTCCCGAGGTCATCCGCCGCACAGCTCCTTCGCGGTGAGATCGGTCATCTCGGCCTTGGTGAAGCCGAAGGGCTGGAGGATGCGGAACAGCTCGCCGCTCTTCTTCAGCTTCCGCAGCTCCACATTGAAGGCGTCCCGCAGTTTCGTCTCCGTCTGGCGGAATGCGAAGGCGCCGCCGTCGACATGCGGTTTGCCGTCGAGCAGTGGCTTGAAGGGTTCGGTCGACTCGGCCTTGCCGGACTTCTTCACCACCTCACGCGTGGTGAGCGCGGTCCCGGCGAAGGCGTCGACGCGCCCCGCCTCCACGGCGTTCAGCCCGGCGACCTGGTCGGGGACGATCAGGATGTCGCTCTCCTTGTACCCCGCCTGGACGGCGTACTCGATCTCCGCGTAACCGGTTCCGGTGGCGAACTTCGCCTTCTTCTCGACGATGTCCTTGTAGTCGTGCAGCCCTTTCGGATTTCCCTTGCGCACGATGAAGGCGTCGAGCATCTGGTAGTCCGGATCGGCGAAGATGACCTGTGCGCAGCGCTCGGGGTTGACGTACATCCCGGCCGCGACGACATCGAACTGCTGTGAGTTCAGCCCGGGTATCAGCGAGCCGAACTCCGTCGGCACGGGCTGCACGCTGTCCACCCCGAGCCGTTTGAAGATCGCTTTCGCCAGCTCCGGTGCCTCACCGGTCAGTTCGCCGTCCGTGTTGATGTATCCGAACGGGATCTCACCCGCTATCCCCAGGCGTACGACACCCTGCGCCTTGAGCCGGTCGAGCAGATCACCGCCCTCCGTGGACGAGGCCGTGGCGACGCGCGAGCAGCCTGCGGCACCCAGCGCGCCGACCGCCGCCACCCCCGCGAGCAGCGACCGGCGCGTGGGCCCGGACGTATATGAGCCATGTTCCATAGATGGAGCCATGGCGGCGCGGCTACCCGACCTCATGTGACTTATGCGGGCCGATTTCGGCCCCGCTCCTGGCCACGCCCTCTTGACCGGCGGGGGACCATGGAGTGCATGGCTGATCGCTACATCGAAGTATCGCTGGTCAAGCGCGGAATCACCTGCACCGCCCGGTTGCTCGACGACCGGGCGCCGATCACCTGCGCGGCCGTCTGGGATTCCCTGCCGCTGGCCGGCGACGTCTACCACGCGAAATACGCACGCAACGAGATCTACGCCCTTTTCCCGCCATTCGCGGCAACGGAACCACCCCTGGAAAACCCGACAGTCACCCCCATTCCCGGCGATCTGTGCTATTTCGCCTTCGCGGGATCGGAGCTGGGCACCAAGGCCTACGGCTATGACCGCGAGGTCGGCCCCGGGACGACCGTCGTCGACCTCGCCCTGTTCTACGAGCGCAACAACCTGCTGCTCAACGGGGACGTGGGGTGGGTGCCGGGCATCGTGTGGGGAGAGGTCGTCGAAGGCCTCACGGAGATGGCGGAGGGCTGCAACGACCTGTGGCGGACCGGGGCGGCGGGGGAGACCCTCAGTTTCCGGAGGGCGTGACCCCGGCCTCGTAGAGGGCATGCGCGGCACGCAGGACGAGATCGTCCCGGTGCCGCGCGGCCACGATCTGGAGGCCGATCGGCAGCCCCTCCGCGTCGAACCCCACCGGCACGCTCGCCGCGGGCTGCTGCGTCATGTTGAACGGGTAGGTGAACGGCGTCCACCCCGTCCACCGCCGATGCCCCGAGCCCTTGGGCACCTCGGCGCCCGCCTCGAACGCGGTGATCGGCAGGGTCGGCGTGAGAAGCAGGTCGTACGACTCGTGGAACCGGCCCATCCGGCGGCCGAGCTCCATGCGGACGTCCACGGCGGCCAGATAGTCCAGCGCGCTGTACCGGGCGCCGGCCGCGCAGATCTCCCGCAGCCCCGGATCCAGCAACTCACGCTGCTGCGGCCCGAGTTGCTGGGTCACCCGGGCGGCGCCGCTGAACCACAGGGTGTGGAAGGCGTCCACCGGGTCGGTGAAGTCGGGGTCGGTCTCCTCGACGTACGCGCCGAGCCCGGCCAGCCGCTCCACGGCCTGCCGTACGGCCGCAGCGACCGCGGGACGGACCGCCACCTGCCCGCCCAGCGAGGGCGAGTAGGCGACCCGCAGTCCGCGAACGTCCCCCGCGAGGGCCTGCACGAAGGACGACGTCGGTGCGAGCGCCGACCAGTCCCGGGCGTCGGGCCCGCCGATCACGTCCATCAGCAGTGCCGCGTCCGCCGCGTCCCGCGTCATCGGCCCGACGTGCGCCAGCGTGCCGAAGGCGCTCGCCGGATACAGCGGCACCCGCCCGTACGTCGGCTTCAGTGCGAAGATCCCGCAGAAGGCCGCCGGGATACGCACACTGCCGCCGCCGTCCGTCCCGAGCGACAACGGCCCCGCGCCCAGCGCCACGGCTGCCGCGCTGCCGCCGCTCGAACCGCCCGCGGTGCGCGAGGTGTCGTGCGGATTCCTCGTCACCCCGGACGACGGCGAGTCCGTCACGCCCTTCCAGCCGAACTCGGGTGTCGTGGTCTTGCCGAGAAGGACGGCGCCGTGCTCGCGCAGCCGGGCGACGGCAGGGGCGTCCTCGTCCCAACGGCCCTTCGGGTCAATGGTCCTGGAGCCCTTGAGCGTCGGTCCGCCCCGCATGAGCAGGATGTCCTTCACCGTCGCCGGCACCCCGTCCACCAGCCCCGCCGGCTCCCCGCGCCGCCACCGGTCCGCCGACGCGGCGGCCTGCGCGAGCGCCTCCTCGGGTTCCAGGCGTACGAACGCGTTGACGACCGGCTGGATCCGCTCGGCCCGTTCCAGTGCCGCGCGGGTCGCCTCCACGGGGCTGAATTCGCCCTTGCGGTAGCCGTCGACGAGTTGTACGGCGGTCAGCTCGGTGAGCTCCGACATGCAGCAGCCTCCAGGGACATCAGCGCCCGGGTACGTACCCCAGCTTCTTGTCGACCACGTTCACCAGAGATCTGCCCGCCTCCCAGCGTTCGTACAACTCCACGAACTGCCTGCCGAGTTCGTCGCGCCAGCCGATCGTGTCGCCGCTCATGTGCGGGGACACGATCAGGCCCGGGAGCTGCCACAACGCGCTGTCGGGCGTGAGCGGTTCGTGCTCGAAGACGTCCAGGGCGGCGCCCGCGATCCACCGCTTGGCCAGCGCCTCGGCGAGCGCGTCCTCGACGACCAACTGGCCGCGGCCGACGTTGATGAAGCGGGCGGAGGGCTGCATCATGCCGAACCGCCGGGCGTCGAACATGCCGTACGTCTGGTCGGTGAGCGGCGCGGCCGCGATCACCCAGTCGGCGCGGGCCATCAGCCGGTCGAGGTCGGCGGGGCCGTGGATACCGGTGCGCGGGGTGCGCCCGACCAGCGCCGTGGTGATCTCAAGTGCCTTGAGCGTACGGGCGATCGTCCGCCCGATCGGGCCCGAGCCGACGATGCACGCGCGCGTGCCCGACACCCGCTGCGACTCGCGGTGCCGCCACTCCCGCGCGCGCTGCAACTCCCATGTCCGCGGCAGGTCCTTGGCCATCGCCAGGACGAGCGCGGCGACGTACTCGGCGATCGGCTGGTCGAAGACGCCGCGGGCGTTGGTCACCACCGTGTCGGAGGCGGCCAGTTCGGGACACATCAGATGGTCCACGCCCGCGCTCGCCGTGTGCACCCAGCGCGGGCGCGGACCGCCGCCCGGCCAGGCCTCGCGCACGGCGTGCGAGGCGAAGTCCCAGACGAGCAGCACATCGGCGTGCGGGAGGCGCTCGGCGAGGGTCGACGGATCCGCGTGCTCGATCCGCGCCCGGCCGGTGAGGCGGCCGAGGCGGGGCGGCGGTTCGGCGTCGAGGACGAGGAGGGTGGTGTCGGGGGTGGACGCGGACGGGGGTGAGGTCATTCGGGGAGCCGTTTCTCGGCGGCGAAGGCCGTCTGACGTGGGCGGTGATACGGCGGTAACGACACGTTGACCTGCGGGCGACATGCGAGGATTGACCACGCTCGCACCCGAACCTACCTTCGTCAACATGGGCGGGCGTCGGGTCCGCTGACCCTGGTTTCTCATGTGAGGCCGGTGCCTGCCGTGGACGTCTCATTTCTGGGTGGACCGCGCCCTCAGCGCGGTGTCGGTGTAGTGGCCCCCTTCGACTTCGCGCTCGACCGCGAGCTGTGGCGATGGATGCCCGACGAGGTCTCCCTCCACCTCACACGCACGCCGTTCGTACCCGTCGAGGTCAGCCTCGACCTGGCCCGGCTGGTCAGCGAACACGAAACGCTCGGCGACGCCGTGCGCACCCTGAACGCCATCACGCCCGAGGTCGTCGCCTACGCCTGCACCTCCGGCAGCTTCGTCGGCGGCGTCGCCGGCGAACGCGCGATGTGCGAGGCGATGACCCGCGAGGGCGCGGTCCCGTCCGTCACGACGTCCGGTGCCCTGCTGGAGGCGCTGACCGAGCTCCGCGTACGCCGGGTGGCGCTGGTGACGCCGTACACCGTGTCCGTGACCCGTTCGCTGGAGGAGTACGTGGCGGAGGCGGGCGTCACGGTCACGGGCTGCGCGTTCATGGGCCTGACACGGCACATCTGGAAGGTGCCGTACCGGGATGTGGCGGACATGGCGCGGCAGGCGGTGGGACAGGGCGGGGCGGACGCCCTGTTCATCAGCTGCACCAACCTGCCGACGTACGACGTGATCCCTCAGTTGGAGGCGGAACTGCGGCTGCCGGTCATGTCGGCCAACCAGGTGACGATGTGGGCGGCACTGCGCCGATTGGGTACCCGAGCGGTGGGACCGTATCAGCGGCTGGTCGATCCGGCCGCGCGCACCGGCCCCGTACTGCCGGAGGAAGAGCAGCAGCAGGAAGGTTGGACATGACCGCACTCGGTTTCCTCTACCCGGGCCACTCCGCCGAGGACGACTATCCGCGCATCGAGCAACTCCTGGGCAGCGACATCCGCCTCGACGTCGTCCACACGGACATCGGCGAGGACGCCCACCGGGTCGACGCACTGCTGCGGATGGGCGCGGCGGAGCGACTGTCGGCGGGCGTCGAATCCCTCCGTCTGACCGGCGCCGAGGCGGTGGTGTGGGCCTGCACCAGCGGCAGCTTCGTCTACGGCTGGGAAGGCGCCCACGAGCAGGTCCGCAGCCTCGCCCGCACCGCCGGCATGCCCGCGTCCTCGACGTCCTTCGCCTTCGTGCACGCGGTGCGTGAGCTGGGTGTGCGGCGGGTCGCGGTCGGCGCGACATACCCGGACGACGTGGCGGACCTCTTCGCCGAGTTCCTGCGGGCCGCAGGCGCGGAGGTGCTCTCCGTCCGCGGCTCCGGCATCATCACGGCCGCGGAGGTCGGCACCTGGGGCGAGGACGAGGTCCTGGCCCTGGCGCGCGAGGCGGACCACGAGGACGCGGACGCACTTCTCCTCCCCGACACCGCCCTCCACACCGCCTCCTGCCTCCCCACCCTGGAAAAGGAACTCTCCAAGCCCGTCCTCACAGCCAACCAGGTCACAGTCTGGGAGGCCCTACGCCTGACAGCCCGCCGCGTGAACGCCCCGGCCCTGGGCACCCTCTTCACGAAGGAGCCACTGGTGCAGGCGTAAGGGGCGTATGGGGCGGACGCTGTGCCGCAGCGGCCTGTACCTTCGAGCCCGCCCGCCCCCCAGCCCCCGCCACCTGCCAGCCCCAACCCGCACCCCCCAGCCCTCGACACCTTCCAGCCCACCCGCACCCCCCCAGCCCGTCCGGCGTTTGAGGACGAGGCCGTTCAGGCCGATGGGGTGCAGGGGCGAAGCCCCGCCGGGGTCCAGGGGCGGAGCCCCTGGCGGGGTCGAAGGGGCGGAGCCCCTGGGGGACGGGAAGGGTAGGGGCGGCGGGGGCGAGAAAAACTCCCCGGGAACAAACGGAGACCCCCTCCTGTTGCACTGCGCAGGACAGCGCACGGCACCAACACAGGAGGCTTCACCGTGACGGCAGACGAGACGGCAGACGAGATCCGGGGCACAGCACAGGGCACCGCCCCCACCCCCCTCTCCGTACTGGACCTGGTCACCGTCGGCGCGGGCCACACCGCCACCGAGGCCCTCCGGACCAGCGTCGAACTGTCCCGCCTCGCCGAATCCCGCGGCTTCCACCGCTACTGGGTGGCCGAGCACCACTCCATGCCCGGCGTGGCCTCCTCCTCACCCGCCGTGATCCTCGCCCACCTCGCCGCCCACACAAACCGCATCCGCCTGGGCTCAGGCGGCGTCATGCTCCCGAACCACGCCCCGCTCGTCATCGCGGAGCAGTTCGGCACACTGGAGGCCATGGCCCCCGGCCGCATCGACCTCGGCCTCGGCCGCGCCCCCGGCACGGACGGCGCCACCGCCGCAGCCCTCCGCCGCACCGACCGCCTGAACGAAGGCGCCGACGACTTCCCCGAGCAACTCGCCGAGCTCAACCGCTTCCTGGACGACGACTTCCCCGACGGCCACCCCTACCGCCGGATCCACGCCGTCCCCGGCCCGGTCCAGGCGACCAGCCCCGGCGGCGTCCAGTCCCCGCACCGCCCCCCGGTCTGGCTCCTCGGCTCCTCCGGCTTCAGTGCCCGTCTCGCCGCCGTCCTGGGCCTGCCCTTCGCCTTCGCGCACCACTTCTCGGCGCAGAACACGATCCCGGCCCTGGACCTCTACCGGGAGTCCTTCCAGCCGTCCGCGGTCCTCGACAAGCCGTACGCCGTCATCGGCGTCTCCGCGCTCGCGACCGAGGACGAGAAGGAGGCCCGCCGCCAGGTCATGGCCGGGGCCCTGAACATGATCCGCCTGCGTACCGGCCGCCCCGGCCTCGTCCCCACCCCCGAGGAAGCCGAGGCCCACGAATTCAGCCCCATGGAGCGGGAGTTCATCGCCTCCTGGAACTCCAACATCATCCACGGCACCGCCGACGAGGTCCGTGCGGGCCTCGACGACCTCCAAAAGCGCACCGGCGCCGATGAGTTGATGCTCACCTCGCACGCCCACGACGGAGCGCTGCGGGTCCGCAGCTACGAACTCATCGCGGACGCCTACGGATTGCCCACCGCCGCCTGAACCCCCGGCGGTCCCAGCAGCTCGGAGATACGATCCGGCGACACCGGACGGGAGTACAGCCACCCCTGACCGGTGTCGCAGCCGATCCGCCGAAGACGGGTGGCCTGCGACGACGTCTCCACGCACTCTGCCGTGACGGTCAGCCCCAGCCGGTGGGCCAGCTGGATCATCGCCTCGACGATGACCTCGTCCGCCGGGTTGGGCGCCACCGCCTTGTCGGCCTTGTCGTCGGAGCCGTCGTACTGGAAGCCCCGTACGAACGACCCGTCCAGCTTCAGCACCGACACCGGCAGCCGGCTGAGATAGGCCAGGTTCGAGTAGCCGGTGCCGAAGTCGTCGATCGCGATGCCCACGCCCATCGCGCTCAGCGCCTGAAGGGCCTGGAGGGGACGCCCGGCCGAGCCCATCACCGCCGACTCGGTCAGCTCCAGTTGGAGCAGGTGCGGCTCGAGTCCCGTCTCCGCCAGCGTCTCGGCCACGTCCGCGACCAGGTCCGAGTCCCAGACCTGACGGACCGCGACGTTCACGCTGACGAACAGCGGCGGCTCCTCCGGGTGCTCCAACTGCCAGCGTCGCGCCTGCCGGCAGGCGGTGGCCAGCACCCAGCGGCCGAGCGGCACGATCGAACCGTCCTCCTCCGCCAATCCGATGAACCGATTCGGCGTCAGTACGCCGAACTGTGGATGGTTCCATCGGATCAACGCCTCGACCCCGCGCACCCGTCCGTCCTCCATGCCCACCAACGGCTGGTATTCGAGGGTGAATTCACCGCGCTCGATGGCCGGACGGAGAGTGGAGGCCAGAGCCTGGCGGGTCATGCGGTGGGCGTTGCGTTCCGGATCGAAGAGCGTCCAGCGGTCCTTGCCGTCGGCCTTCGCCCAGTACAGCGTGGTGTCGGCGACCTGCATCAGACCGGTGGCCGTCGTCCCCGCCGCCTGGCGTTCGACCACGCCGATCGACGCCGAGAGCGACAGCCGCTGGCCGGACAGGTCGAAGGGCGCCTGGAGCGCCTTCAGCACCGACTCGGCCAGTTCGGCGAGTTGCTCGGTGCCCGTCGAGTCCTCGACCAGCAGGGCGAATTCGTCCCCGCCGAGCCGTGCCACCAGCGGCGTGCTCGCCCGGGCGTAACCGGCCTCGTCGGCGCAGCGCGTGAGGCGTTCCGCCACGGCGGCCAGCAGTCGGTCGCCGACCCGGTGGCCGAGCGTGTCGTTGACCGCCTTGAAGCCGTCCAGGTCCAGGTAGCACAGCCCGATGCGTCCGGTGCCGCCCTCGTCGTAGGACTCCGCCTCCAGCGCGGCCGAAAGGCGCTCGAAGAACAGCGTGCGGTTGGGTAGCCGGGTCACCGGGTCATGCATCTGCAAGTGCCGCAGCCGCGCCTGGAGTTCACGCCGGGCACTGATGTCGGCGACGGACAGCAGCACCGCCTCGCCCCGGTCAGGCAGCGGCCCGACGGTGACCTGCACCCACACCGCGTGCCCGTCGGGATGCTTGATACGACGCGTGCAGCGCAGCCGCGCCTCCCGTCCGCGCAGTACCTCGCGATACGCGTGCCAGGTACGGGCGTCGGACGTCAGGTCCACCAGATCGGCGGCGACCCGCCCGGCCAACGCCCCTGACCGGGCGCCGATCAGGGCGCCGAGGGCTTCGTTGGCGCTGATGACCAGGCCCTCGCGGTCGACCACGGCCATCGCGAGCGGGGCCGCGGTGAAGGCGGAACGGAAGTCGACGGGTGGGGCCAGTGTGTCCGGGTCGGTACCGGGCGAAGACAATTCATTACTCTCTGTGACGGCAGGTCGGATGAGATCTGCCGTGGGCGCCGGCCTTTCGGACGTTCCGCTCACCGCTTGCTCCCGCAGTGCACTCGATCTTCGGATGGGTCTCGTCGGTATGGCCGACCGGGAGGAAGGCCGCCGGGCCGTGTCCGGGCTGGAAAGTGTGCCGATCATAGAGGCTGGCCCCCGGCCCTTCCAGCCACTCTCCAGTGTCCCTGACGCACCGGCCTTTCTGGCAGATCGTTTCTGCCCGCACATGGGCGGGTTCTTAGGCCCCCCGACCGCATGTGACGTTCCGTGAGCGATTCGGGGGTGTCGTCTCCGGCGGTTGTCGCTGGTGGTCTCTTCTGACGGTCTCTCCGGTCCCTCACTCATCTGGTGCAGACAAACAGGGCGTAGTACGACAATCTCCCACAGGCTGAATGCGGTGTCCCGCGAACCGCACCCGGAGGTCCTTGTGCCGCGTCAGCTCTCCCTCACCGGACTCACCCATGTGGTCCGCCGAGGGTTCGACGGGATGGCGGCCCGGCCCCGACTACGCAGTACGGCCGCGGTGTTCACCACGATGTCCGCTCTCGCCGCGACCTCCCTGATCTCGGGCCCCTCGGTCGCCGAGCCCTTCTCGCCGGCCTCGTGCGCCCTGCGCCGCACCGACGCCCATCACTCGGAGGGCGTCGACACCTGGAACGCCGCCTATCCCCGCCCGGCCCGTCAACTGGACGCGGTGATGGTGTTCCTTTCCTTCCCGGACTCCGCCCCGCTGACCACCCCCGCCGAACTGACCGCCGACCACTTCCCGGCCACCAGCCGCTTCTTCGAACGCGCCTCCTACGGCCGTTTCACCCTGCGCCCGCATCCGCTGCGGCGCTGGATCGGTATGCCCCAGTCATCGACCTCGTACGCCATACAGCGCGACTGGAATTCCGCGCACCGTGCGGCGTTCCTGCGCGACGCCCTGGCGGCGTCCGATCCGCACGTCGATTTCTCGCGCTACGACATCGTCTACTTCGTCGCCGATCCGCACGCCCCCGGCGTCGACTCGGACGCGACGAAGGTCGTCAACCTGGAGGCTCCGCTGCGGGCCGACGGCACTGACCTGCACCGGGTCGTCACGGTCTTCGAACAGCACCCGCCGGACCGGCTGGTCCTGGCCCATGAGACCGGTCATGTCTTCGATCTGCCGGACCTGTACCACCGTCCGAGGGACGGCAAGGGCGACTGGGACACCTACGTCGGCGACTGGGACCTGATGGGCAGCCAGTTCGGCCTTGCACCTGACCTGTTCGGCTGGCACAAGTGGAAGCTGGGCTGGCTGGACGGACGACAGGTGCGATGCGTACAGGGCAGCGGGCCCACCCGGCTGACCCTGGAGCCGCTCGCGGCCGGCCCCGGCGTCCCGGCGGTCGGCGCCGCGGGCGCCCCCTCCTTCGGCCTCGGCCGCGGCACCAAGGTGGCCATCGTCCGTACCGGCGCCGACACGGCCCTCGCCTTCGAGGCGCGCGGCCCCGTCGGCAACGACGCCACTGCCTGCCGCCAGGGCATCCTCGTCTACCGCATCCGCAGCGGCGAGGAATCCGGCGGCGGCCCGATCGAGGTCATCGACGCCCACCCCCGCACCGAGGCCTGCTGGGAGAACTCGGTCTACCCACCCCTCGCGGACGCCCCGGTCGCCCTCGGCGAGACCTTCACCGTGCCGGGTGAGCCGGTCCGGGTGGAGGTGGAGGGGCGCACGACGGCGGGGGCGTGGACGGTGAAGATCACGACGGGGTGAGTGCGGGTCTCGGCAAACGCGAAAGGGACCCTCGACATCGTCGAGGATCCCCAGGTCAGTGACCCCATCGCTGGTGCGCCGCCAGGGACTCGAACCCCGGACCCGCTGATTAAGAGTCAGCTGCTCTAACCAACTGAGCTAGCGGCGCCTGCTGACGTCGTAGACCTTAGCATCCTGATCGGCGGGAGGAAAAATCGATATCCGTACGGTCGCGCGGGCCGCCCGGCGTGCCGCCCACAGCAGGATTTCCGGGCCCGGCAGCCAAGGGTGACGGGTGTCGGGGGCGACGAGCCAGCGGGACTGTACGCCGATCGCGCCCAGGGGAGCGGGGAGGGTCACGGCGTCGCCGTTGCCGTGACAGAGCAGTGGCGGGATGTCTCCGGTACGGCGTTGGTCTCGTCCGCCGGACCCCCACTCCTCCCAGTCCAGCAGTGACGGCAGCCGCTGTGCCGTACCCGGCCCCGTCAGCAGCAGCATCCGCCCCCGGAACACCGCCACCGGGCCGGACCCGGGCCCCTCGTCCCACAAACGGTCGAGCAGTTGACGCCCGAAGAGCGCGGGTGCGCTGACGACGTCGAAGGCGGTACCGCACGGGAGGACGACCGGGGCGTGCGGTCGTTCTGCCCAGTGCGCGAGGGTGCTCCGCGGGTACATGCCCGCGGATGCCAGCCAGGCGGCCCCGTCCGAGGTGACCTCGGATACGCCGGCGGCACCGGATGCGCCGGATGCGTCGAATCGATCGGAGAACGGCTCATTGCGGGCGATGCGGCTCATGCCAACTACATGTACCGGCGGTGAGCATTGGGTTCCGGAGAGTTGCGGGAAACCGGGACGGGAGGGGGTGGGGAGGAGTATCTTGCCCGCCTGGCATATGCCAGGGCGCTCACACCGGGTCCGCGGTTCCCCGTCCGTCGCCGGAGGTGCCCTGCATGAGGTCCCGCCCGAACTCGACCATCTTCTTCGCGTAGTCCTCGGTCCACTCGGCCCGCTCTGCGATGTCCGCCGCCGTCAGCCGGTCGAACCGTCGAGGATCCGCCAGTTGCGCTGCCGCCATCGCCTGGAACTCCACCGCACGATCGGCCGCCGCCCGAAACGCCTGCGTCAGCTCCGTCGCCCGCGCCAGCAACGCGCGTGGATCCTCGATCGACTCCAGATCGAAGAAATGCTCGGGGTCTTCAGCCACCTGCGCAGGCTCGAAGAGCAGGGGCGCGGGGCGAAGCCGCGGTTCGTTCCGACGCGGCGTGGGCTCCGCCATGTCTGTCTCCTCCTCGTACGTCACGGACCACCTCCCCCACCAGCGGGGGCACCCCCACCGAAGAGGGCCACCGTCCATTCTCTCGCGCCGCCGCAAGTGGGCCGGGGCGGCGTGGCTCCGGCGCACTTCACCAACCCGGCTCCGGCCCGCCAACCTGTGGGGGCACGGCGCATCACGGCCGCCACGTCACCCGGCGTTCCGCGAGATGCGCCAGTACCGCGTGGTTCGCCTCCCAGCCGTCCGGGCTGTATTCATTGGCCGCCTCCGGCGGCGTGCCGGACTCCGTCCGGCGGTCGGGTCGCGTGGTTCGGGGCGCGTGCCGGCGTGCCGCCCGGGGGACTGGTCAGGGCCGCCACGTCACCCGGCGTTCCGCGAGATGCGCCAGTACCGCGTGGTTCGCCTCCCAACCGTCCGGGAACTTCACGACCGTTCCCAGTTGCACCGGCTCCGTCGACGGATACTCGTCCAGCAGGTCGCTCACTCCGGCGCGGCAGATCACGATGCATGCGTGCCGGTGTCGGGAGGTGAGGACGCAGAGGCGGCCGGTTTCCAGATGGAAGGCGGTTGCGTCGGGGCGTCCGGAGAGGGGGTGCAGGACCACTGTGACGTCGTACTCGCGGCCCTGTAGCCGATTGGCCGTGTCGACGGTGACGTCGGTGACGCCCAGGTCGCCCAGCGCTGCCCGTACGGCCGCCGCCTGGTCTCGGTGTGCGGTGCCGACGGCGATGCGGTCGGCGGTCAGGGGGGCCGGTTCGTCCGAGCGTTCCGACGTGGCCGCGCCGCCTCGGTCCAGCAGTCGTCGTACCACCGTCGCCACGGCCCGCACGGCCTCCGGATCGGTCCGCGGGGTGTGCCGCGCGGGCAGCTCCAGCAGGCCCCAGCCGGACTCGGCCGCCTCGTCGATCACCCGGTCGGGGCCGGAGTCGTCCGAGGGGATCGCGAAGGTCAGCCGACGGTCGCCGTGACCCGTGCCGCTGCGGAACGGCGTGTACGGGTAGAAGGCGTCCGACACCAGGGGCGCCGCTGACGCCGGAAGTCGCCAGGACACGGGGAGGCGGTGCTGCGGCAGCTCGGGGTTGTGCGCGAGCAGGGTGGTCACGGCGGAGCCGGACGGGTCGTACGACAGGCCCGCCCACTGCTCGCTGCCCACGATCGCGAACGGATCCAGCTGCCCGGGGTCGCCGACGAACAGCGCCCGCTCGAACAGCCCGGCCACGGCGAGCAGCGCGTCCGAGCGCATCTGGTACGCCTCGTCGACGATCGCGTGCCGCCATGGCTCGTCGACCTTGACGTGCGCCCACTTCGCGCCCGTCGAGATCACGACCGGCAGGCCGGTGAGATCGGCGGCCTTCGCGGACTTCCGTACGTTCGGAAGGTCGTCCAGCGCCTTGTCGTACGGGTCGGTGTCGCTGCTGTGCAGCCGGCCGACCGGCAGCTCGGGGTTCTTCTCGGCGAGTCTCAGCACCAGGTCGTCGACCTGGGCGTTCGTCTGCGCGACGACCATCAACGGCCGCCCGGCGTCGGCGAGTTCGAGCGCCGCACGGACGACGAGCGTGGACTTGCCGGCGCCGGGCGGGGAGTCGACGACGACGCCCCGGTGAGTGCCGTGCAGGGTGTCGGAGAGGATCGCGTCGGTGGCGCGGGCGGCCGCGGCGCCGGGATCGAAGGTGGCCGAGTCGGTCACAGGACGTCCTCCGCGGTCACCGGGTCGGCGGCGGGCAGGACCGCCTCGCCGGGCGGCCCGCCGTGTGTCCACGGGGTCTGCTCCGGGTCGGGCAGCTTGGCCCCGCCCCGCTGTTCGTGCTCGAAGAGCGTGAAGCAGAGCGCGTCGCCCTTGTCCGGCACCGAACCTTCCTCCGGCGCCTTTCCACGGCCCATCTTGTCGACGATCCGCAGGACGATCAGATCCTCCCCCTCGTACTCGACGAACTCCGCCGCCTGCGGCTTCCCGCCCAGCGAGCGATACACCTTCACCCGCGCACCGAGATGCGGCCGGTCGCCCGTGCGCACCGTGATCAGCGGGCGCGGGCTGGGGCGCTTGCCCTCGCTGTACGCCATGACGACCTCCGTGACCTCACCGGCGAACGCCTCTCCGGACAGCCGCCGCCCGGCCATCACCAGCGGGTCGTCGAGCGCCTCCTGCGCCTCCAGACGGGCCTGCTCGCGCTCGCGTGCGGCGAGCTTGTTGGCCGCGGTGACCGCGTCGTCGAGGCGCGGCTGCGGGGGCTCGCCGGCCACGATCCGGTCGCGGTGGCCGGTGAAGGACCAGCGGTCGCGCGTCCACCGCTCCTCGATGTGTGCCCCGGCGGGCAGGGCTCGCAGAAGGTCGAGGCCGCGCCACACCGCCTCCCAGGTGGGCAGCGTGCGGCTCAGCACGAGGTCGCGGATCTCCCGCTCGGCGGCGGTGAGTTCACCGAGCCGGTCGTCCGCCTCCAGCCCGTCCTCCGCGGCGGCGAGGGCGGTGCGCGCGCGGTCGTAGCGCTCGATGGCGGGTGCGAGCAGCTTGTTGTCGAACGCCGGGTCGGTGGCCGGGCCGGCGGGCGGGCACAGCAACTGGCCCCGCGCGTCCCGCGCGAGCTCGGCCCGCAGCGCGGCCTCGGCTCCCGACTCACCCTCCGCAGGGTCGATCCAGGCGAGCAGCGCGCCCAGGTGCTGGTCCTCGAGGCTGGACTGGCCGGTCGCCCAGTGCCGGGCCAGTACGTCCGTCATGGCGAGCAGCAGCGCCGAGCCGGGCACCCGGGCCCGCTCCGCGAAGTGGGTCAGCCACCGGCCGAGCAGCGGAACCCGGGGTGGCGCGGGGTAGGGGGTCTCCGGGTCCTGTTCCGCCGTGCGCCGAAAACGCATGGAGCGTCCCAGCAGTCGTACGAGATCGATGCCCGCGCGGCTCGGGACGATCAACTGCGGGGCGTCCGTGCACAGTTCGACCTCGACCTTGACCCGCTTGCCGGTCTCGGGGTCCGACTCGGTGCGCTCGGCCGCCTCGACCGCGTCGGCGTACGCCTCGACGTGCGGCAGCACGACGTCCGCCAGTTCGGCGAGGAACGCGAACCTGAGGTCACGGTCGCGTGGCTGCGGTACGACCAGCAGTCGCGGCGCGTCCCGGTCGCTGCCCACCAGGGCGCCGAGCGGGGCGCCGGCCTCACCGGCCGTGGTGAGCGGCACGAGGACGAGAGGGCGGTCGGACAGATGCCGGTGCCGGACCGTGGTGGCGGGCTGGGCGCGGCCGGTGGTGACGGCTTCGAGGCGGGCGAGGGTGGAGATCAGCGACATCCGGTCACCCCCACGGCGCGCTGGTCGAGCGCCTCCGCCCGCAGCTCCGCCGCCCGTCGCAGCGCCGCCACCGCCGGGTCGTCCGGGTCGCCGGCCGTTCCGTGGGCCGCCGCGAGAACGTCCTCGACCGTCGTCAGACCGCCCAGCTCGGCCCGCAGCGAGCGGCCGAGGGAGGTCACCGCGCCGGCCGCGCGGGAGCGGTCGCGGCAGTGGAAGGCCAGCTCACAGGCGGCCAGGCACTCGGGCGCGTACGTTGCCGGAACCGTCTCGACGGCCGCCGTCAGCTCGGCGGTGGGCAGCTCGGGGGAGAAGCAGGTGCCCTCGGGGAGGGTGTCGGCGATGTCCTGGATGCGGGTGAGCCGGGCCAGCTGGCGGTCGGTCACCGCGCGCTGCTTGCGTACGTCGACGGCGGACGCGGTGGGCAGGTTGGAGAAGTCCTTGGGGCAGACCAGGAGCACGCGGTGGCGCACCCGAGGGGCGGGGCCGCTCTCTTCGGCGTGCCCCTCCGGCTCCGCGCCGAGATGGCGGGCGACCTGCTCCAACGCCAGTACGTACACCGCGGCCTGGCGGGCGGCCGCGCCCACCTTTGCCGGGTCCGCCGAACCGTCCAGCATGGGGAAGGACTTGATCTCGACGACCGTCCAGCTGCCGTCCGGATGCACGACCACCGCGTCCGGCTCCAGGAAGGCGGGTGACCCCGCGACGTCGAGGGCGAGCATCGGATGGTCGAGCAGCGTCCAGTCGGCGGCCTCGACGGCTTCGCGCAGTGCCAGTGCCGTACGCGCGGAGCGCCCCTCGGGGCCGATCGCGGACAGGTCGGGCACGTGCGCGCGTGTGGGCGGTGCGGCGCCCGGGTCCAGCTTTTCGTGCACCAGCCGCAGCAGCTCGGCACCGCCGTCCGCCTTGACCTTGGCCTCGAACGCGTTGCCCCGCGTGAACGCGAACTGCGACTGCCCGAAGGCCGACGGGGCGCCCAGTGCGCTCGCCAGCGACGCCTTGTTCACCCCCGCGCCGTCCAGGATCGCGCGCCGCTTGCAGCCCGGATTGGCGGCGAGTGCGGCCAGGGCGCGGGCATCCAGCGCCTTGGCCGGTACATCGGGACCGCGCAGCTCAGCGAGCCGGTGCCGGAGCGCCGTCCTCCGCGTCCTGGGGGGCGGCACTCGGCTCGGCTCGTGACTCGCGCTGCCGTGGAATTCGCTCACCCGTGGAAGTCTGGCATCCGCCACTGACAATCGAGGCCTGTGCTGAGGTCTGTGTGCCACCAGAGCCTGCTGAGCCCGGCAGGACCCGCGCCATCAGCTGCACCCGGACCCGGTTCGCGACCCGCATCACATACGGCGTCAGCAGGAACCCGGCCCCCATCACGGCGGCGCCCGCGACCGCGTCGAGGAAGTAGTGGTTCGCGGTGCCCATCACCACGATCGTCGTCACCAGCGGATAGACGACGGCGGCGACCTTGGTCAGCCTCGTCCCGCCGAACCGCCAGAGGATCACGCCGCACCACAGCGCCCAGCCGCAGTGCAGACTCGGCATCGCCGCGTACTGGTTGGTCAGGCCGCCCAGCCCCTTCGGCGCGCTGGCGTCGCCGCCCCACCAGCCGTACGAGCTGTACTGGGCCATCGTGTCCACGAAGCCGTGCCCGTCGGCGAGCAGCCGGGGCGGGCAGGTCGGCAGCAGCGTGAAGCCGATCAGGCCGATGAAGGTGGACGTCATCAGCCAGGTGCGGGCCGCGCGGTAGTGCCGGGAACGGAACCGGAAGAGCCAGATCAGGATGGCGGGCGTGACGGCGTAGTGCAGCGACGCGTACCAGAAGTCGGCCGGGATGCCTATCCAGGCCTCGCGGGTGAACAGGCGGTTGAGCGGATGCTCCGCGTTGAGGCGCAGGGCCTTCTCGATCTTCAGGATCGCCAGGCCGTGGTCGACGGCCTTGGAGACATCGCCCCCGACGAGGAGCCGGCCCGCGGAGTAGCAGGCGTACACCAGCACGATCAGCGGCAGTTCGGTCCACCAGCGCAGCCGGGTCCGCGGGGCCGCCTCGGTGCTCAGTGTTTCGGCGTGCGGCATCCGATCGCCCTCCCCCTTCTCGTCGCGCGGCCCGGCATTCCGGACGTTCCACTTTACGGTGTATGTGCGCGCCCCCGAGTGGCGCCCCCGGCCCTGGAAGACGCAGAGATCGCCCGACGGGTTGCCCCTTTCTACCGTGCGCGATGATGGACACGCCCGACTCGATTCCGCCCGGAATCCCTCTGGAAAGGTCTTCCATGGCACCGCGCATCCTGCTGGCCCGGCACGGACAGACGGAGTGGTCGCTGTCCGGCAGACACACCGGCAGGACCGACGTCCCCCTGCTCGAGGAGGGCCGCCGCGGCGCCAAACTGCTCGGCGAGCGGCTGCACCGGGCGCCGTACGACGGTCTCCCCGGCGTCGAGGTGCGCACCAGCCCGCTGGCACGCGCGCGTGAGACATGCGAACTCGCCGGGTTCGGGGAACGCGCGGGTGTCTGGGACGTGCTCATGGAGTGGGACTACGGCGGCTACGAGGGCATGACGCCCCAGGAGATCCAGGCCGTCCGGCCCGGCTGGCTGATCTGGCGGGACGGAGTGCCGCAGGGGGAGACCCTGGCCGAGGTGACCGCCCGTGCGGACGAGGTCGTCGCGTGGGCGCGGGCGGCGGACCGGGATGTGCTGGTGTTCGCCCACGGGCACATCCTGCGGTCCATCGGCGCGCGGTGGCTGGGGCTGCCGCTGGATTTCGCGGCTCGGATCCGGCTCAACCCCACGTCGCTGTCGGTGCTGGGATGGGCGTACGGCGAGCCGGCGATCGAGAGCTGGAACGACCTGGGGCACCTGGGCGGGTAGGGCGTACGCAGCCGCTCACGCCGTACGCGGCCGCTCACGCCATACGCGGGAGCGATGCGTGTCGCTCCAGGAAGGCCGACACCTCCGAGGCGCGGCGGTGCGGCAGCAGTACGCGCGCCGTTCCCGCCAGCATGGTCTGGATCCGCGACGACTGGACCTCGTTCAGGAGGTCCAGGACGCGCATGCCGGCCAGGGCCGCCTCGTCGGGGTGACCGCCGCGGGCCAGGTCGTCGGCGAGCTCGGCGGTGTACAGGGCGATGTTGCGGGTGAAGTGGGGGTCCTGGAGGTGGGCGGCGCGCCGGGCGTGGCGGGCCGCGCGGGGCCAGTCGCCGAGGGTGGACCAGCACTGCGCCTCGAGGCCCTCCAGTTCGGCCTCTCCGTAGAAGCTCATCCACTCGGGGTCGATGTCCGAGGGGCCTCGGTCGTAGAGGGCGTGTGCACGGGCGAGGGCCTGTTCGCAGCCGGTGCGGTCGGCGAGCCCCGCCCAGCCGCCCGCCTCGCGCAGCGCGAGCAGCGACATCAGGCGCGCGGAGCCCAGCGGGCGGGCGACGCGCTGCGCGGCCTGCGCGGCACGCAACGCCTCCCGGGGCCGTCCCGCGTCCCGCGCGAGAAACGCCGTGTTGCAGAAGGCGTGCGCCTCCAGCCCAGGGTCGCCGGACATCCGGGCGGTCGCGAGCGCCTCCGCGTAGTGCGAGCGAGCATCGTCGAACCGGCCCGAGTCATGGGCCAGCCAGCCCACCGAGATGGACAGCTCACCGGCGCCGGAGTGCAGCCGGTCGGCGGTCGTCTGCCGGGTCGCGCCGGCGTCGAGCAGGGCGTACGCGGCGCGCAGCGGAGCCGCCGCGCGCCGGTAGAGGCCGTCGGCGCCGTGCCGGTCGTCGAGCAGCCGGATCCTGCGGACGGCCTCTTCCAGGGCGTCCGCCTCGCTCGCTCCGGAGCGGCGGGCCGGGCGCTGTGCGGCCGCGGCCTCGAAGGTGAGCCCGATGGGGCCCAGGGCGGCGGCCATCGTGGCGCCCCCGCTGGTCATGAATGCGCGACGTAGCACGTCGCTCTCCTCGTGGTTCTCGTGCGTCTCGTAGGGGTTCTGCGGGTCATACGGCTCGGCTGCCCCTTCCGTCTCACCCGTCCCGTACGCCGGGCTCGTGGTGTGCGAAGGGGGCGTGTCATCGGGTTCGCGCGCTCCGCGTCCACGTACGGATGCGCGGGGCGCAAAGCCGAGGTCGGTGAGCGTGCGACCGGGGAACATATGCAGGAACACCCGTTCGTATGCGTAGTTGGGGCAGCGGATCTCACCCGCCTCGACCCGACCGACATAGCGCGCGTCACAGCTGACCCGCTCACCGATCTCGCGGGCGGCCCGACGGACCGCCGCGGCGAACTCGGCCGGCGAGCGCTGGGCGCGCAGCTGCCGGAACGCGAGATTCGGCCGCGGTGGCCGGGGGGACTGAGACGGGGTCATATGTGACGACGCCATGGCCGGGTCCTCTCTTGCGAACCGTCGAACCATGCCGGGTATAGGGCTAGTTGTCCGTGTGGGCACCCTGTGTCCGGCGGGCAAGAACGTACCCGCTGTGTCGGAGCCACCACGCAGTGTTTGGCTACAAACCGGATATCTCATCCACGATCTGCCATGAACTGCCATCCTTTGCGGCGGACTTCCGGCGTAGCCGTTGACGCGGTGACGCGTTGAACTCAGTGGACCGGGAGCCGCCCGACTCCCGACCCGCTCGCCCTAGGAGGGGTTCCGTGGTGGAGGCCGGGATGGAGACCAGCCGGAGCGTCGCGTCGTTTGTGCCGTGTGCGCCGGTGACGACGGCGGGGCATGCGCCGACGCCGGAGAGCAGTGCGACGCCGTTCGCCGCCGAGTTCCCTGCCGAAGGGGACGGGTGCGATCTGGTGACGGTGCCGGCCCGGCAGGGCCTGGAGGCGGTCGACATCCTGCGGCGCGGTGCCGCCGGGGACTCGGTGGGGCCGGTGCTCCATGACGACGGGTGCGACACCCTGGGGTTCGTGGTGCCGTCGGGTACCGCGGCGGCATGGGACGTCCCCGGGAGTACGTGCACGGAGACGAACGGGCGGGGGCTGTGTCTGAACCCCGAGCCACCGGTCGAGGGGTCGGACTGGCTGCTCCCCCCGGGAGAGGCCGACCTGGCGACGGACCCCGCGGTGCTGCGGGCGGCGCTGGGGGAGGCGGCCCGCCTGATCGAGGCGGCGGACAACTGTCGGTGACGTGCCCGCGCCGACCTTCCCCCGCGCCCCGATAATGGCCCAATGGGAAAGTCCAGGAACTCGCGGCGCCGCGGTGCGGGCGATGCGCCGGTCGTCGAGGCCGTCGATGGTGGGCTGGCCGAGCTCATACCCGACCGGGACCGCGGGCGGGCCTGGACGTTGTTCATCGACGGGGCGCCCCAGTCCCATGTGGACCTGGACGACCCCTTCCACCTCTCCTTCGAGTACCAGCGGCGGCTGGGTCACGTCGTCGACCTCGTCGCCCCGCCCGGCAGCCCCGTCCACGTCCTCCATCTCGGCGGCGGGGCGCTGACGCTGGCGCGCTATGTCGCCGCCACCCGGCCCCGGTCCACCCAGCAGGTCGTCGAGCGGGACGCCACCCTCGTGGAACTGGTGCGCCGGCAGCTGCCGTTGGAGCCGGGGATCCGGGTACGGGTGCGGTCCGTGGACGCGCGGGAGGGGCTCGCCAAGGTGCCCGACGGGTGGGCCGACCTGGTCGTCGCCGATGTCTTCAGCGGGGCCCGCACACCCGCCCATCTGACCTCGACCGAGTTCCTCGACGAGGTGCGCAGGGCGCTGCGGCCGGGCGGGTGGTACGCCGCCAACCTCGCGGACGGGCCGCCGCTGGCCCATCTGCGGGGGCAGGTAGCCACCGCCTCCGCCCGCTTCGCCGAACTCGCGCTGATGGCCGACCCGACCGTGCTGCGCGGCAAGCGGTTCGGCAACGCGGTGCTCGTAGTCTCCGACCACCCTCTTCCGTTGGCCGAACTAACCCGCCGCGCCGCCTCCGACCCCCACCCGGGCCGAGTGGAGCACGGCAGGGCACTGACCGACTTCACCGGGGGAGCGACACCGGTCACGGATGCAGTGGCGGTCGCTTCCCCCGCGCCCCCGCCCTCGGTGTTCCGCTGAGGCGTTCCGATTGAAACGCCCCGATTGAAACGCCCCGATTGAAACGCCCCGATTGAAGCGCCCCGATTGAAGCGCCCCGATTGAAACGCCCCAAAGGGGCGCGGGGAACTGCGCGACCAGCCACAACGGACCCGCAGACGACAAACAGCCCATCGCGGAGCTAATACGTTTCGATCTCCACCCGAGGCGCGCTGTCGTGCCACGTGCAGAACACCGTTACCCGATCCGCACCCTTGGCGAACTCCAACCGAATCCACGTCTCCGTCTTCCACACCTGCATCGACCAGCCCGCGGCCGGCGAGGCCGACACCAGCGTGGCGTAGCTCTCGCCCAGATCGAAGACCGCGCGCCCGCCTTCGGTGTCGTAGCTCTTGACCCGGCCGGAGGTAGTGGGGGACGGGCTGGGCGCTTGCGTAGGAGTCTTCGAGGGCGTCGCAGCCGGCGTAGACGGCGCCCTGCTCGACGGCTCGCGCGTGGGCTCGGCACGCGCCGTAGAGGACGCCAGCGGCCTCGACTCCTGCGTCGTCGAACCGCCGGAGGCAATCGGCAGGGCGCGCGGCGGGTCGTAGGCCGTGCCCGCCATGACCGTGTGGACACCCCACCACGACAGCGTGACCGCCGCGCCCGTGGCGAGCGTCCACGCCAGTACGTGTATGAGACCTCTCCGCATCGCGGGCCATACTGCCTCACGCGTCCCACCGGTGTCGCCCGGATGCACACCGTCGGGAGTTATCCACAGGCGCCGGACCGGTGTCCATCGCATGGCGTACGGTGCGGCGCATGGCAAGTGTGCTCGTGGTCGAGGACGACCAGTTCGTACGCTCGGCCCTCATCCGGCATCTGACCGATGCCGCGCACACCGTGCGCAGCGTCGGCACCGCCCTTGAGGCGCTGCGCGAGGTCGCCCATTTCCGTTTCGACGTGGTCATCCTCGACCTCGGTCTGCCCGATCTGGACGGGTCCGAGGCGCTGAAGATGCTGCGCGGCATCACCGATGTCCCCGTGATCATCGCCACCGCGCGGGACGACGAGACGGAGATCGTCCGCCTGCTGAACGCGGGCGCGGACGACTACCTGACCAAGCCGTTCTCGGTCGACCACCTCTCCGCCCGGATGGCCGCGGTGCTACGGCGGTCCCGCGCGGCGGCGGGGGAGGCGCCCCCGTCCACCGTCATCCGCGTCGGCGGGCTGACCGTGGATCCGCTGCGCCGACAGGCCGAGCTGGACGGCGTACGCCTCGACCTGACCCGGCGCGAGTTCGATCTGCTCGCCTTCCTGGCCGGGCGGCCCGGTGTCGTCGTGGCGCGCAAGGAGCTGCTCGCCGAGGTGTGGCAGCAGTCGTACGGCGACGACCAGACCATCGACGTCCATCTGTCGTGGCTGCGCCGGAAGCTGGGGGAGACGGCGGCGCGGCCGCGCTATCTGCACACCCTGCGCGGGGTCGGTGTGAAGCTGGAGCCACCGGGGGTGGAGCCATGAGGTGGGCACTGGTCAAGGTCTCGCTGGCGGTCACCGCCATGGTCGTGGTCGCCTTCGCGGTGCCGCTCGGCCTCGTCATCAAGGAGATGGCCCGGGACCGCGCGTTCTCCAACGCCGAGCGGGAGGCCGCGGCCGTCGCCCCGGCCCTGTCCATCACCACCGACCGCGACCAGCTGGAGCGGGTCGTCGCCTCCGCCGGCTCGGATTCCGGGATGGCCGTGCACATACCGGCCGCCGACGGCGCCACGGCCGTCGACCTGGGCAAGCAGCGCGCCGCCGACGAGGACATCGCGACCGTGCGAAAGTTGGGCCGCGCCTCCACCACCGAGGTGCCCGGCGGCTCCACGCTGCTCCAGCCGGTCGCGCTGAGCTCCGGCGAGATCGCCGTCGTGGAGGTGTACGTCCCCGAGTCCGAGGTCACCAACGGCGTCGACACCGCCTGGGCCGTGCTCGCCGTGGTGGGTGTCGCGCTCGTCGTCGGCTCGGTCGCGGTCGCCGACCGGCTGGGGGTCCGGATGGTGCAGCCCGCGCAGCGACTGGTCGAGGGTGCGCATGAGCTGGGGGAGGGGAAGCTGGGCGCCCGGGTGCCGGAGGAGGGGCCGACCGAACTGCGGCTGGCGGCGGTCGCGTTCAACTCCATGGCCGATCAGGTCGTACAACTGCTCGCCAATGAGCGGGAGTTGGCGGCCGATCTGTCGCACCGGCTGCGGACGCCGCTCACCGTGCTCCGGCTCAACGCCGCCTCGCTCGGGGACGGGCCCGCCGCCGAGCAGACGCGGGCCGCCGTCGCGCAGCTGGAGCGTGAGGTCGACACCATCATCCAGACGGCGCGGGAGGCCAAGCCGCAGACCGCGGCGCCTGGTGCCGGTGGCGGCTGTGACGCGGCCGAAGTGGTGCGGGAGCGGATGGGGTTCTGGTCGGCGCTCGCCGAGGACGAGGGGCGCAAGGTGCGGGTGGCCGGGGTCGACCGGCCGGTGCGGATACCCGTGGCCCGGGCGGATCTTGCGGCCGGGCTGGACGCCCTGCTGGGCAATGTCTTCCGGCACACTCCGGAGGGCACGGCCTTTGCGGTCGACGTGCACAACAGCGAGGACGCGGTGATCGTGCTGGTCTCCGACGCGGGTCCCGGCATTCTCGACCCCGACGCGGCGATGGCCCGTGGGCGCGGGTCGGGGAGCGCCGGCTCGACCGGCCTCGGACTCGACATCGTGCGGCGCCTCGCGGAGTCGACGGGCGGCGACGTACGGATCGGCTCCTCGGTGCTCGGCGGCACGGAGGTGCGGATCTGGATCCAGCTGGACGGGCGGGCGCCGGAGCGGCGGGGGCACCGGGGGACGGTGCGTCGGCGCCGGCGCTCGGCTTCCGTGAAGTGAACGCTGTTCGCCGCCCTTCGTTGTGGTGGTGAAGTGAACGCCCGTCCGTCGCCCTTCGTTGTGGTGGTGAAGGGGACGATTGGTCTCGACCTTTAACCGCCCCCGATCTCATCCTTAAGCCCGCCCTAAGATCCCCAACCCCCGCCCGGATCAGGTGCTTTGCCCGATTCCCGGTCGCTAGCGTGCTGCCGCACCCCCACCCCCCGTGAACGGCGAAGGCAGGCACGCGATGACGCACCGGCGCCAGGTCAGCAGCAGGAACAAGGCGATAGGCGGCCTGGTCGCCGCGGCCGTGGTCGGCGCCGGCGCGATCCTGTTCACCGGGACCGCGCAGGCGGCCGGCGTCGGCGCCGCGTACACCAAGACCAGTGACTGGTCGACGGGTTACACCGGGCAGTACGTCGTCACGAACACATCCGGCGCGGCGCAGAGCGACTGGACGCTGGAGTTCGATCTGCCCTCCGGCAGCAGACTCAGTTCGTTGTGGAACGCCGAGTCCAGCGTCAGCGGTTCGCACGTCACCGTGAAGCCGGCGTCCTGGGACAAGGACGGGCTCGCGCCCGGCGAGTCGGTCACCGTCGGCTTCGTGGTGAACGGCACCGGCGCCCCGGCCGGCTGTCTCATCGGCGACCAGAAGTGTTCCGCGGACGAGGGCGCCACACCGGAGCCGACCGGCCGCCCGACCGAGACCCCGACCCCGACGGCGACCCCGAAGCCCTCCGCCACCCCGTCCGAGACCGAGACCGCGCCCCCGACCGCCACCCCCTCCGAGAGCTCGGGCGACGGCACCACCGCCGCCGCCGGTTTCGCCCCGTACGTCGACACCTCCCTCTACCCGGCCTTCGACCTGGTCGGCGCCGCCACGGCCACCGGCGTGAAGAACTACAACCTCGCCTTCATCACCGACGGCGGCGGCTGCACACCCAAGTGGGGCGGTGTGAGCGACCTGGGGAGCGACGCGGTGGCCGCGCAGATCGGCGACCTGCGGGCCAAGGGCGGCGACGTCCGGGTCTCCTTCGGCGGCGCGGCGGGCTCCGAGCTGGCCACGACCTGCTCCTCGGCGGACGCGCTGGCGACGGCGTACAGCAAGGTCGTGGACGCCTACAAGCTCACCAAGGTCGACTTCGACGTCGAGGGCGGCGCGCTGCCGGACACGGCGGCGAACACGCGCCGCGCCCAGGCCATCGCCGAGCTCCAGCAGGCGCACCCGGACCTGGACGTCTCCTTCACCCTCCCGGTGATGCCGGAGGGCCTGACCCAGGCCGGCGTGGACCTGCTCGCGGACGCCAAGCAGAACGGCGTCGGCATCGACACCGTCAACATCATGGCGATGGACTACGGCCCGGCGTACAGCGGCGACATGGGCACCTACGCCGAGCAGGCGGCCACCGCCACCCAGGCTCAGGTCAAGAGCGTCCTCGGGCTCTCCGACAGCGCGGCCTGGAAGACGGTCGCGGTCACCCCGATGATCGGCGTCAACGACGTCGTGACCGAGATCTTCAAGGTCGACGACGCCACCCAGCTGGTGAACTTCGCGAAGTCCAAGGGCCTCGGCTGGCTGTCGATGTGGTCCGCGACCCGCGACAAGCAGTGCCCGGGCGGCACCAAGCCCTCCGCCGACGCGACATGCAGCTCGATCCTCCAGGACGAGCACGCGTTCTCGAAGGCTTTCGCCGCCTTCCAGTAGGCCGAGCCACCCCCCACAGGGGCGCACAGCCGCACCGGCGGCTGTGCGCCCCCTTTGCGTGCTCTGACAGGGGCCCGGTGATGTCGATTACGTTTCGACAACTGGGGCGGCAAACCCTTGACGCATGACTGGACATACAGCTGTTATTACGCCACCCATGTTCGGTCAAGTTGATTTCTGAGTGATTAAGACGGAACTCGATCTGGCTCGCTCATGGCCGAACCCTCACCCCTGGAGCCGTTCATGCCTGATCTCTCCCCCTCGGGTCTCGCCCTTCCCGCGCCCAGCCGGCGCACCCTGCTGCGCGGCATAGGCGGCGCGGCCGTGCTCGGTGCCGGCATACCTCTGCTCAGTGCCTGCGGCGGCAGCGGTACGGCCGCCGACCCGAAGACGGTCACGCTGGGTTCGAAGGCGTCGGACGCGGTGCCGAAGAAGGCGTTCGCCGACATCTACGCGGCGTACAAGAAGAAGTCCGGCATCACGGTCGACGTGAACACCAAGGACTCCAACACCTTCCAGGAGCAGATCAACTCCTACCTCCAGGGCACGCCGGACGACGTGTTCACCTGGTTCGCGGGCTTCCGGATGCAGTTCTTCGCGGCCAAGGGTCTCGCCACCCCGATCGACGACGTGTGGCAGACCATCGGGGGCAACTTCCCCGCGGCGATGCAGAAGCTCAGCAAG
Organism: Streptomyces sp. NPDC051963; assembly: GCF_044593495.1. Classification (NCBI taxonomy): domain Bacteria; kingdom Bacillati; phylum Actinomycetota; class Actinomycetes; order Kitasatosporales; family Streptomycetaceae; genus Streptomyces; species Streptomyces sp. NPDC051963. The sequence goes on along the minus strand of NZ_JBIUCC010000011.1, from coordinate 108,262 downwards.
GGTGAGGACGGCAAGTACTACTTCGTGCCGCTGTACACGTACCCCTGGGCGATCTTCTACCGGAAGAGCGTCTTCAAGCAGTACGGCTACGAAGTCCCCACCACCTGGGACGACTTCGTGGCGCTGTGCAAGCAGATGCAGAAGGACAAGCTGGTGCCGATCGCCTTCGGCGACAAGGACGCCTGGCCCGCGCTCGGCACCTTCGACCAGATCAACTTCCGCAAGAACGGCTACGACTTCCACGTCGACCTGATGGCGGGCAAGGCGTCCTGGACCGACGCCAAGGTGAAGTCCGCCTTCGACCTGTGGACCGAGATCCTCCCCTACCACCAGGAAGGCGCCGTCGGCCGTACCTGGCAGGACGCCGCGCAGACCCTGGTGTCGAAGAAGGCGGGCATGTACCTGCTGGGCACCTTCGTGGCGCAGCAGTTCACCAACGCGGCCGACCTGGAAGACCTCGACTTCTTCGCCTTCCCGGAGATCGACCCGGCGTACGGACAGGACACCGTCGAGGCGCCGACCGACGGCTTCATGATGAGCAAGAGCCCGAAGAACAAGACCGAGGCGGTCAAGCTCCTGGAGTACCTGGGCACTCCGGACGCCGAGACCATCTACCTCAAGTCCGACCCGAGCGCGGTCCACGCCTCCACCAAGGCCGACACCTCGTCGTACACCCCCCTTCAGAAGAAGGCGTACGACATGATCTCCGGCGCCAAGAGCCTCACCCAGTTCATGGACCGCGACAGCCGCCCGGACTTCACCTCCACGGTGATGCAGCCGTCGCTCCAGAAGTTCATCCGCGACCCCAAGGGCGTCGACAGTCTGCTGTCCTCGATCGAGCGCCAGAAGAAGACGATCTTCGCCTCCTCATGACAACCGAGACCACCAAGGAGATCCCGGAGGCGGCCGCCGTGCCGCCTCCGGGCGTTGCCCCCGCACCCAAGGCCCGCCGTGGCCACCGCCGTCTGCTCACCCGCCGCGACCGGATCACCCTCGGTTTCATGGCGGGTCTGCCGACGATCCTGCACATCGCCCTCGTCTGGGTCACCGCGCTCGCCTCGGTCGCGCTGGCCTTCACCACCTGGGACGGCATCGGCTTCGACTCGATCCAGTGGGTCGGGTTGCAGAACTTCAAGGAGCTTTTCGAGCAGAACCCGCAGTTCTGGCCCGCCGTCCAGCACAACGTCATCTGGTTCGTCGTGCTGATCGCGATCCCGACGCCGCTCGGCCTGTTCCTGGCCGTGCAGCTGGACAAGAAGATCCGGTTCAGCAGGGTGTACCAGACGGCGTTCTTCCTGCCCGTCGTCATGTCGATGGCCGTGATCGGTTTCGTCTGGCAGCTCATCTACAACCCCGACACCGGACTGATCAACAGCGTCATCGGGGCCAACGAGCCGGGCAAGTACATCGACTGGATCGGCGACCCGGACCTCAACCTCTGGGCGATCCTCATCGCCGCGTCCTGGCGCCACACCGGCTACATGATGATCCTCTACCTGGCCGGTCTGAAGGGCGTCGACCCCTCGCTGCGGGAGGCGTCCGCGCTGGACGGCGCCAATGAGTGGCAGACGTTCAAGAACGTCATCTTCCCGACGCTGCGCCCCACCAACACCGTGGTCCTGGTCGTCACCATCATCGAGGCCCTGCGCGCCTTCGACCTGGTCTTCGTCTTCAACAAGGGCGCCGAGGGCACCGAGTTGCTCTCGATCCTGGTCACCAACAACATCATCGGCGAGTCCAGCCGCATCGGCTACGGCTCCGCGATCGCGGTCGTGCTGCTGCTGATCTCGCTCGTCGTGATCATTCCGTATCTGGTGGCCACCTTCCGGAAGGAGCGGCGCGCATGAGCACCACCGTCGTGACCAAGGTCCGTACGCCCAAGGTCCGCACGCCCGTCCGCCCGGCCCGGATCCTGTTGCACCTGTTCCTCGCGGGCGCCGCGCTGGCCTGGCTCGGTCCGCTGCTGTGGGCGCTGTACTCGGCGATGCGTCCGTATGCGGAGACCAGCGAGAAGGGCTATGTCTCCTGGCCCGACTCGCTGAGCTTCGACAACTTCACGAACGCGTTTCAGCAGTCGGACATGGGCCACTACTTCGTCAACACGATGATCATCGCCGTCCCGGCGGTGCTGTTGACGCTGTTCCTGTCGTCGATGGTCGCCTTCTACGTCAGCCGCTTCGACTTCCGCCTCAACCTGGCGCTGCTGCTGGTCTTCACGGCGGGCAACCTGCTCCCGCAGCAGGTCATCATCACCCCGCTGTACCGGATGTACCTGCTGATCGACCTGCCCGGCATCACCATGTCCGGCAAGCTGTACGACTCCGCGCTCGGCCTGGTCCTCATCCATGTCGCGTTCCAGTCCGGCTTCTGTGCCTTCGTGCTGAGCAACTACATGCGCTCCCTTCCGCACGAGCTCACCGAGGCCGCGCTGGTGGACGGTGCCTCGGTGTGGCGCCAGTACTGGCAGATCGTGCTGCCGCTGTGCCGCCCGGCGATGGCCGCCCTGGCCACGTTGTTGTCCATCTGGATCTACAACGACTTCTTCTGGGCCCTCGTCCTGATCTCGACCGGCGAGAACATGCCGATCACCTCGGCCCTGAACAACCTCACCGGGGCGTACTTCACCGACCCCAACCTGGTCGCCGCCGGCGCCCTGCTCACCGCGATCCCCACGCTGATCGTGTACTTCGTGCTCCAGCGCCAGTTCGTCAGCGGCCTGACCCTGGGCGCCAACAAGGGCTGACCCCCCTTTCCCCGAAAGAGAACCCCGTGCACACCCCCTTCACCCCGCTCGCCACCGTCCCCGTGGACCGGCGCACCGCCCGCGTCCACGAGGAGGGCTGGCAGTCCTGGAGCCCCAGCGGCGCCTACGCCCTCGGCGACACCCCGCACCGCCCCACCAACGCCAACTGGGCGACCGTCTGCTACCGGCCCGGCGTCACCGTCGCCGCCGGGGCCTTCCAGGGTGAAGGGCTGCTCGCGCTCGACCCGGGCGACGGCTCACCGGCCCGGCTGTGGGCGGCGGCGGACCCGCAGCACTCGGTCCCGTCCATCCGTGTGACCGTCCAGGGCGATCACGTGGAGGTCGCGGCCGACGGGCCGGTGAAGCTGCTGACCGGGACGTCCGTCCAGTCGGTACTGGCGGACTGGGCCGACGGCCTCGGCGTACCGGCCCCCCGCCCGGCCCCCACGGTCTGGTGCTCCTGGTACGAGTACTTCACCGACGTCACCGAGGACGACATCCACGAGAACCTCCGTGCGATGGACACCCTCGACCTGCCCATCGACGTCGTCCAGATCGACGACGGCTACCAGAGCGCGCTCGGCGACTGGCTCACCCTCTCCGGCCGCTTCCGCTCCCGCGAGGGCATCGCCGACGCGATCCGCGCCCGGGGCCGCCGGGCGGGCATCTGGACGGCGCCGTTCCTGGTGGACCCGGGCAGCGAACTGGCCGCCGGCCGGCCCGACTGGCTGGTGCGCGACGCGGACGGCACGCCCCTGCACGCCGGCGTCAACTGGGGCCACGACCTGTACGTCCTGGACACCACGCACCCGCAGGCCGCGGCCTACCTGGTCGAGGTGTTCACCACGCTCCGCACCGAGGGCTACGACTACTTCAAGGTCGACTTCCTCTACGCGGGCGCCCTGGACGGCGTACGACACTCCGGTGCGGACGCACTCACCGCGTACCGCGAGGGCATCACCCTCATCCGCCAGGCGATCGGCGAGGAGGCATACCTGCTGGGCTGTGGCGCCCCGATCCTCCCCTCCATCGGTCTGTTCGACGCGATGCGCGTCAGCGCCGACACCGCCCCGTACCGCCGCCCCCAGGCCGACGACTACAGCCAACCCGGCCAGGACGCCGCCGAGTTCACCGGCGTCGGGCGGCAGTGGCAGCACGGGCGACTCTGGATCAACGACCCGGACTGTCTGATGGCGCGTCCGGCAGTGGAGACGCGGGAGCGCTGGGCCGCGCATGTGGAGGCGACCGGCGGCCTGATGGCGTCCAGCGACCGGCTGTTGGCGCTGGACGAGTGGGGCGTGGAGACAACGCGCCGCCTTCTCACGGGAGTTGACGCATGCTGAACGTCCCGGGCATCGCCTACGGCGGCGACTACAACCCCGAGCAGTGGCCCGAGGACGTCTGGGCCGAGGACGTACGGCTGATGCGTGAGGCCGGCGTGACCATGGTCAGCGTCGGCATCTTCTCCTGGGCGCTGCTCGAACCGTCCGAGGGCGCGTACGACTTCTCGCGCATGGACAGGATCCTCGACCTGCTCCACGAGCACGGCATCGCCGCCGACCTGGCGACCCCGACGGCCGCACCCCCGGCGTGGTTCTTCCGCAAGCACCCTCGGGCGCTGCCCGTCGACAAGGACGGCCGCACCCTCTCGTACGGCAGCCGCCAGACGTTCTGCCCGTCGAGCCCCGCCTATCGGGAGGCGGCGCTGCGGATCGCGGGCGCGCTGGCCGAGCGGTACGCCGACCACCCGGCCGTGGTGATGTGGCACGTCCACAACGAGTACGGCTGCCACAACGCGGAGTGCTACTGCGACGAGAGCGCGGCGGCGTTCCGCGTATGGCTGCGGGCCAAGTACGACGACGACCTCGCCGCCCTCAACCACGCCTGGGGCACCGCCTTCTGGAGCCAGTGGTACTACGACTGGGACGAGATCATCCCGCCCCGTGCGACGGGCGCCGTCCCCAACCCGACCCACCAGCTGGACTGGCGCCGCTTCTGCAGCGACGCACTGCTGTCGCTGTACAAGGCGGAACGGGACGTCCTGCGGGAAGCGGCCCCGTCGACCCCCGCCACCACCAACTTCATGGTGATGTACAACTTCGACGCCCTGGACTACTGGCGCTGGGCCCCCGAGCTGGACGTGGTGTCGAACGACCACTACCTCCAGTCCGCCGACCCGGAGTCGGAGATCGACATCGCGCTCAGCGGCGACCTGGTGCGCTCCCTCGCGGGCGGCCCCTGGCTGCTGATGGAGCACTCCACGGGCGCGGTCAACTGGCAGCCGGTCAACAGGGCGAAGAACCCGGGGGAGTTGCGCCGCAACGCCCTCGCCCATGTCGCCCACGGCGCGGACGGCATCGCCTACTTCCAGTGGCGGGCCGCCAAGGCGGGCGCCGAGCAGTGGCACTCGGCGATGCTGCCGCACGCGGGGACGGACAGCCGGATCTGGCGGGACGTCGTCCGACTGGGCGCGGATCTCAAGGCGTTGGCCGAGGTGCGCGGCAGCACGGGCACGGCACACGTGGCCGTGGTCTGGGACTGGGACGCACGCTGGGCGATGGAGCTACCGTCCCAGCCGAGCGAGCAGGTGCGGTTCCAGGACCTGGTCCGGGACTGGTACGAGCCCCTGTGGCGGGCGGGCGTCGCCGTGGACTTCGTACGCCCGGACGCGGACCTGTCCTCGTACCGCCTCGTCCTCGCCCCGAGCCTCTACCTGGTCGACGACACGGGCGCCGCCAACCTCACCGGCTTCGCCGAGCGCGGCGGCACGCTGGCCGTCGGCTTCCACAGCGGGATGGTCGACCACAACTGCCATGTACGGCTGGGCGGTTACCCGGGCGCGTTCCGGGAGGCGCTGGGCGTCAGCACGGACGAGGTGTTCCCGCTGCTGCCGGGCGAGACGGTCGGACTCGGCGGCGACGCGACCGGAACCCTGTGGTCGGAGCGCGTCCGCCTGGACGGCGCCGAGGCGGTGGCGTCGTACACGGACGGCCCCCTGGCCGGGATCCCGGCGGTGACTCGCAACTCCCACGGCACCGGCACGACCTGGTACCTGTCGACCCGCCCCGACCCGGACACCCTCGCCGCCCTCCTGGAACGCATCCGCGACGAGGCAGGCGTACGGCCCGTGCTGGACGCCGTCCCCGAGGGCATCGAAGCGGTGCTGCGGCGCGGCGCGGACGCCGACTATCTCTTCCTGATCGACCATGCCGGAAAGGGAGCCGAGATCCCGGTCCCCTCCGACGCCACCGAACTCCTCACCGGGAAGCCGGTCACGGAGGGCACGGTCCAGGTCGCGCCGGGAGAGATCGCGGTCGTACGGCAGCCCCGCTGAGAAACAGCGTCACCGGACAGACCGGGGCGCGGCACGACCCTCGACGTGCCGCGCCCCGCCCCCCGCTCAGTCCCCCTCGACGGCAGGCAGGGCCCCCGTGCGCGCCGCCTCCCCGTACCAGAGCGCGCTCGACTTCGGCGTCCGCTCCAGCGTCGAGTAGTCCACGTACACCGCGCCGAAGCGCTTGCCGTAGCCGTACCCCCACTCGAAGTTGTCCATCAGGGACCACAGGTAGTAGCCGCGGACGTCGGCGCCGTCGCTGATCGCCCGGCGTACGGCGGTCAGATGGCCGTGGAGGTAGGCGATCCGCTCGGGATCGTGGACGCGGCCGTCCGGGTCCGGCTTGTCGTCGTAGGCCGCGCCGTTCTCCGTCACATACAGGGGCAGGCCAGGGGCCTCGCGCGTGTAGCGCATGATCAGGTCGTGCAGGCCGGTCGGGTCGATCGTCCAGCCCATCTCCGTACGCTCGCCCGGGGTCTGGTGGAAGGCGACGTCGTCCGCGCCCGGCCAGGGGGAGAACGAGCTCGCTCCGTGGCCGTCCGCCCGCGGGCCGGGCGCGGCCGGCTCCGTCGCCGAAACCAGCGCCGGGGTGTAGTAGTTGAGGCCCAGCGCGTCCAACGGCTGGTGGATCAGGGCCAGATCGCCGTCCAGGACGTACGACCAGTCCGTGACCGACGACGTCGCCGCGAACAGTGTCTGCGGGTAGCTGCCGCTCAGCATCGGACCGTGGAAGACGCCGTTGGCCAGATCGTCGATCTTCTGGGCCGCCGCCAGATCGGCCGGGTCCTCGGAAACCGTCCTGACCACCGAGGAGTTGAGGCTCACCGCCACCGAGTTGCGGGCCGGCATCGCCGAGCGCAGAGCCGACGTACCCAGACCGTGCGCCAGGTTCAGATGGTGGGCCGCCTTCAGCGAGGCCGCCGCGTCCGTGCGGCCCGGCGCGTGCACCCCCGACCCGTAGCCCAGGAACGCGCTGCACCACGGCTCGTTGAGCGTGATCCACTGCTCCACCCGGTCGCCGAGCGCCTCGCCGACGATCTGCGCGTACTCGGCGAAGCGGAACGCCGTGTCCCGCTCCGGCCAGCCGCCCGCGTCCTCCAACTCCTGCGGCAGATCCCAGTGGTAGAGGGTGAGCGCCGGTTTGATGCCTGCCGCCAGCAGTTCGTCGACCAGCCGGCGATAGAAGTCCAGACCCCGCTGGACGGCCGGGCCGCGGCCCGTCGGCTGCACCCGCGGCCAGGAGACCGAGAAGCGGTACGCGGTCAGGCCCAGCTCCGCCATCAACGCGACGTCCTCGCGGTAGCGGTGGTAGTGGTCGACAGCGATGTCACCGTGCTCACCGCCGGCCGTCTTCCCCGGCGTATGGCTGAAGGTGTCCCAGATCGAGGGGGTGCGGCCGTCCTCCCGCACCGCCCCCTCGATCTGGTACGCGGAGGTCGCGGCGCCCCAGAGGAAGGCGGGAGGAAAGGTCACGGGCGATTCGGACTCAGGCATGGAAGCGCTCCCATTGGAGGTCGTGAAGACCGGAGATTGGGGGAGGGGGGACAAGGGGCCGAGGCGGCGGTGACTCGGCCCCTCGGGCGGCGTCCGGGCGTCAGCCCTTGATCGCGCCCTGCATGATGCCGCCCACGATCTGCTTGCCGAACAGCAGGAAGGCGATCAGCAGCGGCAGCGTGCCCAGCAGCGCGCCCGCCATGATCACCGCCTGGTCCGGGACATAGCCGGTACCGAGGGAGTTCAGCGCGACCTGCACGGTCGGGTTCTCCTGGTTGAGGGCGATGATCGGCCACAGGAAGTCGTTCCAGGCGAACACGAACGTCAGCAGGCCCAGCACGGCCATCGCGGGCCGCGCCGCCGGGAAGACCACGTGCCACACGACCCGCAGACTGCTCGCCCCGTCCACCCGCGCCGCCTCGATCAGCTCCGTCGGCAGCGCCTGCACCAGGTACTGCCGCATGAAGAACGTGCCGAACGCGGTGCACAGGGTGGGCAGGATGACGGTCTGGAGCTGGTTCGACCAGCCCAGGTCGGCCATCCACAGATACAGCGGTACGACGGCCAGCTGCGGCGGGATCATCATCGTGCCGATGGTCAGCAGGAGCAGCGCACCGGAGAACCTGAACCGCAGCTTGGCGAAGGCGAACCCGGCGAGCGTGGAGAACAGCACCGTGGAGACGGTGATCGTGCCCGCGACGAACGTCGTGTTGAACATCGCCGTGCCGAGACCCGCCTCCTCCCACGCCGTCTCCATGTTCTTGAACAGGTTCCCGCCGAACCACAGCGGCGGCGGAGTCTCCGCGAGCCGCCGGTCGGTGCGCGAGGCGGCGATCGCCGTCCACACCAGCGGCGCCAGCGACACCAGCGCGAAGACGGTCAGGACGACGTAGGTCACCGGGCCGGCGTGCCGCTGCTTGCCCGCGCCCATGATCCGGCGCCGTGGCGCGTCGCTCTTCACCGGCGCCTGAGGTCGCGTCAGTTCACTTGTGGTCATTGGGACTTCCTCAGACGTCGGGTGAACACCAGATTGATCACGGCGACGATCACCAGGATGAGGAACATCGACCACGCGATTGCGGACGCCTTGCCGAGGTTGCCGATGATCCAGCCCTGGTCGTACATGTACAGACCGAGCGTCTGGTACTGGTGGTCCGAGCCGCCCTTGGAGCCGCTGACCCCGCCGAACAGCAGGGGCTCGCCGAAGAGCTGGGTCGCGCCGATCGTGGAGACGACCACCGTGAACAGGATCGTCGGCCGCAACTGCGGAATCGTCACATGGATGAACTGCTGCCAGCGGTTCGCGCCGTCTATCGACGCCGACTCGTACAGGTCGGACGGGATCGCCTGCATCGCCGCGAGATAGATCAGCGTGTTGTAGCCGGTCCACCGCCAGATCACGATCGACGACACGGCGAACTGCGAACCCCAGTCCGACTCACGCCAGTTGATCGGATCGATGCCGATGCCGCCGAGCGCCCAGTTGATCGCGCCGCCGTCCCAGGAGTACAGCAGCACGAACACCAGCGTCGCCGCGGCGACCGAGGTGGCGTACGGGGTGAGCATCACGACCCGCCACATCGTCGAGCCGCGCAGCCGGTAGTTGAGCAGGTGCGCCAGGCCGATCGCCATCATCAGCTGCGGCACGGTCGAGATCACGCCGATGGTGAACGTGTTCCACAGGGCGTTCCAGAAGAAGTCCGAGGACAGCAGGTTCTGGTAGTTGTCCAGGCCCGCCCACTTCTGGTTGTCCAGATCGGCCAGCTGCACGTTGTGCAGCGAGTACCAGGCCGTGTACAGCAGCGGGATGAGGCTGAACGCCCCGAAGACGATGAAGAAGGGGGCGATGAACGCGTACGGCGACGCCTTCATGTCCCAGCGGTACAGCCGGCTCCGCCAGGAACCCGGGCCCGGGGGCGGCTTACCGCGACCGTGAGCGCCCCGGGCCGCGCCCGGCTCATCGCCGGACGCGGCCTCGGCGCTCGACGCAGGATGCGCGAGTGCCTGCTTGGAGCTGGTCACTGGCCGAGCACGTCCTTGATCTCCTTGCCGGCGGCGTCCCAGCCCTCGTCGGCGGACTTGCCCTTCTGCTCGACCTGGAGAATGCCGATGTCGGTCAGCGCGGTGTTGATCGCCTGGTCCTTGATGCCGAAGTACTGCGTCGGGATGGTCTCGGCCGAGGCCGAGAAGATGTCCGTGATCGGCGCGTTCGAGAAGTAGGCCGTGGTGGCGGCCGCCGGCTTCAGGCTGTCGTACGCCGACGGGGTCGACGGGAAGCTGGCCTGCTTGGCGAAGACCTTCGCCTGCTGCTCGGGCGCGGTCAGCCACTTCGCCAGCTCGACGGCCTCCTTCTGGTTCTTGCTCGCCGTCGGCACACCGAGGAACGAGCCGCCCCAGTTGGACGCGGTCGGGGCCGCGGCCACGTCCCACTTGCCCTTGCCGGAGTCACCGGACTTCTCCTGGATGTAGCCGATCATCCAGGCCGGACAGGCCACGGTCGCGAAGGTGCCGTTGGCGTAGCCCTGGTCCCACGGCTTGTCGAACTGCTTCAGCTTCGCCGACATGTTGCTGGTCGCCACCTCCATGGCGACGTCCCAGGCCTTCTTGACACCGTCGGACTTGTCCCAGATGACGGTTCCATCTGTTTCGTAGTAGCGCTCGGTCCCGCCGCCGAGGGCCGCGTTGTAGACGGAGGAGGCGGAGTCCACGAACTTGGTGCCGCTGGGCGCCTTCTCCATGTACTGCTTGCCGACGTCGACGTACTTGCCCCAGTCGCCCTTCCACTGCTCGGCGAGCTTGGTGCGGTCGGTCTCCAGGCCGGCCTTCTGGAACAGGTCCTTGCGGTAGCAGATCGCCATCGGGCCGATGTCGGTGCCGAGCCCGATCACCTTGCCGTCCTTGGAGGTGGCCTGCGCGGTCTTCCAGTCCAGCCACTGCGAGGTGTCGGCGTCCTTGCCGAGGTCGACGAACTTGTCGGCCTGGGTCTCCACGGCCTCGGTCACGTTCATGACCTCGATCGCCTGGATGTCGTCGGTGCCCGAACCGGCCTGGAGCCGGGTCAGCGTCTTCGGCCAGTAGACGTCGGTCCGGGTGGTGACGTTCTCCTTGATGTTGATGTCGGGGTGGAGCTTCATGTACTCGTCGTACAGACCGGCCTGCTTGTAGCCGAAGACGCCGAACGTACCGACGGTCAGGGTGGTCTTGCCGTCGGCGTTGCCACCGCCCTCGTTCGATCCGGAGTCGTCCGAGTCCTCGGCGCAGCCGGCCAGCAGGCCCGTAGTCAGCGCGGCGGCGACCGCGAGGGCCGACAGCCTGCGGGACCGGCGGGTACTCGTGCGCATTGCGTCCTCCTGTTGCCTGACGTGCCGACCCCCCGGCCAACTGCACTGTTGGGCCCGTTGGTTCTCGCTGCGGCGCGGGCGGGGAACGTGCGGGATGTTTATGTGTCAGGTACTGTGGGAGCGCTCCCACATGTGATGTGTTGAAGAGTCGTCGGTCCGGGCGGGGGTGTCAAGGGAGCGGGCGCGGAGAGATGCGTTCAGTTATCGGGCCGTTAACTGGACTCGGGGTCGGGGTCCGGGCGGTCGGGGCGGCGGCGCGGAAGGTCACCATCTCAGCCACGACTGTTAGATTCCAGGCCGGCGCGTCAACGGTGGAAAGGCGGAGCCACATGGCAATCCATGGAGCGCGGAGCCGCAGTGGCGGTCGGCCCACCCTCGAGGAGGTCGCCGCCCGCGCCGGGGTCGGCCGGGGCACGGTCTCCCGGGTGATCAACGGCTCGCCCCGGGTCAGCGACGCCACCCGCGCGGCCGTCGAGGCGGCGGTCGCGGAACTCGGCTACGTCCCGAACACCGCTGCCCGCGCCCTCGCCGCCAACCGCACCGACGCGATCGCCCTGGTCGTCCCCGAGCCGGAGACCCGTTTCTTCGCGGAGCCGTACTTCTCGGACATGCTGAAGGGTGTGGGCGCCGAACTCTCCGACACGGAGATGCAGTTGCTGCTGATCTTCGCGGGCAGCGACCGGGAGCGCCGCCGGCTGGCCCAGTACCTCGCCGCCCACCGTGTCGACGGCGTCCTGCTGGTCTCGGTCCACGCGGACGATCCGCTCCCCGACCTTCTCGCCCAGCTCGAGATACCCGCGGTGATCAGCGGCCCGCGCTCGGCCGCGGAAACGCTCACCTCGGTCGACTCCGACAACTACGGCGGCGCCCGCTCGGCCGTGGAGCACCTCCTCTCCCGCGGCCGCCGCACGATCGCCCACATCACCGGCCGCCAGGACGTCTACGGCGCCCAGCGCCGCGTCGACGGCTACCGCGACGCCCTGCGCGACGCGGGCCACGACGTCGACGAACTCCTCATCGAACCCGGCGACTTCACCGAGGAGGGCGGCAACCGTGCGATGGCGAGACTGATCGAGCGCTGCCCCCACCTGGACGCGGTCTTCGCCGGCTCCGACGTGATGGCGGCGGGCGCCCGCCAGGTCCTCCGCGAGGCAGGCCGCCGTATCCCCGACGACGTCGCCCTCGTCGGCTACGACGACTCCGCCATAGCCCGCCACATGGACCCGCCCCTCACCAGCGTCCGTCAGCCCATCGAGGAAATGGGCCGCCGCATGATCGACCTCCTCCTCGCGGAGATAGCCGACCGCCGCCCGCCGGCGTCCCGGGGCCTGGAGCGACGGCAGGTGGTACTGGCGACGGAACTGATCCCGCGCTCGTCGTCATGACGCCGCGTCCCTTGCCGGGCGTCCCGATGCCGGTGAACGCTTCGGTGGCGCAGGGGAGTTGAGGGCGGCGCGGCAGGCGGCGCCGTCAGTGGCCCAGTTCCAGGCGCCAGCGGATCTCGCCGTCGTGGGTTTCGGTCGTCGGGGTCAGGCCGGCTGCGGTGGCGACGGCGGACGAGGCGGTGTGGTAGGGGTGGATGTGGGCGATGACCGTGTGCAGGGAGGAGTGGTGGCTCAGGTGGGTGACCAGGGCGCGGGTTGCTTCTGAGGCGTAGCCGTGGCCCTGCCAGGGGGTGCCCACCACCCAGGCGATCTCCGCGACCGGGCCGGTGATCGTCGCCTGGACGGTGCCGATCAGATGGGAGTCCGTGCGGTGGCGCAGGACCCAGTTGCACCAGGAGACGGCCGGGTCGGGGGAGCCGGTGACCAGGCGTTCGTAGCGGGTGCGCAGGGCCTCGGGGGTGCTCGGGGTGCCGCCGATGTAGGTGTGCAGGGCCGGGTCGGACAGTGCGGCGGCCATCTCGGCGGCGTGCTCGACGCGCAGGGGAAGCAGGTCGAGGCGGGCGGAGCTGATCGGCTCGGTGTGCAAGGGGACCCCCGGAAACGGGATCAGCCGGTGGCTTCGATCTCTCGAAGCCACCGGCTGATCACTCAGGGTGAGTGACGGGACTCGAACCCGCGGCATCCTGGACCACAACCAGGTGCTCTACCAGCTGAGCTACACCCACCATGACCGGTTCGACGAGTGTTTTCCCCGACCGGCCGAGAAAAAGTGTACAGGGTCCGAAGGGGTGCTCGCGCCTGGCTTTCGCGGCGCCCGAATCAGGGGTGCTGACCTGCCTGCTGAGCAGGTAGGACGTGCTTCGCGGCGATCGCCTTGGCGGTGTCCGAGTCGGGGCCCGGCTGGGGCACGAAGACGGCCTCGCGGTAGTAGCGCAGTTCCGCGATGGACTCCCGGATGTCGGCGAGAGCGCGGTGGTTGCCGTTCTTCTCGGGGCTGTTGAAGTACGCCCGCGGATACCAGCGCCGGGCCAGTTCCTTGATCGACGACACGTCGACGATGCGGTAGTGCAGGTACTCCTCGACCTTGGGCATGTCGCGCAGGAGGAAGCCCCGGTCGGTGCCGACGGAGTTGCCGCACAGGGGCGCCTTGCCGGGCTCCTTGACGTGTTCCCGGACGTAGGCGAGCACCTGTTCCTCGGCGTCCGCCAGTGTCGTACCGGCCGGGAGTTCGTCGAGCAGCCCGGACGCGGTGTGCATCTGACGCACCACTTCCGGCATCGTCTCGAGCGCGGAGTCCGGCGGACGGATGACGATGTCCACGCCCTCACCGAGTACGTTCAGCTCGGAGTCGGTGACGAGGGCGGCTACCTCGATGAGCGCGTCGTCGGACAGCGAGAGGCCGGTCATCTCGCAGTCGATCCACACCATGCGATCGTTCATGCGACCACCCTAAAGCCGACGTAGGCGAATCGGGTGCCCCGTGCTCGTGCGGGGCTCCATTGGAACTGTGCCGGGCACACGCAAACGCCGGACGGGCCGAGATTGCCCGTCCGGCGTCAGTGCGTACGCGGACCCTGCTATGTGCTTACGTCCCGCTGCGCTGCCCCGGCACGCTGGCGGCCAGGGACGGCCCCACTCCGCTGGCCGCCGGGGTCCGGCGGGTCTGCATCGGCACCGGCCCCGGTCCCGGGCCCTCCGGATGGAGGGCGGGCGCCGGGCTCGGGGAGCCAGGTGAGCCGGCCGGGACCGACGTCCCGTCGGTGTCCGCCGGCCTCTCGCCCTGCGGCCTGCGCGCCCGGTAAGCGGCCCGGTACGCCGCCGGCGACGAGCCGAGCTGGCGGCGGAAGTGCCCGCGCAGCGCCACCGGCGAGCGGAAGCCGCAGCGGCCCGCGACCTCGTCCACCGAGTAGTCCGACGTCTCCAGAAGGCGTTGTGCCTGGAGGACCCGCTGCGTGATCAGCCACTGCAACGGGACGCTTCCCGTGAGCGAGCGGAAGCGGCGGTCGAACGTACGACGGCTCATGTACGCGCGCGCGGCAAGCGTCTCCACGTCGAACTGCTCGTGGAGATGCTCCAGCGCCCAGGCGACGACCTCGGCGAGCGGGTCGGCGCCGATCTCCTCTGGTAAAGATCGATCGAGGTAGCGCTCCTGACCGCCGCTGCGGCGCGGCGGGACCACCAGGCGCCGGGCGAGCGCGCCGGCCGCCTCGTTGCCGTGGTCCGTCCGCACGATGTGCAGGCACAGGTCGATTCCGGCCGCGGTGCCTGCGGAGGTCAGTACGTCGCCGTCGTCCACGAAGAGTTCGCGTGGATCGACGTGCACCGACGGGTAGCGCTTGGCCAGCGTCGGCGCATACATCCAGTGTGTTGTCGCGGGGCGGCCGTCCAGCAGGCCTGCCGCCGCGAGGACGAAGGCGCCGGTGCACAGCCCGACTATGCGGGCCCCCTCTTCATGTGCCCGCCGCAGCGCGTCGAGCGCTTCCTCCGGTGGCGGGGAAGTGATCGAGCGCCAGGCAGGCACGACGACCGTGCCCGCCCGCGAGATCGCTTCCAGGCCATGCGGCGCGGTGAGTTCCAGGCCCCCTGTGGTCCGCAGCGGGCCGTCCTCGCCACCGCACACCAGCAGGCGGTAGCGCGGCACGCCGGCGTCCTGGCGGTCGATTCCGAACACCGACAGCGGTATGGAACTCTCGAAGATGGGGCCGCCGCTGAACAGCAGCACCGCGACGATCTCCTTGCGGCGTCGCCCGGAAAGTTTCCGGGCCGCGGCTTCCGGCGCGGCAGTGGAGTCGTGGCTCATACTGCTAAGCCCCCCTCGGTGGTCGCGGCTCCTCGGTTGTGTCGCTCCTGCACGTTTCCCCTCGGTCCTGCACGAGTCCCCCGCCGTAAGACAGTCAAGATCGAATCTACTGCGTCCCGCGATGCCGAGGTGACCAGTTCACCACCCGGCACATTGTCGACTTGGCAACTTGGCGTGAAGCATTCGATCACGAAGCGTTGCACTCGTGGGCCGTGCAGGGAAGTGCGCCTCGTCGCAGTGGCCAATCCCTGTAGGGTGCGCAGGCCCTCTTGGGCCCTTTCGGTGCAGGTGGAACGGGGCGTGAGGGGTGTTCAGGGCAAGGGATGCGCGGTGGCCAGAAGTTGGCTGAAAAGAAGTGGTTCCGTGCGCGGAAACCGGTCAGTCGACCGGTGTGTTTCCCCCAGCATGCCGTCCGCCCCTGTGGGCTCCGGTGCCGCTCCTGTGATGGCGGCCACGGTGCGGGGCGGGTTCGTCGGCGAGCAGCCGGGCCGCGCCGCGCTCGGAGTGGCGCAGCAGAACCCGGCAGACGGCGGTGACGGCCGCCAGGCCGAGGGCCGTACCGGTGGCGCCGGCGAGGGAGGTGCCGTAGACGAGGAGGACGACGGGGACGAGGACGCAGCTGAAGGCCGCCCAGCGGACCACATCGGTGGCGGTGTCCTGGGAGTGGTGCGTCTCGGGGGTGGGGCGTGGGCCGGACATGTGCGTGCTCCCGGGGTTGATCGGTCGCCGGGTTCAACGCGTGTTCGAGGCGTCGGTCACTCTAGGGGGTGCCCGGGCCGGACGGGGGCCGGGTAAGTGAATGCTGTGCAAACCGCCTGTACAGCGCAGCAACCATTGCGTTACGGGCGTGCCCTCGTGCATGCTCCCTGGAACCCCCGCAGCGGTTGTGCGGGATCTGGGCTAAGGAGGCGTGCCGCCGTACCCTTGGGGGTATGGGGTTGGGAAGATGATTCCCGGACACAGCTCCGCCGCACACTGTCGTCCCTCCCAAAAGGATCGCAACGCCGAGACAGCCATGGCCGGTCACGAATTCTTCGAACCCGCGGACCGCAAGCGGCCGGTCGCCGACCACACGGCGTCCGAGCCCCAGGCGGCGGAAGAGACACGTCACTCCTGCGACCCCGCTTTCAAGCACGGCGTAGTCGTCGGCTTCGACGGGTCCACCTCCAGCGAGCGCGCCCTCGCGTACGCCATCGGGATGGCCCATCGCTCCGGGTCGGGCCTGATCATCGTCCATGTGGCCAACCGGCTGCCCACCACCGTGTGGGCCGGCTGCGAGCCACCCGTCTTCGTGGACGTCCCGGACCATCGCACCGAAGTGCTGGGGCTCGAACTCGCCTGTGCGGACTATCTCGCCGAGGTGCCCTGGATCCTCGTCGAGCGCGGTGGCGACATCTGCCACGAACTCGAAGAGGTCGGGCGGGAGTACGAGGCGGACGCGATCGTCGTCGGGTCCACGCAAGGCATCGTCGGACGGATTTTCGGATCCGTCGCCGGGCGGCTGGCCAAGCGCGCCAAGCGGCCCGTCGTTGTCATTCCGTAACTCCCCGTTGTCCCAGGTGAGATGCGGACTTGGCGCGTTCGATTCCCTTGTGGCAGTGCGTAAATCTACTGACGCGTAGAGGTGTTTGTGCCCTTGTGAAGGGCATATATCGGTCACCGCGCAACTGCACATGCATGAAGGGAGCCCGCCGTGGACAACGACGTCTCTGCGGGAAACACCACCACGATCGTCGGCCGACTCGCTCTTGGGATCACCCTCCTGGCCTTCGGGCTCGGGTACACCGGTGTGATCGACGGTGTGACGGCGGCCGACGCCGTATCAGTGGCCCAATACGTGGGCGGCGTAGCCTTGTTCGTCGCCGGCCTGATGGCCTTCCGCGACCGTGACACCGTCTCGGGTGCGGCATTCTCGGCGCTCGGCGCACTCTGGTTCACCTGGGCCGTCTCCGCGGACGCGGCTGTCGCCGACAATGCGGCCGGGTTGTTCCTGCTGCTGTTCGCCCTTGTGGCGCTGTCACTTACCTTCGCGGGTGGGGACCAACTCGGGCAGGGCGCCTACGGGTTGTTCTTCGTCTCGCTGCTGCTCCTCGCCATCGCTCGGTTCGCCGACAACGACGGTCTGACCAAGGTCGGTGGCTGGTTCGCCGTCGCGGCCGGTGCCGTTGCCTGGTACGCGGCGACTGCTGCGCTGGCTCATTGGCCCACGGCTCTTCCGCGACGTGCTGCCGGCCGGGGTGTGACGGCCACCGGTTAGCTGCGCCGGCTGGGGAGTTGGGCGGCTTCCCGGCGAAAGGGACGGACCCCCCGTGAATGGTGGCATCACGTGGGGGTCCGTTCTGTTGTGTGGCCTCTGCGGGTCCGGTGGGGGTTGCTCGCGCAGTTCCCCGCGCCCCTAAAAGCCAAAAGCCAAAGGCCAAAGGCCTCTACTCCACCGTTACTGACTTGGCCAGGTTCCTGGGCTTGTCGATGTCCCTGCCGAGGGTCAAGGCCGTGTGGTAGGCGAGGAGTTGGAGGGGAATGCCCAGGAGGATGGGGTCCAACTCGTCCTCGTTCTTGGGGACTACGATCGTCTGGTCGGCCTTCTCCTGGGGCTGGTGGGCGACGGCGAGGATCTTGCCGCTGCGGGCCTTGATCTCCTCCATGGCGGCGCGGTTCTTCTCCAGGAGGTCGTCGTCGGGGACGATGGCGACCGTGGGCAGGGCGGGCTCGATGAGGGCGAGCGGGCCGTGCTTGAGCTCGGAGGCGGGGTAGGCCTCGGCGTGGATGTAGGAGACCTCCTTGAGCTTCAGGGAGGCCTCACGGGCGACCGGGTAGCCGCGGACGCGGCCGATGAAGAGCATCGAGCGGGCGTCGGCGTAGCTCTGGGCCAGCTTCTCGATCTCGCCCTCCTGCTCCATGATCTCGGCGATCTGGGCGGGGAGCTTGCGCAGGCCCTCGATGATGCGCTTGCCGTCGCGGACCGAGAGGTCCCGGGTGCGGCCGAGGTGGAGGGCCAGCAGGGCGAAGGCCACCGTCGTGTTGGTGAAGCACTTGGTGGAGACGACGCAGACCTCGGGGCCCGCGTGGACGTAGATGCCGCCGTCGGCCTCGCGGGCGATCGCCGAGCCGACGACGTTCACCACGCCCAGCACCCTCGCGCCCTTGCGCTTCAGCTCCTGGACGGCGGCCAGTACGTCGTACGTCTCACCGGACTGGGAGACGGCGATGTAGAGCGTGTCGGGGTCGACCACGGCGTTGCGGTAGCGGAACTCCGAGGCGGGCTCGGCGTCCGCGGGGATGCGGGCCAGCTCCTCGATCATCTGGGCGCCGATCATGCCCGCGTGGTACGAGGTGCCGCAGCCGAGGATCTTCACGCGGCGGATCTGGCGGGCCTCACGGGCGTCCAGGTTCAGGCCGCCGAGGTGCACCGTGGAGAAGCGGTCGTCGATGCGGCCGCGCAGGACGCGGTCCACGGCGTCGGCCTGCTCGTGGATCTCCTTGTGCATGTAGGTGTCGTGGCCGCCCATGTCGTAGGACGCCGCTTCCCATTCGACGGTGGTGGGCTCCGCCGTGGTGCGGGTGCCCTCCGTCGTGTACGTGCGGAAGTCGTCGGCCTTGAGGGTGGCCATCTCGCCGTCGTCCAGCGTCACTATCTGGCGCGTGTGGGTGACCAGCGCGGCGATGTCCGAGGCGACGAACATCTCCTTCTCGCCGATGCCGAGGACGACCGGGGAGCCGTTGCGGGCGACGACGATACGGTCGGGGAAGTCGGCGTGCAGGACCGCGATGCCGTACGTGCCCTCGATGAGGCGCAGCGTCTCGCGGACCTTGTCCTCCAGCTTCTCCGCCTGCGAACGGGCGATGAGGTGGACGAGGACCTCGGTGTCGGTCTCGGAGAGGAACTCGACGCCGTCGGCCTCCAGCTTACGGCGCAGGTCGGAGGCGTTGTCGATGATGCCGTTGTGGACGACGGCGACCTTGCCCTCGGCGTCGAGGTGCGGGTGGGCGTTCACGTCGGAGGGGGCGCCGTGGGTGGCCCAGCGGGTGTGGGCGATGCCGGTGGTGCCCTTGAAGCGGGCGGGCACCTTGGCCTCCAGGTCGCGGACCCGGCCCTTGGCCTTGACCATCTTCAGGCCTGCGGTCTTGGGCGTGGTCACGACGATGCCGGCCGAGTCGTAGCCCCGGTACTCCAGGCGCTGGAGGCCCTCAAGGAGCAGGGGGGCCACATCGCGCTTCCCGATGTATCCGACGATTCCGCACATATATATAGGTATCCCTAGCCATAGACGATGCGGCGCAGCTGGCGGAGCGTGAGCTCCGGCGGTGCCACGGCCCGGTATTTCAGGTCCGCCTCGATCCGTTCGAAGATCTCCGCATTCACCAGGCCCTGGGCCTGGAGCTCGCGGTGGCGGCGACGGACGACGTCCTCGGTCGTCTCGTCGAAGTAGGCGAGCACGTCCTGGATCACGCGCAGCGCCTCGCCCCGGTTGAGGGGCGTGGACCGCGTCAGATGATCAACGAGTTCGTCGTGCACCCGGTAGATCCTGGGGTACCGGCGACGCTTTCGCAAGAATCCTGCCCGATATCGGGCAACCGCCTGTTGAAACTCTTTGGGAGAACGTTGAATCCGTCATGAGCACCTGTTCGCACGCTGTCCATCCGGAGGAACTCAGCTCGTTGCCCGGGGGGACGAGTTTCAGACGCCATGGACATTCCTCGCATGGGCGTACCCGAGCAGCTTGCCGAGCGCATGAGCATGGCCGAGCAGCATGAGTACCTGCGCGCCAAGTTCTCGCGGCGCACGATGATCAGAGGCGGCGCCGTCACGCTCGGTGCCGTCGCCGGTGGCGCGTTCGTACCGGGCGCCACCGCCCAAGCCGCGGTTCCGACGCAGCGGACGAGCACCGAGACCGTCGACGGCGCGCTGGTCGCCCCGTTCGGCCGTCACCTCTCCTACGGCAATGACGCGGCCACCGAGATGACCGTCTCCTGGCAGGTCCCGGTCGCCGTCAAGAAGCCGTTCGTCCGCATCGGCACCCACCCCTGGGACCTCTCCCGCAAGATCGACGCCGAGGTGCGCACGCTGTACACCCCGGCCGGGGTCGGCGCCAGCGCCGATCACACCCAGTACTACGTGCACGCCAAGCTGACCCACCTGCGCCCGGGGAAGACGTACTACTACGGCGTCGGTCACCAGGGCTTCGACCCGGCCGAATCGCACCTGGTCGGCACCCTGGGCACCTTCACCACCGCGCCCGACCGCAAGAAGCCCTTCACCTTCACGGCCTTCGGCGACCAGGGCGTCAGCTACCACGGCCTCGCCAACGACAGCCTGATCCTCGGCCAGGACCCGGTCTTCCACCTGCACGCCGGTGACATCGCCTACGCCGACCCGGCCGGCGCGGGCAAGACCGCCGACACCGGCTTCGACTCGCGGGTGTGGGACCAGTTCCTCGCCCAGACCGAGTCGGTCGCCAAGTCGGTCCCGTGGATGGTGAGTTACGGCAACCACGACATGGAGGCCTGGTACTCGCCCAACGGCTACGGCGGCGAGGAGGCCCGCTTCACGCTCCCCGACAACGGGCCGGACAAGAAGAACCTGCCGGGCGTCTACTCCTTCGTCTACGGCAACACCGCGATCATCTCGCTGGACCCGAACGACGTCTCCTTCGAGATCCCGGCCAACCTCGGTATCTCCGGCGGCACCCAGACGACGTGGTTCGAGGCCCAGCTGAAGAAGTACCGGGCCGCGCACGGCATCGACTTCATCGTCGTGTTCTTCCACCACTGCGCCTACTGCACCTCCACCGCGCACGCCTCGGAGGGGGGCGTGCGCCAGGAGTGGGTGCCGCTGTTCGAGAAGTACACGGTGGACCTGGTCATCAACGGCCACAACCACCAGTACGAGCGCACCGACGTCCTCAAGGGCAACAAGGTCGTCAAGAAGCTGCCGATCGGCGAGACCGCGTACTCCGAGACCGAGGGCGTCGTCTATGTGACGGCGGGTGCGGCGGGCCGCAGCCTGTACGCGTTCAGCGCGCCGGACTCCTACGAGGGGCACCTGAACGAGGTCGACTCCGTGGCCTCCTTCATCAACACCAAGGACGGCAAGGTCGACGAGACCGTCACCTGGTCCCGGGTGCGCTACCTCAACTACTCGTTCCTGCGCGTGGACGTCGAGCCCGCGCCGCGCGGCCACTACGCCAGGCTGAAGGTGTCGGGCATCGCCGAGACCGGTGACCGCATCGACCACTTCACGGTCGCGCGCAAGGCCAAGTAGCGACTCCGTCCGCCGGCGGCGGTCCTCACATCCGTTTGAGGACCGCCTGCTTGGCCATGGAGAACTCCTCGTCCGTGAGCACGCCCGAGCGGTGCAGCTCGCCGAGCTCGCGCAGCCGCCGAAGCAGCGCGTCGTGGTCGTCCTCACCGCCCGACGCGGCCGGGGCCACGGCCGCTTCCAGCTGTCGTACGTCCGTGGCGGCGGCCGCGGCCGGATGCGGGAGCCGGGCCTGTACGGCGGCGGCGACCAGGGCCATCAGCGGGTCCTTCTTGAAGCCCCACAGCTCGACGGAGTTGGGGTCGTACTTGGGCGGCGCCTTGGTGGGCGCGTTCTTCACGGTGAAGCGGAGGTAGCCGTTCTCCAGGCCGGCCGACGGGTGCCATTCCACGGCCGTCAGGTCGGACACGGTGAGCGTGCGGGTGCCTGCGGCGGCCTTGGCGTCCTCGGTCTTCCAGTTCCACTCCAGGCGGATGCGCTCGCCGTCGAAGCTGGCGGTGCCGTCGCCCGCGGAGACCGACAGCGGAACGGCCGGACCCGGCAACAGGTACTCGGACACCGGGTCGGACGGCACCTCGTCCAGGAGCAGGGCGTTGCGGACCTCGTCCGTGAAGTACTCGGCGACGCCGTAGCGGTCGGACTCGACGGTCAGCTGATAGGGGTCGTGGGGTTCGGCGAGCCGGCCGCCGGTGGCGTGCAGCAGCGGATCGGCGCCGTCCCGCAGCCGGAGCCGCAGCCGCCCGGTCTTCCTGCCCTGCTCGAAGGAGACGCCCGCCAACGCGCCCAACGGGACCACGAGTTCACCCAGGGTCTTGCGGAGCAAACTGACGTTCTTGTCCCGTCCGGGGGTCAGCCGCAGCGCGTCGCCGTCGAAGATCCAGGTGCCGTCCCTCTGGATGATTTCCGCCATGAGAGGGATTGTTTCACCGCTTCTGCGAGAGAGTGGTCTCTACCAATCCTGAAGGGAGCGCATGTGAGACGGCACCACAGAACGACTCCCCGTATGTTCCGGCTCCTCGGTTCGCTGCTGCTGGTGGCGACGGCCGGGGCATTCACGGTCGGGGCGGCACCGGCCCCGAAGACCTCCGCGACGCCACTGGACCAGGTGATTCCGGCCCCCGCCTCGGTCGACGCGGGCGGATCGCCGTACCGCATCACCGACTCCACCCGTATCCGCGTCGACGGCTCGCGCGAGGCACGCCGGGTCGGCGAGTATCTGGCGGATGTCCTGCGACCGTCGACCGGATATCGACTGCCGGTCACGACCCATGGCTCCGGAGGCATCCAACTCCGGCTCGGCAAGGGCTCCTTCGGCGCCGAGGGCTACCGCCTCGACAGCGGGGGCAAGGGCGTCACCCTCACGGCGGCGGCGCCCGCCGGACTCTTCCACGGCGTCCAGACCCTGCGCCAGCTCCTGCCCGCCGCCGTCGAGAAGGACTCCCGGCAGCCCGGGCCGTGGCTGGTCGCGGGCGGCACGATCAAGGACACCCCGCGCTACGGCTGGCGCGGCGCCATGCTCGACGTCTCCAGGCACTTCTTCACCGTCGACCAGGTCAAGCGCTATATCGACCAGTTGGCGCTGTACAAGGTCAACAAGCTGCATCTGCACCTCAGCGACGACCAGGGCTGGCGCATCGCCATCGACTCCTGGCCGCGCCTGGCGACCTACGGCGGTTCCACGGAGGTGGGCGGCGGCGCCGGCGGCTACTACACGAAGGCCGACTACAAGGAGATCGTCCGGTACGCGGGCTCCCGCTACCTGGAAGTCGTCCCCGAGATAGACATGCCGGGCCACACCAATGCCGCGCTGGCCTCCTACGCCGACCTGAACTGCGACGGCGTGGCACCCCCGCTGTACACAGGCACCGAGGTCGGCTTCAGCTCGCTGTGCGTGGACAAGGAGATCACGTACGACTTCGTGGACGACGTGGTGCGTGAGCTGGCCGCGCTGACCCCGGGCCGCTATCTGCACATCGGCGGCGACGAGGCGCACTCCACCAGCCATGCGGACTATGTGAAGTTCATGGACCGGGTGCAGCCGATCGTCGCCAAGTACGGGAAGACGGTCGTCGGCTGGCACCAGCTGACTGGAGCGACGCCGGCGAAGGGGGCGCTCGCCCAGTACTGGGGGCTGGATGACACCAGTGCCGAGGAGAAGGCACAGGTCGCTGCCGCCGCGGCGAACGGGACCGGGATCATCCTCTCCCCGGCGGATCGGCTCTACCTCGACATGAAGTACGACGCGAATACGCCGCTGGGGCTGTCCTGGGCGGGGTACGTCGAGGTGCAGCGGTCGTACGACTGGGATCCGGGTGCGTATCTCGCGGGGGCGCCCGCTTCGGCGATCCGGGGTGTCGAGGCGCCGCTGTGGAGCGAGACGCTCGACAGCTCGGCGGACATCGAGTACATGGCGTTCCCGCGGCTGGCGGGGGTGGCCGAGCTCGGTTGGTCGCCGGCGGCCACGCACGACTGGGACGGGTACAAGGTGCGGCTTGCTGCGCAGGGGCCGCGGTGGGATGCGCTGGGGATCGGTTTCTATCGGTCGCCGCAAGTTCCGTGGGGCTCTGGGTCGTGATTCGGCTGCGGCCCGGTGGGGGCTGGTCGCGCAGTTCCCCGCGCCCCTGAGGGTCGTTGCCGCCAGGGTCGTTTGGAAGTGACGGCGGGTATCCCGGAGGACCGTACTCCGGGATACCCGCCTGTCTGTGAGGGGCCGTTACAGGCCCGCTATGGGGTTCTTCAGGGTGCCGATCAGCTGTAGGGCGCCGGCCGGGTCGGCCAGGTCCACCATCTGCTTGTTGTTGCGCAGCTGGAGTCGGTTGAGGCAGGACAGGGCGAACTCGGGGGCGAACATGTCGTACTGCTTGAACTTGTCGGCGAGTTCGGGCACCGAGTGCTGGTAGTCGCGGGTGACCTCGGCGACCGTCCGCCAGAAGTCGTCCTCCTCGATGATCCCCTCGGCGGCGAGGTTCGCGGCGAGGAAGCGGAAGAAGCAGTCGAAGACGTCGGTGAAGATCGAGAGGAGCTTCTTCTCCTCCGGGACCTCCACGCGCAGCCGCTCGACCGTCGGCGGCAGTACCGCGTCCGGGTCCATGACGGCGATCTCCTCGGCGATGTCCTTGTAGATCGCGCGCTCGACGGCACCGTCCTTGAGGACGAGGATCACGTTCTCGCCGTGCGGCATGTAGACCAGGTCGTAGGCGTAGAAGCTGTGCAGGAGCGGGGTGAAGTAGGCCTTGAGGTAGCGGCGCAGCCACTCCTTGGGGGCCAGTCCCGACTGCTCGATCAGCGCGCTCGCGAAGGACGCGCCCTCGTGGTCCACATGGACGAGGGACGCCATGGTGGCGAGCGACTCGCCGTCCTGGAGCGATGACACCGGGCTCTCGCGCCACAGCGCGGCGAGCATCTTGCGGTACGGCGAGTAGCGGTCCGTGGCCTTCTCGTACTCCAGGTGCCGGTAGCCGACGGCCGCCCGCTCGCGGATGATCGACAGGCCCGTCGACTTCAGCACCGGGTCGTTGTCGATGAGCTGGGCGAGCCAGTCGTTGATCGCGGGGGTGGCCTCCATGTAGGCGGCCGAGAGACCGCGCATGAAGCCCATGTTGAGGACCGAGAGGGCGGTTTTGACGTAGTGCTTCTCGGGGGCGGACTTGTTGAAGAAGGTCCGGATGGACTGCTGGGCCAGGTACTCGTCGTCGCCCTCGCCCAGGCAGACCAGGTGCCCGCGGGCGACTTCGGCGGCGAAGGTGACGCTGAGCTTGTTCCACCACTGCCAGGGGTGGACGGGGATGAGGAGGAAGTCCTCCGGGGCCAGACCCTTCGCCTTCAGCGTCTCGTCGAACCGCTCGACCGTCTGCGCGCCCAACTCCTCGCGTACGAACGACTCGTACTCGATTCCGACGCCCGCCGTGAACGCTGCCCGTGAGCGGTGCGCGGCCAGCCACACCAGCCGGACCGGGCTCGCGGTCTCGGGGGCGTACGACAGGTACTCGTGGATGCCGAAGCCGAGCCGGCCGTTGTTGGCCACGAAGCAGGGGTGGCCCTCGGTCATGCCGGTCTCGATGTCCTGGAAGCTGCTTTTCGCCAGCTCGGCGGAGGTCGTCCTCGGCTTGGTGAGCTTGTAGCAGGTGCCGGAGAGGGTGGAGGAGATCTCCTCCAGGTAGACCGGCAGGACCTCGTCGCTCAGGCCCAGGGATTTCTTCAGCTCGATGAAGAAGTCCAGGGCGGCGAGGGGGAGTTCGGCGCCGTCGCGGTGGCGGGTGACGGAGTCGGCGTCCACCTGCCAGTGGTCGAGGGCGCGGCGGGTGGCGGTGAAGCGGTAGCGGGTCAGGCCGTCGTCGCTGCGTACGACGTACTGGTCACCGTCCTTCTCGGGGGTGATCAGCCGCTCGTGCGCGAACTCGGCCAGCGCCTTGCGGATCAGCAGGCGGTTGGCCGTCTCCCAGTTCTCGGGGGAGAGGTGGGCCGTGGCGTCGGCGAGGCTCATGCGGACACCGCCTTCTCGAACTGCTCGCGGGTGCAGAAACTCAGCAACGCTTCTTTCTCCGGCTTCCGTATCTCTCGCTCGGGCACGAACCCGACGGCTTCGTTCAGGGCGTGGACGGCCTTGTTGGACACGTCCGGCTCGACGACGACGCGGGCGGTGCGCGGGTCCTCGAAGAGATGGGCCATCACGGCGGTGATGACGGCCTTGGTGAAGCCGTGCACGGGCGTGTCGGTCGCCGGCGTGAGGAAGTGCATGCCGACGTCGCCGGGCTGCGGCTCGTACAGGCCGACCAGTTCGCGGTGGACGGGGTCGTAGTGCTCCATGAGGAACGCGGGTTCGCCGTCGCGCAGCCCGAGCAGGGCGTGGTGGTGCTCGTCGGCCGCGATCTCCATGTAGGCGCGCTCGACGTCCTCCAGCCGGGCGTCCTGCATCATCCAGAAGGCCGCCTTGGGGTGCGTGACCCAGGTGTGCAGCAGCTCGGCGTCCTTCAGGGGGTCGAGCGGGCGGAAGGCGAAGGTGTCGGTCGCGGTGCTCATACGGCGAACTCCTGGAACGCGATGGTCTTCTCGACCGGGTAGTACTCGCTGCCGAGCAGCTCACGGATGATGTAGCTGTTGCGGTACGCGCCCATGCCCAGGTCCGGGGACGTGATGCTGTGGGTGTGCACGCCGGCGTTCTGGAGGAAGACGCCGCGGCCGGTCGTGTCGATCGAGTAGTTGCGGGCGACGTCGAAGTTGCCGTGCGAGTCGCGGACCAGACGGTCGCGCACGGGCTTCAGGAACTCCGGCTCGGCGTAGTGGTAGCCGGTGGCCAGCACCAGGCCCTGGGACTCGATCTCGTAGTCCTTCGCCTGCTCCTCCTGGCGGAAGGAGAGGGTGTACGTGCCGTTCTCGTAGCGTGCGTCGCCCAGCGAGGAGTTGGTGAGCAGGCGCGTGGGCACGGGACCGCCGAGGTTCTTCTGGTACAGCAGGTCGAAGATCTCGTTGATCAGGTCGCCGTCGATGCCCTTGAACAGGCCCTTCTGCTGCGCCATCACGCGGTAGCGGGTGGCCTCGGGGAGCTCGCGGTAGTAGTCGATGTACTCCGGCGACGTCATCTCCAGCGTGAGCTTGGTGTACTCCAGCGGGAAGAAGCGCGGGGAGCGGGTCACCCAGTTCAGCCGGTAGCCGTGGACGTCGATCTCGCTGAGCAGGTCGTAGTAGATCTCGGCGGCGGACTGGCCGGAGCCGATGAGCGTGATCGACTCCTTCTTCTGCAGCTCCGCCTTGTTCTGCATGTAGCGGGAGTTGTGGAAGAAGTCACCGCCCAGGCCGCGCACCGCCTCCGGGTAGTACGGCGAGGTGCCGGTGCCGAGGACCAGGCGGCGGGCGCGGAAGATCTCGTTCTCCGTGGTGCGTACGGCGTAGAGGTCGTCCCCTTCGTCGTACGTCACCTCTGCCACCGTCGTGCCGAAGCGGACGGAGCTGAGTTTGTTCGCGGCCCAGCGGCAGTAGTCGTCGTACTCGACGCGCAGGGGGTAGAAGTTCTCGCGGATGTAGAACGAGTACAACCGCCCCTGTTCTTTGAGGTAGTTGAGGAAGGAGTACGGCGACGTCGGGTCGGCGAGGGTGACCAGGTCCGACATGAACGGGGTCTGGAGGTGGGCGCCGTCCAGGAACATCCCCGCGTGCCACTCGAAGTCGGGCTTCGACTCCAGGAAGACGCCGTCGAGTTCGTCGATGGGCTCGGTCAGACAGGCCAGGCCGAGGTTGAAGGGGCCGAGGCCTATCCCGACGAAGTCGAGGAGCTTTTCAGAGGCTTCAGGAAGCGCGGACAACGGTCTCTCCCAGGTACTGCTCGGCGTGGCCGGCGATCAGATCGAGGACGGCGGCGATGTCGGCCGTCGTGGTCTCGGGGTTGAGCAGGGTGAACTTCAGATAGTGGCGGCCGCCGACCTTGGTGCCCGCGACCACCGCGTCACCGGAGGCGAACAGGGCCTTGCGGGCGTACAGGTTGGCCCGGTCGATCTCGGCGGGATCGGTGACGGCGGCCGGGATGTAGCGGAAGACGAGGGTGGAGAGCGAGGGCTGGACCACCACGTCGAAGCGGGGGTCGGCGGCGAGCAGCTCCCAGCCCTCGGCGGCCAGGTCGCAGACCTCGTCGAAGAGCTCGCCGATGCCGTCGGCGCCCATCACGCGCAGCGTCATCCACAGCTTGAGCGCGTCGAAGCGGCGGGTGGTCTGCAGCGACTTGTCGACCTGGTTGGGTATGCGCTCCTGCACCATGCGGCGCGGGTTGAGGTACTCCGCGTGATAGGTGGCGTGGCGCAGCGTGGCGGCGTCGCGGACCAGCACGGCCGATGAACTCACCGGCTGGAAGAAGGACTTGTGGTAGTCGACGGTGACGGAGTCGGCCCGCTCGATGCCGTCGATGCGGTGGCGGTACTTGAGCGAGGTGAGGAGCCCGCAGCCGTAGGCGGCGTCGACGTGCATCCAGGTGTTGTACTGCTCGCACAGCTCGGCGATCTCGGGCAGCGGGTCGATGGAGCCGAAGTCGGTGGTGCCGCCCGTGGCGACGACCGCCATGGGCACCAGGCCGTCCTTCTTGCAGCGCTCCAGCTCATGGGCGAGCGTGACCGTCTGCATGCGCTTGTCGTGGTCGACGGGGATGGAGACCACGGAGTCCGGGCTCAGACCGAGGAGTTTGGCCGACTTCTTCACGCTGAAGTGGCTGACCTCGGAGGCGAAGATGCGCAGTTTGGCGAAGGAGGCCCCTTCCTCCCACCCTGCCCGCCCTGGCTTCGCCTCCTCGCGGGCCAGTAGCAGCGCTTGGAGGTTGGACTGGGTGCCGCCGGAGGTGAACACGCCGTCGGCGGCGGGGCCGAGGCCGATGCGGGCGGTCGTCCAGTCGATGAGCTTGCGCTCGATGAGGGTGCCGCCGGCCGACTGGTCCCAGGTGTCCAGGGAGGAGTTGACCGCGGAGAGGATCGCCTCGCCGAGCACGGCCGGGATGACGACCGGGCAGTTGAGGTGGGCGAGATAGCGGGGGTGGTGGAAGTAGATCGCGTCCCGGAGGTAGACGTCCTCCAGTTCGTCGAGGGCCGCTGCGGTGTCGCGCAGCGGCCGGTCGAGGTCGATCGTGTCGATACGGGGGGCGAGGGCGTCGACCGTGATGCCGGTGAACGGACGGTCGGTGGTGGCGAGTTTGGCCGCCACCCGCTCGATTCCTTCGGTCACGGAGCTGCGGTACCGCTCCGCGGTCGTGTCATTGAGCAGGTGCGAGCGCATGAGGGGGTCCTCCGGTGGGGACGATCCGTGCGGGACGGGCGAAGCGGAGTGTGGGCTTCAACTTAGGTTAGCCTAACCTAACTTCACCAGATTTAACGCAAGGGAAACCCAACCCCGCCCGTGACGGTGATCACTCCTGTCGCTGCCGCATCACTCGCCGCGCTCGCGCAGCTGCTCCTCGGACAGCCCCTGCCGCCAGTAGCCCACGAACGTGACCCGGCGGCGGTCGATCCCGCGCTCGCCCACGAAGTGCCGGCGCAGCTGCTTCACACAGCCGGACTCGCCCGCGATCCAGACGTACGGGTGCTCGGCGGGCGGGAGTCGGGCTTCGCGCAGGGCATCGAGGGCCATGGGGGACCCCTCGACACCCGGCTTCTCCGCGACCAGCCAGTCGATCTCCACGTCCGCCTCGGTCGCCAGGTCCTGGATGTCACCGGCGTGGTGCACCTCCAGCCAGACCCGGGCACGGGTGCCGGCCGGCAGCGACTCGACGATGGCGGAGACCGCGGGTACGGCCGTCTCGTCGCCCCAGATCACGACCAGGTCCGTGTCGGCGGGCGGCCGGAAGCGGATGGCCCGGTTGTCGGCGATCGCTGGTCCGAGCAGCTGCACCTTGTCCCCGGCGGCGGCCCGCGCGGCCCACCGGGAGGCAGGCCCGGCGGGCTCGTGCAGCACGAAGTCGATGTCGATCTCGTCGGGGTTCCGGCGCAGCGACCGGAGTGAGTACGACCGCATCACGGCCCGCACGTCATCGGGCTGTTCGCGCCACGCCTGCCACCAGCCGTCGCCGAGCTCGACGGGGACGCGGGGCTCGGTCCGGCCCTCGGCGGGGATGAACAGCGACAGCGACTGGTCACACCCGTCGGAGTGGAAGTCCCGCAACTCGTCCCCGGCAAAGGTCACCCGAACCAGAGACGGCCCGAGCCGCCGAGTCCGCACGACGTGCAGGGAGAAGAAACGGAAGGGGGAGGCGACGGCGGTGGTCATGGGGTAACTCCTGAATCGACGTCAGGGATGCGTACCTAGGGGCGCGGGGCTGTGACATATGCGGCTCCGCCGCGTGGGCGCGACCAGCCACGACGGACCCGCAGTTCCCCGCGAGCCGTTAGCTCACCTTCTTGGCGTTCTCCAGCGCCTCGGCGAGATTCTCAAGCAACGGCGTGCACTTGTCGTACGACAGAATCGGCTCCGGCGACCGCGCGATGACCTGCCCCGCCTTCACCGCGGGCAGCTTCTTCCACGTCGCCTCGGTGATGTCCGCCGGCTGAATCGTCGAGGACCGGTCGTCCATCATGATGACGTCGGCCTTGTACTTGTCGACGTTCTCCCAGCTGAGGCTCTCGAACCAGCCACCGCCCACGGACTTCGCCTTCTCCGAGGGCTCGACGAAGTTCACGCCGAGGGCCTTGAAGTACTCCAGGTCGATGGAGAGGTTGGTGCCGGAGACGTAGAACAGGTCCTGGCTCGCGGAGCCGGCCAGCACCTTGATGTCGGGCTTGGCCTTGGCGGCGGCACGCAGCCGGGCGGCCGCGGTCTCGAACTTCTTCTTGGCGTCGGTGACCGCGGCGGCCTTCATGTCCCCGCCGAGCGACTCCGCGAGCGCCCACAGGCGCTCCAGGGGCTCGGTGATCTGGCGGTCGTAGACGGAGATGCCGACGCTCGGGGCGAGCTTGGCGATCTTGTCCTTGGACGCCTCGGGGACGTACCAGAGGGTGCCGGCGTCGTCGAACATCGTGGAGATGAGGACGTCCGGGGCGAGCGCGGCGTACTTCTCGACGTTGAACTGGTCCCAGGCGTTGCCGAGGATGGTCACCTTGCTGATGTCCATGTCGCCGGCCTGGACGTCGGCCTTGCCGTCCGTGGTCTTGGTCGGGCCGAACACGCCCTTGACCGAGATGCCGTAGTCGTGGAGCGCGGCGGCGACGCCGGTGAACGCCACGATGTTCGCCGGGACCTTGTCGAGCTTCACCGTCGTACCGCGGTCGTCCTTGAACGACCAGGGGCCGGAGGCCCCGGCGGATGCCTTCGCGTCCGAGCCCTCGCTGCCCGAGTCTTCGTCGCCGCAGGCTGCGAGCACGGCACCGAGGCCGAGGGCGCCGCCCGCGGCGAGGATGCCGCGGCGGGTGAGGTGGGTGGCTCTGGCGTTGGACATGGGTACGCTGCTTTCGAACGGGGTGGATCACCTGCTGGACATTTCGAAGGTAGGTTAGCCTAACCTCATCGCTTGTCCAGGGGTGGGCCGCCCTCGGACTCAAGCCTGGGCGTGGCCTGTGACCTGCGGCTCAGCCCGTCAGCCCCAACTCCCGTGCGATCAGCATCCGTTGGACTTCGCTGGTGCCCTCGCCGATCTCCAGGATCTTCGAGTCACGCCACATGCGCGCCACCGGGTACTCGTTCATGAAGCCGTAGCCGCCGTGGATCTGGGTCGCCTCGCGGGCGTTGTCGACGGCGATGGTGGACGAGTAGAGCTTGGCCAGTGCCGCCTCCTTCTTGAAGGGGTCCCCGGCCACCAGACGGGAGGCGGCGTCGCGCCAGGCCAGGCGGGAGGTGTGGGCCTTCATCTCCATGTCGGCGAGCTTGAACTGGATCGCCTGGTTGGCGCCGATGGGGCGGCCGAAGGCCTGGCGTTCCTTCGCGTACTTCAGTGACTCGTCGACGCAGCCCTGGGCCAGGCCGGTCGCCAGGGCCGCGATCGCGATACGGCCCTCGTCGAGGATGCGCAGGAACTGGGCGTAGCCGCGGCCCTGTTCGCCCAGGAGGTTCGCGGCCGGGACCCGGACGTCCGCGAAGGACAGCTCACGGGTGTCCGAGGCGTTCCAGCCCACCTTCGAGTAGGGGGCGGCGACCGTGAAGCCGGGCGTGCCCGACGGGACGATGATCGCGGAGATCAGCGGCCTGCCGTCCGGCTTGCGGCCGGTGACCGCCGTGACGGTCACCAACTCCGTGATGTCCGTCCCCGAGTTGGTGATGAAGCACTTCGTGCCGTTGATCACCCATTCGTTCGTCTCGGCGTCCAGGCGGGCCGTCGTACGCGTCGCGCCCGCGTCGCTGCCGCCGTCCGGCTCGGTCAGGCCGAAGGCGCCGAGGATTTCGCCGGTGCACAGCCGAGGGAGCCACTGGCGCTTCTGCTCCTCGGTGCCGAAGAGGTGGATCGGCATCGCGCCGAGCGAGACGCCCGCCTCCAGGGTGATGGCCACCGAGGAGTCGACCCGGGCCAGCTCCTCCAGAGCCACGCCCAGTGCCAGATAGTCGCCGCCCATACCGCCGTACTCCTCCGGGAACGGCAGCCCGAACAGACCCATGCGGCCCATCTCGCGGACGATCTCGTACGGGAATTCATGGTGTTCGTAGAAGTCGCCGATCTTGGGGGCGATCACGTCGTGCGCGAACTGCTCGACCGTACGGCGGAGTTCTTCGAGTTCGGGGGAGAGGCGGTGGTCCATGGCAGATCACTGGTCCTTGTGGGGCAGAGTCGATTTACCGAGTGCACGGACGGTGCGGGACGGGCTGGGTCGGCCCAGTTGGTCGGCCATCCACACGCTGGTGGCGACGAGGCGGCCGAGGTCCACTCCGGTGTCGATGCCGAGTCCCTGGAGCATCCACACGAGGTCTTCGGTGGCGAGGTTGCCGGTTGCGGACTTGGCGTACGGGCAGCCGCCGAGGCCGCCCGCCGAGGCGTCGACGGTGGTGACGCCGTGTTGCAGGGCGGCCAGGGTGTTGGCGAGTGCCTGGCCGTACGTGTCGTGGAAGTGCACACCGATCGCGGAGGTCGGCACGCCCTCCTCGTTCAGCTCGGACAGCAGGTCCTGGACGTGCGCCGGGGTCGCCACGCCGATCGTGTCGCCGAGGCTCAGCTCGTCGCAGCCCATGTCCATCAGGGCCTTGCTGATCCGCACGACCTGGTGGATCGGGACCGGGCCCTCCCAGGGGTCGCCGAAGCACATCGACAGATAGCCGCGGACGTGGACCTTGTGCTCCCTCGCCCGCGCGACCACCGGCGCGAACATGCCCAGCGCCTCGTCGACCGTGCGGTTGAGGTTGGCCTTCGCGAAGGACTCGGTGGCGCTGGCGAAGACGGCGACGCGACGCGCGTGCAGGGCCAGCGCGCGGTCGAGTCCGCGGGCGTTCGGCACCAGGACCGGCAGCGCGACCGGCACCTCGCTCACCATCGGGAACAGCTGTTCCGCGTCGGCGAGTTGGGGCACCCACTTCGGGTGGACGAAGCTGGTGGCCTCGATCGTCGTCAGGCCCGCGTCGGCCAGGCGGCGGATGAACTCCGCCTTGACCTCGGTCGGCACCGTCGACTTCTCGTTCTGGAGTCCGTCCCGCGCGCCGACCTCGTGGATCCGCACCCGTGGGGGCAGGTCCTGCGCCGGTACGACCATGGGGAGTCCCTGAACCGTCATTGCGCTGCCTCCTCGTGCGGTGCGACGACCGCCAGTACCTGGTCCATGGCGACGGTCGTGCCCGGCGTCACGTCCAGTTCGGCGACCGTGCCGGCGTGCGGGGCGGAGATGACGTGCTCCATCTTCATCGCCTCGACGACCAGCAGACTCTGCCCGGCGGTCACCTCGTCGCCCACGGCGACCTTCACGACCGTCACCGTCCCGGGCATGGGCGCGGTGAGCGAGTCGGCACCGGAGTGCGCGGCCCCGGTGAGCGACGCGGCCACCGGGTCGTGGTCCCGCACCTGCCAGGCGTCGCCGTCGCGGCCCAGCCAGCTGCCGTCCGGCAGCGCGGCGAAGGTGTGGGCGACGCCGTCGAGCCGGCAGGTGAACCGGCCCTCGGGCCCGGGCAGCGGGCCCGCGGACCCCCGAAGCGGCTCGTCCCCGTCGTCCAGCAGCAGTTCGGTCCCGCCGTCCGGTGTGCTGCGCACGCGCACGGTCACCGGCTCGTGGCCCGGCACCCGCAGGTGGTGCGCCGTCCAGGCCCGCTCGCCGCCCAGCCGCCATCCGTCCGCGGCGGAGAACGGGTCGGCCCAGCCGGTGCCGGCGGCCGGGGCGAGCGCCGCCTGGCGCAGCAGCGCCGCCGCCGCATAGACCTCCGCGGGCACCTGGTCGAGTACGAGCCCGTCCACCTCCCGCTCGACCAGCCCGGTGTCCAACTCGCCCGCCACGACCGCCGGGTGGGCCAGCAGCCGGCGCAGGAACCCCGCGTTCGTCGGCACGCCCAGCGTGACCGTCTGTCCGAGGGCCGACCGGAGCTTTCTGAGCGCGGTGGCACGGTCGGGGCCGTACGCGATCACCTTGGACAGCATCGGGTCGTACAGGCTGCCGACCTCGGTGCCCTCGCTCAGCCCGGAGTCGGTACGGATGCCGTTGCCCTGGGGCTCGTTCAGGCTGAGCACCGTGCCGCCGGAGGGGAGGAAGCCGCGCGTGGGGTCTTCGGCGCACAGACGGGCCTCGACCGCGTGCCCGGCGAGCGAGATGTCCTCCTGCGCCCACGGCAGGCGTTCGCCCGCCGCCACCCGCAGCTGCCACTCCACCAGGTCCAGGCCCGTGATCAGCTCCGTCACCGGGTGCTCCACCTGGAGGCGGGTGTTCATCTCCATGAAGGAGTACGACGACGGATCGCCGCCGGGGACGATGAACTCGACCGTGCCCGCGCCGACGTACCCGCAGGAACGGGCCGCCTGGACCGCCGCCTCGCCCATGGATGCGCGCGTGGCCTCGTCCAGGAGCACGCTCGGCGCCTCCTCGACGATCTTCTGGTGGCGGCGCTGGAGGGAGCACTCGCGCTCGCCGAGGTGGATCACGTTCCCGTGGGCGTCGGCCAGGACCTGGATCTCGATGTGCCGGGGCCGGTCGATCCACCGCTCGACGAGCAGCGTGTCGTCGCCGAAGGAGGCCGCGGCCTCGCGCCGGGCCGCCGCGATCTCCTCGTCCAGCACGGCCAGGTCCCGCACCAGGCGCATGCCCTTGCCGCCACCGCCCGCACTGGGCTTCAGCAGTACAGGTGCGCCCAACTCGCGGGCCGCGTCGGCCAGTTCGGGGTCACGACCGCCGGGCACCACGGGCACCCCCGCCGCCGCGACCGTCTCCTTCGCGCGGATCTTGTCGCCCATCAGGGAGATGGCCTGCGCGGGCGGCCCGATGAAGACCAGCCCTTGTGCGTCGCAGGCGCGGGCGAAGGCGGTGTTCTCGGCGAGGAAGCCGTACCCGGGGTGGACCGCCTGGGCGCCGCTGCGGGCGGCGGCGTCGAGGATGCGCTCCACGGACAGATAGCTCTGCGCCGCCGGCGCGGGACCGATCCGTACCGCCGTGTCGGCCTCCCGGACGTGCCGGGCGTCGGCGTCCGCGTCGGAGAAGACGGCCACCGAGCGGACGCCCAGGGCGCGCAGAGTGCGGATGACCCGGACCGCGATCTCGCCCCGGTTGGCCACAAGGACTGTGTCGAACATGGTGGTGGGTTCCCTCACATCCGGAAGACGCCGAACTGGGTCTGTGTTGGATCTTTTTGGCCCAGGGGCGCGTTTGCGCACGCGGTCAGGGCCAGGCCCAGTACCTGCCGGGTCTCCAGCGGATCGATGACGCCGTCGTCCCAGAGGCGGGCGGTGGCGTAGTAAGCGTTCCCCTGGCGCTCGTACTGTGCACGGATCGGCGCTTTGAAGTCCTCTTCCTCGTCCTGTCGCCAGGACTCGCCGCGGCCCTCCAGCTGGTCCCGCTTGACGGTCGCGAGGACGGACGCGGCCTGCTCGCCGCCCATGACGGAGATCTTGGCGCCCGGCCACATCCACAGGAAGCGGGGGGAGTAGGCGCGGCCGCACATCGAGTAGTTCCCCGCGCCGTACGAGCCGCCGACCACGACGGTCAGTTTCGGCACCCGGGTCGTGGCGACCGCCGTCACCATCTTGGCGCCGTGCTTGGCGATGCCACCGGCCTCGTAGTCCCGTCCGACCATGAACCCGGAGATGTTCTGGAGGAACACCAGCGGGATTCCGCGCTGGTCGCACAGCTCGATGAAGTGGGCGCCCTTCTGGGCGGACTCGGAGAACAGGATGCCGTTGTTGGCGACGATGCCGACCGGGTGGCCGTGGATCCGGGCGAAGCCGGTGACCAGGGTCTGCCCGAACTCGGCCTTGAACTCGGAGAAACGGGAGCCGTCGGTGACGCGCGCGATGATCTCGCGGACGTCGTACGGAGTACGGGGGTCGGCGGGCACCGCGCCGTACAGCCCGTACGGGTCGGCCTTGGGCTCCGTGGCGGGCTCCACGGTCCAGGGCAGCGGCCCGCGCGCGGGAAGCGTGGAGACGATGGTGCGGACGATCCGCAGCGCGTGCGCGTCGTCCTCCGCGAGGTGGTCGGTCACACCGGACACACGCGCGTGGACCTCGCCGCCGCCGAGCTCCTCCGCGGTGACGACCTCACCGGTGGCGGCCTTCACGAGCGGGGGCCCGCCGAGGAAGATGGTCCCCTGATTGCGGACGATCACGGCCTCGTCGCTCATCGCGGGGACATACGCCCCGCCGGCCGTGCACGAGCCGAGGACGGCGGCGATCTGCGGGATGCCGGCCGCCGACATCCGGGCCTGGTTGTAGAAGATGCGCCCGAAGTGCTCACGGTCGGGGAAGACCTCGTCCTGCATCGGCAGGAAGGCACCACCGGAGTCGACCAGATAGAGACAGGGCAGGCGGTTCTCCAGGGCCACTTCCTGCGCCCGGAGATGCTTCTTCACGGTGATGGGGTAGTACGTCCCACCCTTCACGGTGGCGTCATTGGCGACGATCACGCACTCGCGCCCGGCGACCCGCCCGATCCCGGCGATGACACCGGCCGCCGGGGCCTGTCCGTCGTACATCCCGTCGGCCGCCAGCGGGGCCAGCTCCAGGAAGGGTGAGCCGGGGTCGAGGAGGGAGTCGACCCGGTCGCGGGGCAGCAGCTTGCCGCGTGCGGTGTGGCGGGCGCGGGCCTTCTCGCCGCCGCCGAGCCGGGCGGCGGCCAGCTTGCCGCGCAGCTCCTCGACGAGCGCCAGCTGCGCCGCCTCATTGGCCCGCCAGGCCTCCGACGCGGGGTCTGCCGCGCTGTGGAGCTCCGGTGCCTGTTGCATCCTGCGGTCCCCTCACATTGTTAATGAGCGTTAACGCATTTCCTTCAGGTTAACGACCGCTAACCTCCCTGTCTAGAATTACCTTCATGGCCTCCAGAACCGACGCCCCCACCCGCCGTGAGCAGATCCTCAAGGAGGCGGCTCGACTCTTCGCCGAGCGCGGCTTCCACGGCGTGGGAGTCGACGAGATAGGTGCCGCGGTGGGCATCAGCGGCCCCGGCCTCTACCGGCACTTCGCGGGCAAGGACGCGATGCTCGCCGAGCTGCTGGTGGGCATCAGCGGCCAGCTGCTGACGGGCGGCAAGCGCAGGGTCGCCGAGACGGACGGCGACCCCGACGCGCTCCTCGACTCCCTCATCGAGGGCCACATCGACTTCGCCCTCGACGACCGTCCCCTCATCACCCTGCACGACCGCGAGCTGGACCGCCTGCGCGACAGCGACCGCAAGCTCGTACGGCAGCTCCAGCGGCAGTACGTCGAGCTGTGGGTCGAGGTGGTCCGCAAGGTCTACCCGGGCCTGACCGAACCCACGGCCCGCTCCGCGGTCCACTCGGTCTTCGGCCTGCTGAACTCGACCCCGCATCTGGGGCGACCGGGGGCGCTGCCGGGGCGCGGGGTGACGGCGGAGCTGCTGCATCGGATGGCTCGGGGAGCGTTCGGGGCGGCGGGGGCGTGACGAGCGTTACGTACGGGCCGGTCTGGACGTGGCTTCGTACTCGCCGGTACCTTGGGTGAGCAAGCGCTTAGACAGGTACCGGTGGTGGAGGAGGCGACCGTGCGTCGTACGGTGTTCAACGAGGATCACGAGGCGTTCCGGGAGACCCTTCGCGCCTTCATCGAGGCCGAGGTCGTGCCGGTCTACGACGAGTGGTTCGCGGCCGGCCAGGCGCCGCGCGAGTTCTACTACAAGCTGGCCGAGCTCGGCATCTTCGGCATCCGCGTGGACGAGGAGTTCGGCGGCGCCGGCATCGACTCGTACAAGTTCGAGGCCGTGATGTACGAGGAGACGGCGCGCGCGGGTGTCCAGTTCGGTGGCTCCGGTGTGCACGTGCTGCTCGGTCTGCCGTACATCAAGATGCTCGCCGACGACGAGCAGAAGAAGCGGTTCCTGCCGAAGTTCGTCTCCGGCGAGGAGATGTGGGCCCTGGCGATGACCGAGCCGGGGACCGGGTCCGACCTCGCGGGGATGAAGACCACCGCCAAGCTGAGCGAGGACGGCACGCACTACGTCCTCAACGGCGCCAAGACCTTCATCACCGGTGGCGTCCACGCCGACCGTGTCATCGTCTGCGCCCGGACGTCCGCGCCCACCGCCGAGGACCGCCGCTTCGGCATCTCCCTCTTCGCCGTGGACACCAAGTCCGAGGGCTACTCGATCGGGCGGAAGCTCGACAAGCTGGGCCTGAAGACCTCCGACACCGCCGAGCTCGCGTTCGTCGACGTCAAGGTGCCCGTCGAGGACCTCCTCGGCGAGGAGAACAAGGGCTTCTACTACCTCGGCCACAACCTCGCCTCCGAGCGCTGGGGCATCGCCTTCGGCGCCTACGCCCAGGCCAAGGCCGCGGTCCGGTTCGCCAAGGAGTACGTGCAGGAGCGCACCGTCTTCGGCAAGCCCGTCGCCTCCTTCCAGAACACCAAGTTCGAGCTGGCCGCCTGCCAGGCCGAGGTGGACGCGGCCGAGGCCGTCGTCGACCGCGCCCTGGAGGCCCTGGACGCGGACGAGCTCACCCCCGCCGAGGCCGCCAGCGCCAAGCTGTTCTGCACCGAGGTCGCGCACCGTGTGATCGACCGCTGCCTCCAGCTGCACGGCGGCTACGGCTTCATGAACGAGTACCCGATCGCCCGCCTGTACGCCGACAACCGCGTCAACCGTATCTACGGCGGCACCAGCGAGATCATGAAGACGATCATCGCGAAGGACATGGGCCTGTAAGCAGGCCGCAGGACACGGACCCGTAAGGTTCCGGAAATTACTGACCAGTAGAAAAGACTGCATGAGTCAGGCACTTCAGAGTCTCCTCGATCTGCTCGACCTCGAGCAGATCGAGGAGAACATCTTCCGCGGCCAGTCCCGCTCCGCCGTCATCCCCCGAGTCTTCGGCGGACAGGTCGCGGCGCAGGCGCTGGTCGCCGCTGGGCGGACGGTCCCCGAGGACCGTCTCCCCCACTCCCTCCACGCGTACTTCCTGCGCACCGGCGACGCCGGCGCGCCGATCGTCTACACGGTCGACCGGATGAACGACGGCCGTTCCTTCACCGCGCGCCGCGTCGTCGCCGTCCAGCACGGACAGCCGATCTTCG
This sequence comes from Streptomyces sp. NPDC051963, assembly GCF_044593495.1. NCBI lineage: Bacteria > Bacillati > Actinomycetota > Actinomycetes > Kitasatosporales > Streptomycetaceae > Streptomyces > Streptomyces sp. NPDC051963. The sequence goes on along the minus strand of NZ_JBIUCC010000011.1, from coordinate 68,809 downwards.
CCCTCTCCGCCTCCTTCCAGCGGCACGAGGAGGGCTTCGAGCACCAGACCCCCATGCCGGCCGCCCCCGACCCGGCCACGCTGCCCACCTCCGAGGAACGGCTGCGCGGCTACGACCACCTCGACCCGGCGGTGGTCGAGAAGTTCCTGGAGGCCCGCGAGGCCATCGACCTGCGCTACGCGGAGGAACCGCCGTACGGGAAGTTCGGCGAACCGCGCGAACCGCACTCCCAGGTCTGGTTCCGCACCAACGGCAAGCTGGGCGGCGCCGTTGACGAACCTCTCCTGCACGTCGTCCTCGCCACCTACGTCTCCGACATGACGCTCCTCGACTCGATCCTCCTCGCGCACGGGCGCGGCGGCTGGGCCGTCGGCGATGTCGTCGGGGCGTCGCTGGACCACGCGATGTGGTTCCACCGCCCGTTCCGCGCCGACGAGTGGCTGCTGTACGACCAGGAGTCGCCCTCCGCGCACGGCGGCCGCGGCCTCGGACAGGCCCGGATCTACACCCAGGACGGAAACCTCGCGATCTCGGTGATACAGGAGGGCGTCGTCCGCGCCCCTCGACCACACTGAGGGACATGAGTTCACCGGAAGGCGGCGGCGAGAGCACCACCACGGTCGTCGTCGCCGCCCTCGCCAATCTCGGGATCGCGGCCGCCAAGGCCGTCGCCGGCGTCATCAGCGGATCCAGCGCGATGCTCTCCGAGGCCGCGCACTCCGTCGCCGACACCGTCACCGAGCTCATGCTGCTCACGGCCCTCAAGCGCAGCGAGAAACCCGCCGACGAGGAACATCCGCTCGGCTACGGCCCCGAGCGGTACATCTGGGCGCTGCTCGCCGCCGTCGCCACCTTCGTCGGCGGCGCCGTCTTCTCGATCTACGACGGCATCCACACCCTGGTCCAGGGCGAGGAGCTGGGCGACCCGCTCGCGTCGTACATCGTGCTCGCCCTCGCCTTCCTGCTGGAGGGCTACTCCCTGCGGACCGGTCTGAAGCAGGCGCGCGGCGAGGCGGCCCGCTTCAACGCGCCGTTCAAGGTCTACCTCCGCCACACCCCCGACACCGCCGTGAAGGCCGTCGTCCTGGAGGACTCGGCCGCGCTCGCGGGCCTGCTGCTGGCGGCGGGCGGACTACTCGGCGGACAGCTCACCGGGTCGGGCGTATGGGACGGCATCGCTTCCCTCTGCATCGGCCTGCTCCTGCTGTACGTCGCCTGGGTCCTCGGCCGTTCCAACGCCGAGCTCCTCATCGGCCGCCCGCTGCCGAAGCCCATCCGGGAGCGGATCCGCGCCGAGCTGCTGGCCGTCGAGCACATCGAGGCCGTACTGGAGCTGACGACGCTCGTGCAGGGACCGCGGGAGGCGCTGGTCGCCGCGAAGATCGACTTCCGGGACATCTCGACGGCCGCGCAGATCGAGTGGGCCTGCGAGCAGGCCGAGCAGCGGCTGCGGGAGGCGTTCCCCGCGGTGAGCCGGGTGTATCTGGATCCGACGCCGGGCCACGCGCAGCGGCGGGAAGAGGGGCTCAACCCCTGGCCCTGAGCCCGCCCTGAGCCCGCCCTGAGCGCAGGTCCCCCCTTCCCCTTCTCCCCGAGGCTCAGGCCAGCCCGGCCTCCGCCAGCAGATACGCGGTCAGCGGGTCGTAGTAACGCGGGCTGAGCACATGGTCGTCGAGCGGGACCGCGACCTGGAGGGTGCCCTCGGACTCGGCGAGGAAGAGGGCCGGGTCGTTGCAGTCCGCGTAACCGACGGAGTCGACGCCGTGCTGGGCGGCGTAACCGGCCCAGCCGTGGTCGGCGACGACCAGGTCGGGCAGCGGGCGGCCCTCCTGTTCGAGGGTCGTGAGGATGGCACGCATCGGATCGCCGGAATGGGTGTGCCACAGCGTGGCGCCGTGCTCCAGCATCGCCACGTCCGCGAACTGCATGACGTATCCCTCGTCCGTCTGAAGCCCCTCCGGGATCACCACGATCTCGCAGCCGGCCCCGCGCAGCGCGGCGGCCGTGGCGTGGTGCACGTCGAGCAGGCCGCCGGGGTGGCCGGTGGCGAACAGCACCCGCTGCTCGCCGTCCGCCGCCTTGCGCAGCCGGGCCGCCATCCGGTCCAGGGCGTCGACCGTCAGCTCGGGGTCGATGGTGTCCTGGCCGTACCGGTGCTCCGGGTCGTCGTTCACACCCACCCGCTCGGTCATCACCGCGAGCACGTCCTGCTCGTCGGTCCAGCGCTCCCCGAGCTCGAGGCCGAGCCAGTAGTGCCGGTCGCCGTTCGCCAGCTTGCGGTAATGGGAGAGGTTGTTCTCACGAGGCGTGGCCACGTCGCCCGCGATGCGGGTCTTCACGAGGTGGTCGACGAGCTCGGCGCGGCTGGGTGTCCCGGGTATCGGCATGGGAACCATTGTGAAGCAGACCTCTGTGCGAACACCCGACGTCCCGAACGCTGGGACGTGCGTCACTCACCGTTTCCGCAGGGCGAACCACAGTTCCATGCGTACGTCGGGATCGTCCAGGTCGGCTTCGAGGAGCGCCGCGCACCGGGCGATCCGCTGCCGCACGGTGTTGCGGTGCACGGACAGCGCGACGGCCGTACGGTCCCAACTCCCGTGCAGGGAAAGCCAGGTGCGCAGGGTCTCGGTGAGGGCCGGGGTGGCGGCGACGGGGGCGAGGAGGGTGCGGGCGTGTGCCTCGGCCTCGTCCTGGGGGACGAGCTCGGTCAGACCGGTGCGGGCGCCGTGCCGGACCAGGGCCGTGCGGGTGGCCCGCGCGCGTGCCAGGGCACGGGCCGCCTGGGTATCGGCGGCCGGCCACTCCTGCGGCCCGCCGGGCGCGCTGACACCCAGCGTCCAGCCGGGCTGCGGTTCGATCTCACGAGCCGGCACGAGCACTCGTACGACATCCCGCGCGAGGTCCACCAACGGCGACCCCAGCGCGGCGCCCAGCGCGGAGGCGGCGACCGCGTCGGGGACGTGCGCGTCGGGCCGCGCATGCACGACCAGCCACCTGTCACCGCCCAGCAGCGACGCGACCTCCTCGGGTGGGGCGCCCAGCAGCAGCCGCACCAGCGCGGAGGACCGCGCCGCACCCGCCCCACTGTGGTGTTCACCGGTGAGGAGGGTGAGCAGCACCGCGGCGACGGAGGCGATGGTGTGATCACCCGGGTCGCGCTGCGGGGCCGCGACACCGAGGACGAATCCCTGACCGGAGCCGAGGGCGTAGGCGGCGAGGTGGGTACCGGCGACGGTGTCCGTGGCGGAGGTGGGGCGGCCGGGACCGGCGGGTGGGCGATCGGCTCGTGCCGCCGCGCCGGGCTCGGCGGGCGGGCGGTTTGGCGGCGTGCGGTCGGCTCCTGTTGTGCCGCGGGGCTCACCGGCTGGGCGGCCAGGGGACGTGCGGTCGGCGCGTGCCCCCGCGCCGGGGGCACCGAGCGGGCGGTCGGCGGCGGCCGTGGCGCCGGGCTGCGGTCGTGGCGGAGCCGTGCCTGTCGGGCGTACGACCTGTGCCAGCTCCGCCAGGGCTGCTCTCGCCTCGCTCCCCGGACCGCGCCCGGCCTCCGCGATCGTCCCGCCGTCCGGCCCGTACAGCACGGCCCGTCCGCCGACCCGCTGGGCGAGCTGGCGCAGTACCGACGGGACCGGGTCGGGGCGGGAAGCGGCGGCGGCCAGGCTCTGCTGGGCCTCGGTGACGCGGCGCAGTTCCGCAAGGCGGGCCTGGGCCATGAGTTGCCAGACCGCGCGGGCCACGCCGGAGAAGGTGGTCTGCGGCGGGACCTCGACCAGGGGCAGCTCGTACGCCTCGCAGGCCGCGACCAGCGCCCGCGGCACCGTGTCGTGCACCGGCGCCACACCGAAGCCGAGGGCCGCGCCGCCCGCCGCGACGATCCGGGACACATAGTCGTCGAAGTACGTGCCCGAGCCCGCCGCGTCCTGAATGTGCACACCGGCGGTCAGCAGGAGTTCGCCGCCCAGCAGATACGGGTACGGGTCCGCCATCTCCGAGGTGTGCGCCCAGTGGATGACGATGTCCGGGTCGGAGGGCCCGGCGATCTGGCGGAGGGCGAGGTCCTCGCGGGCCAGGAGGGACGCGAGGGGCACGGGTGGCGTGGGCGGAACGGCGGGGTCCGGCATGGTGTGCGTTCCCTCCACTCAAGGCACCTTGAATGGATGAAACGTACACTTCGCAGTCGCTTTCCGGCCACCTAGGGTCAGTCCTCAGCACCCGCCGGCGAGACCGACCGAAGGAGGGCCCTGTGGCCATCGACTACACAGTGATCGTCGTCTATCTGGCCGGCATGCTGGCCATGGGCTGGTGGGGCATGCGCCGCGCCAAGTCCAAGAGCGAGTTCCTCGTCGCCGGGCGCCGCCTCGGACCCACCATGTACTCCGGCACCATGGCCGCGATCGTCCTCGGCGGCGCGTCCACCATCGGCGGTGTGGGGCTGGGCTACCAGTACGGGCTGTCCGGCGCGTGGATGGTGTTCACCATCGGCCTCGGCCTGCTCGCCCTGTCCGTCTTCTTCTCCGCCCGCATCGCCCGCCTCAAGGTCTACACCGTCTCCGAGATGCTCGACCTGCGCTACGGCGGCCGGGCCGGCGTCATCTCCGGCGTGGTCATGTGGGCGTACACGCTGATGCTCGCGGTGACCTCCACCATCGCGTACGCCACGATCTTCGACGTCCTCTTCGACATGAACCGGACCGTCGCGATCATCCTCGGCGGCTCGATCGTCGTCGCGTACTCGACGCTCGGCGGCATGTGGTCGATCACCCTCACCGACATGGTGCAGTTCGTGGTGAAGACGATCGGCGTGCTGCTGCTCCTGCTGCCCATCGCCGTCGTCAAGGCGGGCGGGTTCAGCGAGATGAAGGCGAAGCTGCCCACCGAGTACTTCGACCCGCTGGGCATCGGCGGCGAGACGATCTTCACCTACGTGCTGATCTACACCTTCGGCATGCTCATCGGTCAGGACATCTGGCAGCGCGTCTTCACCGCGCGCAGCGACCGGACGGCGAAGTGGGGCGGCACGGTCGCGGGAACGTACTGCCTCGCGTACGCCCTCGCCGGCGCCGTCATCGGTACGGCGGCCAAGGTGCTCTACCCGAAGCTGGGCAGCCCGGACGACGCCTTCGCGACCATCGTGAAGGACGAACTCCCGGTCGGCGTCAGGGGACTGGTGCTGGCCGCCGCCCTGGCCGCGGTGATGTCGACGTCCTCCGGCGCGCTGATCGCCTGTGCCACCGTCGCCAACAACGACATCTGGTCGCGGCTGCGGGGGAAGGTCACCTCCGGTGACCGTGACGAGGTCAAGGACAACCGCGCCTTCATCCTCATCATGGGCCTCGCGGTGATCGCCACGGCCATCGCGCTGAACAACGTCGTCGAGGCGCTGACCGTGGCGTACAACCTGCTCGTCGGCGGACTCCTCGTCCCGATCCTCGGCGGACTGCTGTGGAAGCGGGGCACGGCCCCGGGCGCGCTCGCCTCCGTCGTGGTCGGCGGTCTCGCCGTCATCGGTCTGATGGCGACGTACGGCATCCTCGCCAACGAGCCCATCTACTACGGCCTGCTGTCCTCCCTGGCCACCTACGTCGTCGTGTCCCTGGCGACCAAGCCGACCGACGCGGCCGTACTCGCCGCCTGGCGCGAGCGTCTCGCCGGGCGGGCACCCGAACTCGTGTCCGACCGGGTTCCGGCCCACCAGTAGAGTCGTACATACGTGATGAAGTGCAGGAAAGAAGGCATCCATCCATGAGCAGTAACGAGACGCCCCGCGGCCCCGTCGACTCCTCCCGCATCCCGCGGTACGCCGGACCCGCGACCTTCGCCCGGCTGCCGCGCCTCGACGAGGTCGGCCGCGCCGATGTCGCCGTGGTCGGGGTGCCGTTCGACTCGGGCGTCTCGTACCGGCCGGGCGCCCGCTTCGGCGGCAACGCGATCCGCGAGGCGTCCCGGCTGCTGCGCCCGTACAACCCGGCGCAGGATGCGTCCCCGTTCGCGCTGGCGCAGGTCGCGGACGGCGGGGACATCGCGGTGAACCCCTTCAACATCAACGAGGCCGTGGAGACGGTCGAGGCGGCGGCGGACGAACTGCTGGGGACGGGCGCGCGCCTGATGACCCTCGGCGGCGACCACACCATCGCGCTGCCGCTGCTGCGCTCGGTCGCCAAGAAGCACGGGCCCGTGGCGTTGCTGCACTTCGATGCCCACCTCGACACGTGGGACACGTACTTCGGCGCCGAGTACACACACGGCACGCCGTTCCGGCGGGCGGTGGAGGAGGGGATCCTGGACACCTCCGCCCTCTCCCACGTCGGCACCCGCGGCCCGCTGTACGGCAAGCAGGACCTCACCGACGACGCGAAGATGGGCTTCGGCATCGTCACGTCGGCGGACGTCATGAGGCGCGGCGTCGACGAGGTCGCCGACCAGCTCCGGCAGCGCATCGGCGACCGCCCGCTGTACATCTCCATCGACATCGACTGCCTGGACCCCGCCCACGCGCCCGGCACGGGGACGCCCGAGGCGGGCGGCATGACGTCGAGGGAGCTGCTGGAGATCCTGCGCGGCCTGGCCTCCTGCAACCTGGTCTCCGCGGACGTCGTCGAGGTGGCGCCCGCGTACGATCACGCCGAGATCACGTCGGTGGCCGCGTCCCACACGGCGTACGAACTCACGACCATCATGTCGCGCCAGATCGCGGCGGCCCGGAAGGACTCGGAAGCCAAGTGACCCACGACCACGACCTGGTACTCCGTCCGACCGAGGCGCAGATCTCGGCCGCACTGAACCCGCCCCCCGGCCGCAACGGCGGAGACCTGGTCGTGGAGACGCTGGCCGGGCTCGGCGCGACGACGGTGTTCGGGCTGCCCGGCCAGCACGCGCTGGGCATGTTCGACGCGCTGCGCCGCAGCGACCTGCGGTACCTCGGGCTGCGGGTGGAGAACAACGCCGGGTTCGCGGCCGACGCGTACGGCCGGATCACGGGCGAGGCGGCACCGCTGCTGCTGTCGACGGGGCCGGGCGCGCTGACGTCGCTCGCCGCACTCCAGGAGGCGGCCGCGGCCTCCGCCCCCGTCCTGGCCATCAGCAGCCAGATCCCGACCGCTGGGCTGGGCGGCGGCCGCCACGGCTACCTCCACGAACTCCCCGACCAGGCGGCCTCGTTCAGGGGCGTGGTCAAGTCCGTCCACACGGTCCGTACGCAGTCCCAGATCCCGTCCGCGATCGAGGCGGCCTGGAAGTCGGCGCTGACGGTTCCGCACGGCCCGGTGTGGGTGGAGATCCCGCAGGACGTGCTGCTGGCCGAGACCTCGATCCCGGTGGTCACGGGCGGCGACGCCTTCCCCGACGAGCTGCCTCCACGCCCCGAACTGACCGCGGTGGCAGCGGACCTGCTGTCCCGCGCGGCCCGCCCGGCGATCATCGCGGGCGGGGGAGTCGTACGGGCGGACGCCTCGGGCAAGCTGAAGCAGCTGGCGGAGGTCCTCCAGGCGCCGGTCGTCACGACCCCCGGCGGCAAGGGCGCCTTCCCCTGGAAGCACCCGCTGTCCCTCCAGTCCTGGATCGAGGACCGGCACACCACGGACTTCCTGGAGGACGCGGACGTCCTCCTGGTGGTGGGCTCGGGGTTGGGCGAGGTGTCGTCCAACTACCACACGTTCAAGCCGCGCGGCCGGGTCATCCAGATCGAGGCGGACCTCGGCAAGCTGGAGTCCAACCACCCGGCACTGGGCATCCACGCGGACGCGCGGCTCGCGCTTCAGGCGCTGCTGGAGACGGTGCGGGAGCGCTCCGACTCCGCTGCCCCCGAGCGCGTGCGAACGGTGCTCGCGAAGGTGACCGAGCGCATCGCCGCCCAGGAACTCACCCTGGAACAGGACGTGTTGGCGTCCGTGCGCAGGGCGCTGCCCGCCGACTCCCCGTCCTTCTGGGACATGACGATCCTGGCCTACTGGGCCTGGTCGGCGTTCGACGCCAAGGGCCCCAACCACATGCACTCCGCCCAGGGCGCCGGCGGCCTCGGCTACGGCTTCCCGGCGGCGCTCGGCGCGGCCGCCGCCGACCCGACCCGCCCGGTGCTGGCGGTGTCGGGCGACGGCGGCGCGCTGTACTCCATCGCCGAGCTCGCGACGGCCAGGCAGTACGACCTGAACGTCACCTGGCTGATCGTCGACGACGGCGGTTACGGCATCCTCCGCGAGTACATGAACGACGCGTTCGGCGAGGCGACGGCGACGGAGCTGACGCGGCCGGACTATGTCGCGCTTGCGGAGTCCTTCGGGGTCCCGGGGGTTCGTACGTCCCCCGAGACCCTGGAGACGGACCTGGCGAAGGCGCTGGCCGCATCGGGGCCGTCGGTGGTCGTCCTGCCGGCGGTGCTGCGGATGTTCGCGCCCACGCATCTGTAGGGCCGACCGGGACTACCAGATCGACTCGACCCACTCCGGGTGGTCGATGAACGGGTTGCGGTTGTGCTGGTACGTGTCGTAGATGACCTGGTTGCGCTTCTCCTCGAAGGCGCTCGGCGGGTCCGCCTCGTTCCAGGCCTTGAGGACGGAGAGCTTGCCCATGTAGGGGTTGCTGCCGTTGCCGACCTTCTCGTTGGGCTCCAGGTCGGCGAAGCCGTCGTCGCCCTCGTAGCGCACGGCCATGTAGAGGATCATGCGGGCCACGTCGCCCCGGTCCGCCGTGCGCGGCGCGAAGGAGTCGGAGTCGACGGTGCTGCCGCCGCCGTTGGTGACCGCGCTGCCGCCGTTGTCGAAGTCCAGGTTGCCGCGGATGCTGTTGACCTGGACGTCCGCGGGACGCAGGTGGTGCAGGTCGGTGCCGGGACCGGTGGCCTCGCCGAAGTCGCCGTGGGACTTGGCCCAGGTGTGCTCGCGGTTCCAGTCGCCGACGTCGCCGCCGTTGAGGGACTTGGCCCGGGAGACGCCGCTGTACAGCAGGATCACGTTGTTGCTGTTGTTCGGGTCCTGGTCGGTCGCCTTCAGCGCGTTCCAGACCGCGGAGTACGAGATCTTGGTCTGGCTGCTGATGATCGTGTGCAGCGCGGACTTGAGGCTGGTGCCCGTCTTGCCGACCGCGTTCTTGTAGTACGTCGTGTCGTACGCGGTGGTGGTGGCCGCGGCCGGGGTCGCGGTCAGCGCGGGGGCGCTGAAACCGACCAGGACGGCTGCCGTCGTCAGGGCCACTGACTTCCAGCGGCGGATGCGTGTCGCCAGCATAAAGGGGGTCCCATCTACGCGGGTTGAATGGAGGCGGCAGACGGGAGCGTGGCATGAGCATGCAGCCCTGTAAATGACTTGTACATGTCGATCAGATGACCGGGACCGGCAATTTGCCCTTTGTCTACGCGAGTTGACGTACCAAAACGGCCCCCGACCGGGAGGTCGGGGGCCATTGGGTGCCGGGACTCAGCTGACGTCCGACGGGTCCAAGCGGTAGATCGAGGCGGTTGAAGAGGTCGAGGCGGTCGAGGAGTTCGAGGTGCTTGAGGAATCCGACGTGCTCGACGAATCAGAAGAGCTCGAAGAACTCGACGAGTTGGAGCTGTACTCGCTCTCCTTCACCGCCGTGCCGTTCTTCTGCACCCACTCCGTCACCTCGGTGGAGAGGCTGGAGTCGCCGCCGCGGCCGCCGCCCATCCCTCCGCTGCCGATCTGGATGTAGTGCAACTCGCCCTTCTTCACCAGCTCCTTGAGCTTGGCGAGGGTCATCGCCTTGTCGGAGCCCGACCAGCCCCACATGGAGATCACGGGCTCACCGCTGCTGACGATGAGCTGGGCCGCGCTCTGTGAGCTGGAGACGGCGAGCAGCCAAGTGGCGCCGTCCTGGTGCTTCTTGAGGTACGAGATGAGCTCGGTGTCGGCACCGCCGCCCATGCCGCCGCCACCTCCGCCTCCGCCGCCCATGCCGCCGGCGGGGAAGCCGCCGCCTTGCTGCGTGCCGCCCTGTGGCGCACCGCCTGACATCGCGCCGCCGGGCGCCCCACTCGGCGCTCCGCTGGGCGTGCCTCCGCCCGGGAAGCCGCCGGCAGCCTGTCCGTTCTGGGCGCCTTGTTGGCCGCCTTGCTGGCTGCCCTGCTGCCCGCCTTGCTGGCCGCCGCCCGGCATGTCGCCGCCGGCGAAACCACCGCGCCCGCCCCCGCCGCCGCCCCCGCCGGGGCCACCGCCGAAGCCGCCGCCCGTCGACGGGCCGGCCGTCGGATTCGTACCGCCCATGCCGCCTCCGGAGCCGGACGGCACCGACCAGGCGTAGGCCGCCGGGCCCGCGACCGCCGCGACGATCGCCGCGGCCACGGACGCCGCCAGCAGCCGTGAGCGGTTGCCGGAGCGGAACACGAACAGTCCGACGATGGCGAGCGCCATCACGACCGCGACCGTGGGCCACAGCCAGGTGTTCCAGTCGGAGGCGCGGCGCAGCAGTACGACGGCCCAGATGCCGGTGACCGCCAGGCCCGCCGGCAGCACCCACACCCATCGCTTGTCGGTGCGGAAGGCGCGCAGCAGCATCAGGCCGCCGCCTCCGCACAGCGCCGCGATGCCGGGTGCGAGCGCGGTCGTGTAGTAGGGGTGCATGGTGCCCTCGGCCATCGCGAAGGTCAGGTAGTGCAGGGCGGTCCAGCCGCCCCACATCACCAGCGCGGCGCGGGTCATGTCGGTGCGCGGGGCGCGGCCGCAGAGGACCAGGCCGCCGATGCAGGCGATCGCGGCGAAGGGGATCAGCCAGGAGATCTGGCCGCCGAGGATGTCGTTGAAGAGACGGCCGAGTCCCGCCGTACCGGAGAAGCCGCCCCCGCCCCCGCCCCCGCCCCCGCCGCCTCCGCCGTTGCCCTCGCCGCCGAGGATCCGGCCGAGGCCGTTGTAGCCCATGATCAGGTCCCAGGCGGTGCCGTCCGTGGAGCCGCCGATGTAGGGCCGTTCGGACGCGGGCACCAGCGACACCGCGGCCGCCCACCAGAAGCTGGAGACCGCCAGGACGACGGCCGCGAGGGCCAGGTTGACGATCCGCTTCACGAGCTTCGGCCTGGCCGCGTAGAGGTAGACCGCGAAGACGACGGGCAGTGCGATGTAGCCCTGGAGCATCTTCGTGTTGAAGGCGAGCCCGAAGCAGGCCGCGGAGCCGAGCAGCGGCAGCAGCCTGCCGTCCCGGGTGGCCCGGAGGGTCAGTGCGGCCCCGGCGGCCATCAGCAGCACGAGCAGGGTGTCGGGGTTGTTGTCCCGGTTGATGGCGACCGTGATCGGGGTGAGGGCCAGTACGAGGGCGGCGACGGTCGCCGCGGCGTGGCCCCAGACCCGCTTCACGGAGGAGTGCACGATCCAGATCGTGCCGAGGGCCGCCGCGATCATCGGCGCCATCATCTGCCAGGTGCCGTAGCCGAGGATCCGGCACGACAGGCCCATGACCATCAGCGCGAACGGCGGCTTGTCGACGGTGAGGAAGTTGCCCGCGTCCAACGAGCCGAAGAACCACGCCTTCCAGCTCTGCGTACCGCTCAGCACGGCCGCGCTGTAGAAGCTGTTGAGGTTGGACGACGACAGGTTCCAGGAGTACAGCACGCCCGCCAGGATCATGATCGCGACGAGCGCGGGGAGTGACCAGCGGGGTGCCGTGTCCGGGGGCGCCGCGGGGGTTGCCGGCGGCGGCGGTTCGGGGGTCACGGTCGTGTGGGGGAGAGGATCAGTGGCAGACGTCACGAGCGGCAGCCTGCATGGAGGGGGTGGGCGCGCGCTGTGCCGTACCTGGCCCTCGGCTGTGAATCGACCAAGGGCCAGGTCATGGTTGGTTCAGCGCTTCTTCAACCGGCCCGTGTCACCGCTGATGAACACCAGCCCCAGCGCGAGCACGGCCAGCCCGCCCCAGGAGGCCGCCGGCAGGCGTTCACCGAGGACGGCGACGCCCAGGACCGCTGCGACGGCGGGCTCGGTCAGGGTCAGCGACGTGGCCGTCGACGCGGGGGTGTGGCGCAGTCCGAACCCGAAGAGCCGGTAGGCGAGCGCGACGGTGAACAGGGCGAGGTAGCCGGCCACCGCGGCGCCGCGCGCGGTGGTCAGCCACTGCGCGTCCACCAGCAGCACGAGCGGCAGGACGAGCAGCCCGGCCGCGCCGAACAGCACGCCCATCACCGCGTCGGAGGCGTGTCCGCGGGTGATGAGCCGGCCGCCGATCAGCGAGTAGACGGCGTACGTCAGTCCGGCCCCCGCGGCGAGCCCGACGCCGGTCAGGTCCACCGGTGTGGCATGTCCGGTGAGTTCGGGGCCCAGCACCAGCAGCGTGCACCCCAGCACGGCGGCCGCGGTGGCGACCGTCCAGCGTGCCGTGGGCCGGGACTGTCCGGTGATCCAGGCCAGGAGTCCGGCGAAGACCGGTGCGCTGCCGAGTGCGATCACCGTGGTCACCGCCACGCCGGTCCGGGCCACCGCCGGATAGAAGGTGACCGGATACCCGGCCACCGCCAGCGCGCCCAGCACCAGCAGCCACCGTTCGCTGCGCGTGCAGCCGGCGGGCAGTGAGCGGGCGCCGCGTGAGGTGAGGAACAGCAGGAGGCCGCCGAGGGTGAGACCGGCGCAGCCGATCGCCGCCGCGGGTGCGCCGGCCGGGGCCAGGGAACTGGCGGTTCCCGTCGTGCCCCACAGCACGGCCGACATGAGGATGGGCGCGGGGCCGCCGAGGAGACGGGCGCGCGGTGTGTGAGGGCGCGCGGGAGTCAGGGTGGAAGTGCGGTTCGGCACAGGTGTGGTCTTCCGTCGTCGAGGCGTCTGGGACGAGGCGGGCCTGGCGAAGGCCGGTGCGGTTCGGAGCGCCCGAAGGGGCGCGGGGCTGTGTCAATATGCGGCTCCGCCGCGTGGGCGCGACCAGCCACGACGGACCCGCAGGCGAGGCTCCTGCTTCCAGCGGAGCGCTCCGGTCCGAAACGGGCGCACGACGACGGCCCCTCACCGCCCGGTGCGGGTCGGTCGGGGCCGGGGATCAAATCCTCAGCGTCTGCGCCCGATCAGGCGCAGGGAGGGGGGGTAACGGCGTGCCAGTAAGTGTCCACGCGGCGATGCTACCTGGTCGTACAGCCATTCGACCGGGGCGGGCCTCCGCTGCCTATGACTCCGCGGGCACCGCGTCCACAGTTGACGCCTGGTGGTCTCCCGTCCGTCACCGACCCGCCCTACGGTGACGCCCATGCGCCTGAGAACCGTACTTGCGACCGCCACCGCCGGCCTGGCCGCGGCCACCTGCCTCACCGCCGCCGGACCCGCCAACGCGGGCGAGAATCACGCCTGTTCGCCCTCCGTCTCCATCCAGGGCTTCTCCGACGCCCTGGACGGGACGACGTACCAGGGCACCTACGTCGGAAACTTCTCCGCGCTCGCCGTGGATCGCAACGGCGACCTCGCCGCGGTGTCGGACCGCTCGTCGCTGTTCACGCTGGACCGCAGGACGCTTCAGCCGACGTCGGTCGTCCAGCTCGCCGACGAGAAGGGCGCGGCGCTCGACTCCGAGGGCCTGGTCGTGGAGCGCGACGGGACCCGGCTGATCAGCTCCGAGACCGAGCCGTCCGTACGCCGGTACTCGCGGGACGGCGAGATCCTCGACCGCCTTCCCGTGCCCGGCTCCCTCCAGGTCGCCCCGGCGGGCCGGGGTGTCGGCAACGGCACCTTCGAGGGACTGACGATGTTCCGCGGCGGCCGCACCCTGCTCGCGTCGATGGAGTACGCGCTCTCCGGCGACTCGGCGGGCACCGTCCGCTGGCAGACCTGGAAGCGGCATCACGGCACCTTCGGGCTCGGCGCCCAGTACGCCTACCAGGCCGACACCGGCCTCGGCGTCCCCGAGGTCACCGCGCTGCCCGACGGCCGCCTCCTCGTCCTGGAGCGCGGTTTCACCGCCGGCGTCGGCAACACGGTCCGCCTCTACCTCGCCGACCCGCGCCGCGCGACCGACACCAGCGGCATCGACACCCTGGCCGGCCAGAAGGACGTACGCCTGGTCAAGAAGACCCTCCTCGCCGACATCGTGAACTGTCCGTCACTGGGCGCGACCGCCGGGCAGCCCCAGCCCAACCCGCTCCTCGACAACATCGAGGGCATGGCGGTCACGGGCTGGAGCAAGGGCCGCCTGAAGGTACTGCTGGTCAGCGACGACAACCAGAATCCGGTGCAGACGACACGGTTCTACGACCTCCGCGTCCGCATCTGACCCTTGCGATCTGATCCTGCGCCGAATCCCTGCGGATATTGCGGAGGGATGAAATCCGCTTCATTCCGCGTTGGTGCCTTCCGTAGATCCAACAGAACGGGGAGGCACCGACGTGGAAGCGCGGCAGGGATGGGCGCGGAGACTCTGGGCGTACGCCTGGCGCCACCCCAAGGACGTCGTCCTCGCGCTCGGCTCCTCCCTCGTCGGCATGGCCGTCATGGCGCTGGTGCCGCTGATCACCAAGGTGATCATCGACGACGTGGTCGGTGACCACACCCGGTCCATGGCGACCTGGGCGGGCGCCCTGGTGGGCGCGGCCGTCTTCGTCTACGTCCTCACCTTCATCCGCCGCTACTACGGCGGCCGTCTCGCCCTCGACGTCCAGCACGACCTGCGGACCGAGATGTACGGGACGATCACCCGCCTCGACGGCCGCCGGCAGGACGAGCTGTCCACGGGGCAGGTGGTCGGCCGTGCGACGAGTGACCTCCAGCTGATCCAGGGCCTGCTCTTCATGCTCCCGATGACCATCGGGAACTTCATGCTCTTCCTGATCTCCCTGGTCGTGATGGCGTGGCTGTCCCCGCCGCTCACGCTGGTCGCCCTCGCGGTCGCGCCCGCGATCTGGGTCATCGCCAAGCGCAGCCGCGCCAAGCTGCACCCCGCCACCTGGTACGCCCAGGCCCAGGCCGCCGCCGTCGCGGGCGTCGTCGACGGTGCCGTCAGCGGCGTACGCGTGGTGAAGGGTTTCGGGCAGGAGGAGCAGGAGACCGGCAAGCTCAGGGAGGTCGGCCGGAAGCTGTTCGCGGGACGGCTGCGCACGGTCCGGTTCAACTCCAAGTACACCCCGGCTCTCCAGGCCGTTCCGGCCCTCGGCCAGGTCGCGATGCTGGCGTTCGGCGGCTGGCTGGCCGTGCGCGGCCACATCACGCTGGGCACGTTCGTCGCCTTCTCCGCCTACCTCGCCCAGCTCGTCGGCCCGGTCCGCATGCTCGCCGTGGTCCTCACGGTCGGCCAGCAGGCCCGCGCCGGCACGGAACGCGTGCTGGAGCTGATCGACACCGAGCCGACGCTGGAGGAGGGCCACAAGACCCTGCCCGCCGACGCGCCCGCCACCGTCGAGTTCGACGACGTCTCCTTCGGGTACCAGGACGCCCTCGGCAAGACCCGCCCCGTCCTCGACGGGCTGAGCTTCGAGATCCGCCCCGGCGAGACCCTCGCCGTCGTCGGCTCCTCCGGCTCCGGCAAGTCCACGGTCTCGCTGCTCCTCCCGCGCTTCTACGACGTCACCCACGGCGCCGTCCTCATCGGCGGCCACGACGTCCGCGAGCTGACCCTCGACTCGCTCCGGGCCGCGATCGGGCTCGTCCCCGAGGACTCCTTCCTCTTCTCGGACACGGTCCGCAGCAACATCGCGTACGGCCGTCCCGACGCGACGGACGACGAGATCGAGGCGGCTGCCCGCGCCGCTCAGGCGCACCGTTTCATCACGGCACTTCCCGAGGGCTACGCCACCAAGGTCGGCGAGCACGGCCTCACCCTCTCCGGCGGCCAGCGCCAGCGCGTCGCGCTCGCCCGCGCGATCCTCACCGACCCGCGGCTGCTGGTCCTGGACGACGCGACCTCCGCGGTGGACGCCCGCGTCGAGCACGAGATCCACGAGGCCCTGAAGCACGTCATGGAGGGCCGGACCACCCTCCTCATCGCCCACCGCCGCTCCACCCTCAACCTCGCCGACCGCATCGCCGTCCTCGACGGCGGCCGGCTCGCCGACATCGGCACCCACGACGAACTCCAGGAACGCTCGCCGCTGTACCGTCGCCTCCTCACCGACCCGGACGAGCTCGGCGGTGTCTCACCCGGCCACGCCCGGCCCGCCTCCCCACCGGAGGACACCTCCGTACGGGACGAGCTGGACGCCGAGTTCGACGCCGAGCGCGGCATCACGCCCCGGCTGTGGGCGGGGGAGCGGACGCCGCGCGACATCGCGATGGAGGGCACCCCGGCCACCCCCGAACTCCTCGCCCAGGTGGATGCGCTGCCCCCGGCGACCGACACCCCTGAGATCGACGAGGCGCGGGCCGTGAAGCCCGAGGAGAGCTACGGCCTGCGCAGGCTCCTCCGTGGCTTCGGGCTGCCCCTCCTCATCAGCCTCGGCCTCGTCGCCGTGGACGCCGGGATGGGTCTGCTGCTGCCCATCCTGATCCGGCACGGCATCGACAGCGGTGTCTCGGAACTCGCCCTCGGCGCGGTCTGGGTGGCCTCGCTCCTCGGGCTGGCCGCCGTGCTCGTCCAGTGGACGGCGCAGATCGGCGAGACCCGGATGACGGGACGGACGGGGGAGCGCGTCCTGTACTCGCTCCGTCTGAAGATCTTCGCCCAGCTCCAGCGGCTCGGACTCGACTACTACGAGCGGGAGCTGACCGGCCGGATCATGACGAGGATGACGACGGACGTCGACGCGCTGTCGACCTTCCTCCAGACGGGCCTGGTCACGGCGTTCGTCTCGGTCGTCACCTTCTTCGGCATCATGGTCGCCCTGCTGGTGATCGACATCCAGCTCGCCCTGGTCGTCTTCGCGACCCTCCCGCCCCTGATCATCGCCACGGTCTTCTTCCGCCGCGCGAGCGTGAAGGCGTACGAACTGGCCCGTGAACGGGTGTCGGTGGTCAACGCCGACCTCCAGGAGTCGGTCTCCGGGCTGCGGATCGTGCAGGCCTTCCGGCGCGAGCGGGACGGCGGGCGGCGGTTCGCGGAGCGGAGCGACAGCTACCGGCAGGCCCGGACCAGGGGCCAGTGGCTGATCTCGATCTACTTCCCGTTCGTGCAGCTGCTGTCGTCGGTCGCCGCGGCGGCCGTACTGATCGCGGGCGCGGGACGGGTCGACGACGCGACGCTCACCACCGGCGCGCTGGTCGCCTACCTCCTCTACATCGACCTGTTCTTCGCCCCCGTCCAGCAGCTCTCCCAGGTCTTCGACGGCTACCAGCAGGCGACGGTCTCGCTGGGCCGCATCCAGGAACTGCTCCAGGAGCCGACGTCCACGAAGAGCGCCGACGAGCCGCTCGACGTCCTCTCCCTGCGCGGCGAGGTCGCCTTCGAGGACGTGCACTTCGCCTACGGCAAGGACGAAGAGGCCCTCGGCGGCATCGAGTTGACCGTCCCCGCCGGCCAGACCGTCGCCTTCGTCGGTGAGACCGGCGCAGGCAAGTCGACGCTCGTGAAGCTCGTCGCCCGCTTCTACGACCCGACGGGCGGCCGGGTGACCGTCGACGGCATGGACCTCCGCGCCCTCGACATCACCTCGTACCGGCACCGCCTGGGCGTCGTCCCGCAGGAGGCCTACCTCTTCCAGGGCACCGTCCGCGACGCCATCGCCTACGGCCGTCCGGACGCCACCGACGCCGAGGTGGAGGCCGCGGCCCGAGCGGTCGGCGCGCACGACATGATCGCCACGCTCGACGGCGGCTATCTGCACGAGGTCGCCGAGCGCGGCCGCAACCTCTCCGCGGGCCAGCGCCAGCTGATCGCCCTGGCCCGCGCCGAGCTGGTCGACCCGGACATCCTGCTCCTCGACGAGGCGACGGCGGCCCTGGACCTGGCCTCCGAGGCCCTGGTCAACCAGGCCACCGACCGCCTCGCGGGCCGCCGTACCACCCTCGTCGTCGCCCACCGTCTGACGACCGCGGCCCGCGCGGACCGGGTCGTGCTGATGGCCCACGGCCGGGTCGCCGAGGACGGCACGCACGAGGAACTCCTTGCGCGGGACGGCCAGTACGCCCGGCTGTGGCGGACGTTCCTCGGGCAGTCCGAGCCCGAGGAGCCGGTCAGGGTGTCCCGCTGACGGTCGTGCAACCATCCGACATACGTCGTGCGTCCGTACACCCGTACGCTCATGGTCGGGGTACAGGAGGGGCGACAGTGGACAGTGGTGCGATACGCCGAGGGCTCGCGCTCGGCATGGCCGTGCTGACCGCGTCCGGGCTCCTCGCGCTCGCGGTACCGGCCGAGGCGCACGCGGCCGCCCCCTGCGCCGGCCGCAAGGTCAGGACACTCCCGTTCTCCACCGGCGCCGTCCACGTCTACAAGAACGGGCGCCGTATCTGCGCCGTCACACTCGCCAGGAACCCCGGCCCCAAGCGGACGATGTCGGTCAGTGTGCAGGTGCGCGGCCACCGTCCGCTCGCCTACAAGGACAAGCGCACCCACCGCATCAGCACACCGCTGGTCTACATGGGCCACCGGAGCGTACGGGTGAAGGGCGCGGTCGGCGGGGGCTCGGTCAGCACCGGCTGGATCCTGTACTGAGCCAGGGGTCCGCACAACACGGATTTCCGCATCACAGGTTTCCGCGTCACAGGTTTTCTACAGGGTTTTCCCTCTCGACCGGTCATGTCCCCTGGTGCTCGGGTGACTTGCTCCGCTAGCTTCCGGCGCACATCTGTAAATAACCGGGAGGGTGCATGCGCAAGGCGCTCAGATGGCTGCTGGCGCTCACAGTGCTCATAGGCACGTTGAGCACGGCCGGGGCGGCCACCGCCGCCGGGCCGGAGGCCACCGGCACCACTGACATCAAGGAGAAGCTGCTCTCCGTTCCGGGCATGAGCCTGGTCGAGGAGAAGCCCTACACCGGCTACCGCTTCTTCGTTCTCAACTACACCCAGCCGGTCGATCACCGGCACCCGTCCAAGGGCACCTTCCAGCAGCGCATCACCGTGCTGCACAAGGACGAAGCCCGCCCGACGGTCTTCTACACCGGCGGCTACAACGTCTCCACGACGCCCAGCCGCCGCGAGCCGACCCAGATCGTGGACGGCAACCAGGTCTCGATGGAGTACCGCTTCTTCACCCCGTCCCGGCCCGACCCGGCCGACTGGACCAAGCTGGACATCTGGCAGGCGGCCAGCGACCAGCACCGTATCTTCAAGGCGCTGAAGAAGATCTACTCCAAGAACTGGGTCTCCACGGGCGGCTCCAAGGGCGGCATGACCGCCACCTACTACGAGCGCTTCTACCCGCGTGACATGGACGGCGTCGTCGCCTACGTCGCCCCCAACGACGTGGTGAACAACGAGGACTCGGCGTACGACCGCTTCTTCGCCGCCGTCGGCACCAAGGAGTGCCGCGACCGGCTGAACGGCGTGCAGCGCGAGGCCCTGGTGCGCCGGGAGCCGCTGGAGAAGCGGTACGCGGCGTACGCGGCCGAGAACGGCTACACCTTCGACACCGTCGGCAGCCTCGACAAGGCCTACGAGGCCACCGTGCTCGACTACGTCTGGGGCTTCTGGCAGTACAGCCTGCTCTCCGACTGCGACACGATCCCGGCCGACGCCGAGAACGCCACCGACGACGCCATCTGGAGCTCGATCGACACGATCGCCGGGTTCTCCTTCTACACGGACCAGGGCCTGGAGCCGTACACGCCGTACTACTACCAGGCGGGCACGCAGCTGGGCGCGCCGACGATCGTCTTCCCGCACATCGAGAAGAAGTACATCCGCTACGGCTACATGCCGCCGCGGAACTTCGTGCCGCGGTCGATCCCGATGAAGTTCCAGCCGTCCGCGATGAAGGACGTCGACAACTGGGTCCGCCACAACGCGAACCACATGCTGTACGTCTACGGCCAGAACGACCCGTGGGGCGCCGAGCAGTTCCGTCTCGGCAAGGGCGCGAAGGACTCGTACGTCCTCACCGCGCCGGGCCTGAACCACGGCGCGAACGTCGCGGGTCTCGTCGCCGACGAGAAGGCCCTCGCGACGGCGAAGATCCTCAAGTGGGCGGGCGTCGCCTCCAGCGCCGTCCAGTCGGACCCGGCGGCGGCCAAGCCGCTGGCCAAGTTCGACTCCAAGCTCGACGTGCGTGACGTGGAGCGCGAGCCGACGCTGCGGCCGTAACGGCCGGAGCGGACGATCGAGGCGCGGTCCGGTGGCAGACGGCCACCGGACCGTGCCGCTCTCAACGGCGGCTCGGGAGCGGTGCCCGGCCTCCCATCAGCCGGTTGACCAGGGCGAGCAGCAGATCCCGGCTCGCCCGTCGCTGCCTGAGGTCGCCCATGATGACGGGGACGTTCGGGTCGAGGTCGAGCGCGTCCCTGACCTCGGGCACGGTGCGGTCCTGGAGTCCGTGGAAGCAGTTGACGCCGACGACGAAAGGGACGCCGCGGCTCTCGAAGAAGTCGATGGACGCGAAACTGCTCTCCAGCCGCCGGGTGTCCGCGAGGACGACGGCACCGAGGGCCCCGTGCACCAGGTCGTTCCACATGAACCAGAAGCGTTCCTGGCCCGGGGTGCCGAAGAGGTACAGGACGAGCTGCGAACTCACCGTGATCCGGCCGAAGTCCAGCGCCACGGTCGTGGTGGTCTTGTCCTCCACCCCGACGAGGTCGTCCACGCCGAGGCCCGCGACGGTCAGCTGCTCCTCGGTGTTCAGGGGCGGTATCTCGCTCACGGCACCGACCATGGTGGTCTTGCCGACACCGAACCCGCCCGCGATCAGTATCTTCACGGCGGCGAGCGCCGGAGCCGCGTCCGCCGCCGGCACAGCTGCCCCGGTCTGCGGTTCGTCAGAGTCTGAGTAGGGCATCCTTCACCGCCTGAAGAAGAATCATGTCCGGTTCCTCGCCCAGCACGACCGTGAGCGGCGGCCGGGCCGTCACCCTTCCCCGCACGAGCAGGTCGTCGACGAGGATCTTCGTCACCGCGACGGGCAGCCGCAGCCCCGCGGCGACCTCGGCGAGCGCCACCGGTGTACGGCACTGTCTGAGGATCAGCCGGTGCTCGGGTTGCAGACCGCGGTCGGAGTGCTGGTCGCCGGGCGTGGCGACGGTGGCGATCACGGTGATGAGGGTGAGGTCGTCCCGTGCCGAGGCCGTACGCCCCTGAGTGATCGTGTACGGCCTGACGAGGCTCTCCTCCGCGTCATCGTCGTCCGCCGCCGCGTCGGCCCAGTGCCTCACTCACGTACACCGCCCTCCGTATGCCCCTGGACGACCCGCACCTCGGTGCCCAGATGCTGTCCCACCTGCTGCACGAGGGTGTCCATCGCGACGGCCATCACCTCGGCGTCCACCTCCTGGTCCGCGACGACCGCCAGATGGGTGCCGCGGCCGGCGGCGCTGATGAACAGCCACAGCTCGTCCAGCTCGATGATGACCTGGTGGACCGCGCCACCGCCGAATACCTCGCCGACTCCGCGGGCCAGGCTCTGATGGCCGGTGGCGATGGCTGCGAGGCGTTCGGCGTCGACCCGGGGGATGCTGCCGGACTGGCTGACGACCAGCCCGTCGTCGGACAGCACGACGGCGTGCCGGGTGCCCGGGACCTGGTCGACCAGACGGTCGAGCAGCCAGTCGAGGTCGGAGTTGGTGGCAGTGGTTCGCAGAGTCATCGTCCGTCTTCCTTCCGGGTCCGTTCGGGGCCCGGTGCGGGGTGGTTGGGCTGTTGGTCGGGGGCGGGCCTGAGCCGGGCCGTCCGGGACTGGCGCTGGAAGGCGGCGACGGTGGCGCCGGAGCGCGCCCCGGTCCGCCGGGGCAGTGGCTGCGCCCCGGCCGGGTCCGTACTCGGTTCGTCGGGGTACGCGGGGGGAGGCCGGCGGAGTTCGCTGGCGAGACTGGCCTGGCGTACCCGCCGGGGCAGTGGGCCGGTGCTCGGCCCGGGGGCCGGGGCGGGGCGGGCCGGCGGTTCGACCCAGGGGCCGATGAGCGGACGCGTGAGGGTCTCCTGCTCGATCGGCCGCGCCCGGGGACCGGAGTGATCGTCCGGCTGTTCGGAGCGGGGCGCGCCGTGCAGCGCCAGCTGGTCGGGGAAAGAGGGGACGGGGAACTCCTCGGGGAGCGGTCCGCCGTCGGCGATCAGCTCCCCGGGCACCAGGACGACCACGCGGGTGCCGCCGAAGGACGAGGGCCGCAGCTCCACTTGCAGACCCAGGTTGGCGGACAGCCGGGCCACGACGTACAGGCCGAGACGGGCGTCGTCGGCGCGGGACATCACGTCCATCCGGGGCGGGTCGGCCATCAGCGCGTTGGCCTCGGCGTACTGCTGGGGGTCCATGCCCATGCCGCGGTCCTCGATCTCGATCGCGACGCCGCGCCCGACCTGGGACGCGGTCACCTCGACCGGGGTCGGCGGCCGGGAGAACGACACCGCGTTCTCCATCAGTTCCGCCAGCACGTGCACCATGGGGCCGACGGCGCGCTCGGAGAGCCAGGTCTCGCCGTCGGTGTCGATCCGGATGCGCCGGTAGTCCTGCACCTCGCCCTGTGCGGAGCGCATGACGTCCATGAGGAGTACGGGCCTGCGCCAGCGGCGCTGCGGCTGTCCGTTGCCGAGGATCACCAGGTTCTCCTCGTAGCGGCGCAGCCGGGCCGCCAGGTGGTCGAGGTCGAACAGCCCCTCCAGGACCGCGGGGTCCTCGTGCTGGCGCTGCATCTCGCCGAGCCGCTTCAGCTGCATGCCGATGAGCAACTGGGTGCGCCTGGCGATGCGTTGCAGCAGCCGCTCGAAGCCGCGGTACAGCTCGACCTCGCGTACGGCGGTCTCGAGGGACGTGCCGCGGGCCTGGTTGAGGGCCTGGCCGAGCTGGCCGAGTTCGTCGTCGCCGTGGCGGATCTCGGGCAGTTCGGCGTCGGTGTCGACCTTCTCGCCCTGGCGCAGCCGCTCCACCAGGTCGGGCAGACGGGTCTGGAGTTCCAGGGCCTCGGCGCGCAGGCCGAAGATCCGGCGGCGCAGGATGCCGGTCAGGCGCAGGGTGACGAAGAGCATCAGCACCACGGCCGCCGCGCTCACGGCGGAGTTGAGCAGCATGTTCGTCATCAGGCTGCCGAGTTCGTCCTCGGTGGAGGCGACGAGGTCGTCGGAGTAGGCGGCCGCGGCCTTCCCCAGTTCGGGCGTGATCCCGGCCAGGCTCTGCTGCCACTCCTTGCCGACACCGGCGGCCACGGCGGTCCGGCCGGCGCTGTCGGTCTCCTCGGTGCTGAGGAGTTTCTGCTCGATACCGGACTTCTGCTTCCAGGCGGTACCGGACAGCACGCTCCGATAGTCCTCGGCCCGCGCCTCGGCCAGCTGGGGCAGGACCTTGTCGTCGTAGATGTGGGTCTGGGCGCCGATCGCACTGGAGAGCCGGAAGCGCTGCCCGCCGGTGAGGTGGCCGCTCGCCACCCCGGCGGCGATGATCGCGTCCTCGCGCGAGATCATCTCCAGGCCCCACTGGGCGTCGAGCAAAGGCCGGGCGAGGACGGTCTGTTCGCCGAAGCCGATGTTGCTGAAGTCCTCGAACAACGCCATGTCCGAGGCGATGACCGCGGTGTAGCCGTCGAACGTCTGCTGCGGGTCGGCGGAGCGCCGGTCCACGGCGGTCCGGTACTCGGGCAGTTTCCCGAGGCCCCGGTCGAGGTCCTGGAATGCCGCGGAGAGATCCGTCGGCGCGGAGTCGGAGAGCGCTTCGAGGCTCTGTACGGACTTGTCGGTGAGTTGCCGCTGACGCGTCAGCTCGGACCGGTCCGCTTCAGGGTCCGCGAGGGCCACCGCACTCAGCCGCCGCTCCGCCTGTACTTGGGCGAAGATGCCGAGCAGCGGCGCGCCGAAGCGTTTCGCCGACTCGTTGCGGTCGTGGACGTTGTTCCAGTCGCCGTACAGCTGGGCCGAGTTCATCGCGCCCAGCGAGACCAGCGCGACACAGGGCACCAGGGCCAGGCCGAGCAGGATCGTCCGGAGCGACAACCGGCGCCTGGGGGCGGCCTCTTGGACGGCTTGCCGGTGTTCCGTCTCTTGCTCTGCCCGCTGTCGTGCGGTTCGTGCGTGGAGTGCCACAGAAGTCCCCGCCGGTGAGTGATGACGGACTGCCCGGAAGCAGGGTCCGCGTCATGACAGGGGGAGCCTACCGACTGCCCAAATGATCTCAAGACTGGTTCGTCCGGCTCAGCGCGTCCGATTCCGGCGGTGGCGTACGCACGGTTCCACGCCCGGAGTTCGGCAATTGGGCCCGTTTCGCGGATAGTCCCAGGTCATCGTTGTCCGGGTTCAAGCGTTCCGCGACGAAGGCGAATTCGGAATGAATCCTTCCGGAGAAAAGGAAAGCCTTCTGTTTGGCATGGGTCACATTTTCCGGACGCCGGCACCGGCCGCTCACACCGGCCGCTCACACCGGCCTCTCACACCGGCCGGGCGCACCCCACCGGATCCGACCCGCCGAGCTGGACGTACAGCGCGGTCGACGCCGGGCATTCCGTGCGCCTGTCGACGGCCTTCGTCACTTCGTACTCGGGCTCCTTCTTCCCCTCTCCCGCGCAGGACGTCTCGCGTACTTCGCCGTCGCCGGAGCTGTAGACGCAGTCGCCGACGATGGTGCGGGGACCGCCCCCGCCGCCGGGGTCGCCCGGGTGCGGCGGGGAGAGTTTGCGCATACAGGCGTAGCCCTGCGGGACGGCTCCGTCGCCGTCCTCGTCGAAGGACCCTGCCTGTTCGCTGATGTGGAGGACGAAGTCCGTGGTCCCGGGGCACGGCGGCCCGTGCCCCACCTTGCTGTCGTACCGGGCCACGACCCGCGCCGCCGCCCGCTCACCGGTGCACGGCACCTCGGTGAAGCTCGTCGTACCGAAGGAGCTGCACTCGTCGACGGCGAGGAACACCGCGCCATAGCCGGACGGCTGGGTGGAGGTCGACCGCCCGCTGCCGACCGGTGTCTCCTCGTCCGTCGCGGGCGGATCACCCTGACAGGCCGTCAGCAGGGCGGCGAGCAGCGCCACCAGTGCGCACACCACCCCCATGGAACTTCTCGCACGCATCGTCATCCCCCCGACACCCCCGCCCAGCGTGACCCGCCGCGGCGGGCGCACGCCAGACATGCGTGGTGCTTTGCGCCAGTTGGCGGGCGTACGCCGGGCACATGACGTATGCGTACTACGTCCGATACGACAACCCGTGACCGACCGGATACAGCACGCTCGCCGGATCGTCGGCCCGCTGCACCGGTACCGGCAGCTTCCCGCGCGGCCGCACCCGCCCGGCGATCACACGCGCCGCGGCGCGCAGTTCGACGTCCGTCCAGGAATACGACGCCAAGTAGGCCGGTACGGACGGGAGTTGGGCCACGTCGTACGGATTGCGGATGGCGAGCGCGACCACCGGCTTCCCGGTCGCCAGCAGTTGCTGGACGAGTGTCCTCTGTGTGCTCGTCGCGGAGACGTTGTACGTCCCGACCACCACCGCATCCGCGTTCCCGGCCGCGGCGACGGCGCCTGCGACGGTCGTCGCGGAGGGTGCCGTACCGGTGGACAGGGCGGTGGTCGTGAAGCCGAGCTCGGCGAGGGCGGCGGCCAGGACATGGGTGGGGGGACCCGTGCTGCCCGACGGGGAGGCGGGATCGGCGCCGACGACGAGCAGCCGGGGGTGGGTGCGGTGGGACAGCGGCAGCAGGCCGCCCTCGTTGACCAGGAGCGTGGTCGTCCGCTCGGCGACACGGTCGGCGGCGGCCAGGTGCGCCTTGACGCCGACGGTGCGGTCGACGCCGCCGTCGCTGACGTAGGGCTCGTCGAACAGCCCCAGCTTCGCCTTCAGCCGCAGCACCCGCAGGATGGATTCGTCGAGCCGCTCCTCGGTCAGCTCACCGTCCTGTACGGCCGTCAGGACCGCGTTCCACGCGATGTCCAGCTCGGGCGCGTTGAGGAGCTGGTCCACGCCCGCCTTGAGCGCGAGCACCGGCACGCGGTCGTCGCCGTACTTCTGGCGGACCCCCGCCATGTCGAGGGCGTCGGTGACCACGACCCCGTCGTAGCCGAGGTTCTCGCGCAGGATGCCGGTGAGGATGGGGCGGGAGAGGGTGGCCGGGTCGCCGGAGTCGTCGAGGGCCGGCACCAGGATGTGCGCGGTCATGATCGAGTCGATGCCGGCGGCGATCGCGGCGCGGAACGGCGGTGCGTCCAGCGTCTCCCACTGGGTGCGGGTGTGCGTGATGGTGGGGAAGCCGTAGTGGCTGTCGACCTCGGTGTCGCCGTGGCCCGGGAAGTGCTTGGCGGTCGCCGCGACGCCGGACGCCTCGTAGCCCCGGGTCTCCGCCGCGACCAGCGCCGCCACCGCGTCCGGATCGGAGCCGAAGGAACGTACGCCGATCACCGGGTTGGCCGGGTTCACGTTCACGTCGGCCACCGGGGTGTAGTCCTGCCGGATGCCCATCGCACGCAGTTCCCGGCCCGCGATACGGCCGAGGGTGCGGGCGTCCGTGCCGGATCCTCCGGCGCCGATGGCCATCGCGCCCGGGAAGAGGGTCGCGGGCCTGCCGACACGGGCGACTATGCCGTGCTCCTGGTCGGTGGAGATGAGCATCGGCAGACCGCGGGGGAGGCCGAGGGAGGCCCGCTGGATGCCGTTGGAGAGTCCGGCGATCTGGTGCGGGTCACGGGTGTTGTGCGCCCAGGCGAAGTAGATGACGCCGCCGAGCCGGTACTTGGCGATCAGCTCGGCGGCGGTGCGGACGCCGAGTTCCTTCAGGTTGGCGTCGATGTCGGCCTGGTCGGGGGCGGTGGCGGAATGGCCGTAGACCCGCGAGACGAAGAGCTGCCCGACCTTTTCTTCCAGGGTCATACGGGAGATGAGGGAGCGGAGCTTCTTGTCGTCCGCGTATGCGGTCCCGCCAAGGGTGAGAGTGGCGGCGGCGCCTGCGGTGGCGGCGAGGACGGTGCGTCTGGAGGGCACGTGCGCTCCTTCCGGAGGTGATCCGCTGAAGGAAACTTCCGAGAAGCCACCAATATCCGGGAAGTTTCTGCCAGTCAAGGGGAACGCACACGAAGCGGTTCTGATGAAGTCGGCTTGCGGAAACGCGCCCTTTTAGGGGCGCGGGGAACTGCGCGACCAGCCCCCACCGGGCCCGCGGACAAACAAACCGCCCAACCCGCGGAGCGAAGGGCCGCCATCGGCGCTGTTGGAGGGGGGCGCGCCGATGGCGGCGTGCTGCCGGCCGCGGCTCGGCGGAGAGGGTACGTCAGCGTTCGCAGCCAGCAGCGAGGCCGACACCGGACCACGGTGACTCTCCGGCAGCGTGCGGGTTGGACGGGCCAGGGTGTGGCCGGGTTCCCCGGTTCGGCCCGATTCCCGGAAGTTGGTGACCCAGGGTTCAACGGGGCGTATGGGCCACCACCTTGGGCCAATGCTGTCGCGGCGTGCGTACGGTTCCGGCGGGCGCCGGGCGGGGTGGCGCCGGCGTCGGTGACGTTCAGGCGATCTTCAGGGGTCCATCCCATGGACGCGACGGCACCGAAGGTGAAGGTCGGGCGATCATGAGGCCATGCCAGCTGTCGACATCCCCGGCTCCAAGTCCGTCACCGCCCGCGCCCTCTTTCTGGCGGCGGCGGCCGACGGGGTCACGACCCTCGTCCGTCCGCTCCGCTCCGACGACACCGAAGGCTTCGCGGAAGGCCTGACCCGTCTCGGCTACCGCGTGGGCCGGACCCGGGACACCTGGCAGATCGACGGCCGCCCGCAGGGCCCCGCGCTCCCGGACGCGGACGTCTACTGCCGGGACGGCGCGACCACGGCCCGCTTCCTCCCCGCCCTGGCCGCCACGGGCCACGGCACGTACCGCTTCGACGCGTCGCCGCAGATGCGCCGCCGCCCGCTGCTGCCCCTGACCCGGGCCCTGCGCGACCTGGGCGTCGACCTGCGGCACGAGGAGGCGGAGGGCCACCACCCGCTGACCGTCCGGGCGGCGGGCGTCGAGGGTGGCGAGGTGACGCTGGACGCGGGCCAGTCGTCGCAGTACCTGACCGCGCTTCTGCTGCTGGGCCCGTTGACCCGAAAGGGCCTGCGCATCCGGGTCACGGACCTGGTCTCCGCGCCGTACGTGGAGATCACGATCGCGATGATGCGGGCGTTCGGCGTGGAGGTCGCCCGGGAGGGCGACGTCTTCGTGGTCCCGCCGGGCGGCTACCGGGCCACGACGTACACGATCGAACCGGACGCCTCCACCGCGAGCTACTTCTTCGCGGCGGCGGCGGTGACGGGCGGCGAGGTGACGGTCCCGGGGCTGGGGGCGGGGGCACTTCAGGGCGACCTGGGCTTCGTCGACGTTCTCCGTCGGATGGGCGCTCAGGTGGAGGTGGGCCCGTCCGGCACGACGGTCGGAGGAACGGGCGAGCTCCGCGGCCTGACGGTCAACATGCGGGACATCTCCGACACCATGCCGACCCTCGCCGCGATCGCCCCGTTCGCCTCCGGCCCGGTGCGGATCGAGGACGTCGCCAACACACGGGTGAAGGAGTGCGACCGCCTGGAGGCGTGCGCGGAGAACCTGCGGCGGCTGGGGGTGGACGTGGACACGGGCCCGGACTGGATCGAGATTCAGCCGGTGCCGGATGTGTCGGGCGCCGAGATCAAGTCGTACGGCGACCACCGCATCGTCATGTCCTTCGCGGTGACGGGGTTGCGGGTGCCGGGTATTTCGTTCGACGACCCCGGGTGCGTACGGAAGACTTTCCCGGGTTTCCATGAGGCGTTCGGGGCGCTGCGCGCACGGTTGTGAGGGGTGGCGAGGGTGAGCTTCAAGCTGGAGGGGCCGGTTCTGGAGGGCGAGTCGGTGCGCCTGGAGCCGCTGGAGCACCGGCACGCCGCCGACCTGGCGGTGGCGGCGGAGGAGGACCGGGGCACGTACGAGTTCACGTGGGTGCCGCGGGCGGAGGAGGTCGGCGCGTACGTCGACGCTCAGCTCGCCCGCGCGGCGGCCGGGAAGCTGGCCCCGTACGCCCAGGTGTCGGTCGCCTCGGGACGAGCGGTCGGTACGACGTCGTACTGGGAGCCGCGCTCATGGCTCTCGCCGGACCGGCTGGACGCCGTCGAGGTCGGCTTCACGTGGTTGGCGGCGTCCGTTCAGGGGACAGGGGTGAACGCAGAGGCCAAGCTGCTGCTGTTCCGGCACGCCTTCGAGGAGTGGGATGTGTCCCGGGTGGACCTGAAGACGGACGCCCGCAACGCCCGCTCCCGCGCGGCCATCGCCGCCACCGGTGCCCGCTTCGAGGGCGTCCTGCGCAACTGGTCCCGGTCCTGGGCCCCGGGGGAGGAGGGGCGGTTGCGGGACTCCGCCATGTATTCGATTACGGCTCAGGACTGGCCGGAGTGCAGACGGCAACTGGAGGGAAGATTGGCCGGGTTGGCTTCCTGAACGGAGGCGCGAATGGGCGAGCAGATCGTGGTGGTGGGGGCTGTGACCCGGCGTATCGCCAATGGGTGTCTGGTGCTGCTGATGATTCCCGCCGCCCTGCTTGCCTACTTCTGGTACGACGCCTGGCACACCGGCCACACGAACGGCGAGCGTCGGCAGGGCGCCCTGTCCGGGATCGCCGAGCGCGCCCACGAGGCAGCGGACGACACCAGCCGTGCGCTCACCGCGAGCGGCCCCGACGCCGACGCAGACACGCTCACCGGTGTGATCTGGCGGCACAGTGAAGCGCCGCTCATCACCTACGACTCGGCGCGTCACGAGTTCACGGCCACCGTCGTCAAGGCCTCCATGTACGTGGAGGAGGCCGTGTTTCTGGGCGGCGGCTCCGAGCAGGTCGCACGATGCTTCCGGTTCACGTTCACCCACGGGTCCGGTTCGGCCTGGACGTCCAGGATGAACGAGCGTGACGACGAGGTGTGCCAGTCGAGTAGGCAGATCGGTTCCTTGGCCGCCTCCGCACGGCAGGACATCGAGAACATGAGCCCCTCGAACATGACGCCCACCGGTGTGCTGCGGGCCCTCGACTCCACTGGCACCCTCGGCTACTTCGATGTCAGGCGTGCCGTCCGTGACGGGAACAGGGCCACCGTCACCGTCCTCATCCATGTCGAGCGACCCATGTACGCCACGGCCCAGCAGTGTTACCGGTTCGTCCGACCGCTCGGCCCCGACGACACCGGCAGCGAGGTCACTGCCGTTCCCCTGGCCGCCTGCCCGACGGTCACTTCACGGCGTGGGTGAGGAAGTCGGCCCAGGCGGTGGGGGAGATGGTGAGGTGCGGGCTGTCGGGGGTCTTGGAGTCGCGGATGTGGATGGCGGAGGTGGTGGCGACCTCGACGCAATCACCGCCGGAGCTGTCGCTGTAGCTGCTCTTGAACCACGTCAGTTCAGTCATAGCTCACCTGCCAACTGCTCGATCAGGGCGACGGATTCCTCCGGTCGGAGGGCCTGCCGACTGATCATCGCATAACGCCGGGCGAGGATGCCGACATCTTCTGGCCTGGATACGAGGGTGCTCTGGCCGTTGCTCTCCATGTAGACGAGGGTGGTCTCCTCCGGGGTCTCGATGATCTTCATCTGTCCTTGCAGACCAGCGTGCTCGCCCTGGCTGATCGGCATGACCTGAAGCACGACGTTGGGCCGCTTGGCAATGGTGAGGAGGTACTCGTACTGCGCGCGCATGACCTCAGAGCCGCCGATCTGCCGCCTGAGTGCATTCTCTTCGAGGATGACGCTCACCACGCACGTCGGTTTACGTTCCAGCAGGGCCTTGCGTTCCATGCGAGCCGTGGTGAGCTGATCGATCTCGTCTTCCTCCAGCGGAGGGAACGCGCACTCCAGCACGGCACGCGTGTAGGCCTCGGTCTGTAGCAGCCCGTCGATGAGTTGCGCGCAGTACGAGGAGACGCTGACTGCCTCCTGCTCCAGCTGCACAAACCCCTGGAAGTGCGCCGGATACCGCTCCAGCCGCAGATACTTCGCCGCAGCCGCAACAAGCCCCCCGGCGTTCAGCGCCTTCTCCGCCGCCTCGATGAACTCGTCCGTCGCAGGCTTGGCGCAGGTCTCGACCGCGCTCACCGCTGCTCCCGAGTACGCCATCAGGTCACCCAGCTCGTTCTGCGACAACCCTCCCGCCGTACGGAGCATCCGCAGGACCTCCGCGAAGTACTGCGCGGCAGGCGATGACGCGTTCTTCTTCGGCTGCCCCATTGCAGCGCCCCCCTCAACATCGCTCAACGCCAATCAACTCGCGCACAACGCCAGTTGCCATGCGCGGAAGTCGACGCTCGGTCACTAGTGGACGGTACCCACCTGCGCCGAGAGTGGTCCCGTGAACACAGAAAGTCACGAACCAAACCCCCGCCCCCGCACCTGGCGCCGTAGCTTCATGCCCGTCTGCGAGAACATCGCCGAGGCCCGGCGCGGCGCCCGCATCGTGCTCGCGTCCTGGGCGGTCCCCGAAGACACCACCGAGACCGTCACCCTCGTCATCTCGGAACTGGCCACGAACGCGATCCGGCACGCCCGCCGCCCCGGCCGTACCGTCGACGTGGCCCTCACCTACGACGGCGCGAAGACGATCGAGATCGAGGTCGCCGACGGGTCGCCGTACCACCCGGTCCGCAAGCCCTATGACCCCGACGCCACATCGGGACGGGGCCTTCTCCTCGTAGAGGCACTCTCCGACGCCTGGGAAGTCAGGGAGCGGGAGTTCGGGAAGGCGGTCTGGGCGCGGGTGCTCAGCGGTTGACCGACTGGTCGTTGCCGGCCAGTGCGCTCAATCGTCGCTGCATCCGCCCGAGTTCGGCTTGTCTGGTGTCGAGCCGTTCGGCCAAGGCGTCCAGCTCGGCCCGCAGGCCGGGGCACATCTCGAGGGAAGTGCCGTGATCGCCGGTGCGAGCGCAACCGAGGTACCGCTGGATGGTGGAGGTTCCCAGACCAGCGGAGATCATCATCTTGATCTGGGCTACACGGGTGACATCGGACTCGGCGTAGTCCCGGTACCCGTTGCCGTTGCGGGTCGGGGCCAACAGCCCTCGGTCCTCGTAGTGGCGCAGCGCTCGCGCGCTCACGCCCGTCAGCTCGGCGAGCTCGCTGATCAGCACCGTCGATTCCTCCTCATCGGCTTGACCTTCACGCTGACGTGAACCCGTACCGTCCTGCGACATGACAACCGGAACAACCCGGCGGCGCGCCTCGATCATCCATGGTTACGGCGCATCCCCTGAAGATCACTGGTTCGGCTGGCTCGCCGAGCAACTCGACGCGGACGGCATCCCCACCACGATCCCGGCTCTTCCCGACCCACAGGACCCCGACCCCGCGCAGTGGGCGGAAGCCGTACGCGCTGACTTGGGGGCTCTCGACGAGAACTCGACAGTCGTCGCGCACAGCCTCGGCTGTCTGACCGTGCTGCGCTGTCTGCGCTCGCTTCCAGGCCCCTGGCACCTCGGCACACTCGTGCTGGTCTCCGGGTTCGTCGACCCGCTGCCCGCGCTCCCCGAACTGAACTCCCACATCGGGGACGGCTGTGATGTGGAGGGGCTCACCAACCACATCGGTCGACTCACGATCATGCGGTCAGACGCAGACCCGTACGTTCCGCCTGGTCACACCGACCGCCTCGCCGGGCTGCTCGGAATCTCCGCCGAGGTCGTTCCCGGAGCCGGCCACTTCCTCGCTTCTGACGGCGTCACTTCGCTGCACGAAGTCCTTGAAGCCATCGTGTCGTAAGGAAGCGGGCCTGAAATCATCAACGCCATGACCGCGCGCTCCTACCTCATCCTCCACGGCTGGCAGAACCACCGTCCCAAGGACCACTGGCAGCACTGGCTCGCCGACCGTCTCACCGCACTCGGCCACCACGTCACCTACCCCCAGCTGCCCGACCCCGACGACCCGGACCTGGAGGTCTGGCTCACCGAGCTGGCCGGTCGTCTCAGGGAGTTGCCCGCCGACTCCGAGCGTGTCGTCCTGGCCCACAGCGCCTCGGCCGTCCTGTGGCTGCACGCCGCCGCCCGCGGCCTCCCCGGACTCGGCAGCGTGGATCGGGTGCTGCTGGTGGCCCCGCCCTCCGCCTCCGTGCTCGTAAGACATCCGGAGGTGGCCGAATTCGCCCCGCCCGTCCTGGACTTCACGCTCCCCGGGCCCACCCGTCTTGTCGCGGGCGATGACGACCCGTACTGCCCGGAGGGTGCCGACACCGCGTTCGGCGACCCTCTCGGCATCCCGACCGACATCCTCCCGGGCGCCGCCCACCTGGACCTGGACGCCGGTTACGGCTCCTGGCCCGCCGTGCTGGACTGGTGTCTGGACGCCTCCGTGGAGTTCACGCCGAATCGTTGAGCAGACGGGACAGGTGCTCACGCCCCGGGCCCAGCAGTTCCGGAAGCGGCGCCGCCCCCTCGTACCACCGCTTCTCGTACTCCCAGCACAGCCAGCCGTCCCAGCCGTGCCGGGAGAGGACCTCGATGCACTCGGTGAGGGGGAGCACGCCTGCGCCGAGGGGCAGCGGGGTGGTGTCGGTGGCCGAGGCGATGTCCTTGACCTGGACGTAGCCGAGGTGGGGGGAGAGGGCCGCGTAGGTCTCGGAGGGCTGTTCGCCGCCGAGCCAAGTGTGCATGACGTCCCAGAGGGAGCCGACCTGGCGGTGGCCGACCGGGCCCAGGATACGGATCGCGGCGGCGCCGGTGCGGTGGGAGTCGTGGGTTTCCAGGAGGATGCGCACGCCGAGGTCGCCCGCGTACTCCGCGGCCGTGCCGAGGCGTCGGGCGGCCGTCGCGTCGGCCTCCTCGGCGGACTGGTCCGTCGCGGCCCCGGGGAAGACCCGCACGAAGCCTGCGCCCAGGTCGCGGGCGAGGTCGAGGAGACGGTGGATCTCCTCGACGACCGGCTCGTCGGCGCCGGGTGCGGCCACGCGCGCGTAGCCCGCCACGCCCAGTACCTCCACCCCCGCCCCCTTGAACTCGGCCACCACGTCGGCCCGTTCGGCCAGTCCGATGCCGGGGTGCACCGGCTCCTCAGGATGCGCACGCAGCTCGACGCCGTGATAGCCGTGCGTGACCGCGAGTCGCAGCACGTCCGGAATGGGGAGGCCAGGGACGCCGAGGGTGGAGAACGCCAGCTTCATGGTCATCGACCCTACTCGTCACTCGGGCGTCTGGTGCAGATCCATGCGCCAGTCCTGACCGGTCAGATCCTTGCCGAAGGAGCGGTGGGGCTTCTCGGCGACGAGGACGAAACCGTGGCGCTGGTAGATGCGGCGGGCGGCGCCGAGGATGTCGTTGGTCCACAGGACCAGCTCGCGATAGCCGACGCCGCGGGCGAAGTCGACGACGGCGCGGACGAGGCGGTCGCCGATACCGAGGCCGCGGGCGTCCGGCTCGACCAGCAGCAGCCGCAGTCGTGCCGTGCCGGGGGCGTCGTCCCGTACGCACATCACACAGCCCACCGGCCGGCCGTCCAGCTCCGCGATCCACACCCGCTCCAGGTGGGGGTCGTGATCCTCCGCGAAGTCGGCGACGATACGCGCCACCAGGCCCTCGTAGTCGGTGTTGAAGCCGTACTCGGCGGAGTACAGCGCGGCGTTGCGCTGCACGATCCAGCCGAGGTCGCCGGGGCCGGGCTCGCGCAGGACGACGTCCTCGGGGCGATGGGGGTCCCCCCGCTCGAGCGAAGCCGAGAGTGAGGGAGGGCGGGCGGCGGAGAGGACCGTACGGACCGTGTGCATCGCCTCGGTGAGGCGGGGGCGGTCGGCGGGCGGGACGGTGGAGAGCAGCGCGCCGACGGATTCGTCCGCACGCTCGGCGAGCAGCGCGGCGGTCTCGCGGCCGCGTGCGGTGAGGGCGACGGTACGGCGGCGTGGGTCGCGGCGGGAGAGGGCGCGCTCGATGAGGCCGTCCTGCTCGAACTTGTTCAGGATCCGGCTCAAGTAGCCCGAGTCCAGGGAGAGTTCGGCCCGTAGATCGGCCGCGTCCGTGTGCGGGGAGCGCGCGAGTTCGTACAGCACGCGGGACTCGGTGAGGGTGTACGGGGCGTAGAGGTGGCGGCTGTAGTCGAGGGCGCCGATGACGTTCGTGTAGAAACGGTTGAAGGCGCGGATGTCCTGGACGGTCATGGGTATCGCCCCCGGTTGGTCGACTCGGGATGTCTGACTCAGTCAGAGGTTCCGTAGGTCGAGACTAGGGCACCGGCATCGCCGGGGCCACCCCCTTGTCGCCGCCGACCCGGCGAACGCTCGCCCCGCGCCGGGTGGCCATATCTGATGACATCGGGTGTCATCACTAGGATGGGCGGCATGAGTCGATGGACGCCGGACGCAGCGGGACGCCTGTCGCGCGCCGCGCAGGAGCTGTATGCCGAGCGCGGATTCGAGCAGACCACGGTCGCCGAGATCGCGGAGCGGGCCGGTCTGACGAAGCGGACGTTCTTCCGTCACTTCCCCGACAAGCGCGAGGTGGTGTTCCCGCTCTCGGACCGGATTCACCAGGTGATCGTCGATGCCATGGCCGCCGCGCCGGCCGACCTCTCGCCGATCGCCGTCGTCGTGGAGGGGTACGGCGCCGCGGCGGACATGCTCAACATGGGGCATGCGGCCACCCGGCGTCGCCGGGACATCATCGCGGCCAACCCGGAGCTTCGGGAGCGAGAGCTGACGAAGTTCGCCAAGACCAGTGGGATCGTGGCCGAGGCGTTGTGCGAGCGCGGTGTCGCGCCGCGGTCCGCCTTCCTGGCCGCCGCGGCGGGTGCCGCCGCGTGGAGAGCCGCGCGCGACGCCTGGATCGAGGATTCGGAAGTGCGCGACCTGCGTGCGCTGCTGCATGAATGCGTGGAGGAGCTCAGGGCCGAGGTGGCGGCCCCGCTCGCTCCCTGAACTGCACCTGCCGGCGCGCTTCACTCCGCTCTGCACCGGTGTTTCCTCAGTCACGTTCGCATTGATGACACCGGGTGTCGTCACTAGAGTATGATGACACCTGGTGTCATCACATCCCTGGGGCAACTCTCCCGCCCGAGACCGGAAGGCATGGCGCATGTCGGAAACGCTCGACGAAGCAACCACGCTGAAACGACGAACCTTCGTCGCGGCATCGGCAGCGGTGGCCGGCGCGCCCCTGCTGGGCCCGGACCGCGCCGCCGCCGATGTCGAAGCGCCGGAGACCGTTCCCGCCGATCGGCCTTCGACCGTTCGTCTCACGGTCAACGGCGAACGCCGGACCGCGGAGATCGACAACCGCACCTCGCTGCTCGACCTGCTGCGCGAACACCTGGCTCTCACCGGCCCGAAGAAGGGCTGTGACCAGGGCGCCTGCGGTGCCTGTACCGTGCTCGTCGACGATCGCCGGGTGAACGCCTGTCTCACCCTCGCCGTGATGCACGAGGGCGCGGACATCACCACCGTCGAGGGCCTGGCCCGAGGCGACGAACTGCATCCGCTGCAAAGGGCGTTCATCGACCACGACGGTCTTCAGTGCGGCTACTGCACCCCCGGCCAGATCACGTCGGGGGTCGCGTGCATCGCCGAGGGGCACACGGGCTCGCGGGAGGAGATCCGCGAGTGGATGAGCGGCAACCTCTGCCGCTGCGGGGCCTACACCAACATCGTTTCCGCGATCGAGCAGACAGCGAAGGAGGTGTGAGCGTTGCACCCCTTTGCCTTCACAAAGGCCTCCAGCGCCAACTCCGCACTGAGCGCCGGCGCCCGCGGCGGTCGTTACATCGCCGGCGGGACCACACTCGTCGACCTCATGCGGGAGACCGTCGAACGGCCGGCGCATGTCGTCGACATCAACGGCCTCCCGTACGACGACATCGCGGTCACCCGGACAGGGCTCCGCGTCGGATCCCTGGTGCGGATGAGCGAGCTCGCCGCGCATCCGCAGGTGCGCGCCGGCTACCCCGCCGTGTCGCAGGCGCTCGAACTGAGCGCCTCCGCACAGCTGAGGAACATGGCCTCCATCGGCGGCAACCTCATGCAGCGCCCCCGCTGCCCCTACTTCCGGGACGTCCACTCCGCGTGCAACCGGCGCGAACCGGGCTCGGGATGCGACGCCCTGCATGGCGACAACCGTATGCAGGCCATCCTGGGGACCAGCGACCACTGCGTGGCAACTCACCCTTCGGACCTGGCAGTTGTCCTCGTGGCGCTGGACGCCGCGGTCCAGGTGCGGGACGTGGACGGCTCACGCTCCATCCCGGTCCGGGACTTCTTCCTCCGCCCCGGAGACACACCCCAGGACGAGCACGCGCTCCGGAAGGGCGAACTCATCACCTCCCTGACCATTCCCGCGGGAGCGCACACCCGGCGCTCGGGCTATCTGAAGGTCCGTGACCGACAGTCCTACGAGTTCGCCCTCGCGTCCGCGGCGGTGGCGCTGGACATCAGCGGCGGCGTGGTGCGGGACGCCCGGGTCGCCGTCGGTGGCGTGGCGACCGTGCCGTGGCGGCTGCCCAAGGTGGAGCACGCGCTCATCGGCAAGCGGCCGGGACGCAGGACGTGGACGAATGCCGCCGCCCTCGCGGCCGACGGCGCGACGCCCCTGTCGGAGAACGCCTTCAAGGTGCAGCTCGTCGAACGCACCGTGCGCCGCCAGCTGATGACGATCGGAGGACAGTGATGGCAACCCCCGTCGTCGGGCAGCCGCTCTCCCGCGTCGACGCCCGCCGCAAGGTGACCGGAGCGGCCACGTATGCGGCCGAGCACCGTATCGAAGGCCTGCTGTACGGCGTGATCGTCAACGGCACGGTGGCCCGCGGCACGGTGAGCGAGGTCGCGGTGGACGCGGCGCTCGGGCATCCGGGCGTCCTGCACGTCCTGACCGACTTCGGCGGCCTGCGGCTGGCCCACCCGGTCGACCGGCTCGCCTTCTACGGCCAGCCCATCGCGGTCGTCGTCGCGGAGACCCTGGAGGCGGCGACCCACGGCGCCTCGCTGGTCGAGGCGACGTACGAACGGCAGGACGCGATCACCGACTTCGACGATCCGGACCTCCCCTCGCAGACACCCGAGGACGAGCCCGACTACAGCCGTGGCGACCCGGTGGGCGCCATGGGTTCCGCGCAGGTGAAGGTCGACCTGAATCTCTCGATCGCCCGGGAGAACCACAACCCCATCGAACTGCCGTCGACCATCGCCCGGTGGCAGGGGGGACGGCTGACGCTCTGGGACAAGACCCAGTGGGTGCAGGGCGCCGCGCGCAACGTGGCCGGGGCGCTCGGCATCGCGGTCGGTGACGTACGCGTGCACGCCGAGTTCGTGGGCGGAGGGTTCGGCAGCGGAATCCAGACCTACGACCACGTCATCCTGGCTGCGTTCGCCGCGCGCGAGGTCGGCAGGCCCGTCAAGGTGGTTCTGACCAGGCGTCAGTTCTACTACGGCACCGGGTTCCGGCCGGCCAGCCGGCACCGGATGGCCCTCGGCAGCAGTACGGCCGGACGCGTCGGCGCTCTCGTCTACGAGGTCCGCATCGAGAACGCGCGCTACCAGACCTACACGGACGGGCTCACCGACCTGCCGCAGTTCCTCTACGGCGTCCCCAACACCAGCACCGCCTACCGGGTCACCCCCATCGACGTCCATTCCCCCTGCTCCATGCGCGGACCGGGGGTGGTGAGCGGCAACTTCGCCCTCGAGACCGCGATGGACCAACTGGCCCACGAACTGGGCGTCGACCCCGTCGAACTGCGGCTGCGCAACGAACCGACCCGGGACGAGGTCGCGCAGATCCCCTTCTCCACCCGGAAGTTGCGCGAGTGCTACGAGACCGGCGCGCGTCGCTTCGGCTGGTCCCGGCGGAAGGCGAAGCCGGGCGCGAGCACGGACGGGGACCTGCTCATCGGCATGGGCATGGCCACCGCCTCGTACCACAACAACCGACGCGACTCCAGCGCGTTGGCGCGGATCTCCGCCGACGGCACCGCCACGGTGTTCGCGGCGACCGGCGACATGGGGCCCGGCACGACCACATCGGTCATGCAGGTCGCCGCGGACGCCCTGGGACTGCCCGCCGAGTCGGTCACCTTCCGACTGGGCGACTCCACGTACCCAACTGCCCCCCTGCACGCGGCCGCGTGCACCATGGCCAGCGTGGGCTCCGCCGTCCACACCACCTGCAACGCGCTGAAGGCCGAGTTCGTCCGTAGGGCCGTGGCGGACCCGGACTCCCCCCTGCACGGCGCGGACCCGCAGGACGTACGGGCCCGCGCCGGCCACCTGGAGACCTCCGACGGACGTGCCCGGGACAGCTACCGGGACATTCTGCGGCGGGCCGATCTGCCGAGCCTCGAAGTCAACGGCAACTGGGGCCCGGGCGACGCCGACACGCGGATCTCGACGTACGGCTACGGGGCCGTCTTCGCCGAGGTGTCCGTCGATCCCCTGCTGGGCCTCGTCCGGATCCGGCGGATCTTCGCGGCCTACGACGTGGGGCGGGTGATCAGCCCCAAGCTCGCCCACAGCCAGGCCATCGGAGGCATGGTCGGCGGCATCGGAATGGCCCTGCTCGAAGGGACCGTCACCGACCACCGCGACGGCCGCATCGTCAACGCGAGCCTCGCCGACTACCTGGTGCCGGTGAACGCGGACGTCCCCGACCTGGACGCCGCATTCATCAACACCGAGGATCCCCAGGCCGATCCGATCGGCGTGAAGGGTCTGGGCGAGATCACCATCGTCGGCGTGGCCCCCGCCATCGGCAACGCAGTCTTCAACGCAACAGGCAAACGCCTGACGAACCTCCCCATCCGCCCGGAGGCACTCCTCTGACGCCCCCGCCACGGCACCCCCGCACGACCCTGACGGCCCTGCCCGGCCGGGTCACCGGTTCGACGACGGTGCCGGGCCGCCCCGGCACCGTCCAGCCCACCCCCGAGTAACCGGCCCCTCAGGCCCGCGGCACCCCCGAAGACCCCCGCACCATCAACTCCCCCCGAACCGTCGCGATCCCCCCGTGCGGTGGCTCCTCGCGTCCCATGGCGATGCGTCCCGCCCGCGCCCCCGCCTCCGCGAGCGGCAGGCGGACCGTCGTCATCGCGGGTACCGCGTCGATGCTGAACGGGAGGTCGTCGAAGCCGGCGACGGAGACGTCGTCCGGGATTCGCAGCCCGGAGTCGCGGAGCGCGGCGCACGCGCCCAGGGCGACGGAGTCGTTCGCGGCGACCACGGCCGTCAACGACGGGTCCCGGCGCAGGAGTTCGAGCGTCGCCTCGTAGCCGGACCGCCGGTCGTAGCGGCCGTGCACCGTCCAGCGCGGGTCTTCCTCGATGCCGTGCGCGGCCAGCGCCGCCCGGTGGCCCTCCAGACGGTGGCGGGTCGTCGTCCGCTCCTCAGGACCCGCGATATAGCCCAGCCGTCGGTGACCGAGGCCGATCAGGTGCTCGGTCAGCTCCCGTCCGCCGCCGCGGTTGTCGAAGGTCAGCGCGATCGCCTGGGTGTCCGGCGCCGGCGGTCGTCCGCACAGCACCACCCGTGTCCCGGCATCCTCCAGCTTCCGCAACTTCGCGGCCACCGCCGCCGCGTGGGGCTGGTTCTCCACGGCCCCGCCGGTCAGCACCACGGCCGCGGCCCGCTGCCGCTGGAGCAGGGTCAGATACGTCAGCTCACGCTCCGGCGAGCCCCCCGTGTTGCAGACCACGGCCAGGCGCTCACCCCCGGCACGTCCCCCCGGCCCTCCGATCTCCGACTGGATGGCCCCCGCCATGATCCCGAAGAACGGGTCGGCGATGTCGTTGACGAGAATCCCCACCAGGTCCGACGTCGCAGCGGCCAGCGCGCTCGCCGGGCCGTTCAGCACGTAGTCCAGCTCGTCGACCGCCCGCAGCACCCGCTCGCGGGTGGTGGCGGCCACGGGGTAGTTCCCGTTCAGCACGCGCGACACCGTCGCGGGGGAGACCTGTGCGCGGGCCGCCACGTCCGCCAGGGTCACCGTCATCTCGTCGTCCTCCGGTCAAGCATCTCGTCCTACCTCGTCGTACTCGTCATGTTCCGACGTACGTCGTCGTAGACATGCCGCCGCAGGTCACGGTTCCGGCATACCGAGCAGACCTTAAGGGCATGGAACCCATTTGTTCGCCCCCTCGAACAACTCGACCTCGTCACGGTCTTGTCCAGACCCCTGGTCAGAGGCTAGCTTCTGATGAGAGATAGAAAGCGCTTGCTGTATCGCTCACCTGTGAAGCCGACGAGGTCGGTGGGGCGTACGCGGCGCGCTGAACCGCGTACGACGCCTACGAAGGGAACGACGTGACACGCAAGACGGTGCGTATCGCCATGAATGGTGTGACGGGGCGCATGGGCTACCGCCAGCACCTGGTCCGCTCGATCCTCGCCCTCCGCGAGCAGGGCGGCCTCGATCTCGGCGACGGCACCGTGCTGTGGCCGGAGCCGATCCTGGTCGGCCGCCGCGAGCACGCGCTCAGGGCGCTCGCCGAGCAGCACGGCCTGGAGCACTTCTCGACGGACGTCGACGCGGTCCTCGCGGACGACACCGTCGACATCTACTTCGACGCCCAGGTGACCTCCGCCCGCGAGGAGGCGCTCAAGAAGGCCATCGCCGCCGGCAAGCACATCTACACCGAGAAGCCGACGGCCACCGACTTCGAGGGCGCCCTGGAGCTGGCCCGTCTCGCCGACGCGGCCGGCATCAAGCACGGCGTCGTCCAGGACAAGCTCTTCCTCCCCGGCCTGCTCAAGCTCAAGCGCCTCATCGACGGCGGCTTCTTCGGCCGCATCATGTCGATCCGCGGCGAGTTCGGCTACTGGGTCTTCGAGGGCGACTGGCAGGCCGCCCAGCGCCCCTCCTGGAACTACCGCTCAGAGGACGGCGGCGGCATCGTCGTCGACATGTTCCCGCACTGGGAGTACGTCCTCCACGAGCTGTTCGGCCGCGTGAAGTCCGTACAGGCCACCGCCATCACCCACATCCCGCAGCGCTGGGACGAGAACGGCAAGCCCTACGACGCGACGGCCGACGACGCCGCGTACGGCATCTTCGAACTCGACGGCGGCGCCATCGCCCAGATCAACTCCTCCTGGGCCGTCCGCGTCAACCGCGACGAACTCGTCGAGTTCCAGGTCGACGGCACCGAGGGCTCCGCGGTCGCGGGCCTGCGCAACTGCCGTGTCCAGCACCGCAGCTCGACTCCCAAGCCGGTCTGGAACCCCGACATCCCGGCCACCTACTCCTTCCGCGACCAGTGGCAGGAGATCCCGGACAACGCCGAGTTCGACAACGGCTTCAAGGCCCAGTGGGAGCTGTTCCTCAAGCACGTCTACGCCGACGCCCCCTACCACTGGGACCTCCTCGCCGGCGCCCGCGGCGTCCAGCTCGCCGAGCTGGGCCTGAAGTCCTCGGCCGAGGGCGTCCGTCTCGACGTACCGGAGATCGCGCCGTGACCATTCGACTCCCGGACGGACAGGGGGGTCTGCGGACGTACGCCCCCCGCCCCGAACCCCTCGCCGTCACCCCCGGCACCCCCTTCACCTCCCGTACGGTCTTCTCCGCGGCCCACGTCGTCGCCGATCCGTACGCCGACGTCAGCCCCGACTCGGCCGCCGCCGTCGACTGGGACGCC
Organism: Streptomyces sp. NPDC051963; assembly: GCF_044593495.1. Classification (NCBI taxonomy): domain Bacteria; kingdom Bacillati; phylum Actinomycetota; class Actinomycetes; order Kitasatosporales; family Streptomycetaceae; genus Streptomyces; species Streptomyces sp. NPDC051963. The sequence continues at coordinate 26,350 of NZ_JBIUCC010000011.1, read as the reverse complement.
ACCCTCGCCTTCCGCCGCCATCTGTGGTCGCACGGGCTCGGTGTCGCCGAGGCGATGGACACCGCCCAGCGGGGGATGGGGCTGGACTGGGCGGGCGCCGCCGATCTCATCCGCCGTTCGTCGGCCGAGGCCAAGGCCGTCGGCGGCCTCATCGCCTGCGGCGTGGGCACCGACCAGCTGTCCGTCACCGAGATCGGCTACCCGTACAGCCTCGACGAGATCCGGACCGCCTACGAGGAGCAGCTCGCGCTGGTCGAGGAGTCGGGCTCCCAGGCCATCCTCATGGCGTCCCGGGCGCTGGCCGCCGTGGCCAAGAGCCCCGAGGACTACCTCGACGTCTACGGCCATCTGCTGCGCCAGGCCACCGAGCCCGTGATCCTGCACTGGCTGGGCCCGATGTTCGACCCCGCGCTGGAAGGCTACTGGGGCAGCACCGACCTCGATGCCGCCACGCGCACCTTCCTCGATGTCATCGCCGCGCACCCGGACAAGGTCGACGGCATCAAGGTCTCGCTGCTCGACGCCGAGCGCGAGATCGACATCCGCCGCCGCCTCCCGGAGGGCGTCCGCTGCTACACCGGCGACGACTTCAACTACCCCGAGCTGATCGCGGGCGACGAGCAGGGCTTCAGCCACGCTCTGCTCGGCATCTTCGACCCGCTGGGGCCGCTGGCGGCTCAGGCGGTACGGGTGCTGGACACGGGCGACGTGGCCGGATTCCGCGGGCTGCTGGACCCCACGGTCGAGCTGTCCCGGCACCTCTTCCAGACCCCGACCCGCTTCTACAAGACGGGCGTGGTCTTCCTGGCCTGGCTCGCCGGTCACCAGTCGCACTTCACGATGGTCGGCGGCCTCCAGTCGGCCCGTTCCCTCCCGCACTTCGCCCGCGCCTACGAACTGGCCGACGGCCTCGGCCTGTTCCCGGACCCCGGGCCGGCGGAGGAGCGGATGAAGAACCTGCTGTCCCTGTACGGAGTGACCCAGTGAGCGATCAGGACCTGTCCCGCTTCTCCATCAACCAGATGACGGTGAAGCAGCTCGGCATGCCCGAACTCGTCGATGCCTGCGGGCAGTTGGGCATCGGCAACGTCGGCCTCTGGCGCGAGCCGGTCCAGTCGTACGGCCTCGATGCCACCGCGAAGCTGGTCCGCGACGCGGGCCTGACGGTGACCACCCTCTGCCGCGGCGGCTTCCTCACGGCGATCGACGCGGGGGAGCGGGCGAAGGCCCTCGACGACAACCGGCGGGCCGTCGACGAGGCCGCCGCCCTCGGCACCGACACCCTCGTCCTGGTCTCCGGCGGTCTGCCCGCCGGCTCGAAGGACCTGCACGGCGCGCGGGAGCGGATCGCCGACGCGCTGGGCGAGTTGGGGCCGTACGCCGAGTCCCACGGGGTGCGGCTGGCGATCGAGCCGCTGCACCCGATGTACGCGTCCGACCGCTGCGTGGTCTCGACGCTCACCCAGGCCCTGGACCTCGCGGAACGCTTCCCCGCGCAGCAGGTGGGCGTGACCGTGGACACGTACCACATCTGGTGGGACGACAACGCGCCCGCGCAGATCGCCCGCGCCGGCGCCGGCGGCCGTATCCACACGTTCCAGCTCGCCGACTGGACCACACCGCTGCCGGAGGGCGTGCTGAACGGCCGCGGGCAGATCGGCGACGGGGCGATCGACATGCGGGAGTGGAAGGCGTACGTCGAGGCGGCCGGCTACACCGGGGCCATCGAGGTCGAGCTGTTCAACGACGGGCTGTGGGCCCGGGACGGGCGCGAGGTGCTCGCGGAGACCGCGGAGCGGTTCGTGGAGCACGTCATCCGGTAACCGGAGCACGTCATCCGGTGAGCGGAGAGGCCCGTCCGAGGTGCGGCCCCACCGCCGGTGCCGACGCCCGGCAGTGGGGGCCGCACGCCGGTCCCCCGCTTTCCCCCGCGATGCGGCGGGTTTTCCCCCGGGCAACAGGATGTCAAGGCAAAGCGTTCAGATCCTTGGCAGGGCGTGCACGGATCTAGGCGATTCCTGCACGCTTCAGTGCGATATGCGGGGCTGCCGGAGGTGGTCGCGGTCAGGTGTGGTGGCGGTAGTCCCGGGGCGGCATTCCGTACGTCCGCCGGAAGACCCGGCTGAACGCCGCCGGGTCGATGAAGCCCCAACGGGCCGCCACCGTCTGGATGGGGCGGGCGCGCAGACGCGGGTCGGTGAGATCGCGGCGGCAGCGCTCCAGACGGCGGTGGCGGATCCAGGCGGCCGGTGTCGCGCCCTCCTCGGCGAACAGCTGATGCAGATGCCGTACCGAAATGCCGTGCGCGGCCGCGACGCCCGCCGGAGACAGTGACGGGTCGGCGAGGTTCTGGTCGATGAAGTCCCGGATCCGCGTGTGCAGGGCGCGTCGGCGGGCCTCCGGGGTCAGCGCGTCCTCGGCGTCCAGACAGTCGCCGATCACGGAGGCGAGCAGGTCCGTGGTCACGGTGGCCAGCGTCGGGGCATCGGCCTCGGTGAACTCGTCGGCGCGGGCCGCGAGGTCGGCCAGCCAGCGGTACAGCACACCCCCCATACCCCGGTCGAGCGGGATCGGCTGGGCCAGCACCCGCCGCACCGTCCGCGGCGGCAGCGGCAGCACCGCACGCGGAATCGTGACGATCACCGACGACACGGTGTCCGGCGACATGCAGTGCCAGGACTCGTACGGCAGGCTGCTGTCGATGAAGGTGAGATCCCCGGCGGCGAACGCCCGGTCGTGCCCGTCCTGCGCGACGACTCCCTTGCCGTGGAACTGGCAGTTGATCAGGTAGACCTCGGGATCGGCGCGCCGGATCAGCCGTGGTGTGCGCACGGACACCAGATGCGCGAACGCCACCGAGGAGATCTGCACATCACCGAGCGGCAGCAGACGCGTCGTCGCGCGGAAGTCCTCCCGGCAGTCGGTGCGCAGCAGATGGGGCATGTACGTGCGCGCGCTGATGTCCTGCCACAGATCCCAGCGCTCGGCGGACGCCACGACTTCGGTTGTGAACTCCTGGACCAGCATCGGCGTACACCCCCACCCGGCACCGCACGGCAACCTCTGGGCCATGGTAAGGACCCGGCTCGCGGCCGGGTCGAAAAAAACTGGAGACACCGTGCAACCCTTCCGGCAGTCCGTGGGTCGTACTTGGCATCAGGACTTCTGGAGGGGGATCTGGGGGGATCGCGGGGGTTCTGATGCGGAGGGGAAAACGCGAGGGGGCCCGGTCGACGGACCGGGCCCCCTCGATTTCGTGCGGAGCGGTGGGGCTAGAAGAAGACCCCGCACCTCAGCAGCACATTGGCGTACGGCTGTGCTTCCCCCGTCCGTACGACCAGACGCGCATGCGCCGACAGTTCTTTGAGCTTCTCGTGGGAGACCAGTTCCAGCCCGGGGAAGTGATCGTCCAGCAGCGCCGTGGCCGCCGGATTGGCTTCCCGCACCTCGCTCGCGGCCGTCGCGCCCTCGACGACCAGCTCGGTCAGCAGACCGTCCAGCACCTCGGCGAAGGACGGCACCCCGGCCCGGAAGGCCAGGTCCACGACGCGGGGCCCGTCCGGGATCGGCATACCGGCGTCGCACACCAGCACCCCGTCCCCGTGCCCGAGCTCGGCCAGCGCACCGGAGAGATGACGGTTGAGGATGCCCGCCCGCTTCACAGGGACTCACCTCGCACGTGCTCTCCGGTCAGCCTGTCCGAGCCGTCTTTCCTGCCGGGGGTCCGGGGGTTGTCCCCCGGGACAGCACAGCACAGGGCGTCGACTTCCTGGGCCGTCGGGAAGGACTCCTGCGCGCCCGGCTTGGTGACGGCCGCCGCCCCGACGCGGGCCGCGTACGCCGCCGCCTCCGTCAGGGACGCGCCCGCGCCCAGTTTCCAGGCCAGGGCCGCGGTGAACGCGTCGCCCGCGCCCGTCGTGTCCACGGCGTCCACCTTCACGGAGGGGACCCGGGTGACACCCTCGGGGGAGGCCACCAGCGCGCCCTCCGCGCCCAGCGTCACGACCACCGAGCGCGGGCCCTTCGCGAGCAGGATCCGTGCCCAGTCCTCCGGTGTGTCCCCTACGGCGGCCTCGCCCAGGATCACCTTCGCCTCGTGCTCGTTCACGATCAGCGGGTCGCAGGCCGCGAGGAGCTCCGACGGGAGCGGACGCGGCGGCGACGGATTCAGTACGAAGCGGCTGCCGTCCGCCAGGTTCCGTACCACCTCCACGACCGTCTCCAGCGGAATCTCCAGCTGCGCCGAGACCACCCGGGAGGCCTGGAAGAGGCTGGCCGCGATGCGCACGTCCGGCGGTGTCAGACGGGCGTTGGCGCCGGGCGAGACCACGATGCTGTTGTCCCCGGACGGGTCGACGGTGATCAGCGCGACCCCGGTCGGCGCGCCGCCGACCAGGACGCCCACCGTGTCGACCCCGGCCGCCTGCTGCGAGTCGAGCAGCAGCCGGCCGTGCGCGTCGTCGCCGACCCGGGCCAGCAGGACCGTACGGGCTCCGAGACGGGCGGCCGCGACCGCCTGGTTCGCGCCCTTGCCGCCGGGGTGGACGGTCAGGTCGGAGCCGAGCACCGTCTCCCCGGCACCGGGCCGCCGCTCGACGCCGATCACCAGATCGGCGTTGGCGGATCCCACGACCAGGAGGTCGTAGTCGTACATGAAAATCTCCCCGATTCAGTCCGAGTCGGTCGGTTGAGGCTCGGTCAGCCGCCGAAGCCGGCCACGTTCTCCTTCGTGACCACCTTTACCGGCACCTTCACCGTCTTGCTGACGTTCTTGCCTTCGGCCGCCCGGACGGCGTTGTCCACGGCGATCTTCCCGAGCTCCTTGGGCTGCTGCGCCACGGACGCGTACAGGGTGCCCGCCTCGACCGCCTTCAGGCCGTCCGGAGTGCCGTCGAAGCCGACGACCTGGACCGACGTCCCGGCCTTCGAGCCCAGCGCCTTGAGCGCCCCGAGCGCCATCTCGTCGTTCTCGGCGAAGACGCCGTTGATGTCGGGGTGCGCCTGGAGCAGGTTCGTCATCACGTCGAGGCCCTTGGTGCGGTCGAAGTCCGCGGGCTGCTTGGCGACGACCTTGATGCCCGGGTACTCCTTGAGCCCGGCCGCGAAGCCCGCGCCGCGCTCACGGCTCGCGGACGTACCGGCCTGGCCCTGAAGGATCACGATCGTGCCCTTGCCGCCCAGCTTCTCGGCGAGCGCCTTGGCGCCGAGCTTGCCGCCCTCGATGTTGTCGGAGGCGACCAGCGCGGCCGTGTCCGCGTTGTTGACGCCGCGGTCGACGCCGACGACCGGGATGTCGGCCTGGTTGGCGGCCTGCACCGAAGGGCCGGCCGCGTCCGAGTCCACCGGGTTCACGATGATCGAGCCGAGGCCCTCGCTGGTGAAGTTCTGCAGCTGGTTGGCCTGCTGCGAGGCGTCGTTCTGCGCGTCGGTGACGGTCAGGTCGACGCCCAGCTTCTTCGCCTCCTCCTGGGCACCGGCCCGGATCTGCACGAAGAAGGGGTTGTTGAGCGTCGACAGCGACAGGCCGATCTTCTGCTGCGCCGCGCTGGAGGAGCCGCCGTGCAGCAGCGAGGTGGCGCCGACTATCGCGGCCGCGACCACCGCGGCGAGGACGTACGTCACCGCCTGCTTGCTCTTGTTGCCGCCCCCGCCGGTCGTGACCGGAGTCGCCCCGGCCTTGCGGCGCACGGTGTCCAGCAGCACCGCCAGCGCGATCACGACACCGATGACGACCTGCTGCCAGAAGGCCGACACGGACAGGAGGTTGAGGCCGTTGCGCAGCACCGCCAGGATCAGCGCGCCGATCAGCGTGCCGGACGCCTTGCCGGTACCGCCCGCGAGCGAGGCGCCACCGATCACGACGGCGGCGATGGCGTCCAGCTCGTAGCCCTGCGCGGCCTGCGGCTGCGCGGAGGACAGCCGCGAGGCGAGCACGATGCCCGCGGCCGCCGCGAACAGCCCGGAGAAGGCGTAGATCGCGAGCTTCTGCTTCTTCACCCGCAGACCCGACAGCCGGGCCGCTTCCTCGTTGCCGCCGATCGCGTACATGGAGCGGCCGATGTACGTCCGTCCCAGCACGAAGGCCGTGATGAGCCCCATGACGATCATGACCAGGACGGGCACGGGCAGCCAGCCGCCCAGGGTGTCCCCGAGGTGCGAGACCGAGTCGGGGAAGGCGATCGGGGAGCCCTGCGAGATGACCAGGGACAGACCGCGGGCCACGGACAGCATGGCGAGCGTCGCGATGAACGGCGGCAGTTTGCCGTACGAGATCAGGAAGCCGTTGACCAGGCCGCACGCGATGCCGGTGGCGATCGCCATGAGCACGGCGAGGACGACCGGGACGCCTTCCGAAGTGGCGCTCCAGGCGAGGACGGTGGCCGACAGGGCCGCCACCGAGCCGACCGACAGGTCGATGCCCGCCGAGACGATCACGAAGGTGACACCGAAGGCGAGGATGGCGGTCACGGCCGCCTGGACGCCGACGTTGAGGAGGTTGTCCGTCGTCAGGAAGTCGCCCGACAGCGCCGACATGGCGATGACGAGAACGATGAGCGCGGTGAGCGCGCCGTTGTCGAGCAGCAGGCGGCGCAGGCCGTTCGTGGCGCTACTCGCGCCCGTTGTGCTCTTGAGCGTGTCAGCGGCCACGGGGGGCCTCCACTTCGGTGGTAGGGGTGCTCACGGCGAGTGCCATCACCGCGTCCTGCGTTGCCTCGTCGGCGGCCAGTTCGCCCGCGATCCGGCCCTGGGCCATCACCAGCACCCGGTCGCTCATGCCGAGCACCTCGGGCAGATCGCTGGAGATCATCAGTACGGCCGCGCCCTGGGCGGTGAGTTCATTGATGAGCTGGTAGATCTCGACCTTGGCGCCTACGTCGATCCCGCGCGTCGGCTCGTCGAGGATCAGCACCTTGGTGTCGGCGAGCAGCCACTTGCCGATGACGACCTTCTGCTGGTTGCCGCCGGACAACGTCCGTACGTGCTGGCCGAGTCCGGCCATGCGCACCCCGAGCTGCTCGGCGATGCGCGAGGCCGCCGCCCGCTGTCCCTTGAGGTCCACGAGACCGGCATGGGAGGTGGTCCTCATCGTGACCAGCCCGAGGTTCTCCTCGACGGAGGCGTCGAGCACCAGCCCCTGTCCCTTGCGGTCCTCGGGGATGAGCCCGATCCCGGCGGTCATGGCCGCGTTCACGTCATGGCCGCGCAAGGAGGCACCGCTGACCTTCACGGCACCCTTGTCGTACGGATCGGCCCCGAACACGGCCCGTACGACCTCCGTACGGCCGGCTCCGACGAGCCCCGCGATGCCGACGACCTCACCGGCGCGCACCTCGAAGGACACGTCGTGGAAGACGCCGTTCCGGGTGAGCCCCTCCACCTTGAGCAGGGCGTCCCCGGCCTCGGCCCGCTCCCGCGGGTACTGCTGCTCGATCGACCGCCCGACCATCAGGCGTACGAGTTCGTCCTCGGGCGTGGTGGCCGGGACCTGTCCGACGCTCCTGCCGTCGCGGATGACGGTGACCCGGTCGCCGATGGCGGCGATCTCCTCCAGGTGATGGGTGATGAACACGATCCCGACGCCGTCCTCGCGCAGCTTGCGCACGATGGAGAACAGCTTCTCGACCTCGTCGGAGGTGAGCACCGCGGTCGGCTCGTCCATGATGAGCACGCGCGCGTGGAGGCTGAGCGCCTTCGCGATCTCGACCATCTGGAGGCGCGCGATACCGAGTTCACGGACACGCGCGCGTGGCGACACACGCACGCCCACGCGCTCCAGCAGGACGGCGGCCTCGGCCTCCATCCGCTTGCGGTCGATCATCCCGTAGCGGCGCGGCTGGCGGCCCAGGAAGATGTTCTCGGCGACCGTCAGATCGGGGACGAGGTTGAACTCCTGGTAGATGGTGGCGATCCCGAGGTGCTCGGAGTCCTGCGCACCGTGGATGCGCACCTCCTCGCCACCGGCCAGGATCCGCCCTGAGTCCGGCGTGTAGGCGCCGGAGAGCATCTTGATGAGGGTGCTCTTGCCGGCGCCGTTCTCGCCGAGCAGCACATGCACTTCGCCGCGCCGCACGTCGAAGTCGACGCTGTCGAGCGCGACCACGCCGGGGAAGGTCTTGCGTATGCCTTCGATGCGCAGCAACTCGTCCGGGTTGCTCACGGATTGCTCCTTTGTGCGGGGGACGGCTCTGGGGGAGCGGACTCGCCGCACGAGCGGCGTACGACGAGCCGGGCGGGGAGGGTGACGGACTCGGGGGGCCGGCCTTCGATGCGGTCGACGAGCGCCCGGACGGCGGCCCGCCCCAGCTCTCCGGTCGGCTGGGCGATCGCGGTGATCGGCGGATCGGTGTGCACGAACCAGCGGATGTCGTCGAACGCGGCGAGCGCGATGTCGTCGGGGACACGCAGCCCACGCGCGCGTACGGCATCCAGCGCGCCGAGCGCCATCAGGTTGTCGGCGGCGAAGACGACCTCGGGCGGCTCGGCCAGATCGAGGAAGCCCTCGGTGACCCGGCGTCCGCTCTCGGCCTGGAAGTCGCCCATGCCTATGTACTCGTCCCGGAGGGGAAGGCCGTACTCGGCCAAGGCTTCCCGGAAGGCGGCGACGCGCTCGCTGCCGGTGGTGGTGGCGGCGGGGCCCGCGATGATGGCGAGCCGTCGATGCCCGAGCCCGTGCAGATGCGCGACGAGATCCCGTACGGCGGCCTGTCCGTCGGCCCGTACGACCGGCACGTCCACGCCCGGAATCCACCGGTCGACGAAGACCATCGGCGTCCCGGCCCGCGCGGCGTCCAGCATCAGCGGGGAGCCGCCGTCGGTGGGGGAGACCAGCAGTCCGTCGATCCGCCGGTCCAGCAGATTGCGTACGTGGTGGTCCTGCAATTCGGGCCGCTCGTCGGCGTTCCCGATGATCACGCTGTAGCCGAGGGCGCGGGCCTCCTCCTCGACGGAGCGGGCCAGTTCGGTGAAGTACGGGTTGAGCACATCGCTGATGACCAGCCCGAGGGTCTGGGTCTGGTCGGTGCGCAGGGAACGGGCGACGGCGTTCGGGCGGTAGCCCAGCACCTCGACGGCAGCCAGCACGCGCGTGCGTGCGTCGGCGCTGACCGACGGATGGTCGTTCAGGACCCGCGACACCGTGGCGACGGAGACCCCCGCCTCGGCAGCGACGTCCTTGATGCTCGCCATCGCCGCTCCACCTCCTTGTGGATGACTCTGTGATCGATTCCTTGGAATCGATTACATCGATTGCGTACAGAGGATTGGAATCGATTACACGGGCGTTGGCAAGGGTGCGAGACCGGATCGTGATGTCAGTGCCTGGCGGTAGCGTCGGATCATGTCGAATCAGGCGGGCGGTCCGAAGCAGACGGCGCAGGGGGAGCGGCACCTCGCCGTCCTCGAAGGCGTCCTGGAGCGGATCACGTATGCCAACGAGGAGAACGGCTACACGGTCGCCAGGGTCGACACCGGCCGCGGCGGCGGCGATCTGCTGACCGTCGTCGGCGCGCTGCTCGGCGCCCAGGTCGGCGAGTCGCTGCGGATGGAGGGCCGCTGGGGCTCCCACCCGCAGTACGGCAAGCAGTTCACCGTGGAGAACTACACGACGGTCCTGCCGGCCACCGTCCAGGGCATCCGCCGCTATCTCGGCTCGGGGCTGGTCAAGGGCATCGGGCCGGTCTTCGCCGACCGCATCACCCAGCACTTCGGGCTGGACACCCTCCAGATCATCGAGGAGGAGCCCAAGCGGCTCATCGAGGTCCCCGGACTGGGCCCCAAGAGGACCAAGAAGATCGCCGACGCCTGGGAGGAGCAGAAGGCGATCAAGGAGGTCATGCTCTTCCTCCAGACCGTCGAGGTGTCGACGTCGATCGCGGTCCGCATCTACAAGAAGTACGGCGACGCGTCGATCTCGGTCGTCAAGAACCAGCCGTACCGCCTCGCGTCGGACGTCTGGGGCATCGGCTTCCTCACCGCCGACAAGATCGCCCAGTCCGTCGGCATCCCGCACGACAGCCCGGAGCGCGTCAAGGCCGGCCTCCAGTACGCCCTTTCGCAGTCCACCGACCAGGGCCACTGCTTTCTGCCCGAGGAGCAGCTGATCGCCGACGCGGTCAAGCTCCTTCAGGTGGACACCGGCCTGGTCATCGAGTGCCTCGCCGAGCTGGCGGCGCCCGCCGAGGAGGACGAGGACCCCGGTGTCGTCCGGGAGAAGGTGCCCGGTCCGGACGGCGGGCACCCCGTCACCGCCGTCTACCTCGTCCCCTTCCACCGCGCCGAACTCTCCCTCTCCGCCCAGCTGTTGCGCCTCCTGCGCACCGACGAGGACCGGATGCCCGGCTTCCATGACGTGGCCTGGGACAAGGCCCTCGACTGGCTGAAGGGGCGTACGGGCGCCGAGCTCGCCCCCGAGCAGGAGGCCGCCGTGAAGCTGGCGCTGACGAAGAAGGTCGCGGTCCTCACCGGCGGGCCCGGCTGCGGCAAGTCCTTCACCGTCCGGTCGATCGTCGAGCTGGCCCGGGCCAAGCGCGCGCGGGTCGTCCTCGCCGCCCCCACCGGCCGCGCCGCCAAGCGCCTCGCCGAACTCACCGGCGCCGAGGCCTCCACCGTCCACCGGCTGCTGGAACTGAAGCCCGGCGGGGACGCCGCCTACGACAAGGACCGGCCCCTGGACGCCGACCTGGTGGTCGTGGACGAGGCCTCCATGCTGGACCTCCTCCTCGCCAACAAGCTGGTGAAGGCGGTGCCCCCGGGAGCGCATCTGCTGTTCGTCGGGGACGTCGACCAGCTCCCCAGCGTCGGCGCAGGCGAGGTGCTGCGGGATCTGCTGGCCGACGGCGGCCCGATCCCCGCCGTCCGCCTCACGCGCGTGTTCCGCCAGGCCCAGCAGTCGGGGGTCGTGACGAACGCGCACCGGATCAACTCCGGCCAACACCCGGTCACCGACGGCATGAAGGACTTCTTCCTCTTCGTCGAGGACGACACCGAGGAGGCCGGCCGGCTCACCGTCGATGTCGCGGCACGGCGCATTCCGGCCAAGTTCGGGCTCGACCCGCGCCGTGACATCCAGGTGCTCGCCCCCATGCACCGCGGGCCCGCAGGCGCCGGCAACCTCAACGGCCTGCTCCAGCAGGCGATCACACCCGGCCGCCCCGACCTGGCCGAGAAGCGCTTCGGCGGCCGCGTCTTCCGGGTCGGCGACAAGGTCACGCAGATTCGCAACAATTACGAGAAGGGGAAGAACGGCGTCTTCAACGGCACCGTGGGCGTGGTCACCGCGCTCGACCCGGTCGATCAGCGCCTGACGGTACTGACGGACGAGGACGAGGAGGTTCCGTACGAGTTCGACGAACTGGACGAGCTCGCCCATGCGTACGCGGTGACCATTCACCGCTCGCAGGGCAGTGAATACCCGGCGGTGGTGATCCCGGTCACCACCGGGGCCTGGATGATGCTTCAGCGGAACCTGCTGTACACCGCGGTCACCCGGGCCAAGAAGCTGGTCGTCCTCGTCGGTTCCCGCAAGGCGATCGGACAGGCGGTGCGCACGGTGTCCGCGGGACGCCGCTGTACGGCACTCGACTTCAGGCTCTCGCCCCGGCCCCTGGAGGGCTGACGCGGGGCCGTGAAAAAATGATCGATCAAATGAGTCGTTTGGGTCACACAGCACTAGCAGATGGGGAAGTAGTAGGGGCAGGATGAGCAGGTTGGCGGCACTCAGTGCCGCCAATAGGCCCAATGGTCGACCCCGAGTGCACTCTCCTGCGCCAAATGGGGGATGGTAGAGACAGTCAGGGCAACCTCGAAGATGAGGCACAACGTCGGTGAGGGAAGACGTGAGCGACAACTCTGTAGTACTGCGGTACGGCGACGGCGAGTACACCTACCCGGTGATCGACAGCACCGTCGGTGACAAGGGCTTCGACATCGGCAAGCTCCGCGCCCAGACCGGTCTGGTGACGCTGGACAGCGGTTACGGCAACACCGCCGCGTACAAATCCGCCATTACCTACCTGGACGGCGAAGCGGGCATCCTGCGGTACCGCGGCTACCCGATCGAGCAGCTGGCCGAGCGCTCCACTTTCCTGGAGGTCGCCTACCTGCTGATCAACGGCGAGCTGCCGACCGTCGACGAGCTCACCTCGTTCAAGAACGACATCACGCAGCACACCCTGCTGCACGAGGACGTCAAGAACTTCTACAAGGGCTTCCCGCGCGACGCCCACCCGATGGCGATGCTGTCGTCGGTCGTCTCGGCGCTGTCCACCTTCTACCAGGACAGCCACAACCCGTTCGACGAGAAGCAGCGCAACCTCTCCACCATCCGCCTGCTCGCCAAGCTCCCGACGATCGCGGCGTACGCGTACAAGAAGTCGATCGGCCACCCGTTCGTCTACCCGCGCAACGACCTCGGCTACGTCGAGAACTTCCTCCGCATGACGTTCTCGGTCCCGGCGCAGGAGTACGAGCTCGACCCGGTCGTCGTGGCCGCCCTCGACAAGCTGCTGATCCTGCACGCGGACCACGAGCAGAACTGTTCGACCTCCACGGTGCGTCTGGTCGGGTCCTCGCAGGCCAACATGTTCGCCTCGATCTCCGCCGGTATCTCCGCCCTCTGGGGCCCGCTGCACGGCGGCGCCAACCAGTCGGTGCTGGAGATGCTGGAGGGCATCCAGGCCAACGGCGGCGATGTCGACTCCTTCATCCGCAAGGTGAAGAACAAGGAGGACGGCGTCCGCCTGATGGGCTTCGGCCACCGGGTGTACAAGTCCTTCGACCCGCGCGCGAAGATCATCAAGGCCGCCGCGCACGACGTCCTCTCCGCCCTCGGCAAGTCCGACGAGCTGCTGGACATCGCGCTGAAGCTGGAGGAGCACGCGCTCTCCGACGACTACTTCGTCTCGCGCAACCTCTACCCGAACGTCGACTTCTACACCGGCCTGATCTACCGCGCCATGGGCTTCCCGACCGAGATGTTCACGGTCCTCTTCGCCCTCGGCCGCCTCCCGGGCTGGATCGCCCAGTGGCACGAGATGATCAAGGAGCCCGGCTCCCGCATCGGCCGCCCGCGCCAGATCTACACGGGCGTCGTGGAGCGGGACTTCGTTCCGGTCGAGGGTCGCTGACACACCCCTGCCGGTGAGGGGCGCCAGGCCATCGGCGCCCGTCACCGGGGCTTGCCCTGCGGCCTCGGGTGCGCCGGCCGGGGGTCCGGGGGTTGTCCCCCGGGCAGCACGGCCACGGGCGTCGTGGAGCGGGACTTCGTTCCGGTCGAGGGTCGCTGATCGCGTAGACGCAGGGCCTGGGCTGGCGAGCCGGCCGGGCCCTGCGGGGGAAAAGACAAAAAGAGGAAGGCGCCCTGCGCCGGTCCCCCCACGGGCCGACGATCAGGGCGCCTTCCCATGTCCCGGTGCGGATTCCCCCCACGGGATCCGGCCGGGCGTCTGTGAGAAACCAGCGCCTGAATCGCTGTCAAGCAAACTGCCGAGGCAGCCTTTGAGCAAAACGAGCAGAACTCGTCGTACTCCTGGGGTGTGCGGTCTGCCGGGACAGCGCACGGTCGGGAGGGCCGCTCAAAGCTTCCCGTAGTACGTGCCCCGGCAACGCAGCTCTGAGGAAGTCCCCCAAGACATCCTCAGATGTCAGTCGGCGCCCCCCAAGACGCTTTCCGACATCGTCAACTTAGACCTTCGAACCCCTTCGATGGTTACCTTCTCATCACTGTGATCTGCGTCTCTTGCATATGTCCGTTAGATGCGCAAGGACCCCGATACGGTGATCGGAGCTCAAGCGTAAGGATGATGCGCGAGCCTTGTGAAGAGCTTATGTGAGGGTTGCGTCGGACTCTAGAGGCCCTCTCACCTCTACTTCCGTGTAACTGGCGGTAACTTCAGCGGAATGTGCGCAGGCGGAGGCTGTTCGTCACCACGAACACGGACGAGAAGGCCATCGCCGCCCCCGCGATCATCGGGTTCAGCAGTCCCGCGGCGGCCAGCGGCAGCGCGGCCACGTTGTATCCGAACGCCCACACAAGGTTTCCCTTGATCGTGGACAGCGTCCTCCGGGACAGCCGGATCGCGTCCGCGGCAACCCGCAGATCCCCGCGTACGAGCGTCAGATCGCTCGCCTCGATCGCCGCGTCCGTCCCCGTCCCCATCGCCAGCCCGAGATCGGCGGTGGCGAGCGCGGCCGCGTCGTTGACGCCGTCACCCACCATGGCGACCGTCCGCCCCTCGCGCTGAAGCCGCCGTACGACGTCGACCTTGTCCTCGGGCAGCACCTCGGCGATCACCTCGTCGATCCCGACGGCCCGCGCGACCGTCGCCGCGACCGCCCGGTTGTCCCCGGTCAGCAGCACCGGCGTGAGCCCGAGGGCGCGCAGTTCGCGCACCGCCTCGGCGCTGGTCTCCTTGACCGCGTCCGCGACGGCGACGACACCGCGTGCCGCTCCGTCCCAGCCGACGACGACGGCCGTACGACCGCTGCTCCCGGCCTCGTCCTTCGCCCGGGTCAACTCCTCGGGCAGCGACTCGTAGAGGCGTCCCACGGCCACCTCGTGGCCCTCCACGCGCCCACGTACGCCACGCCCCGGCACGTTCTCGAACCGCTCGGCCGGCGGCAGCGACCCGACGCGTTCCTCGGCGCCCACGGCGACCGCCCGGGCGACGGGATGCTCGGAGGCGTGCTCCAGGGCGCCGGCGAGCCGCAACAGCTCCGTCTCGTCGGTGCCTTCGGCGACGTACACCTTCTGAAGGGTCATACGGCCGGTGGTGACCGTTCCGGTCTTGTCCAGGACGACGGTGTCGACGCGGCGCGTGGACTCCAGGACCTCGGGGCCCTTGATGAGGACGCCGAGCTGCGCGCCGCGGCCGGTGCCGACCATCAGCGCGGTCGGCGTGGCCAGGCCCAGCGCGCACGGACAGGCGATGATCAGGACCGCCACGGCCGCGGTAAAGGCGGCGACCGCGTCACCGGTGAGGCCGAGCCACGCGCCGAACGTGGCGACCGCGATGAGGATGACGGCCGGCACGAACACGCCGGAGATCCGGTCGGCGAGCCGCTGCACCTCGGCCTTGCCGTTCTGCGCGTCCTCCACCAGCCGTGCCATCCGGGCGAGTTGCGTGTCGGCGCCGACCCGGACGGCCTCGACCACCAGTCGGCCGCCCGCGTTGACCGTGGCGCCGGTGACCATGTCTCCGACCGTCACGTCGACCGGCACCGACTCGCCGGTCAGCATGGAGGCGTCGACGGCGGAGGAACCCTCCACGACCGTCCCGTCGGTGGCGACCTTCTCGCCGGGCCGTACGACGAACCGGTCGCCGACCGCCAGCCGGGCCACCGGAATCCGCACTTCCCGCCCGTCCCGCAGCACGGCGACGTCCTTCGCGCCCAGCTCCATGAGCGCCCGCAGGGCCGCACCCGCGCGACGCTTGGAGCGGGCCTCCATATAGCGGCCCAGCAGGATGAACGCGACGACGCCGGACGCCACTTCGAGGTAGATGGTCGACGCGCCGTCCATGCCGCCCACGGTCAGCCGGAAGCTCTCCCGCATGCCCGGCATGCCCGCGTCACCGAAGAACAGCGCCCACAGCGACCAGCCGAAGGCGGCCAGCGTGCCGAGGGAGACCAGGGTGTCCATGGTGGCCGCGCCGTGTCTGAGGTTCGTCCAGGCGGCCTTGTGGAAGGGCCAGCCGCCCCAGACGACGGCGGGTGCGGCGAGGGTCAGTGCGAGCCACTGCCAGTTGTCGAACTGGAGGGGCGGGACCATCGACAGCACGATGACCGGGATCGCGAGGAGCGCGGAGACGGTGAAGCGCTGCCGGTAGGACGTGAGTTCGGGGTCCTCGGGCGCCGGCTCCGCGCTGACCGGCGCGGGCTCCTCGGCCGTGTAGCCGGCCTTGACGACCGTGGCGATCAGGTCCGCGACCTCGGTGTCCGCGGGGTAGGTGACCTTCGCCTTCTCGGTCGCGTAGTTCACCGTGGCCGTCACGCCGGCCATGCGGTTGAGCTTCTTCTCCACGCGTGCCGCGCAGGAGGCGCAGGTCATCCCGCCGATGAGCAGCTCGACCTCGGAGGTCGCGGCTATCGGCGCCGGAGTGGTGGTGGCGGTGGTGACGGTGCCGGTCATGCGCTCAGGGACTCTCGGGGTGCTCTCAGACCGTGCCGACGAGTTCGAAACCGGCCTCGTCGACGGCGCCGCGCACGGCCTCGTCGTCCAGCGCGGCGTCGGAGACGACCGTGACCTCGCCGGTCGACGCGACGGCCTTCACCGAGCTGACGCCGGGGAGTTCGGAGATCTCGCCGGAAACGGCGCCCTCGCAGTGTCCGCAGCTCATCCCGCTGACCTTGTACGTGGCGGTGATGCTCATGTCGTACTCCTTGTGGAGGCGTGTGGGGCCTGCGGGGCCCACGGGAGGGCCCTTTACCCGCAACTATACCCCTAGGGGGTACCTTCTCCAAAGGGAGCCGCCCGGCCGAGTCGGTCGCCGACCATCGGGTCGAGATAACGGATCAGGACGTGCTTCAACTCCCGGATGTACGCGTCGCGCTCCGCGCCTTCGTGGGCGAGCACCAGCTCCAGGCCGGCCTTGTACATCCCCAGGACGACATGCGAGGTGCGCGTGACCTCGGTGGCGGGGGCGTCCGGCAGGAGCGAGGAGAGCAGGCCCCCGAGCCGGGCGAGCAGGGTCGCGTGCAGGGCGTCGTGGTCCTCGGCGATCCGGCCGGGGACGTCGGGGCCGTGCATCAGCGCGAAGAACACGGGGTGGTCGCAGTTGAAGGCGATGAAGCGGTCGACCGCCGCGCCGACGGCCTCCTCGAGTGGGGTCGTGGAGTCGACCGGGGTGAGCGCCTCGCCGTACGTCTCGCGCATCTCGTGCATGAGCCGGTCGCCCAGCTCGATCGCGATCGCTTCCTTGTTCGGGAAGAACTGGTACAGCGTGCCCGGCGAGACGCCCGCCTCACGGGCGATGGCGTTGGCGCTGGCCGCCGTGTAGCCGGTCGTGCAGAAGACGGCGGCGGCGGCCTCCAGCAGCTGGGCGATACGGCGCTCGCCGCGGGCCTGACGGCGGCGCGGCTGTGCCTTCTCCTGGGGGTCCTTCTCCCGGCCGTCCTGCGCCTGGCCGTTCTGCTCGTGCTTGTCGGGCATGTGGTTATCCACAACTCTCCGAACATCATTGACAAACGCGAGTGGTCGCTCGCATTCTTGGATGGAACGCGAGTGACGTCTCGTGTTTTTCATTCTACGGTTTTCACGGTGAAGGGGACACCGCACCATGACCGAAGTCAACAGCCCACCTCGTGTCGGCGGCTGGACCCGTTTCGTCACCGCCCGACCCCGGTTGTCGCTGCTCGCGGCCCTGGTGCTCACCGTCCTCGCCGTGCTGGCGGGCAGCGGGGTCGCCGACCGGCTGGGCAGCGGCGGCTGGGAGGACCCGGGCGCCGAGTCGACGTACGCGACCCGGGCGCTGGAGCGTGAATTCCCCGACTCCCAGCCGAACTTTTTGCTGCTCGTGGACGCGGGCCGCGCCTCGGTCGACGACCCGGCGGTGGTCGCGGAAGCGGAGCGCCTCACCGAGCGGCTGGCGCGGGAGAAGGGCGTCGAAGGCGTCGGCTCCTACTGGCAGGCCGAGCGCTCGGCGGCTCCCGCCCTGCGCGCGAAGGACGGCCACGAAGCGCTGATAGCCGCCCGTATCACGGGCGACGAGAAGACGATGGGCGAGACCCTGGACCGTGTCGCGCCCTCCTTCCGGGGCACGCACGGCCCGGTGGAGGTGAAGGTCGGCGGCATCGTCGCCGTGCGGCACGAGATGCAGACGATCATCCAGGAGGACCTGACCCGCGCCGAGGTGATCGCCCTGCCGGTGACCCTCGTCCTACTGGTGATGGTCTTCGGCAGCGCGGTCGCGGCCCTGCTGCCGCTCGGCATCGGCATCGTCGCGATCCTGGGGACGAACGCGGTCCTGCGCGGCCTCACGGAGTTCACCGATGTCTCGATCTTCGCGATGAACCTGACGACGGCCCTGGGGCTGGGCCTGGCCATCGACTATGCCCTGTTCATCGTCCGCCGCTTCCGCGAGGAACTGTCCGGGGGAGCCGAGCCGTTGACGGCGGTCGGCACGACGCTGCGCACGGCCGGCCGCACCGTCCTCTTCTCCGCCCTCACGGTCGCGGTGTCGCTGGCGGCGATGCTGCTCTTCCCGCAGTACTTCCTGCGGTCCTTCGCCTACGCGGGGATCGCCGTGGTGCTGCTGGCCGCGGCGGCCGCGCTGATCCTGCTCCCGGCGGCACTGCTCCTGCTGGGCCACCGGGTGAACGCGCTGGACCTGCGAAAGCTGTTCCGGCGCGGCGGGTCGTCCAAGGCGTCCGGCGTACCCGATCCCTCCGGCGCGTCCGGCGCGTCCGGTGCGAAAAGCACGGCCTGGGGACGCATGGCGACGCTGGTGATGCGCCGCGCCCCGTTCTTCGCCCTGGGCACCACGGCCGTGCTGGTTCTGCTGGGCCTGCCGTTCCTGGGCGTGAAGTTCGGCACGGCGGACGACCGTCAGCTGCCGTCCGGTGCCGAGTCCCATGTCGTGCAGCAGCACATCCGGGAGGGCTTCCCGGGCAGCCCCGGCGGAGGACTCGAGGTGCTGGCCGAGGGGCGGGCGACCGAGGCGCAGTACTCCACCTACAAGGAGCGGATAGCGGGCCTGCCCGACGTGCTGCGGGTCGAAGGCCCGCTGGTGCAGGGCGAATCGGCGTACTTCACGGTGCTGCCCGAGG
Source organism: Streptomyces sp. NPDC051963 (assembly GCF_044593495.1). Classification (NCBI taxonomy): domain Bacteria; kingdom Bacillati; phylum Actinomycetota; class Actinomycetes; order Kitasatosporales; family Streptomycetaceae; genus Streptomyces; species Streptomyces sp. NPDC051963. The sequence goes on along the minus strand of NZ_JBIUCC010000011.1, from coordinate 7,588 downwards.
GCGAGGCGGTCGACGACCCGGCTCAGCGCCTGGTCGGCGAACTACGGGCGACGGACGCCCCGTTCGACACCAAGGTGACCGGCACCGCGGCCGTCCTGGTCGACTCCAAGGACGCGATCGCCGAGCAACTGCCCTGGGCGGCGGCCTTCATCGCGATCGTCACCCTGCTCCTGGTCTTCCTCCTGACCGGCAGCGTTCTCATCCCCATCCAGGCGGTGGTGCTCAACGCGCTCAGCCTGACGGCGATGTTCGGCGCGGTGGTGTGGGTCTTCCAGGACGGCCATCTCTCCGGCCTGCTCGGCTTCACCAGCCCCGGCTCGATCGAGACGACCCTCCCGGTCCTGATGTTCTGCGTGGCCTTCGGACTCTCCATGGACTACGGCGTGTTCCTGCTGTCCCGCATCAAGGAGGAGTACGACCATGGGGGCGACCATGAACAGGCGGTCCGGCACGGGCTGGAGCGCACGGGCGGACTGATCACCGCTGCGGCCGTCATCCTCGCGGTCGTGATGGTCGCCATAGGCACCTCCCGTGTGACCAACACCAAGATGCTCGGCCTCGGTATCGCCCTGGCGGTCCTGATGGACGCGATGATCATCCGCAGCCTCCTGGTCCCGGCGGTCATGCGCCTCACCGGCCGGGCGACCTGGTGGGCCCCGGGACCGCTGCGTCGCCTGCATCAGCGGTTCGGCTTGAGCGAGGGCGACGGGGGAGGACCCGCGCCGACGGAGGCGGAAGAGCGGGACAAGGCCATGACGCCCGGCTGACCGACGCCCCAAAGAGGCGCGGGGTTGTGCTGATATGCGGCTCCGCCGCGTGGGCGCGACCGGCCACACCGGCCCCGCAGCCGACCGCCGGAGGCATATCGCGGCCCCCGGCGGAGCGTTAGCGTTCCGCCGGAGGCGATGATCCCCGAGCCGGAGGCTGAGGCAGATGCGGGCAGTGATGTTCGAGCAGTACGGCGCACCGGCCGAAGTCCGAGACGTGCCGGACCCCGCACCCGCACCGCACGGAGTGATCGTGCGGGTCGAGGCGACCGGCCTCTGCCGCAGCGACTGGCACGGCTGGCAGGGCCACGACCCGGACATCACGCTGCCGCATGTGCCGGGCCATGAACTCGCCGGTGTGGTGGAGACGGTGGGCGACCGGGTGACCGTGTGGCGGCCGGGCGACAGGGTGACGGTTCCGTTCGTCTGCGCGTGCGGCAGCTGCGCGTCCTGCGCGACCGGCGACCAGCAGGTGTGCGAGCGCCAGACCCAGCCCGGCTTCACCCACTGGGGTTCCTTCGCCCAGTTCGTGGCGCTGGACCACGCCGACGTCAACCTCGTCGCCGTACCGGACGGCATGTCGTTCGCGACGGCGGCCTCGCTGGGCTGCCGGTTCGCGACGGCGTTCCGGGCGGTGGTGCAGCAGGGCCGGGTGGCGGCGGGGGAGTGGGTCGCGGTGCACGGCTGCGGGGGCGTGGGCCTGTCGGCGGTGATGATCGCGGCGGCATCGGGGGCGAGGGTGGTCGCCGTCGACGTGTCCGCCCAAGCGCTGGACCTGGCAAGGAAGTTCGGGGCGGCTCAGTGCGTGGACGGGACGCGGACGCCGGACACGGCGGCGGCGATCCGTGAGTTGACGGGCGGCGGCGCCCACCTCTCGCTGGACGCCCTCGGCGCACCCGCCACCTGCGCCGCCTCGGTGAACGGCCTGCGCCGCCGTGGCCGTCACATCCAGGTCGGTCTGCTGCCCTCGGACACGGGCACCACCCCCGTCCCGATGGCCCGCGCCATCGCCCTGGAACTAGTACTCCTCGGCAGCCACGGCATGGCCGCCCACACCTACCCTCCGATGCTGGAACTGGTCCGGACAGGCGCCCTGCGCCCCGATCTCCTCGTCACCTCCACCATCACGCTGGACGCGACACCCGCCGCACTCGCCGCGATGGGCACGGCACCGGGAGCGGGGGTCACGGTCATCGAGCCGTGGGCCTGAGGGCCCAGCTGGAAGGGCCCAGCGGGAAGAGCGCGGCGGACAAGCCGGTGCCCCACGCGAGGTGGGGCACGGGAGCGGGCGGGGGTGCGGAGCGGTCAGTCCTCTCTGCGGGCGCGGTTGCCCGGGCGGGAGGCGACCCACGCCCGGACGGTGTCCGCGTACCAAAAGGGTTTGCCGCCCTCCACATGATCGGGTGGCGGCAGCAGCCCGTGCTTGCGGTAGGACCGCACGGTGTCCGGCTGCACCCGGATGTGCGCCGCGATCTCCTTGTAGGACCAGAGCCGTCGGTCGGTCATGAGGTGCACCTCCCTGCGCGCACCGCGGCGGCGACCGGGGACGGCCGTCGGGGGTACCGGGCGCTGCGCTGGCGATCACAAAGCCTGTGTCCGGTGAACGACGCAGAGTGAGCGCAGGACAGGGCCTGTGCACCGGGTGTGACGTAAGACCGGCGTACACGCGACATGTGTGACACGAGGGGGGCGTTTGTGACACAAGTGCCGCAAAGGCGTGCGCCGGATTGAGGCGCGGCGCATTGACAAACGAGGCCGTCCCTCGACGTGGGCGAGCCGGGCGCCTCACCGGTCGGGCGCCGAGCCGATCCGGATGCGGGACAGTGGGGACCGAGGTGACAACGACGTCATGGCGCCAACCTCCGTACGCACAGTAGTCGTGTCAAGGTCTGGTCCGAATGTCTGGACAAAACATTGACAGGGCTCGGCGTGCGGGGCTAGAAAACCGGGGAGAGCCGATACGACCGCGCGAGCCGAGACGACGGTGAGCCGGGCATGAAGGGAACGCGATGGCGTACGACCTGATCACCATGGGACGGATCGGCGTGGACCTCTACCCGCTCCAGACGGGTGTCCCGCTGCCGCAGGTGACGTCCTTCGGCAAGTTCCTCGGCGGCTCGGCGACCAACGTCGCGGTCGCCGCGGCCCGCCTCGGCCGCCGTACCGCCGTGATCACGCGTACCGGAGACGACCCGTTCGGCACGTACCTCCACGAGGCGCTGCGCGACTTCGGCGTCGACGACCGCTGGGTCACCCCGGTCGCCGGGCTGCCGACCCCCGTCACCTTCTGCGAGGTCTTCCCGCCGGACGACTTCCCGCTGTACTTCTACCGCCGCCCCAAGGCCCCGGACCTGGAGATCGACGCCCACGATCTCGACCTCGACGAGATCCGCGAGGCCAGCATCTTCTGGGTGACCGGCACGGGCCTGAGCGAGGAGCCCAGCCGTACGGCGACCCTCGCGGCCCTCGCCCACCGGGCCAAGGCCGGTACGACGGTCTTCGACCTCGACTGGCGCCCCATGTTCTGGAGCGACCCGGACGCGGCCCGCCCCTTCTACGCCGAAGCCCTCCGCCACACCACCGTCGCGGTCGGCAACCTCGACGAGGTGGAGGTCGCCACCGGCGTCCGCGAACCGCACGCAGCCGCCCGCGCCCTCCTCGACGCCGGCGTCGAACTGGCCGTCGTCAAGCAGGGCCCCAAGGGTGTCCTCGCGGTCAACGACAAGGGCGAGAGCGCCGAAGTCCCGCCCCTCCCCGTGAACGTCCTCAACGGCCTCGGCGCCGGCGACGCCTTCGGCGGCGCCCTCTGCCACGGCCTCCTCGCGGGCTGGGACCTGGAGAAGATCATGCGGCACGCCAACGCGGCCGGCGCCATCGTCGCCTCCCGCCTCGAGTGCTCCTCCGCGATGCCGACACCGGTCGAAGTGGAAGCCGCCCTGACCGCTGGAGCCGTGCTGTGACCGTCGACATCGAGGCGCTGGTCCGCATCCGCAGCCAACACCCCGAGGCGATCGCCGAAGCGGCCGCCCGCCGCCGGCGCCGCCCGCTCATCGGCGACTCCGGCCGGCTGATGATCGTCGCCGCGGACCACCCGGCCCGTGGTGCGCTCGGCGTCGGCGACCGCAAGTTCGCGATGGCCAACCGCGCCGACCTGCTCGAACGCCTCTGCCTGGCCCTCGCGAGACCCGGCGTCGACGGCGTCCTCGCCACCGCCGACATCCTGGACGACCTGCTGCTGCTCGGCGCCCTGGACGACAAGGTCGTCATGGGCTCGATGAACCGCGGCGGCCTCCAGGGCGCCTCCTTCGAACTCGACGACCGCTTCACCGGCCACCGTCCCCAGGACATCGAGCGCTTCGGCTTCGACGCGGGCAAGCTGCTGCTGCGCATCGACTACGACGACCCGGGCTCCCTCACCACCCTGGAGTCCACGGCCCGCGCGATCGACGACATGGCCGCCCGCCGACTCCCGGTGTTCGTCGAACCGTTCATCAGCCTTCGTACGGCCGAGGGGAGACTCCGGAACGATCTCTCCGCCGACGCCGTCACCAAGTCGATCGCCATCGCGTCCGGCCTGGGCGGCAGCTCGGCGTACAGCTGGCTGAAGGTCCCCGTCACCGACAACCCGGACGACATGGCCCGGGTCATGGAGACCTCCACGCTGCCCGCCGTGCTGCTGGGCGGGGAGGTCGGCGACGATCAGGACGGAGCGTACGAGAAGTGGCGCGGCGCCCTCCAACTGCCCACGGTCCGTGGTCTGGTGGTCGGCCGTTCACTGCTGTATCCGGCGGACGGCGATGTGGCCGCCGCCGTGGACACCGCCGTAGGACTGCTGTGAGGGCCGCATGAGCAACGAGTTGTACGTTCCGAAGGGCACCACCGCCGACGCGTACTACGCGCTCGACATCGACCCCAAGCTGGCCGGCTGGACCCACTCCAGCCTGCGGATCGTCGAGCTGGCGGCGGGTGGCTCGCACACCTTCACCACCGGTGACAGCGAGTGGATCGTGGTGCCGCTGGGCGGTGGTTGCACGGTGCAAGTGGAGGACGAAGTATTCGAACTCCTGGGTCGCAAGGACGTGTTCGCGTCGGTCACCGACTTCGCGTACGCGCCCCGAGACGCCCGGGTGCAGATCGCCTCCGGCGCGGGAGGCCGCTTCGCCCTGGCAGGAGCGAAGTGCGAGCGACGACTCCCCGCCCGCTACGGCCCCGCGCCGGAGGTTCCCATCGAGCAGCGAGGCAGCGGCAACTGCACACGCCATGTGCGCAACTTCGCCTCCGCCGACGCGTTCGAGTGCGACAAGCTCATCGCGGTCGAGGTGATCACTCCCGGCGGCAACTGGTCCTCGTATCCGCCGCACAAGCACGACGAGCACCGGCCGGGTGAGGAAGTGGAGCTCGAGGAGATCTACTACTTCGAGATCGACGGTCCGAACGGGTTCGGCTATCAGCGCGTATCTCCCTCTCGTGAGGGCGGATCAGACGTCCTCGCGGAGGTCCGCTCCGGAGACTCCGTCCTCGTCCCCGACGGATGGCACGGCCCGTCGATCGCCCAGCCCGGCCACGACATGTACTACCTGAACGTCATGGCGGGACCCGGCGAGACGCGGGAGTGGCGGATCTGCTTCCACCCGGACCACGTAGAAAGCACTGGGGGTTACCGATGACCTCAACGACGAGGCTGACGGTCGCGCAGGCGCTGGTGCGCTTCCTCGCCGCGCAGTACACGGAGCGGGACGGCGTCCGCCGCCGCCTGATCGACGCCACCTGGGGCATCTTCGGCCACGGCAACGTCGCCGGACTCGGCCAGGCGCTGGTCGAGTACGGCAACGACATGCCGTACCACCAGGGCCGCAACGAGCAGTCCATGGTGCACGCGGCGATCGGTTACGCGCGCCAGTCGGGCCGTCTGTCCACGCATGCGGTGACGACCTCCATCGGCCCCGGCGCGACGAATCTCGTCACGGGCGCCGCCCTCGCCACGATCAACCACCTCCCGGTCCTGCTCCTCCCCGGCGACATCTTCGCCACCCGCCCCGCCGACCCGGTACTCCAGCAGCTCGAAGTGCCCTACGCGGGCGATGTGTCGGTCAACGACAGCCTGCGTCCGGTGTCGAAGTACTTCGACCGGATCCACCGCCCCGAAGCGCTGATGCCGGCGGCCCTCCAGGCGATGCGCGTGCTCACCGACCCGGTGGAGACCGGCGCGGTGACCCTCGCGCTCCCGCAGGACGTTCAGGCAGAGGCATACGACTGGCCGGACGAGTTCTTCGCCGACCGGACCTGGGTCGTACGCCGGCCCGGAGCCGACCCGACCGAACTCGCCGAGGCCGTGACGGCGATCCGCGCGGCTCGGCGGCCGTTGGTCGTCGCCGGCGGCGGCGTCCACCACAGCCGCGCCGAGGAGGCGCTGGAGGAGTTCGCCCGCACCACCGGCATCCCGGTCGCCTCGACGCAGGCGGGCAAGGGCTCACTCCGCTTCGACCACCCGCAGGACGTGGGCGCCGTCGGCCACACCGGCACCGCGACGGCGGACGAACTCGCCCGCACCGCCGACCTGGTGATCGGCGTCGGCACCCGGTACACGGACTTCACCACCGCCTCCGGCACGCTGTTCGTGAACCCGGGCGTCCGCTTCCTCAACCTCAACATCGCCCCGTACGACGGCCACAAGCTGTCCGGCCTGCCGCTGATCGCGGACGCCCGCAGCGGTCTCGCCGAACTGACCGAGGCGCTCCAGATACACGACCACCGCGTCACGGACGGGTACGTCACGGAGTACAGCGAGGACAAGGAGCGCTGGGAGCAGCGCGTCGACGCCTGCTTCGAGGCCGAGGAGCCCGACGTGCGGCCCACCCAGCCGCAGGTCATCGGCGCGCTGGACGCGATCGTCGACGAGTCGGACATCATCATCAACGCGGCCGGTTCGCTCCCGGGCGATCTGCACAAGCTGTGGCGGGCGCGGTCGGCGGACCAGTACCACCTGGAGTACGGCTACTCCTGCATGGGCTACGAGATCCCGGCCGCGATCGGCGTGAAGCTCGCGGCGCCCGACCGGCCCGTCTGGGCGCTGGTCGGCGACGGCACCTATCTGATGATGCCGACGGAGATCGTGACGGCCGTACAGGAGGGCATCGCGATCAAGATGCTGCTCGTGCAGAACCACGGGTACGCGTCGATCGGCGGTCTGTCGGAGTCGGTGGGCGGCGAGCGGTTCGGCACGGCGTACCGCTTCCGGACGGACGACGGTACGTACGCGGGCGCCCCGCTGCCGGTGGATCTCGCCGCCAACGCCGCCAGCCTCGGCATGCGCGTGCTGCGTGCGAAGACCGTGGCCGACCTGCGGGAGGCGCTCGCCGAGGCGCGGGCCGCCGACACTCCCACATGTGTCTACGTCGAGACCGAAACGGCAGACACAGTGTCGGGCGCGCCTCCGGCGCAAGCCTGGTGGGATGTACCTGTGGCTGAGACCGCGACCCGACCGTCGGCGGTGAAGGCCCGCGAGGAGTACGACCGGCACGTCACCACCCGACGCCGCCATCTGTGAAGGAGTTCTTGGTCATGACGAAGATCGTCAACCACTGGATCGGCGGCAAGACCGTCGAAGGCGCGTCGGGTACGTACGGGCCGGTCACCGACCCTGCCACCGGCGCGGTCACCACGAAGGTCGCGTTCGCGACGGTCGACGAGGTGGACGCGGCCGTGGCCGCCGCGAAGGATGCGTACGTGACCTGGGGTCAGTCCTCGCTGGCCAAGCGCACGGAGATCCTCTTCCGCTTCCGTGCGCTGCTGGATGCGAACCGGGATGCGATTGCGGAGCT
>NZ_JBIUCC010000010.1:0-370474 GCF_044593495.1 Streptomyces sp. NPDC051963 | reverse complement strand
GCTGTTGAGTTCTCAAGGAACGGACGCTTCCTTTGTACTCACCCGAGAGACTCTCTCGCGGCTTTCCTCCGGGCGCTTCCCTTCGGTGTTTCCAAACTCTATCAGTGTTTTTCCGTCCCTCTGACCACCGTCCCGCAGGCATGCGGAAGGTGACCCCGAGATAGGATCTGACAAGTTGGGTGCTGCCAGGCAAGGACGCTTGGTCGCATCGCTCAGCCTCAAGCAGGAGTACGACTGTACACGCGGCTCCGGAGCGGGCGCAAATCGATTTGTGCTGTGCCCTAAGGCCGCGTACCGGGAGCTCTGGTGCGGAACCGGAACTTCATATGACATACCCTGCTGAACAGTGCGTCGTCCCTGGGACAGACAGTGACGGCCCAAATGAATCTCCACCCCTGGGAGGCTTCCCATGACCACCGTGACGTCCCCTCTTGCCGGACGCGCCATCGGACTGGCAGCTGTGCCGGATCCGGTCTTCTCCGGGGCCATGGTCGGCCCCGGTATGGCGATCGACCCCGTGCGTGAGCCCTCCGAGGCGGTTTCGCCTGTGGACGGAGTGATCGTTTCTCTTCACCCGCACGCCTTTGTCGTCGTCGACGAGCAGGGCCACGGTGTGCTCACCCACCTCGGTATCGACACGGTTCAGCTCAACGGCGAGGGCTTCGAACTGCTCGTGAACAAGGGGGACACCGTGCAGCGCGGGCAGGCCATCGTGCGATGGAACCCGGCCGCTGTCGAGGCTGCCGGCAAGTCCGCCGTGTGTCCGATCGTGGCGCTCGAGGCCACGGCCGAGGCTCTCTCCGACCTCCGTGACAACGGCGATGTGAAGGCCGGCGACAGTCTCTTCCTCTGGAAGTGACGTCAGCGCCGTCCCAGGACGGCAAGTAGGGACAACCACCGCGGCGGCGGGACCCGCCGCACTATCGGAGACGGGTGAGATGGAGACAACGCTGCGAGGCGTCGGCGTGAGCCACGGTGTCGCGATCGGCGAGGTTCGGCACATGGGAACGGCGGTCCTCGAACCGCCCGCCAAGCAGATTCCGGCGGAGGAGGCGGAGCGCGAACAGGGGCGCGCCCGCAAGGCCGTGGAAGCTGTGGCGGCCGACCTGATTGCGCGCGGCAATCTGGCGGGGGGCGAAGCCCAGGCGGTGCTTGAGGCGCAGGCCATGATGGCTCAGGATCCCGAGCTGATGGCGGACGTGGACCGTCGCGTCGCCGTCGGCAGCACGGCCGAGCGTGCGGTGTACGACGCGTTCGCCGCGTATCGCGAGCTGCTGGCGAGTGCCGGTGAGTACCTGGCCGGTCGCGTGGCCGACCTCGACGACGTGCGGAATCGTATCGTCGCCCGGCTGCTCGGGGTGCCGATGCCGGGTGTTCCGGACAGTGACAAGCCGTATGTCCTGGTCGCTCGTGACCTGGCGCCCGCCGATACGGCGTTGCTGGATCCGACGCTCGTCCTCGGTTTCGTCACCGAGGAGGGCGGGCCGACCAGCCACAGCGCCATTCTTGCTCGGGCGCTCGGCGTTCCGGCCGTCGTGGCGCTGCCTGGCGCGGGTGAGCTCGCCGAGGGCACCGTGATCGCCGTGGACGGCAGCACCGGCGACATTTTCGTGAATCCGAGCGACGAGAAGAAGGCCCAGCTCGAGAGCTCGGCCGCCGAGCGCAAGGCGGCGCTTGCCGCCTCGACCGGGCCGGGTGCCACGGCCGATGGTCACAAGGTGCCGTTGCTGGCGAATGTCGGCGGTCCGGCGGACGTGCCGGCCGCTCTCGAGGCGGGAGCCGAGGGCGTCGGTCTCTTCCGTACCGAGTTCCTCTTCCTCGACGACAGCAAGAGTGCGCCGTCGGAGGAGAAGCAAATCGAGGCATACCGGCAGGTGCTCGAGGCGTTCCCCGAGGGGCGCGTCGTCGTACGGGTGCTGGACGCCGGTGCTGACAAGCCGCTGGACTTTCTGACGCCCGCCGACGAGCCCAACCCGGCGCTGGGCGTGCGCGGTCTGCGGACGCTGCTCGACCACCCCGACGTCCTGCGCACGCAGCTGACAGCGCTGGCGAAGGCTTCGGAGGGGCTGCCGGTCTACCTCGAAGTCATGGCCCCGATGGTGGCGGACCGTGCCGACGCCAAGGCGTTCGCGGACGCATGCCGTGCCGCCGGGCTTCGGGCGAAGTTCGGTGCGATGGTCGAGATTCCGTCGGCCGCGTTGCGGGCGCGCTCGGTTCTGCAGGAGGTTGAGTTCCTGTCGCTGGGAACCAATGACCTCGCTCAGTACACCTTCGCTGCCGACCGTCAGGTGGGTGCCGTCTCCCGACTGCAGGATCCCTGGCAGCCCGCGCTGCTCGACCTGGTGGCGCTGTCCGCCGAGGCCGCGAAGGCCGAGGGCAAGAGCTGTGGTGTCTGCGGTGAGGCTGCGTCCGACCCGCTGCTCGCGTGTGTGCTGACCGGTCTGGGGGTCACCTCCCTGTCCATGGGTGCAGCGTCGATTCCTTATGTCCGGGCGACTCTCGCGAAGTACACGCTGGCCCAGTGTGAGCGTGCCGCGGCGGCGGCTCGGGCTGCGGACAGCGCCGATGAGGCGCGCAACGCGGCTCAGGCCGTGCTGTCCGGCGAGTAGTCGGGACCGGGCAGGCTGCCTTCGGCAGGCAGTGCTTGGGGGGCGCCCCGCCTTCGGGTGGGGCGCCCCTTTGCGTGGTCAGTGGTCGTGGCTCGTCGGGTGTCCCTTCCCGCCCTGTCCGAGATCGGGTGGCGTGCAGTAGTCGACGCCGGATTCCGGGGAGATGAGGTCTCCGGACTCGATGTCGGTGCAGTAGGCGTCGAAGACCTCGCCGGCGGTGAGGGGTTCGAGGCCGTCTCCGCGCAGTCGCCAGCCGTAGATGCGGTCGGGCGTGTCTGGTGCGCTGGTCCGCATCACGAGCCCACCCGGGCTTTCGGTGGCGAGGCCGAGGGCCAGGACTGTGGTGAATTCGAGTGCTTCGGCCTCGTCGAGCTGGTTGGTGCCGTCGCGGGCCCCGTCGGTGTGGAGGACGGAGACGAGTGTTTCCGGTGTTCCCGAGACGCTGCAGACGAGGTGGCGGGATCCCGGCTGGGCCGTTTCGAGGATGCGGGCGAGGAGTCCTGCGGCGCGGACGAAGGCCGCACGGCCGAGGTCCTCGCCGCAGGAGGCGCAGGCGCCCAGGCGGGCGAGCAGTGTGGACGCGTACTCCCAAGTGGCCTGGCGTACGGCCTCGTCGATCAGGGTCGGAACGAGGTCGGCGAGGCGCTGGCCTTCGTAGGGAACCGTGGGGCCGGTGGTCGCGAGTTCGGCCGTGAAGCGTGTGCGGCTCGTCGGGACGTCGGGGTCCAGGCCTGTGTCCGCGCAGAAGTCGGCGTACTCCTGCGGGTCGAAGAGGGCCACCGTCGTGTGGTTCCCCTGAGAGGCGCGGGTCTTGAGCAGCGCCTCCACTTGTCGGAGGTAGGTCGTGTGGTCGTCGAAGGTGAAGCTGCGGTAGCGCCGCATGGCGCGGAAGTCGTGCTCGTCGGTCAGCAGACCGATGGTGCCCGCGATTTCGCGGCGCAGGACGCGCCGCATGGTCTGGTGGTCGGTGTGCGCCATGTTTCCCCCTGTACGCAGTCGATCAATGCTCACTCACAGTAACTGTCGGCACTGACAACGGCTTCCGGGCGAGGGGTCCGCGGACCTGTTGGTGCTGGATCATGCAGGTCGGGGCGATCGCGGCGCCGAAGGCCGCGTACGAGGGTTGACGGTCAGGCGCGCTTGTGGGCGAGGTTCTCGTAGAAGTGCAGCAGGTCGAGGTTGTCGATGGAGCCGGGGTTCACGGCCTTCTCCAAGGGGGTGCCCTGGAGGAGGCGTTTGACCGGGACCTCGATGCGCTTGCCGGTCAGGGTGTGCGGGATTCCCGGTACTTCGATGATCTCGTCGGGGACGTGCCGCGGTGAGAGTTGTTCTCGGATGGTCTGCTTGATGCGGTTGAGGAGGGTCTCGTCGAGAGCGGCTCCCGGGACGAGGTGCACGAAGAGGGGCATCCAGTAACCGCCGTCGGGCTGTTCGATGCCGATGACGAGGGATTCCTTGATCTCGGGGAGGCGTTCGACTGCTTCGTAGATGTCGGCCGACCCCATGCGGACGCCTTGGCGGTTGAGCGTCGAGTCGGAGCGGCCGTGGATGACGACGGAGCCGTGGGAGGTGACGGTGATCCAGTCGCCGTGGCGCCACACGCCGGGATACGTGTCGAAGTAGCTGTCGTGGTAGCGGCTGCCGTCAGGGTCGTTCCAGAAGTGGATCGGCATGGAGGGCATGGGGTTGGTGACCACGAGTTCGCCGACCTCGTCGATCAGGGGTTTGCCGCTGGGGTCCCAGGACTGAAGGTCGGTGCCCAGGCCGGGTGCCTGGAGCTCGCCGATGTACACGGGGAGCGTCGGTACCGCGCCTGCGAAGCAGGAGCACACGTCCGTGCCGCCGCTGACGGACGCCATCCACAGGTCGGCCCCGCTCGCTTCGAACTCGTCGTGCAGCCAGCGGAACCCGTCGGGCGGAAGGGGGGATCCGGTGGTCGCGACGCACTGCACCTTGGAGAGGTCGAAGTCGCGTGCCGGGTGCACGTCCGCCTTGCGGCAGGCCATGACGTAGGCGGCCGAGGTGCCGTACAGCGTGGCTTGTGTGCGTTCGGCGATTCGCCACTGGGCGGCGGTGTCCGGGTAGCCGGGGCTTCCGTCGTAGAGCACGATCGTCGTGCCGGTGAGGAGGCCGGACACGAGGAAGTTCCACATCATCCAGCCGGTCGATGTGTACCAGAAGAAGCGGTCGTCGGGGCCGAGGTCACAGTGCAGGCCGAGTTGCTTGAGGTGCTCGACGAGGATGCCGCCCTGGGACTGGACGATGGCCTTGGGGAGGCCGGTGGTGCCGGAGGAGTAGAGCACCCACAGGGGGTGGTCGAACGGCACCTGCTCGAAGACGGGCTCCGTGTCCGCCGCCGTCAGGGCCGACCACTCCAGGGCGCCGTCGGGGGCGGGCGTGCCGAGGACGGGGATGTGGACGACCGCGCGCAGGGTGGGCAGTTCGCGGCGCAGTTCGGCGACGATGTCGCGACGGTCGTGTTCCTTGCCGCCGTAGCGGTAGCCGTCGACGGTGAACAGGACGACCGGTTCGACCTGCTGGAAGCGGTCGAGGACGCTGCGGGCGCCGAAGTCGGGGGCGCAGGACGTCCACACGCCGCCCACGGCGGCCGTGGCGAGGAGGGCGACGACCGCCTGCGGAATGTTCGGGAGGTAGCCGCTGACGCGATCTCCGGGGCGTACGCCGAGGGCGCGCAGTTCGGCGGCGAGGGAGCCGACCTGGCGGCGCAGCTCGGACCACGTGACCGGGCGCGGTTCGTGGGTCTCGTCGACGTGCAGGAGGGCCGGTTCGTCCGCTCGGGTCTCCGCCGCGCGCAGGGCGTGCTCGGCGTAGTTCAGGGTCGCCCCGGGGAACCACTGGGCACCGGGCATCGCACGGTCGCCCAGCACGCGCGCGTACGGGGTGGAGAACCGTACGTCGAACCACTCCGTGACGGCCTTCCAGAAGGTGTCCAGTTCGTCGACGGACCAGCGGTGCAGTGCCGGGTATCCGCCCTCGGACGGGGCTCCGTGGTGCTCGGCCGCCCAGGCCTGGAACTTGGTGACCTGGGCCTGGTCGATGCGTTCGGCATCCGGCTGCCACAGGGGCTGGGGGTTCACGGTCGTCATGGGGCGGCTCCCGGACTGTGCGCGTCGTGTGCGTCTCCCGCGCACGGGCTGGGGTGTGCGCGTGACGCGGCTGACACGGACGATGCCATGTGATCGACTTCTGCACCAGGGCGCGCCCCACATAGTCCGCGTCGTGAAGATGTGCTCCGGCCACGGGTGAACGACAGTTGAACGAGACGCACATGTGGGGCGGTCAATGACAGGGTGAGCAGCATGAACGGTCGTGACCTGGTGCGTTCGGTGAAGGCAGTCGGCTCTGAGGGAGCTGTTCAGAGGTTGCGTACCGTGCGGGCGGCATGGCGCCGTAGGCGAGCCGATGCGGCCGGGCTGCCTGCGCGGGGTGCCGAGCGCGCCCGGGTGCCGGGTGCCGTACAGCATGTGGAGCCCGGTCCCGGGGGCGGTCTGGTCCGCTTCAGCAGGTCCGAGCTGCGGATCACGGTCGCCGCGAACGGCGCCGTCTTCTGGGGCTGGGACGGGGCCGTTCCCGAGCCCTCGTACGCGCTTGGGGGCCGCTGCCCGGAGCCGGACCCCCGGGCGGTGCTGGAACCGGACAAGGACGGCGGCTGGCGGGTCGTGGCCGAGCGGGTGACCGTCGCCGTCTCGCGGCACGGCGCGGTGGAGGTGCGTACGCCCGGTGGGGTGACCCTGCGCCGTGATCTGCCGCCCCGCTGGTGGGAGCCGGTGGGAGGGGGCACGGCGCGCTGGATGCAGCGGTCGGAGGTGACCGCGGACGCGCGATTCTTCGGGCTCGGCGGGCGGGCGTCGGGGCCCCGGCTGCGGGAGGGCACGTACCGGCTGTGGAACACCGACCCCGGACGCGCTTTTGGTCCCGGTGATGATCCGCTGTACATCACGATGCCGGTTCAGCTGGTGGTGGCCGACGCTGCCACGCATCTGGTGTTCCACGACACCTCCTGGGACGGCACGCTGACGCTGCGGGAGGGCGAGGAGGGTGCCGGCTCCGGCCACGACCGGTCGGGGGCGAGCGAACTGCGCATGGACGGAGGTCCGTTGCGCTGCTGGGTGATGGTGGGTACCCCCGCGCGCGTGCTGCTCGCCTGGGCGTCGCTCACCGGGGCACCCGCGCTGCCGCCCACATGGGCACTGGGTCATCATCACGCGCGGTGGGGCTTCGGCAGCGAGCAGGAGGTGCGGCGGATCGTCGCGGGCTATCAGGAGCACGGCCTGCCGCTCGACGCGGTCCATCTGGACATCGACCACTACGACGCCCACCAGGTGTTCACCGTCGACCAAGAGCGCTTCCCCAAACTGCCCCAACTGGCCGAGGACCTGCGGCGCGACGGAATCCGGCTGGTCTCGATCGTCGACCCGGCGGTGAAGGCGGCACCGGGCAACGCCGTGTACGACAGCGGCATGGCCGAGGAGGCGTTCGTACAGGACGCCTCGGGCGGGCTCGTGCGGGGGGTGGCCTGGCCAGGGGAGGCGGTCTACCCGGACTTCACGCACGCGCGCGTGCGTGCCTGGTGGGGCGGTCTCTACGAGGAGCGGTTGGCGCAGGGGTTCACGGGGTTCTGGCACGACATGAACGAGCCCGTGTCGTTCACCGCCTTCGGGGAGTCGACGCTGCCGCGCTCGGCCAGGCACGCCCTCGACGGAGTGGGCGGCGACCATCGGGAGGCGCACAACGTCTACGCGCTGTGCATGGCCCAGGCCGCCTACGAGAGTCTGCGCGCGCTGGCACCCCGGGAGCGGCCCTTCCTGTTCTCCCGCTCGGGATGGGCGGGCATGCAGCGCTACGGGGGGACGTGGTCCGGTGACGTGGCCACAGGCTGGCCCGGGCTGCGGGCCTCACTGGCGCTGGTCATGGGGCTGGGACTGTGCGGGGTGCCGTATTCGGGGCCGGACGTGGGTGGCTTCGACGGCAGTCCGTCGCCGGAGCTGTATCTGCGGTGGTTCCAGCTGGGCGCGTACTTGCCGCTGTTCCGGACGCACGCGAGTCTGCGGGCGGGCCGTAGGGAGCCGTGGGAGTTCGGACCTGAGGTGCTGGAGCACGCGCGCGTGGCACTCGTCGAACGCCGTCGGCTGCTGCCGTACTTCGTCACGCTGGCGCATCTGGCCCGGCGCACGGGAGCGCCCTATGTGCGGCCCCTGTGGTGGGGTGCGCCCGAGGATCGCGCGCTGCGGAACTGTGAGGATGCGTTTCTGCTGGGCGACAGTCTGCTGGTGGCGCCGGTGCTCGGTCCGGGCGCGGACCGACGGGCGGTGCAGCTGCCGCGGGGGCGCTGGTACGACACGGCAACGGAAAAGGCGTACGACGGGCCGGCGCAGGTGCTGATCGACGCTCCCCTGTCACGGATACCCGTACTCGCGCGCGCGGGTGCCGTCGTCCCCGTACGCGGGGACGACGGCGGGCTGGAACTGGAAGTGTGGGCGCCCGCCCGAGGGCGGACGGGGGGCGGGCTGGTCGTGCCGGACCCGGGGGACGGGTGGGACGAGCCGGGGATCGAGCGGTACGTCACCCGCTGGGAGGGCGAGCAGCTGATCGTCGAGCGGGACGGTGAGGGCGGCGGGGGCGCGCCGCCCCACCCGGTGCGCGTACGGGGGCTGGTGGAGGGCTGAGCTCAGATGTAGCGGCCTTCGAACCACGCCCGTGCGGCCACGGTGTGCAGCGGGAAGGCCAGCTCCTCCGGCCTGCGCAGGAGGTGCCAGCCCTCCGTCTCGTCCGTGGCGGTGGACGGCGGGAGAGTACCGGCCGGGCGTTCCGGCAGCAGCCCGAAGAGCAGCAGGTGCCCGTCGGGTGCACTCATCGCGTCGATGAGCCGGACATCGCGGCTCGACGCGTCGATGCCGGTCTCTTCCTTGAGCTCACGCACCACGGCCTGCCGCCAGTCCTCCCGGTCGTCGATGTAACCGCCGGGCAACGCGACGCCCCCGCGCGCGGGGGACACGGTCCGGGTGATGACGACCAGGGCGGTGCCCTTCGTGTCGTACACGGGCTGAAGGGCCACCGCCACCGGCAGCGGGTTGCGATAGGCGACGGTCCCGCAGACCGGACAGGTGCGGGGCCAGCCGGAAATGCCCTCTCCGTAGGGCGTGCCGCAGCTCGAACAGTGTGAGTCGGGCGCGGAGTTGGGGACGGAGGTTTGATTCTCGGACACGCGGCGGACTGTATCCGATCACGGAGAGGGCGTCTCTCGGGGGCCGGTCAAGGTCTCCCGGCGAGGGACTTCCAGGACACGGGGAAGTCGAAGTAGGTGTCCGGGAAGGGCTCGGGCTTGTAGGTGAAGTGCCACCACTCCTCGGCCAGGTTCACGAAGCCGAGCTTCTCCAGGGTGCCCTTGAGCAGCAGCCGGTGGGTGCGCTGTTCGCCCTGGATACGCGGGTCGAGGGTATGGGAGAGGGTGTCGAAGCAGTCGAACCCGGTGCCCATGTCGACGGAGTTGTCGGGGAAGCGCTCGTCCTGGGGCGCGTAGCAGGGCACCAGCGGTTCTCCGGGCCGGTAGGGCCGGGTCGGCTTCGCCGGGAGCGGGACGATGGTGAGGTCGACGGTCGAGCCGCGGCTGTGGCCGGATTTCTCGGCGATGTAACCGTCCGCGAACAGCCGGGTCTTGTCGACCTTCGGGTAGAACTCGTCCTTCATCGCCTGGTCGTCGAGGTCTTCGGCCCAGCGGACGAAGTGGTCCACGGCGCGCTGCGGCCGGTAGCAGTCGTACACCTTCAGGGTGTAGCCCTGGCGCAGCAGCGAGAGCTGCGCGGTGTGGAGGGCCTGGGCGGCGGGTCGGGTGAGGATGCACAGGGGCTGGTCGTAGCCGTCGATCGGCTCGCCTACGAAGTTGTGCGGAGTGAAGTAGCGCATCTCCTGGACGATCGTGGGATCGACGGCTCTCAGGGCCACGAAGTCCCTGGGTGCCTTCGGCTCGGTTGCCGCCCGGGCGGTGGCGGAGGCGGCGGTCAGGGTGAGCAGGGCGGCGATCGAGGTGACCAGTACGCGGAGCGCGGCGGGCAATCGTGTCATGTCTCCTGCATCTATCAGGAGTTCGTTCCGCCGGGGAAGCGATCGGATGCACTCGCACGCGTTCGAGTGATGCGGACAGAGGGACGGCCGGAGCCACCCCCGTGGGCCCCGGCCGTCTCTACCGATACGACGACGCCGCAAGGGCCCGTTTGGTTCTGCTAAGAGGCCCTGCTCATTTACGGTTGCCCGTGGCACACTTCTGACGTTCCGTCAGATCACCTGTCGGGGAGGGCTCATGTCACGTACACGCACACCCGTGGTCGAGCGATGGTTCACCGGCGACGGGGACGACTTCAGGCTCCTCGGTACCCGCTGCGCGGCCTGTACCTCGGTCTTCTTTCCACGCGAGGACTCGCATTGCCGCAACCCAGGGTGTCCGGGTGGCGATCTGGAAGAGGTTCCGCTGTCGCGGCGGGGGCGTGTCTGGTCGTACACGGACAGCCGCTACCGGCCTCCGTCACCGTATGTGACTGATCCGGAACTTCCGTGGGAACCGTACGCGTTGATCGCTGTGGAGCTGGAGGCCGAGCGGTTGGTGGTGCTGGGACAGGCGGTTCCGGGGGTCACCGTCGCCGATCTGACGGTGGGCATGGTGGTGGAGGTGGTCCAGGGCGTGCTGCACGAGGACGCGGAGACGGTCTGGACGACCTGGCAGTGGCGGCCGAGGGGGGAGACGGCATGACGGGAGAGGTTGCGGTGCTCGGCGCGGGCATGCACCCCTGGGGCAAGTGGGGGCACAGCTTCGTCGAATACGGGACGGCGGCAGCCAGAGCGGCGCTCGCCGACGCGGGACTGGAGTGGCGGGAGGTCGACTCGATCGTCGGCGCGGACACCGTGCGCAGCGGGTATCCGGGCTATGTGGCGGGGGCGACGTTCGCGAAGGCGCTGGGCTGGCAGGGGGCCCGGGTGGCGAGCGTGTACGCGGCGTGCGCTTCGGGGGCGCAGGCCGTCAACACCGCGCGGGCGCAGATCCTTTCCGGACTCGCGGACGTGGTGCTCGTGGTCGGCGCCGATGCCGCACCCAAGGGGTTCTTCCGGCCCGCGGGCGGCGACCGGCCGGACGACCCCGACTGGCTGCGCTTCCGGGTCCTGGGCGCGACCAACCCGACGTACTTCGGGCTCTACGCGCGCCGACGGATGGCCCTGCACGGGGACACACTGGCGGACTTCGCACAGGTCAAGGTGAAGAACGCGGCGCAGGGGGCGCTCAATCCGTGCGCGCGCTACCGCAAGCGGGTCACCGCGGAGGAGGTCGCCGCCTCCGCCGTCGTCGCCGATCCGCTGCGACTGCTGGACATCTGCGCCACCTCGGACGGAGGGGCGGCTCTGGTGCTGTGCAGCCTGGAGTTCGCGCGTCGGCACGGGGTGGCGGCTCCGGTGCGGATCCGGGCGGTGTCCACGGTGACGCCGCGCTATCCGAACACCGTGCTGGACCTGCCGGACATCGCGACGGACTCGGCGGTCGCCGTGGAACCCGCCGCGGAGCCGTTCCGCGCGTCGATCGCACGGGCCGCGTACGAGGAGGCCGGCATCGGACCCGAGGACCTCTCCCTCGCCGAGGTCTACGACCTGTCCACCGCCCTGGAGTTGCAGTGGTACGAGGATCTGGGGCTGTGCGGCGAGGGCGAGGCCGCGAAGCTGCTGCGGGAGGGCGCGACGGCGCTCGGCGGGCGCATACCCGTGAACGCCAGTGGAGGGCTGGCCTCCTTCGGGGAGGCGGTTCCCGCTCAGGCGATCGCCCAAGTCTGCGAGCTGACCTGGCAGTTGCGAGGGGAGGCGGGCGCCCGGCAGGTGGCCGGAGCACAGGTCGGGCTCACGGCGAACCAGGGACTTTTCAGCCACGGGTCGGCGGTGGTCGCGGTGCGGTGACGCGCGCGCCGTTCGGCGAACGCGGCACAACGGTCGTACGAACGCGAACTCGCCGTCGCACGACGGCGGAACATCCGCCGGACAACCGCGACACCTCCGTCATATGTCCAAAAGCCCCGAGGGTTGCACACGCTGCGTGATCGGCCCGGAATCCTGCGTGAACGTCTTATGAACTGGGCTCGGGCGCGCGCTGAGGGCGTCATCATGCTCCCGTGAGCTCCTGGACGGATACTCTCCGCTTCGCCTTCCAGCCGGTGGTCAATCTGACGACCGGCGGAGTCGCGGGGCTGGAGATACTCGCCCGTCCGGAGAGTGGAGACATCCTGGCCCAGGCGCGTCGCGATCCCGAACTCGACGGGAAACTGGCCGTGTTGGCGGTCCGCGCGGCGGCACGCAAGGAGACGATGCTGCCGCTGCACGTCAACGTCTTCGCGGGCACCCTCGCCGATCTCGGCGGCCTCACCCCGCTGCATGCCGCCGTGCGTGAGGCGGGGAGGTTGCCGTGGGAGGTCACCGTCGATGTCGTCCCGCCGTACACGCACGTGCCGCACCAGGCGCTTCTGGAGGCGGTGGGCTCGCTACGGGGCCAGGGCTTCCGGATCAGTGCGGACGGCGTCGGGGACGGGGACGTACCGCTGCGGCTGCTCACCGATCTCGCGCCGGACCTGCTGAAGCTCGACGCGTCGCTGCTGACCCGGCCGGCGGCGGTGCGGGCGATGCGGACACTGTGCGAGGAACTGGGCGCGCTGCTGTCGGTGGAAGGTGTGGAGACCGAGCTTCAGTGCGCGGCGGCGCTGTCGGCCGGTGCGCAGTTGGCACAGGGCGAGTTGTTCGCGCCGCCGACCCGGCTGCCCGCCGCGGATGTATACGTTCCGCCCCTCTCCCCCGGCGCCATGGCGACGCCGCCGTCGGGCCCGTCCGTGCGTGAGTTCGTGCGGCCCGCGGCTCTGCTGCCCGCCACGGCGTCCGCCGGTCAGGTGCGGGCGCTGCTGACCGGATCGCCGGACGTGTCCGGGGTGGTGCTCGTGGACCGGGACGGAGTGCCCGTCCGCTCACTGCACCGGTCCCGCTTCCTGCTGTCGATGTCGGGGCGCTACGGCCATGCCCTGTACGCCGACCGGCCCGCGGCCAAGCTGGGCGACCTGCCGCGGACGGTGGGCGTCGACGCGACCGCCTGGGAGGTCCTGGACGTGGTCGCGGTCGGCGGCAGCGACCGCACGTCGGACGATGTGGCCGTTGTCGACAGGTACGGCCGCTGTGTGGGCGTCGTACGCCTCGCCGACCTGGTGCGGGCGCTGGCCGAGACCCGGGTCGAGGAAGCGGCGTCGCTCAATCCGCTGACCCGGCTGCCCGGTTCGGACTCGATCACCGGCGAGGTGGACCGGCGGATCGCGGACGGGCGGACCTTCGCGCTGAGTTGGCTGGATGTCGACCACTTCAAGCTGGTGAACGACGGGGCGGGGTTCGCGGCGGGCGACGAGCTGATCCGATCGGTGGGGCGGGCACTCCAGCACGCCGCGTCCGGCAGCACCACCCAGGTGGGCCACATCGGCGGGGACGACTTCCTGGTGCTCGCGGATCCGGAGGGGCTGGATCCGCTGGCCGCCTCCGTGTTGGACGCGCCCTGGTCCGCGGGCGGGCTCGCCGTCACCCTGTCCCTGGCCACGGTCCTGTGCGTGCCGGGCAGCGTCACGGACCACCGGCAGGCGTCCGCGTGGCTGGCGCCGTTGAAGAAGGCCGCGAAATCGTTGTCCGGGGCGAGTTGGGTGCTGGGCCGCGCAGGTCTGCCGGGGCACGAAATCCGCCGTGGGTCAGGGGCCGGGCTCCCTCCGGCGGAGTGGGCGGTGGTGGAGCCCGGGAGGGGCTGAGGGGCACGTCGGCTTCGGTCCCGCTCCTCACCGTGGCTCACAACCGTTGCTGTCGACGACCTTGACGCTCTCTGAGTGCCGGTGAAAACTTCCCGGTGTCAGTCGACATCGCCGTACATTCTCGGCGTATCCAGGCACTGCGCCGCGCGGGCCCCGTCTGAGCCAAGGGCTGTTCCCCCACGGGCGATTCGGCTGCGACGGCACGCTCGTCACGGACGCCGGGCGGGGCGCGGGGACCTCCCTGCCCTCGGCTGTTCGCCAAGGGAACCGCACCCTGCACGGAGGACCGGGGCCGATCGTCCCGGGCCAGGGCCTAGGAGCCGCCATGAGCAACGCAGACATATTCGTCGGCGAAGTCATCGGTACAGCGATCCTGATTCTCTTCGGCGCCGGAGTGGTCGCCGCCGTCGTACTGAACTACTCCAAGGCGAAGGACGCCGGCTGGGTCGTCATCGCCTTCGGCTGGGGCTTCGGCGTGCTGGCCGGGGCGTACACCGCCGCCCCGCTGTCCGGCGGGCACCTCAATCCGGCCGTGACCCTCGGGATCGCCATCGACACCGGGGAATGGGACAAGGTCCACATCTATGTCGCCGGTCAGATGGTCGGCGCCTTCCTCGGCGCGATCCTGTGCTGGCTCGTCTATTTCGCGCAGTTCCAGGCCAACGCCGAGGAGGACAAGGCGCAGCCGACGCTCGGGGTCTTCTCCACCGCGCCGGCGATCCGCAATCCCGTGGCCAACCTCATCACCGAGATCATCGCCACCATCGGTCTCGTGCTGCCGATCCTGGCCTTCGGCCTGACCGAGGGGCTCGGCGAGTCCGGCACGGCGATTCTGATCGTCTCGTTCCTGGTGGTCGGCATCGGTCTGTCGCTCGGCGGTCCCACCGGGTACGCCATCAACCCGGCCCGTGACCTGGGCCCGCGCATCGCCCACGCGCTGCTCCCGATCCCCAACAAGGGCACCTCGGACTGGGGTTACGCGTGGATTCCGGTAGTGGGACCGCTGATCGGCGGGGCGCTGTCCGGGGTCATCTTCAACGCAGCGTTCTGAAGGATCCGACGAAGGGGACGTCATGACGGACAAGTTCGTCGCCGCAATCGACCAGGGCACCACCTCGAGCCGCTGCATCATCTTCAACCAGGACGGCGCGATCGTCGCCGTCGACCAGCGCGAGCATCGCCAGATCTTCCCCAAGCCCGGCTGGGTGGAGCACGACGCCACCGAGATCTGGTCCAAGGTGCAGGCGGTGGTCGCCGGGGCGATCGCGAAGGCCGGGCTGCGCGCCGACCAGCTGAGCGCGCTCGGCATCACCAACCAGCGGGAGACCACGGTCCTGTGGGACCGGGCGACGGGCAAGCCCGTGCACAACGCCATCGTCTGGCAGGACACGCGGACCGCGGCGCTGTGCAACCAACTCGGCGGCTCGGACGGGCAGGACCGTTTCCGCGAACAGACCGGGCTCCCGCTGGCCAGCTACTTCTCCGGGCCGAAAGCAGCCTGGCTGCTGGACAACGTGCCGGGGCTGCGCGCGCGTGCGGAACGCGGCGAGATCGCCTTCGGCACCATCGACTCCTGGCTGATCTGGAACCTCACCGGCGGCACCGACGGCGGACAGCACGTCACCGACGTCACCAACGCCGGACGCACGATGCTGATGAACCTGGAGACCCTCCAGTGGGACGCCTCCATCCTTGCCGCGATGAACGTGCCCGAGGCCGTCCTGCCCGAGATCAGGTCGTCCGCCGAGGTGTACGGAACCGCTGTCGGGCAGCTCTCCGGCGTCCCCGTCGCCTCGGCGCTGGGCGACCAGCAGGCGGCCGTCTTCGGCCAGGCCTGCTACGACGTCGGTACCGCGAAGAACACGTACGGCACGGGCAGCTTCCTGCTACTCAACACCGGCAACCGGCCGGTGCCTTCGAAGAGCGGACTGCTGACGACGATGGGGTACAAGATCGGCAGTGAGGCGCCCGTCTACTGCCTGGAGGGATCCATTGCGATAACGGGTGCGCTCGTGCAGTGGTTCCGCGACCAGCTCGGCATCATCCGCAACGCCGACGAGATCGAGACCCTGGCGGCGAGTGTCGACGACAACGGGGGCGCGTACATCGTGCCGGCGTTCTCCGGCCTGTTCGCGCCGTACTGGCGCTCCGACGCGCGCGGTGTGGTCACCGGGCTCACCAGGTACGTCACGAAGGGGCACCTCGCGCGCGCGGTGCTGGAGGCGACGAGCTGGCAGACGCGGGAGGTCGTGGACGCCATGTTCCAGGACTCCGGGGTGCACATCACGACCCTGAAGGTGGACGGCGGCATGACCAAGAACAATCTGCTGATGCAGCACCAGGCGGATGTGCTCGGCGTGCCCGTGATCCGGCCCAAGGTCTCGGAGACGACCTGCCTGGGCGCCGCGTACGCAGCCGGGCTCGCCACCGGGGTGTGGAACGACCTCGACGAGCTCAAGTCGCACTGGCAGAAGGACGTCGAGTGGACTCCGGCCATGGAGGCGTCGGTACGGGACCGTGAGTACCACAACTGGCGCAAGGCCGTGGAGAAGAGCTTCGGCTGGCTGGAGGAGGGCGAGGGCTAGACACGCGCGCGTGCGTATCGCCAGGGACACGCGCGCGTGCGTGACCCCGCGAACTGCGGCCCGTACCCCGGTCGGTGGGGGTACGGGCCGTACCCGTGTGTCAGGTGGTGACGGACTGGCGGCGCTCCGCCGCGTATGCCATGGCGTGTTGGACCACGCCGATGAGGACTTCCTTGACGGACTCCCGGTCGCGGGCGTCGCACAGGAACAGCGGTACGTGTCCGTCGAGGTCGAGTGCCTGGCGGACGTCCTCCTCGGGGTAACGGGACGCTCCTTCGAAGCAGTTGACGCCCACCAGGAAGGGTATGGAACGCCGTTCGAAGTAGTCGACGGCGGCGAAGGAGTCCTCCAGACGTCGGGTGTCCGCGAGGACGACGGCGCCGAGCGCGCCCTCGGAAAGCTCGTCCCACATGAACCAGAACCGCTCCTGACCGGGTGTGCCGAAGAGATACAGCACCAGGTCCTCGCGCAGGGTGATGCGCCCGAAGTCCATCGCGACGGTGGTGGTGTGCTTGCCCTCCACGCCACTCGTGTCGTCGACCGGGCGCCCTGCCTCCGTGAGCAGCTCTTCGGTGCGCAGCGGCCTGATCTCGCTGACCGCGCCGACGAGGGTCGTCTTACCCACGCCGAATCCGCCGGCCACCAGGATCTTGAGCGTGACGGGCTCGACCGGGGGTTTGCCACGCTCAGAACGCCCGAAGATCATCGATCTCTTCTCCTGCTTGATGGGGGTCGAGGGACGGTGGCCCGTAGCCTCCGCCGCCTGGGGTTTCGACGACGAGTACGTCGCCGGGGACGACGTCCCTCGCATCGCTTGCGCTCAGTGCGCTGACCGTACCGTCCGCGCGCTCCACGCGGTTGCTGCCCAGCGCACCGGGTTCGCCGCCCGCCATGCCGTAGGGCGGCACCCTGCGGTGCTGGGAGAGCGTGGAGACGGTCATCGGCTCGTGGAACCGGATACGGCGCACCGCTCCGTCGCCGCCGCGCCAGCGTCCGGCGCCGCCGCTGTCATGCCGGACGGCGAACTCCTCGAGCCGGACGGGGAGTCGCCACTCCAGGACCTCCGGGTCGGTGAGCCGCGAGTTGGTCATATGGGTCTGGACGACGGGCGCGCCGGCGAAGCCGTCGCCCGCGCCGGATCCGGAGGCGACCGTCTCGTAGTACTGGTGCCGTTCGTTGCCGAAGGTCACGTTGTTCATGGTGCCGGAGCCCTCGGCCTGGACGCGGAGAGCGGCATAGAGCGCGCCGGTGATCGCCTGCGAGGTCTCCACGTTGCCCGCGACGACGGCGGCAGGCGGCTCGGGCGCGAGCATCGAGCCGGGCGGTACGACGATGTCGAGGGGGCGCAGACAGCCGTCGTTGAGCGGGATGTCGTCGGCGACGAGGGTGCGGAAGACGTACAGCACGGCCGCGTTGACGACCGCGAAGGGGGCGTTGAAGTTGGAGGACAGCTGGGGTGAGGTCCCGGTGAAGTCGACCGTCGCGGAACGGTTCTCGCGGTCGACGCGCACGCTGACCCGGATGACGGCACCGGAGTCGGTCTCGTATGCGTACTCGCCGTCGTCCAGCGCGTCGATCACCCGTCGTACGGCTTCCTCGGCATTGTCCTGGACGTGCTTCATATACGCCTGGACGGCGTCGAGGCCGAAGTTGTCGATCATATGGGCGACTTCGTCGACGCCCTTCTGGTTGGCGGCGATCTGGGCCCGCAGGTCCGCGAGGTTGGTCTTCGGGTTGCGGGAGGGGTAGGGCGCCTCGGTGAGAAGGCGGAGGGTCTCGGCCTCGCGGAAGCGGCCGTCCTCGGCGAGCAGCCAGTTGTCGAAGAGGATCCCTTCCTCGTCGATGGTGCGGCTGTCGGCCGGCATGGAGCCGGGCGCGATGCCGCCGATCTCGGCGTGGTGGCCGCGGGAGGCGACGTAGAACAGGATCCGGCTACTTTCCGTGTCCTCCGTGTCGAAGACCGGGGTGATCACGGTGACGTCGGGGAGGTGGGTACCGCCGTGGTACGGGTCGTTGACGGCGTAGGTGTCGCCGGGGCGCATCCCTGAGCCGCGCCGCCGGATGACCTCCTTGACGCTGGTGCCCATCGAGCCCAGGTGGACGGGGATGTGAGGGGCGTTGGCCACCAGGTTTCCGTCCGGGTCGAAGAGGGCGCAGGAGAAGTCCAGGCGCTCTTTGATGTTGACGGACTGGGCGGTGGACTCCAGCCGGGCGCCCATCTGTTCGGCGATCGACATGAAGAGGCTGTTGAAGACCTCGAGCAGAACGGGATCGGCTTGTGTGCCGAGATCGGAACTCTGTGTAATCGCCGCGCGTTCCATGACCAGATGCCCGTCGTCGGTCGTCGCGGCTCGCCAGCCGTCGTCGACGACGGTCGTCGCGCTGGCTTCGGTGATGATCGCCGGGCCGGTGACGGTCTCGCCGGGGGGCAGGTCCTCACGGCGGTGGAGGGGTACGTCGCGCCAGGCGCCGCCCGTGTGGAGGCGGACGATCTCGGGCGCGGCGGAGCGGCCGTCAGGGGTCGCTTCGAACGGGGCGAGAGCAGAGAGATCGGGGGGTTCGGTGATGCCGGTGGCTTCCACGGAGAGTGCTTCGACAACGACCGGGCGGTCGAGCGTGAAGGAGTACGTGGCGCGATGACGTTCTTCGAAGGCGTGCTGCATGGTGTCGGGCTCGGTGAACTCGACGGTGAGCGGCGTGTCCGTGCCGTCGTAGCGGAGCTGAGCGCGGCGGGTGACACGGATGCGGTCCTCGGGGACGTCCTCGGCGAGGAGTTCGGCGCGGGCCGCACCCTCCAGGTCGTCGGCGGTCTTGAGGACGGCGGGCATCGAGGCAGACTCCAGGGGTGCCTCGACGGACTGTTCACGCATGGCGGTGGTGTCGGCGAGCCCGATCCCGAGCGCGGAGAGGACACCGGCCATCGGCGGCACGAGGACGGTGCGGATACCGAGCGAGTCGGCGACCATGCACGCGTGCTGGCCTCCCGCGCCACCGAAGGTGGTGAGGGCGTAGCGGGTGACGTCGTGGCCCTTCTGGACGGAGATCCGCTTGACCGCGTTGGCGATGTTGGCGACGGCGATCTGGAGGTACCCCTCGGCGACCTGCTCCGGCGTGCGGTCGTCACCGGTCTGCTCGCGGATCACGCGGGTGAGGGCGACGAACCGGTCGCGGACGAGCGCGTCGTCGAGCGGCTGATCGCCGTCGGGACCGAACACCTTGGGGAAATGGGCGGGTTGGATACGGCCGAGCATGACGTTGGCGTCGGTGACGGCGAGCGGGCCGCCGCCCCGGTAGCAGGCGGGACCCGGGTCCGCGCCCGCCGAGTCCGGCCCTACGCGGTAGCGGGAGCCGTCGAAGTGGAGGACGGAGCCGCCGCCGGCCGCGACGGTGTGGATGTCCAGCATGGGGGCGCGCAGCCGGACGCCGGCGATCTGTGTGGTGAAGACGCGTTCGTACTCGCCCGCGAAGTGAGAGACGTCGGTGGAGGTGCCGCCCATGTCGAAGCCGATGACACGTTCGAAGCCGGCCAGTTGCGACATGCGGGCCATGCCGACGATGCCGCCGGCAGGCCCGGACAGGATGGCGTCCTTGCCGCGGAACTGCCCGGCCTCCGCGAGTCCGCCGTTGGACTGCATGAACATCAACCGCACGCCTTCGAGTTCGTCGGCGACGTGCTGGACGTAGCGGCGCAGCACGGGCGACAGGTAGGCATCGACGACGGCGGTGTCCCCGCGCGGGACGAGCTTCATCAGCGGGCTGACCTCGCTGGACAGCGAGATCTGCGGGAAGCCGATGCGGGCGGCCAGTTCACCCACGGCCTGTTCGTGGGCGGGGTGGAGGTGGCTGTGCATGCAGACCACGGCAACCGCGCGGATCCCGTCGTCGTACGCCTCCTGGAGGGTCGCGGCGAGGGAATCCAGGTCGGGTGCGCGCAGGACCGTGCCGTCGGCGGCGATGCGCTCGTCGACCTCGACGACGCGTTCGTAGAGCAGCTCCGGAAGTTCGATGCGGCGGGCGAAGATGCGGGGGCGGTTCTGGTAGGCGATGCGCAGGGCGTCGCGGAAGCCCTGGGTGATGACCAGGAGGGTGCGCTCACCCTTTCGTTCCAGGAGGGCGTTCGTGGCGACGGTCGTCCCCATCCGGACGGCCTCGACGGGGTCTTGGGAGCCGTCCAGCAGTTCGCGTACGCCGGCGACTGCGGCATCCGTGTAGCGCGCGGGGTTGTCGGACAACAGCTTGTGGGTCAGGAGACGGCCGTCGGGTCGTCGCGCGACGATGTCCGTGAAAGTGCCGCCTCGGTCGACCCAGAACTGCCAGCCCGTCGTCACGTCCGTCTCCCCGATCGCGCTGCTCGGAACCGTATCCGCAGCTCGGTGGTGGGCAAGCCGCAGATGGTCGTCGCCGATCGGTCAGATCATATCGGGAGGGCTGCCGCAGTGCCCGGTCTGCACCGGGCGGTGCCGGTCGGCGGAGGCCCGCGGTCCCCCTTCCACGTCCTTCGTCGCGGAGGCGGACGCAGGGGCTTCAGGGCACGCGCCCTCTTTGGCCGACTGCGTCGTCCCTGGAATCGGACTTGTTCACATGATGCGATGGCTGCGCGGATGATGAGAAGATGGGGATGTGTCCCGCGAGCCGTCAGGAGCCAGGAAGATGCGCATGTCCAACAGTCCACGGACCCCCGGCGACAGCGAGTCCGTCCAGGCCGCCGAGCCGGGCGGTTCATCGGGCAAGGTCCAGTCCCTGGAACGGGCGATCACCCTGCTCCAGGCGACCGCCGACAGCGCACCGGACGGCGACACGGCCTCGAATCTGGCCGCGCACTGCGGGCTCAACCGGGCCACGGCATGGCGACTGCTGTCCACGCTGGAGCAGCACGGCCTGGTGGAGCGCGACCCCGCCAGCAACCGGTACACCATCGGTTTCACGGTCGCCCGGATGGCATCCGCGGCCGGCTTCGACGGGCTGATCCGCAGGGCGCACGGCACGCTGCGCCGGGTCAGCGAGCAGACCGGCGAGACCGCCAACCTCGCCGTCGTCCAACAACTCGGGCTGATGTACGTCGACGAAGTGACACCGCCCGTCGTCCTGAGCGCCAAGTGGCTGGGACGGCAGGTGCCGCTGCACGCCACGTCGACCGGCAAGGCATTGCTGGCCTGGCTGCCCGCTCAGGAGGCCGAGTCACTGCTCACCGAGCCGCTGACCGCGTTCACCGACACGACCGTCACCGACCTGGGGCGTCTGCGGGAGGAGTTCGCACGGACACGGGAGCGCGGATACAGCGTCTGCGCGGGTGAGATGGAGCGGAATCTGTACGGGGTGTCCGCGCCGGTGCTCGGCGGCGGTGGCCGGCCTTTCGCCGTGGTCAGCATCTGGGGGCCGCAGGACCGGGTGAACGAGGCGCGGTTCGCGGACCTCGGGGCGCTGGCGCGGGGAGCGGCGGAGGAGATCGCGGCGGCTGCGCGGGCGTAGGGCTGAGGCAGACGCCCCTGGCGCTGAGGCAGGCGCCCTTGACGTGGCTGCCCGAGACAGCGCATGTTCGTATTCATATTCTGCGATGACTGCTCGTAATGCGAGCACTCTCGAGTAACCCAACCCGACAGCTCCTTGCTCCACCTCAGCCCAGAGAGGAACCAGCGCGACCATGAACCAGGACGTCATCATCACCTGCGCCCTCACCGGCGCCGGTGACACCGTGCGCAAGAGCCCGCACGTCCCCGTCACCCCGGAGCAGATCGCCACGTCCGCCGTACAGGCCGCCGAGGCCGGTGCCGCCGCCGTACACATCCACGTCCGCGACCCCGAGACCGGGGCGCCCTCCCGCGACCCGCGCCTGTATCGCGAGGTCGTCGAGCGCATCAAGGAGACCGGCACCGACGTCGTCATCAACCTCACCGCAGGCATGGGCGGCGACCTGGTGATCGACCCCGAGGAGCCGCTGAAGTACCTGCCCGGCACCGACCTGGTCGGCGGGCTCGAACGGCTCCCGCATGTGGCGGACCTGCTGCCCGACATCTGCACCCTGGACTGCGGCTCCCTCAACTTCGGCGACGGGTCCAACCTCTATGTCTCCACGCCTGACATGCTGCGCACCGGGGCACGGCGCATCCAGGAGCTGGGCGTGCGGCCGGAGTTGGAGATCTTCGACACCGGGCACCTGTGGTTCGCCAAGCAGTTGCTCGCCGAGGGGCTGCTCGACGACCCGACCGTGTTCCAGCTGTGCATGGGCATTCCGTGGGGCGCGCCCGCGGATCCCGGCGTCCTTCAGTCGATGGTGAACATGCTGCCGGAGGGCGCCCAGTGGGCCAGCTTCGCGCTGGGACGTATGCAGATGCCGTGGGTGGCGCAGTCGATGCTGCTCGGCGGCCATGTACGCGTCGGCCTGGAGGACAACCTCTACCTGGGCAAGGGCGTCAAGGCGACCAATGCCCAACTCGTGGAGCGTGCCGTGACGATCGTCGAGGCGCTGGGCGCACGCGTCGCCACGCCCGACGAGGCCCGACTCAAGCTCGGCCTCAAACCCCGCGGCTGAGACCCCGCCCCACTGACACCCCGCCTCACTGACGCCCTGCTCCACTGACACCCTGCCCCGCCGACACCCTGCCAAGAAGCCCAGAAGGAGCCTGAGTTGACGGACACGTACACGCCCGCCGCGGCACCCGAGGACGTACGCCGCGTCGCCTGTGTCGGCGCCGGAGTCATCGGCGGCGGCTGGGCCGCCCACTTCCTCGCCCGCGGCTATGACGTCATGGCCTGGGATCCCGCCCCCGACGCCGAGGCACGACTGCGCCGGCTGGTCGAGGCCGCGTGGCCCGCGCTGGAGCAACTGGGACTCGCCCCGGGTGCCAGCGCCGACCGGCTCACCGTGACCGACACCCTCGAAGAGGCGGTCCGCGAGGCGCAGTTCGTACAGGAGAGCGCTCCGGAGAAGCTGGGCCTCAAGCGCGAGCTGCTGGCCGAGCTGGACGCGGCGACGCCGCCCGGCGTCGTCATCGCCTCCTCGACGTCCGGCTATCCGATGACGGACATGCAGACCGAGGCCGGCACACCGGGCCGGCTGGTGGTCGGGCATCCGTTCAATCCGCCGTATCTCATACCGCTCGTCGAGGTAGTCGGCGGCGAGCGCACGGACGCCGAGGCGGTCCGTTGGGCCGCGCGCTTCTACGAGGTGGCGGGCAAGTCCGTCATCACCATGGACCGCGAGGTCCCCGGCTTCATCGCCAACCGCCTTCAGGAGGCCCTGTGGCGCGAGGCCCTGCACATGGTGGCGGGCGGTGAGGCGACGGTCCGTGAGATCGATCTGTCGATCACCGAAGGGCCCGGCCTGCGCTGGGCGGTGATGGGTCCGATGCTCACCTTTGCGCTCGCAGGCGGTGAGGGCGGAATGGCCCATATGCTCGACCACTTCGGGCCGTCCCTGAAGTCGCCGTGGACCCGCCTGGCAGCCCCCGAGCTGGACAAGGCCCTCTACGACGCGGTGGTGGCCGGCTGCGACGACGCCGCCGACGGCCGTACGATCGCCGATCTCGTCGCCGAACGCGACCGGGGCGTCATCGACGTCCTGCGCGCCACCGGCCGGCTGCCCCGGACCGGTGCCGCATGAGTCTGCCGCTGTTCCGGGAGACCGTGCGCCCCGAGTGGATCGACTACAACGGCCATATGAGTGAGGCGTATTACGTCCTCGTCTTCGGCTTCGCGACGGACGCGCTGATGGAGCGTACGGGGCTGGACTCCACCTACCGCAAGCGCACCGGCTGCTCGCTCTACACGGTCGAGGCGCACGTCCGCTATCTGCGGGACGTACCGGAGGGCGCCCAACTCGCCGTACACACGCGCGTGCTGGGAGCGGCCGGGAAGAAGGCGCGGTTCGCACACGAGATGTATGTCGTCGAGGGGCCGCGGGCGGAGCCCGACCCGGTCGCCACGACGGAACTGCTGGCGCTGCACGTCGATCAGGGGGCGGGACGCGCCGTCCCGTTCCCGCCCGAGGTCCGCGAGCGCCTCGCGGCGCTCGCGGAGGAGCCGCCCGGATGGGCGGGACGGTCGATCGATCCGGTGGTCACAACGCCCGGAGGCCGTTGATCACATCACGCAGGATGCTCTCGTCCGGCAGCTCCGCCGGAGGTACCGGACGGTTCACATGGACGAGTTCCCCGTCCACGAGGTCGCCGATGAGGACGCGTACGACGCCGATGGGGAGGTCGAGTTCGGCGGCCAGTTCGGCGACCGACTGCGGGGTGTCCCGGCACAGACCGACGATGTCCACGTGTTCCGGGGACAGCGTGTGGTCGGCGTCGGAGTCCTCCGCGTCGGGTTCCGTGACGACCACCGCGATCAGGTCCAGGCGGTGCTGGCCCGCATGGCTGGTGCGGCCGCGCGTCATGGCGTACGGACGGACCACCGGTCCGGCCTCGTCGTCGAACCAGTGGCTTCTTCCCTGACCGTCTCCGCTCATGTCATTCTCACTACCCGCCCGCAGACAGATCGGTGCGCGGAGCGGCCCCCAGATGTACACCGACCCGCTTCACCAGGAGCGTCATCTCGTAAGCGACCTGGCCGACGTCGGAATCGGCGTCCGCCAGGACGGCGAGGCAACTGCCGTCACCCGCGGCCGTGACGAACAGGAAGGCGTCGTCGAGCTCGACGACCGTCTGCCGTACGCTGCCGGCCTCGAAATGCCGGCCCACACCCTTGGCGAGGCTGTGGAAGCCGGAGGCGACGGCGGCCAGGTGCTCGCTGTCCTCCCGGGTCAGGTCTTTGGACGCCCCCGTCGCAAGTCCGTCGCCGGAGAGCACGACGGCCTTGCGGATGCTCGCGACACGGTCCACCAGGTCGTCCAGGAGCCAGTTCAGCTCGCCCGTCCTGCCGGTGTCGCCGTGGCCGTTCGCCTTCGGTGCGGTCATCGACCGTCCCCCTTAGTCGTTCGTTGTGGTGCTGTGCCGCTGGGCGAGTCATCGCCCGCGGCGTTCTCACTGCGGCCGCGCTGCCAGCCGCGCTGGAGCGAGGCCATACGGCTGCGTACCTCGTCGGCGTCCCGTTCGGCGGGCTCTGCCCGCTGCTCGGTGCGCCGCTCGGCGGCCTGTTTGAGCTGCGGAGCCAGGTTGGCCTGGCGGACGCGGCGGGGCAGCGGCGCCGTGCGCGAGCCGGTGGTCGGGGCGGCGGCGCCGTCCTGACCGGGCTCGGGTCGGGCCCCAGGTCCGGTTTCCGGTCTGCGGTCCGGTCGGGTCTGCGGTCCGGTCTCCAGTCTCCCCTCGTGCCCGGCCTCCTGTCCGGTTTCCTCTCGGCCTTCGTGCCTGGACTCCTGACCCGCCGACGCGATGGCGGCGCGGCGGGTGCGCTTCGGGAGGGCGGGTGCCGTGTCCGAGGACTCCCCGCTCTCGCGCCGGGATCGCTGCTCGGTGACCGGACGCCCGTGCGAGCTGACCAGCTTGGGGGCGCCGCGGCGGGGCAGCGGGACGGGGGCGCCGAGACGGTCGTCCGCGTCGGGTCCGGCCGGCTGGTGCGGTTCGCCGGGCAGGCCCATGGGGGCCGGGCCGCGCGGGCGGAACAGGCCGCCGCGTTCGCCGTCCTCGTCGTCGAGTGCGCCTGGGAAGTCGTTCAATGCGTCCAGGTCGACGGGGGCTTCCAGTTCGACCGGACCGTTCAGGAGGGCCGGCGGCAGACCCGGGAGCTGCACGGGCACCTGGGAGAGCGCGGCGCGGCGGCTCTCCTCCAGCTCGGCCTCCTTCGTGGGCCGGTCCCGGTCGAGGCGGAAGCCGATGCCGTTGGTGTCGGGGACGTCGTCCGTCAGCAGCGCGTCGGGGATGAAGACGACCGCGGTGGTGCCGCCGTACGGGGAGGGCTGGAGGGAGACCCGGACGTTCTGCCGCTGGGCGAGCCGGCTGACCACGAACAGGCCGAGCCGGTCGGTGTCGGACAGCTCGAACTCGGGGGTCTCGGCGAGCCGGAGGTTGGCGTCCAGGAGCGCGTCGGCGGCCATGCCGAGGCCGCGGTCGTGGATCTCGAGGGTGAAGCCGTTGGCGACGCGCTCGCCGAGGACCTGGACGGCGGTGTGCGGCGGGGAGAACACCGTGGCGTTCTCCAGGAGTTCGGCGACGAGATGGGTGAGGTCCGCGACAGCCGGGCCGGTCACGGCGACCCGGGGCAGTCGGCGGACCTCGATGCGCTCGTAGTCCTCCACCTCGGCGACGGCGGCGCGTACGACGTCCATGAGCTGGACGGGCTTGCGCCACTGCCGGGAGGGGGCGGCGCCGGAGAGGATCACCAGGCCCTCGGCGTGCCGGCGCATACGGGTGGTGAGGTGGTCGAGCCGGAACAGGTCGGCGAGTTCCTCGGTGTCCTCGGTCCTGCGCTCCATGGTGTCGAGCAAAGTGAGCTGCTTGTGCAGCAGGACCTGGCTGCGCCGGGCGAGGTTCACGAATACCTCGGAGACGCCGGCGCGCAGTTCGGCCTGTTTGACGGCGGCCTCGACGGCGGCGCGCTGGAGGGTGTTGAGGGCCTGGCCGACCTCGCCCATCTCGTTCTTGTCGAACTCCAGGCGGGGGACCTCGGTCTCGACGTCGACCTGTTCGCCGGCGGACAGACGGCGCATCACGCTCGGCAGCCGTACGCCGGACGCCTCGTGCGCCTCCAGCCGCAGTTGGCGCAGATCACGGATGAGGCCGCGGCCGATCCGCACGGACAGGAAGAGCGAGAACAGCAGCGCGATCAGGCCGAGGACACCGGCGACGGCGGCCTGGGCGATGACACCGATCGCGACCGGGCGCACCCGGTCCTGATAGCGGTCGTTGGCCTGGTCGTTGAGGGTGCCGAGTTCGTCGAGCACATCGCCGGCGGCGGTGTCCCAGGTCTGTGCGGTGACATCGCTCGGCGTGCCGTCAGCGGAGGAGCTGGCGGACTCCTCGGCCACGCGCAGCGGGGCGCTGGCGGCGTTCTTCCAGAAGCGCTCGTACCGGTCGCGATCCGAGGAGGGCAGCAGCGGCAGGTTGACGTCGTACATCAGCGTCCGCTGGGCCACGAGGTCGGAGACGTCACGGGCCTCGCCGCGGGTGATCCTGCCGACGATCAGCGCGGAGCCGAGGAGGGCGTCCTCCTGGGAGAGCAGCTCGCGGGCCCGGGCGAGGTTGATGAGGGCGCGGTACTGCTTGTCCAGTTCCATGTCGTCCACGACGTGGAGGTTGATGAGCAGGACGTAGCAGGGGTCGACGAGCCGATTGTAGAGGTCGAGGGCCTGGGCTCGGTTGACGGTGCCGTTCTCGACACTGCGGCGCAGCGCCTGGATGCCGTCGAGGGCTTCCAGGAGGGCCGTCAGCCGCTCGCCGGTGGCCTGTCCCACCGCGTCGCGTACGTCCGCGTCCTCGGCGTTCGTACGGATCTTGGCCACGGCCTCGTCGGTGGCGGCCCTGCTGCGGCGCAGCGCGGCGAGACCGTCGGAGGCGCGCGGGTCGGCGAGATAGACGAGCGTCTGGCGGCGTTCCTGCTGGAGCACCCGGACGGTGTCCTCGGCCGGGTAGGCGATGTTCTCCACGACCTCGGAGACGTTGAACAGCTGGCCCGCCTCACGTCCGGTGAGTACCGTGGCGAAGCCCCAGATCGCCGTCAGTGACACCAGCGGCACGAGAAGCAGCGCCACGATCTTCCGGCGGATGGACTTCCCGCGAAAGCGCATGGCCTCCCCCAGCTCGACCCCCGCCGGCCGGGGGTACACATGTACGTCAACAAACGGCGCGAGCCTACTACTGACGCATAGGTAACTCGAAGACCTGTCCGGAAGCTGAACGTCCACAACGGTGGCGGGTCGTGGGGAGTTGTCCGGCCATTACGGGAGATTGCCGCCCTCGATCCCACGGTGTCCACGGAGAACAATCCAGTCGTTTACCGCGCCGGTTGGCTGGAATTTTACGGTAGTTGGGAATCTTCGCGGCGTGCCGTTCGTCCTTACTGACGGGAATGGGGGGCGGAATGGGCCACAGGAGCCGCATCCCGCACCCGGGCGGCGTAAAACAGCGCAAGCCGGGCACCCAGTGGGGAGCCGTGTCCTCGGACACGGGCGACTGGGTCTGACCGGCGGTGGGGAGTGACACGTTGATGGGCACGGCGGAGCGGCGCGAGGCGCCCAATGACGGCATGGCGGCGCAGGCGACGGCAGAACGGATCCCCGAGGCACGGGATCACCACATTCCGGCAACCGACCGGGACACGACGGACGGGCGGGACGCCGCGGCGGCCGACGCCGGGGCGGTGGCAGGGGTGAGCGTGGCGAAGGGCGGTGCGGGCGTGGTGACACAGGAGCGCGTCGCGGAGACCGGTGCGGATGCGGACACGAAGACGCGGGAGCGCGTCTCGGAGGCCGCTGTTCGTGAGGATGTGCAGGAGCAGCTGTATTACCGGCAGTTGTGGGTCGAGGAGCCCGCGCAGCGGCGTCGGATGCCGGATCCGGTGCGTACGGCGGCGGTGCGGGCGGTGCTCGTCATCGCCGTGACACTGATCCAGGCGATGGTGGCCTTCCTGTGCACGCTGGCCGGATCGTGGCTGGCGTTCCCCATGGTGCTCAGCAGCGTGGCCAGCACGGTGGTGGCCACCTGGGGCGCCCTGGACGTCTGGGTGACCCGGCAGGTGTGGAACCAGCGCAACGGCGTGGTGTCCATACCCAGCAGCACCGCGCGAGCCCTGCGGCGCGAACGACGCAGGGCCAGGCGACAGGCACGGACCGCCGAGCGCGCCCAGGAGCGGATACGGAGTCGGGGTGGCGCCGGTCAGCTGTCGCACTCCTGAGGCGACGCCGGGTCAACTGCCACACTTGCGAGCCGACGATGGCGAGCGGTGCTGCTCCCGATCCCAACGATGGCGAGCAGCACTGCTCCCGACCCCGACGACGGCGAGCCGCGCCACTCCCCACCCGGCGATGGTGACCCGCACCGCTCCCGAGACGCCGACGATCACAGCGCAGCCGGCTGCGCCCGGTGCTCCCCGCGTACGAGTTCCCGTCGCGCCCGCATGAAGGGGCGCGGCCGGTCCACTGAGAGCACTGCGGTCGTGCGGCCGTCCCGCTCGTACAGCGCCAGGAAGCCGCCCTCGGCCGGTGCACCGTCGGCCAGTTCGCCCTCGGTGATGCGGACCGTGTCCCCGGCCTGACGCCGGCCGGCGAACTGGATGCGTGCGCTGTACTGGTCGGACCAGAAGTACGGCACCGACCGCACGCTCTGCACGGTGCGTCCGGCGAGCAGGTTGGCCACGGCGACCTTCGGCTGTTCCGTAGCCGACGTCCAGTGCTCGGCGCGGGATCCGCCGACGCGGGCGACATCGCCGACGGCGACCACCTGCGGCAGCGCGGTCGCACAGCCGTCGTCGCACAGGACGCCGTCGTGCAGGGCGAGCGTCGAGCCCGCCAGCCAGCCCGTGTTGGGGACGGCGCCGATGCCGACGATCACCACATCGGCGGGCAGGGTACGACCGTCGGAGAGTTCCACGCCGGTGACCGAGACGGTGCCGCGCAGTCCTGCGACACCGGTGCCGGTGACCAGGTCGACACCGCCACGCCGGTGCAGCGTGGCGCACACGGAGGCCATCTCGGCGCCGAGTTGGGGCACGAGAGGCAGCGGGGCGGCCTCGACGACGGTGACGGTGTGGCCGAGGCCGGCGCACGAGGACGCGGTCTCGGCGCCGATGAAGCCGCCGCCGATGACGACGACCCGGCGTGGGCCGCTGCCGAGTTCGGCGCGCAGGGCACGGGCGTCGTCCAGGGTACGCAGGGTGTGCACCCCGGCGAGGCCGTCGCCCGGGAGACGGCGGGCCGAGGCGCCGGTGGCGATGACGACGCCGTCGGTGGACACCGTCCGGCCGCCGTCGAGCAGCACGGTGCGGCCGCGGGCGTCGAGCCCTCGGGCACGG
Source organism: Streptomyces sp. NPDC051963 (assembly GCF_044593495.1). NCBI lineage: Bacteria > Bacillati > Actinomycetota > Actinomycetes > Kitasatosporales > Streptomycetaceae > Streptomyces > Streptomyces sp. NPDC051963. Next base: position 340,573 of record NZ_JBIUCC010000010.1, on the reverse strand, counting down.
ACGCCGAGAAGCCACTCGGCGTCGAGTTCGGCGGTCTCCTCGGCGTCGGTGAGAGCGAGACGGTCCTCGTCGGCAGCGCCGGTGAAAAAGTCCTTGGACAGCGGCGGCCGATCGTACGGACGGTGGGGCTCGTCACCGACGATCACCAGCCGCCCGTCGAACCCCTGGGCGCGCAGTTCCCGGGCGGCGTACAGCCCGGAGAGCGAGGCACCGACGACGGTCACGGTCCTCATACGGCGCGGCTCCTCTCTCCACCCACGACAGTCACGACACCCACGACACCCGAGGCACTCTCGGCACCCACGACCCCCGCCACCACGACCCTCCGTGTCAGCGCGTTCATGCGGCGGTGCCCTCCTCCACGGCGATGTGGACGTGCACCACGCCGTCGTCGACGCTGACGCGGTGGGTGCGCACGGCGCGGCGGGCCGGGAGGCAGGTCGGTTCGCCGGTACGGAGATCGAATGAAGCGGCGTGCAGCGGGCATTCGACCAGGCAGCCCTCCAGCCAGCCCTCGGAGAGCGAGGCGTCCTGGTGGGTGCAGGTGTCGTCGATGGCGTACAACTCGCCGTCTTCGGTGTGGAACACGGCGATGGGCGGTGACGTCTCAAGACGGACGGACTCGCCCTCGGGGATGTCTTCGAGGCGGCAGACGGGAATCACGGGCCCCCCTCTCGGTCCGGGACACTGGGGTCCGGACCGACTTGGTCCAGGCAGGTAGGGAGTGCGGACCTTCGTTGGTCCGACAGTCAGGAGGTCAGCGGCGCCGGACCCCGCGGGGTCCGAACGGTTCGGACCCCTTACGGGGACCGGACGCTTCGGTAACATGAAGTTTCGTATGGCGCATGAGCAAGCGCTATGCGCAACAGAATCCGGGCGGGACGACCGTCGCGTCAAGGGTTTCCCGCAGATGCGGCCCAAACAGGGCCGCAAGGTGGTGAGAGTTCAGCCATGACCCGCACGCAGAAGCAGTCCGACCGTACCGAGGAGACCGCCGGGAGCAGCGACATCACTGAGAAGCAGAGCGGTCGGGGCGGGGCGGGCGGTGTGCAGTCGGTGGACCGCGCCGTGAGCGTGCTGGAGATCCTCGCCCGCCACGGCGAGGCGGGCGTCACCGAGATCGCCGACGAGCTGGACGTGCACAAGTCCACCGCGTTCCGGCTGCTCGGCGTCCTGGAGAACCGCGGCCTGGTGGCCCAGGCCAAGGACCGCGGCAAGTACTACCTGGGCGCCGGCGTACTGCGCCTCGCGGGGGCGGCGGCAGTGCGTCTGGACGTCTCGCAGGAGGGCGTTCCGGTCTGCCGGGAACTCGCCGACGAACTGGGCGAGACGGTCAACATCGCGGTCCTGGACGAGGACGCGGCGGTCAACATCATGCAGGCCCGCGGCACCGCGTCCGTGACGGCCCAGAACTGGCTGGGCCGCCGCACCCCGCTGCACGCCACGTCCAGCGGCAAGGTGCTGCTCGCACACCTGCCGCCCACCCTGCGCGAGGGCCTGCTGGCCCGCTCGCTCCCGCGTTTCACCGACCGCACGATCACCGGCACCTCCGCGCTGCGGGTCGAGTTGGAGGCCTCGGTCGAGCAGGGGTTCTGCGTGGCCGTCGAGGAGCTGGAGCTGGGCCTGGCGGCGGCGGCCGCGCCGGTCCGGGCGCACGATGGCAAGGTGATCGCGGCGATCAGCGTGTCGGGGCCGGTGTACCGGCTGAGCAGCGATCGGTTGCCGGAGCTGGCCAAGCGCACCGTGGCAGCGGGGGCCGATCTGTCCCGCCGTATGGGATACGGCTTCTGACGGAGCCCGCGTAGACGATCGAGGCAGGGCGGGACCAGGACACTCCTGGTCCCGCCCTGCTGTGTGTCCGGCAGATTTCGTCCGCCCCGTTCCTTTTGCCAAGGGTTAACTCGTACCTCTTGACGGCCCCCTGACGGCGTTCTCACTATGTTCCTCATCGCGCAACCCATCGTGTATTGCGCAACAGCAGAGGAGCTAGGTCGTGCCACACGAGGTCCGTGCCGTAGTCGCTGTGAAGAAGGGCGCACCGGTCGAGGTGCAGACGATCGTGGTCCCCGATCCGGGGCCCGGTGAGGTGCTGGTGAACGTGCAGGCCTGCGGGGTGTGCCACACGGATCTGCACTACCGCGAGGGCGCGATCACCGACGGGTTCCCGTTTCTGCTGGGCCATGAGGCGGCCGGCACGATCGAGGCGGTCGGCGCCGGCGTGACCGACCTGGAGCCCGGCGACTATGTGGTCCTCGCCTGGCGCGCTCCCTGCGGCTCCTGCCGCTCGTGTCACCGGGGCCGGCCTTGGTACTGCTTCGACTCCCGCAACGCCGCCCAGCCGATGACGCTGCTCGACGGCACCCCGCTCTCCCCTGCCCTCGGTATCGGCGCCTTCACCGAGAAGACCCTGGTCGCGGCGGGCCAGGCCGTGAAGATCAACCCGGCTGCCCGCCCCGAGGCGGCGGGGCTCATCGGTTGCGGGGTGATGGCCGGTTACGGCGCCGCCGTCAACACCGGGAAGGTCGGCCGCGGCGACTCGGTGGCCGTCATCGGCTGCGGTGGCGTCGGCAACGCGGCGATCGCGGGCGCCTGTCTCAACGGCGCCATGAAGGTCATCGCCATCGACATCGACGACAAGAAGCTCGACCAGGCCGAGAGGTTCGGCGCCACGCACACCGTCAACTCCCGTGGCACGGACGCGGTCGAGGCGGTCCGTGAGCTCACCGACGGCTTCGGCGTGGACATCGCGATCGACGCCGTGGGCCGCCCGGAGACCTTCAAGCAGGCCTTCTACATGCGTGACCACGCGGGCACGCTGGTCCAGGTCGGCGTCCCCTCCCCCGAGATGAAGGTCGAACTCCCCCTGATCGACGTGTTCTCGCGCGGCGGCGCGATCAAGTCGTCGTGGTACGGCGACTGTCTGCCGAGCCGCGACTTCCCGTTCCTCATCGACCAGTACCTGTACGGGCTGCTCGACCTCAACGCCTTCGTCACGGAGACCATCGCGCTCGACCAGGTGGAGCGGGCGTTCGCCAAGATGCACCACGGCGAGGTGCTCCGCTCGGTGGTGGTCCTGTGAGCGGCGTCCGCGTGGACCGGGTCGTCACCGAGGGCACCTTCAGCCTCGACGGCGACACCTTCGACGTCGACAACAACGTCTGGCTCGTGGGCGATGACGAGGAGGTGCTGATCGTCGACGCCGCCCATGACGCCCGTACGATCCACGAGGCCGTGGCCGGCCGCCACGTCACCGCCATCGTCTGCACCCACGCCCACGACGACCACATCGACGCGGCCGCCGCGCTCTCCGTCCTGACCGGCGCGCCCGTGCTCCTGCACTCCGACGACTTCGAGCTCTGGTCCCACACGTACCCCGCCCGCAAACCGGACGGCGAACTCACCGACGGCCGGATCCTCACGGTCGCCGGGATCGAACTACAGGTCATCCACAACCCCGGCCACACCTGGGGCAGTTGCTCCCTCTACGCCCCGTTCCTCAACGCGGTCTTCACCGGCGACACCCTCTTCCACGGCGGCCCCGGCGCCACCGGCCGCTCCTACTCGGACCGCCCGACCATCGAGGCCTCCATCCGCAACCGACTGCTCACGCTGCCCGCCGACACGGTCGTCCACACCGGGCACGGCCAGGACACGACGATCGCCGCCGAACGGCCGAACGTCCCCACGCCCTAGGCGAGTTCACCCCCTGAGCGGGTTCACCCCCCCGAACGCATTCAACCCTTGAGCGCGTTCACCCCCACCCCGGCAAGGAGGGGCATGTCCAGCACGCCCGAAAACCAGTCCCCCCGCGTGGTCGTCGTAGGCGCCGGCATCGTCGGCTGCTCGCTCGCCGACGAGTTGACCGCCCGCGGCTGGACCGATGTCACCGTCCTCGAACAGGGCCCGCTGCCCGCGCCCGGCGGCTCGACCTCGCACGCGCCCGGCCTCGTCTTCCAGACCAGCCCGTCCAAGACGCTCGCCGAGTTCGCGAAGTACACGGTCGAGAAGTTCGGCTCGCTGGAAGTCGACGGCGTCTCCTGCTTCAACCAGGTGGGCGGCCTGGAGCTGGCCACGACCCCCGAACGCCTCGCCGACCTGCACCGCAAGGCCGGTTACGCCGCCTCCTGGGGTATCCGCGGCGAGGTGGTCACCGCCGCGCGCTGCAAGGAACTGTGGCCGCTCATCGACGAGTCGGTGGTCCTCGGCGGCTTCCACACCCCCGACGACGGCCTGGCCCGCGCCCTGCTCGCGGCCCGCGCCCAGATGGCACGGGCCACCGAAAGGGGCGCCCGCTTCCTGGACCGCCACACGGTCACCGGGATCGAGCAGGAGAACGGCCGCGTCACCGGCGTGGTCACCGATCAGGGCACCTTCCCCGCCGACCATGTCGTCTCCGCCGCCGGTTTCTGGGGCCCGGTGATCGGCCGTATGGCCGGAGTGGACGTACCGCTGCAGCCGCTCGCCCACCAGTACGCGCGGACGAAGCGACTGCCCGAACTCCAGGACGCCGAGGCGGAGGCATCGAAGCCCATCCTCCGCTTCCAGGACCGCGACCTCTACTTCCGCGAGCACACCGACCGCATCGGCATCGGCTCCTACGCCCACAAGCCGATGCCGGTCGACGCGTACGCGATCCTGCCGTACGACGAGGCCCGCGCGCAGGACATGGACATGCCTTCCTCCTACCCCTTCACCGAGGAGGACTGGGCGCCGAGCTGGGACGACTGCCGATGGCTGCTGCCCGCGCTGCGGGACACGGAGATCGAGGAGGGCTTCAACGGCGTCTTCTCCTTCACCCCGGACGGCATGCCGGTCCTCGGCGAGTCCCGCGCCGTCAGAGGCTTCTGGCTGGCGGAGGCGGTCTGGGTCACCCACTCGGCCGGTGTGGCCAGGGCGGTCGCCGAGTGGATGGTCGACGGGCGGCCCTCCATCGACCTGCACGAGTGCGACCTCACACGTTTCGAGGAGGCGCAGCGCTCACCGTCGTACGTCCGGGAACGCGGTTCACAGCAGTTCGTCGAGGTGTACGACGTCCTGCACCCGCTTCAGCCGATGGAGCAGCCCCGCCCGCTGCGCGTCAGCCCCTTCTACGCCCGCCAGCAGCAGCTCGGCGCGTTCTTCCTGGAGGGCGGCGGCTGGGAGCGCCCGCACTGGTACGAGGCGAACGCGCCGCTGGCCGACGGACTCGAACTCCCCGAACGTGACGCGTGGTCGGCCCGCTTCTGGTCCCCCATCGCGGCGGCGGAAGCGAAGGCGACGCGCGAAAAGGTCGCCCTGTACGACATGACACCGCTGCGCCGGCTGGAGGTCACCGGCCCCGGCGCCCTCGACTTCCTGCACCGCATGACCACCAACAACCTCCGCAAGAAGCCCGGCGCGGTCACCTACACCCTTCTCCTCGACGAGAAGGGCGGCATCCGCTCCGACCTGACCGTGGCCCGGCTCGCCCCCGACCGCTTCCAGGTGGGCGCCAACTCCCCCGCCGACCTGGACTGGCTGCTCAGGCACGCACCCGGGGACGTACACATCAAGGACATCACCTCCGGCACCTGCTGCATCGGGGTCTGGGGCCCCCTCGCCCGTGACCTCGTCCAGCCGCTCACCCGCGACGACTTCTCGCACGAGGCCTTCGGCTACTTCCGCGCGAAGGAGACGTACATCGGCCATGTCCCGGTGACGGCCATGCGCCTGTCGTACGTCGGTGAGCTCGGCTGGGAGCTGTACACCACCGCCGACCTGGGGCTCAGGCTCTGGGACACCCTGTGGGAGGCGGGCCGGGAGCACGGCGTCATCGCGGCCGGGCGCTCGGCCTTCAACTCGCTGCGCCTGGAGAAGGGGTACCGCGCCTGGGGCACCGACATGACCGACGAGCACAACCCGTACGAGGCCGGCGTCGGCTTCGCGGTGCGCAGGGACAAGGTGTTCGTGGGCCGCGAGGCGATCGAGGCCCAGGACATCACCCGCAGGCTCACCCCCCTCCTCCTCGACGACCCGGCCGCCGTCGTGCTCGGCAAGGAGCCCGTCCACGTCGACGGCGTCCCCGCCGGCTACGTGACCAGCGCGTCGTACGGGTACACCCTCGGCCGTTGCATCGCCTACGCCTGGCTGCCGGTGCTGGCCACCGGAGCGGCCGTCCACATCGAGTACTTCGGCGAGAAGGTCCCGGCGACCGTCGCCGAAGAGCCGCTGTTCGACCCCAAGATGACCCGCATCCGCCGTTAGGAGACGCGCATGTCCCCCACGTATGACGTCATCGTCATCGGTCTCGGCGGCATGGGCAGTGCCGCCGCCCACCATCTCTCCGCGCGCGGCGTCCGCGTCCTCGGCCTGGAGAAGTTCGGCCCCGTGCACAACCGCGGCTCCAGCCACGGCGGCTCACGGATCACCCGGCAGTCGTACTTCGAGGACCCGGCGTACGTGCCTCTGCTGCTGCGCGCCTATGAGCTGTACGACGACCTGGAGCAGGCCACCGGCCGGGACATCGCCACCCTGTGCGGGGGCGTCATGGTCGGCCCGCCCGACTCGCTGGCCGTCTCCGGCTCGCTGCGCTCGGCCCTCCAGTGGGACCTGCCGCACGAGATGCTGGACGCGAAGGAGATCCGCCGCCGCTTCCCGACGCTCACGCCGAAGGACGACGAGATCGCGCTGTACGAGACGAAGGCCGGTCTGGTGCGGCCCGAGAACATGGTCGCCGCCCATCTCCAACTGGCCACACGGCAGGGCGCCGACCTGCACTTCGAGGAGCCGATGACGCGCTGGGAGCCTTACCGGGACGGCGTCCGCGTGCACACCGCCGAGAACACCTACACCGCGAGCCAACTGGTGATCTGCCCGGGCGCGTGGGCGCCGCAGCTGCTCACCGATCTCGGCGTGCCGTTCACGATCGAGCGACAGGTCATGTACTGGTTCCAGCCCAGGAACGGTGTCACGCCCTTCCTCCCCGCCAGCCACCCGATCTACATCTGGGAGGACACCGCCGGCGTCCAGGTCTATGGCTTCCCGGCCATCGACGGCCCCGAGCTCGGCGCGAAGGTCGCCTTCTTCCGCAAGGGCACGGTCACCACCCCGGAGACCATCGACCGGATCGTCCACGAGGACGAGATCCGGGCGATGGCCGACCACATGGCCGGCTGCATCCCCGATCTGCCCGGCACCTTCCTCAAGGCCGCGACCTGCATGTACTCCACCACCGCGGACGAGCACTTCGTGATCGCCCGCCATCCCGAGTACCCGGAGTCCGTCACCGTGGCCTGCGGCTTCTCCGGGCACGGCTTCAAGTTCGTGCCCGTGGTCGGGGAGATCCTCGCCGACCTGGCCCTGACCGGCACCACCGAGCACCCCATCGGCCTGTTCGACCCCGCCCGCCTCGCCGCCGCGCCCGCCTGAGGAGCACCCTCGTGACGACGACCCCCATCACCCCCAGCCTCATCACGACGCTGCCGGGCCACTACTACACCGACCCGGAGATCTTCCGGCAGGAACAGCAGCACCTCTTCGAGTCGATGTGGTTCTGCGCCGTCCGCAGCGCCGATCTGGCCGGGCCCGGCGCCTTCCGCACCGTCCAGGTCGGCGGCGAGAACGTGATCATCACCCGGACCCGCAAGGGCGAGCTGCGTGCCTTTCTCAACGTGTGCCGCCACCGCGGGGCCCGGCTGTGCATGGAGGAGTCCGGCGAGATCCGGCGCACCCTCCAGTGCCCGTACCACGCATGGACGTACGACCTCGACGGCAAGCTTGTCGCCGCACCGAACCTGATCAAGATGCCGGACGTCGACCGGGTGGAGTACGGCCTGATCAAGGTGGCCCTGCGGGAATGGCTCGGCTACGCCTGGGTGTGTCTGGCCGAGGAACCGCCCTCCTTCGAGGAGACGGTGATGGGTGCCGCCGTGGAACGGCTGGGCGACGTCGCGGCGATCGAGCACTACGGCACGGAGAACCTCGCGCTCGGCAAACGCATCACCTATGACGTGCGGGCGAACTGGAAACTGATCGTCGAGAACTTCATGGAGTGCTACCACTGCGCGACCATCCACCCCGAGCTCACCGACGTCCTGCCGGAGTTCGCGGACGGCTATGCGGCCCAGTACTACGTGGGTCACGGCGCCGAGTTCGGCGAGGAGGTCAAGGGCTTCACGGTCGACGGCAGCGAAGGCTTCGGCAAGCTGCCGCACATCTCCGACGACCAGGACAGGCGCTACTACGCCATCACGGTGAAACCGACGGTCTTCATCAACCTCGTCCCGGACCATGTGATCCTGCACCGCATGTTCCCGATGGCCGAGGACCGCACGATCGTCGAGTGCGACTGGCTGTACGCCCCGGAGGTCGTCGAGTCGGGGGCGGACGTGTCGAGGTCGGTGGAGCTGTTCCACCGGGTGAACGAGCAGGACTTTGCGGCCTGTGAACGGACACAACCGGCGATGGCGTCGCGAGCGTACCGGAAGGGTGGTGTGCTGGTTCCGAACGAGCACCACATCGGGATCTTCCACGAGTGGGTCCTTCAGCGTCTGGGAGGCGGCCATGCCGGATCTGTTCATTGACGGCGAGTGGCGGAGCGCGGTCGACGAGCGCACCCGCGAGATCCGCTGTCCGGCGGACGGCTCACTCGTCGGGGTGGTGGACGAGGCCGGCGGCAAGGACACCGTCGAGGCGATAGCCGCCGCCCGCCGTGCCTTCGACGACGGGCCCTGGCCGCACACACCCTCCGACCAGCGCGGTGACCTGCTGCTTCGGGTCGCCGACCTGCTGCTGCGGGACAAGGACGCGCTCGCCCGCGCCGAGTCCCTGGACACCGGCAAGCGGCTGGTCGAGAGCGAGTACGACATCGACGACATCGCGAACTGCTTCCGCTACTTCGGCCGGACGGTCGCGAGCGAGACGGGGCGGGTCGTCGACACGGGCACGGAGGGCGTGGACAGCCGGGTCGTGTACGAACCGGTCGGCGTCTGCGCGCTGATCACGCCCTGGAACTACCCGCTCCTCCAGACCGCCTGGAAGGTCGCCCCGGCGCTCGCCGCCGGCAACACCTTCATCCTCAAGCCCAGCGAGCTGACCCCGCACACCGCGATCCATCTGATGCGGCTGCTGGAGGAGGCGGGCGTACCCGCGGGCGTCGCCAACCTGGTCCTGGGCGCCGGTCCCGAGGCGGGCGCCCCGCTCGGCGACCACCCGGACGTGGACCTCGTCTCCTTCACCGGCGGACTCCAGACCGGCCGCCGGCTGATGGCGGCCGCGGCCGGGACCGTGAAGAAGGTGGCACTGGAGCTCGGCGGCAAGAACCCCAACATCGTCTTCGCGGACGCCGACTTCGACACAGCCGTGGACATGGCACTGACCGCGGTGTTCCTGCACTCCGGTCAGGTCTGCTCGGCGGGCGCACGCCTGCTGGTGGAGGACTCGCTGCACGACCGGTTCGTCGACGAGGTGGTACGCCGGGCCTCGGAGATCCGGCTCGGGGGCCCCTTCGACGAACGGGCCCAGACCGGACCGCTGATCTCCGCCGCCCACCTTGCCAAGATCGAGGCCTATGTCGCCAAGGGCCTGGAGGAGGGCGCGGTCCTGCGCTGCGGCGGCACCCGCCCCGACGGTCCGGACTTCGACAAGGGCTTCTACTACCGGCCCACCGTGCTGGACGAGTGCACGGGCGGGATGTCGGTGGTGCAGGACGAGTCCTTCGGACCGGTGCTGACGGTCGAGCGGTTCAGCAGCGAGGACGAGGCGGTACGGCTCGCCAACGACACGATCTACGGCCTGGCAGGCGCCGTCTGGACCAGCGACGAGGCCAGGGCCGCCCGGGTCGCGGCGCGACTGCGGATCGGCACGGTCTGGATCAACGACTTCCACCCGTATGTCCCGCAGGCGGAGTGGGGCGGTTTCAAGCAATCCGGATTCGGACGCGAACTCGGGCCGGCGGGCCTGGCAGAGTACCGCGAGCCAAAGCACATCTGGCGCAACACAAACCCCACGCCACAGGGGTGGTTCGCCTGACTCCCGGGTAGCAGCAGGCTCATCACCCGTCCTTGATCCAGGCACCCGCAGGAGCCGCTCTCCCCGTTCCCCTGCCCACCAGGAGTCCGCTCATGACCACAACTCAACAGCCGGCCGGCGAGCACGACGACGCCGAACTGGCCGAATTCGGATACAAACCCGAACTCAAGCGCACCCTCGGCAACTTCCACACCTTCGCCGCCGGCATCAGCTACATCTCCATCCTCACCGGCACCTTCCAGCTCTTCTATTTCGGATACGGCAGCGGCGGCCCCGCCTACTGGTGGTCGTGGCCGATGGTCTTCGTCGGCCAGTTCATGGTCGCCCTCTGTTTCGCCGAGCTGGCCGCCCGCTATCCGGTCGCGGGCTCCGTCTACAACTGGTCGAAGAAGATAGGCAATCCGCACCTGGGCTGGCTGGCCGGCTGGACGATGCTGGTCGCCTCGATCGTGTCGATCGCGGCCGTGGCACTCGCCTATCAGCTGACGCTGCCGCAGATCTCCGACGTGTTCCAGATCGTCGGTGACGGCACGGGCAAGTACGACGTGGCGACCAACGCGGTCATCCTGGCCGCGGTGTTGATCCTGTTCACCACGCTGGTGAACGCCTTCGGCGTCAAGCTGATGGCCACGATCAACTCGGCGGGCGTCTTCATCGAGCTGGTCGCCACCGTCGTACTCATCATCCTGTTCGCCGTGCACATCACCCGTGGCCCGCAGGTGGTCATGGACACCAACGGCACGGGTGCCGGCTACGGCACCGGGTATCTCGGCGCCTTCCTGGTGGCCTCGCTGGCCTCGGCGTACGTCATGTACGGCTTCGACACGGCCGCCTCGCTCGGCGAGGAGTCCCTGGACCCGTCCCGGAACGCGCCGCGCGCCATCATCCGGGCAATCGTCGCCTCGTTCATCCTGGGCGGTCTGATCCTGCTGTTCGCGCTGATGAGCGTCTCCAGCCTGAAGGGCGAGCAGCTGTCCACGGACGGTCTTCAGTACATCGTGCTCGATGTGCTCGGCCCGACGGCGGGCAAGGCGATGCTGTGGTGCGTGATGATCGCGGTGACGGTGTGCGCGCTGGCCGTGCACACGGCGGCGATCCGGCTGACGTTCGCCATGGCCCGGGACAACAACCTGCCCGCGTCCTCGAAGCTGGCGAAGGTGAGCCCGCGCTTCAAGACACCGGTGCTCCCGGCAGTGATCATCGGCATCCTCGCGCTGGCGATCCTGGTCGTGAACATCCGCCAGCCGCAGATCTTCACGGTCGTCACCAGCATCGGCATCATCATGATCTACCTCGCCTACCTGGGCGTCACCGTGCCGTTGCTGGTGGCGCGGCTGCGGGGCCAGTGGCAGCCCGCGGGCGACGGCAAGTTCTCGCTCGGCCGCTGGGGGCTGCTCGTCAACATCCTGGCCGTGCTGTGGGGCCTGGGCATGACCATCAACCTGCTCTGGCCGCGGGCGGCCGTCTACAACGCCACCGCCCCCTTCCACTGGTACCTCCAGTGGGGCGCGGTGCTGTTCGTCGGCGTGATCATGGGCGGCGGCTTCGCCTACTACTGGTTCATCCAGCGGAGCAAGACGGGCGTGCTCGCCGAACACCAGCTGGGCTCCGCACCGGCGACCGGGCCCTACGCCGCCCCGGCGGCCGACTGAAATTCCGCAAGAAGGCTGTCAAGGAGGTCAACTCCCCATGAGTATCGATGAGTTCGACTACGTCGTGGTCGGCGGCGGCACCGCGGGCAATGTGGTGGCGGCCCGGCTGTCCCAGGACCCGTCCGTCACCGTCTGCGTCCTGGAAGCAGGTCCCAGCGATGTCGGCGACGACGACGTCCTGAAGCTGGAACGCTGGATGGGGCTGCTGGAGTCCGGCTACGACTGGGACTACCCCGTCGAACCCCAGCCCAGCGGCAACAGCTTCATGCGGCACGCCAGAGCGAAGGTGCTCGGCGGTTGCTCCTCGCACAACTCCTGTATCGCCTTCTGGGCCCCGGCCGAGGACCTCGACGACTGGGCCGCGGCAGGCTGTACGGGCTGGAGCGCCGCCGACCTCTTCCCGCTCTACCAGCGGCTGGAGAACAACGATGCTCCCGGGAAGCACCACGGCCGCACGGGTCCGGTGAAACTCCGCACGCTGAAGAGCGAAGACCCGTGCGGCACGGCGCTGTTGGAGGCCTGCGCGCAGGCAGACATTCCCACCACGGGTTTCAACACCGGCAAGACGGTGATCCGGGGCGCCAACTGGTTCCAGATCAACTCCGACGAGAACAACATCCGTCAGTCGTCGTCCGTCGCCTATCTGCACCCGGTCCTGGGCAAGCGGCCGAACCTGGAGGTGCGGACGGGGGTACGGGCCAAGAAGCTGGTGCTGGAGGGCCGGCGCTGCGTGGGCGCCGAGTACCTCGACCCGGACCTCATCCACACCCGGACGGTACGGGCCCGGCGGGAGGTCATCGTCTCCTGCGGCGCCATCGACACGCCCAAGCTGCTGATGCTGTCGGGCATCGGACCGGCCGCTCACCTGCGCGAGTTCGGCGTGGACGTGGTGGTCGACTCGGCGGGCGTCGGCGAGAACCTCCAGGACCACCCCGAGGGCGTCATCATGTGGGACGCCAAGCAGCCCATGACCACCACGTCCAGCCAGTGGTGGGAGGCGGGCATCTTCTACGACACCGAACCGGGCCTGGACCGGCCTGACCTGATGTTCCACTACGGGTCCGTCCCGTTCGACATGAACACGGCACGGTGGGGCTATCCGACGTCGGAGAACGCGTTCTGCCTCACGCCGAACGTGACGCGCGCGAAGTCGCGTGGCACGGTACGGCTGCGGACCCGCGACTACCGGGACAAGCCGAAGGTGGATCCGCGGTACTTCACGCATGAGCACGATGCGCGGGTGATGACGTTCGGGCTGCGCCTCGCCCGGCGAATCGCCGAGCAGCCCGCGCTGAGCGGCTGGGCGGGCGCGGAGCTGGCCCCCGGTCCGGACGTCCGGACCGACGACGAGCTCCTCGACTACATCCACAAGACCCACAACACCGTCTACCACCCGTCCTGCACGGTGAAGATGGGCGCCGACGACGACCCGACGGCCCCACTCGACGCACGGCTCCGGGTCAAGGGCGTGGAGGGGCTGCGGGTGGCGGACGGTTCGGTGATGCCGGATCTGGTGAGCGTCAATCCGTGCATCACGACGATGGCGATCGGCGAGAAGTGCGCGGACATGTTGAAGGAGGACGCGTAGCGATACCCGTCTCAGGAGGCGGTCGAAGCCGGGCGCTTGAACATCCGCGTCGCCGTGATCTCGCTGTGTCCGGCTTCCCCGGCGGGAGCCTGCGGCAGCCCCGGCCTCAGGTGCTCCTCCACGCTGATGTACTTGAGGCCGGCCCGCAGATCGGCGTCGTTCCGCAGCCGGATGACCAGCGGGAACTCCGCCAGCGCGGTCGTGTCGAACAGACCGGTGGTGTACAGGAGTTGGACACCGAGAGCGTCTGACACGGCCCGCTGAAGCTCCAGCAGATACGTGGCGTTGGCGCGCCCGATGGGGTTGTCGAGGAACAGCGTGCCGGCGTGCCGGTGCTTGTCGCGTCCCCGGTCGTTGCTTCTGAGGGACGCCATCGTGCAGTACAGCGCGATGGCGGCGGTCAGCAGCTGACCGCCGGAGAACACGTCGCCCATCTGCCCCACCGGTACCCGCTCCGCACGGAGCACCGCGTCCGGCTTGAGGATCTCGACGGCCACACCCTTGGGCTGGAGCGCCGCCGCGACTCCCCGCAGCAGCAAGGACATTCCGTCCCGGCGCAGATCGGAGTTCTTCTTCACCGCGGCCCGCGTCGCCTCGTCGACGACCTCGCCGAGCCGCTCGGTGAGCGTGGCCTGGTCGGGTTCCTCGAAGCGGATGCGGAGGAACTCCTGCCCGGACCACTCCCCGAGCCCCTCGGGCAGCCGGGACAGCCGTTGGGCGGACCGCAGCGTCGCCAGCGCCGACTCGACCAGCCCGCGCAGCCGGTCCACGATCGAGTCCCGGTTCCGCTCCAGCTGCGCCAACTCATCGGTGAGGACCCGCAGTCGGGGCGCGAACGCGTCCGCCCACTTCTGCGCGTGCTCGGGCAGCGCGGCAGCGGGCAGTTCCCGGATCTGCTGCCGCGCCGGCGTCCGTACCTGCTCGTACCGCGTGGAGTTGGCATGCCGTACGAGCACATCGCTCGCTTCTCGTACGGCGGACTCGGCGGCGGACAGATCGGCGGCACAGCCGCGCAGGGAGCGCCGCGCCTCGGCGGCGGAGTGGCGAGCCTCGTCCAGGCTGCCGGGATACGGCTCCGGCTCCTCCTGCTCCTCGTCCGAGCCGTGCTCGCGCAGCAGGTCACGGAGCATGGCGGCGATCTCGTCGAAGCCACCGACCGCGTCCTCGGCGGCACGGTGGGTATCGAGGAGTTCGGCGTGCGCCTCCCGGGCCTGGCTCAACGCCTCGGTGCGGGAGGCGAGTTCGGCCGTGGCGGTCCGCAGCAGGGCCTGCGCGTGCTCGGCGTCCCGCGGCACCAGCTCCTCGGGCAGCTCGGTGTGCGCCTCGCCGTCCTCGGGCGCGTGCCGCTCGGCCTCGCCCCGCAGCCGCCCGAGTTGTTCGCTCGCGCTCGACATCCGGGTCTCCAGGAGCTGCACCAGCTCCTCGGCGCGGGCGGCGGCGGCCTGCCGGGAGGGCCCGTCGGAACCGTCCGGGGACTGGAGCAACTGTGCCGCGCGCGTGCGGACCTTGTTGCTGAGCCGGTCGAGTTCGGTCCGCGCCGCGCTCTCGTCGCTCTCCGCGCGGGCCTGCTCGGCCCGCAGATCGGCGCCGACGCCGACCTTCTCGTACACCTGGGAGGCGGCACGATAGGCCTCGCGGAGGGCGGGAAGGGACGACGTCGAAGCATCCGCGTCGGCTTCCGGTACGTCGTCGGGGGCGCCCGCGATCTCGGCGCGCTCGGCGCGCAGCGCACGGGCCGTGCGGCGCGCGTCGTCGGCGGCACGCTGGGCGCCCCGACGGTCCTCGTCGGCGGCGCGGGCGCGCTCCAGACAGGTCTGGGCGCGGGCCTCCGACTCGGTTGCCTCGTCGGCGAGTTCACGCACCTTGACCTGCCAGCCGGAGCGTTCCCGCAGCCGGAAGGCGAGCCCGGCGAGGGCGTCGGCGGAGCGGCGGGCGCGCTGGGCGGCCTCCTGCCGCTCGTCCCGTACCTGGGTGGCCTCGGCGGCGGCTTCGTCGGCCTCTGCCCGGACGGTGCGCGCCTCGGCCAGCTCTGCCTCGGCCTCCTCGGCGAACGCACGTGTCTCCCGGGCCGCTTCCGCCAGCTCGACCAGTCGCCCGGCCGGACAGCCGGTACGCCAGGACGCGAGCCGCGCGGCCAGCTCCCGGTCCTTGCCGAGCCGTGCCGCGAGCGTCCGGATCTCCTCGTCCCGCTCGGTCGCCCGCGCCCGCAGCGCCTGCCGTTCCTCGTCGGCAGCGTGCTCGTCGTGCATGGCGGGGTTCGGCGGTACGAGGAACACGTCGCCGCTGTTCGCGTCGGCAGCCGGGGTCGGGGCCAGCAGGGCGGCCGCCGTACCGACCGCGACGGCGGACCGCGGCAGCAGCGCGGCCTCGCTGAGCGTCTCCCGGGCACGCGCGTGCGTGTCGGGGTCGGTGATGATCACTCCGTCGACCAGCTCCGGCCGGGCGGCCAGCACGCGTGCGTGGTCGGTGGGATCGACGGCCTGCGCGAGATACCGCCATCCGGGCAGCGCCGGGATGCCGTGCTCGCCGAGGAACTCCACCGTGGCCAGCACGTCCGGCCCGGGCGGCAGCAGTCCTCCGTCGCCGAGCGCACCGAGGATCCTGGAGTCGTCGGCGGCGGCGGTCCGCAGCTCGAACAGCTGCCGCTCGGCGGAGGAGACGGTGTCGTCGAGGAGCTGCCGGAGGTCGTCGGCCGAGCGGTCGAGTTCCTCGGGGGTGAGGAGGCCTTCGGCGAGGGGGCGGGGGGTCGTCAGGGGGCCGCGGGAGCGCGGGACGGCAGCATCGCCGTGCGCGGGGCGCGCGTCTTCGTCGCTCTCGGCGGTCTCGCCCCGGCCCGTTGAGGCGGGGCGCTCGTCTCCCGTCCGAGGGGCCGGCACGACGCCGCCGGTCCCCGTGCCCAAGGCGCCGGTCAGGCTCAGCAGCTCGGCCAGCCGCTCCTCCCCCGCGAGCCCGTCGGCGAGGCGGCGCTCCGCCTCGTACGACCGTTCCGCAGCCGTCGCCGCGTCCGCCGCTCGGGCCGCCGTGAGCTCGGCGCGGGATTCGGTCGACGCTGCTTCCCGCGCGTGCTCGGTGGCCCTGTGGGATGCCTCGCGCGCCGTGTCCCAGGCGGCGACGGCCGTCTTCTCGGCGTCGCTGGCGGCGAGCGCGGCGCGCGCGGGATCGGCGTCGGGCGCGCTGTCGTCGAGCCAGCCCGCCCGCACCGCCTCGGCGGTCTCCTGCTCGACCTCGGACAGGCGCTGCCGCAGGTGCCCGACCTCACTGCGGGCTCGCTGGGCCTCCGTGGCGGCGGAGGTGGAGTCCCGGTGGGCGGTCTCGCTGACCTCCTGGAGCGCGGCGGACCGCTCCTCCCCTTCGTTGGCCAGGGTTTCAGCGCTCTCCGCGGCCGAGTGCAGGGCCCGGACGAGATCGACGGCGGCCTTGGCGCGGGCGGCCAGCGCCGGGGCCGCGTCGCGCTCGGCCTCCTGGATGGCGGAGGCGACGCGCGCGACCCGGTCAGCGGCGGCGCGGTGCCGCAACACGGCCTCGGCGGCCTGCCAGGCAGCGTGCAGAGTGCGCGCGTCGGCGAGCTCCCGCTTCTGTGCGGCGGCCGACTTCTCGGTGCCGGCGAGCGCCAACGAGGCGTGCCGGTAGGCGAGTTCGGCGGCGATCAGCGCGCTGCGCTCCCGTCCGCTCTCGGCATGCGTGACGGCGTACGCGGCGGCCGTGACCCGCTGGGCGAGGTCCGCGGCACGCACGCGTTCCCGGGCGCCGCGCGCCGACAGCCGTCGGGCCAGCGTCCGGGTCCGGCGCTCGGCACCGGCGTGGATGTCACGCGCGCGTGCCCGTGCCTCGGCGGCCTCGACGATCCGCCCCAGCAGATCGACCGAGCCGGCGGTGAAGTCCCGTTCGGCGATCAGCTCGGCACGCCGCCCGAGCTTGTTGCCGAAGCCGCCGACCAGGTCGGCGAGACCGTCGGTGTCCCGCGTGTCGGTCACCGCGCGCAGCAGCAGGTCGGTGAAGTCGGAGTCCTTCTTGACCGCGAAGAGACCGGCCGCCTCGCCTTCGTCTGCGTTCATCTCCCGCTGGTAGCGGAAGAGTTCGGGGTCGAGGCCGAGGTCGCCGAGGTGCTCGATCCACCGGTCGTGGATCTCCTCCCAGTGCACCTCCAGATGCGGATACGCCTTGCCTGCCTCGGTGAGGGCGTCCCGGAAGCCCTTCATGGTGCGCCGCCGCCCCTGCGCACCGGACGCGCCCTCGACGGGCGGCCGTACGAGGGTGGATTCGGCGACCGGCAGATTGTCCAGGCTCAGCCCGGGTCCGGGCCGGAACGAGTACCAGGCCTCGGCGAACTTCCGCGGATCGTTCGAGACCTGCCGCCCGCGCCACTCGCTCACCTTGCCGACGACGACGCACTCGCCCGTCAGCACGTGCTGCCACTCCAGCGCCACATGCCCGCAGTCGTCGGCGAGTAGGAACTTGCGCAGCACACCCGAGCTGGCGCCACCCAGTGTGTTGCGGTGACCCGGCAGCATCACCGAGAAGATCAGCTTCAGCAGAACGGACTTGCCGCCGCCGTTCTCCAGGAAGAGCACGCCGGCGGGCGCGGGGCGGCGCGGCGGGCCGACGGGCTCCTCCTCGAAGAACTCCGCCTGCGTGGGCGCGGGGTCGGGCACGTGCTCGCCGACACCCCGCAGGTCAAGCACGGTGTCGGCGTAGCGCGCACCGGCCGGACCGATGGAGTAGAGGCGGACCCGGGACAGCTCGTACATGGCGGACTCTCGTAGTCGTGAAGGCAGTCGGTGCGGTCAGGAGTGGAACGGCAGCCCGGCGTCGGCCACCAGCTCCAGGTCGTCGGACTCCTCGGCGGGCAGCAGCGTCGGCGTGCCGTCGGTGACCGGGACGACGCCCAGTTCCAGCAGCTCGGCCATGGCGGCGCTGCCCGCCATGTCGCGTACCTGGAGCTGGTAGCGGGCCGTCGTCCGGTATGTGCCGCCGTTGTCGTCGCCCGTGCGCTGGAGGAAACCGGAGTCGGTCAGGAAGGCGACGGCCTTGCCGATGATGCCGGTCGTCGAACCGGCCAGTCTCCGCGCGTCCTTGGTGGCGCCCGTCGCGCTGCGTCTCACCCAGATCCGCCAGGCGGCCTCGAGCCCGGGCGCGTCCGTGGCCGGATCGGTGTTCTCGCCCTGTTCGTCGGCGCGCTCCTCCAACCGGCGGCACGCCTGCCGTACGAAGGCATCCACGCCGTTGACCGTGATCCGCCCG
This sequence comes from Streptomyces sp. NPDC051963, assembly GCF_044593495.1. NCBI lineage: Bacteria > Bacillati > Actinomycetota > Actinomycetes > Kitasatosporales > Streptomycetaceae > Streptomyces > Streptomyces sp. NPDC051963. The sequence continues at coordinate 322,105 of NZ_JBIUCC010000010.1, read as the reverse complement.
ATGTACCCGTCGTCGGCCAGGTCCTCGGGCCGCGGAAACGCCATGGCGGCAACGGCGAGATGGGCGAGCCCGTGCAGGAACCGGTCCCCGGAGTCGGCGGACGTCCGACGCGCGTAGTCCCCCATCCGCACCGCGAACACCGAGTCCTCGCCTGCGGTCACCGCCATCCCCGCGCGCGGGGACACCTCCAGCACGACCAGCCCCAGCCCGGTGGCAACGGCGTCGGCGAGCCGGGCGAAGGGCGGGTCCTCGCGGTACCGGCGCAGCAACTCGGCGTACTCCTGATCCCGCGCGGGCTGCAACTTGGGCTGCAACCCGAACGCGACGAGCCGAGCGGCGTCGGCGGCATCGGCGGGGGTGACGGCTGCGGTCACCGGCGCGGAGGCGACACCCTCCGGCTCACCCCGGTCGACGTGCTCGGTCACGACTGCAACTCCTTGGTCTTGTAACGCCCGCGCCCGAAAGACATCACGCGGCCTCCGTCCGATCCGCGGCCATCCCCACCGCGTCGAGCAATGCCGTCCCCACGATCAGATCGGCCCCACCGAACTCGGGATCATCCAGCTCGGTCCCGTCGTCCACGGCGAAGAGCAGCTTCTCCTCGCCCTGCCGATAGGCGGTCCCCACCGGCGGACTGGCCGCATGGACTGCCAACAGGGCCACCAGATAGGGCAGATCAGGGTCCAGCCGACGCGCGTCGACCAGCAGCCCCGACAACCGCCGAGGCGCGTCCGCGGGCAGATCGAGCAACTCCATGGCGGCCGCCAACTGCTCCTCGCTGAACCGACTGTCGTTCGGCGTGGCGATGAGATCAGGCTCGGGCATCTCCGCGCCGAGATGCTCCCGCTCCACCGGCGGGGTCAGCAGAATGTCCACGAGATCGCCCAGCCGAACGGCCACCGTGGTGCGCAGCCCGGTCCCCCGCGAGAAGAACGCGTCCGTCACCCGAACCGCCTGCTCCACCCCCAACGGCAGTACCGGCGCGACAAGATGGCCGTACAGATCGATCCCCGACGAGGTCATCGGCGTGGCGAAGGCCTGCCGGTCCTGCTCGGCCCGGAACAGCGGCCCGGCCTCCAGCAGTCGCGACTGCAACTGCGTGTGCCGCCGGATGCAGTCCTTGACGATGTCGACCAGCTCGGCGGCCCGCCGCTTCTGCTCGGGGTCCTCGGACTCGTCCCGCGCCTTGCGGATGTTGGTGAGGATCGCGTTCTCGTGGCGATACCGGTCGGCGACATGGTCGAGCGCCTCGGCGATCATGTCCGGCACGGCGCTGAGCCAGTCCACGGCGCGCACATTGCGCCGGGTGGCATCCAGCGCCCGCCGCAGTGTCTCGGAGTACTGCACGGTCCGATACCGGGCCTGCTCGGCCGCGAGCTGCGCATCCGCGAGCCGCCCGCGGTTGATCAGCACCTCCAACTTGACCTCTGCCGCGATCTGGGCGCTGGTGACGTCGGTGTCGAGGGCGCCCACCAGCACATTGACCGCTTCGTCCGTCGTACGGAGGTAGACGCTCCCGCCGGGCCCCGGCACCTCTTCGATCAGCTTGAAGTCGTAGTCCCGCCGCACATACGTGCCGTCCGGGGCGAATGTGCCGTAAACAGCCCGAAAGCCTCGATCGACGCTTCCGACGTTGATCAGGTTCTCCAGCACCCAGCGGGCCACCCGCTCATGCTCGACGACCGGCCGCTGCGGGGCCTGGGCGGCGATGCGGGGGATGAGCCGGGCGACGATCTGGTCGTGGTCGGCGCCGGTGTCGAAGTCCATGTTCAGCGTGACGAGGTCGATGGAGGCGAGGGCCACCTCCGCCATGCCGTACACCGAGTACTCGCCCGCGAGGTTGGCCTTGCGGGCGTCGAGGTCGTGCAGCGGCGCGGTGCAGGCGAGCGCGCGCAGCCGCCGCGCCAGTCCCTCGTCGGCGGCCGGGCCCAGTGCAGGGCGCGGCCCCGCGGTGAACTGGGGCGGAACACGGTCCGTCGAAGCAGGCGAAGTCACGGTGCACAGACTAGGTCCTCGGTCTGACAACGACCCAAACGACGCAGAATGCCTCCGGCGGTCGGCCGGGCGACTACCGGTCGTATCTCGTCTGCGGGCGGGTGGGGGGCTGGTCGCGCTCACGCGGCGGAGCCGCATATCAGATACAGCCCCGCGCCCCTCAGGTGTCCTCTGCCACCCTTCGCTTGTAGACCTCCACCACTCGCTCCAGCGAGTCGCTGAGATACACAGCCAGCAGCTTCTCGGCCTCGAACCGGTCGCCGTCCTGAAGCGCCTGGAGGATCTGCCGGTTGCGCGCCAGATAGGGCTCGTGGAGGCGCCGCGGGTCGTCCACGACGTGGAAGGCGAGCCGCAACTCGGCGAAGACGCTGCGCATCAGCTCGTCGGTGCGTGCGCTGTCGGCGAGGGCGACCAGCTCCCGGTGGAAGTGGATGTTGGCCGTTCCCACCTCTTTCCAGTCACCTTCGCGCGCCGCCCGCTGCCCCTCGGCGACGGCCTCCGCGAGTCCGTCCAGCGCGTACGGCGGCTCGCCCAGTCCGCGGACGACGGCGCACTCGACGAGGCCGCGGGTGCGGTAGATGTCCTCGACGTCCTCGACGGTCAGCACCCGGACGAAGACGCCCCGGTTCAGCTCGTGGACGAGCAGTCGTTCATGGGTGAGCAGCCGGAACGCCTCGCGCAGCGTGTTGCGGGAGACACCGAGGGCGCCGCCGATGCTGTCCTCCGAGAGGCGCGTCCCGGGCGGGAAGTAGCCCTCGGCGATGCGGCTCCTGAGGATGTCCGAGACCCGTTCGGCGGTGCTGGTGCGACCGAGAAGGGCGCGGTCGTCGGCCAGTCCCGACAGCTGCTCTGCCATGCCCGGAATTCAATCGCAGATACAAGAACGAAACAACATGGGTATTGAGGGATCGTTGAACGATCCTCTACGTTGCTACGAACGGCGCCGCCCCGCTCACCACGGTGCCGACGGCTTCCGCACGGCCCGGCTCAGTCCTCACGCACCCTCCGTCCTCCCTCTGCGAGGTGCCCATGAGTACGACCCCTCCACCGCAGGCCCTGACCACCGACGCACATCCGGCCACTGATGAACGCACCGCCGACGACGGCGCGTTGGGCTGGCTCCGCGCCCTGGGTCCGCGCGGCCGACGTGCCTTCGCCGGCGCGTTCGGCGGCTATGCCCTCGACTCCTACGACTACTTCACGCTGCCGCTGAGCATGGTCGCGCTGGCCGCGTACTTCGGCCTGAACAGCGGCCAGACCGGTCTGTTCACCACGGTGACGCTGCTGGCGTCCGGCATCGGCGGCGCCCTGGCCGGGGTGATGGCCGACCGGTTCGGCCGGGTCAGGGCGCTGATGATCACGGTGGTCACCTATGCGGTCTTCACCGTCGCCTGCGGCTTCGCCCCCAACTTCGAGTCCCTGCTGGTCTTCCGCGCCCTCCAGGGCCTCGGCTTCGGCGGCGAGTGGGCGGTCGGCGCGATCCTGGTCGCCGAGTACGCGAGCGCGAAGCACCGGGGCCGTACGCTCGGCGCGATCCAGAGCTCCTGGGCCGTCGGCTGGGCGCTGGCCGCGATCGTGTACACGCTGGTGTTCTCGGTCATGGACGACGACCTGGCCTGGCGCGTGATGTTCTGGACCGGCGCACTGCCCGCGCTGCTCGTCGTCTGGATGCGGCGCCGGGTGCAGGACGCACCCGAGGCGATAGCCGCGCGGAAGAAGAGCGCCGGGAAGGGCTCCTTCAAGGCGATCTTCAGGCCCGGTCTCCTGCGCACCACGATCTTCGCCGGACTGCTCTCCACCGGCGTCCAGGGCGGCTACTACACGCTGGCCACTTGGGTGCCGACGTACCTGAAGAGCGATCGCGGACTGTCGGTCGTCAACACCGGCGGCTATCTGACGTTCCTTATCTCCGGCGCCTTCCTCGGCTATCTGACCGGCGGTTACCTCACCGACCGGCTCGGCCGCCGGCGCAACATCTGGCTGTTCGCGCTGTTGTCGGCCGTCTGCATCGTGGCGTACGGGAACATCCCCAGCGGCGCCGACACCCTGCTCCTGGTGCTCGGCTTCCCCCTCGGGTTCTGTATGTCCGCGATCTTCAGCGGCTTCGGTTCCTATCTGAGCGAGCTGTACCCGACGGCAGTGCGCGGCGCCGGACAGGGCTTCACCTACAACGCCGGTCGCGCCGTGGGCGCCGTCTTCCCCACGACCGTGGGCTTCCTGGCCGACAGCTGGGGTGTGGGCGGAGCACTGGTCTTCGGAGCCATCGGATACGGGCTTGCCGCACTGGCGCTTCTCGGGCTTCCCGAGACGCGCGGGAAGGAGCTGGAGTGAACCGCACGGTGGACCGCCCCCTGACCCTCGTCGACGAGCACGCGCACGCGTGGAGCCCGGAGAACGCCCGCTACCGCTTCCGCGCGGGCCTGACGGGCGCCACCGCGGGGGTCGCCTCGGGCCACACGCAGGCCAACCTGATCTCGGTGCCCGCGGACTGGGCGTACGACATGCTGCTGTTCTGCCAGCGCAACCCGAAGCCCTGTCCGGTCCTCGACGTCACGGACGCCGGGTCCTGCACGACGGTCCTGGCGGACGGCGCGGATCTGCGCACCGATCTGCCGCGCTACCGGGTGTGGGAGCACGGCGAGTTGGTGGACGAGCCGACCGATGTGCGCGGGCACTGGCGGGGCGACCTGGTGTCGTTCCTGATCGGGTGCAGCTTCACCTTCGAGTGGTCGCTCGCCGCGGCGGGGGTCCCGATCCGTCACCTCGAACAGGGCCGCAACGTCCCGATGTACGTGACCGGCCGTCAGTGCCGTCCGGCCGGACGGCTGCGCGGTCCGCTGGTGGTGTCGATGCGGCCGGTGCCGCCGGAGCACCTCTCGGCGGCGATCCGGGAGAGCAGCCTGCTCCCGGCGGTGCACGGCAGCCCCGTACACTGCGGCGATCCGTCGGGGCTCGGCATCGACGACCTCGACCGTCCCGACTTCGGCGATCCGGTGGCTGCCGGACCGGACGACATCCCGGTGTTCTGGGCCTGCGGAGTGACCCCGCAGGCCGCGGTGATGGCGTCCCGCCCGCCGTTCGCCATCACGCACGCACCGGGGCAGATGTTCCTCACCGACGCCCGCGACGCGCAGTTCCGCGTGGCATGAACAGTGACACGAGCACCAGAGGGGACCGATGACCGCGATCGATCTGAACGCCGACCTCGGCGAGGGCTTCGGCCGCTGGCGGCTGACCGACGACGAACAGCTGCTGTCCGTCGTCACCAGCGCCAACGTGGCCTGCGGCTTCCACGCCGGGGACGCGGTCACCATGCGGCGGGTCTGCGAGCTCGCGGCCGAGCGCGGCGTACGGATCGGAGCCCAGGTCGCCTACCGCGATCTGGCCGGGTTCGGACGGCGCGCGATGGACGTGCCGGCCGCCGAGCTGGCGGCCGAAGTGGCCTACCAGATCGGCGCCCTGGAGGTGTTCGCCCGCGCGGCCGGCACGCGCGTGTCGTACGTCAAGCCGCACGGCGCGCTCTACAACCGCGTCGTGCACGACGAGGAGCAGGCCGGCGCGGTCGTCGACGGTGTGCTCCTCGCGGACGCCTCACTGCACGTGCTCGGACTGCCCGGCTCGCGTCTGCTGGCGCTGGCCGGGAAGGCCGGACTCCCGGCCGTCACGGAGGCGTTCGCGGACCGCGCCTACACCGAGGAGGGCACGTTGGTGCCGCGCGGGCAGGACGGCGCCGTGGTCACCGACCCGGACACCGTCGTGGAGCGCTCGATGGACCTGGCCCGCTTCGGCGTCGTCACCTCCCGCTCCGGGTCGCCCATCGAAGTACGGGCGCAGTCCTTGTGCCTGCACGGGGACACGCCCGGCGCGGTGGAACTGGCCCGCCGGGTCCGGGCCCGACTCCAGGAGTCGGGTGTCCGGGTGGAGGCCTTCACATGAGCATCAGGGTGCTGCCCGTCGGTGACAGCGCCCTGCTCGTCGAGGTCGCTTCCGGCGACGAGGCACAGGCCCTGCACGCGGAGCTGCTGCGGCGCCGCGCGGACGGCTCGCTCTCCGTGGGCGAGATCGTCCCCGCGGCCCGCACGGTCCTCCTCGACGGCCTCGCCGATCCCGCCGGACTGGCCTGCGAACTGGCCGCAACCGAACTGCCGCCCACTCCCCCACGCGCGCGTGAGGTGATCGACCTCCCGGTGCGCTACGACGGCCCGGACCTGGCCGACGTGGCGGCGCACTGGGGTGTGGCCGAGCACGAGGTGGCCCGCATCCACGCGGAGACCGAATTCTGCGTCGCCTTCTGCGGTTTCGCGCCCGGCTTCGGGTACCTCACCGGGCTGCCGGAGCGCTACGACGTCCCACGCCGGGCCACGCCGCGAACCGCCGTCCCCGACGGTGCCGTGGCGCTCGCGGGCCGCTACACGGGCGTGTACCCGCGCTCCTCACCCGGTGGCTGGCAGCTGATCGGCACCACGGACGCCGTGCTGTGGGACCACGCGCGCGTGCCGGCCGCGCTGCTGTCACCGGGCACGCGCGTCCGTTTCGTCCCGGTGGGGCACTCATGACGGACCGTGCGCTCGTCGTCGTACGAGCCGGGGCGCTGACCACCGTGCAGGACCGCGGGCGTCCCGGACACGCGCACCTCGGGGTGCCCCGCTCCGGGGCGCTGGACGGTCCGGCGGCGGCCGTCGTCAACCGCCTCGTCGGAAATCCGCCGGAGACGGCCGTCCTGGAGACCACGCTCAACGGCTGTGCCGTGCGCCCGCGTTCGACGGTCACCATGGCGGTCGGAGGCGCCCCCTGCCCCGTCTCGGTGGACGGCCGCCCGGTCGCCTGGGGCGCACCGGTGCGCGTGCCGGCCGGGTCAGTACTGGACGTCGGTTTCGCCGCCTCCGGCATACGCAGCTATCTGGCCGTCACCGGCGGTGTCGCCGTCGAGCCCGTGCTCGGCAGCCGCTCCACGGACCTGCTCTCCGGACTCGGCCCGCCACCGCTCACGAACGGCACGGTACTGCCCCTGGGACATCCCTTCGGACCGCACGCACGCGTGGACGTCGCCCCGCAACCGGCTCCCCCGGCCGAACTCGTACTCCACGTGACGCTCGGCCCGCGTGACGACTGGTTCACCCGAGAGGCGCTCCGCACGTTCACCTCACGGCCCTACCGCGTGTCCGCCTCCAGCAATCGCATCGGCCTGCGCACCGAAGGGCCCACCCTGGAACGGGCCCTCCCCGGTGAACTCCCCAGCGAGGGCATGGTCCTGGGCGCGGTCCAAGTACCCCCCGACGGCCACCCGGTGATCTTCCTGGCCGACCACCCGACGACGGGGGGCTACCCCGTGATCGCGGTGGTCCGCCGGACCGACCTACCACCAACGGCACAGGCGGCCCCTGGAACCCCCATCCGCTTCGTACCCATACGCCGCCACTGACCCCCTGCGCGTCACCTTCGGAGCCTCACCGACATACGTTGCGTACCCGCGCTCCTCCAGGGGCGCGGGGAACTGCGCGACCAGCCCCAACGCACCCGCAGACAGCGACGGCCCAACGCCCAACGCCCAACCAGCGGAGCTAAGCCGCATCAGGCTCCGGCCGCTGGTCCAGCTCCATCGACAGCGCCGCCAGCGCGGCTGACACCGCATGTGCCGCCCGCAGATCGAGCTTCGCGCTCGTCCCGCGCGCACGGTGCCGCATCTCGTCGACGGCGAGCGTCAACAGGTTCGGCAGCAGATCGGTGCACCGCCGGATCACCCAGGCCGTCCCCGCGGTCGCCAGCCACAGCAGGCTCGCCGACTTGGTGGGAGCCGCGAACTCGGGCTCCCGGGAGGGTGCGAAGCCCTTGGCGACGCCGGCCCCGGCCAACAACCCGTGGAACCGCAGCGCCAGCTCCCGGTGCCCGCGCTCGCTGGGGTGCAGCCGGTCCGCGCTCCAGATCGCCCGGTCCTGGATCCAGTCCTCCTCGGCGGCGTGCAGATGCACGACTCCGTACCGCTCGGACAGCGCATGGACCACGGCGTTGACCGCGCGCTGCCTCCGGGCCAGCGGGCGGGCCAGCGAGCCCGGCAGCCTCAGCATCGAACCGGGGTCGGGCAGACAGGCCGTGAGGATGACCGTGCCCTGGGCGGCGAGGGCCGCGTACACCTTGTCGAGCCGTTCGGCCACGGCGTGGATGTCGAAGGTGCAGCGCAGCGTGTCGTTGACGCCGATGACGACGGACGCCACGTCCGGCCGCAGGTCCAGCGCGGCGGGCAGCTGGCGTTCCAGGACGTCGCGCGTCTGCGCCCCGCTCACGGCGAGGTTGGTGAACTGCGCGGGCTCCGCACTGAGCCCGTCAGCGAGCAGCGCGGCCCAGCCACGCCAGACTTTCCCGACGGGATCGCCCACCCCCTCGGTGAGCGAATCGCCGAGGGAGACGAAACTCAGCGGTCTCATATCACACGCTCCGGCACGACCCGATGCACCTGACCCGTCACCACCGCGTCGTGCGCGGCAAGGAACGACTCGACTGCCGCACCCCATCCGAAACACTCGGCACGCGCGCGTGCCGCCTCCCGCCGGTCCGTCTCGGGCCGCTCCAGCAGCATGTCCACGGCGTCCGCGAAGGCCGCGCCGCGATCCGCGGCGGTGGCCCCGGCGGAGCCGATCACCTCCGGCAGCGCCGACGACGCGCTCGCCACCACGGGCGTGCCGCACGCCATCGCCTCCAGTGCGGCGAGCCCGAAGGTCTCGGCGGGTCCAGGCGCCAGGCACACGTCGGCGGACGCCTGGAGCGCGCCCAGCCGGCCACGGTCCTTCAGATGGCCCAGGAAGGTGACCGGAAGCGAACGCTCACGCGCCCGCTGCTCGAGACGCTCCCGCAGGGGACCGTCACCGGCCACGACCAGCCGCACCCGGCGCCCGCGCCGGACCAGCTCCTCGGCGGCGTCGATCGCGGTGATGGGGCGCTTCTCCACCGACAGCCGGGAGCACATCACCAGCAGAATCTCGTCCATGCGCGCGTACTCGGCACGCAGAGAGGCATCCCGCAGGGCAGGGTGCCGTTCCATCACATCGACGCCCAGCGGGGCCCGTACGACGTTGCGCGCCCCGATCCGCACGAACTCGCGCTCCGCGAACTCGGTGGTGCACACGACCCGCGAGTACGTGTGCGCCGTACGGACGTTGATGGCGTCGGCGGTCCGCCGGGACAGGTTCTCCGACAGGCCCCAGGTGCGCAGGACGCCGTCGGCGGTCTCGTGGGAGACCATCACGGCGGGGACCCGGGCGCGGCGTGCCCACTTGCCGGTCCAGCGCAGCGTCGTGCGGTCGGAGACCTCCAGGCGGTCGGGGCCCAGCTCCTCCAGGAGCTTGGCCACGCGCCGCTTGTCGATGAGCACGCGGTAGCCGCCGGTGCCGGGCAGCACCGGCCCGGGCAGGGTGATCACCCGGCCCTGCTCGGTCTCCCGGTCGGAGTACCGCTCACCCGGCACGATCAGCACGGGCTCGTGCCCTGCCGCCTTGAAGCCCTTGCCGAGTTCACGCAGCGCGGTACGCAGACCGCCTGATGCGGGCGCGACGAAGTTCGCCAGCCGCACGATGCGCAATGACTCGCTCACGCCGCCACCACCGTCTTGTTCCGTGTCTTGAGCACCTGGGCATAGTGCCCGATGAGTTGGTCTCCGACGGCCGCCCACGTGCGGCCCTCGACCATGGTGCGCGCGGCGGCGCCGTATTCGGCCCGCAACGTGGGGTCGGCGGCCAGCGTCTGCACCGCGTCCCGTACGGCGCCCGCGTCGCGCGGCGGGACCAGCAGCCCGGTGCGCCCGTGGGCGACCAGGTCCAGCGGACCTCCCGCGGCGGGCGCGATGACCGGCACACCGCTCGCCATGGCCTCCTGGACGGTCTGGCAGAACGTCTCGAAGGGGCCGGTGTGCGCGAAGACGTCGAAGGAGGCGAAGATCCGGGCGAGGTCCTCGCCGGTGCGGCGGCCGAGGAAGACCGCGCCCGGCAGCGCCTCCTCCAGGTTCGGCTGACTGGGTCCGTCGCCCACGACCACGACACGGACGCCGGGCAGTGCGGAGGCACCGGCCAGCAGTTCCACGTGCTTCTCGGGGGCGAGCCGCCCGACGTAGCCGACGATCAGCTCACCGTTCGGGGCGAGTTCCCGGCGCAGCTTCTCGTCCCGGAGGTCGGGGCGGAAGCGGACGGTGTCCACGCCACGCTGCCAGAGCTTCACCCGGGGCACTTCGTGGGCCTCCAGGTCGGTCAGGGACACGCTGGACGGCGCGAGGGTGAGGTCGGCGGCGGAGTGGACGGAGCGGATGCGACGCCAGGCCGCGGCCTCGCCGGCGCCCACATAGGTGCGGGCGTATCCGGCCAGGTCGGTCTGGTAGATGGCTACGGCGGGGATACCGAGCCGGGCGGCGGCGGCCATGCCGCGGACGCCGAGGATGAAGGGGCTTGCCAGGTGGACGATGTCCGCGCGGTGCTCGATGAGCGCCGCGGCGAGGCGCCGGCTGGGGAGGGCGACGCGGACCTGGGGGTAGCCGGGGAGCGGTAGGGAGGGGACGTGGACGACGGGGCACGGCGAAAGGCCGGCCGCCTTGTTCCCGGGAGCGGGAGCCGGGGCGACGACGATGGGGGCGTGACCGCGATCGACGAGGTGTCGGGCGGTCTGGAGCGCGCAGTGGGCCACGCCGTTCACGTCGGGGGGAAAGGATTCGGTCACGATGACGACACGCATACGGGTGTTGTCGCCGTACTGGACGTGGTCGCGTCAACGTGGATCTTTCCCAACGGCGAACGACTCGTGAGCGTTCCGCTGCCCACCCGAGCAGGCCAGATCGCGTCCATGCCCGTCTGACCCGCGAGTCACCTCGTGTTCACACAGCGGGCGCGTCAGGGCCGATTCGGCTGCGTACGGCTGTCTGGACCTCGGCCTCCTCCGCGGGGTCCGCGGCGAGCCTGCGGAGCTGCTCCACGACCCGGGCATCGCCGGTCTCGGCATGCCGGGCGGCGATCTCGCGGGTGGCTTCCTCGCAGTCCCAGAGGCATTCGACGGCGAATCCCGCGGCGAAGGACGGGTCGGTGGCGGCCAGCGCACGGGCGGCCCGACCACGCAGATGGGATGACGCGGTCTCTCGGTACACATGGCGCAGCACGGGTGCCGCACAGAGGATGCCGAGCCGTCCGGCGCCGTCCACCAGGGTCCACAGGGTCGGCGCGTCGGGCCCTTCGCCCCGTACGGCCTCCCGCAGCGCACCTAGGACCAGATCCCGGTCCCCGGTGCCGCCCCGGCAGGCGAGCACCCGTCCGGCGGCGGCGCCCAGGGCGTCGGGCCGGTGGGCCCAGCCGCGGGCCCGGTCGACCGCGGCGACACTGCGCATCCGTTCGAAGGCGTCGACGGCGGCCTCCACGACAGGTGTCGAGCCGGTGGCCACGGCGCCGTCGATCAGGTCGAGGGCCTCCCGGTCGTTGCTGTCGGCGAGGTAGCGCAGCGCCGTGCAGCGGGCGCCCTCGCTGCCGTCCTTGGCGGCGGCGACGATTTCCGGCCGGTCCTCGGGACCGGCCACGGCGGTGAGACAGCGGGCGGCCGGAACATGGAGAGCCACTCCGCGTTCGACGCCCTGCTGGGCCCACTCGAAGACGGCCTGCACGCTCCACCCGGGGCGTGGGCCGGTCGGCCGCATCTGGCGTTGCCAGCGGTCGAAACAGCCGGTCTCCTGGGCGGCACGCACGCGCGTGGCGATGGATTCGCGGTGATCCTCGGCCCAAAGGCGCCATGGCCGCGGCTCGAAGGCGTCGCGTACGGCGGCGGACAGTTCGGCCTCTCCCTCGGCGTCGGCCGGGAAGCGCGCCAGGACGGGGGCCGCGAGGGCACGCAGACCGGCGTCGTCGTCGCGCAGGGCGAGCTCGTCCAGGGCCCAGGCCCAGTTGGAGCCCGACGCCGCGTACCTGCGCAGCAGTCCCAGGGCGTCCAGCCTGCCGTACGAGGCGAGATGGCCGAGGACGGCCAGGGCGAGCCCGGTGCGTGACTCCTCGGTGTCGAGGGCGTCCTCGACGTCGAAGAGGTGGGCCTCGATCTCGTCCAGCTCGCCGTTCAGGTCGAGATAGAGCCGGGCGTAGTACAGGGAGCGGTTCTCCACCTGCCAGTCGTGGCGGGGGTCGAGCAGCACGCAGTGATTGAGTGCCGCGAGCGCTTCGGCGCGCGGGGCGGTGAGCGCGTGCAGTGTGCCGTCGCCGCGGCCCCGCTGGAGCAGGCCGAGCAGCGTACCGCTGGGCGCTATGACCGGATCGAACATGGGAAACAGCCTCACATCAAGCGTCGACGCAACCGGGATCTTGCTCTACCTGGCCGCGTGACAACACGTCGGGGCGCCCGCCGTTTCCTGCTTGCTGTAAGCCATCTTCCTCTGCCTCTCGTTGGTGGCCCGTTGCGGACCGCTCACGGCCCGCGCGGTGCGGCAACATCTGCCCAGCCATCGCGTCCGTGAATCACGACGTCATGATGACTCGGCAGTTCTGCCTGCCGCGACCGAAATATCCGGCGGCCTGGTACCGCCTCCCCCGTTGTCCGTTTCCTGCCTGCTTCGAATACCTGTTTTTCCTGGTCAGGACGTCCGGATCAAAGTGCGCCGAACAGTTCCAGCAGTTCTGCCCTGCCGAACATGCGGGCGGTGTCGATGGCCGACGGAGTACCCGCGGCCGGGTCGGCGCCACCCTCCAGGAGGGCTCTGATCACTTCTTCCTCGCCCTTGAAGACGGCCCCCGCGAGGGGGCTCTGCCCTCGGTCGTTGATCCGGTCGGCCTCGGCGCCCCGGGCGAGCAGCGCCCGCACCGCGTCCGCGTGCCCGTGGTACGCGGCGAGCATCACCAGGGAGTCACCGCGGTCGTTGGTGAGGTTGGCCGGAACGCCCGCGTCGACATAGGCCACGAGCGCCTCGGTCCGTCCCTGCCGAGCAAGATCGAAGATCTTGGTCGCCAGCTCCACGACCTCGGGGTCGGGGGCTTCAGTCATCGACCGGACCGCCTCTCACTAGTACGAGTGAATCGCCAGAGTACTGGCTTCCCGGGCACATGACCGGATGCGCCCGCGGCAAAGATCATTGCAGGACCGCATCCTCCGACCGACCCGCCCGTACCGCCCACGAGCGCTACGCCACCGGAGCGAAATCCACCGAAATTCACCCAGTTGCACCTTTTATAGTATGGATACATCCTGTGAGCCTGGAAGTACTCATGGTGACTGTCCCCACGAACCAGGAGAACTCACATGATCCTGTCCATCTCAGGCGTGGTCCTGCTCGGCATCATCGTCTTCCTCTTCTTCCGCAAGGACGGGCTCAAGGCGTCGCATGCCCTGGTCTCGGCCCTGTTCGGCTTCTATCTGGCGAGTACGGCCATCGCCCCGAGCATCAAGGCCGGCGGCGAGAGCCTGGCGAGCCTCCTCGGCGGAATCAAGTTCTGACGCCGCCCTTCCGCCCGTACGCACGCACTTTCAGGAGACAGCAGTGGCCCGCCGCCCCCTCCCCCGCATTCTGAGCAACGGCAGCGCGCAGCTCGCCCGGAGCCGGGTGCTGGCCCGGACGGCGGCCGACAGCGCCACCGACGTCCTCCACCCGCTGATCACGATCACCCGTGGTCTGCGCCGGCTGGCCGCGGCCGGACGGCGCAAGTGGGCCGACACCCCCAAGGACAGGCGCGGACCGCTGCTGTTCCTGGTGGCCTCGGTGGTCCTGGTCGTGGCGCTCGCTCCGTACGGCCCGCTGCTGGCCGTCATCACCGTGATGGCGGCGGCAGCCTGGCAGGGCCGGGACCGTGCCCCGACGGCCCCGGACGGCCCGGACGAGGCACAGACGAAGCGCCTCCAGGCGTTGTACGAGGCGCTGGTGCCCTACTTCTCGACCGCCGAGGACCCCGCGCCCCTGTATGCGCACGGCGGCGAGTGGGAGAAGGCCTTCCCCACCTACGGGTTCGACGACACCGGCCGCGTCACGCACCTGGTCGTCCGCTACCCGGCGTACTTCACGGACGGCGAGGCCGAGTCCCGGGCCCGCATCGAGCACCTGCTCACCGCCAAGTCCGGTCGCGGCCGCGAATACCACTTCGCCTGGGACGAGGAGGGCAACCTCCTCACGGTCACGGTCCTCGCACCGCTGCCGACCGACATCACCGCCCAGCGTTTCGTCACGTCCCCCGGCGAGACGGTGCTCGGTTTCACCGACCCCATCGGGGTCCAGCGCACGCTCCCCCTCACCTTCGGTGAGGAACAGCGCGACGCACCGCCGGTCGTCTGGCGCACGGGCGTCCGCTCGACCGAGCCGCACCTGCTGGTCATGGGCCAGCCGGGCAGCGGCACCTCGACCCTGCTGCGCTCGATCGCCCTCCAGGCCCTCCAGTACGGCGACGTGCTGATCGTCGAGGGCGGCGGCACCGGCGAGTACGCCTGCCTCACCGGCAGGGACGGCGTCCTGGCCGTCGAGTGCGCGCTGGCCGGGGCACTGGCCAGCCTGGAGTGGGCCGCGGCCGAGACGGAGCGCCGCCTGATCGCGGTCAACCGCGCCCGCCAGGCGGGCCACCCGCCGCCGGAGGACACCAAGCGCCCCCTGTGGATCCTCCTGGACCGCCCGAGCGCCTTCAGCCACGTCGCCGCCGCCGACGGCCGCAAGGACCCGCAGTCCCTGCTCCAGGTCCCCCTGCGGCACGGCCGTTCGGCCAATGTGACGGTGGTCGTGGCCGACCAGTTCGACAGCGTGGACACCCTGAGCGATCCGGTACGACAGCACACGCGCGCGCGGGTCGTCCTGGGCCCGGCCTCGGCCGACCAGCTGAAGACGGTCCTCGGCACACCCCCGCACACCACGCCCGTCGCCCACGTCCCACCCGGCCGCGGCTACGCCCGCCTCGGCACGGGCCCGGTCCACCGCCTCCAGGTCCCGGCGACCCCGGACCCCTACGAGGACGCCGCGACGGACGCCCACCGCGAGGCGGTCCTGGCCCTGCTCCCGCCGAAGACGACACCGGCGGACGCGGAACCGCAGCCGGAACCGCAGCCCGAGCCGCATTCGGAAGCGCAGTCGGCCCCGCAGCCCGAGCCGGTACCGGCAGAGGCGGCCGCGGTGGAGCCCGCGTAGCTACGCGACGAACGTACGAGGCCCCTCCGTCCCCCCGGACATCCCGCTCTCCACCAACCGGGCCGCAGCGGCAAGCCGCGCCGCGGCCTCCTCCGCCACCGCGCCCCCCACCGTGAACGGCAGCCGCACATACCCCTCGAAGGCCCCGTCGACCCCGAAGCGAGGCCCGGACGGCACCCGCACGCCCACCCGCTCCCCCGCCTCCGCAAGCCGCGACCCGGACAGCCCGCCGGTCCGCACCCACAGCGTCAGGCCGCCCTGCGGCACCTCGAACTCCCACTCCGGCAGCTGTCTGCGCACCGCGGCCACCAGCGCCTCCCGGTTGTCCCTGGCCTGACCGCGCCGCACCTGAACGGCCTGCTCCCAACCCCCGGTGCTGAACAACCAGTTCACGGCCAGCTGCTCCAGCACCGGCGTGCCCAGATCTGCGTACGCCCGCGCGGCGACCAGGCTCCGGATCACGTCAGGGGCGGCCCGCACCCATCCGATCCGCATCCCGGCCCAGAAAGCCTTGCTCGCGGACCCCACGGTGATGACGGTCGACCCGGCCGGGTCGAAGGCACACACGGGCCGCGGCATCTCCACATCGTCGTCCAGCCACAGCTCGCTCATCGTCTCGTCGGCGACCAGCACGGTCCCCGCCGAGCGCGCCGCGTCCACCAGTTGCCGCCGCTGGTCCTCGCCGGCCAGCGCGCCGGTGGGGTTATGGAAGTCGGCGACGACGTACGCGATCCGCGGTGCCGCGTCCCGCAACACCTGCCGCCACCGGTCGACGTCCCACCCGGTGAGCCCCTCGGCCATCGCGACGGGCACCAGCCGGGCACCGGCCTCCCGCATCAGTTGCAGGATGTTGGCGTACGACGGCGACTCCACCGCGATCCGCTCACCCCGCCCTCCGAAGAGATGACAGATGGCGTCGATCGCCCCCATCGCCCCCGTCGTCACCATGACCTGCTCGGGCATGGTCGGAATCCCGCGCACGGTGTACCGCTCGGCGATCATCGCGCGCAGCGCGGGCAGCCCGGCCGGATAGTCGCCGTGCGTGTGCGCGTACGGCGGCAGCTCCTCCAGGGCCCCCTGCACCGCACGCGTCAGCCACGGCTCGGGCGCGGGCAGCGCCGCACAGCCGAGGTCGATCATGGATCCGAGCGCCTCCGGCGGCAGGGGTTCCAGGCCGCGCGCCGGCAGCGGGTTGCCGGCCGGCACCGCGGTCCAACTGCCCGCCCCGCGCCGGGACTCCAGGAATCCCTCGGTGCGCAGCGCCTCGTAGGCCGCGGCGACGGTCGTACGACTGACGGAGAGGGAGAGGGCCAGCTCGCGTTCGGCGGGCAGCCGGGCGGCCACCGGGACGCGGCCTTCGAGCACGAGCAGCCGGATGCCGTCGGCGAGCGCGCGGTAGGCGGGCGGGCGGCGCGTGCCCGGTCCCGCCGGGCGGTCCTGCTGGGAGCCGAGCAGCCGGGCGAGCTGAGCCGGCCCCACCGCAGAGGTCCACTGCGCCATGGAAATCAGTCCACCTTCCCCGAATTGGCCATGGTTGTTGTTTCTTTCCAAGCCACAGGGTGTCATGCATCAGGCCACAACCACCACCAGGGGGGAACGTCTTGTCCGCGAAGGGCCAATTGACCCGCCGACTGATCCAGCTGTACGCCGGTCTCGCGCTCTACGGAGCGAGTTCGGCCCTGCTCGTCGAGGCGGGTCTGGGCCTTGAGCCCTGGAACGTGCTGCACCAGGGCCTGGCCGAGCTGACGGGCCTGACGATCGGCGTGGTGTCGATCGTGGCCGGCGCGGCGGTCCTGCTCCTGTGGATCCCCCTGCGCCAGCGCCCCGGCCTCGGCACCGTCTCGAACGTCTTCGTCGTCGGCCTCGCCATGGACGGCACCCTCGCCGCGCTCCCCGACGCCCACTCCCCGGCCGTACGCGTCCCCCTCCTCCTGGCCGGCATCCTGCTCAACGGCGCCGCCACCGGCCTCTACATCGCCGCCCGCTTCGGTCCTGGCCCCCGGGACGGACTGATGACCGGGCTGCACCGGCGCACCGGACGTTCGATCCGGCTGATGCGGACGGCCATCGAGGTGGCCGTGGTCGTGACGGGTTTCGTCCTGGGCGGCACGGTCGGTGTCGGCACACTCCTGTACGCGGTGTCGATCGGCCCGATGGCTCAGTTCTTCCTGCGGGTGTTCGCCGTCCCGTCGGCACCGGACCGCAGCACGGTGGTTGCCGAAGGGCAACCCCGTGGGGCGATACTTCGACCGTGAGCACCCGGATACGCCACCCCTACCTCGACCACCCCGGCCCGATCGCCTTCGCCCACCGAGGCGGAGACGCGGACGGCCTGGAGAACACCGCGCTCCAGTTCCGGCGCGCGGTGGAGGCGGGCTACCGGTATCTGGAGACCGACGTCCATGCCACGTCGGACGGGAAGCTCGTCGCCTTCCACGACTCGACCCTGGACCGGGTGACCGACGGCGCGGGCCGGATCGCCGACCTGCCGTGGAAGGACGTGGTGCACGCGCGCGTGGCGGGCCAGGAGCCGGTGCCCCTCTTCGAGGACCTGCTCGAGGAGTTCCCCGACGTCCGCTGGAACGTCGACATGAAGGCCGAGCCCGCGCTGCACCCGCTCCTCGATCTGATCGAGCGCACGAACACCTGGGACCGGATCTGCGTCGGCTCCTTCTCCGAGGCGCGCGTGGTGCGCGCCCAACGGCTGGCCGGGCCGCGCCTGGCGACCTCGTACGGCACCCGTGGCGTCCTCAACCTGCGGCTGCGCTCCTGGGGCGTCCCGGCGGCGCTGCGCCGCTCGGCGGTCGCCGCGCAGGTGCCCGAGGCCCAGTCCGGCATTCAGGTGGTGGACCACCGCTTCATCCGCACCGCGCACGCGCGCGGGCTCCAGGTGCATGTGTGGACGATCAACGAAGCCGATGACATGCACCGGCTCCTCGAGCTGGGCGTCGATGGCATCATGACCGATCACATCGACACACTGCGCAAGGTCATGGAGGACCGGGGCGTCTGGGTCTGAGCCCCAGGAGACCCCTTGCCTTCACGGGGAAGCGAGGGGCACGGGTGGGCACCGACACCGTGCAGACGGAGGTGGCCGACGAGGCCGCCGAGCGGCGGCGCGAGCAGCGCGGCTGGTACTTCTACGACTGGGCGTGCTCCGTCTACTCGACGAGCGTGCTCACCGTGTTCCTCGGCCCCTATCTGACCTCGGTCGCCAAGGAGGCCGCGGACGGGGACGGATTCGTGCACCCCCTGGGGATCCCGGTCCGCGCGGGGGCCTTCTTCGCGTACTCGGTGTCCCTGTCGGTGATCGTGGCCGTGCTGGTGATGCCTTTGGTGGGTGCGGCCGCCGACCGCACCGGCCGCAAGAAGCCGCTCCTCGCGGCCGCCGCCTACGTGGGCTCCGCGGCGACCACGGCGATGTTCTTCCTCGACGGGAACCGATACCTGCTCGGCGGTCTCCTGCTGGTGGTCGCGAACGCCGCGCAGTCCGTGGCGATGATGCTCTACAACTCCTATCTGCCGCAGATCGCCCCGCCCGAGGAACGCGACGCGGTCTCCTCCCGGGGCTGGGCGTTCGGCTACGCGGCGGGCGCGCTGGTCCTCGTGCTGAATCTGGTGCTCTACCTCGCCCACGACACCTTCGGTGTCTCGGAGGGCACCGCCGTCCGCATCTGTCTGGCCTCGGCCGGTCTGTGGTGGGGCGCCTTCACGCTCGTACCGCTACGACGGCTGCGCGACCGCCGGTCCACCACGGCGAAGGAGGCGACCGCCCCCGGATTCCGGCAGCTGGCGGCGACCGTCCGCGACATGCGCGGCCATCGGCTGACGCTGGCGTTCCTGTTGGCGTACCTCGTCTACAACGACGGCATCCAGACGGTGATCTCCCAGGCCTCCGTCTACGGCTCCGAGGAGCTGGGGCTCGGACAGTCCACGCTGATCGGGGCGATTCTCATGGTCCAGGTGCTGGCGGTGGCGGGCGCCCTCGCATTCGGCCGGCTCGCCCGGGTGTACGGCGCCAAGCGCACGATCCTCGGCTCACTGATCGCCTGGACGGTGACGCTGGCCGCCGGTTACTTCCTGCCCGCGGGTGCACCCGTCTGGTTCTTCGTGCTCGCCGCCGGGATCGGCCTCGTCCTCGGCGGCAGCCAGGCGCTGTCCCGCTCCCTGTTCTCGCATCTGGTCCCGCCCGGCAAAGAGGCCGAGTACTTCTCGGCGTACGAACTGAGCGACCGGGGCATGAGCTGGCTGGGCCCACTTCTGTTCGGTCTCACCTACCAGCTGACCGGAAGTTATCGGGACGCGATCATCTCTCTGGTGGCCTTCTTCATCCTGGGGTTTGTGCTGCTCGCACGGGTTCCGGTACGGCGGGGGATCGCCGAAGCGGGCAACCCCGTTCCGGACAGGATTTAGCACTCGAGGCGAAAGGGCGGTAGTGTACGCGTTTGGCCTGCCAGGCGTACCGTTACTGCGCGTCAAAGATGCCGAAACGCTGGGTGACATCTGCTAGCAGATGTGACAAACCGGGCGCTGGTGGGTACAACAAGGGGCGGCTACGACGGCGACGCATGACCCGGAACGGGACACGGAACGGGAATCTTTACCGCCGACCGGACGTTGACCGGATGACGACGACAGCGACACCTGTCCTGTGGGCGACAAGCCCGGGAGGCACGATTCATGAGTGAGCGAGCTCTTCGCGGCACGCGCCTCGTGGTGACCAGCTACGAGACGGACCGCGGTATCGACCTGGCCCCGCGCCAGGCCGTGGAGTACGCATGCGAGAAGGGGCACCGCTTCGAGATGCCCTTCTCGGTCGAGGCGGAGATTCCGCCGGAGTGGGAGTGCAAGGTCTGCGGGGCCCAGGCACTCCTCGTGGACGGCGACGGCCCTGAGGAAAAGAAGGCCAAGCCCGCGCGTACACACTGGGACATGTTGATGGAGCGACGCACCCGCGAGGAACTCGAAGAGGTCCTCGAGGAGCGTCTGGCAGTACTGCGCTCCGGTGCGATGAACATCGCGGTACATCCGCGCGACAGCCGCAAGTCCGCGTAATCCCTCAGGGGCTTGGGCGGAAAGCAACGCACGCACACAACCGCGGGCGCCGTACGTGAGGTAGACGTACGGCGCCCGCGGTTTCGTGGGTCCGGAGGGCCTCAGCCCGTGAGCGGCGGGCGCGGACCCTGCGGGGCGTCCCCCGGCTCGTCCCGGATGACCTCGCCCGGCACGACCCTGCCGTCGGGGCGGTGCATACGAGCCTGCTGGAAGGCGCCGCCCAGGGTGCCGGGTGCGGCCTGCCGGAGTGTGCGCTCGAAGGTGCGCTCCGCGTACCGGCTGATGGCCTTCTGGACCGGCGGGATCAGCAGGAGCAGGCCCACCGCGTCCGAGACCAGGCCCGGGATCATCAGCAGCAGCCCGCCGAGCATCATCAGGCCGTTCCCCTCGCTGTTGCCCGAGGGTGCGGCGGGCGGCACTCCGCCCTGCTGCTGTTGCAGCGTCTCACTGAGGTTCCGGAAGGCCCGCCGGCCCGCCCGCTTGATGACCACCGCGCCGAGCACGAACCCGGCGAGCAGCAACAGGAACACCGTGAACCCGCTGGAGGCGCCCGCGACCACGGTCAGCAGCCAGATCTCCAGCACCAGCCAGGCGGCGACGCCCAGCGGCAGGAAGGTGCGCAGCCGGGAGCGCCGCGGCCGTGCGGGGTGGGTGGGGGTCGGAGCGCCAGTCGTCATGCGTCCAGTGTGCCTGGGTCCGGCTCAGTACGGGATAAGAGGACGATCAACGGTGCCTGTGAGGTCGTACGGCCGCGAGGGCTACGACTGCGAGGACTTCGGCTGCGACGGCCCGCCCCGGCCGAAGACCTTGCCGACCCGCTCCCCCACACCCCATGTCGTGACCCGCCACAGCGCCTCCACGAGGATGTCCCGGCTCATCTTGGAGTCACCGTGCTCGCGCTCCACGAAGGTGATGGGGACCTCGACAACGTGGTACCCGGCCCTGATCGCGCGGCGGGCCAGGTCGACCTGGAAGCAGTAGCCCTGGGAGGCGACCTCGTCGAGGCCGAGGCCTTCCAGGGTCTCGCGGCGGAAGGCGCGGTACCCGCCGGTGACGTCCCGGATGGGTACGTCGAGCAGCACGCGCGAGTAGAGGCTGCCGCCGCGGGAGATGAACTCGCGGGACTTGGGCCAGTTCACCACCCTCCCGCCGGGCACCCAGCGGGAGCCGAGCACCAGGTCGGCGCCCTTGAGCGCGGTGAGCAGACGGGGCAGCTCCTCGGGCTGGTGGGAGCCGTCGGCGTCCATCTCGATCAGCACGCCGTAGCCGTGCTCCATGCCCCAGTGGAAGCCCGCGAGGTAGGCGGCGCCGAGGCCCTCCTTGCCCTTGCGGTGCAGGACGTGGACCTGGTCGTCGTCGATGGTCAGTTCGTCGGCGAGCTTGCCCGTGCCGTCGGGGCTGTTGTCGTCGGCGACGAGCACGTGCGCCTCGGGGACGGCCTTGCGCACCCGGTCGACGATCGCCTTGATGTTCTCCGCCTCGTTGTAGGTCGGGATGATCACCAAGGCCGGGCCGAGCGGTCCGAACTGCCTCCCCTGGCTCTGTGCCGCGAGGGTCCCGTCGCCGTCGTTCACTACTGCCCCTTCGTGTCCGTGCGCAGGGGTCCACCATAGTGGGCACGGCCTGCGTGGACGCGTCAGAAGGGTCGTACAGAGGTGTCGATTCCGCAAGGGCCGGGTAAGTATCCCGATTTCGCCGTCTGTGATCTCCGACGTCCATGGGTCTGCGGATGGGGGCCCGGCGCCCTTCGGGCCGACCTGGGACCCGCTGGCTGCGGGTCGACCGAAAGGCCGTTGTCTACTGAGCGCCCGGGCCCCACCCGGGTCACACCTCCCCGACCGGCCGGAACGTTCCCTCGCCGCGGCGCGGGCGCTGAGCCTGGCACCCAGTGGCGGTGCCCCGGTGCGGGACACCGTCCCTGACCCAGCGGCGTGGCGACGACTGCACGGAGGTTCTCCGGTCGAGCGTCCGGTGGTGGACTGGGCCGAACCTACCGGCCCCCTGCCATCGGCTGTCAACAGCCGTTTGACCTGCGCATTTACCCTC
Source organism: Streptomyces sp. NPDC051963 (assembly GCF_044593495.1). NCBI lineage: Bacteria > Bacillati > Actinomycetota > Actinomycetes > Kitasatosporales > Streptomycetaceae > Streptomyces > Streptomyces sp. NPDC051963. The sequence goes on along the minus strand of NZ_JBIUCC010000010.1, from coordinate 299,907 downwards.
AAATCCCTGGTCAGTGCGGAGGATGCGCAGGTCGCGCGACAGTGCCTGTGCCGTTGATCTTCTGCGCGCCACCCCGGGAGATCACTCGCCCGGCCGTACGAACACAGTCCGTCCGCCCACCACGGTGCGCAGGCACACGGGAAGGTCGGCGCCGGGGCTCAGATCGGGCAGCCCGGGGGTGCCGGAACGCGGGTCGGTCGACCAGCGCGCGACCCGGTCGTCCGGGGTCTGCACCACCAGTGCGTCGGTGCGCCACACCGCGTAGTCCGCCGGCGCGCCCGGTACCAGCACACCCGCGTCGTCCCGCCCTACGGCCCGCCAGCCGCCCCGGGTGTGCGCGGTGAACGCGGCGCGCACGGAGACCCGGTGCTCGGGTGTCCGGTGGAAGGCGGCGGCCCGGACGGCGCCCCATGGGTCGAGGGGCGTGACCGGGCTGTCGGAGCCGAAGGCGAGCGGGACGCCGGCGCGCAGCAGGGCCGCGAAGGGGTTCAGCAGGCGCGCCCGCCCCGCACCGAGACGCTGGGCGTACATGCCCTCCTCGCCGCCCCACAGCGCGTCGAAGGCGGGCTGCACGGAGGCGGTCAGACCGAGCTCGGCGAAGGCGGCGACGGTGTCGGGGGTGAGCATCTCGGCGTGCTCGACGCGATGCCGGGCGGCGCGTACGCGGGCGAGGCCCACCTTCTCGGCGGCGGCGCGCACGCCGTCCACCACGGCGGTCACGGCGGCGTCCCCGATCGCGTGGAAGCCCGCCTGGAGGCCCGTCTCGGTACAGGCGGCGACATGGGCGGCGACCGCGGCGGCATCCAGGTAGGAGGTGCCGGTGTGGCCTGCGTCGGCGTACGGCTCCTGCAGACAGGCGGTGTGCGAGCCGAGGGAACCGTCGACGAACAGGTCGCCGGCCGCGCCGATCGCGCCCAGTCCGCGCGCCTTCTCGACGTCCTGTTCGGCCCAGTAGCCCACCACACGCGGGCCCGGCTCCTCGGCGGCGAGCCGGAGCAGGTCCGTGAAGTCGTCCTCGGAGGAAATCGCCGGGCCGGCGCACTCGTGGACCGAGCCGATACCGAGGGAGGCGGCGTGGGCGAGGGCGGCCCGCTGGGCCTGGCTGCGCTGTGCGGGCGTTACGGCTGCGAACGCCGCGGCGCGTACGGCGTGATGGGCGTCGCGGGTGAGGGGTTCGTCGGCCCGGGTGATGTCGCCGGAGACCATGTCGAGCAGGGCCGTGGTGACGACCGCCGAGTGGACGTCGATGCGGGAGAGGTACAGGGGTCGGCCGCCCGTGGCCGCGTCGAGTTCAGCGCGGGTCGGCGGGCGGCCGCCGGGCCAGCGGGCGGCGTCCCAGCCATGACCGAGGAGGACACGGTCGTTCGGGCGTACGGCCGCGAAGTCCCGTACGGCGGCGAGGGCCGCGTCGAGGGAGGGGGCGGTGGACAGGTCCAGGCCGGTGAGGGCGAGGCCGGTGGACGTGGTGTGGACGTGGGCGTCGGTGAACGCGGGGGTGACCAGGGCCCCGTCCAGGTCCACGACCTCGTCCACGCCCTCGGCGAAGGCGTCGGCGGCGCCTTCCGAGCCGACCCAGGCGACCTGGCCGCGTTCGACGACCATCGCTGTTGCGAACGGGTCGGCAGGGCTGTGGATCTCTCCGCGGCGGAGGAGGACGGTTCGGGGGGAGGCGGCGGTGCGTTCACTCATGAGGGACAGTCTCGCGCTTTGCGCGCACCGCCCGGTCGGCAGGGCACCGCCGGTGCTCAGATACGCGGTGGCCGTGCCTCGTACGGCGTGGACAGCACGACCGTCGTCCGCGTCGAGACGCCCGCCAGCGACCTCAGCCGGGCCAGCAGTTCCTCCAGCTCGTGCGGTGTGGACACGCGCACCTTGAGGATGTAGTTCTCGTCGCCCGCGACGCTGTGGCAGGCCTCGATCTCGGGCACGCCGGCCAGCCGCTCGGCGATGTCGTCGGGGGCGCTGGGGTCGAAGGGTTTGACCGAGATGAAGGCGGTCATGGGCAGCCCGACGGCCTCCGGGTCGACGACCGCGGCATACCCGCGGATGACCCCGCGCTGTTCCAGCCGGCGCACGCGCTGGTGCACGGCCGACGTGGACAGGCCCGTGGCCTTGCCCAGGTCGGTGTAACTCATCCGCCCGTCCTTGACGAGCAGCTGCACGATCTGTCGGTCCAGCTCCTCCATGGCGCAAGAACCTACAGGGCGCGTGATCTCTTCGGGTACCGGAGCAGCAGGTCATACCCGGTTCGTGATGTGGCCGAGAGAAGCCCGCGGGCCGGCTCGGGGACAAAAGTGCCGCGCCGGGCACCTGCGGGCGGCATGTGACGAACGCCACAGGCCCGCAGCGCTCTCCGTGATGTTCTCGTGATTACCGCCGAGACCGGGCGGGAAGTGCTTGCTGTGGTCGAGGCCGCAGTGCCTTCACGGCCCAGCCCGAGGGGGAGAATCCCATGCAGAGTGTTAAGCGCCCTGGTCGTACCGCGCCCAAGAGGCAGCAGCCGGTGGTGGAGCCCGAGCCGGAGGGCGTCGAACCCGACGCTCTCGAAGCCGAAGAGCTCGACGCCTACGACACGTTCGAGATGTACCGGGTGATCTGCCCGGACTGCGCGCAGCCCATCGCCCTGCTGGCGGACGAAGAGGTCCTGCCGGAGCACGCGCTGTGTGCGTCGCAGTGGAACCCGTTCGGCCTCACGGTCTGTGCCGGCACCGGCCGTCGGGCGTCCGAGGCCCGGCCCGCGGACGAGTCCGTGGAGCCCCAGGAGCAGGACACCGCCCTCCTGCTGACGCTTCCTCAGGGGCTGGACTGGCGGAAGCAGCCCTTCTCGCACGTCGGCGGACCGGGTTCGCGCCCCTTGCGGGTCCCCGTGATGCGGCGGCACGCCGCCTGAGCCGGCTCGCTCAATCCCAGTAGCTGCCCTGCACCATGGCTCGCAGGCTGCCGTGGTGCAGGATCAGTGTGTCCGGGTCCGCCGGGCGGGCGACTTCGCCGAAGTGGACCTGGCGGTAGGCGATGCGCAGCATGACGATGGCGTGCCGCAGAGCGGCGTACAGCGTGTAGAAGTCCATGTCGCGTGGGGTGTGACCGGTGAGGTCCGCGTAGCGCTCCTCGATCCGGTCGCGCCGCAGGAAGTCCGGCAGGCCCGGCTGTCCGAAGGCGACCGTCAGGTCCTGGAAGAAGCGGTGCAGGTACACGGTCCAGCCGAGGTCGACCTCGCGCGGGGCCAGGGCCGCCATCTCCCAGTCGAGGACGGCCGCGGGTTCGAAGCCGTCGTAGACGACGTTCCCGATGCGCGCGTCGCCCCAGTTGAGCACCGGCGTGCCCGTTTCGTGCGGCCAGAGTTCCTCGAGCCGCACGAAGGCGTCCTCGATGAGGGGTGAGCGGTCGAGTCCGTCGACCACCCAGGCGTAGTAGGCGCGTTGAGCCGTGACGTGGCGGCGCAGGGCGTCGCCGTCACCGGGTGGGGCGAGGAACTCGGCCTCCTCCGGCGGGACTTGGTCATGCAGGCGGGCCAACAACCCGATCGAAGCCGCCTCCAGGTGCTCGCGCTCGGTGTCGCTCGCCGCGTGCAGCCAGTTTCCCTCGTACGTGTAAGGCATGACGTCCGGCGGCACCCGCCCCGCCACGCGCTCCATGACGAAGAACGGCGCTCCGAGCGGGCCGGGGTCCTGCTCCAGCCACAGCACGCGGGGCACCGGGAGGTCGGTGTGCTCGGCGACCAGGCGCATGGTGCGGTACTGGCGGGTCATGTCGTACACCGGGAAGACGGTGTACGCCGCCGGGTCCGCCGCGAGCCGCAACGCGCAGGCGCTCAGGGGCGGTTCGGGGTGATCGAGGTCGAAGAGCAGGGTCTCGCTGGACATGCCGTTCGAGGTGGGGACGGTGACGCGGGCGGCCCGGGCGCCGGGCAACCGGGTGTCGAGCCAGGCCGTGAGGCGGCGGGCGACCTCTTCCGGGTCGCGGGTGGACGTGCGGGGACGGGGTGCCGTGACCATGTGCCCTCCAACTCCGTGACGACGCGACAACTGCCTTGCGGCGCACCGGGCGAGCCGACAACTCCCCTACGGCGCAACCGAGTCGAACCCGGTGAATCCGCTCGGGTCGTGCCGGCCGAACGAGCCGTGCTCGAAGATGCCGTGCCCCACCTGTCCGTCCAGCCGGAAGCGCGCGGCGTGATCGGTGACGCCGTAGGCGGCCAGGGCGTTCGGGGCCGAGAGGTCGTAGGTGCGGCGGTCGGTCCAGCCTCGGCCGCGCCAGGTGCCGTGCTGCCAGTCGTCGGCGGGCGGGTATCCGGCACCGATCGCGAGCGGGGAGGAGGTGAGGATCTCCACGTCCAGCTCCGTCGGCTTGCGCAGGTCGCCGAGGTGGATGAGGGCGCGTTCCGGGTGCCGGGTGCCGGAGCGGTAGGTGATCTCGGTCTGGGGCCAGCCGAGTTGACGGTCCCGGTGGCCGTCCCGGACGAGAGTGGCGTCGTTGAGTGAGCGGTATCCGTCGGCGTCCTCCTGGGTGATGACCATCAGAAAGCGGTCCTCGAAGCGGACCGGGCACCAGATCCAGTGGAAGCCCTCGGTCGAGTGCTCCTCCGCCGATCGCCCGCCGTCCTCACCGGGGATGGGGCGCACACCCCAGCTGCGGTCACGGGTGCCCGTCCACTGCGTGCCGGTGACACGGAACTCCTCGCCTGCGGCCCGGATGACGCCCTCGACACCGCCCGCCTGCACGAAACGGCGCCCTTCGAGGGTCAGCCGGTCGCCTCGGCGCTGGACGTGGTGCGGCTCCCAGAGGGCGGGAAACTCCGCGGTCCAGGTGAGGTCGTACGACACCGAGTCCTCGCACCTGAGACGCAGTCGCCGCAGGGGCTCCTCGACGTCGATCCGCAGCGGACCGACGGCGAGCCGCATCCGGTCGTCGCCGAGCGCGTCCGAGGCCCGTACGGCGTGCAGCGTGTCCCCCACCCTCAGCGTCGCGTACGCGTCGATGACGCCCACGTTCGGATACACCCCGAGCCCGAGGATCAGCAGCGCCCGGCCCTCGTGGTCGAAGACGTGGAAGATGCAGCGGTCGTAGGCGTTCCGGTCGCCGGTCGCCATGTGCTTCATGGACAGGGGGACCTGGTGCACCGGGTACTCGTCGAGCGGTACGGGACGATCGTCGGCCACGGCATACCTCCCTGGAGGCGGTCCGGCTGACGGTACGTCAGATCATCGGAGGAAACCATATTCCGAGCAGTACGTCCGCGAACTCACAGCCGATTACGCACCCCGGTGACCTGCGAACCGGCCAGGGCGTTGGCCCGGTATGACCCCCACCTATCCGGCGACGGGACGAGCCCGCCGGGTGTTCGTCCCGGCGCCCGCAAAATCGGTTCCGCCCGCGCCGCCGCAGCCCCAGGATCCCCCCATCTACCGCGATCTCATGCGCACTTGGGCCGATCGCGGCCGCACACTGCCGGGGCGCCACGACCCGGAGTGGGTGCGGCTCGCGGCGCCGCCGCGCGGACTTCAGTCAGCTCAGCGGGTCTCGGGACCCGCGAGATGACGGGCGATGACCATCCGCTGGATCTGGTTCGTGCCCTCGACGATCTGAAGCACCTTGGCCTCGCGCATATAGCGCTCGACCGGGAAGTCGGCCGTGTAGCCGTACCCGCCGAGGACCTGGACGGCGTCCGTGGTGACCTTCATCGCCGTGTCGGAGCAGTGCAGCTTGGCCATCGCCGCCTGCTTGGCGAACGGCCGGCCCGCGTCCCGCAGCCGTGCCGCCGCCAGATACAGCGCATGGCCCGCCTCGATCTGGGTCGCCATGTCGGCGAGCAGGAAGCGCAGTCCCTGGAAGTCGGAGATCGGCCGCCCGAACTGCCGCCGGCCGGTGGCGTACGCCAACGCCTCGTCGAGCGCCGCCTGGGCCAGACCGATCGCGCAGGCCGCGATGCCGAGCCGCCCGGAGTCGAGCGCGGCGAGGGCGATCGCGAATCCCTGCCCCTCGTCGCCGATGCGCCGCTCGTCCGGCACCCGCACCCCGTCGAAGTGCACCTGAGCCGTGGGCGAGCCCTTCATGCCCATCTTCTTCTCCGGCGCCGCGGCACTCAGCCCGTCCGCGTCGCCGGGCACCAGGAACGCGGTGATCCCGCGCGGGCCCTCCTCGCCGGTGCGGGCCATGACCGTGCAGAAGTCGGCGACTCCGCCGTGGGTGATCCAGGCCTTGGTGCCGGTGATCACCCAGCCGTCGCCCTCCCTGACGGCCCTCGTCCGCAGTGACGCGGCGTCCGAGCCGGACGACGGCTCGGACAGGCAGTACGCGCCGAGCAGCCCGCCACCGAGCATGTCGGGCAGGAACTCGACCTGCTGCTGCTTGCTGCCGTAGGTGGCGAGCGCATGGCAGGACAGGGAGTGGACGCTCACGCCGAGGCCGACGGTGAGCCGGGCCGCGGCGAGTTCTTCGAGGACTTGGAGATAGACCTCGTACGGCTGGTCACCGCCGCCGTAGGCGGAGTCGTACGCCAGGCCGAGCAGACCGGATCCCGAGAGCAGGGTGAGGATCTCGCGTGGGAAGCGTCCGGCGTCCTCCTCCTCGGCCGCCTTCGGGGCGATCTCGCGCTGCGCGATGTCGCGAACGAGCGCGAGCAGATCCCGCGCCTCGTCCGTGGGCAGTTGCCGGTCCACCGGCTGCGGGGCGCGGTCATTCATGGCGACGCTCCGGGTCACGGAAGCTGCTGACCAGCGGCTCTGCGCTGGGAGTATGCCCGATCGGGGCATCCCGTCACCGGTTAACGACCGCTTACTCCGGGTAAATCCAAGCGCCTCAAAATTGGTCCGAACCATTGACCTACTGGTCTAGTCCTCCTACTGTTTCGCATCAACGCTTGACCGCGTTCATGCCAATCGGCGCGCGTTCCCTCTCCCCCACGAGGAGACACCCGATGCACCATCCCGACCGTCCCCACAACCGGTTCCGGGCGCTCGTGTCCGCCGTCTGTTGCGCCGTCCTCGGTGCCGGGCTCCTGGCCGGCGCGAGCACCGCCACGGCCACCGCCGAGCCCACCGCGAAGGAAGCCGCCGGTTCGAAAGTGATCGGCTACTTCACGGAATGGGGCACCTACGACCGCAAGTACTACGTCAAGAACGTCGAGACCTCCGGCTCCGCCGCCAAGCTCACCCACATCAACTACGCCTTCGGCAACGTCACCGGCGGCAAGTGCGCGATGGGCGACAACTACGCGGCCACCGAACGGACCTACACCGCGGCCGAGTCGGTGGACGGCGTCGCCGACACCTGGGACCAGCCGCTGCGCGGCACCTTCAACGAGCTGCGCGAGCTGAAGAAGAAGCACCCGAACCTCAAGATCCTCTGGTCCTTCGGCGGTTGGACCTGGTCGGGCGGTTTCGGTGAGGCCGCCAAGGACCCGGCCGCGTTCGCCCAGTCCTGCTACGACCTGGTCGAGAACTCCAAGTGGGCGGACGTCTTCGACGGCATCGACATCGACTGGGAGTACCCGAACGCCTGTGGTCTGACCTGCGACACCTCAGGCGCCGCGGCGTTCAAGAACCTGATGCAGGCGCTGCGGGCGAAGTTCGGCACCGGCAACCTGGTCACCGCGGCGATCACGGCCGACGCCACCGCCGGCGGCAAGATCGACGCGGCGGACTACGCGGGCGCGGCCCAGTACGTCGACTGGTACAACCCGATGACGTACGACTTCTTCGGCGCCTGGGACGCGGCCGGCCCGACCGCGCCGCACTCGCCGCTGACCTCGTACACCGGCATCCCGAAGGCGGACTTCCACTCCTCGGCGACCATCGCGAAGCTCAAGGGCCTCGGTATCCCGGCCTCGAAGCTGCTGCTCGGCATCGGCTTCTACGGCCGCGGCTGGACCGGCGTGACCCAGTCGGAGCCCGGGGGCACCGCCACCGGCCCGGCGGCGGGCACGTACGAGCAGGGCATCGAGGACTACAAGGTGCTCAGGACCAGCTGCCCGGCGACCGGCACCGTGGGAGGCACGGCCTACGCCAAGTGCGGGAGCAACTGGTGGAGTTACGACACCCCCGCGACCATCGCGACCAAGATGACGTACAAGGACCAGCAGGGTCTGGGCGGCACGTTCTTCTGGGAGCTGAGCGGTGACACGGCCAACGGCGAGCTGATCAACGCGATCAACTAGCCCATTCCACGGGGGACTTGGGGCGGAGGACCACGAGACCTCCGCCCCTCGGCCGTCAGTCCTCGCGGCGGGCGGGCGCGGGGGCCGGGTAGGCCGGGTCCAGTTCCTCGATGGCGCGCATCGATCCGCCCAGCGACTTCACCAGCAGCTCGCGCATGATGTCGCGGGAGAGTTCGGGATGGTCGATCCAGTCCAGGGCGGCACCCTCGACGCTGCACACCCAGGCGAGCAGGCCCATCCGGGCCAGCGGGGCGATGTCGCTGCGGCCGTACGCGCCCTCGGCGATGGTCGAGACGATCGCCTCGCGCACCCCGTCCCGGATGGCGTGCACCTCGGTGTCGAAGCCGACACCGCCGCTGACGATGGTGCGGTAGGCGGCCTGGTTCTGCTCGGCGTAGCGCAGATAGCTGTCGATCGTGCGGTGGACCCGCTCCACCGGCGGCAGTTCGAGGCCGCTCGCGGCATAGGTGACCAGGTCGGCGACGGAGTCGTTGATGATCGCCAGGTAATAGCCGCGCTTGGACTGGAAGTAGTAGTAGATCAGTCCCTTGGCGACATGCGCCTGCCGGGCGATGTCGTCCATCGACAGCGCGTCATAGGACGTGTCGGCGAACAACCCCCGCCCGATGGCGATGAGTTCGGCGCGACGCGCCAGGGAGCGCTCGGTGCCACGCACCCGGGGACGGGCGGCGTCGCGCTGGTGACTGATATTCAATTCGACCCTGGTCTCCAACGGGCGGCGGGACAACCGCAGTATGGCAGGTCGAACAGGGGATCAACTCACATCAGTCCGAGTTGGGCCACGAGCATCGCGACGACCACGACGAGGGTCCAGCCCATGGCGTGCTCGAGGAGCTTCGGGCCGTCTTCCTTGGGGCCGCCCGTGCGGGCGCGCGTGGTGGTGGCTGCGTTCGCGGTCATGCTGTCCACCTTGCCACCATCGGAGGCTTTTGCGGCGGAGACCTTGGTCACAGCCGAACGCGCACCTCAGCGCACGCCGACCTCCGCGAGCGCCGTGAGCTGCCCCGGGCTCGGATGCGCCGGGAAGTACAGGTAGCAGACGCCGCCCGTGCCGGAGACGACCTCGCCGTCCGCGTTGTGGCGCTTGGTGCGGAGCCAGATGTTCTCCCACTCCCGGCGCTTGTAGACGTGACGCACCGCCTCGTTGCCCGGCGAAGCCGGGTCGTTGGCGATCACGTCGCCGTCCGCGGTGAACCCTACGACCGTCATGAGGTGCCCGGCGGTCCCGTACCCCGCCCCCGTCAGCTCGCCCGACAGGAAGGACTGGGACGTCAGGGCCGGGATGCCGGCCGCGATCAGCGTCTCCAGGTCGGCGAGCGAGCCGAGCCGGGTGACCACGCCCTGGAGACCCTGGAAGGTCGCCGCGTAGGCGGCGTTGAACGGCCAGTTCCCGCAGCCCTCGTACTGGTGGTCATAGGTGAAGCGGGCCGCGTGGCACACCTGCGGATCGGTGTACGAGGGGTCGACCCAGGCCAGCTGCTCGGGCGTGAGCCGGCCGCCCCAGTACTCGATGATCATCTGCGAGGAGGTGGGGCTGCACCAGGCCTCGCCGCCGTTGTCGTACTCGGGGTACTGGCCTCTGTGGATCTCCTGCGAGTAGGGCGGGACGATCAGCTCCCGGGCGAGGCCCGGCGTGGAGGCCGGGACGGTGAAGCGGTCGGGGACGTCGGAGCCCATCGCGCCCAGCCGCCACACCGTGGGGGTGCTCGTCGTGCCCGGCTTGCGGTAGAGGGTCAGGCGCAGCCGGTACGACGCGAGCCGCAGGCCCGTCGACGGGTCGTCGATCGCGCAGGTGTCCGTCCAGATGCTGCTCTTGCCGTCGCTCTGGTCGTCGACCGAGGTCCGCTTGATGTCCTGGTCGCCCGCCGCCCAGCGGCCCATCACGTACCAGGGGGTGTCCGTGGCGTCCGTGTAGGTGCCCTGAAGCTCGACCTGGAGCCAGGTGCCGTCCGGTGTGTGCGCGTTCCAGGACGCGATCGCCTCGGTCGCGGGGACGGAGAGCCGGTGGACGGGGGACGTCCAGGTCGCGTACTCCCAGGTGGCCGTCGTGCTGGTGTGCGGGTCGGTGTACTCGACGGTCCCCGCGGGGGCGTCGATCACGACGCCGGGACGGGCGCCCGCGACGGCCCGGGTGCCCTGTGCGGTGCCGCCGCCCCAGTCGGCGTAGGCGGTCCAGGCGCGGTTGTCGACGGTGGGGGCCAGGGTCTGCACGGGGTCCTCGGCGTCCGCCGCGGTGTCGGCCGCGGACACGGGGGCCGAGCCGCCCGCGACCGCCGCGACGACCGCGGCGGTCAGGACACTCCTGCGGGACGGCTGTTCGGCTCTGCTCATGGGCGGAAGACCCCCAGGTGTCCGAGTCGGGGCAGGTCCGGTGCACGGTGGTGCGTACAACTATGAACGGAGGCGACGTGCTCCTGCCAGCACATCCACCGATGCCACACCCACCAATATGGGTGCGCCCACTGGGACGACCTGCGGCGCACCCTCGCTCGTAGAATGTATGCACGCCCCGCCCCCGCCACCCTGGGAAGCACCATTCACGACCTCTCGCGCCGCCTCCGCCGCCTCTCCCCGTCCTGCGGCCCGGTCCGGCTGATCGGCATCGACGGGCACGCCGGCTCCGGAAAGTCCACGTTCGCCGGGCGGTTGGCCGACGCACTGGGCGGCGCACCCGTCCTCCGTCTCGACGACATCGCCAGCCATGAGCAGCTGTTCGACTGGACGGAACGGCTGCTGACCCAGGTGATCGAACCGCTCGACCGGGGCGAGACCGCGCGCTACGCCCCCTACGACTGGCGCGCCCGCCGCTTCGGACCGTTCCGTCTCCTGCCGCCCGCACCCGTGATCCTCATCGAGGGAGTCGGCGCCGGGCGCCAGGCGCTGCGGCCGCATCTGGCCCACCTGTTGTGGATGGAGGTGCCCCGCGAGGAGGCCTGGACGCGTGGGCGGACCCGGGACGGGGAGGAGCAGCGGGAGTTCTGGGCCGGGTGGGTCGAGGCGGAGCGGCGGCACTTCGCCGACGACCCTTCGCGCCCCTTTGCCGACCTCCTGGTACAGCAGTGCGAAAAGGGGTACGAGGTGCATTCGGGGCCCGCATGAAGGCCTGGTCCGGACCACGTGCTCACGCACGGTGACGAGCTATCGGCAATGTGCTGAACTTGTGAAGACCCGCGCCGCGGAACTTCCCGGACTCCCCCAACTCGGCTTGACCTGGGGGCCGTACAGGTCTTACGTTCTCAATGTGCGGCCATTTGGAGCCGCCCCACAGACGCGAAGCCCCCGGTTGTTCCCCCGTGATCGGGGGCTTCGTTCTGTCCTCTTCACCCATTTCGGGCGCTGCACGGCATGATTCGCTCACCCTCGGTCACCGAACCGAATGCGCCCCATCTGCTCCCACCTCGTCAAACGGCCTGTGCGGCACCCTGGGGCGGGCGACACCGGCGCAGGTACGATGCCCTCGGTGCGACCTTCGGACGGCTGCTCTGCGCACCGTTGCAACTCCGGTCCGCGGTACGGCGGTTCGGCCAAGGCTGCCGACGGGCACCGGGCCCGGCGGCGAACCGAACGGGGGCACGGTTTGTGGGGGGACGTGATGGACTTCGGCACGCGGGGCCCCGAGGCCCCGGCCGACCTCGCCTGGCTGCGAGGCGTCGATGCTTACACGATGGGCGCCTATCCACAGGCGGAGGAGGAGTTCCGGACCGCGGTGCGGGTGGACCCCGGGATGGCCGACGGCTGGCTCGGACTGCACGCGCTGCGCGTCGACACGACGACCGCGCTGCTCAGGATGTTCCGCCACCGGGACCGCTTCGGCGAACAGCGCACCCGGCACCGCCGCACCCTCAACTCGTGGTACTGGCTGGGCTGGTGGGTGCAGCCCGTCCTGGAGAGCCCGCGCGACCTGCTGCTCGCGCACGCCTCCCACTGGCTGGACGGCCGGCACGTACCTGAACTCGACCGCGCCCTCGCGGGTCTGCCGCCGGTGGACACCGACCACCAGGTCCGCTTCCTGCACGCCTGCCGTGCCTATCTGGTCAAGGACTGGGAACAGCTCGTCCGGCACACCGACCCGCTGATCGACGATCCGCTGCTCGGCATCGAGGCAGGACTCTTCGGCGGCATGGCCCGGGTCCGGCTCGAGATGTACGGCCAGGCCGAACCGCTCCTCTCGTCGGCCCTGATGCGCTGCCGCAGCGAACAACCGCAGCGCAAGGAGCTGCGCTACTGGCTGGCGCGGGCGCACGAGGGAACGGGCAGGTCGGCCGCCGCGCTCCCGCTCTACCGTGCCGTGCACCGCATCGACCCCGCCTTCATGGACACCTCGGCCCGGCTCGCGGCGATCGCCGAGGGCGACGGGTACGACGACTCCACCGACCTCGCGGCGATCACACTGTCCGGCGGCCAGGACGTCATCGAGGGGCCGGACGGCATCGACCCGCTCTTCGGCATCGAGGGCCGTGACCTCAAGCTGTCCGGGCCCGACATGCCGCCGACGGGCCCGCTGCCGTCGGCGATCGACCCGGCGGTGCGGGAGAAGTCGATCGTCCCGACGCCTGCGCTGCCGACCGGCCCGACCGATCCCGCACTGCTCGAGGAGGCACTCGCCGAGCTTGAGCGCATGGTGGGTCTGGAACCGGTGAAACGCCAAGTCAAGGCGTTGTCGGCGCAGTTGAACATGGCTCGGCTGCGGGCCGGACAGGGACTGCCGGTCCAGCCGCCCAAGCGGCACTTCGTGTTCTCGGGGCCGTCGGGGACAGGGAAGACGACGGTGGCCCGGATCCTGGGGCGGGTCTTCTACGCCCTCGGCCTGCTCGGCGGCGACCACCTGGTGGAGGCCCAGCGGGCGGACCTGGTCGGCGAGTATCTCGGCCAGACGGCGGTGAAGGCCAACGAACTGATCGACTCCGCGATCGGCGGCGTCCTCTTCGTCGACGAGGCCTACTCGCTCTCCAACTCGGGATACGGCAAGGGGGACGCGTACGGCGACGAGGCGCTCCAGGTACTGCTGAAGCGGGCCGAGGACAACCGCGACCACCTCGTGGTGATCCTGGCCGGCTACCCCGAGGGCATGGACCGCCTCCTGGCCGCCAACCCCGGCCTGTCCTCCCGCTTCACCAGCCGCGTCGACTTCCCCTCCTACCGCCCCCTCGAACTCACCTCCATCGGCGAAGTGCTGGCCGCGGAGAACGGGGACGTGTGGGACGAGGAGGCACTGGACGAGCTGCGGTCCATCGCGGGGCACGTCGTCGACCAGGGGTGGATCGACGAGCTGGGGAACGGACGGTTCCTGCGCACGCTGTACGAGAAGAGCTGTGCGTACCGGGATCTGCGGTTGTCCGCCTATCCCGGCACGCTGACCCGTGACGACTTGTCGACGTTGCGGTTGCCCGACCTGATGCAGGCGTACGGGGAGGTGCTGTCGGGGCGGGGGCCGCAGGATCCGTCGGCGATGTGAGGGACCCTGCGGCTCCGCTCGCGATCAGCTCGCCAGCACCTCCTCCGCCGCCCCCGACCGGGGCTCGGACACCTTGGGCACGGCGGTGACCTCGCGATGGGCGGGGTCCCGCACCTCGCCCACCAGGAGCTCCAGCACATCCTCCAGCGCCACCAGCCCCAGGACCTTCCCGGCCCCGTCGGCCACCTGCGCAAGGTGCGTCGCGGCCCGCCGCATCACCGTCAGCGCGTCATCCAGCGGCAGCTCCGACCGCAGGGTCGTCATCGGCCGCCAGATCTGCTGCGGCACCGCACGCTCGGACTCCTCCAGGTCGAGTACGTCCTTGACGTGCAGGTACCCCATGAAGGCACCGTTGTCGGCCACGACCGGGAAGCGCGAGTACCCGGTGCGGGCGGTGAGCTCGATGATCTGGCCCGGGGTGACCGAGGGAGGGACGGTCACCAGCGACTCGCGGCCGAGGAGCACATCGGTGACCGGCCGCGAACCCAGCTCCAGCGCGTCCTCCAGCCGCTCCTGCTCCTCGGGGTCGAGCAGGCCGGCCTGGCCGGAGTCCTCCACCAGCCGGTTGAGCTGCTCGCTGGTGAAGACCGCCTCGACCTCGTCCTTGGGCTCGACACGGAAGAGCCGCAGGATGCCCTGGGCGCAGGCGCCGAGGGCCACGGTGATCGGCCTGCACAGCCGGGCGAAGGCGACCAGACCGGGGCTGAGCCACAGCGCGACCTTCTCCGGGGCGGCCATCGCGAGGTTCTTCGGGACCATCTCGCCGATGACGAGGTGGAAGAAGACCACGGTGGCCAGGGCGATGACATAGCCCAGCGGGTGGATCATCGCGTGCGGGAGGTGGATCCACTCGAAGAACGGTTCCAGTATCTTCGCGACCGTCGGCTCGGCGACCGCGCCGAGCGTCAACGAGCAGACGGTGATGCCGAACTGGGCGGCGGCCATCATCTGCGGCAGCCGTTCCAGCCCGTACAGCACCTGCCGGGCCCGGGCGGTGCCGAGCGGTTCGATCTGGCTGCGGCGTACGGAGACGAGGGCGAACTCGGCGCCGACGAAGAAGCCGTTGGTGAGCACGAGCAGCCCGGCGAACAGAAGTTGGAGCACGCTCATCGGACGGCCTCCGCGACAGCCAGAGCCGTCCTGACCAGCCGTACCCGCTCCGCGCGGTAGTGGCCGACCTGGCGCACGGCGAGCCGCCAGCCCGGCAGTTCCGCCTTGTCGCCGACGGCCGGGATCCGGCCGAGCAGATCGGCGACCAGTCCGGCGACCGTCTCGTAGGGCCCCTCGGGCACGTCGAGGCCTATGCGCTGGAGGATGTCGACGCGGCAACTGCCGTCGACGTCCCACGCGGGCCTGCCGTCCTCCGCCGGGGCGGGGGCGAGTTCGGGTACGTCCTGGCCGTCGTGCTCGTCGCGGACCTCGCCGACGATCTCCTCGACGATGTCCTCCAGCGTGACGACGCCCGCCGTGCCGCCGTACTCGTCGACGACCACGGCGATGGGCTGCTCGCTGCGCAGCCGCGCCAGCAGCGGCTGCACGGGCAGGGTCTCGGGGACCAGCAGGGGGGTCTGCGCGATCCGGGTGACGGGGGTGCGCAGCCGTTCGTGGACCGGGACCGCCAGGGCGTCCTTGAGGTGGACCATGCCGACGATCTCGTCGATCCGCTCCCGGTAGACCGGGAAGCGGGACAGACCGGTGGCGCGCGTCAGATTGACCACGTCCTCGGCGGTCGCCGACGACTGCAACGCGCTGACCTTCACGCGCGGGGTCATGACGTGCTGCGCGGTCAGCTCGCCGAGCGACAGGGTCCGTACGAACAGGTCCGCCGTGTCCTGTTCCAGGGTGCCGGCGCGGGCGGAGTGCCGGGCCAGCGAGACGAGTTCGCCGGGGGTGCGGGCGGAGGCCAGCTCCTCGGCGGGCTCGATGCCCAGGGTGCGGACGAGCCGGTTGGCGACCGCGTTCAGGCCTGCGATCACCGGGCGGAACAGCCGGGCGAAGGCGTGCTGCGGGCCGGCGACGAAGCGCGCGACCTGGAGCGGGCGGGAGACCGCCCAGTTCTTCGGCACGAGTTCGCCGATCACCATCTGCACGGCCGAGGCCAGCAGCATGCCGACGACCACGGCCACGCCGGGCACCGCGCCGTCCGGGATGCCGATCGCCGTGAACGGGCCGTCCAGCAGCTGGGCGAGCGCCGGTTCGGCGAGCATGCCGACGACGAGGGAGGTGATGGTGATGCCGAGCTGGGTGCCGGAGAGCTGGAAGGAGAGCTCCTTCAGCGACTCGACGACCGTACGGGCCCGTCGGTCGCCTTCGGCCGCGGCCTTCTCGGCGTCCGGGCGCTCGACCGTCACCAGGCCGAACTCGGCCGCCACGAAGAAACCGTTGGCGAGAATCAGCAGGAATGCGGCTGCCAGGAGCAGCAGAGGGGTGGTCATGATGCCGCCGCCTCGACGCTATGTCGACAGGGGGCGGCGCAGGTACTACAGGACGATCCGTCCATCGCCGGAGGGGGTCACTCCTCGGGTAGCAGGAACCCCTGGGCACCGGGCGGCGCGCAGGGGCGGAGGCGCAGCGAAAAACGCCTCCGCCAACAGATTAATCAAGACAGGGGCATGTGCGGCAGGGTGGACGCCCCCGAGTCAGCCGTGATGTTCCTCGGGACGCGCTGTGGAACGGGCTTCGGCGAGCGCCCGCAGGGTCCTCGCGTCTGCGATGGCACGCTGTTTGGCGATGCCCGGCTGGATGCCGAGCGCGGGCAGGCTGGTGCCGTCGCTGAGGTTGAGGAACACCCAGGGATCGCCCGGACGCAGGTTCACCTGAAGGATTTCGGCCCATTCCAGATGGCGGCTGCCGGCGATGTTCACCACCGTGACGCCCGACTCGTCGGCGACCACCTTCGGCCGGGAGAGCATGAGCAGCACACCGAAGAGCAGCGCCGCCGTGAAGACGAAGCTGAGGCGCTCCCCCGGGCTGAGCTGCTCCAGCAGCATGGCGACGGTCGTGATGACCACGAAGATCGCCGTACCGGCGGTGAGCAGCACGGCCCGGGTGTGGCCCGGCCGGAACGTGACGGGGAGGGCAGGCAGGTCGGACATGTTCTCCACGGCCCCTCAGAGGCGGCAGGCGTGGATGGCGGTGGTCAGGATGGCCCGGGCGCCGATGTCGTACAGGTCGTCCATGATCCGCTGGGCCTCCTTGGCCGGGACCATCGCACGGACGGCGACCCAGCCTTCATTGTGCAGCGGCGAGACCGTCGGGGACTCCAGACCGGGCGTGAGCGCGACGGCCTTCTCCAACTGCTCGACCCGGCAGTCGTAGTCCATCATCACGTACGTCCGGGCGACCAGGACGCCCTGGAGGCGGCGCAGGAACTGCTGCACCTTGGGCTCGGCGCTGTCCTCGGGCTCCGCGCCGGTGCGGCGGATCACCACGGCCTCGGACTTCATGATCGGCTCGCCGATGACTTCGAGGCCCGCGTTGCGCAGTGAGGTGCCGGTCTCGACGACGTCCGCGATGACCTCGGCGACTCCGAGTTCGATGGCGGTCTCGACGGCGCCGTCGAGGTGGACGACGGAGGCGTCGATGCCGTGGTCGGCGAGGTGCCCCTCGACGATGCCCTCGTACGAGGTGGCGACCGTCATACCGCCCAGGTCCTCGACGCCCTTCGCCGTGCCGGGCTTGGTGGCGTAGCGGAAGGTGGAGCGGGCGAAGCCGAGCGGGAGGATCTCCTCGGCCTTGGCGCCGGAGTCGATGAGCAGATCGCGGCCGGTGATGCCGATGTCGAGGCGGCCGGTGGAGACGTAGATCGCGATGTCGCGGGGGCGGAGGTAGAAGAACTCGACCTCGTTGTGCGGGTCGACGATCCGCAGTTCCTTGGACTCGCGGCGCTGCTGGTAGCCGGCCTCATGCAGCATCTCCGCCGCAGGGCCGGACAGGGAACCCTTGTTGGGGACGGCGATGCGCAGCATGAGGTCGGCTTCCTTTGTTCGTGCGTACGGTGCGGGTGTGCGGGTTACGGCTCAGAGGTGGGCGTAGACGTCGTCCAGGGAGATGCCGCGGGCGACCATCATCACCTGAACGTGGTAGAGCAGCTGCGAGATCTCCTCGGCGGCTGCCTCCTTGCCCTCGTACTCGGCGGCCATCCAGACTTCGGCGGCCTCCTCGACGACTTTCTTGCCGATGGCATGGACGCCCTTCTCGACCAGTTCCGCGGTGCGGGACGTGGCGGGGTCGCCGTTTGCGGCCTTGTGCTGGAGCTCGGTGAAGAGCTCCTCGAACGTCTTCTTGGACATGGTGGCGCTCACTTTACGCGGTGTGCCGACCGACCTAGCGCCACGGTTCGGATACTGAGCGGAGCGTCGCCGCGGTCGCCACCGCGGCCGTCACCGCCTCGTGTCCCTTGTCCTCGTTCGAGCCGGGCAGTCCGGCCCGGTCGAGGGCCTGCTCCTCGGTGTCGCAGGTCAGCACGCCGAAGCCGACGGGGACGCCGGTGTCCACGGAGACCTGGGTGAGGCCCTGGGTGACGCCCTGGCACACGTACTCGAAATGCGGTGTGCCGCCCCGGATGACGACCCCGAGGGCGACGACCGCGTCATAGCCCCGGTCCGCGAGGACCTTGGCCACGACCGGGAGTTCCCAGCTGCCGGGGACCCTGAGGAGGGTCGGCTCGTCGATGCCCAGGTCGTGCAGGGCGCGCAGGGCGCCGTCCACCAGGCCGTCCATCACCTTCTCGTGCCACTGTGCCGCGATGACGGCGACCCGCAGGTCGCCCACATTGCGTACGGACAGTTCCGGTGCACCCTTGCCGCTCAACGTCTCTCCTTGATGTTCTCTCACTGGTTGCCGCAGGCGGACACGGTGGCCGTGTCCAGCCAGGGCAGGTCGTGCCCCATCCGGTCCCGCTTGGTGCGCAGGTAGCGGAGGTTGTGCTCGCCCGCCTGTACGGGCATCGGCTCACGGCCGTTGACCTTGAGGCCATGGCGGACGAGCGCGTCGGTCTTGTCGGGGTTGTTGGTCATCAGGCGCACACTGCGGACGCCGAGGTCCTCCAGGATCTGTGCGCCGGCGCCGTAGTCCCGGGCGTCGGCCGGCAGGCCGAGTTCCAGGTTGGCGTCGAGGGTGTCGCGGCCGCGCTCCTGAAGTTCGTACGCCCTCAGTTTGGACAGCAGACCGATGCCGCGGCCCTCATGGCCGCGCAGGTAGACCACCACTCCCCTGCCCTCGGCCTGGATGCGCTCCAGGGAGGCACTCAACTGGGGGCCGCAGTCGCAGCGCAGGGAGTGGAAGATGTCGCCGGTGAGGCATTCGGAGTGGACTCGGACGAGGACGTCCTCGCCGTCGCCGATCTCGCCGTGCACCAGGGCGACATGCTCGACGCCGTCGACGGTGGAGCGGTAGCCGTACGCCGTGAAGTCGCCGAAGGTCGTGGGGAGATGGGTCTGCGCCTCACGGCGGACGGTGGGTTCCGAGGTCCGGCGGTAGGCGATCAGGTCCTCGATGGAGATGATCGTCAGGCCGTGCTTGCGGGCGAACGGGATCAGTTCGGGGAGGCGAAGCATACGGCCGTCCTCTCCCGCGATCTCGACGATGGCGCCGGCCGGGCGCAGGCCCGCGAGACGGGCGAGGTCGACGGCGGCCTCGGTGTGGCCGTTGCGGACCAGCACGCCGCCGGGCCGGGCGCGCAGCGGGAAGATGTGGCCGGGGCGGACGAAGTCGCCGGCCTCGGCGTCGCCGCTCGCGAGGAGCTGGAGTGTGGTGGCACGGTCGGCGGCGGAGATGCCGGTGCTCACGCCGTGCGCGGCGGAGGCGTCCACGGAGACGGTGAACGCGGTCTTCATGGACTCGGTGTTGTCCTCGACCATCTGCGGCAGCCTGAGCCGGTCCAGCTCACCGCCCTCCATGGGGGCGCAGATCAGGCCACGGCACTCGCTCATCATGAAGGCGACGATCTCGGGGGTCGCCTTCTCGGCGGCGATGACGAGGTCGCCCTCGTTCTCCCGGTCCTCGTCGTCGACGACCACGATCGGGCGGCCTGCGGCGATGTCGGCGATGGCCTGCTCGATCGGGTCGAGCGACCAGTCCTCGATGTTGTCTGTGCTGTACAGGATGGGTGCCGCGCTCATGCCGGCGCTCCTTCCAGAACGGGCCGCGCGTCGTTGCGGGAGCGCAGCCACCAGTCGCGCATGCCCCACAGGACGAGTGCGCCGTAGATGACGTAGACGAAGCCGGAGAAGGCGTAGCCGTTGGCGAAGTTGAGCGGCACGCCGACCAGGTCGACGAGCAGCCAGGCGAACCAGAACTCGACCATGCCGCGGGCCTGGGCGTACATCGCGACGACGGTGCCGACGAAGATGTAGGCGTCCGGCCAAGGGTCCCAGGACAGGGTCGGATATGCCTTGAAGAGCAGGGCCACCGCGACCGTGCCGACGGCGGCGGCGGCGACCATCGCGCCGCGCTCGCGCCGGCTGGCGAACCGCGGGGCGATCTGGCCGTCCTTCGACCGGCCCCTGCTGCGGTTCCACTGCCACCAGCCGTACAGGGCGACGGCCATGACGACGGTCTGTTTGCCGGCGCTGCCGGTCAGATGGCCGAAGAAGGCCCCGAAGAGGATGAGGCCGGAGAGGAACTGCACCGGCCAGGTCCACAGGGAGCGCTGCCAGCCGAGCGCGAGGGCGATGAGGCCGAGGACGTTGCCGATCATGTCCGACCAGAGGATGTGCTGGTCGAAGAGGACGAAGGCCTCGGAGTTCAGCCCGTTCACCGTGCTGCCCCCTGGCCCGCCGCGAGCAGCCGCTCGACGTACTTGGCGATGACGTCGACCTCGAGGTTGACCGGGTCGCCGGGCTGCTTGAGGCCGAGCGTGGTCAGGTCGAGGGTGGTGGGGATCAGGCTGACGGAGAAGTAGTCGGGGCCGGCGTCGACGACGGTGAGGCTGATGCCGTCGACGGTGATGGAGCCCTTCTCGACGACGTAGCGCGCGAGGTCCGCGGGGAGGGAGATCTTCACGATCTCCCAGTTGTCGGAGGGCTTGCGCTCCAGGACCTCGCCGGTGCCGTCGACATGCCCCTGCACGATGTGGCCGCCGAGGCGTGCGCCGACGGCCGTGGGGCGTTCGAGGTTGACGCGGGAGCCCACGGCGAGGACGCCGAGGCTGGATCGGTTCAGGGTCTCGGCCATGACGTCGGCGGTGAACTCGTCGCCCTCGTGGTCGACGACGGTGAGACACACGCCGTTCACGGCGATGGAGTCGCCGTGCTTCGCGCCCTCGGTGACGATGGGGCCACGCAGCCGAAAGCGGGACGCGTCGTCGAGGTTCTCGACGGCGGTGATCTCACCCAGCTCTTCGACGATTCCGGTGAACACTTCCCGGGTCCTCCTGCCTCTTCGGGCACGGACTCCGGGGCTGTCGATGACGACAGAATGTACGGACTGCGGCACTGGGGCGACGCCGGACGGACCCGTCCCCGAAAGGACGAGCATGATCGGCGGCGCGCACGAATGCCCGCCCGCCGCGCACTGCCTCCCATCCGGACTTTAACCGTCGGTCCAGGAATTTCACCTGGTCAACCGGCCGCTGGAGGCGACCGGGTCGCGGACTGTAACCGCCGGTTCGGACTTTCACCGACCCCGGAGTGCGCTGCTTCTGGTACACGGCCAGTGTGCCACGCCTGGCCGAAGTCCATACGGGTGAAGCATGTGCAGTGGCTCACAGGCGGCGTCTGTGGACTTCCCTGGCGGGCCGCGAGGGCTCCAACTCGGGCACTGGAGAACCGCTTTGAGATTGGTCCACACCTATTGACGCAATGGTCTAGTCCTTTCTATCGTCGTCTACCAAGGTCTCATCCCGAGCAGACCGGCCCGGCGGCGGTGACGACGGCCCTTGCCCGCCGCCGGGCCCTCCCAACCGAAGAGAGGCCGCCGGCGCGAACAGTTCCTCCTGGGCGCGGTCGCGGGCGGTCAGCAGCGCCCCGCGCAGAACCGCGCCGCCGCCCAGGCTGGTGGCGCGTACTTCTGTGGGCAGCGGTGACATCCGCGCCAAGCGGGCCTGGACGCGTTCGGCCAGTACCTCGCCGCCCGCCCGGCCCACCTCACCCGCCAGCACCAGACAGCCGGGGTCCAGTACGGAAGTGACGGCGGCGGCGCCGAGGACCACGCGGTCGGCGAGGGCGTCCAGGAAACGGCCGGCGGGCGCACCGGGCGAACCTCCGCCCGCCGCCAGCCCCACCGCCTCCCGAACGACCTCCGCGGCATACTCCGCCCCCGCGCCCCCGGAAGCCGTCAACCCGTGCTCCGCGGCGAGCGCCGCCACCGCCCCCGCCGAGGCCAGCGAGTGGAAGCCGCCCTCGCAGTCGGTCGCCGACGGCAGACCCGTGGTCCCCGGAACCGGCAGGAAGCCGATCTCGCCCGTGCCGCCGGAGGCCCCGCGGCGGAGCCGTCCGTCCAGGACGACGGCGGCGCCGATGCCCATGCCGAGCCAGAGCAGGACGAAGGTGTCACGGTCCCGGGCGGCGCCGTCGCGCATCTCCGCCAGCGCGGCGAGGTTGGTCTCGTTCTCCACGCTGACGCGGGCGTCCGGGAACCGTTCCTGAAGGACGGCCACCAGTCGGCGATGCCACTGAGGCAGGCCCGAGGTGTCCCGGAGTTCACCGCCGGCCGGGTCGATCAGGCCGGGGGCGCCGATGCCCACGGTGTGCAGCCTCCCCCACTCCGGAACGGGCTCACGCGGAGGCGCCGCCATCGCCGTGGCCTCCTTCGCCACACGCTCGACCAGCGTCACGGCCTGCTCCACCGCCGGTCCCGTGCCCGCGTCGTCGCCGATCGGCACGGACGCCTCGACGAGCACTTTGCCGAGCAGGTCGGACACGACGACGGAGACGCTCTCGGTGCGCACGTCGAGCGCGGCCAGATGGGCCCGGTCGGCGACGATCCCGTACAACTTCGCGTTCGGCCCCCGCCGCTGTGCGCCCGACTCCCCCACGACCTCGATCAGACCGGCGGCGGCGAGGCGTTCGACGAGGTCGGCGACGGTCGGCCGGGACAGCCCGGTCAGCTCCTTCAACTGCCCTGCCGTCAACGGGCCCTCCCGCTGGAGCAGACGCAGGGCGAGCCGGTCGTTGATGGCTCGGGCGGTACTCGGGGATGCGGGCATGCCGGGATCCTTCCAGATCGGCGACCGGTAATCCGCTATCTATCAGGCAGGGTTCCTGATAGTTTACGCGGCGCCAGCGAGAACCGTGAGCCAGGGAGGGGCCCGAGAATGAGTGCAGTGGTGTACGACCTACGCGAGGTGAGGCGGGCCCGCTATGCCGTGGCCGCCGTCTTCGCCGTGCACGGCGCCGTCACCGGCTCGTTCGCGACCCGTGTGCCCTGGATCCAGGATCATGCCGGGGTGAGCGCGGGCCAGTTGGGGCTCGCCCTCGCCTTTCCGGCGCTCGGCGCCTCCGTCGCGATGCCACTCGCGGGCCGTATCAGCCACCGCTTCGGCGCCCGGAACGCCCTGCGCGGCCTGATCGCGCTGTGGACGCTCTCGCTGGTCCTGCCCTCCTTCGCGCCGAACCTGCTGACGCTCTGTCTGGCCCTGTTCACCTACGGCGCCACGGCGGGCATGGCGGACGTGGCGATGAACGCGCTCGGCGTCGAGGTGGAGAACCGCCTCGGCCGGTCGATCATGTCGGGCCTGCACGGCCTGTGGAGCGCTGGCGCCCTGATCGGCTCGGCGGGCGGCACGCTCGCCGCGCACCTCGGCGCGGACGCCCGGGTGCATCACGTGCTGGCGGCGGCCATCCTGACCGTGCTGGGCGTGGCCGCCTGCACCTGGGTGCTCGACCTCCAGTCGGCCGAGGACGAGGAACCGCCGCCCCGCTTCGCACTGCCGCCACGGTCGGCGCTGCTGATCGGCGCGGTCGGGTTCTGCGCGGTGTTCGCGGAGGGCGCGAGCCTGGACTGGTCGGCGGTCTATCTGCGCGATCAGCTGGCGGCCTCGGCCGGTCTGGCGGCGGCCTGCACGACGGGCTTCACGCTCACCATGGCTATCGCCCGAATAGCCGGGGACAAGGTGGTGGACCGGTTCGGCTCCGTGCGCACGGTGCGCTCGGGCGGTGTCCTCGCCGTGCTCGGCGGGCTGCTGATCGTCGTCTCGGGTCATCCGGCGGTGGCGATGACGGGATTCGCGCTGATGGGCTTCGGGATCGCGGTGGTCGTCCCGCTGTGCTTCGCGGCGGCGGGCCGCAGCGGGACGAACCCCAGCCTGGCCATCGCGGGCGTCGCGACCATCACCTACACCTCGGGGCTGGTCGCGCCGAGCGCCATCGGCACACTCGCCCAGGCGACCAGCCTGGTGGTGTCGTTCGGCCTGGTGACCGTGTTGTCCTGCGGACTCGTCGCCTTCGCGGGCGTGCTGCGCGCCGGTGACCGGGACCGGCCGAAGGTCAGCGCTCCGCAGACCGCGGGGAGCTCCCGCGAGTGACGCGCTCGCGGGAGCGGGTAAGGCGCTGCCGTCAGGGCGCGAGCAGCAGGCTGTCGCCGCGCTCCTTGGCGGCGGCGTAACGCCGGGCCACGTCCTGCCAGTTGACGACGGCCCACATCGCGTCGATGAAGTCGACCTTCTGGTTCCTGTACTGGAGGTAGAAGGCGTGCTCCCAGGCGTCGAAGACCAGGATCGGGGTCGAGCCCTGACCGACGTTGCCCTGGTGGTCGTAGACCTGCTCGACGATCAGCCGGCCGCTGAGCGGCTCAAAGGCGAGGACGCCCCAGCCGGAACCCTGTGTGGTCGCGGCGGCCTTGGTCAACTGCGCCTTGAAACCGGCGAACGAGCCGAAGGACTCGGCGATCGCGTCCGCGAGGTCACCGACGCCGTCCGCGGCGAGGGGCTCGCCGCCGCCGTCACCGGTCATGTTGTGCCAGTAGATGGAGTGCAGGATGTGGCCGGAAAGGTGAAAGGCCAGGTTCTTCTCCAGGCCGTTGATCGCGCCCCACGACTCCTTGTCCCGCGCCTCCGCGAGCTGCTCCAGCGTGTCGTTGGCCCCCTTCACGTACGCCGCATGGTGCTTGTCGTGGTGCAGCTCGATGATCTGCGGGTTGATGACCGGTTCGAGAGCCGCGTAGTCGTACGGAAGCTCCGGGAGCGTGTAAACCGCCATGTCCAACATCCTTCGACGTTATTGCCAATGATGTGCAACTGCACGTTAACAGCAGTACGAGGGGGTTGGCAGTCGGTCCGCGCGACGGTCGGTAAGCTCGCCGCCGTGTCCACGGCTGCACTCCGTTCAAGCCGTACGACGACCGAGATCAGCGAGAAGAGCACCGTGACCACGTACGTCTACGAGAAGGACGGGGCGGCCATCTACCGCCAGTCCTTCGCCACCATCCGCGCGGAGGCGGACCTCTCGGGCCTGCCCGCCGACGTCAGCCAGGTCGCGGTCCGGATGATCCACGCCTGCGGAATGGTCGACCTGGTGCGGGACCTGGGCTACACACCAGGCGTGGTGGCCCGCGCCCGCAAGGCCCTGCGGGCGGGCGCGCCCGTCCTCTGCGACGTCCAGATGGTGGCCAGCGGTGTGACCCGCAGGCGGCTGCCCGCCGGCAACGACGTGCTGTGCACGCTGTCCGACCCGGCCGTCCCGGAGTTGGCGGCGAAGATGGGCACCACGCGCAGCGCCGCCGCGCTGGAGCTGTGGCGCGACCGGCTGGAGGGTGCCGTGGTCGCCGTCGGCAACGCACCCACCGCCCTCTTCCGGCTGCTGGAGATGATCGAGGAGGGCGCGCCCCGGCCCGCCGCCGTCATCGGCGTCCCGGTCGGCTTCGTCGGCGCCGCCGAGTCCAAGGACGCCCTGGCGGCGCACCCCTCCGGTCTGGAGCACCTGGTGGTACGGGGCCGCAGGGGCGGCAGTGCCATGGCCGCCGCCGCGGTCAACGCGATCGCGAGCGAGGAAGAGTGAGCGGTGAGCGCACCCGCTGACCGGCGGTCGCAGACGCGGGTGCCGTCAGCTCCGTTCGGCCGGGGCCGGCTCGGCCAGGCCCGCCGTCCACTTCTCCTCGATCCGGCCGACCTTCCACACCAGCAGGGCCAGCGCCCAGGTGGCGAAGAACAGGCCGACGACGACGTAGCCGATGATGTTGAGGTCGAGGCCGGACACGCGGTCCCAGAAGGGGCCGTGCAGATCCGCCTTCTCGGCGATCAGGCCGAGGAGTTCGACGGTGCCGATGATGAACGCGACGGCGACGGACAGCCCGGTGATGGTGAGGTTGTAGTAGACCTTGCGGACCGGCTTGGAGAACGCCCAGCCGTACGCGAAGTTCATGAACGAGCCGTCGATCGTGTCCAGCAGTGACATGCCGGCCGCGAACAGGACGGGCAGGCACAGGATCGCGTACCAGGGCAGCCCGGAGGCGGCGCCCGAACCGGCAAGCACCAGCAGGGCGACCTCCGTCGCCGTGTCGAAGCCGAGGCCGAAGAGGAGGCCCAGCGGATACATCTGCCACGGCTTGGTGATCGACTTCATCAGCCGGCCCAGCAGACGGTTCATGAACCCCCGGTTGTCGAGCTGCTTTTCGAGGGCGGCCTCGTCGAAGTGACCGGAGCGCATCTGGCGGAAGACCTTCCAGATCCCGGCCATGATCACCAGGTTGATGATCGCGATGAGGTAGAGGAAGGCGCCGGAGACGGTCGTGCCGATCCAGCCCGTGACGTCGTGCAGCCCGGAGTCCTCGTTCTCGACCGGGCCCGTCAGCGCCCTGACGCCGAGGGAGAGCAGGAAGGTGAGGGCGAAGACGATGGTCGAGTGGCCCAGCGAGAACCAGAAACCCACCGACAGCGGCCGCTGCTCCTGGCCCATCAGCTTGCGCGTGGTGTTGTCGATGGCGGCGATGTGATCGGCGTCGAAGGCGTGCCGCATGCCGAGCGTGTAGGCGGTGACGCCCATCCCGATGCCGAAGGTCTTGGTGCCCAGGTCGTAGTGGGCCGGAGCGACGATCACCACCAGCGTGAACCAGCCGACGACGTGCAGCGCCAGGATGAACGCGGCCATCCCGCCGACGCTCGCCCACTCCCTGCGGGTCATCGACGTACGGATGCGGTGCCACGAGAAACCGCGGGCTCCGGCAGTGGCGGAGCGGGCGGAATCGGGAGCGGTGGTCATGGAGACGCGGGCCTTACTTTTCGGCGATCGGCTGTCTTCAGCCGCGCCTTCCAGGTTTGTGCGAACCAGTTGCAGCTACAACACACCCGCGGCAAAGCTCCTGTCAGGTTTCAGTCGGCGTCGGGAAAAGGTGGCAGCCCGAGGCGCTCCCCGATCCAGCGGGCCGCCTGCTCCGGGTCCACCGCGACCGGGACCCCTTCGGGCGCGGGCGGGCGCCGGACCACGAGCACCGGCAGTCCCGCCTCGCGGGCGGCCGTCAGCTTGGGCGCGGCGGCCGCTCCCCCGCTGTCCTTGGTCACGACGACGTCGACGCGGTGACGGCGCAGCAGTTCCCGCTCCCCGGCGAGGGTGAAGGGGCCGCGGTCGAGCAGCACCTCCATGCGGGCCGGGTGCGGGGCCTCGGGCGCGTCCACGGACCGTACGAGGAACCACAGCTCGTCCAGGGACGCGAACGCGGCCAGACCCATGCGACCGGTGGTGAGGAACACCCGTCGGCCGAGCGCGCGCAGCAACTGTGCGGCCTCCTCCAGCGAGCCGGCCTCATGCCAGTCGTCGCCCTCCACCGGCACCCAGCCGGGGCGCCGCAGCGCGAGAAGGGGAACGTGGGCGGCACCGGCGGCCCGCGCCGCGTTGGAACTGATCGTCCCGGCGAAGGGATGCGTGGCGTCGACGAGCGCGTCCACCTCGTGCTCGCGCAGCCACCGAGCCAGCCCCTCGGCGCCGCCGAAGCCGCCC
Organism: Streptomyces sp. NPDC051963; assembly: GCF_044593495.1. Classification (NCBI taxonomy): domain Bacteria; kingdom Bacillati; phylum Actinomycetota; class Actinomycetes; order Kitasatosporales; family Streptomycetaceae; genus Streptomyces; species Streptomyces sp. NPDC051963. The sequence goes on along the minus strand of NZ_JBIUCC010000010.1, from coordinate 272,405 downwards.
ACGCGTACCTCGCCGGGCGGCAGCCGGGGCGTGGACACGCGCCCGGCCAGGGAGTTCGTCACCCTGAGCCCCGGCGACGCCTCGGCCGCGAGGATCTCGGCGAGGCGACGGGCCTCGGCGGTGCCGCCCAGGATCAGTACGTGCACGAAGTCCGCTTTCGTTCCGGAGTGTGAGGCGTGAACCGCGAGGCCAGGGGCGGTCGCGGCGCCCAACTCAAGCACACCGGCCTGATTCTCGACGAGTCCCGCGGGTGACGGCCGACGGCCGGGTCAGCGCGCCAGATCGTAGGCGTACGACGGTGTGAACGTGCCGGGCGCACCCTTGCAGCCGTCCGACTCGCCCGGCAGCTTCACCCACAGATAGCCGTCGATGCCAGCCTCCCCCGTGTTCAGCGTCGGCGCCCGCCCGAGCTTGCGGCCTGACGGGTCGCACCACTGTCCGCCGGCCGGGGCGCCGTTGCCGTTGCGGCTGGTGTCGATCACCGCACCCAGACCCGCCGGGCCGTCGAGGGCGTCGAGGACCTGTCGGTCGTAGGCGATCTCGGCCTCCGTGCGGTGGAAGTTGGAGACGTTGCTGAAGATGCCGTCGGAGGAGGCGGCCGAGGCGGCGCCCGCCTGTTTCAGCAGCGCCGCCTGCTCGGCCGCCGGGTTCCAGCCGGAGTGGCCCGCGTCGAAGTAGACCCGCGCCCTGGGGTTGGCGGACTTCAGGACGCGGCCCGCGCGGGCCAGCGAGGCGAAGCGGTCGGCCCGGGCACCGGCGGAGAGACAGTCGGCCTGGGCGATGGAGTCGGGCTCCAGGATCACGATCACGTCGGCGGAGCCCAGCCCTGCCGCGAAGGCGTCGATCCAGGCGTCGTACGCTCCGAGATCGGGCGCGCCGCCCTCCGAGTACCCGCCGCAGTCGCGGTCCGGGATCGCGTACGGCACCACCACCGGCACCCTGCCCTGTGCCGTGCCGCCGGAGGTGACCGCGCGCACCCGGGCGGTGATGGTGGCCGGGGTGAAGTCGGCGAACCACACCGCCGCCGGATGATCGGCTATACGGGACTCGATGACCGCGCGGCGCGGGTCGCCGGGGTTGGCGCGGACCCAGTCGAGCACCTGGGACTCGGGGTGGCGGTAGAGCCGGGTGGACTCGGCGGCGGTCTGCCGCTCCGGCTCCGTCTCCGTGGCCGAGGGGGTCCCGCTCTCTTCCTCCTTCTTCGAAGGAGAGGGCGACGGCGACGACGGGGAAGCGGACTTCTTGGTCGAGGGGGACGCCGAGGGGACCGCGGGCAGCGGTTCCAGGTGCGGCGAACCGGTCACCTCGGGCCTGGCCTCGTCGGAGCCGCGCCCGTCGTCGAGTGCGGACACCATGCCGGTGACCGTGCCGACGGCGACCACCACGGAGGCCGCCGCGACCATCGCGGCGCGCCGGACGGCGCTCCTGCGCCGGGCCCTGCGTGCGGCCAGGCGGCGGGCACGTGAGCCTGACACAGTAGTGCTCCCCCCTGTGCTCCCCCTGCGCGACGGGCGCGTTCCCCCATTCTGGGGAAGCGTCGGGCCCGGCGGCTCCGCGGACAGCCTAGGGCTGGGACCCTGCGTGCATGGGGCAATTGGAACAGATCACCACACCCGTAGACGCGGTCGTCTCCCGTATGCGCGCCCTCGACGCGACCCTGCCCGAGCGGGACGGGGTCGCCGTGTTCAACCGCGTCTACCTCGCCGTCACCGAGGCCGTCGACGGACAGATCGACGCGGGTCGGTTCGCCGACGCGCGGGCCGCGATCACGCTGGACGTGCGGTTCGCGGAGCGGTACTTGGCGGCGGTGGACGCGGGTGCCGGTGAGCGGCGACCGCCGGCCTGCTGGCGGCCGTTGTTCCAGTACCGCCGCCATCCCGGTGTACGTCCGCTTCAGTTCGCGCTGGCGGGCATCAATGCGCACATCGGTCACGATCTCGCGCTGGCGGTCGTGGACACCTGTCGTACGCTCGACTGCGCCCCGGCCGAGTTGGAGGACGAGTTCGACCGCGTGGGCGATCTCCTCGTCTCGCTGGAGGAGCGCATCCGCGAAGATCTGATGCCGGGCCCCGACCTCCTCCAGATCGCCGACCCGCTCACCCATCTGCTCGGCTCATGGAGCCTGGAGCGGGCCCGGGACGCCACCTGGTCGACGGCGCGGGCGCTGTGGGCCTTGCGTGAACTCCCCGACGTCGCCGAGGAGTTCACCGAGCGACTGGACGCGGTGGTGGGGTTCGCGGGACGGATGCTGCTCACCCCGCTGCCGGACTGATCCGGGTCAGTCCTCCGGGAGCTCCACCGGCGCGATCTCGTCGTACAGGTCGCCCGGACCGGGGTTGGTCCCGTCGGTCGCCCCGCCGAAGTGGTGCATGACGCCCCACACCGCGTTCAGCGCGGTCTGGATCGCACCCTCGGCCCAGCCCGCCGTCCAGGAGATGTCGTCGCCGGCGAGGAAGATGCCCCGCTTGTCCTCGGGCAGCCGGTCCTGCATGAAGTGCGTGAACAGGCGCCGCTGGTAGCGGTAGTGACCGGGCAGGTTCGCCTTGAACGCGCCCATGAAGTACGGCTCGTTCTCCCAGGACACCGTCACCGGGCTGCCGATGATGTGCTTCCTGATGTCGACCTTCGGATAGATCTCGCCGAGCGACTTCAGCATGACCTCCATCCGCTCGTTCGCGGACAGCGGCAGCCACTTCAGGCTGTCGTCGCACCAGGTGTACGACAGACAGATCACCGCGGGCCTGTCGGGGCCGTCGTCGAGGAGGTAAGTCCCGCGCGTCATCCGGTCGGTGAGCGTCATCGACATCACGTCGCGGCCGGTGTCCTCGTCCTTGTCGAGCCAGAAGGGCCGGTCGACCGGCACGAAGAGCTTGGAGCTCTCCATGTAGTGGGTGCGCTCGATCGCCGTCCAGTGGTCGATCGGGAAGAGCGAGTCGTCGCAGGCGATCTTGGAGAGCAGCATCCAGGACTGGGCGGTGAACACCGCGGCCTGGAAGGTGCGGATGTCGCCGTTCGCGTCGGTGACGGTGATGCGGTTGCCGGCGGTGCGGTGCAGGCGGGTCACGGCGGGGCGCGGTTCGCCGTTGTCGTGCAGGGACTTCAGCGATGTGCCGTACGCCCAGTGCACGATCTTCTCCGGCTCGCGCTCCCAGAGCCGCAACGGGAGTTGCTGGCTGCCGCCGACGATGCCGCGGTGGTGATCGTCGGCCTCGGTGTAGACGACGCGCAGGATCTCCAGGATCGAGTTGGGGAAGTCGGTGTCCCAGCCGCCGGTGCCGAAGCCGACCTGGCCGAAGATCTCGCGGTGCCGGAAGGACTTGAACGCCTCGGAGTCGCAGAGGAAGCCGTAGAAGGTCTGGTTGTCGAGCTTCTCGACGAGCCGGGACCAGATCTCGCGGATGCGCGGCACATCGCGCTCGCGCAGGGCGCGGTTCATGTCGGAGAAGTCGGCGCCCTCTTCGAGGCACTTGCTCCAGGCCTCGGCGACATCGCGGTAGACCTGCGGCAGGTCGTCGACCGTCTCGGCGTAGTGCGACTCGCCCTTGAGGTCGACCACCGTCGAAGGGGTGGTTTCCGCAAGGGGGTTGGGGAAGGGCTGGGTCTCAAGGCCGACCAGGTCGATGTAGTGCTGAAGCGCCGTGGAGGACGGCGGGAAGCGCATCGCGCCCATCTCGGCGGTGAGGGAGGGGTCGCACCCGTCGAAGCCGACGGTCCGCAGCCGTCCACCGATCTGGTCGGCCTCGTAGACAACGGGCTGCAGGCCCATCTTCATCAGCTCGTAGGCGGCCACGATGCCGGACAGCCCGCCACCGATGACCGCGACCTCGGTGCCGTGCTCGGTCGCGGGTATCTGGCCGAGGCCCGCCGGGTGGGCGAGGAAGTCGTCGTACGCGTAGGGGAAGTCCGGCCCGAACATGGTGATCGGCGGCTGCTGCGCGTCGGCGTGCTGGACGGCGTTGGGCACCGTGGACGTCATGGGGGCGGACTCCTCGCTGATTTCAGTATTCGTCGGTATCTGTCGGTCGGGGTGAGTAGAGTCGGGGCTGGTCGCCGGGAGTGGCTCGGAGACTCAAAACCTCACGTGGAGCCGGTGTAAGACCCGGGATTGTTGTCCGGGCTGTCGGCGGTGAAGCGTGAACCGTAATCTCCGCTCAGCGAGCAGAGAACGGACAATCCGGACAGAAATGTTCGGATTGCTTGGAGCCATCGAGGCTCTGAGTAACGGTACGGACTCCTTGCACGAGAGTGAGTCTGGGAGGAGCGGGACCTCAGATGAGGGCCCCGTAGAGGTCGGGGCGGCGGTCCTTCAAGTACGGATTCGCCTCGCGGGAGGCGGCGAGGATGGCGGGGTCAGCATCGGCCACCACCAACTCCTCGCCGCGGCCGGCGCGGGTGCGGGCGATCCCGTCGGGGCCGGCCAGTGTGGAGAGCCCGACGAACTCGAACTCGCCCTCCTGGCCGACCCGGTTGACGTACGCGACGTACATCTGGTTCTCGAAGGCCCGCACCGGGACGACGGACTCGGCGACGAACTGGAACGGGTGCATCTGCGCGGTCGGTACGAGGAGGAGGTCGGTGCCGGCGAGGGCGTGGGCGCGGACGTTCTCCGGGAACTCGACGTCGTAGCAGATCATGAGGCCGACGCGGAGGCCGTTCAACTCGGCCTGGACGACCGGCTGTTCGCCCGGGGTGAAGTGATCGCGCTCGAAGCAGCCGAAGAGGTGGGTCTTGCGGTAGTTGGCGAGGCGGTCGCCGTCGGCGGAGATCAGCTGGGCGGAGTTGAAGACGCTGTCGCCGTCGCGCTCCGGGTAGCCGTAGGCGATCACGAGCCGGTGCCGCGAGGCGAGGTCGGCGATCGCGTCGGCGCAGTCGCCGTCCGCGGGCTCGGCGAGGCGGGCGATGTCGTCGCCGATGGCGTATCCGGTGAGGAACATCTCCGGCGCGACCAGCAGCCCGGCACCCGCGGCGGCGGCACGGCCCGCGGCCTCGTCGAGGACCTTGAGGTTCTCGACGGTCGACCCGGGGCGGCCGGAGCTCTGGAGCAGGGCGGTGCGCATGCGTGTCCTCAACGGGGCGGAAGGGTGGTTGCGGGGGCCACGTAGACGGTACGGGTGGCTGACCAGGGCGGACAAGAAGGAGCCGTTGCGCGCCGGTGAGCGGTTCGTTGCGTGCGCCGAGGGGTGGGCGGCGATTCGTTGCGCGACCTCCGTGGTATCTCCGGTCCTCCTCGCAGCGCAGGGCCGGGCGATCTCCCCCGCCGGATGGCGGAGACCGGGCTCCGTCCCCGGCGCGATGTGCCGTGGGCACAGCGCCGGGAGAGTGGGGACCGTCCACCTGACCTGCAGAAAGGACCGCGATGAACCGCCGTACGAAGATCGTCGTGCTTGGCTCCGCGCTGCTGCTCACCGCCGGGGCCACCTCGGCCGCCACCGCGTCGGACGCGCCGCGGCAGCGGGAGGCCGCCGCCCTCACCGGCACCGCCAAGCTGTACCGCTCGGCCGGGGACGACATCACGTTCTCCTTCGATGCGCATCTGGCGGCGAAGGACACCGCCGACCCGATGAAGGCCACGGGCACCTTCGAGTGGAGCCACTACCTGAACGGCGAGGGCGCCCGCGCCGAGGCGAAGGTCGACTGCCTGGTCACCGGCGGGAAGGTGGCCGTCGTCTCCGGGGTCATCACCTCCTCCGACCTGCCGGGCGCCGAGGGCAAGCGGGTCGGCATCACCGTCCACGACGTCGGCCGTCACGACCGGCTCGGCTACAGCTGGGCCTCGACGGGCAGCCCCGTCGAGACGAAGGAGCTGCCCAAGTGCGTCGGGTCCGCCCCCTTCGAGAAGGTCAAGAAGGGGACGGGCGACTTCACGGTCGTGCCGTGGCAGCCCGACTTCTAAGGCCTGTCCTTGCCAGCGCCAGAGCCGTCACCAGGTAGGGAACCGCGAGCATCGCGAAGACCGTGCTGTGCGCCGCGCCCATCCCGAGCAGTGCGTACACGCCGAACGTGGCGACCGTGGCGAGCTCCGTGCCCAGGCTCGCCACGGAGGTGAGCGTGGCCCGGCGGGACTCGTCGATACGGTGCTGGAGACGGACGTCGGCGAGCACCTCGGCGAGTTGGAAGCCGCCGAAGGCGAGGCCGACGAGGGCGATGCCGGCCACCGAGCGGGCGGCGGCGCCCACGGCAAGGGCGAGTGCGGAGGCCGCGAGCAGCGCCGCGAGCCCGGTCGTACCGAGGCGTTCGGCCGGACCGGAGAACAGGCTGCCGACCGTGACGAAGGTCCAGATCAGCAGCAGCAGATAGGGCACGGTCCCCTCCGCCACACCGGTGTCACGGGCCAGGAGGGGCGTGTACTCGTCGAGCGCGCCCCATACGGCGGCGACGGCCGGGACGAGCAGGAGTGCGCCGCGTACCGACCGGTCCCGGTGGACTTCGGCGAGTCCGGTGCGCAGGGTCTTCGCCCAGCCGTCGTCGCCCTTCTCCGACCGGGTCCGGTGTTCCGGAAACCGGGTCGCCGCGAGGGCGGTCAGCAGACAGGCCAGCACACTGGCCGCGCCCACGGCCGGGTAGCCGCCCAGCGTGAAGACCGGTCCGGCGAGGCCGATCGACGCCATCGTGCCCACCAGACGCGCCGCCCGCGCCCGGCCCATCACACGCGCGTACCGGTCGGCCGAGCCGAGCAGCTCCAGTTCGTCGTAGACCAGCGCCTCCAGCGCACCGGAGCCGAGCGCTCCCCCGGTGCCCCACAGGACGAAGCCGAGGGCGAAGGCCCAGTACGACGGGACGATCACCCACAGCGCGAAGCCGGCCGCGGTGAGCAGCGGGCCCACCCACAGCAGCAGTCGGCGCGAGACGGCGTCGGCCCAGGCACCGGAGGGAACCTCCAGCACCACGGCGGTGATCGACCAGAGGGCGAACAGGGAGGAGATCTGCCAGAGCGACAGACCGGTGTCGGCGAAGAGCAGCGCGTACACCGGGTAGAGCAGGACGAAGTCGTCGAGGAACGCGTAGCCGTACAGCGTGCCGGTCAGTCGGCGGACGCCGGTCGCGGGCACGCGCGCGGGTGAGAGTGTCATGAGGCCTTCCCGGAAGGGCGGTTCGGACGTCGTGGGTACGGCGTCCGAGGCGGCCCTCGGGAGGCACGGCTGGTGGATCAATGTCGCCAGGTCATGACACCGATGTTAGACAGGTCGGGGCCCGCTGGCCAGCGAAAATGTGGTGATCACGGCGGCGTGGTCGGACGGCCAGTCGTTGTGCTCGACGTCCGGCCAGGTCCGCGGGGTGCCGCAGACGTAGGTCTCGGAGTCGAGCACGCGCAGCCCCCGGTGCAGGACGAAGTCGATCCGGTCCTGCGGCTCGGGGCGACCGCTGCCGTCCTCGTGCTCGTCGTGGATCGGTGACCAGGTGTGGCCGGGGTCCCGCACGGGGTCCGGGTGGGCCTCGCGGTAGGAGTCGCGGAAGCCTGCCTCCTCGGCCGCCTTCGTGACCGGCCACTCGACGTCCGGCCGGTCCAGGTGGGAGGGGCTGTTGAAGTCGCCCACCAGGACGGCAGGCACGACGTCGTCGATCCGGCGCAGGGTGTCCCGCATCTGGTCGAGCCGGACCTCTTCGTGGGCGATCAGATCGCCGGCCGGCAGCCCGTCGAAGGCGGATTCGTAGGGCCCGTACGGCGTGTAGTCCAGATGCACCGTCCAGACGTCGACCTCCTTGCCTGCTACGGCGATACGGGCTCCGGCCGCTCCGTAGAAGCCGACGTCCGGGTCGCCGAGGGGGGCCGTGATCGGGTGGCGGCTGATGATCCCGAGGTTCTCGCCGGCCCGGTGGTGGTACCAGCCGAGCGCCTCGGCCAGTTCCTCGGCGGCGGTGCCGTACGTCTCCTGCAGCCCGACCACGTCCACGTCGGTCTCCGCGATGGCCTTGAGCTGCTTGGCCCGGTGGTCGTGGACCTTCGTGCCGCCGTACCAGAGGTTCCAGGTCATGACGCGCAGCCGGTGCGGCAGCAGGGCGCCCAGCTGCCCCGGGGTGACGCCCGTCAGGCTGGCCAGGACGGTCCGGCCGGGCCCCGCCTCGATGGGCGCGAGCGAGGGAACGGCGAGCACCGCGCACCCCGCCGCCTCGGCGGAGGCGACGCCGGTCTCCGTGTCCTCGACGGCCACGCAGGCCGACGGGTCGACGCCGAGGCCCCGGCAGGCGGCGAGGTAGGGATCGGGGGCGGGCTTGGTGCGCTCGATGTCGTCGGTGGTGACGGAGACCGCGAAGCGGCTCGCGCCTCCCAGGGCTTCGAGGACGATGTCGGCCACGGCTCTCGGAGACGCGGTCACCAGGGCCGTCGGTACGCTCTCCCGGGCCAGGGCGTCGAGCAGGTCGAGGGCGCCGGGGCGGGGCACGATGCCGGTGCGGACGCGGTCCGCGAACTCCCGGTGGAGCACCTCGGCGAGCGTCTCGGCGGGGGTGCCGATGGCCGCGGCGAGCCACGCGGCGGTGTGCTCGACGGGTCGCCCGAGCACTTCCGGCCGGTCCGCCTCGGTCAGCGTCCGGCCGGCCACCTGTTCCACCGCCTCCCACCACAGGCGCTCGGTGTCGACGAGCGTGCCGTCCATGTCGAACAGGACGGCCTGGAGCGGGAGTCGGGTCACGGTTGTCTCTTTCGTGTGGGGGGATTGCAGGGTGTACGGCGGCTGCGGTCAGCGAATACGTTCGGCCACCAGTACCGGCCGCTGAGGCAGCGACACGCTCACCGCGGCGCCCGCCGTGAGCGCCGTGGCCTCGTGCGCGGGCAGATCGGCCTTGACCTCGGTGCCGTCGGCGAGCCTGACGGTGACGCGGACGGCCGCGCCCAGGAAGGAGGTGGCGGCCACCTGTGCCTTCCCGTCGTCCTCGGCCCGTACCCGCACGGCCTCCGGCCGCACCAGCACGTCCACTTCGGTCGCCGACGGCACGGGACCGTCGACCGGCAGCCGCTGCCCGAGCACCTCGACCTCGCCCTGGACCAGCCGGCCCGGGATCCGGCTCATGGTGCCGACGAACTCGGCGACGAAGGCGGTGGCGGGGCGGCCGTACAACTCGGCCGGGGCCGCGCACTGTTCGAGCCGTCCGGCATGCATGACGGCGACCCGGTCCGCCATGGACAGGGCCTCCTCCTGGTCGTGGGTGACGAACAGGGTGGTGATGCCGAGCTCCTGCTGGAGCCGCCGGATCTCCTCGCGGAGGCTGAGCCGCACCTTGGCGTCGAGCGCCGACAGCGGTTCGTCGAGGAGCAGGACGCGCGGGCGCAGGGCGAGCGCGCGGGCCAGGGCGACACGCTGCTGCTGACCGCCGGAGAGCTCGTGCGGGAACCGCCCGCCCTTGTCGGCGAGGCCCACCAGCTCCAGCAACTCGGCGGCACGCGCCCTCCGTTCGCTCGTCCGTACCTTGCGCATACGCAGTCCGAAGGCCACGTTGTCGAGCGCGTCGAGATGCGGGAAGAGGCTGTACGACTGGAAGACCATCCCGGCGTCGCGGCGATGGGCCGGGACCCGTGAGACGTCCTCGCCGTCGACCAGCACCGCGCCGGAGTCGGGGTGTTCGAAGCCGGCGAGCATGCGCAGCGCGGTGGTCTTGCCGCAACCGGACGGGCCGAGCAGGGCGAGGAGTTCACCCGGCTGGACGGTCAGGTCGAGTCCGTCGAGGGCGACGGTCGCGCCGAACTCCCTTCGGAGTCCCCGGAATTCGACGGTCGCCGCCTTCGTCGAGGTCTGTTCAAGAACGGTCATGGTTCATCCCCGGGAAGTAGTACGGGTACGTCCGCCGAAGCCGGCCAGGACGAGGAGCAGCACCCACGTCACGAGCAGGCTGAGCACGGACACGGCGACGGAGAGCTGGGCCTGCGAGCCGCTGACGTTGACGATCCACACCGCGAAGGGCTGGAAGCCGAGCAGTTGGGCCACGGTGAACTCGCCGAGTACCAGGGCCAGCGTGAGGAAGGAGGCGTTGAGGAGCGCGCCGCGCAGATTGGGCAGAACGGCCTGGACGAGCGCCTGCGGCCAGCCGGCCCCGCAGCTGCGGGCGGCCTCGACGAGGGTGCGGACGTCGACGGCGCGCAGTCCGGCGTCCAGCGCCCGGTAGACGAAGGGCAGCGCCATCACGACGTAGGCCAGGACGAGGACGAAGGGGAAGTCCGGGTTCTGGATCGCCACGAAGGTCTGGAACAGCGGGGTCCTGGAGAGGTGTTCGGGCCCCCACTTCAGGACCGTGCCCATGCCGGCGACGAACGCGATCGGCGGCACGACCAGCGGCAGCGAGCACACCACCTCCACCACCGGCCGCAGCCGGGGCGCGCCCAGCCGCAGCGCGACCATGGCAGGCACCATCAGCAGCAGTACGAGGGCGATGGTGGCGAGGGCCAGCTCCAGCGAGAGCAGCAGGCTGGAGGTGAAGCCGTCGGTGGCGAAGATCTGGGTGTAGGCGTCGAAGGTGACGCCCCGGCCGGGCACGTCGACCGTGAAGACGACGGACGCGGCCAGCGGCACCAGGAAGTACAGGCCGGCGAGGCCGAGCACGCCCCAGCGCCACAGGTTCAGGCGAGCCATCGGGCGCTCCTTCGCTGAAGGGGCAGGTACACGGCCATGACCAGGCCGGCCACCAGGACCATGTCGAGGCTGAGGGCGAGCGCCACGTTCTCCTGGCCGACCAGCACATTGCCGGAGATCGCGTCGGCGATCTGGAGGGTGACCAGCGGGATCGAGCTGCCGACCATGGCGGCGGCGGTGGCGTACGCGGCGAACGCGCTGCCGAAGAGCAGCACGAGCCCGCCCATCAGCGAGGGCAGCAGCACCGGCAGGGCGACATGCCGCCAGTACTGGGTGGGCGTGGCGCCGTTGTTCTGCGCGGCCTCGCGCCACTGGGAGCGCAGCCCGTCGAGGGCCGGGGTGATGGTGAGGACCATCAGCGGGATCAGGAAGTACAGGTAGACGATGACCAGTCCCCAGAAGCTGTAGAGGTCCCAGCCCTTGTCGGTCAGGCCCAGGTGCCGGGTGAGCACGCCCGCGTTGCCGAGGGTGGCGACGAACGCGAAGGCCAGCGGGACGCCGCCGAAGTTGGCGAGGACCCCGGACGCGGTGAGCACGGCTTCGCGCAGCGCGGGGAACCGGGAGGTGACCACGGCCTGCGCGAGCGGCAGCCCGAACAGCGCACCCAGCACCGCTGATACGGCCGACAGCTTCACGCTGCCGAGCAGGGCCGTGAGGTACGCCCCCTGGAGCGAGGACGTCAGGTTGTCCACGGTGTACGAAGTGGCGCCGCTCACCGGGTCCTTGACGGTGAAGGCGCCGTCCAGCATGGCCAGGGCGGGCAGGCCGAAGGCCACGGCGGTGAAGACGAGCAGCGGGACGACGGCGAGCCAGCCGAGCGACCGGCGCCGCCGCTTCACCGCAGCGGCGGACACCGAGTCGACCCGTACGGCGGTGGCCGTCATCCGGAGACGGCCTTCGCCCAGCCCTGCCCGAGGACCGTCTTGGCCTTGGCCTGCTGGGCCTCGGTCGGGAAGGTGGGCGTCCCGGAGACCTCGGGGAGCTTGGCGGCGGCCGTCTTGTCGAGGGTGCCGGCCTTCTCCATGGCGGGCATCAGGACCGGGCGGGCGTAGCCCTTGAGCCACAGGTTCTGGCCCTCGGCGCTGTAGAGGTACTCCTGCCACAGACGGGCGGTCGCCGGGTGCGGGGCGTCCTTGTTGATGGCCTGGGAGTAGTACTGCGAGAACTGGCCGTCGGTCGGCACCGTGACCTTCCAGTCCACGCCCTTGGACTTGAACTCGTCGGCGTAACCGGCGTTCAGGTAGTCCCAGTCGATGCTGATCGGGGTCTCGCCCTTCTCGACGGTGGCCGGGGTGGACTCGACGGGCGTGTAGTTGCCGTTCTTCTTCAGCTCGGCGAAGAAGTCGAGGCCGGGCTGGATGTCGTCGAAGGAGCCGCCGCTCGCGAGGGAGGCCGCGTACACGCCACCGAAGGCCGAACCGGACTTGGTCGGGTTGCCGTTGAGGGCGACCTGGCCCTTGTACTGGGGCTTGAGCAGGTCGGCGAAGGTGGTCGGGCAGGTCTTGACCCGCTTGGCGTCGCAGCCGATGGAGATGTAGCCGCCGTAGTCGTTGTACCAGCGGGCCTGCGCGTCCTTCTGGCCCTCGGGGATGTCGGCGAAGGTCGCCACCTTGTACGGCGCGAGCAGGCCCTGCTGGGCGGCGCTCAGCGCGAAGGAGCTGCCGAGGTCGAGGACGTCGGGTGCACGGCCCTGGCCCTTCCTCGACGTGACGGCGTTGATCTCGTCCTGGCTGGAACCGTCCGGGTTCTCGACCGCGATCTTGATGCCGTACTTCTTCTGGAACCCGTCGATCAGGGCGCCGTAGTTGGCCCAGTCGCGGGGCAGCGCGATGGCGTTGAGCGTGCCCTCCTTCTTGGCGGCCTTCACCAGCGCGTCCATGCCGCCGAACTCGGCGGCGGAGGTGGCGGTGGCGGCGCTCTTGCCGTCGGCGGTGGTGGACTCGTCGTCGGGGGCGGCGCCACAGGCGCTCAGGGCGAGGGCGGCGATGACGCCCAGGGCGGCTGTTCTCGGCAGGGACACGGTCACGGCTTCTCCAGGGGACGCGCGAGGGTGCAGGAGCCAAACAGGGAGAACTTGTCTGAACAAGTTGGCCTTAGTAATGCGGCAACTGGTGTCGCGTTCGTAAACAGTGGCGAAACCCTGAACCCCTAGAACCTGCACAATCCCAGCTGACACGGATCACCAAAGTACGTCGACTAGGCTGGTCACGCTGTGCACAGTGGCCGACTCAGAGGGGAAGCATGGCGGCGCGACATGAGGAGATCGCCGACGAGCTGCGGCGGGCGATCGACCGCGAGGAGTACACAGTCGGCAGTCTGCTGCCGGCCGAGACGGACCTCGCGTCCCACTACGCCGTCTCGCGCGGAACGGTCCGTCAGGCCGTCGCGACACTGACCGCCGAGGGGCTCATCGGCTCCCGCCAGGGCGCCCGCCGGGTGGTGCTGGCCAGCCGGCGCAGCCAGAGCTTCGCCGAGTTGCGCAGCTTCGCCCAGTGGGCGCGCGCGATGGGCCGCGAGGCGACCGGGCAGGTCGTCGCCCAGGACTACCGTCCGGCGACCACCGAGGACGCCGTACGTCTCCATCTGCGTGAAGGGACACCGGTGTTGCACGTGCTGCGGGTGCGGGGTCTGGACGGTGAGCCGGTGCTGCTGGAGCGGACGGTGTACGCCGACTGGATAGCCCCCGCAGTGGAGCCGATCGAGCCGGACTGCGCTTCCGTGACGCAGCGGCTGCTCGATGACACCGGGCTGGTCTTCGCCTACGGCGAGCACGTCATCGACGCGGTGGCGGCGGGCGCGCAGGACGCCGAGCTGCTGCTCGTCCGGCGCACCAGTCCGCTGCTGCGGGTGCGGCGGGTGACCACGACGCGGGAAGGGCGGCCGGTGGAGTGGTCGGACGACCGGTATCGGTCGGACGCGGTGAGCTTCAGCGTGTACAACTCCATTGGAAACAATGCGCTGGCCCGGAAGACTGCGGAGTGAAGACCGCGCAGTGAAGCCTGCGCAGTGCAGCCTGCGGAGTGGAGCTCGGGACGTGGAGATCGCGGCGCTGCCTCAGGTGGACGAACGCACGACGGTCGTGGCGGCCTCGGCCACCGAGGTCTGGCAGGGGCTGGTCGAGACGGTCGACGGAGCCTTCGGGCGTTCCCGTTCGGCCGGTTACGCGCGGCTCGTCGGCTGTGCCGACCGGACGGCGTCCGGGCCACGGCCACTGGCCGAGGGGTCGACGGTTCCCGGGTTCCGGGTGGCCTCCGCCCAACCCGGGCGTGAACTGGTCCTGATCGGGCGGCACCACTTCTCGACGTATGCCCTGGTGTTCCGCCTGGAGGAGGCCGGCGACGGTCGTACCCGGCTGCGCGCCGAGACCCGGGCCAGGTTCCCCGGTCCGGGCGGCACGCTCTACCGGCTGCTGGTCATCACCTCGGGCGGGCATGCCCTGCTCACCGGACGTCTGCTGTCGGCGATCCGGCGCCGGGCGGAGTAGGTGCGGGGCAGATCAGGTCGGCGAGCCCGAGGAGAACCGGCGCAGCAGGGGCGACAGCACCAGCACCGACTTGGTCCGCTCCACGAACGGCTCCCCCGCGATCCGCTCCAGGACCCGCTCGAAGTGGCGCATGTCGGAGGCGAAGACCTGGACGACCGCGTCCGCGTCTCCGGTGACGGTCGACGCGGCCACGACCTCCTGGTAGCGCTCCAGGCCCCGCCGGATGGTGTCCGGCGAGGTGTTGTGCCGGCAGTAGATCTCGACGAACCCCTCGGTCTCCCAGCCGAGCGCCGAGGGGTCCACCCGTACGGTGAAACCCGTGATGGCCCCGGTGGCGCGCAGCCGGTCCACGCGCCGTTTCACGGCGGGCGCGGAGAGGCCGACCAGCTGCCCGATGTCCGCGTAGGAGCGGCGGGCGTCCTCGGCGAGGGCGTGCACGATGCGTTCGTCGAGATCGTTCAGCACTGCGGGTGGTTCACTTCACTTCTGATACGGCTGCTACAGCGAGGCGGGAACGGCGATAGCCGTAACTGAAGTAGAACACGAGACCCGCGGCCATCCAGCACCCGAAGACGACCCAGGTCACGGTGGAGAGGCTGAACATGTTGTACGCGCAGAAGCCGAAGCCCAGCACCGGCAGGACCGGCCCGAACGGCACCTTGAACGTCCGCTCCAGCTCGGGTCGCCGGTACCGCAGGATGATCACCGCGATGTTGACCAGCGCGAAGGCGAACAGCGTGCCGATGCTGGTGGCGTCGACGAGCTTGCCCAGCGGGATCAGGGCGGCCAGCGCACCGCAGAACAGGGACACGATGACCGTGTTGAGGCGTGGTGCGCCGGTCTTCCGGTGGACCTTGCCCAGCGCCTTGGGCACCAGGCCGTCGCGGGACATCGCGAAGAGGATGCGGGTCTGGCCGTAGAGGACGGTGAGGACCACACTCGCGATGGAGATGACGGCGCCGAGGGCGAGCAGGGTGCCGTAGAAGGACTGGCCGCTGACGTCGTTCATGATCGCGGCGAGGGAGGCCTCGGAGCCCTCGAACTTGGTCCAGTTCCAGGCGCCGACGGCGACGGCCGCGACGAGCACGTACAGCGCGGTGACGATGATCAGCGACAGCATGATCGCCCGCGGCAGGTCCTTCTTGGGGTTCTTCGCCTCCTCGCCGGCGGTGGAGGCGGCGTCGAAGCCGATGTACGAGAAGAACAGCGTGGCACCCGCGGCGCTGACCCCGGCCATGCCGAGCGGCATGAAGTCCTCGTAGTTGCCGGACTTGAAGCCCATGAAGCCCACCGTGCAGAACAGCACCAGCGCGGCGATCTTCACGGCGACCATGATCGTGTTGGCGCGGGCGGACTCCCGCACGCCGCCGAGCAGGAACACCATCGCCAGCAGGACGACGATCAGCGCGGGCAGGTTGATGACACCGCCCTCACCCGGCGCCGAGGACAGGGCCGCGGGGATGGTGACCCCTATCGTCCCGTCGAGCAGCTCGTTGAGGTACTCGCCCCAGCCGACCGCGACGGCGGCCACGGACACGCCGTACTCCAGCACCAGACACCAGCCGCAGACCCAGGCGACGAGTTCGCCCATCGTTGCGTATGCATACGAGTACGAGGAGCCCGCGACCGGGATGCTGCCCGCGAGTTCCGCATACGACAGGGCCGAGAACAAGGCCGTGAGACCGGCGATGACGAAGGCGAGGGTGACCGCGGGGCCCGCCTCGGGAACGGCGTCGCCGAGCACCACGAAGATGCCGGTGCCGAGCGTCGCACCGATGCTGATCATGGTCAGCTGCCACAGCCCGAGCGAGCGCCGCAGCGACCCTCCCTCGCCCTGGCCGCCCTCCGCGACCAGGCGTTCCACGGGCTTGCGACGCATCAGCCGCGCGCCGACGCCCGGGGAGGCGGGGACGGGCTGACTGCGGTCGTGCGGGGGTGCGCCTTGGTCTAGCACGCGCTGGCTCCTTCATCGCTGCCGGTCAGGGCGGCAGGAACCAGCGGCACCCCTTCGTGCAGGGACCCACCGAGCGGGGTCCCTGCCACGCCACGTACGAGGCGACAGCCTACGAGCAATCACGTTGCCCGTGTAATGCAGCAACCTTGCGTATGCCCGCAAGATCATTGCGTTGATCATGGCTGGGTGGGTGTTCGTTGCACGGTGGCTGTCGAGCGTTGCGCGCGGCTGTTTGTTTTCGCCCCCGCCGCCCCTACCCGTCCCGTCCTTCAGGGGGCTCCGCCCCCTGGACCCCCGCTCCTCAAACTCCCCCAGAGGGGGGACCCCCAAGGGGCTGGATTTCAGCGCAGGTCCTCAAATCCAGCCCGTCCGGCGATTGAGGACAAGGGGGTCTGGGGGCGCAGCCCCCAGGGACGGGACGGGTAGGGGCGGCGGGGGCGAAAAAAGGCCCTTCAGACCTCAGCTCCAGCTGGCGTGCAGCGGCTTGCCCTCGGCGTAGCCCGCCGCGCTCTGGATGCCGATGACGGCCTTGTCGGCGAACTCCTCCAGGGAGCCCGCGCCGGCGTAGGTGCAGGAGGACCGAACACCCGCGATGATCGAGTCGATCAGGTCCTCGACACCCGGCCGGGCCGGGTCGAGGAACATACGGGACGTGGAGATGCCCTCCTCGAAGAGCGCCTTACGGGCCCGGTCGTAGGCCGACTCGTCGGACGTACGGTTGGCCACGGCACGCGCGGACGCCATACCGAAGGACTCCTTGTACAGGCGCCCGTTGGCATCCTGCTGAAGATCGCCCGGCGACTCGAACGTGCCCGCGAACCAGGACCCGACCATCACATTGGACGCACCGGCGGCCAGCGCCATGGCGACATCGCGCGGATGCCGCACACCCCCGTCGGCCCAGACGTGCTTGCCGTACTTCTTCGCCTCGGCGGCGCACTCCAGAACCGCGGAGAACTGCGGCCGGCCGACACCGGTCATCATGCGGGTGGTGCACATCGCACCCGGTCCGACACCGACCTTGATGATGTCGGCGCCGGCCTCGACGAGGTCCTTCACACCGTCCGCGGACACGATGTTGCCCGCGACGATCGGGACCTTCGGGTCGAGGGCGCGGACCACCTTGACCGCGCTGATCATCGACTCCTGGTGGCCGTGCGCCGTGTCGATGACGAGCGTGTCGACGCCCGCGTCGAGCAGCTGCTTGGCCTTGCCCGCGACATCGCCGTTGATACCGACGGCGGCGGCGATGCGCAGCTTGCCTCGCGCGTCGACGGCCGGCGTGTAGAGCGTGGCGCGCAGGGCGCCCTTGCGGGTGAGGATGCCGGCGAGGCGGCCTTCCTGGTCGACCGCGGGGGCGTAGCGCCGGTTGTGGTGGTCGAGGGTGTTGAAGGCCTCGCGCGGGTCGATGTCGGCGTCGAGCAGCAGCAGGTCCTTGGACATGACGACCTCGAGCTGCGTGAAGCGGTCCACGCCGGACAGGTCGGCGTCGGTGACCACACCGATCGGCCGCTGCTCCGCATCCACGACGACACCGGCGTTGTGCGCCCGCTTCGGCAGCAGGGCGAGCGCGTCGGCGACGGTCTGGTGCGGGGCCAGCACGATCGGGGTGTCCAGGACGAGGTGGCGGCTCTTCACCCAGCCGACGACCTCGGTGATCACGTCGATCGGGATGTCCTGCGGGATGACCACGAGGCCGCCGCGCCGGGCCATCGTCTCGGCCATACGGCGGCCGGCGATGGCGGTCATGTTGGCGACGACCAGCGGGATCGTGGTGCCCGTGCCGTCCGGGGAGCTGAGGTCCACGCCCTGCCGGGAGCCGACCGCACTGCGGTTCGGCACCATGAAGATATCGTCGTATGTCAGGTCGTAGGGAACCGGAGCTGACTCCACGGGCCGTCCCGTACCGGGCTCAAGGAAACGCATAAGTCTCACATTTTCACGCGAAACGGCGCAGGTCACTCCCACATGGACACAGCAAAACGCCCCCGCTTTCGTGTGATCCTCCAATGAGGACGGGGGCTCGGTGTCAGGCAGTGGAACCTGCCTTACCCCGAGAGTTTACCCGAACGCTCCGGACGAGGCCTTGTGGGGCCGATGCGCCGCCGCCCCTCCCCTCAGGGGGCGGCGGCGCGGTTGCCCGGCATGCGTCAGTTCGCCGCGTTCATCAGGTCGAGGGCGCTCTGCTGGCGGGCGGCGTCGGTGGAGTCCAGGGGGCCGGCCCAGTGCAGCCCGTACGCGTCGAGTGCGTTGCGGTCGCTCGCGTACGCGGTGTCGGCCTGCCGCCGGATGTACGACGTGTAGGGGCGGTCGGACAGTCGGGCGTTGAAGGCGCTCAGCCCCCGGACGTACGCGCCCTTGAAGGACGGTCCGTCGCCGCCGCACCCGCCCGTCTCGCACGGCTCGCGCAGGATCCCGCCCGGGTTGAGGTAGGCGGAGGTGGTCGAGGCGTCCGCGATCTGGCGGCCGGTGGTGAGCAGGGCGGAGTCGCCGGTCGCCCGGTGCAGCTCCGACAGACCGCCGAGCAGCACGCCCTGGTTGTACGACCAGGTGGTGTCGCCGTTGTTGCGGCAGGTCGAGAGGTTGATGCCGTCGTTGACCAGATGGGAACTGTTGATCATCCCGGTGCCCTTGAACCACGCCCACTCGGCGTTGGCCCGCCCGAGATACACCGTGTCGCCCGCGATCCGGTTGTGCAGGGCCGCGTTCAGCTCCAGGTAGAGGGAGTTGGCGATGGCGTTCTTGTACGTCCTGGCCGTGCTCCACCACACGCCCCCGCCGCACGTCGAGTCCCAGTACCGCGCCATGTAGTCGGCGTCGGCGCGGGCGGTGTTGAGGTAGCGGCTGTCGCCGGTGAGGTCGTACGCGGCGACCCAGGCGAGCCCCCACCACCCCGTGTCGTCGATGTAGTCGTTGGTGAAGTTGCCGCCCTGGGCGGAGAGGTTGCGGTCGTAGGTGTTGGCGATGGCGTACTTGTAGCTGCCCATTCCGGTGACGCGGGCGTTGTCGATGAGGGCGGCCAGGGCGTTGGCCGAGTTCCACCAGCCGGTGGTGTCGAACAGGCCCGTGGCGTTGTTGTACGACTGCATCAGCGCCGTGGCCGCGGCCGTGGGGCGGTTGTACGCGTTCCAGGTCGTCCGGGCCCATGCGGTGCAGGCGATCTCGGCCCGGTCCCCCGCCTTGCCGCAGGCGCGCAGCGCGCCGACGCCGCGGTTGCCCCAGTCGTCGACGTTGTACATCAGGGTGCGCCAGCCGCTCTGGCCGGCCGGGATCGTGGTGTCGCCGAGCTTGCTGCCCGAGGCCCAGGTGCGGCCGCCGTCGAAGGAGCGGTCGAGCCAGACCTCGTCGCCGGCACTGCCGTTGCCGATCGAGGCCCAGCCCATCGCGTCGGTGTCGTCGAAGTGCAGCGCGATGCTGCGGGCGTAGACGGTGGCGGTGACCGGCTGCCGGTCCTGCGGGGACAGGGCGGGGTCACGGGCGTCGCAGTACTTGTTGCACACGGTCGCCTTGGCGGCGGCGACCGCCGCGCCGCCGGCCGGGACGAGAAGGGCGAGAACGAGGGCGGCGATCAGAGCGGCCCCGGCTCTTCGGATGCGTTCCGCTGTCGGTGTCATGCCGACTCCATGGGTGGGGGATGCGGGAGGTCAGCCCAGGCGCCATTGCTGGTTGGCGCCGCCGTTGCAGGTCCAGAGTTCGAGTTCGGTGCCGTTGACGTTGCCGGAGGCCTGGTCGCCGCCGGTGACATCGAGGCAGAGGCCCGACTGGGTGCCGGTGACGGTGCCGTCGGGGTTCAGGCTCCACTTCTGGTTGGCTCCGCCGTTGCAGGGGAAGAGCTGCACCTTGGTGCCGGCGGTGGTCCCGTTGTCGTAGGCGTCCAGGCACTGGGTGCCGCCGTAGAGGCGGAGTTCACCGGCGGCGGTGATGGTCACGGCCTGGTTGGCGCCGCCGCCGCAGTCCCAGATCTGGATCTTCGTGCCGGGGGTCGTCTGATTGTCGTAGGCGTCAAGGCAGCGGTTGGAGGAGGCGCCGACCAGGCGGCGGGTGGTGCCGACGCTGGTGCCGCTGCCCACGGACACCCGGTACATCACCGAGCCATGGCCGGGGACTCTGGCGGAGATGTTTCCGCTGGTGCTGCCGACGACTTTGGACCAGAGGTTGGTGAGCCGGTAGGAGGACGCCGCGGGGAGACCGGCCGCGGTGGCGGAGGTGGAAATGGTGGCGGCGGACGCGTTCTCGTTGAAGAGGAGCACCGACCGGTCGCCGTTCGCCAGCTGCTTGGTCAGCACATGGAGGCCGCCCGAGGAGGAGATCTCGGTGCCCTGTCTGCCCAGGGAGTCCTGGTCCACGGCGATGACGTCCCGGTTGCCGTAGAGGGAGAGGGTGGCGGCGGACGCCGTACGCATGTCGTTCCCCGCGATCAGCGGCGCGGCCATCTCGGCCCACAGGCTGAAGTGGGAACGGTCCTGATTGAACGACATGCCCCTGCCGACTTCCAGCATGTCCGGGTCGTTCCAGGCGCCGGGCTTGGCGTACGGGGCGAGCCGGACGTTGGCCTTGAAGATCGACACCACCGTGGAGAAGTTGAGGTTGATGTCGTCGGTGGTGCGCCAGCTGTTGCCGACGTCCGCACCCCAGGTCCACACGTCGGCGAGGCCCCAGTTGCAGAGGCTGTAGACGATGGGGCGGCCGGTGTTGGCCAGGGCGTCGCGCATGGCGGTGTAGCGCTGCCGGTCGGGCACGTTCTCGTGGTTGCAGTTGTCGTACTTGAGGTAGTCGACGCCCCAGGAGGCGAAGCTGTCGGCGTCGGTCTGCTCATGGCCGAGGCTGCCGGGGTAGCCCTGGCAGGTGGCGCTCCCGGCGCTCTCGTAGATGCCGAGCTTGAGGCCCTTGCTGTGGACGTAGGCTGCGGTACCGCTGATGCCGCTGGGGAACTTGGCGGGATCCGGGACCAGTTGGCCGGCGGAGTTCCGGGACCGGGTCATCCAGCAGTCGTCGATATTGACGTACTGGTACCCGGCGTCCTTCAGACCGGAGGAGACGAGGTGGTCGGCGGTCTCCTTGACCAGCTGCTCGCTGACGTTGCAGCCGAAGGCGTTCCAGTCGTTCCAGCCCATCGGAGGCGTCCTGGCCAGACCGTTCTCGAGCGCATCGGCCCGGGACGCGGCGCTGAGGACGAGCAGGGGCGGCGCGAGTACGAACAGCAGGAGCAGCGCGAACGCGGCGCTCAGTGATCTCGGGCGTCTCAACGGTCTCAAGAGTGTCATCGGTCTCAAGGAGATGGTCATGTCGATGTCTCCTGCGTGCCGTGGGGGGCGGCCAGGACAGCCTGTCCAGGACCATGGAAACGTAACCATCGAGAAGGTCCCATCACTCCCGCACACGCGTCAATGGTCCGGACCATGACCATCATCGGCGCCAACCACTGGTGCTGTTCGGACCGTTGACGACTCCACAGCGCCATGGCAACGTTTCCATCACCCCAGCACCGGCATCCGAATGGAGACGTTCCCATGCGCAGGTATCCCTCCCGCCGGGCGCTGGTCGGCTCCGGTCTGACGGCCGCGGCCGCGATGGCGGCCTCCTCCACCACAGGCGCGGCCACAGCGGACAGCACCCCTGCGGAAGAAGCGAAACACCGGTCCCGCGCGCTGTCCCGCGCCAGAGCCGCCTATGCCGCCCTGGAGAGACACCTCGGCACGTCAGACGGATCCGGACTGGTCCGCGAGCAGTATCCGGCGGCCCCGGACGACAGGCCGTACTCCTACGAATGGCCCTTCTCCCAGGTGCACATCGCGGCGCTGGACCTGGCGGCGGTGGACACGGCGTACGAGTCGCACCTGACCGCCTGCGCGAAGGCCCAGGAGCACTACTGGAACGCCGGCGGAGGCACTACCGGGCTGCCCGGCTACGACTCCTACCCCCGCGCCCCGTACGGCTCGGGCGGCGACATGTTCTACGACGACAACGAGTGGGTCGGCCTGGCGAAGGTCCAGCGCCATCTGCAGACCGGTGACCCCGCCGCGCTGGCCCGCGCGAAGGAGATCTTCGAACTCGTCAGCTCCGGCTGGGACACCGACCCCTCCCACGCCGCGCCCGGGGGCGTCTTCTGGACCCAGGCGACCTGGAGCCACGACCGCAACACCGTCTCCAACATGCCGGGCGCCCAACTCGCCCTGCGCCTCCACCTGATCACCGGTGAGGGCGGCTACCTGGACTGGGCGAGACGGTTCTACGACTGGACGAACACCCATCTCCAGAGCCCCGGCGGCCTGTACTGGGACCATCTCGACCTCCAGGGCACGATCGAGAAGACGGTCTGGTCGTACAACCAGGGCGTGCCGGTCGGCGTCAACGTCCTGCTCCACCGGGCGACCCGTGAGCGCGTCCATCTGCGCCGGGCCGAGCGGATCGCCGAGGCCGCGTACGCCTACTACGTCGAGCAGGGGCGGCTGTTCAGCCAGCCGGTGTTCTTCAACTCGATCTTCTTCAAGAACCTGCTGCTCCTGGAGTCGGTGACCGGGGGCAGCAGATACCACCGCGCGATGTCCGACTACGCCGACCAGGTGTGGTCCACCATGCGCGATCCCGCGACCGGACTGGTGCACTTCAACTCGTCCGGCGGCACGGAGGCGATCCAGCAGGCGGCCTTCGCACAGCTCTACGCGGTGCTCGCCTGGCCCCGCGCCCTCTGGCCGACGCTCTACTGAGACTGGGGCTCGGGCCGAGGAACCAACTCCCCCGTGCCGCGGGCGATCAGCCGTACCGGCAGCACGGTCCTGCGGTACGGGGCAGCCTCGCCGTCGATGCGGTCGATGAGCAGATGCGCGGCCCGGCGGCCGAGTTCCTCGGTGTCGGAGGTCACCACCGTGACCGGGGTCGGGAGCATGTCGGCCAGCTTGAAGTCGTCGAACCCCACCACCGCGACGGGCGCCCCCAGTCGCTGGCTCGCCCGCAGGACGCCCTCGGTGAGGAAGCCCGTGGTCGAGAAGATCGCCGTTGGAGGTCGCTCCGACGTCAGCAGGGCGTGGGTGGCGGCTGAGGCGTCGTCCGTGGTGCCGCGCCGCAGGGTGACGACCAGGTCTTCGTCGACGGGGATGCCGCTGCGCCGCAGGGCCTTGCGGTAGCCGCGCAGCCGGCGACCGGTGGTGTAGTACGAGGGCGCGACGAGGATCGCGATCCTGCGGTGGCCGTGGTCGATGAGGTGCTGGGTCGCCGCCGCTCCCCCGCCTTCGTTGTCCACCACGACGACGTCCGCCTCGGCGCCGGTGGCGGGCCGGTCGACGAAGACGATGGGCACCTGGTCGTGGGCGTTGACCTCGTCGAGAAAGGCGTGGTCACCCTGGTCGGGCACGATGATGAGCCCGGCCACCCGCCGTCCGATGAGCTCGCCCACCGCACGGCGCTCGACCTCCGGGTCCTCGTCGGCGGTGCTGAGGACCACCGCGTACCCGGCCCGGTTGGCCACGTCGACGGCCGCCTTGGCCAGGGACGCGTAGAACGGGTTGGTCAGATCGCCGAGCAGCAGTCCGACGGTCATGGAGGTCTGGCCGGGGCGGAGCGACCGCGCGATCTCGTTGCGCTGGTACCCGATGGCGTTGATGGCGGCGTTGACCCGCTCGGCCGTCTCCTCACGGACGGTTCCGATGCCGTTGACGACGCGCGACACGGTGACGACGGCGACTCCGGCCCGCTCTGCGACATCGCGCATCGTCGGCCTGGTGTTCTGGCGCTGCGGGGAACGACTGCTCACGTGGTGCCGAGACCAACTTTCTTCGCCGGGCGGCCGGGTGATCGCCCTCAGGATACGTTTCAAGGTCCCCACGCGTGCCCCGGTCGACAGGGCGGATTCACGGGTTGACCGGGGCTGCGCGTGCGCACCGTTCGAGCCTGCGGACCGTCCTAGCCGTTGCTCTTGATCACATCGTTGATCTTGTCCGTCATGGTCTTCAGATCGGACAGCGGCTTCTTGCCCTGGAGGATGTCCGGCCAGTACGCCGTGATCACGTCGTTGGACTGGCTGGCCCAGGGTGTGGTGAAGCGCACGCCCATGGTCAGCGAGGCGTCCAGGTCCGCCTTGACGGTGGACGCCACGGTCGTCAACCCGGCCTTGTCCAGGGCGTCGTAGTAGGCCTGCTGGGCGCCGGTGTAGGCGGGCACGGCCACGGGCGAGTCCGGGAGGACCTTGGTCCACACCGTGGAGTTGAGGTATGAGAGGACCTTGAAGGTGGCGTCCGCGTTCTGGGTGTACGACGGGGTGCAGATGCCCACCGCGTCGTACAGGGTGGCCGCCTTGTCGACCTGGGGCAGGGGCGCGAAGCCGTACTTGATCTTCGGCTTGTCGGTGAGGAATCCGGCGGCCAGCCACTGACCGCTCCACAGCATCGGGATCTCCCCCGCGGCGAACAGCGACTGCTGGCTGGAGATGTCGTAGCCGGGAGGGGCCACGGCACCGCTCTTGATGCCCGCCACGAGCTTGCCGACGCCCTCGGTGTAGGTCGCGTCCGCGGTCACCTCGGTGGGCTGGTGGACGCTGTCGGCGAAGGGCGCGCCGCCGGCCGACAGGGAGTAGAGGCTGAGGCTGAAGGGCGCGTCCAGAGCGGTCATGGCGTCGGCGACGAGGCCGTACTTGGCGCCCTTCTGGTGCAGTTTCTCGGCGGCCGCGTACATCTCGTCCCAGGTCCAGCCGGCGGCCGGCAAGGCTACTCCGGCGGCCTTGAAGGCGTCGATGTCGTACCAGATGCCGTAGGTGTTCATCAGGGAGGGGACGCCGCCGATCCTTCCGTCGGCGGTCTTCCAGTTCTTCATGGCGGTGGGGTCGAAACTGCCGGCGGTGAAGTCACCGGAGCCCGACAGCTTTTCGGACCAGTCGGTGAGCAGGCCCTGGCCGGTGTACTGGAGTTCGGTGTCGTTGCCGCACCAGAACAGATCGGGCAGCTTCTTGGCCTGGGTGAGGGAGGCGAGCTTGTCCCCGTAGTTGCCGTTGGGGGTGTCGATGCGCTTGACCGTGATGTCGGGGTCGTGGAAACCGGCCAGGGCCTGGTCGATGAGCTTGTTGGTCGCGTTCGACTCCCAGGTCATCACGGTGACCGTGGTCTTCCCGCCGGACTCCTTCCCCGAGGAGCCGCCACAGGCGGACGTGGCCAGCAGTCCGCCTGCCACCAGCAGGGCTCCGGCGACGTGCACTGTTCGTTTCAACATGGCCTCCGGGTACGTGGTTCGGGTCGGCCGACCTCGGTACGGGTCAGCGCTGGTTGACGGTGCCCAGTGCGCTCAGGCCTTGGATGAAGTAGCGCTGGGCCACGAAGAACACGGCCAGTGGGGGGAGCATGTAGAGCAGGTTGGCGGCCATGTAGAGGTTCCAGTCCGGGGTCTGGCCGGCGAACTGGGAGACGAACGAGGCCATGCCGACGCTCAGCGGCCACTTCTCGGACGAGTACAGGTAGATCAGCGGGTTGAGGTAGTCGTTCCACGAGAACTGGAAGGCCAGGATGGCCATGGTGATCCAGGCCGGCCGGGTGATGGGCAGCATGACGCTGAAGAAGATCCGGATGTGTCCGGCGCCGTCCACCTTGGCGGCCTCGTCGATGGAGTGCGGCACCGAGAGGAAGTACTGCCGGGCGAGGAAGATGAACAGCGGATTCCCGCCGAGGAAGGCCGGCACGATCAGCGGCAGCCAGGTGTCGTACCAGCCGATGTCCTTGAAGAGCTGGAACAGCGGGATGATGCCGACCACCGGGGGCAGCATCATGCTGCCGACGAAGACGTAGAACCAGAGCCTGCGGCCCGGGAAGCGGAGCCGGGCCAGGGCGTATCCCGTCATCATCGAGGTCATGACCCCGCCGAGCACCGACAGGCCGGTGATGACAAGGGAGTTGAGCAGCAGGCGGGGGAAGTGGATCGCCTTCGGCCCGTCGATGAAGTTCTCGAAGTGGAACTCGTCGGGCAGCAGCCGGGGCGGGACCTGGAAGACCGCCGAGCTGCCCTTCAGGGCGATGGTGAGCATCCACAGGATGGGCAGGACCATCACCGAGGAGATCAGCAGCGCGACGGCGTACCAGGACGCGGTGCGTACGGCCTTCCGGGGCGGCCGGGGCACGTTCACGGCGGGTGTCGGTCGCGGGGACGGCGCCTGCTCCGACGCCGTCGCGACATCAGGAGGCGTGGTCACTGTAGGTCCAAATCGATGAGAAGCGGGCGGTGGCGGCGATCACGACGACGATGACCAGGAAGAGCACCCACACCTGGGCGGAGGCGTAGCCGAAGTCGGCGACCCGGCCGAGCGTGGGGAAGCCGTTGTTGTAGATCGACAGCATCAGGACCCTGGTGCTGAAGCCGGGTCCGCCGAGGCCGTCCGGCGAGAGGATCTTCGGCTGGTTGAAGGTCTGCAGTGCGGTGACCAGTTGGAGCACGACCTGCAACACCATGATCGGGCTGATCAGCGGCAGGGTGATCCGGAAGAACACGGTCCCGGAGCCCGCGCCGTCGATGCGGGCCGCCTCATAGAGCTCGGTGGGCACCGCCTGGAGCGCGGCGAGGAAGATGATCATCGTGGAGCCGACGCTCCACAGCATGACGATCACGATCGACGGCATCGCCGAGCCCGAACCCGACAGCCACTCGCTGGTCGGGAGGTGAAGCCACGTCAGCACCTGGTTGGCCAGGCCGACTTGAGGGTTGAAGACGAACTTCCAGAGGGTGATCGTGGCGACCACCGGCAGCACCACCGGCAGGTAGACCAGGGTGCGCAGGACACGCACGCCCCGCATACGCCGGTTGCAGAACACCGCCAGCGCCAGCCCGATGGCCAGCGACAGCGGCACGTACAGGACGACCAGCAGCAGGGTGGCGCGCACCGACGGCCAGAACGACGGGTCGGTGGTGAACATCCGGCGGAAGTTGTCGAGGCCGACGAAGGTCGGGGCGGTCAGGCCGTTGTAGCGCGTCAGCGCGAAGTAGGCCGAGCGGATCAGCGGGTAGACGACGAAGACCGTGAAGCCGACGATCGCCGGCGCCATGAACGCGTACGCGGCCCGGGTGTCCGACCCGAGTTTCCCGCGCCGGCGCCAGGGGCGGCGCGGTGACGGACGCGGGGGTGGGTGCAGCTGCCCGTCCGGAGTGGCTGTCACACGCGTTCACCTTCTCCTCTTCTCCCACGAGGAGTTGGCGAGGACGCAGACCGGGGCGGACCCGACCGTCTGGTGGTCTCCAGCTCCTTCAAGGTAACGTTTCCATTCCCTGTTGATCACACGGTGGCGCACGCCATATGAGGGAGTCAAGAGGCGCGATGGTAACGTTTCCCGGATCAACGTCCGGCACAGTGTGGGCAGTTCCGGAGTCGTTGAGGACGCTCGGACGAGGGCTGGCCTCCGAGTTGCGGGGCAGCCCGGCAGCGGACATCGTCGAGAGTTGCCTGACCAACACATGGACGACGTCGATGAGTTGGGGCACCGATCCGACGGGACCGTCGTCGCAAGTCCCGGAAGTCTTCGTCAGGACCGGGGACATCCCGGCGATGTGGCTGCGGGACAGCACGGCCCAGGTCCGCCCCTACCTCGCCCTGGCCAAGGACCCGGCGGTCGGCGACGTGCTGGCCGGCGTCTCGCGTCGCCAGATCCGCTGCGTCCTGCTGGACCCGTACGCCAACGCCTTCAACGACGGCCCCACGGGCGCGCAC
Organism: Streptomyces sp. NPDC051963; assembly: GCF_044593495.1. Taxonomy (NCBI): domain Bacteria; kingdom Bacillati; phylum Actinomycetota; class Actinomycetes; order Kitasatosporales; family Streptomycetaceae; genus Streptomyces; species Streptomyces sp. NPDC051963. The sequence goes on along the minus strand of NZ_JBIUCC010000010.1, from coordinate 244,731 downwards.
GGCGAGCCCGGCGACCGGCCCGCACCGGGCGACTGGGTGTGGGAGCGCAAGTACGAACTCGACTCCCTCTGCGCGCCGTTGCAGCTGGCGTACGCGATCCGGCGGGCGAGCGGTCGTGAGGACCATCTCGACGACGCCTTTCACCGCGCCGCCTGGACGATCGTACGGATCTGGTGGGCCGAGCAGTCCCACACCCACTCTCCCTACTGGTTCATCCGGCCGTCCGGCCCCTTCGCCGGGGACAGCCTTCCCCAGGGCGGCCGGGGAGCCAGCGTCCGGCGGAACGGCATGACGTGGTCGGGCTTCCGGCCGAGCGACGATCCTTGCCGGCACGGCTATCTCGTCCCGGCCAACGCGCTGGCGTCCACGACCCTGCACGGGCTGGCCGAGCTGGCCTCGTCCGCCCTCCGCGATCCGGAACTCGCCCAGGAGTCACGGCGGTTGGCCGACGAGATCGACGCCGGAATCCTGGCCAACGCGGTGGTCAAGGCCGGCGGTGCCTCCGTCCTCGCCTACGAGGTGGACGGCCTCGGCGCGGTGCTGCTCGGCGACGACGCCAACCAGCCCAGCCTGCTGAGCCTTCCCCTGAGCGGCTGGTGCACACCGGAGGACCCGCTCTATCAAGCGACCCGGAATCTGGTGCTCTCCCCGTCCAACCCGTCGTTCTTCAGCGGCCGTCACGCCGCATCCATCGGCAGCACGCACACTCCGGACGGTCACGTCTGGCCGCTGGCGATCGCCACCGCCGGTCTGACCGGCGACGAGAACGCCGCGGCAGAGGCCCTTCAGACACTGGCGGCCACCACCGCCGGCACCGGCCTGATGCACGAGAGCTTCCATGTCGACGACCCCGGCCGCTACACCCGGGACTGGTTCGGCTGGGCCAACGCCATGTTCTGCGAACTCGCCCTCGATCTGTGCGGGAGCGGCGTGCGGGACCTGTTTCCCGTACACCCGCGGACACTGCCCGCCGCGCCGATCGCGAACAGCGGGCCCGCCTGACCGGCACCGTCGCCGTCCCCACCCCGAGGAGTCCGCCGTGCCGCACCTGCCCGACGCCGTCCACGTCATGACCGACGACACCCGTCCGCACCCGGCGACTTCGACCACCGAAGGCGCCTGGACGGTACGCGGCACCCGGGTCACCGCCGAGCGGACGGCCGACGGTCTGCGCGTGTGCGCCCGCGCAGGCGCCGAGGGCCTGTCACGGATCGTGCTGCGCTGGAGGCATCGCACACCCGATGACGCACGGATCCTGGGAGATGCCTGGGAACGCGGCTACGGCGACCTTCAGTGGCGCACTCTCCAGCCGGAGCGCGCTCTGCCCTGGTACGCCCTGATCACCGGCGCATCCGGGGAACCGACGACCGGGTGGGGTGTGCGGACCGGAGCCGGCGCTCTGTGCTCCTGGACGGTCGACGAGAGCGGCATCGCCCTCTGGGCGGATGTCCGCAGCGGCGGCCTGCCGGTCCTGCCGGGCGAACGCGAGTTGGACGTGGCCACGGTGGTGACCGCCACGGCCCCGACACCGTTCGCCGCACACGAGACCCTCTGCACCGCCATGAGTCCGGACCCGCTGCCCTCCCCCGACCCCGTCGTCGGCAGCAACAACTGGTACTACGCCTACGGACGTGGCTTCGGCCCCGACGCGGTTCTGCGTGACGCCCGGACGGTCGTGGAGTACGCCGACGGGCACCCCGTCCGCCCGTACTGCGTGATCGACGACGGTTGGACCGAAGGCGGCGGATCGGCGCCCGGCGGGCCCTGGGACACCGGACTGCCGGGCGTGTTCGACGGCATGGCGGACATGGCGGCTCGGATCACGCAGACCGGCGCCCGGCCGGGCCTGTGGTTCCGGCCGCTGCTCTCCCGGACCGAGACCGCGGCTGTCCGGCCCGGCGTGCTGAGGGACACCGGTTTCCCTCTCGACCCTTCCCTGGACGTGGCATTGGAGACGGTCGCCGAGGACGTGACCAGGTTCCGGCGGTGGGGGTACGAACTGATCAAGCACGACTTCTCGACGTACGACGTGTTCGGCCGGTTCGCCGCCGACTCCCCGGCCGAACTCGCCTCGCCGGGCTGGTCGTTGGCCGACCGGTCCGTCACAAGCGCCGAGATCCTGGTCCGGCTGTACCGCACGATCGCGGAGGCCGCCGGGGACACGGTGGTGATCGGATGCAATACGGTCGGTCATCTGTCCGCGGGGCTGGTGCGGGTCCAGCGGTCCGGCGACGACACCTCGGGCCGCAGCTGGGAGCGGACCCGGCGCATGGGCGTGAACACCCTGGCGTTCCGACTGGCCCAGCACAACAGGTTCTTCACCGTGGACGCGGACTGCGTGCCCTGCACTCCGCAGACGGACTGGAATCTCAACCGGCAGTTCCTGGACCTGGTTTCGCGCTCCGGTACCGCCCTGTTCGTCTCGGTGGACCCCGCCGCCCGCACGGACCGCACGGACACCGACCTCTCCGCGGCCATCAGACATGCTCTGAACGGCGGAACGCCCGGTGGCGTCGAACCCCTCGACTGGCTGTCCACCACCGCTCCTCGCCGCTGGCGGGCCGGTGCCGAGACCCTCGTCTACGACTGGGCCGAACCCTGGGGAGCGACCCCGCTGGCGGTCTGAGTCCAGGGACGGCTACGGCGTGATGGTGAGGCCGCCGTAATCCGAGAGGCTGGTGAGGTTCACTTGGCTCAGTGTGGTCGCGGGTGCCGTGCTCCCCGGCATCACGATGTGGCGCAGGGCGACCCCGGTGATGGGGGCGCCGACGATGCGTCACTCCAAGCGGGCCGGACATCGACGTCAAGGACATGACAAGTCAATGGGGAGGCCGCTCTGCCTCGCAGGAGGACGCCCTACCTCGCAGGAGGGCGGCCCACCTCAGATGGAGGCGGCCTCCGGTCCGGCCGGACGAACGTGGCCCAGACCGGTCAGGAGGAGCCACCCAGCGCGAGCGCCACGGTCAGCGCCGAGGTGTGGTCCGCCGCCTGCGAGAACACGTCCCGGGCGATCCCCCACTCCTTCGGCTGCGCCCCGGCGTACGGCTGCCAGTTCCGTACGACGATCAGCAGCCCCTGTTCCACGGCGCCCTCGGGCCACACGGTGTGGTCGGACAGGGAGTCGGCCAGCGCGTCCCAGTTGCGGCCGAACCAGTCGGGCAGCTCCAGCGCACGGGCGCAGCGGTCCATCAGGCCCGCCTTGTCCGTGACCCCGTCGAGGTCCAGCGTGACCACCAGCTCTGTCATCTCAGCTCCGCCCGGAACGATTCGTAGTGATCATTGGTGATCATCGGTGTGCCAGATCTTGCCATCCCACCCGCCGACGATCCACCGTTCCCGGCGACCGCAGGGCACCCTCCGCCTCCACAACCCCGCCCTGTACGCTGCCGAGCGCCAACGCGGGAAGGGAAGTCCATGGACGTCGGCGCAGTGCAGTCCCAGCGGCAGTTCCACATCCACCAGCGGGTGACCATGATGGTCAACCGCTACGAGATCTTCACCGACGACGGCAAGGGCGGGCCGGGCGCGAAGGTCGCCTTCGTCGAGCAGAAGCGCATGAAGTTCAAGGAAGAAGTCACCCTCTACACCGACGAGTCCCGGCAATCCGTCTTCGCCGCCTTCAAGGCCCGCAAGGTCGTCGATCTCGCCAGCGCCTATGACGTCACCGGCGGCGGGCAGCCGATCGGCGTGTTCGGCAAGAAGTTCGGGAAGTCGCTGCTGCGCTCGACATGGACGCTCGACCAGCCGGGACTCCCGGCTCTCACCATTCAGGAACGCAACGCCGCGCTGGCCCTCTTCCGGCGGGTGTGGGGGCTGCTGCCGTTCGTCGGCGACCTGCCCTTCATCTGGAAGTACCACTTCGACTTCGTCGACGCGGACGGCCGGAACGTGGGGTCCTTCGAGAAGAAGACCCGCTTCCGTGACCACTACGTCGTCCGGATCGAGGACGACCGGCGCGACCGGCGACTGATGCTCGCCCACGCGGTCGCCCTGGACGCGCTCCAGTCACGCTGACCGTCCGGGCCTCAGCCCACCGCCTTCTTCACGAGCGCGGCGATCGTCTTCTCGTGCGCGGGCGTCAGCTCCCGCACGGCGAAGGCGGTCGGCCACATGCTGCCGTCGTCGAGCGTCGCCGAGTCATTGAAGCCGAGCGTCAGGTAACGGGACTTGAACTTGGCCGCGGCCTGCACGAAGCAGACGACCTTGCCGTCCTTGGCGTACGCCGGCATTCCGTACCAGAGCTTCGGCATCAGCTCGGGGGCGCTCTCCTTGACGATGGCGTGCAGCCGCTCGGCGATGACGCGGTCCTCTTCCGGCATCTCGGCGATCTTCTCGAGTACGGCGGCTTCCGCGTCGGCCTTGGTCTTGCGCTTCCCGCCGCGCACGGCCTTGAGCTCCTGGGCGTGCTCCTTCATCGCGGCCCGCTCGTCGTCCGTGAAGCCGTCGTACGACGTGCCGGTCGTGCTCTTGCCGGACTTCTGTGCGTTCTCCATGGCGGGGATCCTTCTGCGCGATCGGCTGGGACACCCTCATGCCAGGAAGCCCGCGGCGGCATCGGCTTCTTCAGAACTGATCGATGCGCAGGTGGCGCAGAAGCAGCGAGGGACGGACCGCGGCGGCAGGCCGCCGCGGTCCGTCCCTTCACAAGCTCCCCTGAAAGACCGTCAGGGGCCGTCCGGGTCGGCCCTGTTGAGGGCGGGCCGCGGCGTCGGTCCCGTCGTCAGCAGATAGTCGGCCGCGGAGGTGTCCGTCACCAGGCTGGTGACGAGCCCCGACCGCAGCACCGCGTCGATCGCGGCCGCCTTCCGCTGTCCGCCCGCGATCGCCACGACCTCGGGGATACGGCGGAGCTGGTCGGCCTTGACGGTGATGCACCGCTCGCCCAGGTCCCGTCCGACCCGGCGGCCCTCGGCGTCGAAGAGGTGCGCGGACGTCTCGGCGGCGACACCGAGGGACGAGTAGTGCGCCCGCTCCTCGTCGCTGAGCATGTCGTACACCGTCGAGATGCCCGGCTCCCAGGAGCCGATGGAGACACAGGCGACGGTGACCTTGTCGAAGTACTCGAAGGCGCGGGCGATCCCGGTCTGGTTGCGCAGCGCCGCCGCGGTGGCCGCGTCCGGCAGCAGCATCGGCGCGTAGATGGGGTGGGCGTCGCCGCCGGACACCTGGGCGGCCCGCCGCACGGCCTCCACCGAACCGCGCTCTGCGGTCCCGGCGTCGTACACGCCCGTCAACTGCACCACCGTGCACGGCGGCAGCCGGTCGAGGGCCGCGGCCATGTGGATGGTGGAGCGGCCCCAGGCAAGGCCGAGGACATCGCCTTCGTTGACGAGTTCGCCGAGCAGGTCGGCGGCCACTTCACCGAGGTTCTCGGGGTCGGGCGAATCCTCGGGCTCGGCCGGGGACTCGACCACGACGGCATGCCTGAGGCCGTAGCGGGCGCGCAGCGCGTCGGAGCGGTCGGCGTCCAGTTCTGCCGGGACACGGATCTCGATGCGTACGAGATCCCGTTCGAGGGCGGTCTCCAAAACCCGGGCCACCTTGAAGCGGCTGACGCCGAACTCCTCGGCGATCTGGATCTTGGACTTGCCCTCGAGGTAGAAGCGGCGGGCCATGGCCGCCGCCTGCACCAGCTCTGCGGGTCCCATCCGCATGGCTGACCGGCCCGCCGACATTGCCGACACGGCGCTCTCCTCACTGCTGTTCACACTCTGGATTCGCCGTTCATCCTTGCAGATCCGGCGTACTTGATCCGCCCTGATGGGCGCCGTTCACGTTCCCTTGGCTCAGTGGTCGCACGCCCACGACGCACGGGCTGTCACCGCCTCGGCTTGGGTGCGTAGTGCACGTACCGCCTCGGCCGGATCATCGGCCGAGTACACCGCCGAACCGGCCACGAAGACATCGGCGCCGGCCTCCGCGCAGCGCTCGATCGTCGTCGCCGAGACTCCGCCGTCGACCTGGAGCCACAGCTCAAGGCCGTGCTTGCTGATCAACTCGCGGGTGCGGCGAATCTTCGGGAGCATGATGTCCAGGAACGCCTGGCCACCGAAGCCCGGCTCGACCGTCATGATCAGCAGCATGTCGAGTTCGGGGAGCAGATCCTCGTACGGCTCGATGGGCGTCGCCGGCTTGAGCGCCATGGAGGCACGGGCACCCTTGGCCCGGATCTCCCGGGCCAGCCGCACCGGAGCGGAGGCCGCCTCGACATGGAACGTGACGGAGCCGGCACCCGCTTCGACGTACTGAGGCGCCCACCGATCGGGGGCCTCGATCATCAGATGGCAGTCCAGCGGGGTGTCCGTCGCACGGGCCAGGGACTCTACGACCGGCACGCCGAGCGTGAGGTTCGGGACGAAATGGTTGTCCATGACGTCGACGTGGAGCCAGTCGGCCCCTTCGACCGCCTTCGCCTCTTCGGCGAGCCGGGCGAAGTCGGCGGACAGGATGCTGGGGTTGATCTGCACGGCCATAGGCCAAGACTGCCATGTCCGGGCACGAATGTTCGCCCCGGTACGGACCTAAGACGTTCATCGGATGTTGTGCGAGGGCCGCGCGTGCCATGCTGGGCGGCCCACAGGCTCCACGGGCGGCTACGGGGGTGGCCATGACGGGGACCGGATCCGAGACCGACGAGACCAGGACGAGCAGCAAGGGCATCGCGCACCTGGTGTGCGGACGCCGCGCGAAATGGGTCGTGCTGGTGCTGTGGCTGGCGGCGCTCTTCCTGACGGCGCCCTTTGCGCAGAAGCTCACCGACGCCCAGGACAACGACGCGGCCTCCTGGCTGCCCGGGTCCGCCGAATCGACCCAAGTCCTGGAGATCTCCGAGGACTTCAGGCCCGAGCAGATCCCGGCGATCGTCATCTACGCCCGCGAGAGCGGCCTGACCGCACAGGACCGGGCGCAGATCAACGAGGACGTGCAGCAGCTCAAGCAGCTGACCGACCACGGCATCCGGGGCGATGAGACCCGGGGCCCGACCTTCGACCGGCAGACGGACCCGAGGGCCGCCCAGATCTACGTCCCGATCACCATGGACGAGAAGGGCTGGGAGCGCATCGCGCCGGCCGTCGACTCGATCCGGGACGACGTCGGGAAGGGCGGCGGCGGGCTCGCCGTGCACATCACGGGCCCGGGCGGCACCTCCGCGGACTTCTCCGAGGCCTTCGAGGGCATCGACTCGACGCTGCTGCTGTCCGCGATGGCCGTCGTCATCGTCATGCTGCTGCTGACGTATCGCAGTCCGACGCTCATCCTGGTCCCGCTGCTCTCGGTGATCGCCGCCCTCTTCACCGCCCAGGCCGTGGTCTACTTCTTCGCCGAGCACGCGGGCCTGACCGTCAACGGCCAGAGCGCCGGCATCCTCACCGTGCTCGTCTTCGGCGCGGGGACGGACTATGCCCTGCTCCTGGTCGCCCGCTACCGGGAAGAGCTCCGCCGTCACGAGGACCGGCACGAGGCGATGGCCCTTGCCCTGCACCGGGCCGGACCCGCGGTGATCGCCTCCGGCGCCACGGTCGTGCTGAGCATGCTGGTGCTGCTGGCCGCCGAGATGAACTCGACCCGGGGCCTCGGCCCGGTCGCGGCGATCGGCGTCGCCGTCGCGCTGGTGGCGATGATGACGCTGTTCCCGGCCCTGCTGGTGATCTTCGGCCGCTGGATCTTCTGGCCGGTGATCCCGCACTTCGGCTCGGCCGACCCGACCGAGCGGGGCATGTGGGCTCGCATGGGCCGCCGTATGGCCCGTACCCCGCGCATGGTCTGGGCGGTCACGGCGATCGCCCTAGCGATCTGCTCGCTCGGTCTGATCCAGCTCCGCGCGGAGGGCATCAGCAACGCGGACGCCTTCACCGGCAAACCGGACTCGATCACCGGCCAGGAGGTCTCGGAGCGCTACTTCCCGGCGGGCACCGGAGATCCGCTGGTCATCGTCAGCAACCAGGCGCAGGCCCAGCAGGTCGGCCGGGCGGTCGCGGACACCCGGGGCGTCGTCCCCGAGTCGCTGGGCCTGCCACCGGGCACCAAACCGTCCTTCGAGGGCAAGGTCCTCTTCGAGGCCACCATGACCGACCCGGCCGACAGCGAGGCCGCGAAGCAGACGGTCGAACGGGTCCGCGACGCCGTGCACGCGGTGCCGGACGCCGACGCCCAGGTGGGCGGCGGTACGGCGGCCCTGCTGGACATGGACAAGGCGACCACGCACGACAACATCCTGATCATCCCGCTGGTACTGGTGGTCGTACTGCTGATCCTCTGTGCCCTGCTCCGCGCCCTGATCGCCCCGCTGCTGCTGATCGGGACGGTGATCCTGTCGTTCGCGGCGGCACTCGGCATCAGCGCTCTGGCCTTCCGGTACGTCTTCGACTACGCGGGCGAGTCGACGGACTTCCCACTGTTCGTCTTCGTGTTCCTGGTGGCCCTGGGCATCGACTACAACATCTTCCTGACCACCCGTATCCGCGAGGAGGCGGGCCGTCAGGGCACCCGCCCGGGCGTGATCACCGGCCTGGCCGCGACCGGCGCGGTCATCACCTCCGCCGGCCTGGTCCTGGCCGGCACGTTCGCCGCCCTGGGCACCCTGCCGATGGTGGCCTTCGCCGAGATCGGCTTCACGGTCGCGCTCGGCATCCTCCTGGACACCTTCCTCGTCCGCTCGGTCCTGGTGACATCCCTGTTCCTGGACGTCGGCCCGAAGGTCTGGTGGCCGCACCGCATGGCGAAGGAGGACGGATCGGCTTCGGCGCCCGAACCCACAGGAAGCGTCACGCGGTCCGGCGGATGAGCGCCAGATACATCGCGTCGGTCCCGTGCACATGCGGCCACAGCTGTACGTCGGGACCCTCGCCGAGATCCGGTACGCCGGGCAGCAGCGGACGGGCGTCGAGGAGTTCGGCGTGCGGATGCTGCTTGAGCACGTCGTCGACGACGGCCCGGGTCTCCGCGAGGTGCGGAGAACAGGTGGCGTAGCCGACGACCCCGCCGACCCGCACGGAGTCGAGCGCGCTCCGCAGCAGGTCGCGCTGGAGCGGACCGAACCCGTCGAGATCCTCGGGACGCCGCCGCCAGCGCGCCTCGGGACGGCGGCGCAGGGCCCCGAGCCCGGTGCACGGCACGTCCATCAGCACCCGGTCGAAGGAGCCGGGCCGCCACGGCGGCCGGGTCCCGTCGGCGGCGATGACCTGGTACGGCCCCGGGTTCCCGGCGAGCGCCTTCGCGACCAGCCCCGCGCGATGGGGCTGCTTCTCGGAGGCCAGCAGTGCGGCGCCCCGCTCGGCCGCGAGCGCGGCGAGCAGAGCGGCCTTGCCGCCGGGCCCGGCACATCCGTCGAGCCACTTATCGTCGGGCCCGTCGACGGGGGCGTTGGCGAGGGCCAGCGCCACGAGCTGGCTGCCCTCGTCCTGCACACCGGCCCGTCCCTCCCGCACCGCCTCGATCGCACCGGGCTCACCGCCCTCGGCAAGCCGTACGGCATACGGCGACCAGCGCCCCGCCACCGCGGCCTCCTCGCCGAGCAGTTCCTCGGCCGTGGCCCGCCCGGGCCGCGCAACCAGCGTGACCTCGGGCCGCTCGTTGTCGGCCGCCAGCAGCTCCTCGATCCCGGCGCGCCCGCCACCGAGGGAGTCCCACAGCGCGGAGACGACCCAGCGGGGGTGCGAGTGCACTACGGCGAGATGCTCCTCGGGATCGTCCTCGTAAGGCGGAGCGACCTTGGCGATCCACCCGTCGAGATCGTCCTGAGCGACCTTCCTCAGGACCGCGTTCACGAACTTGGCCCGCCCGTCGCCGAGCACGACCCGGGCCAACTCGACGGAGGCGGACACGGCGGCATGCGTGGGAATCCGTGTCCCGAGCAGCTGATGGACACCGAGGCTCAGCACATCGAGCACCGGCGGATCGACTTCCCTGAGCGGCCGGTCGACACAGGCGGCGATGACGGCGTCGTACGTCCCCTGCCGCCGCAGCGTCCCGTACACCAGCTCGGTGGCGAGCGCGGCGTCCCGTCCGTCGAACTTCTCGGGTCCCTCCTTCTCCCGCGCCCTCCTGAGCAGCGGCGGCAGGACGAGGTTGGCGTACGCGTCCCGCTCGTCCACCGCCCTGAGCGCCTCGAAGGCAAGGATGCGGACGGGGTCTTTCTGCGGCCGGCGGTAGGGCTTGCGGGGCCGGCGGGACTGCTCGCTCACGAAAAAGGTGCTCCGGATGAAAAGGGGAGAGACGTGCTCCCAGCGTACGTCGGCGCCGGGGCCGTGTTACGCGCCGAGCGTCTCGCCGTCGGCGTCCCGCACCCCGCGCGCCCAGTCGGCGGCCCGCATGGGCTTCTTGCCCTGGGCCTGGACCCAGAGCAGTTCGACGGCGTACGAGCCCGTACCGACGTACACATGGTTCTTGCCGACGGAGAGCGCACCCGGGGCGAGCTCGTCGCGGTCGGGCACGGTGGCGACCTGGATGAGCTTGAGCCGCTCACCGCGGAAGACGGTCCAGGCGCCGGGGGCCGGGGTGCATCCGCGCACCACGCGATCGACCCGCAGAGCGGGCGCCGTCCAGTCGACGTGAGCGTCCTCGACGCTGATCTTCGGCGCCATGGTGATGCCCTCGGACGGCTGCGGTACGGCCTTCAGGGTGCCGTCCTCGATACCGTCCATGGTCGCGGAGAGCAGTCCGGCGCCGGCGAACGCGAGCCGGGTCAGCAGGTCGCCGCTGGTGTCCGTGGGCCGGATCGTCTCGGTCACCGTGCCGTAGACGGGCCCGGAGTCGAGCCCCTCCTCGATGAGGAAGGTCGAGGCGCCCGTGATCTCGTCCCCACTCATGATCGAGTGCTGGACGGGAGCGGCCCCACGCCAGGCGGGCAGCAGCGAGAAGTGCAGATTGACCCAGCCGTGGGCGGGGATGTCGAGGGCCACCCGGGGCAGCAGGGCACCGTAAGCGACGACGGGACAGCAGTCCGGGGCGATCTCCGCGAGCCGCTCCAGGAACGCCGGGTCCCGCGGCTTGGCGGGCTTCAGCACCTCGATCCCGGCCTCCTCCGCCCGCTCGGCCACCGGACTCGCGACCAGCCTGCGCCCACGCCCGGCCGGCGCATCGGGCCGCGTGACAACAGCCGCCACCTCGTGCCGCCCGGAGGCGATCAGAGCGTCCAGTGCGGGAACGGCGACCTCGGGGGTACCGGCGAAGACGAGCTTCATGTCTGGGTACGGGCCTCTCGGGCGGGGGTTGGGCGCGGGCGACGCACCAGTCTATGGCGGAGAACGGGGAGAAGCGCCCTGGGCCCACAGCGGAACGGTTCCGATGCCGGCGGACACCCTTGGGCCCGCCCGACACCACCGCCACCGCCAGCTGCCACCGCCACCCGACTCCCGCCACCCGTCATTCCCCACCGGCCACAGTCAGCCGCCAACGGCGAGGAACCCCCACAGGAGAGGTCCACTTCTCTGTCCAACTGGAAACGGGTGGTGCGCGGGTGGGACAACCCCGGCGCAAGGCCGAAGGCCGCCGCGCCAGCGCACGCCCCGGCGCCAAGGGCGCACGCATATGCCCATACGCCCCCACTGCGTGACCCGCGGAGCGAATCCGCGTTGGTCAAGAAAGAGTTGACCACAACGGGCCGCACCTCGCGCGGCCCGATCCTTTTCAACGCCGGTTCGAGAGGCTTGTTCATGGCCGACCACGCAACCCACGACGCCCAGGCTCGGGCCAGCCTGCACTTGCTGGTGCGGGACATCGAGCGGGTCCGCCGGCAGGTGGACGCACTGCGCACGCTCACCGCCCAGTTGGGCAACGTCTACCGTCCGCGCCGCTCCGGCCCCTCCACGGGCTTCGTCGTCTACGGACGCGCCCCCGCCCCGACGGTCCGGCTCGCACAGGAACTGCGCGACAGCGTCGAGACCCTGGTCACGGCCGCCGTGGACTTCGACCGCTCACTCGGCTTCTCGTGGGACGCGGTGGGCTCCGCGCTCGGCGTCACCAAGCAGGCCGTGCACCGCCGTTACGGATCACGCCGCGCCACGACACAGGCGGCCGCCGAGGCCGAGCGTCCGGCAGAGCCGACGGTGGCCCGCACGGTCAACGTCAACACCGGCATCCCCACGATGCCCACGGTCCCCGCCGCCCGCTCCATGCCCACCCAGCCGACGGCCGGCAGCCCGGTCCTCCGCGACGAGGTCAGGCCGACGGCCTTCCCGGGCCCGCGCAACGGCTGACGACGACACTCACCGCACTGCCCTCCCGGCAAGGATCCGGGAGGGCAGAATCATGCTGCGTCCGCACCCGACGACGAACCGCGACGACTTGCCGCCGGCCGATCCGCGCGGCGCTCACCCGATATCGGGCGGATCGATCCGAATCCGAACCGCCTCCTCGCTCCCCTTGGCCATCCGCGCGGCCTGCGCGGCCTTCAACGCGGCCGCCAGCGCAGACCCCCGCCCCGGCGGCACCCTGATCAAGGCCCGCTCCCAGTGCTCCCCGGGCGGCGGCGCCCCCACCTGCCGGGGCCGCCCCACGGCAGTGGCGGGCAGCGGCACGGGCCCCAACACCTGAGCCTCCCTCGGCAGTTCCACCGCCTCCAGGAACACCGCGACCGCCTCCCGCGGCCCGGATACGGCGGCCATCCGCGACACCGGCGGAAACCCCAGCTCGGCCCGCTCGCCCAGCTCCCGCACCGCATGTCCGACGGGATCCCACCGCACCAGCGCCTGCACGGGCCGCAACGTCGGTTCGGCGACCACGACCACGGTGCCGCCGTCCCCCTGCGGCCGTACCAGCGCCGCCGCGGCGATCCACCGCCGCAACGCGTCCTCACCGGCGCGCAGATCGGGCCGCCCGAGCATGGCCCAGCCGTCCAGCAGCAGGGCCGCCGCGTACCCGCCCTCCGCCACCGGCTCGGCCCCCGGCGTGCTCACGACCAGCGCGGGAGCCCCGGGCACGGTGTCCAGCACATGCTCACGCCCTGACGTCCGAACCGCGACGGCAGGAAAGGCGCGCCCCAGCTCCTCGGCGGTCCGCCGCGCCCCCACGACCTGTGCCCGCAGCCGGAACGACCCGCACTCCGGGCAGTGCCAGTCGCCCTCCTCCCGCCCACACCAGCCGCACCGCAGCGCCCCGGCGTCCTGCGCCTCCAACGGCCCGGCACAATGCCGGCACCGCGCGGCCGCCCGGCACTGGGCGCAGGCCATCCGCGGCACATACCCCCGCCGCGGCACCTGCACCAGCACCGGCCCGGTGCGCAACGCGTCCCTGACGGCCTGCCAGGCAAGGGTGGGCAGCCGCGCGGCTCTCGCGGCCTCGTCCCGCGCGAGATCCCCGTCCCCCACGGTCCGTACGAGGGGAGCGGCGCCCCGCACCTGCTCGCGCGCCGCCACCAGGGGCCCGGCCCACCCGCTCTCCACGAGCTGCGCGGCCTCCACCGTGCAGCTCCAGCTGCCCAGCAGGAAGGCGCACTTGTCCTGGGCGGCCCGCAGCAACAGCACCTCACGCGCATGCGGCTGCGGCGCGTGCAGCTCGCTGTGGCTGTCGTCGCCGTCGTCCCAGATGGCGACGAGCCCGAGGTCCGGCACCGGGGCGAACATCGCGGCCCGCGTCCCCACGACGGCTCGCACGGACCCCCGCCGGACGGCCAGCCACTCCCGATACCGCTTCTCGGGCCCGGCGTCGGCGGTGAGCACCGCATGCCGCCCCTCCCCCAGCAGCGAGGTCAACGCGGCGTCGACCCGCGCGACCGCCCGTCCGTCCGGCACCACGACCAGCGCACCGCGCCCGGAGGCGAGCGTCGCCACGACAGCCCGGGCCAGCTCCTCGCTCCACGCGTCGGCCCCGGGCAGGGCGTTCCACACGGCACGCGGCGCACCCCCGGAGGCCAGTGCCTCCAGAAACGCGGCCCCCCGCTCGTACCGCCGCCAGGACCCCGCCTCGGGCGCCCCCGGCGCGGGCAACGGCTCGGGGGACGGCCGCTGCTCGGCCCGCGCGCTGCGCGGAGGCACGGCGAGCTGGAGCACATCGGCGAGACTGCCGGCGTACCGGTCGGCGACAGCGCGAGCCACCCCGAGCAGTTCCTCGCTCAGCACGGGCTCGGGGGAAACGACCTGGGCCAGCGCGGCGAGCGGCCCGGAGTAGTCGGACTCGGCCCGCCGCTCGACGAGAAACCCGTCGATCAGCCCGCCGCCCTCACGCCGCCCGTCCCGCACCCTGTTCCGCCCGGCCCCGAACCGCACCCGCACCCGCACGCCCGGCTGTGCCTCGGCGTCGAGCTCCTCGGGCACCGCATAGTCGAAGTACCGATCAAGATGCAGCACCCCCTTGTCCACGAGCACCCGCGCAACAGGCAGCTCCTTGGCCAGCGCGGCCCCCCGCCACGTCCGCGGCTTGGCCCGCGGCGTCTTCGCCTTGCGCACACTCTCCCGAATGAACGCGAGCTGCTCAGGCGGCGCACCCTCCCCGCCACCCGCCCCCGCCCCGTCCTCGCTGCTCACCCTTGCATTCTTCCAAACGCCACTGACAACCGAACGCGCCCGACTCCCCCGCATGTCCCGCGGCCGTCCACCGGCCCCGAAACGCGCCGAGGCCCGGCGCCCCGAAGGGCGCCGGGCCTCGCAGAGAGCCGGGGGACTTAGAGCCCCGCCGCCTGCCGCAGCGCGTCCACGCGGTCCGTGCGCTCCCAGGTGAACTCGGGGAGCTCACGGCCGAAGTGGCCGTACGCGGCGGTCTGGGCGTAGATCGGGCGGAGCAGGTCGAGGTCGCGGATGATCGCGGCCGGGCGGAGGTCGAAGACCTCGTCGATCGCCTTCTCGATCTTCTCGTGGTCGATCTTGGCGGTGCCGAAGGTCTCGACGAAGAGACCGACCGGCTCGGCCTTGCCGATCGCGTAGGCGACCTGGACCTCGCAGCGGGAGGCCAGGCCGGCCGCCACGACGTTCTTCGCGACCCAGCGCATGGCGTAGGCGGCGGAGCGGTCGACCTTGGACGGGTCCTTGCCGGAGAAGGCACCGCCGCCGTGGCGGGCCATGCCGCCGTAGGTGTCGATGATGATCTTGCGGCCGGTGAGGCCGGCGTCGCCCATCGGGCCGCCGATCTCGAAGCGGCCGGTCGGGTTGACCAGCAGGCGGTAGTTCTCGGTGTCGAGCTTGATGCCCTCGTCCAGCAGCGCCTTCAGCTCCGCTTCCACGACGAACTCGCGGATGTCGGGGGCCAGGAGGGACTCCAGGTCGATGTCGCTCGCGTGCTGCGAGGAGACCACGACCGTGTCGAGGCGGACGGCCTTGTCGCCGTCGTACTCGATGGTGACCTGGGTCTTGCCGTCGGGGCGCAGGTACGGGATGGTGCCGTTCTTGCGGACCTCGGACAGGCGCTTCGCCAGACGGTGTGCCAGGAAGATCGGCAGCGGCATCAGCGTCGGCGTCTCGTCCGTCGCGTAGCCGAACATCAGGCCCTGGTCGCCCGCGCCCTGCTTGTCGAGCTCGTCCTCATCGCCTTCGACGCGCTTCTCGTACGCCGTGTCGACACCCTGCGCGATGTCCGGGGACTGCGCGCCGATGGACACCGAGACACCGCAGGAGGCGCCGTCGAAGCCCTTCTTCGAGGAGTCGTAGCCGATCTCGAGAACCTTGCTGCGGACGAGCGTCGCGATGTCCGCGTACGTCTTGGTGGTGACCTCGCCGGCCACATGCACCAGGCCGGTCGTGATCAGCGTCTCGACGGCGACCCGGGAGGTCGGGTCCTCGCGCAGAAGCGCGTCGAGAATGGTGTCGCTGATCTGGTCAGCGATCTTGTCGGGGTGACCCTCGGTCACAGACTCCGAGGTGAACAGGCGACGGGACACAACGCTCCCTGGGGTTGCAGCGGCTGCTGTCTGATCATGGTCGGACGGGCTCGGGGGCTGCGCCCGGCTCCGTCCGAGAACAGTTTATCGGTCGCGCTCGGCCATCGGCCCCCTTGTCTCGCCTCTCGGATCCACTGTGACCTGCGGCACGGGCATTCTGCCCAATGCCGCACCGCCTTGGCCAGGGGCGCCACGCCTCAATGTACGAGGTGCGAGAGAGCAGTGAAACGAATGGAACCCTCAGCTCAGCCGCTGGGCCACCAGATCCCACACCGTTTCGGCCAGGGCTTCCTTCGGTCCGTGCGGGACCGGGGTCTCGGTGCCGTCGGCGCCCAGCACAACGGCCTCGTTCTCCTCGGCACCGAACGTCTTGCGCTCCCCCACCTCGTTCACCACGAGGAGGTCGCACCCCTTGCGTTCCAGTTTCGTACGGCCGTTGGCCAGGACGTCGTCCGTCTCCGCGGCGAAGCCGACGATCACCTGTCCGGGGCGGGCGCGCACGGCCGAGATCTCCGCGAGGATGTCCGGATTCCGTACCAGCGTGATGGGGTCCGGCTCCTGGCCGTCCTTCTTCTTGATCTTTCCGGCCGCGTAGGTCGCCGGGCGGAAGTCCGCGACCGCTGCGGCCATGACGACCGCGTCGGCGTCCGCGGCCGCCTTCAGCACCGCCTCCCGCAGCTGCACGGCCGTCCCGACCGGGACGATGTCGACGCCCGCCGGATCGGGCAGGGCCGCGTTCGCGGCGATCAGCGTCACCCGGGCGCCTCGGGCGGCCGCGGTGCGGGCGAGGGCGTAGCCCTGCTTGCCGGAGGAGCGGTTGCCGAGGAAGCGGACCGGGTCGAGGGGTTCGCGGGTGCCACCGGCGCTGACGACGACGTGCCTGCCGGCGAGATCGGGTTCCGCGACTCCTCTGGCGAGCACACGGCGGCAGACCTCGAAGATCTCGGCCGGGTCGGGCAGCCGGCCCTTGCCGGTGTCGACGCCGGTGAGACGGCCGACGGCCGGTTCGATGACGACCGCGCCGCGGCGGCGGAGTGTCGCCACGTTCTCCTGGGTGGCCGGGTGCTCCCACATCTCCGTGTGCATGGCGGGGGCGAAGACGACCGGACAGCGGGCGGTGAGCAGCGTGTTCGTGAGCAGGTCGTCGGCGAGGCCGTGGGCCGCCTTGGCCAGCATGTCGGCGGTCGCCGGGGCGACGACCACCAGATCGGCGTGCTGCCCGATACGGACGTGCGGGACCTCATGGACGTCGTCCCAGACCTCGGTCGAGACCGGGTGGCCGGAGAGCGCGGACCAGGTGGCGGCGCCGACGAAATGCAGGGCGGAGGCGGTCGGCACCACGCGTACGTCGTGCCCGGACTCGGTCAGTCTGCGCAGCAGCTCGCACGCCTTGTAGGCGGCGATCCCACCGCTGACCCCCAGAACCACCTTCGGCTTGTCCACCGGGCCCTCCCCGCACTCGACGACGTTCGACTCCATGACACACCACAGGCCCGACAGTCGCGCTGCCGGGCCTGTGGAAAAAGCTACTGCGGTCTGCAGATATTACTTACTGCCAGTGCTTACTGCGCCGGGCCCTCAACGGCCTCGGACGTCAGCAGACCCGCGTTGATCTCACGCAGGGCGATCGAGAGCGGCTTCTCGTGGACGTGGGTGTCGACGAGCGGACCGACGTACTCAAGGAGACCCTCGCCGAGCTGCGAGTAGTACGCGTTGATCTGGCGGGCACGCTTGGCCGCGTAGATCACCAGGCTGTACTTCGAGTCGGTGGCCTCAAGCAACTCGTCGATCGGCGGGTTGATGATGCCCTCGGGCGCGGTGATGGAAGAGGACACGCTCTACCTTCCGAAAGATGGGATGGGATCGAAAACGATCACACAACGTCCATCAAGGCTAGCAGCTCGCGCGCCACGTCCTCGACGGAGGTGTTGACCAAGGTCACATCGAACTCCGGCTCGGCCGCCAGCTCGACCTTCGCGGCCGCCAGTCGCCGCTCGATCACCTCGGGCGGCTCGGTGCCACGTCCGGTGAGCCTGCGCACCAGCTCCTCCCAGGAAGGAGGAGCCAGGAACACCAGCTGGGCGTCCGGCATTGACTCGCGGACCTGCCGGGCTCCCTGAAGGTCGATCTCCAGCAGGACGGGCTCGCCCGCCTCCAGACGCTCCAGCACGGCCTTGCGCGGCGTGCCGTAGCGGTTGCCGGCGAATTCCGCCCACTCCAGCAACTCGCCGTTGGCGATCAGCTTGTCCATCTCCTCGTCGGTGACGAAGAAGTAGTGGACTCCATGCCGCTCGCCGGGGCGGGGCCTGCGGGTCGTCGCCGACACCGAGAGCCAGACCTCGGGGTGTTCCTTGCGCATATGGGCGACGACCGTGCTCTTGCCGACCCCGGAGGGGCCGGAGAGCACGGTCAGCCGCGGACGTTCACTCATGCAGCGATTATTCCAGCTATCCCGGCATGCCCGGGACTCCCTGACCGCATGACCGGACTCAGGAGCCGGTGCTGCCGAATTCACGCTCCAGGGAGGCGATCTGGTTCGAGCCGAGGCCGCGCACGCGGCGGCTCTCGGAGATGCCGAGTCGCTCCATGATCTGCTTGGCGCGGACCTTGCCCACGCCCGGCAGGGACTCGAGCAGCGCGGAGACCTTCATCTTGCCGATGACGTCGTTCTCCTGGCCCTGCTTGATGACCTCGTGCAGGGAGGCGCCGGAGTGCTTGAGTCGATTCTTGACCTCGGCCCGCTCCCGGCGAGCCGCGGCGGCCTTTTCGAGCGCGGCTGCGCGCTGTTCAGGGGTAAGGGGCGGAAGAGCCACGCCTACGTCACCTCGGATGTTGAACTGTCGGATACGGACCGGTGAGGAACCTAGTCGCCCCACACCTGGGGAGCCACGAGCAACACGCTTGCCCGTTAACTCTGCTCGGAGACTAGCGGCCAAGTCCGCCAGAGTCAGCGAGAACAGCGGAAAAGTCCTGGTCAGCCTCTCCAGAGAAGGACATTTCCGACATATTGCCCCGGATTTGAGGATGTATTCAGACTCAAGTCGGTCCCGAGCCACTCATCGGAGGACTGCTTCGACCGGTTCGAACGCCTCATGCGGCGGTCACGGCCGCCCGGATCTCCTCCGCGAAGCGCTCGGCCGCCCCGCGCAGCGCGCCGACGTCGGGCCCGTGCCGCAGCACACCCCGGCTGACGTTCGGAACGACATTGCGCACCGCCGCGCCGAAGACTCCGGGGAGGTCCGCCGGAGTCGCCCCCTGGGCCCCGATCCCGGGCGCGAGGAGCGGACCGTTGATGTCGAGGTCGTACGACGACAGGTCGCCGAGCGTGGCGCCGACGACCGCCCCGAAGGAGCCCATCGGCTCCTCCCCCGCGTTCTCGGCGGCCAGGTGCGCCAGCATGGTCGCTCCGACGTTCCGTCCGTCGGCGCGGACGGCGTGCTGGACCTCGCCGCCCTCGGGGTTCGAGGTGAGCGCCAGCACGAAGAGGCCCGCGCCGCTCTCACGGGCCAGCGCGACGGCCGGACCGAGCGATCCGTAGCCCAGATACGGCGACACGGTCAGCGCGTCGGAGAAGAGCGGGGCGTCCTTCCGCAGGAACGACTCGGCGTACGCGGCCATGGTCGAGCCGATGTCGCCGCGCTTGGCGTCCATCACGACCAGCGCACCGGCCGCCCTGGCATCCGCGACGGACTTCTCCAGGACGGCGACACCCCGCGAGCCGAAGCGCTCGAAGAAGGCGCTCTGCGGCTTGAGGACGGCGACCCGGTCGGCCATCGCCTCGACGACCGTGCGGCTGAACCGCTCCAGGCCGGCGATGTCGTCGTTCAGGCCCCACTCGCCGAGCAGGGACGCGTGCGGGTCGATGCCGACGCACAGCGGGCCGCGCTCGTCCATGGCACGGCGCAGCCGGGCTCCGAAGGGTTCCGGGCTCATGCGGCCTTCCTTACGTCGGCGCCGACCGCGTCGGCGAGGGTGGCGTACGAGCTGGTGCGGAGGCGGGCGGCGAGGCCCTTGTGGAGGGCGCGGCCCCAGAAGGGACCCTCGTAGATGAAGGCGCTGTAGCCCTGGATGAGGGTGGCACCGGCGAGGATGCGCTGCCAGGCGTCCTCGGCGTCCTCGATGCCGCCGACGCCCACGAGGGTGATCCGGTCCCCCACGCGCGCGTAGAGGCGGCGCAGCACCTCCAGGGAGCGTGCCTTGAGCGGGGCGCCCGAGAGTCCGCCGACCTCCTCGACCAGGGAGGGCTCGGAATTCAAACCGAGGCTCTCGCGCGCGATGGTGGTGTTCGTGGCGATGATCCCGTCCAGTCCGAGCTCGACGGCCAGGTCGGCGACCGCGTCGACGTCCTCGTCGGCGAGGTCCGGCGCGATCTTCACCAGGAGCGGGACCCGGCGGTCGGTGACCGTACGGTCGGCGGCCTCGCGGACGGCGCTGAGCAGCGGACGCAGGTGATCCACGGCCTGGAGATTGCGCAGGCCGGGCGTGTTCGGCGAGGAGACGTTCACGACCAGGTAGTCGGCGAAGGGCGCGAGACGCTCGGTCGACTTCACGTAGTCCCCGGCGGCGTCGGCCTCCGGGACGACCTTGGTCTTGCCGATGTTGACGCCCACGACGGTGTTGAAGACGGGCGTACGGGAGGCCAGCCGGGCGGCCACGGCCAGCGAGCCCTCGTTGTTGAATCCCATGCGGTTGATCAGCGCCCGGTCCGGCACCAGCCGGAACAGCCGCTTCTTGGGGTTGCCCGACTGCGCCTCCCCGGTGACCGTGCCGATCTCGACATGGTCGAAGCCCAGCATCGACATGCCGTCGATGGCGATCGCGTTCTTGTCGAAGCCTGCGGCGAGCCCGAAGGGGCCGTGCATACGCAGCCCGAACGCCTCGGTGCGCAGCTCCTTGTAGCGGGGCGCGAGCGTGGCCGCGATGAAGGTGCGCAGCACGGGGATGCGGACGGCCAGGCGGATCCAGCGGAAGGCGAGATGGTGCGCCTGCTCCGGGTCCATGCGCTTGAAGACGAGGTTGAAGAAGAGCTTGTACATGGTGTCCTCACGAAGACGTGGTGTCCTCACGAAGAGGGGGACACCGTTTCCGATGTCCCCCTCAGGGCTGCTAGTCGCGGGCTGCGATCAAATGCTCGGCGTGTTCCTGGAGCGAACGCACGCCCACGTCACCGTGGTTGAGGGCGTCGATGCCCTGGACGGCTGCGGCGAGCGCCTGGACCGTCGTCAGACACGGCACGGACCGCGCCACGGCCGCCGTACGGATGTCGTAGCCGTCGAGCCGGCCGCCGGTGCCGTACGGGGTGTTGACGATGAGGTCGACCTCGCCGTCGTGGATCAGCTGGACGATGGTCCGCTCGCCGTTCGGGCCGGTGCCCTCGGACTGCTTGCGTACGACGGTGGCGTGGATGCCGTTGCGCTTGAGGACCTCGGCGGTGCCGGACGTGGCGAGCAACTCGAAGCCGTGGGCGACCAGTTCACGCGCCGGGAAGATCATCGAGCGCTTGTCGCGGTTGGCGACCGAGATGAAGGCGCGGCCCTTCGTCGGCAGCGGACCGTACGCGCCGGCCTGCGACTTGGCGTACGCCGTGCCGAACACGGAGTCGATGCCCATGACCTCGCCGGTGGAGCGCATCTCCGGGCCGAGGATCGTGTCGACGCCGCGGCCGTGGATGTCGCGGAACCGCGACCACGGCATGACGGCCTCCTTGACGGAGATCGGCGCGTCGAGCGGGAGTTCGCCGCCGTCGCCGGTCGCCGGGAGCAGGCCCTCCGTGCGGAGTTCGGCGATGGTCGCGCCCAGCGAGATCCGGGCGGCGGCCTTCGCCAGCGGCACCGCGGTCGCCTTCGAGGTGAAGGGGACGGTGCGCGAGGCACGCGGGTTGGCTTCGAGGACGTACAGGATGTCGCCCGCCATCGCGAACTGGATGTTGATCAGTCCGCGGACGCCGACTCCCTTGGCGATGGCCTCCGTCGAGGCGCGCAGCCGCTTGATGTCGAAGCCGCCGAGGGTGATCGGCGGCAGTGCGCACGCCGAGTCGCCGGAGTGGATGCCGGCCTCCTCGATGTGCTCCATGACGCCGCCGAGGTACAGCTCCTGGCCGTCGTACAGCGCGTCGACGTCGATCTCGATCGCGTCGTCGAGGAAGCGGTCGACGAGCACCGGCCGGGAGGGGCTGATCTCGGTCGACTCGGCGATGTAGGACGACAGCCGGGTCTCGTCGTACACGATCTCCATGCCGCGGCCGCCAAGGACGTACGACGGCCGTACCAGGACCGGGTAGCCGATCTCGTCGGCGATGGCCTTGGCCCCGGCGAAGGTGGTGGCGGTGCCGTGCTTGGGGGCCGGCAGGCCCGCCTCGGCCAGGACCTGTCCGAAGGCGCCGCGGTCCTCGGCGGCGTGGATGGCCTCCGGCGGGGTGCCGACGACCGGCACGCCGTTGTCCTTCAGCGCCTGTGCCAGGCCCAGCGGCGTCTGGCCGCCCAGCTGGACCACGACACCGGCGATCGGCCCGGCGAGGGACTCCGCGTGGACGATCTCCAGCACGTCCTCCAGCGTCAGCGGCTCGAAGTACAGGCGGTCGGAGGTGTCGTAGTCCGTGGAGACGGTCTCGGGGTTGCAGTTGACCATCACGGTCTCGTAGCCCGCGTCGCTCAGCGCGAAGGAGGCGTGGACGCAGGAGTAGTCGAACTCGATGCCCTGGCCGATGCGGTTGGGGCCGGAACCCAGGATGATCACCGCGGGCTTCTCGCGCGGAGAGACCTCCGTCTCCTCGTCGTACGAGGAGTAGAAGTACGGCGTGCGGGCCGCGAACTCGGCGGCGCAGGTGTCGACCGTCTTGTAGACCGGGCGGATGCCCAGCGCGTGCCGCACCTCGCGGACGACGTCCTCGCGCAGCCCGCGGATCTCGCCGATCTGCTGGTCGGAGAAGCCGTGCCGCTTGGCCTCGGCCAGCAGGTCCGGGGTCAGCTTGGGCGCCCCGGACAGTTCGTCGGCGATCTCCTTGATGAGGAAGAGCTGGTCGACGAACCAGGGGTCGATCTTCGTGGCCTCGAAGACCTCCTCGGGCGTGGCGCCCGCGCGGATGGCCTGCATGACCGTGTTGATCCGGCCGTCGGTCGGCCGGACGGCCTCCAGCAGCAGCCCGGTCTTGTCCCCCGGGTCCCCGACGAAGGTGAACTGGCTGCCCTTCTTCTCCAGCGAACGCAGCGCCTTCTGGAACGCCTCGGTGAAGTTGCGGCCGATGGCCATGGCCTCGCCGACCGACTTCATGGTGGTGGTCAGCGTGGAGTCGGCCTGCGGGAACTTCTCGAAGGCGAACCGCGGTGCCTTGACCACGACGTAGTCGAGGGTCGGCTCGAAGGAGGCCGGGGTCTCCTGGGTGATGTCGTTCGGGATCTCGTCGAGGGTGTAGCCGACGGCGAGCTTCGCGGCGATCTTGGCGATGGGGAAGCCGGTCGCCTTGGAGGCGAGGGCCGAGGAACGCGACACGCGCGGGTTCATCTCGATGACGATGACGCGGCCGTCGACCGGGTCGATCGCGAACTGGATGTTGCAGCCGCCGGTGTCGACGCCGACCTCGCGGATGATCGCGATACCGACGTCACGAAGGCGCTGGTACTCGCGGTCGGTCAGCGTCATCGCGGGCGCGACGGTGATCGAGTCACCGGTGTGCACGCCCATCGGGTCGAAGTTCTCGATGGAGCAGACGACCACGACGTTGTCGTGCTTGTCGCGCATCAGCTCCAGCTCGTACTCCTTCCAGCCGAGGATGGACTCCTCCAGGAGCACCTCGGTGGTCGGCGAGAGCGTGAGGCCCTGCCCGGCGATACGACGCAGCTCCTCCTCGTCGTGCGCGAAGCCGGAGCCGGCGCCGCCCATGGTGAAGGACGGGCGGACGACGACGGGGTAGCCGCCGAGCGTCTCGACGCCCTTGACGACGTCGTCCATGGAGTGGCAGATCACCGAGCGCGCGGACTCGCCGTGCCCGATCTTGGCGTTGACCGCCTCGACGACCAGCTTGAACTGATCGCGGTCCTCGCCCTTGTGGATCGCCTCGACGTTGGCGCCGATCAGTTCGACGCCGTACTTCTCCAACGCGCCGTTCTCGTGCAGCGAGATCGCCGTGTTGAGCGCCGTCTGACCGCCCAGCGTCGGCAGCAGCGCATCCGGCCGCTCCTTCGCGATGATCTTCTCGACGAACTCCGGGGTGATCGGCTCGACATAGGTGGCGTCGGCGATCTCCGGGTCGGTCATGATCGTCGCAGGGTTGGAGTTGACGAGGATGACGCGCAGGCCCTCGGCCTTGAGCACCCGGCACGCCTGCGTGCCGGAGTAGTCGAACTCGGCGGCCTGGCCGATGACGATCGGACCGGAGCCGATGACCAGGACGGACTGGATATCGGAGCGCTTAGGCACGCTGGCCCTCCATCAGGACTGTGTTCATCAAAGACGTGAAGCGGTCGAACAGGTAGGCGGCGTCATGCGGGCCCGCTGCCGCTTCGGGGTGGTACTGGACACTGAAGGCCGGCCGGTCGAGGAGCCGGAGCCCCTCCACCACGTTGTCGTTGAGGCACACATGGGAGACCTCGGCGCGGCCGTAGGGGGTGTCGGACACCTTGTCGAGCGGGGCGTCGACGGCGAAGCCGTGGTTGTGCGCGGTGACCTCGACCTTGCCGGTCGTACGATCCTGCACCGGCTGGTTGATGCCGCGGTGGCCGTACTTCAGCTTGTACGTGCCGAAGCCGAGCGCGCGCCCCAGGATCTGGTTGCCGAAGCAGATGCCGAACAACGGCGTACCGCGGTCCAGCACCGCCTGCATGACGGAGACCGGGTGGTCGGCGGTGGCCGGGTCGCCGGGGCCGTTCGAGAAGAACACGCCGTCCGGGTCGACGGCGTAGACGTCCTCGGCGGTCGCCGTCGCCGGCAGCACATGCACCTCGATGCCGCGCTCGGCCATCCGGTGCGGGGTCATGCCCTTGATGCCGAGGTCCACGGCGGCGACGGTGAACCGCTTCTCGCCGATCGCCGGGACGACGTACGCCTCCTTGGTGGCGACCTCGGCGGAGAGGTCGGCGCCCTTCATCTCGGGCGCCTGGCGCACCTCGGCGAGCATGGTGCCCTCGTCGGGCAGCGCGTTGCCGGAGAAGATGCCGACGCGCATGGCACCGCGCTCGCGCAGATGACGCGTCAACGCGCGCGTGTCGATGCCGGAGATGCCGACGACGCCCTGGCCCCGCAACTCCTCGTCCAGCGAGCGGCGGGAGCGCCAGTTGGAGGGCACGCGCGCGGGGTCCCGTACGACATAGCCCGCGACCCAGATCTGCTTCGACTCCGGGTCCTCGTCGTTGACGCCGGTGTTGCCGACGTGCGGGGCGGTCATCACGACGACCTGGCGGTGGTACGACGGGTCGGTGAGGGTCTCCTGGTAGCCGGTCATGCCGGTGGAGAACACGGCCTCGCCGAAGGTCACCCCCACGGCCCCGTAGGCACGGCCGCGGAAGATACGGCCGTCCTCCAGGACGAGTACGGCGGGAGCCGCCCGGTGCCTCTGAGAGGCGGTCCCCTGGATGGAGGTCGTCATCGTTCGGCGCCTTCCGTGCTGGTTGCTTCGATCATGGAGTTGATGGCGGCGACCCATTCGTTGTGCTCGGCCGCGTGGTCGGAACGGAACCCGGAGTCGAGCAGCCGCTCGCCGTGCGCCCACGTCACGACGAGCAGCCCGCCCTCGGTCAGGACCTTGCCTGCGATGCCCTTGTCGAGCCGGGCCTCGCGCAGGGCCGCCAGGGGGACGAAGAAGTCGGTCGCGCCTGGGCGGACGACGTCCAGTCCCGCATCCGTCAGCGTGAGCTCGACCCGGCTGCGGGTGCCGAGGCCGTGCGCCACGATGCGGTCGAGCCACTGCCCGGCGGTGGTGGAGCCGTGGTAGCGGCCACTCATCGACAACACAGCCAGTTTCGCCGCACCCGGCTCGTCCGGCGCGGTGGGGAGCTCCGGCAGGTCGCCCTGGAGGGTGCCGCGCCACTTCCAGCCCTCGCGCATCAGCCAGTAGATGAGCGCGACGAACAGGGCGAGGCCGACGAGCCAGCCGACCCGGGCGGCCCAGTCGGTCACCTCCGCCGACTTCTGTCCGGCGGCCAGGTAGGTCAGATGCAGAGGTGTCACGTGAGCTTCCCGTCGACGAGCGTGGCCTTGCCCCGGAGCCACGTGTGCGTGACACGGCCCGGCAGCTCACGCCCCTCGTACGGAGTGTTGCGGCTGCGCGAGGCGAAGCCCTTGGGGTCCACGGACCCACGGTATTCCGTGTCGACGAGCGTGAGGTTGGCGGGCTCACCAGCCGAGACGGGGCGGCCGTGCCCACCTGCCTGCCCGATCCGCGCGGGCTTGAAGGACATGCGCTCGGCGACCCCGGCCCAGGTGAGGAGCCCGGTGTCCACCATCGTCTCCTGGACCACTGACAACGCGGTCTCCAGGCCGACCATGCCCATGGCGGCCGCGGCCCACTCGCAGTCCTTGTCCTCGTGCGGGTGCGGGGCGTGGTCGGTGGCGACGATGTCGATCGTGCCGTCGGCGAGGGCCTCGCGCAGCGCCAGCACGTCGCGCTCGGTGCGCAGCGGCGGGTTGACCTTGTAGACGGGGTTGTACGTGCGGACCAGCTCGTCGGTGAGGAGGAGGTGGTGCGGGGTGACCTCGGCGGTGACGTCGATGCCGCGGGACTTGGCCCAGCGGATGATCTCGACGGACCCGGCGGTCGACAGATGGCAGATGTGGACGCGGGAGCCGACGTGCTCGGCGAGCAGGACATCCCGGGCGATGATCGATTCTTCGGCCACCGCCGGCCAGCCGCCGAGACCGAGCTCGGCGGAGACGACGCCCTCGTTCATCTCGGCGCCCGCGGTCAGCCGCGGCTCCTGCGCGTGCTGCGCGACGACGCCGCCGAAGGCCTTCACGTACTCCAGTGCCCGCCGCATGATCACGGCGTCGTCGACGCACTTGCCGTCGTCGGAGAAGACGGTGACCCCGGCCGCCGACTCGTGCATCGCGCCCAGCTCGGCGAGCTTCTTGCCCTCCAGGGCGACCGTGACGGCGCCGATGGGCTGTACATCGCAGTAGCCGTGCTCCTGGCCGAGCCGGTAGACCTGCTCGACTACACCGGCCGTGTCGGCGACGGGAAAGGTGTTGGCCATGGCGAACACGGCCGTGTAGCCGCCGGAAGCCGCCGCGCGCGTGCCGGTCAGCACGGTCTCGGAGTCCTCGCGCCCGGGCTCACGCAGATGGGTGTGCAGGTCGACGAGCCCCGGCAGCAGCACCTTGCCGGCGGCCTCGACGACCTCGGCGCCGTCGTCCGGCAGACCGCTGCCGACGGCGGCGATCTGCCCGCCGTCGATCAGCACGTCCTGCGCCTCGCCGCCGAGCACCTTCGCACCACGGATCAGGATCTTGCTCATCTGTCTTACTTCTCCTCGGTACGGGGGTGGCTGACGGCGGGCTCGCTGCCGCCCAGCAGCAGGTACAGAACGGCCATCCGGATGGAGACTCCGTTTGCGACCTGCTCGATGGCGGTGCAGCGCTCGGAGTCGGCGACCTCGGCGGTGATCTCCATGCCGCGGACCATCGGCCCGGGGTGCATCACGATGGCGTGCTCGGGCATCTTCGCCATGCGGTCGCCGTCGAGGCCGTAGCGCCGCGAGTATTCGCGCTCGGTGGGGAAGAAGGCGGCGGTCATCCGCTCGCGCTGGACGCGCAGCATCATCACCGCGTCGGACTTGGGCAACGTGCTGTCCAGGTCGTACGACACCTCGCACGGCCAGGACTCGATGCCGACCGGCACCAGCGTGGGCGGGGCGACGAGCGTGACCTGGGCGCCGAGGGTGTGCAGCAGATCGACGTTGGAGCGGGCGACGCGGCTGTGCAGGATGTCGCCGACGATCGTGATGTGCCGGCCGGCGAGGTCCTGCCCGATCCCGGCATCCCGCCCGACCAGGCGCCGCCGCATGGTGAAGGCGTCCAACAGGGCCTGGGTGGGGTGCTGGTGGGTGCCGTCGCCGGCGTTGATGACGGCGGCGTCGATCCAGTCGGAGTTGGCCAGGCGGTAGGGCGCTCCGGAGGCGCCGTGCCGGATGACGACGGCGTCGACGCCCATGGCCTCAAGGGTCTGGGCGGTGTCCTTGAGGGACTCCCCCTTGGACACCGAGGACCCCTTGGCCGAGAAGTTGATGACATCGGCGGACAGGCGCTTCTCGGCCGCTTCGAAGGAGATCCGGGTCCGCGTCGAGTCCTCGAAGAAGAGGTTCACGACGGTACGGCCGCGCAGGGTGGGAAGTTTTTTGATCGGCCGGTCGGCGACCCTGGCCATCTCCTCGGCGGTGTCGAGGATCTGGACGGCGTCGTCGCGGGTGAGGTCGGCGGCCGAGATGAGATGACGCTGCATCTTTCAGGCTCCGTAAGGCAGTTCAGTTCGGGAGATTACGGGCAAGTGGGCGTGCGCCGGGGCACACGGGGCACGCCGGATGCTTGCTACTGGGTCGGCTTCACACCGAGCAGCACGGTGTCGCGACCGTCCTCCTCGGCGAGCAGGACCTTGACCGTCTCCCGCAGCGACGTGGGGAGGTTCTTGCCGACATAGTCGGCGCGGATGGGCAGTTCGCGGTGGCCCCGGTCGACGAGGACCGCGAGCTGCACGGCGCGCGGACGGCCGATGTCGTTCAACGCGTCGAGCGCGGCGCGGATGGTGCGGCCGGAGAAGAGCACGTCGTCGACGAGGACGACCAGACGGCCGTCGATGCCGTCTGGGGGGATGTCCGTGCGGGCCAGCGCACGCGGCGGATGCATGCGCAGGTCGTCGCGGTACATGGTGATGTCGAGCGAACCGACCGGGATCTTGCGGTCGGTGATCTCCTCGAGCTTGCGGCCGAGCCGCTGGGCCAGGAAGACGCCTCGGGTCGGAATGCCGAGGAGCACCACGTCGTCGGCGCCCTTGGCGCGCTCGACGATCTCGTGGGCGATACGGGTCAACACCCGTGCGATGTCAGGGCCTTCGAGAACGGGCCGGGCATCGGACTGCGGTACGTCCTGCGGTGTGCTCTGCTGCTTGTCCATATGAAAACGGACCCCCTTCTCCGCCTCACGGGACGGACCTTAAAGGACGCCGGAATTGCGCCATCCACGGTAGCAGGCCGGGAGGACACCCCAGATCACCCCCTTGGCGTAATCCGATGCCGTCACCACGGAAGAGTCGGTGTGGACCATTCGGCTTGACGCACAAGAGTCACGCTGCGTAACCTCACAGTGAGTTACCAGCCGCGCGGCGTGGAACCACACCAGTCGCGTCGACACAGTGCCGGGGAGCTATATGTCCAGCGAATACGCCAAACAGCTCGGGGCCAAGCTCCGGGCCATCCGCACCCAGCAGGGCCTTTCCCTCCACGGTGTCGAGGAGAAGTCCCAGGGCCGCTGGAAGGCGGTCGTGGTCGGTTCGTACGAGCGCGGCGACCGTGCCGTGACCGTACAGCGCCTTGCCGAGCTGGCGGATTTCTACGGCGTTCCGGTGCAGGAGCTGCTGCCGGGCACCACTCCGGGCGGCGCCGCCGAGCCGCCGCCGAAGCTGGTCCTGGACCTGGAGCGGCTGGCCCATGTGCCGGCCGAGAAGGCGGGCCCCCTGCAGCGGTATGCGGCCACGATCCAGTCGCAGCGCGGTGACTACAACGGCAAGGTGCTCTCGATCCGCCAGGACGACCTGCGCACACTCGCCGTCATCTACGACCAGTCGCCCTCGGTCCTGACCGAGCAGCTGATCAGCTGGGGCGTCCTGGACGCGGACGCGCGCCGCGCGGTCTCCCACGTCGAGGAGAGCTGACCGCAGCCGCTTCAGCAGAAACGTGCCGCCGGGGTGGCCGGACCTTCATGGTTCCGGCCACCCCGGCGGCTTTCTGCGTCCCTGTCGACGCTCCCGTGGACAGGGACGCCGGAGGGCCCGCAGCGAGACCGCTGCGGGCCCTCCGGCCAATCCGTGCCTCTTACGCCTCATCCCGACGCAACGACGGCTTCAGGTCCTTCAGACGGCCGAGCAGGCCGTTGACGAACGAGGGCGACTCGTCCGTGGAGAACTCCTTGGCCAGCTGCACCATCTCGTCCAGCACGACGGCGTCCGGGGTCTCGTCGATCCAGATCAGCTCGTACGCGCCGAGGCGCAGGATGTTGCGGTCCACGACCGGCATCCGGTCGAGCGTCCAGCCGACCGAGTACTGCGCGATCAGCTCGTCGATGCGCTGTGCGCGCTGCGCATAGCCCTCGACCAGCTGCATCGTGTACTCGCTCACCGGCGGCTGCCGGGTGTCGTCCCGGGAGAGCCGGATCCAGTCCGCGAGGACCGTCAGGACATCGGCGTCGCGCTGGTCGCCCTCGAAGAGGATCTGGAAGGCGCGCTTGCGGGCCGTGTTGCGGGCAGCCAATTTAGCTGTTCACCCGGCCGAGGTAGTCGCTCGTGCGGGTGTCGACCTTGATCTTCTCACCAGTGGTGATGAAGAGCGGGACCTGGATCTGGTGGCCGGTCTCCAGCGTCGCGGGCTTGGTGCCGCCGGTGGAGCGGTCGCCCTGGACGCCGGGCTCGGTCTCCTGGATCACGAGCTCGACGGCGGCGGGCAGCTCGACGAAGAGCACCTCGCCCTCGTGCTGCGCGACGGTGGCCATGAAGCCCTCGATGAGGAAGTTGGCGGCGTCGCCGACGGCCTTCCGGTCCACCATGAGCTGGTCGTACGTCTCCATGTCCATGAAGACGAAGTACTCGCCGTCCATGTACGAGAACTGCATGTCGCGCTTGTCGACAGTGGCCGTCTCGACCTTGACGCCGGCGTTGAAGGTCTTGTCGACGACCTTGCCGGAGAGCACGTTCTTGAGCTTGGTGCGCACGAAGGCCGGGCCCTTGCCGGGCTTGACGTGCTGGAACTCGACGACGGACCAGAGCTGGCCGCCTTCGAGCTTGAGCACAAGGCCGTTCTTGAGGTCGTTCGTGGAAGCCACGGTTGCGGAATCTCCTGGACTGACGTGGACGACCCCGGGGGCAGGCGCACAGCTCATTCGCTAGAGCGCGAGCAGCTCCTTGGTCGTGATGGTGAGTAGCTCGGGTCCGCCGTCCGCCTCGGGGCGTACGACGAGCGTGTCATCGATCCGGACTCCGCCCCGGCCCGGGAGGTGGACCCCCGGTTCGACGGTGACCGGCACGCAAGCGTCCAGTTTACCCATGGCTGCGGGGGCCAGCTGCGGGTCCTCGTCGATTTCGAGCCCGACACCGTGGCCGGTGAGGGGGGCGAGGCCCTGTGTGTAGCCCGCGGAGTCCAGCACCTGACGTGCCGCGCGGTCCACGTCCCGGTAGGCGGCGCCGGGTGCGAGGGACTCCCTTCCGGCGCGCTGAGCGGCGAAGACGAGGTCGTACAGCTCGATCTGCCAGTCCGCGGGGGACGTACCGATCACGAAGGTGCGGCCGATCTCGCAGCGGTAGCCGCGGTACGTCGCTCCGAGGCACACGGAAAGGAAGTCGCCCTCTTCCACCCGGCGGTCCGTCGGCCGGTGGGCCCGGCGGCCGGAGTTCGGTCCGGTGGCGACGGAGGTCGCGAAGGCGGGGCCGTCGGCGCCGTGGTCGACCAGCCGTCGCTCCAGTTCCAGGGCGAGGTGGCGTTCGGTGCGGCCGACGAGGATGGACTCCAGCAGTTCACCGAGGGCCTGGTCGGCGATCTCGGCGCCGATGCGGAGACAGGAGATCTCCTCCTCGTCCTTGACGACCCTGAGCTGCTCGACGGCTCCGCCGAGGTCGGTGAGGCGCAGGCGGGGAGCCACCGAGCGGATGGCACGGTGGCGGGTCACGGTGAGGTGGTGTTCCTCCACGGCGAGGGAGTCGCCGTGAGCTGCCGCGAGGTCGGCCGCGGCCACCACGGGGTCGCCCCCGGCGCCGGGGAGGGAGTGGATCCGCAGCGCCTCGTCGAGACGGCCGTCGGTGGAGCGGTCCTCGGGCGGGCCGACACAGACGAGCTGGTCTTCGGTCCTGCCGAGGAGCAGCACGGAGCCCTGGCGGGCGGCGCCCGCGAGGTAGCGGACGTTTGCGGGGCGGGAGACGAGCGCGGATTGGCTGCCGCCTGCTTGGCAGCGGTCCCTGAGCCTGGCCCGGCGGGCTGCGTACACCTCTGACATGACACGAGCGTAGGAGGCTCGTCTGGTTTGTGCCGGTTGGGAGGGAGCCGTTCGGAGGAGGGGTGGCTCGTGGGTCCGTGTTCGGCTCCCGGTGACTACCAGTTCGGGGGGCTGGCGATCGATCGGGCCAGGACGTCGTCCAGGACCCGTGCCGTTGCCGGTACGTCGAGTTGTGAGTTGTCGATGATCGGCAGACCCGAGCCGTACCAACCCGCCATCCGGCCGTGGATGCGGGCCACCTCCTCGTCGGTGAGGCGGCGGTTGCCCGCGCGTTCGGCGTTGCGCTCCAGGACGATGTCGAGGCCGGGGAGGAGGACGACGGGGAGAAGGCCGGGGCCGACGTGGCGCTTCCAGCCGCCGAGGCCCACGACGGGGCGGTCGGGGAAGACGGCGTCGTCGAGGATGCAGGAGATGCCGTTGGCCAGGAAGTTGCGGGCGGCGAAGCCGCAGGTGCGGCGGGCCAGGCGGTACTGGGCCTCCGAGTGGTCGTTCCACCCGGACTGCGGGTCGGCGAAGCCGGAGCGCACCCATTCGCGTACGTCGTCGAGGCTGATGTGGGCCGTGGGGACCCGCCGGTGGTCCGCCCAGTACTTGGCGACGCTCGTCTTGCCGGCGCCCGCCGGGCCGATGAGCAGCACCGCGAGGGTGGTGGTCGTGGCGTCGGGGACGGCTGCCGCGGCGGGCGGCGCGCTGGGCATGGCGACCGGACCGCCGGGGGGCAGTGGCACATGGCCGGTGGTGTCGGGTGCGGGTGTGTGCTGCGGGACCGTGTGGTGCGGCGCGGGGCCGGGCGGGGGCGGCGCGGTGAAGCCCGGTGCGGGAGGCGGCGGAGGCACGGGCGCCGAGCCCTGGGCGGGTTGCGGCAAAGGCACCGGGGCGGGCCCTTGGTGCGCACCCGGTTGGTGTGCGGCCGGTCCATGCCCCGGCTGGTGGGGCGGCGGCAGCGGAGAACCCACTGCGTGCTGCATCCGGTGCCACTCCATCTCGTACAGGCAATTGGCGCTGGCAGCGGGGCGCGAGCCCCGCTCCCTACCGAACGGTACCGTCCCCGGCCGCCGTTTGGTGAACGGCCGGGGGCGGTGCGAAGTGCCCATGCCCACAAGGCAAATCGGGCGTACGGCGTCCTGGAGGACTTACTCGCCCACTTCGCCGTACGCGGCCAGCAGGACGGCCGGGTCCGGTCCCTCCAGGACGGTGGGCTTGGCCAGTCCGTCGAGGACGATGAAGCGGAGCAGGTCGCCGCGCGACTTCTTGTCGACCTTCATGGTCTGAAGGAGCTTGGGCCACTGGTCGTAGCGGTAGTGCAGCGGGAGACCGACGGATTCCAGGACGGTGCGGTGGCGGTCCGCCGTCGCCTCGTCCAGACGGCCTGCCAGTCGCCCCAGTTCGGCGGCGAAGTGCATGCCCACCGCCACCGCGGCGCCGTGCCGCCACTTGTAGCGCTCGTTCTTCTCGATGGCGTGCGCGAGCGTGTGGCCGTAGTTGAGGATCTCCCGGAGGCCCGACTCCTTCAGGTCGGAGGAGACGACCTCGGCCTTGACCTTGATGGAGCGCTCGATGAGCTCGGCCGTGTGCGGGCCGGCCGGGGTGCGTGCGGCCTGGGGGTCGGCCTCGATGAGTTCCAGGATCACCGGGTCGGCGATGAAGCCGGCCTTGATGATCTCGGCGAGTCCGGAGACGTAGTCGTTGACCGGGAGGGAGTCCAGTGCGGCCAGGTCGCAGAGGACTCCGGCGGGCGGGTGGAAGGCGCCGACGAGGTTCTTGCCCTCGGCGGTGTTGATGCCGGTCTTGCCGCCGACCGCCGCGTCCACCATGGCCAGCACCGTGGTGGGGACGGCGATCCAGCGCACACCGCGCAGCCAGGTCGCCGCGACGAACCCGGCCAGGTCCGTGGTGGAGCCGCCGCCCACGCCGACGACGACGTCGGAGCGGGTGAAGTTGGACTGGCCGAGCGCCTTCCAGCAGTAGGCGGCGACCTCGGCGGTCTTGGCCTCCTCCGCGTTCGGCACCTGGATGGCGACGGCCTCGTAGCCCTGGCCTGCCAGGTCCGCGCGCAGTGCCTCGCCGGTGTCGGCGAGCGCCTCGGGATGGATGACGGCGACCCGCTTGACCCTGTCACCGATCAACCCGCCGAGTTCGCCCAGGAGTTGACGACCCACCAGGACCTCGTACGGATCGCTGCCCGCCGTGCCTCCGACCTGGATCCTGGTCACTGCCTCGCTCATGCTTCTTTCAACTCCAGTGCGTCCAGGACGGCTTGGGTGACTTCCTCGGGCGTACGGCCGTCGGTCGCCACGACCGCCGCGGCGACCTCCGCGTACAGCGAACGGCGGGCCTCCATCAGCTCGCGCCACTGCTTGCGCGGGTTGATGGCGAGCAGCGGGCGGGCCGCGTTCAGGCCGGTGCGCTTGACCGCCTCCTCGACGTCCATCGAGAGATAGACGACACGGTGCCCGGAGAGCAGCGCACGCGTCTCGGGGTCCAGGATCGAGCCGCCGCCGAGGGCGAGGATGCCGTCGTGCTCGGTCAGCGCGGTACGCACCGCCCGCTTCTCGATCGCCCGGAAGACCGGCTCACCCTCATCGACGAAGATCTCCGCGATGGTCCGGCCCTCGGCCGCCACGATGTCGTCGTCGGTGTCCCGGTATCCGACACCGAGCCGCTCGGCGAGCAGCTGCCCGACCGTCGACTTGCCGACCCCCATCGGGCCGACCAGGACCACCGCAGGCACAGCGCTCACCGGATCGCCAGGTTCTCGAGGTACGACTGGACGTTGCGGCGGGTCTCGGCCACGTTGTCGCCGCCGAACTTCTCCGCGACCGCGTCCGCGAGGACGAGGGCGACCATCGCCTCGGCGACGATGCCGGCGGCCGGCACGGCGGAGACGTCGGAGCGCTGGTGGTGGGCCTGAGTGGCCTCGCCGGTGGTCACGTCCACGGTCTGAAGGGCCCGCGGCACGGTCGCGATCGGCTTCATCGCCGCCCGCACCCGCAGCAGCTCACCGGTGGTCAGACCGCCCTCGGTGCCGCCGGAGCGACCGGAGACACGCCTGATGCCCTCGGGCGTGTTCACGATCTCGTCGTGCGCCTTCGAGCCCGGCACCCGGGCCAGCTCGAAGCCGTCGCCGACCTCGACACCCTTGATCGCCTGGATACCCATCAGGGCACCGGCCAGACGGGCGTCCAGCTTGCGGTCCCAGTGCACATGCGAGCCCAGACCCACCGGCACGCCGTACGCCAGGATCTCGACCACACCGCCGAGCGTGTCGCCGTCCTTGTGGGCCTGGTCGATCTCCGCGACCATCGCCTTCGACGCGTCCGCGTCCAGGCAGCGCACCGGGTCCGCGTCCAGCCTCTCCACGTCTGCCGGGGTCGGGTACACGCCGTACGGGGCCTTGGCCGAGGCCAGCTCCACTACGTGGCTGACGATCTCGATGCCCGCCGTCTCCTTCAGGTACGACCGGGCCACCGCGCCCAGCGCCACCCGGGCCGCCGTCTCACGGGCGGAGGCGCGCTCCAGGATCGGCCGGGCCTCGTCGAAGCCGTACTTCTGCATGCCGGCGAGGTCGGCGTGGCCGGGACGCGGCCGGGTCAGCGGCGCGTTGCGCGCGAGCCCCGCAAGGATCTCGGGGTCGACCGGATCGGCCGCCATGACCTGTTCCCACTTCGGCCACTCGGTGTTGCCGACCATGATCGCGACCGGCGAGCCGAGGGTCAGTCCGTGCCGGACGCCGCCGAGGAAGGTGACCTCGTCCCGCTCGAATTTCATCCGGGCACCGCGCCCATAGCCGAGCCGCCGACGCGCCAAGTGGTCCGCCACCATCTCCGTGGTGATCGGCACACCGGCGGGAAGACCCTCCAGTGTCGCGACGAGTGCGGGGCCGTGGGACTCCCCCGCGGTCAGCCAGCGCAACCTGCTCAACGGTGCTCCTCAGTGCTCGCGCCCTGGTACTGCCTTGCGTATGCGCGTCCTCGCATACGGCAACGGCGTGACCAGGTGCGCGGCCCTGGCCCGCCACCTCCGATCCTCCCACGTCCGGGGCACGGGTCCGGCCGCCGGTCCAGCAGGCGGACGGCAATGAACTGCGGGAGCGGATCTCAGTGGGCGTCGAGCATGTGCTCGCCCGCTTTGCGCATGGCGTCCAGGGGCGCCGGGGCGAGCCCCGTCATCTGCTCCACCTGGAGCACGGCCTGGTGCAACAGCAGGTCGAGCCCGCTGACGACGGCCCCGCCGTACGCCGACCAGCGCGCCGCGAGTGCGGTCGGCCACGGGTCGTAGAGGACGTCGAACAGGGCGGCGGGCCGCTCCGGTACGGCGGAGGCGAGAGCGTCGGTCGTACCGGCCGGGGTGGTGGCGATGACCAGCGGACGGTGCAGCGCCTCGGCGGCGTCCGCCCAGTCCGCCGTACGAACCTCGACGTCGAGCCGTCTGCCCCACTGCCGCATCTCGGCGGCACGGGTCTCACTGCGGACGTAGGCGACCACTTCACCGGTGCAGATCCGGGCCAGCACCGCCAGCGCGGAGGATGCGGTCGCGCCGGCGCCGAGGATCGCGGCGGAGTCGACCTGCTCGATCCCGCGCTCGCGCAGTGCGGCGACCATGCCGGGGATGTCGGTGTTGTCGCCGAGACGGCGGCCGTCCTCGGTGAACACAACGGTGTTGACGGCCTCGACCGAGGCGGCCGTCTCGCTGATCTCGTCGAGCAGCGGGATGACCGCCCGTTTCAGCGGCATGGTCAGTGACAGTCCGGCCCACTCCGGCCCGAGGCCCCTGACGAACCCGGGCAGGGTCGCCTCGTCGATCTCGAACCGGTCGTACGACCAGCCGGTCAGCCCCAGTGCCTCATAAGCGGCGCGGTGCAGCACCGGGGACAAGGAGTGGGCGATGGGCGAACCGAGTACGGCGGCCCGACGGGCGTCAGTTGCCCGAGCTGTCATTGAACCTGTCCTTGATTACTCGAACCTCAGTCGCCGTTCCTCGACGCGTTGAACTCGTCGACCAGCTTCTCGTGCTCCGCGAGCGTCTTCGTGAACTTGCTGGTCTTGCCGTCCAGCGAGATGAAGTAGTACCAGCCGTCGTCCGTCGGGTTGAGCGCACCCTTGAGTGCTTCCTCGCCGGGGTTGTCGATGGGGCCGGGCGGCAGCCCCTTGACGTAGTACGTGTTGTACGGATTGTTGTACTGCTTCAGCTCGGCGATCGTCAGGTCGATCTTGCTCTGGTTCTTCACGTAGTTGTACGTGGAGTCGAACTCCAGGGCACCGTACGTCTGCGGGTTCCCGGTCTTGAGGCGGTTGTAGACGACCTCGGCCATCTTGCGGAAGTCGTCATGGCTGGTGCCCTCGGCCTGCGCCAGGCTCGCCACCGTGAGCAGTTGCCAGGGGCCGTCGAGACCCAGGGTCTCGGCCTTCTTCTCCAGGCCGAGCTCTTCGTAGGTGTCGTTGGCCCGGGAGACCATCTCCTTCAGGATGGTCTCCGGCTTCTGTCCCTTGCTGACCGCGTAGCTGGAGGGGTAGAGGAACCCTTCCAGCGGATCCTTCAGGTTCGGGTGGTTCAACGCCCAGTCGGGCAGCCCGAGGTCCTTGTACTTCGCCTTCGCGGCCTTCGCCGTGGTGCCGCTCGCCACTCCGAGGCGCTTGTCGATCTCCCCGTAGATCCTCGTGTTGCGCGAGCCCTCGGCGATGATCAGGTTGTTCTGGCTCTTGGGGTCGAGCATCAGCTCGACGGCGCTTGCGGCGGACATCTCCTTCTTCAGCAGGTAGGCGCCCGCCTGGATCTTGTCCCCGTCGGGATTCTGCTGCTGAGCGGAGATGAACGCGTCGACGCTCTTCACGACACCGGCCGCTTTCAGCCGACGCCCGATCTCGGATCCGAACGCGCCCTTGGGGATCTCAACGGTCACCGACTCGCCCGTGCCGTCACCCGCGTAGTCCGGGGCCGCGCCGAAACGATCCTGGTAGAACTGGTAGCCGAAGTACCCGACACCGGCCAGACCGCCGCCGAAGACAAGGACGACCACCAGACAGGCGCACCCGCTGCGGCGCTTCTTGGGCTTGCCGCCCCTGCCGCGCCGGTCGCCGCGTCCGCCGCCGTCCCCGGGCTCGTCGGAGTCGTCGTCATCGTCGCCGCCCGCGAAGAAGGCATGCTCGCCCTGGTCAGGGCCGGGGTCCCAGTCGGTCCGCGGCTCCGGCTCCTCACGTCTTCGGCTCGGTGGCTCCGGCGGCGGGTACGCGTCCGGTGTGCCGTAGTAGTCGGGCTGCTGTCCGTCGTAGTCCACGGCCTGCTGGCCGTACGGGTCCGCCGGGTCGGGGTACGGGGCCTGCGCGTGTGTGCCGGTGGGCCAGCCGTTCTCGTCGTACTGCTGGTGCCCCTGGCCGTCGTACTGCTGCTGGTTGTACTGCTGCTGCTGGAACTGCTGCGCCTGACCGTATCCGGCCTGGTCACCGGTGCCCCAGTCGCCGTACTGCGGCTGCTGCGGCTGCGGCTGCTGCTGCTGCGGATAGTGCTGCGGCTGGCCGCCGTAGGCAGGCTGCTGACCCGAGTGGGCCTGCTGCTGCCCTTCCCATCCGCCGTCCCCGAACAACGGGTCCTCCGGATGCCACGGTTCGGAGCCTTGGCCCCGGCCATACTCAGTCATCGATCCCCTAGAGCCGCGAGGCGGCGGTCGCGCAGCTGTTCGGCTCGGCTACCGTCCCGCCTCTCTTTGTGCGGTGGCTGTTCGAACACCGCCGCATCGCGCGGAACGTTACCGTATCGCGATCAGATGACCACTTCGACGCCCTCGCCCGGGGCTTTACCTGACACCCGTTCGGATTCGAGTGCCTGCTGAAGGATAATCACAGCGGCGGCCTGGTCGATGACGGACCGGCCCTTCTTCGACTTCACTCCCGAGGCGCGCAGCCCCTGACTGGCCGTCACCGTGGTCATACGTTCGTCCACGAGTCTGACAGGTACGGGCGCGATCCCCTTGGCCAGGTCCTGGGTGAAGGCGCGGACCTTGACGGCGGCCGGGCCCTCGCCCCCCTTGAGGGAGCGAGGGAGACCGACGACGACCTCGATCGGCTCGTACTCCTCGACCAGTTGCTTCAGCCGGCGGTGGGCGGCCGGGATGTCACGTCCCGGGACCGTCTCCACCGGTGTGGCGAGGATCCCGTCGGGGTCGCACGAGGCGACCCCGATACGGGCGTCCCCGACGTCGATCGCGAGTCGACGTCCCCTTCTCATCACTTGGCCGTTTCCGCCACAAGGCGCTCGACGGCGTCGACGGCCTCACCGATGGCGGCCGGGTTCTGGCCGCCGCCCTGGGCGACGTCCGGCTTGCCGCCACCGCCGCCGCCGAGGGTCTTGGCGGCCGTACGGACCAGGTCACCGGCCTTGAGGCCGCGCTCGCGGGCGGCCTCGTTGGTGGCGATGACCGTCAGCGGCTTGCCGTTGACCGTCGTGAACAGGGCCACCACGACGGCCCGTCCGCCCTGGATGCGGCCGCGTACATCGAGGACCAGCTTGCGCAGGTCGTCGGCGGTCGTGCCGTCCGGGACCTGACCGGTCACGACGGCGATGCCGCGTACGTCCCTGGCGGACTCGGCGAGACCGGCGGCGGCCTGGAGCACCTTCTCGGCGCGGAACTTCTCGATCTCCTTCTCGGCGTCCTTCAGCTTGCCGAGCATGGCGGAGACCTTCTCCGGGAGTTCCTCCGGGCGGCCCTTGATCAGTTCCTGGAGCTGGGCGACAACCGTGTGCTCACGGGCCAGGAAGTTGTAGGCGTCCACACCGACCAGGGCCTCGATACGACGGACACCCGAGCCGATCGACGATTCGCCGAGCAGCTTCACCAGGCCCAGCTGGGCGGTGTTGTGGACGTGCGTGCCGCCGCACAGCTCCTTGGAGAAGTCGCCGATGGTGACGACGCGGACCCGCTCGCCGTACTTCTCCCCGAACTCGGCGATGGCGCCCTGCTTCTTGGCCTCGTCGATGCCCATGACGTCGGCGCGGACGTCGAGGTCGCGGGCGAGCACCTCGTTGATCTTCTGCTCGACGTCGGTCATCACGGCCGTGGGAACGGCGGACGGGGAACCGAAGTCGAAGCGGAAGCGGCCGGGCTGGTTCTCGGAACCGGCCTGGGCGGCCGTCGGGCCGAGGGCGTCGCGCAGGGCCTGGTGGGTGAGGTGCGTGGCCGAGTGGGCGCGGGCGATGGCGGTGCGGCGCCGGTCGTCGATCGAGGCCTGGGCCTTGGCGCCCACGGTGACCTCGCCGACCTGGACGACGCCCTTGTGGACGTACACCCCC
The DNA here is from genome assembly GCF_044593495.1 of Streptomyces sp. NPDC051963. Classification (NCBI taxonomy): domain Bacteria; kingdom Bacillati; phylum Actinomycetota; class Actinomycetes; order Kitasatosporales; family Streptomycetaceae; genus Streptomyces; species Streptomyces sp. NPDC051963. Next base: position 204,461 of record NZ_JBIUCC010000010.1, on the reverse strand, counting down.
GGGACCGGCTTCTGGCAGTCGCGGACCTCGATGACGGCGCCGGTGTCGACCTTGATGCGACCGGTGTCACCGATCTGGCCGCCGCCCTCGGCGTAGAACGGGGTGCGGTCGAGGACGATCTCGACCTCGTCGCCCTCGGTGGCGGCGGGCGAGGAGAGTCCGTCGACGAGGATGCCGACGACCGTGGACTCGCCCTCGGTGTCGGTGTAGCCGATGAACTCGGTCTCACCGGCGGCGTCGGCGATCTCGCGGTAGGCGCCCATGTCGGCGTGACCGGTCTTCTTGGCCCGGGCGTCGGCCTTGGCGCGCTCCCGCTGTTCCTTCATCAGCCGGCGGAAGCCGTCCTCGTCCACGGAGAGGCCCTGCTCGGCGGCCATCTCCAGGGTGAGGTCGATCGGGAAGCCCCAGGTGTCGTGGAGCAGGAACGCCTTGTCGCCGGTGAGGACCGTGCCGCCGGCGGCCTTGGTCTCGGTGACGGCGGTGTCGAGGATGTTGGTGCCGGACTTGAGCGTCTTGAGGAAGGCGTTCTCCTCGGCGAGGGCGACCTTCTCGATGCGCTCCCGGTCGGTGATGAGCTCGGGGTACTGCTGGCCCATCATCTCGATGACCGTGTCGATCAGGTCCTTGACGACCGGACCGGTGGCGCCGAGGAGGCGCATGTTGCGGATGGCACGGCGCATGATGCGGCGCAGGACGTAGCCGCGGCCCTCGTTGCCGGGCGAGACGCCGTCGCCGATCAGCATCACGGACGTACGCATGTGGTCGGTGACCACGCGCAGCGAGACGTCCGAGTCATGGGCCTGGCCGTACTCGACGCCGGTCAGTTCGGTGGCCTTCTTGATGACGGCCATGGAGGTGTCGATCTCGTACATGTTCTGCACGCCCTGCAGAATCATGGCGAGCCGCTCCATGCCGAGGCCCGTGTCGATGTTCTGGCTCGGCAGGTCGCCGAGGATCTCGAAGTCCTCCTTCGAGGTGCCCTCGCCGCGCTCGTACTGCATGAAGACGAGGTTCCAGATCTCCACGTACCGCTCGTCGTTGACGGCCGGGCCGCCCTCGACGCCGAACTCGGGGCCGCGGTCGTAGTTGATCTCGGAACACGGGCCGCAGGGGCCCGGGACGCCCATGGACCAGTAGTTGTCCTTCTTGCCGAGGCGCTGGATTCGCTCCTTGGGCACACCGACGACGTCGTGCCAGATGCGCTCGGCCTCGTCGTCCTCCAGGTACACGGTGATCCAGAGCTTCTCCGGCTCCAGGCCGTAACCGCCCTTGTCCTGGGGGCTGGTGAGCAGCTCCCAGGCGTACTTGATGGCGCCTTCCTTGAAGTAGTCGCCGAAGGAGAAGTTGCCGCACATCTGGAAGAACGTGCCGTGCCGCGTGGTCTTGCCGACCTCTTCGATGTCGGGCGTGCGCACGCACTTCTGCACGCTCGTGGCGCGGGCGTACGGCGGCTTGACCTCGCCGAGGAAGTAGGGCTTGAAGGGCACCATGCCGGCCGGGACGAGGAGCAGAGTCGGGTCGTCCGCGATGAGCGACGCCGAAGGGACGACGGTGTGACCGCGCTCCTCGAAGAAGCTCAACCAGCGGCGGCGGATTTCAGCCGACTCCATCAGTGGTCCTCATTCCGGTTGTACGAGTGCCTCGTCCTGTCGCTGTCGACGGACTTCGGATTGTTGCGGTTCTCGATGGCGGCGAAGCGCCGGGGTGCGGGGAGTTCGGGGTTCTCGTTGATCCCCAGCGCATCCCCCAGCTCGGCCTCACGCTGGGCCATGCCGTCACGGACGTCGAGCGCGAAGCCCACCGCACGGTCCTTGAGCCGGTGACCGGCGTCGAGCGCCTTGTTGGCCGCGGTCGCGGCGAGGCTCTCGGGAGTCAGCTGCTTCAGCTTGCGGTTGACCTTGGTGGTGGCCCACACACCGGCGGCGACGCCCGTGCTGAACCAGAACGTACGGCGGAACATCGGTTTCCTCAGTCCTTCTTGGTCCGGTTGTTCCACTTCGCCCGCCGCGCGGTCGGGACGGTGCGGCCCACGATCACGGTGCGCCGGGGCTCCTTCGCGGGCGCGTCGTCCTTGCGGCCGCCGATGGCCCGGCGCACGCCGTAGCCGAAGGCCGCGACCTTGACCAGGGGGCCGCCGAAGGTGGAGGCGACGGTGGTCGAGAGCGCGGACGCGTTCGACGTGACCTCCTGGACGTCCGAGGCGATCGAGTCGACCCGGTCGATCTGGGTCTGCGCGGAGCGCACCGCCGCGGAGGCGTCTGCCAGGAGCGGGACGGCCTGATCGGTCACGTCCGCGACGAGCTTGGTGGTCGTCTTGAGCGTCTGGGCCAGCCTCACCAGTGCGACGGCGAGGAAGGAGACCAGGATCGCCCAGAAGACGGCCACCAGGATCCCGGCCACCTCTCCACCGGACACTGTGTGCACCCGCTCCCTGAAACGTGCCTCTACATCGAAAAAGTCGTGGGTCGAGCCTATCGCGCCGGGCATGCCGCTCCGTACCGGATTACGGCCCGTGTGGACGTGAGTTGCGCGAAGCGATTGTACGGACTGAATACGGTTCAGTACGCTCCGTGTTCTGTGTGCACCTATCAGCCGGGCGACGCGGCCGGCCGCGGAAATCTGCCGCCGGCACTCGACGCGTTCGTGGGCCGCACGGCCGAACTCGCCGATCTGGCCCGGATGCTCGATGCCTCACGGCTGGTGACGGTGACGGGTGTCGGCGGGGTCGGCAAGTCGCGGCTGGCGGCGCAGGCGGCCGCCCGGTTCGCGGCCCCGGACGGTGTCTGGCGGGTCGAGCTGGCGCCGGTACGCGATCCGGACTTCGTCGACCATGCCGTCGTGGAGGCGCTGGGGCTGACCGACCACACCACGCGTACGCCGCGCGAAACGCTGCTCGCGCATCTTGCGGTACGTCAACTCCTGCTGGTCGTCGACGGGTTCGAGCATCTCGTGGACGCGTGCGCGGAGCTGGTGGCCGATCTGCTGCGGCGGGCGCCGGGGCTCAGGGTGCTCGCCGTGGGCCGCAGACCGCTGGCCGTTGCGGGCGAGCGGGTGCTGCCGCTGGCGCCGCTGGGCGAGGACGAGGCCGTCGAGCTGTTCGTCGAGCGGGCCGCGTTCGCGGTGCGTGACGATCCGGACGTACGGGAGCTCTGCCGGCGTCTGGACGGGATCCCGCTGGCGATCGAGCTGGCGGCGGGGCGGCTGCGGGCGCTGTCTCCGGGGCAGGTGCTGGAGCGGCTCGACGACCGGTTCCGGCTGCTGACCGGCGGCTGCCGGGATGCTCCGCCACGCCATCAGACGCTGCGCACGGCGATCGGCTGGAGCCATGAACTGTGCACGCCCGAGGAGCGGTTGCTGTGGTCGCGTCTCTCGGTGTTCGCCGGACAGTTCGACCTGGAGGCCGTCGAGTACGTGTGCAGCGGCGAGGGCCTGCACGCCGACGACGTCCTCGACACCCTCACGGAGCTGATCAACCAGTCCGTCGTCGTACGCGAGGAGACGGCGACCGGCGTGCGCTACCGGATGCTGGACACGGTCCGGGCGTACGGCGCGGAGTGGCTGGAGGCGACCGGGGACGCCGACCGGCTGCGGCGGCGGCACCGCGACTGGTACATCGGCCTGGCGACGTGGTGCGAGCTCGACTGGTTCTCGCCGCGTCAGGGCGAGGTGGCCGCGCGCGTCGAGGCGGAGCTGCCGAATCTGCGCTCCGCCCTGGAGCACTGTCTGGGCGAACCGGACGACGTGCATCTGGGCCAGTACCTGGCGGGCTCGCTGTGGTTCTGCTGGGCGGGCTGCGGCCGGCTGTCGGAGGGGCGGCACTGGCTGGAGCAGGCGGTCCAACTGGACTCGGACCACGAGCAGTCCCGGCTGAAGGCACTGTGGGTGCTCGGTTACGTGGCGATCCTCCAGGGCGACACCGTGCCCGCGCTGGCCGCGCTCCAGGAGTGCCGGGAGGAGGCGGAGCGCGCCGCGCATCCCACCGCAGTGGCGTACGCCGAACATCGCACCGGCTGCCTCGCCCTGGTCACGGACGACATGGAGCGGGCGGAGACGCTGCTGCGCTCGGCGCTGGACCGCTACCAGGAGATCGGCGAGCTCAACAGCAATGTGCTGATGGGCCAGGTCGAGCTGGCGATGACACGGGCGTTCCAGGGCGATCTGCCGGACGCCGTACGGCTGTGCGAGGACGTCCGCCGGGTCTGCGAGGACCACGGCGAGCGATGGGCCGGGGCGTATGCCCTGTACGTCCTCGGGTACGCGGCCTGGAGCGACGGTGATCTGGCGCGGGCCCGCGGTCTGCTCACGGAATGCCTGGGCAGCGCCCACACCTTCCGCGATCTGCTGGGCTCGGTGCTGACGATCGAACTGCTGGCCCTGGTCACCGCTTCCGACGGCGATCCGGCGGAGGCGGCGGTGCTGCAGGGCGCGGCGGCCGGCATGTGGCCCTCGGTGGGCCTGCGGCTGTTCGGCTCGGCCCACTACAACGCGCCGCACCAGCTGTGCGAGGCGATGACCCGGGAGGACCTCGGCGACCGGCGCTACGAGGAGTGCGTACGGGACGGTGCCCGGCTCGGCCGGGAGGCCGCGGTGAACCGGGCGCTCGGACGGTCCCTGCCCGCCCTGCCGACGCCGCGTGGTCCGGCACGGCACGGGCGAGAAGCCTCGGACATGCGCAAGCCCGCCGCCTCGCCCACCCCGAAGGGCGGGGAGACGGCGGGCTGACACGCAGGTGGTGCTACGTCCGTTGAGTGATCAGCGGGCGTAGTACTCGACGACGAGCTGCTCGTCGCAGATCACCGGGATCTCCTTGCGGTTCGGCTCGCGGTCCAGGCGGAACGCCAGGGCGCCGAGGTTCACCTGGAGGTAGCGCGGGGTCTCGCCGTCGGGGGCGAAGCCACCGGCGCGGGAGACCTCGAACAGCGTCTTGCTGCGGCTGCGCTCGCGGACCATCACGACGTCGTCGGGCTTGACGCGGAAGGACGGCTTGTCGACCTTCTGGCCGTTGACCTCGATGTGGCCGTGGACGACCATCTGGCGGGCCTGATAGATCGTGCGGGCGATGCCCGAACGCAGGACCAGCGCGTCGAGACGACGCTCCAGCTCGATGATCAGGGCCTCACCGGTCTTGCCCTGGACCTTGGAGGCACGCTCGTAGGCGCGGACGAGCTGCCGCTCGGACACGTCGTACTGCGCGCGCAGACGCTGCTTCTCCAGCAGACGGACCTTGTAGTCCGAGTTCTGCTTGCGGCCACGACCGTGCTCACCCGGCGGGTAGGGGCGGGCCTCGAAGTACTTGACGGCCTTCGGGGTCAGCGCGATGCCGAGGGCACGCGACTTCTTGACCTTGGGGCGGGACTGATTCGCCACTTCTTTTCCTTTTCCTTTTCGGCTGCCTCAGGGTTACGGGAGGTCGCATCCGCAGCCGGGGAAATCCCGACAGGTCCCGAGGGACTTGTCAGGCAGCCGTTCCCCTGGTCTGGGCACATACGTGCAGCACACGAACGGCCCACCGACCGGTCCCGGAACCCCGGGTGGTGGTGGGCTGCCCGCGACACCTACGAAGGTGCGCGACGCTCCTGGATCAAAAGATCCGGCTGGATGTCCCGCCTGAGGCGCCGACCGGAGTCGGACACGGGACGCAGCACTGCGCAGGATTCTACAGGGTGCTCAGGACCGCTTTCGACCGAGGTGTTTCCTGGTCCACTCGACCGCGTCCGCGTACCGCGCCTCCGCGCCGTGCCGGGTCGGTGTGTAGTACTCCCGGTCCTTGAGCTCCTCCGGGGCGTACTGCTGCTCGGCGATGCCCTCGGGCAGGTCGTGCGGATAGACGTACCCCTGCGCGTGCCCGAGCTTGGCCGCGCCCTTGTAGTGCCCGTCCCGCAGGTGCATCGGCACGGGTCCCGCATGTCCCTTGCGTACGTCGTCCATGGCGGCGCCGATGGCGGTCGTCGCAGCGTTCGACTTGGGGGCGAGGGCCAGGGCGATGGTGGCGTGGCTGAGGGTGAGGGCGGCCTCGGGGAAGCCGATCATGGCGACGGCCTGGGCGGCGGCCACAGCGATCGGCAGTGCGTTCGGGTCGGCGAGGCCGATGTCCTCGCTGGCGGAGATCATCAGTCGGCGGGCGATGAAGCGGGGGTCCTCGCCGGCCTCGATCATCCGGGCCAGGTAGTGCAGGGCCGCGTCGACGTCGGAGCCGCGGATGGACTTGATGAGGGCGCTGGCCACGTCGTAGTGCTGGTCGCCGTCGCGGTCGTACTTCACCGCCGCCCGGTCGACCGTCTCCTCCAGGGTGGTCAGGCCGATCTCGGCCTCGCCCTTGTCGAGCGCGGCCCCGGCGGAGGCCTCCAGGGCGGTGAGGGCGCGGCGGGCGTCGCCGCCGGCGATGCGCAGGAGGTGGGCCTCGGTGTCCTCGGGAAGGGTGACGGCGTCCTTGAGGCCCCGCTCGTCGGACAGGGCCCGTCGGATGAGGCCCCTGACGTCGTCGTCCGTGAGGGGTTCGAGGGTGAGGAGGAGGGAGCGGGAGAGCAGGGGCGAGATCACGGAGAAGTACGGGTTCTCCGTCGTCGCCGCTATCAGGGTCACCCAGCGGTTCTCGACGGCCGGGAGCAGGGAGTCCTGCTGAGCCTTGCTGAAGCGGTGGATCTCGTCGAGGAAGAGGACGGTCTCCTTGCCGAAGCCGCCGGTGGCGCGGCGGGCGCCGTCGATGACCGCGCGGACCTCCTTGACGCCCGCGGTGATCGCCGACAGCTCCACGAAGCGCTTGTTGGTCGCCTTCGACACGACATACGCCAGGGTCGTCTTTCCGGTGCCGGGCGGGCCCCAGAGGATCACCGAGGAGGGTCCCGCCGGGCCGCCGTCCGACTCGCCGACCAATCTGCGCAGCGGTGAGCCCGGCTTCAGCAGGTGCTGCTGGCCCACGACCTCGTCGAGGACGCGCGGGCGCATCCGAACCGCCAGGGGGCTGCTGGACGGGTCCTTCTCCTGGCGTTCTTCTGCTGCTGCGGTGAACAGATCGGGCTCCACGCTCAGAACCCTAAATCACCGCACTGACAATCCCGACCGGCGTCAGCTGGTCCAGAAGTCCCACCAGCGGGTCAGGATCAGCATGCCGATGATGCCGATGTGCAGCACGGGCAGGACCCAGGTGAACTCGCCGAAGAAGCCCTTGAGCCAGTTCGGCGCGGGCAGGAAGCCCTTGCGGATGTTGAACGAGGTCACGTACCAGAACATGATGATCGTCGCGACCCAGGCCAGGCAGCACCACAGGCACAGCGCGTTGATCCGGTACAGGGACTGGAACATCAGCCAGGCGCAGAAGCCGACGCCGAAGAGGGTGCCGGCGTTGAAGGTCAGCCAGTACCAGCGCGGGAAGCGGGCACGCGCGAGCAGGCTCATGCCGACGCCGATGACGATGCCGTAGGCGACGAGGCCGAGCATCGGGTTGGGGAACCCGAAGGCGTGGGCCTGGTCGCTCTCCATGACACTGCCGCAGGAGACGACGGGGTTCAGGCTGCACCCGGGGGTGAACGTCTTGCCCTCGACCTTGGCCTCGAGCAGCTTGAACTTGTCGATCGTGATGACCCACGCAGCGAGCAGTCCGGCCGCACCGGTGATCACCAGCAGCAGGGCGAGGGCGCGGCTGCTGTCCTCCGCGCGCGGCTCGGGGGCGGCGCGGTCCGGCTTCTGGTCGGTGGGGACGTCTTTCACTGTCGTCTCGCTCATTACGCCGATTCCGTCACTTGAGAGTTGGACCTTCTTCCGGCAGGGCCATTGTGCCGCACGCGCCCCTGTATCCACCGTTCGATGGACATAAGGAGGTACGCATGGTCGTCCCGGACCGTTCGGTTCCGGACGATGATCGTTTCCATGACCACACACGCGAACGGACTCGCGGTGGACGTACGGGGGCTGCGCAAGCAGTACGGGGACGTGACCGCGCTCGACGGCATCGATCTGGGCATTCACAGGGGCGAGGTGTTCGGCCTGCTGGGGCCCAACGGCGCGGGCAAGAGCACCACGGTGGAGATCCTCCAGGGCAACCGGGCCCGGGACGCGGGCGAGGTCCGGGTGCTCGGGGCGGACCCGGCGACGGGCACGCGCGCGTGGCGCTCGCGTGTCGGAATCGTCTGGCAGGACGAATCGGCACCCGTCGAGTTGACGGTCCGTGAGACCGTACGACATTTCGCCCGCTACTACCCGAGGCCCCGGGACCCCGAGGAGGTCATCGGCCTGGTGGGTCTGGAGGCGAAGGCGGACAGCCGGATCAAGGCGCTGTCGGGCGGCCAGCGGCGGCGGCTCGACGTGGCGCTCGGCGTGATCGGCGGGCCCGAGCTGCTGCTCCTGGACGAGCCGACCACCGGCTTCGACCCTGCGGCCCGCCGCCGGTTCTGGGAGCTGATCCGGAAGCTGTCCGACGAGGGCACGACGATCCTGCTGACCACGCACTACCTGGAGGAGGCGGAGGCCCTCGCACACCGGCTGGCGATCGTCTCCCAGGGGCGGGTGGTCGCCGAGGGCGAGCCCGGTGCCCTCCGGGAGCGCCACGGCACCGAGGCCACCGTGCGGTGGACGGAGACCGACGGAACCCAGCGCACCGAGCACACGGCGACCCCCACCAAGACGGTCGCCGACCTCATGCACCGCTTCGACGGGGAGATCCCGGGGCTACGGGTGAGCCGCCCGACCCTGGAGGACGTCTACCTCCGGCTGACCGGGCAGGAGGAGCCACGATGACCGCGACCTTCGTGCGGTCCGGGGCCGCGACCGGACAACTCCCCGGCGCCTGGAGCCTGGGTTTGCACCGGGGTGCCCTGGAGACAAGGCTGTTCTTCCGCCAGCGCGACCAGGCGGTGTTCACCTTCGCCTTCCCGATCGTCTTTCTGTTCCTCTTCGCGTCGATCTTCAGCAACGACATCACGGGCGCGGGCATCACGGCCTCGCAGCTGTACGTCCCGGCGATGATGGCCGCGGGCATCATGACCACCAGCTTCCAGTCGCTCGGTACGTCGATCGCCATCGAGCGGGACGAGAAGGTGCTGCGCCGGCTGCGCGGCACACCGATGCCCCCGGCCGCGTACTTCCTCGGGAAGATCTGGCTGGTCCTGGTCACCGGTGTCCTGGAGACGGCGGTCATGCTCGTCGTCGGTACGACGCTGTACGACGTGGAGCTGCCGTCGAGCGCCGGGAAGTGGTTCGACTTCGCGTGGATCTTCGTCCTCGGTCTGACGGCGTGCGCCCTGCTGGGGATCGCGATCAGCTCGGTGCCGAGCTCCGGCAAGAGCGCCACGTCCGTGGTCGTACTCCCCTTCCTGGTCCTGCAGTTCATCTCCGGGGTGTACATCTCCGTCGGCACCATCCCCGGCTGGATGCTCGACATCGGCGCGCTGTTCCCGCTGAAGTGGATGTGCCAGGGCCTGCGCGGGGTGTTCCTGCCGGAGTCGGCGCAGGTTCTCGAACAGGCGGGAAGCTGGGAGTTCGGACGCGTGGCCCTGGTGCTCGGGGCCTGGTGCGTCGGAGGATTGCTGCTGTGCCTGCTGACCTTCCGCTGGAAGAGCGAGCGCGACCGGTGAGTGCCGCGGTGGGATCGTGCGACGCGTCCGGGACAGGGCCCGCCGGCCCGAACGTCTGGGAGCGCACCTTCCGGCTCTGGGATCCGTACTTCGCCGTGGTGTGGGTGGTCACGGTGGTGTTCGTGCTGGGCGCGGCGGATCCGGGACGGCCGGTCCGACTGGCCGCCATCGGCCTGCTCGCGCTCCTCGTTCCCTGGTACGTGCTGGTGGGACGGCCGGTCCTGATGGCCGAGGGCCAGGACGAGCGGCGGTCGCTCGGCTATGTCGCCGGGGCGGTCCTCCTCTTCCTGCCGCCCGGCATCATGGTCGGAGAGACCCGGGTGCTGACCTTCGCTCTCATCCCGCAGTGCTTCATGGCGCTGCGGATGCGCTGGGCGATGACGGCCGTGCTCGTCATCAACGTCGCGCCGGTGGCGGGTTGGTCGCTGCTGTGGCGGCCCGCACCGCGGATCCTCTTCGCCAACTCCGTCTCCGCGGTGGTCAGCATCGTCTTCTCGGCGGCCATCGGCAGCTGGATCATCCGCGTCATCGAGCAGAGCCGGGAACGGGCCGATCTCATCGCCGAGTTGGACGCCAGCCGCCATGAACTGTCCCGGCTCTCGGCCGCGCACGGCGCGCTCGCCGAGCGGGAACGGATGGCGCGGGAGATCCACGACACACTCGCTCAGGGCTTCACCAGCCTGCTGATGTTGACGCAGGCCGTCGAGGCCGAGCTCGACCGCGACCCGGCACAGGCCCGCCGTCACCTGGCCCTGATGGACGAGACGGCCCGGCAGAACCTCGCCGAGGCGCGTGCCCTGGTCGCCGGGGGTACGCCGGCCGATCTGGACGGCGCCTCGCTCCCGGACGCGCTCGGCAGGCTCGCCGCACGCCATGACGCGACGCTGAAGGTGACCGGCCCGGTGCGCGCGCTGCCCGCCGGCCCCGAGGTGGTCGCCCTGCGTTCCTGCCAGGAGGGACTGGCCAACGCCCGTAAACACGCCGGGAGTTCGACCTCCGTGGCGATCGGGCTGGCGTACGCGGACGACACGCTCACCGTCTCCGTACGGGACGACGGCTGCGGTTTCGACGCCGGTGCCGTACATGACGGGTACGGTCTGGCGGGGCTGCGTGCACGGGCCGCCGAGGTGGGCGGAACCGCGCAGGTCAGCAGCGCGCCGGGCGACGGCACCACGGTGACCGTCCGGCTGCCCGTCCCCGCCGCGAGGAGTGAGGCCCCGTGATCCGCATCATCCTGGCCGACGACCATCCCGTCGTACGGGAGGGGTTGCGGGCGATGCTCAGCGCCGAACCGGACCTGGAGGTGGTCGCCGACGCGTCCAGCGGGCCCCAGGCGGAGGTGCTGGCGGCCGAGTTGCGGCCCGACATCGTGCTGATGGATCTGCGGATGCCGGGCGGCGGGGGTGTCGACTCGATCGTGCGGATGACGGCGGCCGGGCTGGGCTGCCGGGTGGTCGTCCTCACGACGTACGAGACGGACCGGGACATCCTGAGGGCGGTGGAGGCCGGGGCGGCTGGCTATCTGCTGAAGGACCTTCCGCGGGGTGAACTGGCCGAGGCGGTGCGCTCAGCGGCACGCGGGGAGACCGTACTCGCCCCGTCGGTGGCCGCGCGGCTCGTGGACCAGTTGCGTACGAAGCCGGAGCGGCCGCGGTTGTCGGAGCGGGAGACGGCGGTACTGCGGCTGGTGGCCGAGGGGTGCACGAACGCCGAGATCGGGCGTCGGCTGTTCATCGGCGAGTCGACGGTGAAGACCCATCTGCTGCGGGTCTTCGGCAAGTTGGGTGTGGACGACCGGACGGCGGCGGTGACGAGCGCGATGCGGTACGGGCTGCTGGACCAATGACGAAGGCGCCGGGTGCCTCGGAAGGCAACCGGCGCCTCGTGGGCCTCCTGGGTCTCAGCCCAGCCTCGCCTCCAGCTCGGCCACGATTTCGTTCACGCCGATCGCCGTCTGCTCGCCGGACTCCATGTCCTTGAGCTGGACGACGCCCTCGGCGAGGTCGCGTTCGCCGGCCACGAGGGTGTAGCGGGCACCGCTGCGGTTGGCGTTCTTCATGGCGCCCTTGAGGCCCTTGGCGCCGTAGGAGAAGTCCGCCGCGACGCCTGCCCTGCGCAGCTCCGTGACCTTCGCGAACAGGACCCGGCGGGCCTCCTCGCCCAGCGGAACCGCGAACACGCTCGTGGACGCGGGGAGTTGGAGTCGGACGCCCTCCGCCTCCAGCGCGAGGACCGTGCGGTCGACGCCCAGGGCCCAGCCGACGGACGGCAGTGCGGGGCCGCCGATCATCTCGGACAGACCGTCGTAGCGGCCGCCGCCGCCCACCGCGGACTGGGAACCGAGACCGTCGTGGACGAACTCGAAGGTGGTGCGCGTGTAGTAGTCCAGGCCGCGCACCAGCTTCGGGTCGTCCTCGAAGGCGACGCCCGCCGCGGTGATCAGCTCACGGACCTCCTCGTGGTACGCCTTGCAGGCGTCGCAGAGGTAGTCGCGCAGCAGCGGGGCGCCGGTCAGCTGCTTCTGGACCGACTCGCGCTTGTCGTCGAGGACGCGCAGCGGGTTGATCTCCGAGCGGCGCAGGGTGTCCTCGTCGAGGTCCAGGCCGCGCAGGAAGTCCTGGAGGGCCGCGCGGTACACCGGACGGCACTCCTTGTCGCCCAGGCTGTTCAGCAGGATGCGGAAGTCGCTGAGCCCCAGCGAGCGGTACGCCTGGTCCGCCAGGATGATCAACTCCGCGTCCAGCGCCGGGTCCTCGGCGCCGATCGCCTCGGCGCCGACCTGGGAGAAGTGGCGGTAACGGCCCTTCTGCGGGCGCTCGTAGCGGTAGTACGAGCCCGAGTACCAGAGCTTGACCGGGAGGTTGCCCGCCTTGTGCAGGTTGGCCTCCAGGGCGGCGCGCAGCACGGAGGCGGTGCCCTCGGGGCGCAGCGCGAGCTTGTCGCCGCCCTTGGTCTCGAAGGCGTACATCTCCTTGGTCACGATGTCGGTGGACTCACCGACACCGCGCGCGAACAGCTCGACGCTCTCGAGGCCGGGCGTCTCGATGTAGCCGTAGCCGGAGTTGCGCAGCGGGGCCGCGATCGCCTCGCGGACGGCCAGAAACGTGGCACTGTCCGGCGGGATCAGGTCGTACGTGCCCTTGGGGGCCTTGAAGGTGCTCACGGAAGTCTCTCGTCACATTCCTCGTCGGGGAGGGGTGTGGGAACCCTCTCCGCGTTCTGGACGGCCCGCCGCCACCTGCCGCAGATAGGCGTTGGTGGCGCGCTCCTGGCCGATGGTCGTCTGAGGGCCGTGGCCGGACAGCACCACGGTCGAGTCGTCGAGCGGCAGGCACACGCGGGCCAGCGAGTCGAGCATCTCGGCCATGTCACCGCCGGGCAGGTCGGTGCGTCCGATGGAGCCGGCGAACAGCAGATCCCCGGAGAAGAACACCGACGGGATGTCGGCCGTCTCGGGCATCCGGAAGGTCACCGACCCCTTGGTATGGCCCGGCGCATGCGCGACGGACAGCTCCAGACCCGCCAGCTCCAGCCGCGCACCGTCGGTCAGCTCCTTGACGTCGTCCGGCTCCCCGATGGTCAGCTCACCCAGCAGCGGCATCCCGATGGAGCGCCCGAGAGCCTTCTCGGGGTCGCTCATCATGTACCGGTCCTCGGGGTGGATCCAGGCCGGCACGTCGTGCGCGCCGCACACCGGGACGACCGAGGCCACATGGTCGAGATGGCCGTGGGTGAGGACGACCGCCACGGGCTTGAGCCGATGCTTCTTCAGTGCTTCCTCGACTCCTGGGGCCGCTTCGTGGCCCGGGTCGATGATCACGCACTCCTCCCCGGCGGCGGGGGCGACGAGATAACAGTTCGTCCCCCAGGCCCCGGCGGGGAACCCGGCAATGAGCACGATCGTCCTTCGTTGTGTCGGTTCGGGTGGGCTTGCGAATCGGCTGCGCCTGAGGTCAGAGCCTACCGGCGCTGCCGATTACTCAGCGAACCCATATACGGTACGGGGCACACGCAGGCGGTCGGCTCGAACGACGCACGCGTACCGGTCGACGTACGAGACGTATGAGGAGAAACCCGGTGGTCACCCAAGAACAGCGGAAGCGTCAGCTCGCGCGGGAGAAGTTCTTGCGGCAGCAGCAGCGGCGCACCGACGCACGGCGCAAGGCGCGCATGCGCAACGCCGCGATCGCGTCCGCGCTCGGCGTGATCCTGATCGGCAGCCTCGCGCTGTACACGACCGGGGTCCTCAAGGACGACGACAAGAGCAACGCGAGCGCGGACGTCACCCCGAGCGCCTCGGCGCCCAGCAAGGCCCCCGACCCGTGCGAGAAGCCGGCCGCGGGCAAGGTCAAGACGGCGACCTGGAAGAAGGAGCCGGCGATCACGATCGACAAGTCGGCGGCGTACACGATGAAGCTCGCGACGACCTGCGGCGACATAGACATCGACCTCAAGGCGTCGGCCGCGCCGCACACCGTGAACTCCTTCAACTTCCTTGCGGGCAAGGGCTTCTTCGACCACACCAAGTGCCACCGGCTCGTCAACAGCGGTATCTACGTGCTCCAGTGCGGCGACCCGCAGGGCACCGGTACGGGCGGGCCCGGCTACACGATCCCGGACGAGAACCTCAAGGACAAAACCCTCAAGGGCAACGTGTACCCGGCGGGCACGGTCGCGATGGCCAACCAGTACAACGCTCAGACGAAGGAAGGCCGCAACACCGGCGGAAGCCAGTTCTTCCTCGTCTACCAGGACAGTCAGCTGCCCGCCGACTACACACCGTTCGGAACGGTGTCCGAAGCCGGGATGAAGGTCCTGAAGAAGATCGCGGATGCCGGAGCGCAGGCCGCCGACCCCACGACCGGGAACACCGCCCCCAACGCAACGGTCGTGATCAACAAGGCAACTGTCACCAAATCCTGACCCCCCAACTGCGGAATTTCGGTCGCGCGGGATGCGGACAGGCAACCCGCCGGTCGCCTATGTTGGCCGTGACGAAACTGTGGACGATGCCCGGGGGTGCTGAAGCCCTGCGCAGGCATCATGTGGAGGAGGCGCTGTGAGCAGCGACCCGTGGGGCCGCGTCGACGAGACGGGGACCGTGTACGTGCGTACGGCCGACGGCGAGCAGGTCGTCGGTTCCTGGCAGGCCGGCTCCCCTGAGGAGGCGCTGGCCTACTTCGAGCGCAAGTACGAAGGCCTGGTTGTCGAGATCGGCCTCCTCGAGAAGCGAGTCAAGACCACCGACCTCTCCGCGAAGGACGCCCAGGTCGCCATCGGCCACATCCGCGAGCAGGTGGACGCGCACCACGCCGTCGGTGACCTGGACGCGCTGCGGAAGCGGCTGGACCAGCTCGTGGAGACCGTCGAGGCGCGCCGTGAGGAGCGCAAGCAGCAGCGCGCGAAGCAGTCGGACGAGGCGCGCAAGTCCAAGGAGGCGCTGGTCACCGAGGCGGAGCAGCTGGCGCAGTCCGACCAGTGGCGGGCCGCCGGTGAGCGGCTGCGGGCCCTGGTGGACACGTGGAAGGGTCTGCCGCGGCTGGACCGCAAGTCGGACGACGAGCTGTGGCACCGCTTCTCGCACGCCCGGTCGGCGTTCTCCAAGCGCCGCAAGGCCCACTTCGCGTCGCTGGACGCCCAGCGCGAGGAGGCCCGCAAGACCAAGGAGCGGCTGGTCGCCGAGGCCGAGTCCATGTCGGGCTCGACCGACTGGGGTCCGACGGCCGCGCGCTATCGCGAGCTGATGACGGAGTGGAAGGCCGCCGGCCGCGCCCAGCGCGAGCACGAGGACGACCTGTGGAACCGCTTCCGCGGTGCCCAGGACGTGTTCTTCGCCGCCCGCAGCTCGGTCTTCGCGGAACGTGACGCGGAGCAGTCGGAGAATCTGAAGCTCAAGGAGGAGCTGGCCGAGGAGGCCGAGAAGATCCTTCCGGTCACGGACCTCAGGACCGCGCGCGCCGCGTTCCGCTCGATCAACGAGCGCTGGGAGGCCATCGGCCATGTGCCGCGCGACGCCCGGCCGAAGGTCGAGGGCAAGATGCACGCGGTCGAGCGGGCCATCCAGGAGGCCGAGGAGAACGAGTGGCGCCGGACCAACCCGGAGGCACGCGCGCGTGCCGAGGGTCTGACCGGCCAGCTCCAGGCGGCCGTGGACAAGCTCCACAAGCAGATCGAGCAGGCCCGGTCCCAGGGCAACAACGCCAGGGCCGACAAGCTCGAAAGGGAGCTGGAGGGCCGCCAGGCGCTGCTGGACCAGGCGCTCAAGGGTCTCCAGGAGTTCGGCGGCTGACGCGCTTCGGGCATACGACGAAGGGGCTCCCGTACTCGGTACGGGAGCCCCTTCGTCGTATGCCCCTACGACCGGCTGCGCGCCGACGTCACGCGGTACACGTCGTAGACGCCCTCCACACCGCGCACCGCCTTCAGAACGTGGCCGAGATGCTTCGGGTCGCCCATCTCGAAGGTGAAGCGAGAGGTGGCGACGCGGTCGCGGGAGGTCTGGACGGCCGCGGAGAGGATGTTGACGTGCTGGTCGGACAGGACGCGGGTGACGTCGGACAGAAGCCGCGAGCGGTCGAGCGCCTCGACCTGGATGGCGACCAGGAAGACCGACGACTGGGTGGGCGCCCACTCGACTTCGAGGATCCGCTCGGGCTCTCGGGACAGTGACTCCACGTTCACGCAGTTGCTGCGGTGAACCGATACACCGCTACCGCGGGTGACGAAGCCGATGATCGGGTCGCCGGGGACGGGTGTGCAACAGCGGGCGAGCTTGACCCAGACGTCCTCGACGCCCTTGACGACCACACCCGGGTCCTGGCTGCTGCGCCGCTTGCGACTGCGGCCGCGGGCCGGCGGTACCGACTCGTCGATCTCCTCGGTGGCCGCTTCCTCGCCGCCGAGGGCCTGTACGAGCTTCTGCACGACGTTCTGTGCGGCGACATGTCCCTCGCCGATCGCCGCGTAGAGCGAGGAGATGTCCGGGTAGCGCATCTCGTGGGCGAGGGTGACCAGGGAGTCGCCCGTCAGGATGCGCTGGATCGGCAGGTTCTGTTTGCGCATCGCACGTGCGATGGCGTCCTTGCCCTGCTCGATCGCCTCGTCCCGGCGCTCCTTGGAGAACCAGGCGCGGATCTTGTTGCGGGCCCGCGGCGACTTGACGAAGCCGAGCCAGTCGCGCGAGGGCCCGGCGCCGGCGGCCTTGGAGGTGAAGACCTCCACCAAGTCGCCGTTGTCCAGGGTCGATTCGAGCGGGACGAGCCGCCCGTTGACCCGCGCTCCTATGGTGCGGTGGCCGACCTCGGTGTGGACCGCGTACGAGAAGTCGACAGGGGTCGCTCCGGCCGGGAGCGCTATGACGTCGCCCTTCGGCGTGAAGACGAAGACCTCGTTGCGTGAGAGGTCGAAGCGCAGGGACTCCAGGAACTCCCCCGGGTCCTCGGTCTCCTTCTGCCAGTCGAGCAACTGGCGCAGCCACGCCATGTCGTTGAGATGGTCGTCCTTGCCGGTGGCCTTCGGCTGGTCACTGCGCACCTTGGAGGCGCCCGCGACGGCCTCCTGCTTGTACTTCCAGTGCGCGGCGATGCCGTACTCGGCGCGACGGTGCATGTCGAACGTACGGATCTGGAGTTCGACCGGCTTGCCGTTGGGACCGATCACCGTCGTGTGCAGCGACTGGTACATGTTGAACTTGGGCATCGCGATGTAGTCCTTGAACCGGCCGGGGACCGGGTTCCATCGCGCGTGCACGGTGCCCAGGGCCGCGTAGCAGTCGCGGACGGTGTCCACGAGGACGCGGATGCCCACCAGGTCGTAGATCTCCGCGAAGTCACGGCCGCGGACGATCATCTTCTGGTAGACGCTGTAGTAGTGCTTCGGGCGGCCGGTGACGGTCGCCTTGATGCGGGCCGCGCGCAGGTCCTGCTGGACCTCGTCGGTCACTATGGCCAGATACTCGTCACGCTTCGGTGCCCGCTCGGCCACCAGCCGTACGATTTCGTCGTACATCTTGGGGTAGAGGATCGCGAAGGCGAGGTCCTCCAGTTCCCACTTGATGGTGTTCATGCCGAGGCGATGGGCGAGCGGCGCGTAGATCTCCAGGGTCTCGCGCGCCTTCTTCTCCTGCTTCTCGCGCTTGAGGTAGCGCATGGTGCGCATGTTGTGCAGGCGGTCGGCGAGCTTGATGACCAGGACGCGCGGGTCCTTGGCCATGGCGACGACCATCTTGCGCACGGTCTCGGCCTGCGCGGCCTCACCGAACTTGACCTTGTCCAGCTTGGTGACACCGTCGACGAGCAGGGCGACGGAGTCTCCGAAGTCGCGGCGGAGCTGGTCGAGGCCGTACTCGGTGTCCTCCACCGTGTCGTGCAGCAGACCGGCCATCAGCGTCGCCGGGTCCATGCCGAGCTCGGCGAGGATCGTGGTGACGGCGAGCGGGTGCGTGATGTACGGGTCGCCGCTCTTGCGCTTCTGGCCGCGGTGCCAGCGCTCGGCGACCTGGTAGGCCTTCTCGATCTGGCGGAGGGTGGCCGTCTCGATCTTCGGGTCGTTGCTGCGCACTATCCGCAGCAGCGGCTCCAGGACCGGGTTGTACGGGTTGGAGCGCTGGACGCCGAGACGGGCGAGGCGGGCGCGGACGCGGTTGGAGGAGCCGGAGCGGGCGGGCTGGCCGGAGTTCGGGCGGACCGCGGGTGTGGCCGGGCGCTCGGCCGGGGCCGGCTTGGGACGCGACTGCTCGGCCGACTTGTCGACGGGCGCGGACTGGGCGTGCTCGACCGGCCCACGGGTGTCGTTCTTCGCGTTCGACACCGTCGGCGCGGGCTTGGCCACGGGGCCCGAGGCGGACTCGGGCTTGGCGGCGGTCAGGTGCTGGGCCTCGTCTGGCAAGAGGGCTCCTCGTGCGCGATCCGGGTCCCCCGGTCAGGCTCCGGAGACCCCATGGTAGCGATCCCGGGCCGCAGGATCGCCTTCAGGCCGATGTGACGGCCGTCTACCCCGGGAACACGAGGGGCTGCCGCCGGCATTCCGGGAGGTGACGTGCCGGTGCCCTGGCGGTGTCCGGTGGGTTTGGTCGGGGCCTGTGCGGGGTGCCAGATGCATGGCCGGGTGCGGCGCCGTTGTGGCTTGTCGCGCCCACGCGGCGGAGCCGCACATGGATACAGCCCCGCGCCCCTATGAGGCGCGAAACGGCCGGCCCGGATGTGACCGGGCCGGCCGTCTTTCCAGCAAATAGACCTGCCGTCAGTCTCAGACCACCAGGAGCGCTTCCAGCGGGGCGCCCTCCAAGGCCGGTTTCAGGCGAGCTCGGCCTCCCAGGAAGCCCAGCTCCATCAAGACCGCGACGCCGGCGACCTCGGCGCCCGCGCGGCGGATCAGCCGGAGCGAGGCCTCGGCGGTGCCGCCGGTGGCGAGGACGTCGTCCACGATCAGGACGCGGTCGCCACCGGTGAGGTCCTCGGCGTGCACCTCGATCTCGGCGGAGCCGTACTCCAGGTCGTACGCCTGGCTGAGGGTGGCCCCGGGGAGCTTGCCCGCCTTGCGTACGGGGATGAAGCCGACGCCTGCGCGGACGGCGACCGGGGCGCCGAGGATGAACCCGCGGGCCTCCAGGCCGACGACCTTCGTCGCGTTCGTCCGCTCGACGACCTGGGCGAGGGCGTCGGTGAGTGCGCTGAACGCCGCCGGGTCCGCCAGGAGCGGGGTGATGTCCTTGAACATCACGCCCGGCTCCGGGTAGTCGGCCACATCGCGGATGCGGCTGAGCAGCAACCCCTCGATGTCGGTCATCGGCGCTTCCCGGAGGGGCGGCCGCGGCCTCGGTTGCGGGCCGCCGGCTGGGTGCGCGGCGGACCGACGACCGCGGGAGCGGCGTCCTCCGGCTCGTCCGTGTGCGCCTCGTCGGGGATCCGGGTGTCCGGCGTCCCGCCCTGCGCGGCGGCCTGCGCCCGCTTGGCGAGGACGCGCTTCTTGAGCGCCTTGATCTGCGGCTCGCGCTCCTTGAGGTCGGCGACGAGCGGCGTGGCGATGAAGATCGAGGAGTACGCACCGGCCGCGAGGCCGACGAACAGCGACAGCGAGATGTCGTTGAGCATGCCGGCACCGAGGAAGCCACCGCCGATGAACAGCAGACCGGCGACCGGGAGAAGCGCGACCACCGTGGTGTTGATGGAGCGCATCAGGGTGCTGTTGATGGAGTTGTTGGCGACGTCGCTGTACGTCCACCGGGTCTGCTTGGTGATGTCCTTCGCCTGCTCCTTGAGGCTGTCGAAGACGACGACCGTGTCGTAGAGCGAGTAACCGAGGATGGTCAGCAGACCGATCACCGTGCCCGGCGTCACCTCGAAGCCGACGAGGGCGTAGATGCCGACCGTGATGGTGATGTCGTGGATCAGGGCGACCAGTGCGGCCGCGGCCATGCGCCACTCGAACGCGATCGCCAGATAGATCACGACGAGCACCATGAAGATCGCCAGACCCTGCCAGGCCTTGTTGGCGATCTGTTCACCCCAGCTGGGACCGACCAGCTCGGCGTTGATCTTGTCCGAGTCGACCTTCAGATCCTTGGACAGCTCGGTCTTGATCTGGTCGGCCTTGCCGGTGTCGATGCCCGCGATCTGGATCCGCAGGCCACCGCTGCCGAGCTTCTGGACGATCGCGTCATGACCGGACGCGCTCTCCGCCTGCCCCTCGGCCTCGGAGACCGAGACGCTGGTCTTCGGGGTGGTGAAGACCGCACCGCCCTGGAACTCGATGCCCATGTTCAGGCCGCGCACCGCCAGGCCGACGATGGCCGTGATGGTGATCAGGATCGAGATGCCGTACCAGATCTTGCGGTTGCCGACGAAGTCGTAGCCGACCTCGCCACGGTGCAGTCGGGCGCCGAGGTTGCCGAGCTTCGACATCTCACGCCTCCTTCGGGTCGACAGGGCCGGCTGTGGGGCGGGAGGGACGGCGGGTACGGCGCAGCGGGGGCTTGGCGCCCAGGCCCTTCGGGTCGAGGCCGGACCACTTGTGACCGTCGGCGAAGAACTTCTTGCGGGCGAGGATCGTCATCAGCGGCTTGGTGAAGAGGAAGACGACGACCACGTCGAGCACGGTGGTCAGACCGAGCGTGAACGCGAAGCCCTGGACCTTGCCGACGGTGACGATGAACAGCACGGCGGCGGCGAGGAACGACACGAAGTCGGAGACCAGGATGGTGCGCCGGGCGCGCGGCCAGGCCCGCTCGACGGCGGGGCGCAGTGAGCGTCCTTCCCGGATCTCGTCCCGGATGCGTTCGAAGAACACGATGAACGAGTCCGCGGTGATACCGATCGCGACGATCGCACCGCAGACGGCCGGCAGGTTCAGCGCGAAGCCGATGGTCGGGCCGAGCAGCGCCATGATCACGTAGGTCAGGATCCCGGAGACCAGCAGCGAGGGGAGGGCGATGATCGAGAGGCCGCGGTAGAAGACCAGGAGGTAGATCACGACCAGGGCGAGACCGATACCGCCCGCGATCAGACCGGCGTGCAGCTGCTCACCGCCGAGCGCCGCGGTCACCGTGGTGACGCTGTCCTCCTTGAAGGTCAGCGGCAGGGCGCCGTACGACAGCATGTTGGAGAGGCTCTGGGCCGACTCCTGGTTGAAGTTGCCGGAGATCTCCGCGTTGCCGCCGGTCAGGGCCTGGCTGACGTACGGGTCGGAGACGACCTCGCCGTCCAGGACGATGGCGAACTGGTTCTGCGGGGACTGGTTCTGGGCCAGCTTGCCGGTGATGTCCGCGAACTTCTTGGTGCCGGCGCCCGTGAAGTCCATCGTCACGGTCCAGCCCGCGCCGGTCTGCGTGTTGAAGACGGCCTGGGCCTTGTCGACGTCGGTGCCGTCGACCTCGGCGGGGCCGAGGATGTACTTCTGCCACTGGCCCGACGAGTTCTGGCCGCAGGCCACGGTCGACGCGGTGGGCTTCGCGCCCTCTCCGGCCGTGGCGCGGACCGCCTTCTTGGTGCAGTCGAGCGCGGCGTACTTCGCCTGAAGCTGGGTGGTGTCTTCGGCCGGGGCGCTGCCGCTCGCCGACGGGGAGGCACTGGCGGAGGGCGACGCGGAGCTGCTCGGCGTGGCGTCGGCCTTGAGCGCGTCGGTGACCGCGCGTCCCTGCGTGGTCGAGGTCGCCGAGGGGGTCACCGACGGGGAGGAGGACGAGGTCGCCTTGTCGCCCGAGGGGCTCGGCGACACGCTGCCGGACGCGCTGGGCGACGGGCTGGCCGTGGCGGCGGCGCCGGAGACCTCGGTGGCGAGGACCGGACGGAAGTAGAGCTTGGCGGTGGTGCCGACCTGCTTCCGGGCCTCCTCGGAGTTCGTGCCCTTGGGGATGTTGACAATGATGTTGCGATCGCCCTGGGTCTGGACCTCCGCCTCGGAGACACCGAGGCCGTTGACACGGCGGTTCATGATGTCGACCGCGGTGTCCATGTTCTTCTTGTTGATCGCGGACTGGTCGCCGTCCTCGGGCTCCGCGCGGAGCGTGATGCTCGTACCGCCGGCCAGGTCGATGCCGAGACGCGGAGTGGTGTGTCCGGAGGCGAACATTCCCCCGGTGAGCGCCACGATGGCGATCAGGATCAGGGCCAGTGAGCGCCCTGGCTTGCTCTGGGCGCTCGCGCTCCGGCCCTTCTTAGGTGCTGCCACCTTCTCGTACTCCCTCTCGGGCCGCCTCGCGCCCGTGCGGCGGGCGGGCGGCCATGACATGGTGTCGGGATCCCGGGCAAGCTGCGCATGTCCCGGTGCGCGCGGGAGCGGCCCGCGCGCCCGGGGGCATGACTACTTCGCCTCGGAGTCGCCGTTGGTCTTCGTCGGCTCGTCGTCGACCTTCGGCTCGTCGTCCACCTTCGGCTGGTCCACCTTCGGCTCTTCGGCCTTCGCCGCGGCGGCCGGCGTCTCGTCGGCCGACTCCTCGTCCGCGTCCTTCTTACCGAGGTCGACCGGCTTGTCGTCGGAGGCGTCGCCGACGGCGGTCTCGGCGGACTCCGACTCGGTGAGGGCGGAGGCGTCGTCCGGGACGACGTCGCTCTTCAGGTCGTGCTCGATCCCGTGGACGAGGCGGTTGTACTCGTCGTCGGAGAGGACGGCACCGATCGAGTTCTTCGCGAAGAGGAGCTCGACACCCGGGCCGGCGTCGAGGAGGACCGTGTCCTCGTTGACCTCCTTGACCGTGGCGTACATGCCCCCGATGGTGCGGACACCGCTGCCGGGCTGCATTTCGTTCCGCATGTTGGCGGCCTGCTGCTGCTTCTTCTTGGCCGAGCGGGTCATCAGGAACATGGCCCCGATGAGCACGATGAACGGGAGGAGGGTCACGAGACTCACGGGTCGGTACTTCCTTCACGCGACCGCGGTGGTGAGCGGCCTGATGGTTGGGGGTATGTGTGCCGCCGACAAAGGCGGCATCGGCGGAGTCTAAGCGAGTCCGCGCGCAAGGAACAACGCTCAGCATGGCACCGGGGTTCCTGACCCGGCCAATGCCCTCGCCGTCACGCCCCGAACAGGTCCTGTTGTCCGTTTCCCGCCGTTGACGAGTGGGGCGGGGTGAGGCCGAGATGCGCCCATGCGGCCGGAGTGGCGATGCGTCCCCGCGGCGTCCGGGCGAGCAGTCCCTCCCGTACGAGGAACGGCTCGGCCACCTCTTCCACGGTCTCACGTTCCTCCCCCACCGCGACGGCGAGCGTCGACAGGCCGACCGGACCGCCGCCGAAGAGCTTGAGCAGGGCTTCGAGGACGCCCCGGTCGAGCCGGTCGAGCCCCCGGGCATCGACCTCGTAGACCTTCAGGGCCGCCGCGGCGATGTCACGCGTGATGATGCCGTCGGCCTTGACCTGCGCGTAGTCGCGGACACGGCGCAGCAGGCGGTTGGCGATACGGGGCGTGCCACGGGAGCGGCCGGCGATCTCGGCGGCGCCGTCGACCTCGATCTCGAGGTCGAGGAGGTTCGCGGAACGGTGGATGACGCGTTCCAGCTCGGCGGGCTCGTAGAACTCCATGTGCGCGGTGAAGCCGAAGCGGTCGCGCAGCGGGGGCGGCAGCAGGCCGGCACGCGTGGTGGCGCCGACCAGGGTGAAGGGCGGCAGTTCGAGCGGGATGGCGGTGGCGCCCGGGCCCTTGCCGACGATGACGTCGACGCGGAAGTCCTCCATCGCCATGTAGAGCATCTCCTCGGCGGGCCGGGACATCCGGTGGATCTCGTCGAGGAAGAGGACCTCGCCCTCCTGGAGCGAGGAGAGGATCGCGGCGAGGTCGCCGGCGTGCTGGATGGCGGGGCCGCTGGTGATGCGGATCGGGGCGGCCATCTCCGCCGCGATGATCATCGAGAGGGTGGTCTTGCCGAGGCCGGGGGCGCCGGAGAGCAGCACGTGGTCGGCGGTGGCGCCACGCGCGCGTGCGGCGCGCAGGACGAGGTCGAGCTGCTCGCGGACCTTCTCCTGGCCGATGAACTCGCCCAGGTCCTTGGGGCGCAGCGCGGCCTCCACGGCCTGGTCCTCACGGTCCGCGACTGAGCCCACCAGCCGCTCGGGGGCGGGGGTGTCGGCCGGGTCGTCCCAGTTCATTTCGTGTGCCTCGGGGTTCGGGGGGTTCAGCGGGCGCGGTTCAGGGTCTGGAGTGCGGCCTTCAGGAGCTGACCCACTTGCGGGGTGCCGGCGGCCGCCTCGGCCTGCGGGGCCACGGCGGTCACGGCCTCGTCGGCCTCGCGGGTCGCGTAGCCCAGCCCGATCAGGGCGGCGTGCAGCTGATCGCGCCAGCCGCTGGTGACGGGTGCGCCGACCGCCGGAGCGCCGATCGGCTCACCCAGCCGGTCCTTCAGCTCCAGCATCAGCTTCTGGGCACCCTTCTTGCCGATGCCGGGGACCGCGGTGAGCGACTTCTCGTCGGCTGTCGCGACAGCACGGCGCAGGGCGTCCGGGGAGTGCACGGCGAGCATGGCCTGTGCCAGGCGGGGGCCGACTCCGCTGGCGGTCTGGAGCAGCTCGAAGGTCTGCCGCTCGTCGTCGTCCGCGAAGCCGTACAGGGTGAGCGAGTCCTCTCGGACGACCAGCGAGGTGTGCAGCTTGGCGGGCTGGCCGAGGCGGAGCGTGGACAGGGTGTTCGGCGTGCACTGGACGGCCATGCCGACGCCGCCGACCTCGACCACCGCGGCGTCGGGGGCGAGGGCGGCGACCGTGCCGCTGACGAAGGCGATCATGCCGGGCGACCTTTCGATGCGGTTGCTTTCGCGGTGTGCAGGGCGACGGCCTGCTGGAGTCGGTTCTGGGCGGGCGCTCGCCAGATGTGGCAGATGGCGAGGGCCAGGGCGTCGGCGGCGTCGGCGGGCTTGGGCGGTGCGTCGAGCCGCAGCAGGCGGGTGACCATGGCGCCGACCTGTGCCTTGTCCGCGCGGCCGTTGCCCGTGACGGCGGCCTTGACCTCGCTCGGCGTGTGCAGCGCGACGGGGATGCCGCGGCGGGCGGCACAGAGCATGGCGACGGCGCTGGCCTGGGCCGTGCCCATGACCGTACGGACGTTGTGCTGGCTGAACACCCGCTCCACGGCGAGGCATTCGGGCCGGTGTTCGTCCAGCCACTGCTCGATGCCCTGCTCGATGGCGACGAGACGGTGCCCCAGGTCCGCGTCCGCGGGCGTGCGCACGACGCCGACGCCGAGCATGGTGAGCGGCCGGCCGGCGACGCCCTCCACGACACCGACACCGCACCGCGTCAGACCGGGGTCCACCCCGAGAACGCGCACGCACCCTCCCCTCTTTGCGGCTGAACCGCCGCCGCTCTCGCGGACCTGGCTGAGCACCGTCGGGGTTCCTCAATTGTTGGCCGCGGTCCGTGGACGGTGATCTTTCGACCAAGCCAGGCTATCCGCTGCCACCGACAGCAGCGGCGGGCCGGTGGGGTCCCACCGGCCCGCCGAGTCCGCTCAGCTCGCGGCAGCGTTACGCGTCGACCTTCTCCATGATCTCGTCGCTGACGTCGAAGTTGGCGAAGACGTTCTGGACGTCGTCGCTGTCCTCGAGCGCGTCGATCAGCTTGAAGATCTTCTTGGCGCCCTCCTCGTCCAGCTCGACCTGCATGGTCGGGACGAAGTTGGCCTCCGCGGAGTCGTAGTCGATGCCGGCCTCCTGGAGGGCGGTGCGGACCGCGACCAGGTCGGTGGCCTCGCTGAGCACCTCGAAGGACTCGCCGAGGTCGTTGACCTCCTCGGCGCCCGCATCCAGGACGGCGGTGAGCACGTCGTCCTCGGACAGCTCGCCCTTGGGGACGATGACGACGCCCTTGCGGTTGAAGAGGTACGACACCGAGCCCGGGTCGGCCATGTTGCCGCCGTTGCGGGTCATGGCGACGCGGACGTCGGAGGCGGCGCGGTTGCGGTTGTCGGTGAGGCACTCGATGAGCACCGCGACGCCGTTCGGGCCGTAGCCCTCGTACATGATCGTCTCGTAGTCCGCGCCACCGGCCTCGAGACCACCGCCGCGCTTGATCGCGGAGTCGATGTTCTTGTTCGGGACCGACGACTTCTTCGCCTTCTGCACGGCGTCGTACAGCGTCGGATTTCCGTCGAGGTCCACGCCGCCCATGCGCGCCGCGACCTCGATGTTCTTGATCAGCTTCGCGAAGAGCTTGCCGCGCTTGGCGTCGATCACGGCCTTCTTGTGCTTCGTCGTGGCCCATTTAGAGTGGCCGGACATCTGCCTGTCTCCTTCGCGTAACCCATCTCTGAACGAACGCCCCAGATCTTAAGGGTCTGGGGGACCCCCAGATCCTACAAGGACTCCGCTGTCCGGTACGCGCGCACCATGTCGACGAACAGGCCGTGCACGCGGTGGTCGCCGGTCAGTTCCGGGTGGAACGACGTGGCCAGCGCGTTGCCTTGGCGGACCGCCACGATGTGGCCGTCGTGTTCGGCGAGCACCTCGGCCGCGGCACCGACGGACTCGACCCACGGGGCGCGGATGAAGACGCCCTCCACAGGTTCGCCCGCGATGCCCTTCACGTCGAGCGCGGCCTCGAAGGACTCGTTCTGCCGTCCGAAGGCGTTGCGGCGCACGATCATGTCGATGCCGCCGATCGTCTCCTGACCCGAGCGCGGGTCGAGGATCTTGTCGGCGAGCATGATCATGCCCGCGCAGGTGCCGTAGACGGGCATTCCGTCCCGCACGCGCGCGCGGAGGGGTGCCATCACCCCGAAGAGGACGGCCAGCTTGGAGATGGTGGTGGACTCGCCGCCGGGGATGACCAGGCCGTCGATCTCGGAGAGCTCCTCGGGGCGCCGCACCGGCCTGGCCACGGCAGCATCGGCCGCGGCCAGGGCGACGAGGTGCTCCCGGACATCGCCCTGGAGGGCCAGGACGCCTATGACAGGAGTGCTCATGTGTCCCGCTGCCTCTACCAGCCGCGGTTGGCGTAGCGCTCGGCCTCGGGGAGGGTGTCGCAGTTGATGCCGACCATGGCCTCGCCGAGGTTGCGGGATGCGTCCGCGATGATCTTGGGGTCGTCGTAGAAGGTGGTCGCCTTCACGATCGCGGCGGCGCGCTTGGCCGGGTCACCGGACTTGAAGATGCCGGAGCCGACGAACACGCCCTCGGCACCGAGCTGACGCATCAGCGCGGCGTCGGCCGGGGTGGCGACGCCACCCGCGGAGAACAGCACGACCGGGAGCTTGCCGAGCTCGGAGACTTCCTTGACCAGCTCGTACGGGGCGCGCAGCTCCTTGGCGGCGGCGTACAGCTCGTTGTTGTCGTAGCCGCGCAGGCGGGCGATCTCGTTCTTGATCTGGCGCAGGTGGCGGACGGCCTCGACGACGTTGCCGGTGCCGGCCTCGCCCTTGGAGCGGATCATCGCGGCGCCCTCGGCGATGCGTCGCAGGGCCTCGCCCAGGTTGGTGGCACCGCAGACGAACGGCGTGGTGAAGGCCCACTTGTCGGAGTGGTTGACCTCGTCGGCCGGGGTGAGGACCTCGGACTCGTCGATGTAGTCGACGCCGAGGGACTGGAGCACCTGGGCCTCGACGAAGTGGCCGATGCGGGACTTGGCCATGACCGGGATGGAGACGGCCTCGATGATGCCCTCGATCATGTCCGGGTCGGACATACGGGCCACGCCGCCGTCCTTGCGGATGTCGGCCGGGACGCGCTCCAGCGCCATGACGGCCACGGCGCCCGCGTCTTCGGCGATCTTCGCCTGCTCCGGCGTGACGACGTCCATGATCACGCCGCCCTTGAGCTGCTCGGCCATGCCGCGCTTCACGCGCGCGGTACCGGTCTCGGGAGTCTGGGCGGAGTTGGGAAGCGTGGTGGACACGGGTTGACCTCACTCGGTGAAAGAGGGTTTTCTGCGAACACCGAGGAAACGCGAGAGGACCAGGCCACAGCAAGAGCCAATGGGGAGCCGGTGGATCGTTTTCCGTCCGGGAGCGGCCAAGCGCTCCGCGGGAAGTGCGGCGAAAGGTCGTCGGTCGCCTGCGGACCCGTCGTGGCTGGTCGCGCAGTTCCCCGCGCCCCTTCTGCGGCGCTGTCGATCCGCAGCCGACAACGCCAAGGCCGCTCAGGCAGCCCGCACCATCAGGGCCGCCGGGGGCTCGTCGTCCATCTCGAAGGCCAACGGGAACGGCGCGTGCCCGGCCAGCCGGAACCAGCGCACCTTGCGGTGTTCCCGCAGCCTGCGGGCCGCTCCCACCGCGTCGTTGTGGAAGCGGCGGGCCATCGGCACCCGGCGTACCGCCTCCGTGAGTTCGTGTGCGGCCGCCTCTCCCCCGGGCGCCTCCCGTACCGCCTCCACCTGCTGCGCCTCGGCGAACACAGCCCTGAGCGCCTGGCTCAACTCGCTCTCGGCGACCTCCCGTTGCTCCTCCTCGGCCTGCCGTGCGGCGTGCGCGGCCTCGTACAGGACGATCGAGGCGGCCGGATCGAGCACTCCGGAGGTCGCCAGTTCCTGGGCCACCGAGGCGCGGCGCAGCAGCTGGGCGTCGAGCGCGGCGCGGGTCGCGTCGATCCGGGCGTGCAGACGGTCGAGCCGGCCGGCGGTCCAGCTCAGGTAGAGGCCGATCACCACGAGGGCGGCGAGGATCCAGATGAGGGTTGCGGTCACGGGCGGCAAGGTTAGCCGGGCTCTGTGGAGCAACTGTGGTCAGGCGTGCCCGATCGGATGGGCCACGCGCGCGTGCAGGGTCAGTCGCGCGCCAGCCCGAGCCGCGCCCGCAGCCCCGGCGCACGTTCGTCGGCGGCCACCGCGGTCGTGCCGTCGGTCACCGTCTCGTAGACCGACAGGATGTCCGCGCCGACCGTCGACCAGTCGAACCGCCGGACGTGGGCGCTGCCGCGAGCCCGCAGCTCGGCCCGGCGCTCGGGGTCCTCCAGGAGTCGTACGGCGACCTCGGCGAGGGCGTTCGCGTCCTCGTTGGCGAACAGTTCGCCCGCGGCGCCCTGATCGAGGACCTGCGCGAAGGCGTCCAGGTCCGCGGCGAGCACGGGGGCGCCGGCCGACATGGCCTCGACCAGGATGATCCCGAAGCTCTCGCCGCCGGTGTTGGGTGCGACGTACAGGTCGACGCTGCGCAGCAGGCGGGCCTTGTCCTCGTCGCTGACCATGCCGAGGAACTCGACTCGGGAGCGCATCTCCTCGGGCAGCGTCTCGACGGCCTCCTTCTCGTCCCCGCGCCCCGCGACCAGCAGCCGGGTCTGCGGACGGGCGGCGAGGATCTTCGGGAGCGCCTTCATCAGCACCGGCAGGCCCTTGCGGGGCTCGTCGATGCGCCCTATGAAGCCGATGGTGTCGCCCTGCCATTCGGGCTTGGGCTCGGACTTGGCGAAGAAGTCGACGTCGACGCCGTTCGGGATCACCACCGCGTCGCCGCCGAGATGTTCCACGAGGGTGCGGCGGGCGTACTCGCTCACGGCGATGCGCGCGCTGATCTTCTCCAGTGCCGCCTGGAGGATCGAGTACGCGGCGATCATCGCCCGGGAGCGCGGGTTCGAGGTGTGGAACGTGGCCACGATCGGGCCCTGTGCCGCCCAGCAGGTGAGCAGTCCGAGCGAGGGCGAGGACGGTTCGTGGATGTGGACCACGTCGAACGCGCCGTCGTGCAGCCAGCGCCGCACCCGCGCGGCCGACAGGAAACCGAAGTTCAACCGGGCCACCGAGCCGTTGTACGGCACCGGCACGGCGCGGCCGGCCGAGACGACGTACGGCGGGAGCGGGGTGTCGTCGTCGGCGGGCGCGAGGACGGACACCTCGTGGCCGAGGCGGATGAAGTACTCCGCGAGGTCGCGGATGTGGAACTGGACGCCACCCGGCACATCCCAGGAGTACGGGCAGACGATGCCGATCCTCACGGCTGGTCCCCGTCCGACGGTCGGGGTTCCAGGTCGGCGAGCCACAACCGTTGCAGCATGTGCCAGTCCTCCGGGTGCTCGGCGATCCCGCTGGCGAAGACATCGGCCAGCGCCTGTGTCATGACAGACGTCTTCTCGGCCTTCGTACCTGCCTCGGGTACCTCGATCGGAGGATGTACCCGGCCCTGCATGACGGGCGAGTCGTCGTACCAGAGTGTCACCGGCATCAGAAGCGCATCCGTCTGCTGGGCGAGCAGCGCGGGTCCGGCAGGCATCCGGGCCGTGTCGCCGAAGAACTCGACCTCGACGCCGGAGGCGGACAGATCCCGGTCGGCGACCAGGCAGACCAGGCCGCCGTCGCGCAGCCGCCGGGCCAGCGTGCCGAAGGCGGA
The DNA here is from genome assembly GCF_044593495.1 of Streptomyces sp. NPDC051963. Classification (NCBI taxonomy): domain Bacteria; kingdom Bacillati; phylum Actinomycetota; class Actinomycetes; order Kitasatosporales; family Streptomycetaceae; genus Streptomyces; species Streptomyces sp. NPDC051963. The sequence goes on along the minus strand of NZ_JBIUCC010000010.1, from coordinate 174,156 downwards.
GCCGCCGCTGTGCGGCAGGACCTCCATGCCGAGGCCCTCGCGGTAGGCGACGAAACGGTCGTAGAGCTTCTCCGGCTTCAGGCGCTCGGCGACCGTCGTGAAGGGCGTGTCGAGCTTGGTGGTGACCCAGGCGCCGGCCAGGTCCCAGTTGCCGAGGTGCGGCAGCGCCAGGACGACACCGCGGTCGGAGGCGAGGCCGTCCGTCAGATGGTGGACGTCCTTGGGGTCGAACCCGGTCTTCATGCGCTCGGCGCTGTAGGCGGGCAACCGGAAGGATTCCATCCAGTAGCGCAGATACGAGCGCATGCCCGCGCGCGAGAGCTCGGCAAGCCGCTCCGGGGACGCGTCCGGCACCACGCGCGCGTAGTTGCTCTCCAGCCGCCGTACGCTCTTGCCGCGCCGCTTCCAGGCGGCGTCCGCGATCGTGTTCCCCAGCCGTACGGCGACCGGCTCGGGGAGCTTCTTGACCGTGCCCCAGCCGATTCCGTACAGCGCGTCCGTCAGCCGGTCCTGGGCGCTCACTGCGCTGCCTCGCTCCCCTGGGAGGCGTTCTCCCGCGCGGCGGCCTCGTCCGCCTCGGCCGACTCCCGGCGGACCGTGACGACCCGCTGGATCAGTGTCACGAGGCTGCCCACGGCGACGATCCACAGGGCGATCGGCAGCAGGTACCGGATGCCGGGCACACCGAAGTCGTGCAGGCCCGCCAGACCCGCGGCGACCAGCGAGATCACCAGCCGCTCGGCCCGCTCGATCAACCCGTTGACCGCGACCGGCAGGCCGATCGACTCGCCGCGGGCCTTGGTGTACGACACCACCTGGCCGCTGGCCAGGCAGAAGATCGAGACGGCGCACAGGACGAGGTCGTCGCCGCCGCCCGCGTACCAAAGAATGAAGCCGCCGAAGATCGCGCCGTCGGCGACCCGGTCGAGCGTGGAGTCCAGGAAGGCGCCCCAGCGGCTGGAGCGGCCGAGCTGGCGGGCCATGTTTCCGTCGACGAGGTCGGAGAACACGAACAGTGTGATCACGACCGTGCCCCAGAAGAACTCCCCCATGGGGTAGAAGACCAGCGCGCCCGCCACCACTCCGGCGGTGCCGAGGAGCGTGACCGTGTCGGGGCTGACGCCCCGCCGGATGAGAAACGCGGCGAACGGTGTGAGGACACGCGTGAAGAATGCACGCGCGTACTTGTTCAGCATGGCCTTCCCGAGGGTCTCGGTGTCGCCGGGCGGCCCCTGCTGGCCACCGGCTGGCCCATCGTAGCCACGCGCGCGTGTCGGCGACGTCCGGGCACCCGTCGCCCGCCCCGGGATCGGGCGGACGATCCGCAACAGACGGCGGGCGGCCAGATCGCGTCCGCCGTATGGACGCACCGTGACGGGAGTGGAAAGCTCGAAGAACCGCGGGCGTCGCCGGAGCCGCCACCGCACGCGGAGCCGCGTGTCCGCGCCCACAGTGACCTCACCGTGCACGGGAGGCAAGGCCATGGGCGACAAGGCGAACGCACACCCCGGAGCCGCCGGCAGGGCAACGGCGGCCGACCATCCCGCGTCCGTACGGAATGTGGTGCTGGTCGGCCACAGCGGATCGGGCAAGACCACATTGGTAGAAGCTCTCGCCCTCACGGCGGGGGCGGTGAACCGGGCGGGCCGGGTGGAGGACGGCGGCACCGTCTCCGACTACGACGAGATCGAGCACCGGCAGCAGCGTTCGGTGCAGCTCTCCCTGGTGCCCGTCGAATGGGACGGCATCAAGGTCAATGTTCTCGACACCCCCGGATACGCCGACTTCGTCGGGGAACTCAGGGCCGGTCTGCGAGCGGCGGACGCGGCCCTTTTCGTTGTCTCCGCGTCGGACGGGGTGGACGGCTCGACCCGCATGGTGTGGGAGGAGTGCGCCGCCGTCGGCATGCCCCGCGCCATCGTCGTCACCCACCTGGAGGCCGCGCGCGCCGACTACGAGGAGATGACGCGGATCTGCGCGGAGGCGTTCGGCGGGGACGACCCCGACGCCGTACTGCCGCTGTACCTGCCGCTGCACGGTCCGCCGGGACCCGACGGGCACGCGCCCGTGACGGGGCTGATCGGGCTGCTGTCGCAGAAGCTGTTCGACTACTCGACCGGCGAGCGCAAGGAGTCCGAACCGGATCCGGAACGGCTGCCGCTGATCGAGGAGGCCCGCAACCGGCTGATCGAGGGGATCATCTCGGAGAGCGAGGACGAGACCCTCATGGACCGGTATCTCGGCGGCGAGAGCATCGACGTCAAGACGCTGATCGAGGACCTGGAGCGGGCCGTCGCGCGCGGGGTGTTCTTCCCCGTCCTGGCCGCCGCCCCCGCCGCCGACGGCGCGAGGCAGGGCCTGGGCACGATCGAGCTGCTGGAACTGGTCACCAGAGGCTTCCCGACCCCGCTGGAGCGCGCGGCGCCCCGGGTCACCACGGTCGACGGGAAGCCGCGCGAGCTGAAGCTCTGCGATCCGGACGGGCCGCTGGTCGCCGAGGTCGTGAAGACGGCGTCCGACCCGTACGTCGGCCGGGTCTCCATGGTCCGGGTCTTCTCCGGCACCCTGCGCCCCGACGCGACCGTGCACGTCTCCGGGCACGGACTGGCCGACCGGGGGCACGAGGACCACGACGTCGACGAGCGCATCGGTGCCCTGTCGGCGCCGTTCGGCAAGCAGCAGCGCACCCTCACCCACTGCATCGCCGGGGACCTGGCGTCCGTGGCGAAGCTGAGCCGCGCGGAGACCGGCGACACGCTCTCGGCCAAGGACGACCCGCTGCTGATGGAGCCCTGGCAGATGCCGGACCCGCTGCTGCCGCTGGCCATCCAGGCACACAGCAAGGCCGACGAGGACAAGCTCTCGCAGGGCCTGTCCCGGCTGGTCGCCGAGGATCCGACGATGCGGCTCGAACAGAACCAGGACACCCACCAGGTGGTGCTGTGGTGCCTGGGCGAAGCTCACGCGGATGTCGCGCTGGAGCGGCTGCGCAGCCGGTACGGCGTCCAGGTCGACGTGATCCCGCACAGGGTCTCCCTGCGGGAGACGTTCGCGGACAAGTCCACAGGGCGCGGCCGGCATGTGAAGCAGTCCGGCGGGCACGGGCAGTACGCGATCTGCGAGATCGAGGTGGAGCCGCTGCCGGGCGGCTCGGGCATCGAGTTCGTGGACAAGGTGGTCGGCGGTGCGGTGCCGCGGCAGTTCATCCCGTCGGTCGAGAAGGGCGTAAGGGCCCAGGCGGCCAAGGGAGTTGCCGCCGGGTACCCGCTCATCGACATCCGGGTGACGCTGCTCGACGGCAAGGCGCACTCCGTGGACTCCTCCGACGCCGCGTTCCAGACGGCCGGCGCGCTGGCGCTGCGGGAGGCCGCGGCCGACGCGAGGATCCATCTGCTGGAGCCGGTGGCGGAGGTGACCGTCCTGGTCGGCGACGACTACGTGGGCGCCGTGATGAGCGATCTGTCGGGGCGGCGCGGCCGGGTGCTGGGCACCGAGCAGACGGTCGGCGCACGGACGCTCATACGGGCCGAGGTACCGGAGTTCGAGATCGGCCGGTACGCCGTCGACCTGCGCTCCCTGTCGCACGGCACTGCACGTTTCAACCGCACGTACGCGCGGCACGAACCGATGCCGCCGCAGATCGCCGAAAGGATCCGCGAAGAAGCACGCGACGCCTAGTAGTTGGCGCCGGGCGCGCCCCGGGCGACCGCACAACAGGCCTCGGCACAAGGGGCTCCTGACGCCCCACAAGTGAATTCCGGCGTCACACAAGCGACTTTTGTGGAACGCTCCCCTCCGCGTCGGCGGGCGGCTTCGGCCGTCCGCCGACGGATGTCGGTGCCTGGGGATACGCTGATCACCTGATCAACAGGTGTGCGGGGCAGGGAAGTCGGGAAGGCCGCAGGAGCGACAGTGGCGGCGATCGGGGGCGGGAATGACCTTTGACAGCGGCTACGCGGACATCTTCGGACCGCAGGTGCCGCGCGCGGGCGACGGGGACCAGACGGCGACGTTCGCGTTGGCCTCGGCGGCCTATCGGGACAATCTGGTCGCCGCCATCAAGAAGGCCGACAACGACTGGCACAAGACCGACGTCAAGGACGGCCTCAAGTGGGCGAAGATATTCCGGCCCAATCTGGGTGAGGCCTTCTCCCGGGCCGTGGTGGACCGCATGCTGGGCCCCGGCCGCAAGCCCCTGATCCAGTCCTTCGGCACCGAACCGCAGGTCGTCGTCGAGCACTGTCTGGCCGCCAACAACATCCGCAAGGACCGCGACCGGCTGCTGGCCCTGGTCATGGTGGTGTGCGGTCTGCTGTTCCTGCCCGGGCTGCTCGTCTGGCTACTGGTCTTCACCCTCCGCACCATGATCGCCAAGCGGGAGGACAAGCAGGCCGGCGCGTTTGCCACCGGGCTGCTCGTCGCGGTGGGCGCCCTCGCCGTGATCTTCCTGATCCGGACACCGTTCTCGGGTTTCTGGCTCTGGTATGCGCGAGCGTGTGTCGTCATGCCGGTGGTCGGCTGGTTCTGGGCCAAGCAGATCTGCGAGCGCACGGCGAAGGACCTGCGCGGGCGGTGGGACAGTCTGCTGGCCGGCAGCAGCGTCGGCGCGAAGGTGCCGGAGGCGGTGCCCAGCAGTCCCGGTGAGACCGCGGCCGAGCAGCTGCGCCAGTCCCTCGCCAAGCTCAGCGCCGAGCAGCAGTCCAACTCCGTGTTCTACGCCGGGCCCAAGGGCATACTCGGCATGGGCACGCGCTGGGGCTCCTGGCAGCTCGCCGAGGATCTGATCCCGGCCGACGCGGACCGGGAGATCCATCCGTTCCGCAGCTGGGACGTCATCCGCTCGATCCACGACCAGTTGCGCATGCTGGAGCGGAACACACTGAACACGGGCGGCTTCCCGAAGGCGTCCATACGGCACTGGATCGTCACGCCGATCGCGGAGAACGCCAAGGCGGTGTCCCGCCCCGAGGGCACCGACGTCGACGCCTACCAGATCAAGTCGCACGCCATACAGGACATCTGCAACAAGCAGCAGTTCGGCAGTGGTGACCGGCACTACCTGGGTGTCCAGTGGACGCTCTGGGACGGGCAGTTGGTGATCACCATGCTGATCACCGTCACGGTGCTGCACCAGACGCTGCGCATCGAGGTCACCGGCCACGCCCTCGGCCCGGTGAACGGGCTGTTCACCAGCAAGCCCGAGGCGCCGACCAAGGAGGTCGCCAAGTCGCTCAAGCCCTGGGAAACCCGGAAGGTGAAGCTTCCCCTGGTCAACAGCGACGAGGTGGTACGGCTGGCGGTGCGGGCCCCGATCTCCTGGTATCCGCCCCTGCTGAACTGGCTCGGCGGCACGATCGCCCTGCCCGAGCCCTTCGGCCTGCGGCACGCGTGGGCCGATCAGCCGTGGCGGCACCGCTTCATGGCCGACGACGCGCTGCGTGCCGCCACGCCGGTGCTGCGCGTGGTGCACTCGGCGGCGATCAAGGTGCTCGAGGAGAACGGCGTGGACACCGAGAAGTTCGGCAACAGGTCGGCGTTCCTCAGCACGGCCGTTCAGGATCCGATGCCGAGGAAGGCGGATCTGTACGACGCGTAGCGGGTCGGCGCAGGCCTGGCCGGGCTCAGAGCGCCGGCCAGGCCTCCGCCAGCATCTTGCGGGTGTCCGCGAGGAGCTGTGGCAGCACGCGCGTGTGCCCGACGACCGGCATGAAGTTCGTGTCGCCGCCCCAGCGCGGGACGATGTGCTGGTGCAGATGGGCGGCGATGCCCGCGCCCGCCACGGAGCCCTGGTTCATGCCGATGTTGAAGCCGTGCGCGCCGGACGCGGTCCGTAGCGCCGTCATCGCCTGCTTGGTCAGCGCGGCCAGCTCGACGGTCTCCGGCGCGGTGAGGTCCGTGTAGTCGGCGACATGGCGGTAGGGCACGACCATCAGGTGCCCGCCGTTGTACGGGTACAGATTGAGCACGGCGTAGACCTGCTCGCCGCGCCTGACGATCAGACCGTCCTCGTCGGACTTGGCCGGAATGGAGCAGAAGGGGCAGCCGTCCTCGGCACCCGGGCCGGTCGGCTTGCCCTCGCCCTGGATGTAGGCCATCCGATGAGGCGTCCACAGGCGCTGGAACGCGTCCTGCGTCCCCACTCCCAACTGCTGCTCCGGCTCACTCGTCATGCAAGGCAGCATATTGCTTCGCCCGTTCGCGGCGTGTCGGCGGGGTTGCGGGAAAGGCCCGCCGCGACAAGCTGGGCGAGTGGACAATGACCGTCGCGATGCACGCTGGCAACAGCGCACCGAGCTGCCGCTCGCCGTGGCGTCGCTGGCCTTTCTGGCCTCGTACGCGATCCTCGTACTGGCCCACGGCATGCCGGACGTCTGGCAGGACCTGTGCCTCGCGGTGCTGCTGGGCGCCTGGGCCCTGTTCGGCATCGACTACGCGGTGAGCTGGCGGCTGAGCGGGCAGCGGCTGGGCTACGTGCGGACCCACGTGCTGGACACGGTGGTGCTCGTCCTGCCGCTGCTGCGGCCCCTGCGGGTCGTGAAGGTCTACGAGGCCGTGCAGCGGCGGCACGACAGACCACGGCTCGCGCTGTACGGGCGCGTGATCGTCTACGCCGGGCTGTCCGCCGTGCTGCTGGGCTTCGCCGGAGCGCTCGCCGTGTTCCAGCAGGAGCGCGGGGCGCCGGGGGCCACGATCCGCACCTTCGGGGACTCCGTCTGGTGGGCCTGCGCGACCTTCACCACCGTCGGCTACGGCGACGTGGTCCCGGTGACCCCGATGGGACGGGTGATCGCGGTCGGCATGATGTTCATCGGCCTGGCGCTGCTCGGCGCGGTGACCGGTACCTTCGCCTCCTGGCTGCTCCAGGTGTTCTCGCGCGAGGACGACGAAAGGCCCCCGGGGGGCTGAATCCCCGAGGGCCCTCGATCGAGAACGGATCAGACCTGCGCCCGGTCCTCCACGACCTTCGCGATCTTGGCGATGGCCTCGTCGAACGGAATGCCGTTCTCCTGCGAGCCGTCGCGGTAGCGGAAGGAGACCGAGCCGTTCGCCATGTCCTCGTCGCCCGCGATGACCATGAAGGGCACCTTCTGCTTCTGGGCGTTGCGGATCTTCTTCTGCATACGGTCGGAGGACGAGTCGACCTCGACGCGCAGCCCCTGCTTCTTGGCCGCGGCGGCGAACTTCTCCAGGTAGTCGACGTGCCCGTCGCCGATCGGGATGCCGACCGCCTGCACCGGGGCCAGCCACGCCGGGAAGGCGCCCGCGTAGTGCTCCAGGAGCACCGCGAAGAACCGCTCGATGGAGCCGAACAGGGCGCGGTGGATCATGACCGGGCGCTGCTTGGAGCCATCGGGTGAGGTGTACTCGAGGTTGAACCGCTCGGGCAGGTTGAAGTCGAGCTGGATCGTCGACATCTGCCAGGTGCGGCCGATGGCGTCCTTGGTCTGGACGGAGATCTTCGGGCCGTAGAAGGCGGCACCGCCCGGGTCCGGGACCAGCGGCAGGCCCTGCTTTTCGGCGACCTGGCGCAGCGTCTCGGTCGCCTCCTCCCAGGCGTCGTCGGAGCCGACGAACTTCTCCGGGTCCTTGGTCGACAGCTCCAGGTAGAAGTCGGTCAGGCCGTAGTCGCGCAGCAGGCCGAGGACGAAGGTGAGCGTCTTGTCGAGCTCCTCGGCCATCTGCTCGCGGGTGCAGTAGATGTGCGCGTCGTCCTGGGTGAAGCCGCGGGCGCGGGTCAGGCCGTGCACGACGCCCGACTTCTCGTAGCGGTACACGGTCCCGAACTCGAAGAGCCGCAGCGGCAGTTCGCGGTAGGAGCGGCCGCGCGCGTCGAAGATCAGGTTGTGCATCGGGCAGTTCATGGGCTTGAGGTAGTAGTCCACGCCCTCGTCGAGCTGCATGGGCGGGTACATGCCCTCGGCGTACCAGTCCAGGTGGCCCGACGTCTCGAAGAGCTTCCCCTTGGTCGCGTGCGGGGTGTAGACGAACTCGTAGCCCTCGTCCTCGTGACGGCGCCGCGAGTAGTCCTCCATGACCCGGCGGATGATGCCGCCCTTGGGGTGGAAGACCGCGAGACCGGAGCCGATCTGCTCCGGGATGGAGAAGAGGTCCAGCTCGCTGCCCAGCTTGCGGTGGTCGCGCTTCTCGGCCTCGGCGAGGAAGTCGAGGTGTGCCTTCAGCTCGTCCTTCGTCGGCCAGGCGGTGCCGTAGATGCGCTGGAGCATCGGGTTCTTCTCGCTGCCGCGCCAGTAGGCGGCCGCGTTGCGCATCAGCTTGAACGCCGGGATGTTCCGGGTGGAGGGCAGGTGGGGACCGCGGCAGAGGTCCTTCCAGCACAGGTCGCCGGTCTTGGCGTCGAGGTTGTCGTAGATCGTCAGCTCGCCGGCGCCGACCTCGACGTCCGCGCCATCGGCCCCGTCCTGAACGGCGGGCGAGCCCTTGAGACCGATCAGCTCCAGCTTGTACGGCTCGTCCGCCAGCTCCTCGCGGGCCGCCTCGTCGGTGACCACGCGGCGGGAGAACTTCTGCCCCCGCTTCTGGATCTCCTGCATCTTCTTCTCGACGGCCTTGAGATCCTCGGGCGTGAACGGCTTCTCGACGTCGAAGTCGTAGTAGAACCCGTCCTTGACCGGCGGGCCGATGCCCAGCTTGGCCTCGGGGAAGAGCTCCTGCACGGCCTGCGCCATGACGTGCGCGGTGGAGTGGCGCAGGATGTTCAGGCCGTCCTCGGAGGAGATCTCGACGCCCTCGATCTCGTCGCCCTCCGAGACGGCGTACGCCAGGTCCTTCAGCTCGCCGGCCACGCGCGCGGCGATGATCGAGCGCTCGCCGGCGAACAGCTCGGCGGCCGTGGTGCCCGTCGTCACCGTTCGCTCTTCCCGCTCGGAATCGCGTTGGATGATCACACGGACGTCTGACACCGGTCTCTCCTGACTGAAGGTGGATGCGGGCGCCGTACCTGGAGCGCGCGCAATACCGGATCGTACCGACCCGGGACCGCCCACCGCGAAATGAGTTTCCGGACCGGCTGCCGGGGCCGGTGCCGGGCTCAGTCGTCGAAATCGCCGTCCAGGTCGGTGCCGTCCGCTCCGCAGGCCTCCTCGAAGAAGGCTGTGATCTCTGCGGTCTCCTGGAGCGACTTCATCAGCCGGTCCCGCTCGGCTTCGTCCACCTGCACCGGTGCGACCCCGGAGGCGCCGGTGAGCCTGCGGAAGCCGCCCCGGCTCTCCAGCCGGCCGTGCACCCGCACCGGCAGTCCGACGAGGTGGGCGTGCCCGGCGATGCGGTACGCCTCCTCGTCCAGGGTCAGCCGGATGTGCGGGACCTCGGCCCCCGCGATCACCCGAAGCCGTACGGCGCCCTCGCCGCGCGGCCCCGACCTGCGCATCCGTGTCACCGTCCCGGTGATCCGCACCGGCACGGCCGGTTCCTCGCGCAGATAGCGGGCCCCCGCCTCACGCAGCACGGGCAGGTCACCGGGCGAGAACTCGACGGCCTCGACGGGTGCCGCGCAGCCCTCGGGGACCCCGGCGCCGGGCGCCCACTCGACGGCGATGCGGGCGCCCTCGCTGCCGCGGACCAGGGCGACGATCGCCTCGGTCAGTTCGCGGCTGACGCCTGCTTCGACAGCGCCGTCGAAGGCGTCCATCCCGCCGGTGGCCCGCTGGTAGTCGATGGCCTCACGGGCGGCGTACAGGGCCTGGTGCAGTCGTACGGCGAGCAGGCGGCCGGTGTCGACGGGCACGAACGCGGCCAGCTGACGGCCGCCGGGTGCGTTGCCCACGAGGACGTTCTCCAAGGACGCGGCGGCGGGGCGGCGGTGCCGGGCGCCGTAATAGCCCGCACGCGCGCATGTGGCGAGAGCGCCCGCCAGAAGCATCTGGCGGGCGGCGGTGCGCAGTTGTTCCTCGACGGTCCATGGCGCGGCGCCGGCCGGGCCGGTCGGCACATCGCGCCACCAGCGGACCTCGTCGCTGGGCACGGTGAGACCGACCAGGACGTCGCGTGCGGAGGGCGAGCCGCTGCGGGACAGCGCGATGAGGGCCTCGCCGAGCAGGTCGTCGCTGTCGGGAAAGGCCCGGTTCTCGGGCACGAGCAGGCTCGTACCGGCGCCGCCGGGACCCGGCGGGGTCCAGCGGCCGTACCGTCCGGCGGCGCCGCCGCGGCGCTGCCAGCCGTGCCGGTGCAGCAGGGCGCTGAGCACCGCGGGGTCGACCTCGTCGGGCTGGGGCGGACGGTTCCACTGCGCATCCACCGGATGCGGCCGCCCTGGTCGTACCGGCTCCTCCAGCGAGCGGTGTGTCATGGCCTGCCTCCCGTCCCGACGCGCGTCATGATCTCGCAGAGCGCCCGGTCGTCGAAAATGCGTGAGGTCGATACCCGCACGGTGGTCCGGCGCCGACCGGTGATGGGGTGGCCGGCCAGGTTGACCCAGTAGCAGCAGTGCCTCAGGTCGAGCCGGTCGTGGCTGGCGCGCAGCCAGTCGTCCTGGGACCGCGGGACGAGCATCACGACCATGATCTTGTGCACGGACACCGGGGTGCGGGCGAGCTTCGCGAGATGGTCGTTGTCGAGCGTGAAGGAGAAGGAGCGCCCCATCTGACGGGGCGGGGGCGCAGCCCCCTCGGTTGAGGGTGGTGGTGGGAGACGGGCGGGCGGGTTCGGCGGGATCTGGTAGGTGGCCTTGAGCTGCACCTTTATGGTCACTTCGTCGTCGACGGTGTGCCCGGCGGCGCTGTGGCTGACGTGCCAGTCGATGCCGTTGTCCGGAAATGGCTGGGACAGCGAACAGCCCGCCGCGGCGGCGACGGCATGCAGATAGCCCACCTGCAGTGTCTCCATGCAGGCGGTGGTGGCGAGTGAACCGCGATGGGGGCCCGTCCGAGCGGGCAGCAGCCCGCCCCGTTCGGGCTGCGCTATCGCCATGACCAACAGCCTTCCACGCCGGTGAATCCCCGCAATGGGCCCGCTGAACTGCAAAGACCCGCACTCCTGTTGTGTCCTTCCGGCGTACGGCGCAAACAGCCCGGGTATCACCAAACGGGCAGAAGACGGTGCGTCAGCTGCCGTGGGTGAACGAGGAGTTGTGTAGGTATGACGTGCTGGTACGAGGGCCCTCTGGCCGCGTTCGACACGGAGACCACGGGCGTGGACGTCGAGACCGACCGGATAGTGTCGGCCGCTGTTGTCGTCCAGGATGCCCCGGGTGCCCGGCCTCGGGTGCGCCAGTGGCTGGTGAACCCGGGTGTGCCGGTGCCCGAAGGGGCCACGGAGGTACACGGACTGACGGATGAGCATCTCCAGCGCAACGGCCGTTGGCCCGCGCCGGTGATGCATGAGATAGCCAGTGAACTGGCCGAGCAGATGGCGGCGAGCCGTCCGCTCGTGGTGATGAACGCACCCTTCGATCTGACCATTCTGGACCGCGAGTTGCGGCGCCATCGGGCCTCGTCCCTGGACCACTGGTTCGAGACGTCGCCGATGCTGGTGCTCGACCCTCGGGTCCTCGACAAGCATCTGGACCGCTACCGCAAGGGCCGCCGCACACTGACCGACCTGTGCGCGCACTACGGCGTCGTCCTGGACGGCGCGCACGACGCCGCGGCCGACGCCACGGCCGCACTGGATGTCGTACGGGCGGTGGGGCGCCGTTTCGCAGCCCGGCTGGAACGCCTCTCCCCCGCCGAACTGCACACCCTGCAAGCCGTGTGGCATGCGGCGCAGGCGCGTGGCCTACAGGCGTGGTTCGCACGCAGCGGCACCGAGGAGGCAGTGGACCCGGCGTGGCCCCTGCGTCCGGACCTGCCGGCGGCGGCGTGAACACACCACGAGTGCACAAGAAGGCCGGTCCGCCAAGGCGGACCGGCCTTTTCCCGGTGGGCGATACTGGGTTCGAACCAGTGACCTCTTCGGTGTGAACGAAGCGCTCTCCCACTGAGCTAATCGCCCGGGACCGGACTGAACAATACAGGTCCCGGCGGGTTTGCATCAAACCGCTTCCAAGTACGCGGTCAGCCCCCGCCGTCCGGCCCGCATCATCAGCCGGTGGTTGGCCCGGAAGACCGGCCGCCCCGGCACGGCGAGGCGCCTGAGCAGCGGCTTGCTCACATCGACGACCTGGTCGTAGCGGACGCGGGTGCCCGCGCCGTGCGCACTGACCGTCCAGCGCGCCCAGCCGTCCAGGTCGCCGGACATCTCGATCTCCAGCACCCCGGCCGTACGATCGCGCACCATCTCACGCGCGGTGAAGGTCAGGTCGTACGGCAGCGCGGCGCGGATCCTGACGAAGCCGCTGGAGTCGTCGATCGGGTCGACCTCCCTGACCTGCGGCCACCAGTCGGGGTAGTCCTCGGCCCGCTCCAGCACGGCGAACACGGTGGCGGGCGGCGCACGCAGGACCCACACGGTGCGGAAGCGGTAGTGGGACCAGTCCATGGTCCGAGTCTGCCCCGTGCGCCTACACAGCGGATACATATGAGTACGTTCTGAGTATCCGCACTCATGCCGTACGACGTGATGCGGACCACACTCCAAGACATGACGCACACGCCACCACCGGCCGAGGAGTTGCGAATCCTCGACTGGGAGCTACGGCAACTGGACGCCCGTCGGGCGCAGTTGCTGGCCCGTCGGGCCTGGCTGATCGCCTCGCTGCACCCGGTCAAGCAGCCGTCGGCCGAGCCGCCCCGCGTCGAGGCCACCGCCCCGCGGGTCCAGAACGTCCTGCTGCTGCTCGGCGGCGTCCTGCTCACCCTCGCGGCGACGGCGTTCACGCTGGTCAGCTGGCGGCACCTGGGGGTCGGCGGGCGTGCTCTGGTGCTCGGCGCGGTCACCGCGGCCGTGCTCGCCGCGCCGGCGGCACTGCTGAAGCGCGGGCTGCGCTCGACGGCCGAGTCGGTGGCGGGCCTGGGACTGGCACTGACGGTGCTGGACGCCTACGCGCTGCACGAGGTCGCCTTCGCGGGGGCCGACGGCATGAGGTTCGCGGCGGCGTCGGCGGCGCTGCTGGCGGGCGCGTGGGCCGCGTACGGGTTCCTTCCGCGCATGCGGGAGATGCGTCTGCCGCTGCCCGCAGCGCTGGCGGCGGCCCAACTCCCGCTGCTCCTCTGGTCCGTCTCGGTGGACGCGGGTGGGTACACGATCACGGCCGCGCTTCTCGCGACGGCCGGGTTCGACACGGTTGTCGCGCTCCGGGCGACCGCCGGGTCCGTACGTCTCGTCGCCGCCGGCGGCGCGTACGGCCTGGGCGGCTGGGGCGTGCTGGCGGCCGGCCGGCTGTCCTGGACGGCCACCGGTCCGAGCGCCGCCGCCCGTGCGGCGGCGCTCCTCCTCCTTGCCGCGGCCTTCGCACTGGGCGCGGCCTGGCAGGCGGGCGAGAAGCAGGCGAGGGGGCTCGCCGCCGCTTCCGGGCTGCTCGTCGTCGCCGCACTCGGCGGCGCGCTGCGCCCGGTGCTGCCGGACGCGTGGACCGTGCCCGTCCATCTCGCCTGCGGTCTCGCCCTGTTGGCAGCAGCAGCACTGAGTCGGCTCCCGGAGGCCGTGCGGCGGGGTATCGCCTGTGCCTCCGCGGCCGTACAGGCCCTTGCCGTGCTGTGGACGCTTCCCGTGGTGGCCGTCGCCCTGCTGGGGTCGGCCGACTGGTTGGGGCATGTGTGGTCGGGGGCGCCGGAGTCGGCACGCGACGCGGTCACGGTCGAGGTGCCGTGGCCGCCGGACTCGGCCACCGCGTCCCTCGTCCTCGCCGCGGTCGCCGGGGTACTGGCGCTGACGGTGCGGCAGGCCACCTGGCGGCCACGGGCTCTCGACGCGTCCCTGACCCTGGCCTGGGCGGGCGTGCTCGTCGTCCCCGCGACGCTGGAACTGCCGTACACCGCAACCCTGTTGATCCTGGGACTCGGCACAGCGGCGCTTCTGCTCCTCGGGCGGACCACGGCGACCGTCCTCGCCCTTCTCACCTCCCTGAGCCTCGCTTTCCTCGCCCTCGCCTCCGAACCGGCCACCCTGGCGACTCTCGCGTCCCTGACCGTGCTCTTCGCGGTCGGCGTGCGCAGGCCGCTGCCCGCAGCCGCGTCCCTGGCGTACGCCACCGCGCTCGCGGTCGCAGTGGGGGCGGCGCTGGACCTGCGGCCGGAGCACACGGCGCTGTGCGTCCTGGTCGTCACCGCGGCCGCGGCGCTGCTGGCGGCGTACGTCCAGGAGAAGACGACGACTGCCGTCGAGGTGACCGGGGCGGTCGCGGGCCTCGTCGCCGTCGGTCTGGCGATGGGCGAACCGCCGATGCTGGCCCTGGTGCTCGCGCTCGGCGGGGTGATCGCGGCCGGCACGGCGATCCGACCGGACCGTCGCGCCGCCGGATACGTCGCCGCCGCCCTCTTCGTCCTGGCCACCTGGGTGCGGCTCGCGTCCTGGGACGTCGCCACGCCCGAGGCGTACACGCTGCCGGTCACCGTGCCCGCCCTGATCGTCGGCGCCCTGCGCAGGCAGCGCGATCCGCAGACGTCGTCCTGGACGGCGTACGCCCCCGGCCTCGCGGCGACCCTCGTGCCGAGCCTCGTCGCGGTCTGGGCCGGCCAGCAGGGCCCCCGCCCGCTGCTCCTGGGCGCGGCGGCCCTGCTGATCACCCTGCTGGGCGCCCGCCATCACCTCCAGGCACCCCTGCTGCTCGGCGGCTCGGTACTCGTCCTGGACACGCTGCACGAACTCGCCCCGTACCTCGCCGAGATGACGACCACACTCCCCCGCTGGGTGCCACCCGCACTCGCCGGCCTCCTGCTGCTGGCACTCGGAGCGACGTACGAGCAGCGCATCAGGGATGCCAGAAAGGTGCGGGACATCCTGGGAAGGATGAGCTGAAGCGCCCCGAAGGGGCGCGGGGAACTGCGCGACCAGCCCCCACCGGCCCGCAGTTCCCCACAATCCTCAAGGCATCCGATCTCCGAGCAGCGCCAGATTCTCGATCGCCGCAAGCCCGTACAACGCAGTGTCGTTCGTGGACACCCAGCTCGCCTCACGCCCCGCCACCAGCGTCACCGGCCCGCTCAACTCCTCCGTCTTCCAGGGCGCAGCCTCCATGTACCCGTCGGAGTTGTAGAACTTCTCCCACGCGCGCGTGGCCAGCTTCTCGTCCCCCGTCTGCACAGCCGCATACGCATCGAGCCGCGAGTGCCCCTGGAAGAGCAGCAGGGAGCCGAAGTTGGAGCCGTACCGCGCCGCCTGCTCCGCCTTCGTCGCGTTGAAGTAGCGGCAGTAGTCGAAGTACGCCTCATTGAACTTCGGCATGTCGATCAGGTCGATCAGCTCCGCGCACAGTTCGTTGAGGCCGAACACCGCGGAGAGGTGCGAGACACCGACCACGGGCGACGCGGCGACCGCGAACCTGCCGGTGTCGAGGTCGTACAGCCCACTGCCCTGAACGAACCCGTTGGGCTGCGCCGCGATGGTCTCCATCGTCGACAGCACGCGCGCCTTGGCCTTCTCCCACTTGGGGCCCTTGCGCTCCCATTCCGTCAGCCACGCCGACACCAGCCCGCTCCAGTCCGTGCCGAAGCCGATCGACAGGGCGTGCCGGTCGGGTGTGTACGGCTCGGTGCGGATCTTCCGGATGGGGTCGAGGACGAGGAAGGTCTCGTCGGAGTCGACGTTGGCGTGCATGAGGTCGCCGACCCGTTCGTCGGCGGTGAGGAAGTAGTAGTAGCGCCGGTAGGTGGTGTTGGCGATGCGCTGCTGCTTGGCGCTGTCGGCGTAGTGCTGCACGCCGTGCCGGGTGCCGAGGCCCGCCCATTCGCCCAGGTGGTAGACGTCGACCTCGCCGGTGTGCCGGGTCATCGCCTCGGCGAAGCGGAAGATGTCGGCACGGCCCGAGCGGAGGTACGCGTACCAGAGCCAGAGGTCGGGCGAGAGTTCCGAGTTGTCCCAGGCGTAGCCGCCGATGTCGTACCGCCATTGGTGCCGGACCGTGTCGTACGAGTGCATGACGTCGCCGTAGTCCCAGAAGCCGTACCAACGGCGCATCTCCACCTGGTCCTTGTAGTAGGTGAAGAGGAAGTCGAGGTGGTCCTCGATCTTTGCCTTGGCGGGCGTGGAGCGGTCGGGCTCGGCGAAGAGACCCGGGCCGAAGACCTGGGCCCTGACGAGCTGCTTCGGCGGGGCGGCGAGTTGCGGCAACACGCGTACGGCCTCGACCTGTTCGGCGAGCTCGTCGGCCGTCGGCGTGGACTCGTTGGCCCAGAAGAGGAGTTCGGAGGTGCGGGCGATGCCGTAGGGGGTGCCGAAGCCGGGTTCGTAGTCCTCGTAGGTGATGTTGAGGCCTTCGAGCTGCTCGGGGTAGGTGTCCTGGTCCATGCCGTCGTGGTAGAAGCGCAGGTCCATGGGGAGCGCCTCGGGCGACCAGAGCCACATGGTGACCTCGGCCTCGTCGGTGTGGGCGTCGCGGATGTCGAGCTGGGCCGGGAACTTCTCCCAGAAGTCCCGCAGCCCGAAGGAGAGTCCGCCGCTGACGCCACCGACGTATCCGAAGCCGGACGCGCGCCTGCCGCCTCCGGCGCCGATCCAGCCGTAGCCCTTCTTGGTCCGCTTGCGGACGGTGAACCCGTCGGCGGAGAGCTGGGAGAGGGTGTGGTCGCCCCACTCGGGGATGTACTGGAGCCGGGTCGTCACCCGCTGGTCCCAGGTCGACGGGTCGGGCAGTTTCTCCCCCGCGAACTGCGCCGCCTGCACGGCCGCGCCCGGGTCGCGGCGCAGTCCGGTGATGCCCTTGACGGCCTCGCGGAGCAGTCCGGTGCCCTCTCCGCCGATGCGGATGTGGCGGTCGTACGACTCGTCCCGCATCGGCACGGTGAAGCGCACGCCGATGCCGCGGATGAAGTCGCCACTTGCCTTGCCGGGCTCCTGGGTGCCGTCGTAGGTGATGGTGTGCACCATGCGGAAGGAGTCGGCGCCCGCGTAGAAGTAGAGGCGGATGGAGAACGGCAGCCAACTCCGGCCGCCCTTGCGGTGCTTGCCGTCGATGCGGACGACGGCCCGGACCGGGCCCTCCTGCTCGACGGTGACCTCTGCGATCGCCCCCTCGAAGCGCTCGTACTTCACCGTCCCCTGGTCGCCGTCCTCGATCTCCGGCTGACGGAGCAGGACGAGCCTGCCGTTGCGCGCGATCTCCGTCGTGCCCCGCGTGACGGACTTGACCAGCGTGGCGCCGGACTTGCCGATCCTCGCGGTGATGACGCCGGTCGATATGTCGATGGTGCCGCCGCTCTTGTCGACGGTGACCTTGTGTGCGGGTGCGGCGGGCTCGCCGGCGGCGAGGGTGAGCTTGCCGTTGCCCGAACTCACCGCGTGCGCCGACCACTTGAGGGAGCCGTCCGGCCAGTAGGCGATGGGCCACGACTGGACGGGCACGGCCTTGCCGTCGGCGTCGGTCAGCACGAAGGTCTGGTCCGCCTGGTACGCGCCCTTCGGCCAGGGGACGCCGACCGTGGAGCCGGGTGCGGCGCCGAGGCCGCCGTCCTCCAGCCAGTCCAGGGTCACCGGGTCCGCGTCGGCCGGCTCGGCTCTCGGGGCCGCCACCGCGTTCGTACCGAGGGCCCAGCTGAACTGGGCGGCGGCTCCGGCGACGGCGGCAGCCTTGAGAAGGGACCTGCGAGGGATGGGAGACATGGGAGTTTCCACCTTTCCTTTCCGTGCGGATGCAGGGTGGTCAGGGGCATGACAGAGAGAGGTACGACGCCCGGGGCGCCGACCTGTTACGAGCGCACCGCGCGTCAGCGGTGCCGATACCGCTCCTCCACGGCGACGGCCGCCGCCGCGACGGCCCCGAGCACGGGGACCGCCAACGGTGCGATCAACCAGGCGGACAGGGCCACCACCGCCAGTCCGGCGATCACCAGGAAGGATCCGGCCGGGTCGAGGACGGTCCGCCGCCCGGCCGCCGCGAGCAGATCCCGCCAGCGTGCGTCCGGCGTCCACACCGCCGCCGCACGCAGCCCGGCGACGGCGAGCCCGATCAGTGCGCACACCCCGACGGCCCCCACCAGCGGCCCGCCGGGAATCCCGGCCCGCACGGCCTGGACGTCCACCCAGACCGCGGCCGCCGCGATCCATCCGGCGAGCCCGGCGAGCCATCCGCCGCGCACCGCCGCCCGGAAGTCCGCGACGAACTCCCGCCATCCGCCGTCCTCGTGTGCGGTGAGCCGCCGCAGGTGCCGGGCGCCGGCGGCGAAGGCGGCGGGGTAGGTGACGACGCCTAGTGAGGCGACCGTGATCCAGACACCGGTGAGGAGACACTCGGCGAAGACGGCGAACCGCTCGGCGAGGACCGACTCCTTGCGCGGCTTGGCGCGTACCTGGGCCATCGTGACCGCCTCAGCCCTTCAGTCCGGACGTCGCCATACCGTCGATCAAGTACCGCTGGAAGGCGAGGAAGAAGGCCAGCACCGGCAGCAGCGCGACCAGCGACATCGCGATCATGCCGCCGTAGTCGGCCACGCCCTCCTGGTCCACGAACATCTTCAGGCCCAGCGAGACCGTGTACTTGTCGGGCTCGTTCAGATAGATCAACGGGCCCATGAAGTCGTTCCAGGAGTTGATGAAGGTGAAGATCGCGCTGGTGATCAGGGCCGGGCGGCACAGCGGGAGCACGATCGACCAGTAGATGCGCAGGTGTCCGCAGCCGTCGAGGCGGGCGGCCTCGTCGAGTTCCTTGGGCAGGTTGCGCATGAACTGCATCATCAGGAAGACGAAGAACGCCTCCGTCGCGAGGTACTTCCCCAGCAGGAGCGGGGTGTACGTGTTGATCATCTCCATGTTGCGGAACAGCACGTACTGCGGGATCAGCAGCACGTGGTACGGCAGCAGGAGGGTGCCGATCATCAGCGTGAACAGCAGATTCCGGCCCGCGAACCGGATCCTCGCGAAGGCGTACGCCGTCAGCGAGCACGACAGCAGGATCCCGACCACGGAACCGATCGCGAGCGTGAGCGAGTTGACGAAGAACGTGGAGATCGAGATGTCCGCGATGCCTTCGGACAGCCGGGTGTAGTTCGAGGTGATCGGGTCGCTCGGGAGGAGGTCCAGGCTGCCGACGATGTCCTCGCTCTTCTTGAAAGAGCCGCCGATGACCCAGATCACCGGATAGAGGATCACCGCGAGGATCAGCAGGGACCCGAGGTGCCAGGCGAGCGAGCCCGGCAGTTTGCGGCGCAGAGCCCCCGCCCTCGTGGAGGGGGCCGGCGTGATGTCGGTGGCCTGTGCGCTCATCAGGCGCCCTCCTCGTAGTGCACCCAGCGCTTCTGGGACCAGAACAGCACCGCCGTCACCAGGGCGACCGCGACGAGCAGCATCCAGGCCATGGCGGAGGCCAGGCCCATCCGGCTGTTCTCGAAGCCCTGGACATAGAGGTAGCAGGTGTAAACCATCGAACCGTCCGCGGGACCACAGGCGTTGCCTCCGGCTCCGCCGCCGACGATGTACGCCGAGCTGAAGATCTGGAAGGAGTGGATCGTCTCCAGCAGCACATTGAAGAAGAGAACCGGGGAAATCATCGGCAGGGTGACGTTCCAGAACCGCCGCAGCTTGCCCGCCCCGTCGACCTCGGCGGCCTCGTACAGCTCACGCGGGACCTGCTTGAGCCCGGCGAGGAAGATGACCATGGGGGCGCCGAACTGCCAGACGGTGAGCGCCACCAGGCTGTAGATGATCAGCTCCGGGTCACCGGTCCAGCCGCCGGCGTCGATCCCGAACAGCTTCTGCGTGCGGTCGACGATCGCGTCGTCCGAGAAGATCGCCTTCCAGACGATGGCGACGGAGACGCTCGCCCCGATCAGCGACGGCGCATAGAAGGCGGCCCGGTAGAAGGCCTGTCCGCGCCGCTGCTGCGCGAGCAGCAGCGCCACACCGAGGGCGGCGAGCAGCTTGAGCGGCGTACCGACGACGACGTACCACATCGTGACCTGCACCGAGTGGCGCCAGCGGGGGTCGCCGAACATCTCGGAGAAGTTGTCGAGGCCGATCCACTGGGGCGAGTCGAACAGGTTGTAGTCGGTGAAGGCGAAGTAGAGCGAGGCGATCATGGGGCCTGCCGTGAGCAGCAGGAACCCGGCGATCCAGGGGGACATGAAGAGATAGCCGGCCAGGTTCTCCCGGCGCCGCCGCCGCTTGAGGGCGGCGGGGCGCACGGGCTTCACCGGACCGTGCCGCGGCTCGGAGTCCTTGGACAGGCCCTCCATCGCAGGGGCGTGTGTCACGGTGGTTCCCATCAGGCGACGAGAGCCGTCTTCGACTCGGTGAAGAACTGCTTGACGGCCTCGTCCACGGAGCGGGTGCCCAGGCCGAGTTCCTCGCCGATGCGCAGGAACGCGGCCTCACAGATGTCCGCGCCGTTCGGGTGCGGGGTGATGGGCTCCAGGACTCCCGCCTCGACGAGGGACTCCTCGTAGGCGGCGATCGCCTTGTTGACCTCGTCGGTCGGCTTGAACGCGTCGTACTGCGCCTGCGTCGCCGGCACCCCGCGGTCGTACCCCATGATCTTGGCGACCTCGGGGTCGTGCACCATGAAGTCGATGAACTGCGCGACTTCCTTCGGGTGCTGGGTGCGCTTGGAGGCGCTGAGCATCAGCGAGCCGAGGTACTGGCCGGTCTTCTTGCCGTCCGTCGTCGGGATGGGCGCCAGGCCGTACTCGCTCTTGCCCTCGGCGGTGTAGCGGACGGTGAAGTTGTCCCAGGTGAACTCGCCCCCGGAGAGTTCACCGGTGACCGCCGACTTGGGTTTGATCTGGCCGACTTTCTTGACGTCGGCGTAGTAGCCGTCCTCGACGCTCTTCTTGGCCTTCGTCCACCAGTCCGTCAGATCGGCTTCGGTGAAGCCCAGACCGTCCTCGGTGAAGAAGGCCTTGCCGTTCTGGCGCAGGTAGAGGTCGTAGAGGTACATGACGTTGTACGGGCCGGTGTCACCGGCCCGTCCGGTCCTGTCGTGGATCTTCTTCATCGCCGCGTCGAAGTCGTCCCAGGTCCAGCCCTGTTCCGGGGTCACCCCCGCCTTGGTGTAGACGGGCTTGTCGATCACCAGGGCCATCGAGTTGGAGCCGACCGGAACCCCGAGGAGCTTTCCGTCGATCTCGCCGAACGTGTCCAGGCCTGCCCGGAAGCCGTCCATGGAGAGGTTGCCCGCCTCGACCTGAGCCTTGAGATCGAGGAGTACGTTCTTCGCGTCGTATTTCCGCAGGAATCCAATGGCATTCTGGAACACGTCCGGTGGATTTCCGCCGGAGGCCTGCGTGTTGAACTTCTTCCAGAAGTCGGTGTACGGCTGGAAGTCCGTTTTCACCTTGATCTTCGGGTACTTCTTCTCGAAGAGCGCGATCGTCTTGTTGATGCGCTGGGCACGGTCCTCGGCACCCCACCATGCGTAACGGATCGTCACCGTCCCATCGGAGGAGGTGCCTCCGTCGCCGCCGCACCCCGTCGTCGCGGCCAGCCCGAGCGTGACCGCCGTCGCGCCGGCCGCCTTCAGGATTGTGCGTCTCTCAACATTCCTGCTGGTTCCCACAGTCGGGCCCCTCCCCGCAGCGTCGTTGCCGCCTGCATGAATCGTTTCAAGTAAGCGCTTGCTGGCACAAGGTACGGAGGGCTTGAGGGTGCGTCAATGATTCGGACAGGAATTTATTGCCGGGCGGCCGGGCCATCGTGGCGGCACCTGACGGGAGTTGTCGCGGCACGGGGATTGACGTCACAGGTGAGAGGCGCAGGGTCGGCCGGCCGAACGGGGAGTGGTGCGTCGCACGTGTGTGGCGAGCGGCCTGAAATCGCCCAGAGGGAAGGGACTTGAGGGCAGGGAAGGGACGTCGGCAGCGGCATCACTCCCGCAGGCCCAGTGCGCACGAACGACGGCGGCCCGCCTGCTCTCTCGCAGACGGGCCGCCGTTTCGGGTGGGCGATACTGGGTTCGAACCAGTGACCTCTTCGGTGTGAACGAAGCGCTCTCCCACTGAGCTAATCGCCCGGACGCAGGAAGAAGATTACCCCATGTCAGGGGGTGCCTGTGACCTGGGACCAGCGGTCACCGCACCCCCTCGCCGATCACTGGTCCTTGATCTTCCAGGGCATCACGACGCCGAACTTCCAGAGGTAGATCCCGAGAAGAACGGCGATGATCACCAGGGCGATCGCCGTCAGGATGATGTTGCGGCGCCGCACCTTCGGATCGAGCGCGCGCTGTGCCGCCTCGGTCACCTTGCGTTTGGTCCAGCGGAGCACCAGCTGGGCCCAGACGAACTCGGTCGCCCAGATCGCCATGCCGCCGAAGATGACCACCCAGCCCGGTCCGGGCAGCGGCAACAGGATGATGCCCACGACCACGACGGCGAGGCCGATGGCGAAGACACCGACCTGCCAGCTCAGGTGCAGCATCCGCCGCGCCTTGATGAAATCCGGTGCTCTCGAGCCGAGCCCTTGCTCGCTCTTCGCTCCGTCCGCCTTCGTCTCGTCCGCGGCCATGGCGACCTCGCCCGGCTCGTCACTCCCCGTATTCATACGGCCAAACCCTACCGGAGAGAAACCCGTCACCGGAATGGAGGTACCACGCGAACTGGTTCTCGGCCGGAAGAGTTACGTAAAGGCACGCAAAACACTCAGAGGGGTTTACAACGGCACCGTAGGTGGCATGTCGATTTCGCCGACGTGCGAATCCCCGAGCGCACACTGAGCGAAAGGCCCTGGCGCTTATGAACACCACGGTCAGCTGCGAGCTGCACCTGCGCCTCGTTGTGTCGAGCGAGTCCTCCCTGCCTGTCCCCGCAGGCCTGCGGTATGACACGGCCGACCCCTACGCCGTGCACGCCACCTTCCACACCGGTGCCGAAGAGACCGTCGAGTGGGTGTTCGCCCGCGACCTCCTCGCGGAGGGCCTCCACCGCCCCACGGGCACCGGCGACGTCCGTGTCTGGCCGTCGCGCAGTCATGGTCAGGGGGTCGTGTGCATCGCTCTGAGCTCTCCGGAGGGCGAGGCACTGCTCGAGGCCCCGGCACGTGCTCTGGAGTCCTTTCTGAAGCGCACGGATGCGGCTGTGCCCCCCGGCACGGAGCATCGGCACTTCGATCTCGATCAGGAGCTGTCTCACATCCTGGCGGAGAGCTAGGGCGAGGCGCTCACCAAGCCGCCCGGCGCCGTCGACTCGGGGTGACGGCTCGGGCTCAGACAACCGCATATCGCATACAGCGGCACCGCCCGGCTCGTCCGGGCGGTGCCGCTGTGTCGTGCAGGCAACCGGTGCGCCGCACTCCGCTTCGGTGCGGGTCCGTCAGCCATTACCATCGGCCAGCATCGGCGGGCGTCTGCCCGACCCCCCAGGCCAGGGAGCGAAACGTGCTGATCACCCACGACACCCGGTGTTCGCTGGACACCGTGGTGGATCTGGTGAACACCGCGGCGGATGACGATACGACGCCGGACGGGCTGTCGGATCTTGCGGCTCTCGAAGATTTCGTACGAAAGCACGAAATCAGCGAGGTCGGGGTGCTCTCGGAGTTCGATCTCTCGGCGGTACGGAAGATCCGCAGCCGGTTCGCCGGGATCTTCGCGGCACCGGACCCGCGCGCCGCTGCCGGGATGATCAATGAACTGATCGCCGCCGCGGGAACGACACCCCGGCTCACCGACCACGACGGCTACGACTGGCACGTCCACTACTTCGCGCCCGGCGCCTCCGTCGCCGATCACCTGGCGGCGGACTGCGGGATGGCGCTGGCGTTCTTCGTGGTGGCCGGGGAGCAGGAGCGGCTGCGGCGGTGCGAGGCACCGGACTGCCGGCATGCCTTCGTCGACCTCTCGCGGAACCGCTCACGGCGGTACTGCGACAGCCGCACCTGCGGGAACCGGCTGCATGTCGCCGCCTACCGGGCGCGGCGGAAAGAGGCGGCGGGCTGAGGCCCGGAAGCGATCACGCCCCGGTCGGACATCGGTGCCGACGTGGCCCCGGCGGGTGGCGCCGGGGACCACGGGTTGGGCTCACAGCAACAGCAGGTCGTGCAACGCGGCCATGAGCAGCAGACACCCGATCACCGCAAGGAAGATCATCAGCGGTGGCTGGGACAGGGCGAAGAGGCAACCGCGCGGCTCGTCCTGCGGCGGCGCGGATTCCCTCTGGGTCGTATCCAGCATCTCGCCGCGATGATGACGCAGGTGATGCCCCCGGCGCGATCAACACGCCCGGAATGTACGGTAGTTCGCTGTAATCCGTGACGGCAGGCTCAGACCGTGATCATTTCTGGCTGCGCACCGGTCGACTGTGTCGTTTCAGTCCGGTGTGCTGCCGTCATATTCCGTGCTTCTTCAGGATGGCCTCGATGTCGCTGAAGTCGTCCGCCTTGCCGGCGCGCGGCGCGGTCGCGGGGCGGGTCGCCGGGCGGGAGGCCGGGCCGAGCGAGGGCGCCGAGGCCGCCGGTGCGACCGCCTCGCTCTGTGCGGACCGGGCGGCCGCCTTGCGCTCCTTGCGGGTGCCGCCGCGGCGGCGCTCCACCGCGCGCGTGCCCGCGAACAGCAGCCAGGAGACGCCGAGCACACCGAAGCCCGCCCAGGCCACGGGGCTGAACGCGGTGTCGGCGACCCAGTCGACGACCCCGGTCATCACCAGGCCGAGAGGGATGAGGGAGTAGGCCGCGATGCGGGTGGCCGCGAGGAAACGCTTGCGGTACGCCGTGACCGCCGCGATGCCCAGGCCTGCCGCGGCAGCGGCGGAACAGACGGTCTCGGCAATCATCCGGTCCTCCAGGCAGGGCTGTGTCGGGCACTTCGTCCCTTCCATCCTGCACCGTCCTGCCCCCGGCATGCCATGGTCCGGGCGGACATCAGGGACATCTCCGGGTCGCCTCCTCCGAAGGTGCCGGACGGCGGCGCACGCCCCGGGTGCTCGGGCGTCGATTGGGTCGTCCGGGCCGGGGCTGGGAGACTGTGACCATGAGCGACTCCCCCTCCCCCGCCGCCCCACCCGTCCTCGACGTGTGGTGCGAGCTTCAGTGCCCGGACTGCCGTGGCGCGCTGGACGATCTCCGCGCTCTGCGGGCCCGCTACGGCGACCGGCTGGAGCTGCGGCTGCGGCACTTCCCGCTGGAGAAGCACAAGCACGCCTTCGCCGCCGCGCAGGCCGCCGAGGAGGCGTTGGAGCAGGGGCAGGGATGGCCGTACGTCGAGGCGGTCCTCGCCCGGGTCGAGGAACTGGACCGTAAGGGAGAACCCTTCCTGGTCGAGGTGGCCCGTGAACTGGGTCTCGATGCCGGGGAGTTCGACACCGCCCTGATCGACGGCCGGCACATCCTGATCGTCGACGCCGACCAGGCCGAGGGCAAGGCGCTCGGTGTGACCGGCACCCCGACGTACGTCATCGACGGCGAGCGGCTGGACGGCGGCAAGAGCCAGGCGGGGCTGCGCGAGCGCATCGAGGAGATCGCGGACCGGCTGCTCGCCGAGGGCGAGTGAGATTCAGAGCAGGTTCTTGTACAGGGCGTACCGCTTCGTCTCGTAGCCGAGTGACTCGTAGAGCCGCTCGGCCGGGGGGTTGCCCGCGTGGACGTGGAGTCCGAGGGCACGCCGTCCGGCCGCGATCGCCTGGGCTTCCGCCAGCAGCATGAGCGTACGGCCGTGTCCCTTTCCCCGATGGGCGGGTGCGGACTCGACGTCGAAGACGAACGCCGTGTCTTCGCGCCGGGCCACCCACAGGGTGCCCACGGGCGTGCCCTGGTGTTCCAGCACGCTGAACAGCATGTCCTCGGTGGCCAGGCCTCGCGGCAGGAACGATTCCTGATCGCGCCGCGCCTTGGCGTACGCCTCCGCCTCGGGTACGCCCCGCTCGATCCACAGGCGCGCGTACTGCTCGGACGAGACCTCGTGCCATGTCTCGAACTCGGCCTCCGTCATGGGGCGCGCCCGGCTGCCGGCGGGCAGTGCGGGCGGGGTGTCGCCGAGTTGCTTCTCCAACTCGCGGCCGCGAAGGACGTAGCCGAGCGTCTCGAAGAGCTTCAGCGCCGCCTCCGCGCGGCCCGGCACGCCTGTCTCGATCTGCCGGCAGCCCCAGCCGCGCGCCACCTCCTCCGCGGCGAGTGCGGCCACCGTCGCCCGGCCGCGACGCCGGTCGGGCTCTTCGATGCGCAGATCCAGGATGCGGGCCGTCGTGGCGCCGAAGGCGGGAGATGTGCCGAGGTGTATCTCGCCCACGGGACGGCTGTTCACGCATACCTGGTAGCGGCGTGAACGCGTCCCGTCGGCGGCGTGCTGAAGCGGCTCGGTCGGCCGCAGGGTCGTGGTCATCAGAGGAGTTCTACCCGCCGTACCAGCCCGAGTCAGCCCGTTTTTCCAGGCCCTTACGGATCTTGGTCGTCCCCGGACCGCTCGGCGAAGATCCCCATGGCCTTGGCGGTCGCCGGGCCGGGTGCGCCATCGAGCAGCCGGTCGTCGATCCGGTGCACGGCCTGGACGTCCCGCAGTGTGGACGTCAGGAAGACCTCGTCGGCCCGGTCCAGGACGTCCAGCGGCAGGTCCGTCTCCTTCGCCCCGGTCCACTCGATCGTCAACGCGCGCGTGATGCCCGCAAGGCAGCCGGAGGCGAGCGGCGGGGTGTGGATCTCACCGTCCAGGACGACGAAGACGTTCGACCCGGTGCCCTCGCAGAGTTGTCCGACCGTGTTGCCGAACAGCGCCTCGGAGGCGTCGTGTTGGTGGGCGCGGGCGAGGGCAACGACGTTCTCGGCGTACGAGGTCGTCTTCAGGCCCGTGAGTGCACCGCGTTCGTTGCGGGTCCACGGCACGGTGACGACTGCCGTGGAGTCGGGGCGCCGGGCGGTCTCACCGAGGGCGACCACCAGGGTCGGGCCGTGCTCGCCGCGGTCGGAGCCGAGGGGGCCGTGGCCGCCGGTGTAGGTGATGCGCAGCCGGCCGAGCGGCATCGGGTTGGCTTCGAGGACCGCGGCGCAGGCGCGCCGAACCTCGTCGTGGTCCGGGTCCGGCAGGCCCAGTCCGCGCGCGGAGCGGGTCAGCCGGTCGAGGTGGCGGGTGAGCGCGAACGGCTTCCCGTCGGCCGCCTTCACCGTCTCGAAGATGCCGTCGCCCACGGTCAGCCCGTGGTCGAAGACGGAGACGCGGGCGGCCTCGATGTCCTGGAGCCCGCCGTCGAGCCAAAGCTTCACTGGTCCTACCTCGCAAGAATGTGCCGGACGTGTCCCGTCGGCCGGGTTCGGCGCGTCAGAGTCCCGCTCCACTGTCCTCGTACGCTCCCGACGCTACCGCGAGCAGCCGGGACGCCTTCAGTTCGGTCTCCCGCCACTCCCCCTCCGGGTCGGAACCCCAGGTGATGCCGGCCCCCGTGCCGAAGCGCAGGACCCCCTCCGCACGGTCGATCCAGAAGGTGCGGATGCCGACGGCCAGCTCGCCGGTGCCACGGTCCGCGTCGACCCAGCCGATGCCACCGCAGTACGGCCCCCTGGGCTCCGTCTCCAGCGCCTCGATGATCCTCAGCGCACTCGACTTGGGCGCCCCGGTGACCGAGCCGGGCGGGAAGGCGGCGGCGAGCAGCTCCGGCCAGCCGGCGCCGGTGCGCAGCTCGCCGTGGACGGTGGAGACGAGATGGACCAGGCCGGGGTGCTTCTCTACGGCGCACAGATCGGGGACGGTCACGCTGCCGGTGCCGCAGACACGCCCGAGATCGTTGCGCACCAGATCCACGATCATCACGTTCTCGGCGTAGTCCTTATCCAGGAGGTCCGCCTCGGTGCGTCCGGTGCCCTTGATCGGCCCGGACTCGACGATCCGGCCGTCCCGGCGCAGGAAGAGTTCGGGCGAGGCAGTGGCTATTTCCACGCCCTGGACAGGCAGCCGGATCGTTCCTGCGTACGGTGCCGGGTTGCCGCGCGCCAGCAGGGCGGTCAGCGCGTCCACGTCGGCGTCGGGCGGAATCGACGCCGAGAGCACCCGGCAGAGGTTCGCCTGGTACACCTCACCGGCGGCGATGTACTCGCGGATGCGCCGCACCGCGGCCGTGTACGCGGCGCGGTCGAGGGAGGACGTCCAGTCACCGGCCGCCGGTCCGCGCCAGCGCCCCGGCACCGGGGCGGGCACCGGCTCGCGTCGTACGTCGCCGAAGCGGGCGCAGGTCAGCCGGCCCTCGAAGTCCGCGCAGACGGCCCAGAAACCGGTGGAGTCCAGGGCCGCGGGGTCGCTGGTGACATCGAGGAGACCGGTGGCGACACGGTCGCCGAAACGGGCGAGAGGAGGCAGGTCGGGCACGCAGTCGAGTCTATGGCGGGTGTCCCGCAGGTGACCTGGCCATGTCCCTTCGGCCGCCCCGGCCGCGTCCGCGAGCAGGTGCAGCGCAGCACGCTGCACAAACGCGTTTTTGTGCTGGCCCCGGAATCCGCTAGAGTTCAACTCGTCGCCGGGCCGCGCGAGCGGACGGAAACGACAAGCGGACGTAGCTCAGTTGGTAGAGCGCAACCTTGCCAAGGTTGAGGTCGCGAGTTCGAACCTCGTCGTCCGCTCGGATGGAACAGGGGATCTTCCCGACCCCCGCACTCCTGGTGGAGTGGCCGAGAGGCGAGGCAACGGCCTGCAAAGCCGTCTACACGGGTTCAAATCCCGTCTCCACCTCCAAGGACGATTAGCTCAGCGGGAGAGCGCTTCCCTGACACGGAAGAGGTCACTGGTTCAATCCCAGTATCGTCCACTGGATCTTCGGGTCCCCCGCGCGATTAGCTCAGCGGGAGAGCGCTTCCCTGACACGGAAGAGGTCACTGGTTCAATCCCAGTATCGCGCACGCAAGATCCACAGCCTCCGGGCTGTGATCCCGAGGACGATTAGCTCAGCGGGAGAGCGCTTCCCTGACACGGAAGAGGTCACTGGTTCAATCCCAGTATCGTCCACACACCGAAACCCCCGGCCATCTCGTACGGCCGGGGGTTCGTGTTTGCCGGTTTGCCGGGTCAGCAGCCAGCTGTCAGCTGGAGAACAGCATGTGACCGAAGCTCTTGTGACGCTTGTGGCCGTAGTGACCGCCGTGGTGGCCGCCGCCGTGCGGGGCGCCCCAGGCGGGCGCCTGAGGGGCGGGGTACGCCTGCGGGGCGCCCGGGGGCGGCGGGGCGGGCTGGGACCACTGGGACTCGACGCGAGCCAGCGCCTCCAGCTCGCCGTAGTCGAGAAAGATCCCGCGGCAGCCGCTGCACTGCTCGATCTGGACGCCGTTGCGGTTGTACGTGTGCATGGGCGCATGGCACTTCGGACACTGCATGGTCGGCTCAACTCCTCGCCGGTCGGTCCTGCTTCGCGTTTCGCCAGGACAGACTCTGTCCGGCTGCGGTCGGTTGCACACTACTTCGCCGTGTCTGGGCTCAACTCCGGTGGGGCCGAACTCATTCGGTCGCAGGCGTCGACGAGGGACTGCTCGATCTCGTCGAGAGGACGGTCCGCGGCTGCCGCCTTGGTGATCGCACGGGCGGCGGTCTGGACGGTGAGTGCACGGGCGGGGACGTCCAGGGCGGGCCAGGGGTCGCCGTCCGCGGGGACGGCGGGGCCGCCGGCCGCGCGGTAGGCCGCCAGGAAGCGGGTCCATTCGTCGGGTGGCAGGAGGCCGCAGGCGTACCAGGACGCGGGGCGGGCGAGGTCCCAGGCCGGGACGCCGGTGCCGAGGTCGTCGACGTCTATGAGTCGCCAGGCGCCGTCCGGGGCGGGGTGGCGGACGAGTTGGCCGAGGTGGAGGTCGCCGTGGCAGACGGTGGTGGTGTCCGGCATGGGGGCCTCGTCGCGAGCCCAGGCGGGGAGGAGGGTCCAGGCGCGGACGACGGCGGATGCGGCTGCGGCCGGGTGCTGGGCGAGGGCGTGGAGGCCGGCGACGGCGCGGGCTGCTTTGGCGGGGCCTCGCATGGGGGGCAGCGCGTGGGGCGCGGGGGTTCCGTGGAGGCGGGCGAGGAGGGTGGCTGCGGCTTCCCAGGGGGCGGTGTCGGGCTCCTCCGGGTCTACGGGGGCGCCGTACGGCCAGAACGTCACCAGGCGGCCGTGCAGGGTAACGGGCGTCGGCGTGAGCGGCGGGAGGAGGACGCCGGGGAGGTGGGCCGCCAGGGCGAGGCGGGGGGTGAGGTCTGTTGGGGAGGCGTCGGGGGCGTGGGCCTTCGCGACCGTGTTCGCGTGGCGGACGACTGTGGCGTCCGGTCGTTCCGCCAGGGTGACCGGGGCTCCGCAGGGGCAGGCCGGGGTGCGGGCGTGGGCGGCGGCCCTTGCCTTTGCGGTGAGCTCGGGGAGGAGGGGGTTGGCGGTCACGGGGCCCCTTGGTGTGCGGATGGCTTCCTTGGCGAGGGTACGGACGCCTGGGCGGGCGGGGTTTCGGGGGGCGGCAGCCCTGCTGGAGCTTGGGGTCGGATGTCGCTGGGCGGCGCCTGCGATGTGCCCGGCGCTGTCGTTGGAGGGGGGTGGGTCGCGCGGCCCGGCGCCGGCGGGGTGCCGCCTGCGCCCACCCGTGCCGCCCCAGGCGGCACGAATGCCCGCAGCTTGACGGGAGCGGGGCCCACAGCTTGGCGCGACGAGAGCGGCGCCGGTTCAGGCGCAAAGGGGGCACAGCAATGCCGGCGCAGCTCCCCAGCTGCGCCGGCATTTGTGCCGTCCGCCGCACCCCCGTCCCCACGGGGTTTCATGGATGGATGTCCCCGCCCGGACCGCTCTTCCGGGCCTGGGGTCGCCGCTCAGCGCCCCAGCATCACACCCACGGACGACGCCTGTGTGGCCACTGTCTCCCAGCCGTCGAAGACGAGCAGGAGCAGGACCGCCAGGGGAAGGGCCATTGCCGTTGCCACCAAGGGGTGGCGGCGGCCCTGGCGGCGGGGGTGGAACGCGGCGCTGTACGCCCTGCGTCCCTGTGTGCGGATCATCGTCCGCGGTGCCGTTTGGGCCATGGTCCCTCTCCTGACCGAACTCGGTTGTCGTTGGCAGCGGCGGGTGTCTGACCTCGGGGGACGAGTGCTGCACCCGCCGCTTGACTTCAAATCTAGGGGTGGGGCGAGCTCGGGGCGTCATGCCCTCGTACCGATTGGCGGGCCTCCCGGAGGATGAGCGATTCCTCCTGGAGTACTCCCCTGGGTGGAGACGAGGTCCTGGGTCTCGGGGTCTTCCCGGAGGGGGTGCCCGTCCTGTCACGGTTTTTCCGAGCTGTCCTCCCGGGGTATCGGCTGCTCGACCAGCGCCAGGACCCGGTTCGCCATGAAACGGGCCGTCCGCACCACGGACCCGCTTCGGGTGACTTCGCTCACTTCCACGACACCTCGGCGTACCGCCGTCTCCACCCGGCGGCCCGCTCTGCTTGCCACCACCTCGTACGTGCGCGTCGTGTCCCCGGCGTCCACGACTATCTCCACGCGATCACCCTTCACGGGTTCAATCCCCCTTCTGTGACGGGTCGTTGGGATCACGGCGAACGCGAAGTCGACCTGCTCGCACGCTCCCTGACCACCTTTCAAGTCTCCCACCCGGCACTGACAATCCATCGGGCCGAGAGGGCGCGGCCTCTGCGCGCAGGCGGCCGTGGAAACGTAAGCTGTGGCTCGTCACAGGGACCGGGCAGCGGGGATGAACATGGCGATGATGCGCCTGAGGCGCGAGGACCCGCGCGTCGTCGGCTCGTTCAGGCTTCACAGACGGCTCGGCGCGGGTGGGATGGGCGTGGTCTACCTGGGCTCCGACAAGAAGGGGCAGCGGGTCGCGCTCAAGGTCATCCGGCCTGATCTGGCGGAGGACCAGGAGTTCCGGTCGCGGTTCGCGCGCGAGGTGTCGGCTGCCCGGCGGATCCGGGGCGGGTGCACCGCCCGGCTCGTCGCGGCGGATCTCGACGCCGAACGGCCGTGGTTCGCCACCCAGTACGTGCCCGGCCCGTCCCTGCACGACAAGGTCGCCGGCGAGGGGGCGCTCGGCGCCGCCGACGTCGCCGCCGTCGGGGCCGCCCTGTCGGAGGGGCTGGTCGCCGTGCACGAGGCCGGGGTGGTGCACCGGGACCTGAAGCCGTCCAACATCCTGCTGTCCCCGAAGGGGCCGCGGATCATCGACTTCGGCATCGCGTGGGCCACCGGGGCCTCGACCCTCACACACGTGGGGACGGCTGTGGGCTCCCCCGGCTTCCTCGCGCCCGAGCAGGTGCGCGGCGCCGCGGTGACGCCCGCCACGGACGTGTTCTCCCTCGGTGCGACGCTGGCCTACGCGGCGATGGCCGACTCGCCCTTCGGACACGGCAGTTCCGAAGTGATGCTGTACCGAGTGGTGCACGAGGAGCCGCAGCTGCGCGGCGTGCCCGACGCGCTGGCGCCGCTGGTGCGGGCCTGTCTCGCGAAGGACCCCGAGGAGCGCCCCAGCACCCTCCAGCTGTCGCTGCGCCTGAAGGAGATCGCGGCGCGCGAGGCACAGGGACTCGCCGAGGCACGTCCGCCCGCGCCCCGCGCCGGGGAGGCGGACCGGCCCACGGGACGACTCGCCGACACCTACCCCGAGCGCGGCCTCCAGCGGCGCACCCAGGGCCAGCCGGGACTGCCGCCGGGAACGCAGGGGGGCCCGCCCGCACCTCGGGGGGCCACCGGGTCACGCGGTCCCGTCACAGGGCGGGACACGACGCCGCCGTCGCGGAACGGAACTCCGTCGCGGGGCGCCGGCGGTGTTCCGCGCGCTGCCAATGGCTCGCGGGGCGGCAATACGTCGGCCGCCCGGCCGGGGACCGCACGGACCACCCCCGCATCCCGGAACCCGACGCGCTCAGGCAATGGAAACGGAAGCAGACCCGCGCAGCGCGGCGGTGCCGGTCGTCCGCCCTCCCGGCCCACCGGGACCGGACGGCGGCCCGCCAACCCGCGGCTGCTGCGGCAGCGGCTGTTCGTGTTCGTCGTGGTGACCCTGCTGGTGGCGCTGGGTATCGCGGCCGCCCAGGGCTGCCAGGGACCCTCGCGCGGGCTCGGCGGCGACGGGGACGTCGTACGACAGCAGGAGCCGAGGGACGTACCACCGGATGACGCGCCGTTGGACGGGTCGTCGATGCCGGAGCGGTTCGGGTCGACGTCGGCGAGCGCCGATCAGAGCCTGTCCGGCGGTCAGGTCACCGAGCCCTAGAGCTGGGGACGGCCGGTGGCCACCGCGTAGAAGGCGACCGCGGCCGCCGCTCCGACGTTGAGGGAGTCGACGTCGTGGGACATGGGGATGCGGACCCATTCGTCGGCGGCGACCAGGGCCTGGGTGGACAGGCCGTCGCCCTCGGCGCCGAGCATCAGAGCCACCCGGTCCATCCGGTGCGGTGCGGCCTCGTCCAGTGTCTTGGCCTTCTCGTCCGGGGTGAGGGCGAGGAGGGTGAAGCCGGCCTCGCGGACCGACTCCAGGCCCTTGGGCCAGGTGTCGAGACGGGCGTACGGCACGGAGAAGACCGCACCCATCGAGACCTTCACGCTGCGGCGGTAGAGCGGGTCCGCGCAGTCCGGGGAGAGCAGGACCGCGTCCATGCCGAGGGCCGCGGCGGAGCGGAAGATCGCACCGATGTTGGTGTGGTCGTTGACGGACTCCATGACCACCACCCGGCGCGCGGTCTGGAGGAGGTCGGTCGCCGTGGGGAGCGGCTTGCGCTGCATGGAGGCCAGTGCGCCTCGGTGCACGTGGTAGCCGGTGACCTGTTCGGCCAGTTCCGGGCTGACCGCGTAGACGGGGGCGGGGAGTTCGTCGATGACATCGCGCATGACGTCGACCCACTTGGCGGAGAGCAGCATCGAACGCATCTCGTAGCCCGCGTCCTTCGCGCGCCGGATGACCTTCTCGCCCTCGGCGATGAACAGGCCCTCGGCGGGTTCGCGCTTGCGCCGCAGCTCGACGTCGGTCAGGCCCGTGTAGTCGTGCAGGCGCGGGTCGTCGGGATCCTCGACGGTGATGAGATCTGCCACAGGGTGATACTGCCTTGTCGTACGTGCGGTGCCAACGGCCCGGGACGGGTTCTGTTACCCGGGGTTACTCGGAGGTGTGCGGGCCTACGCCGACCACGGCGCCGATGACGATGACCGCCGGGGGCTTCACCTCGTGGGCGAGCACCGCTTCGCCGGCCGTCGCGAGGGTCGCGTCGACCCGGCGTTGACCGGCCGTCGTGCCCTCCTGGATCAGGGCGACGGGCGTGTCCGGGGACTTGCCGTGGGCGATGAGCGTCTCGGCGACCTTGCCGAGCGTGCCGACCCCCATGAGGATCACCAGCGTGCCGGTCAGCCGGGCGACGGACGGCCAGTCGACCAGGGAGCGCTCGTCGTCGGGGGCGATGTGACCGCTGACCACCGTGAACTCATGGGCGACGCCCCGGTGGGTGACCGGGATACCGGCCGCGCCCGGGACCGAGATCGAGCTGGAGATGCCGGGCACGACCGTGCACGGGATGCCGGCCTCGGCCAGCGCCTGGACCTCCTCCATGCCACGCCCGTAGACGAAGGGGTCGCCGCCCTTGAGCCGTACCACCGACCTGCCCTGCTTGGCGTGTTCGATCAGCGCGTTGTTGATGGCCTCCTGAGCCATGAACCGGCCGTACGGCAGCTTCGCCGCGTCGATCACCTCGACGCTGGACGGCAGCTCCGCGAGCAGATCGCGCGGGCCCAGGTGGTCGGTGATGACCACGTCGGCCTCGGCGAGCAGGCGGCGGCCGCGGACGGTGATCAGGTCCGGGTCGCCGGGGCCGCCGCCGACCAGGGCGACGCCGGGTGTGCGGGTGCGGTGGTGGGGGGCGACCAGCGTGCCGTCGCGCAGGCCCTCGACGACCGCGTCGCGGATGGCGGCGGTGTGGCGGGGGTCCCGGCCGCGCGCGTCCGTCGTGAGGACGGCGACCGTGACGCCCTCGCTGTGGCCGGTCGCCGGGGTCCAGGCGGTGGCCGC
Organism: Streptomyces sp. NPDC051963; assembly: GCF_044593495.1. Classification (NCBI taxonomy): domain Bacteria; kingdom Bacillati; phylum Actinomycetota; class Actinomycetes; order Kitasatosporales; family Streptomycetaceae; genus Streptomyces; species Streptomyces sp. NPDC051963. The sequence goes on along the minus strand of NZ_JBIUCC010000010.1, from coordinate 139,270 downwards.
GTCGGCGTCGTCGGAGCGGACGCACCAGACGCGGTGGCGCTCCGCTTCGGCGGAGGCGCGTTCGTTGGCGTCGTGGTCGCTGGTGGCGATGAGGGCGTACCAGGCGGCGGCCAGGTCGCCGTCCGCGTACGGGCGCCGCTCCCAGACGAGTTCGCCCGCTTCGGCCATCGCCTCGACGGACGGGGTCGCCTCGGGCGATACGAGCGTGATGTCGGCGCCGGCCGCGATGAGGGCGGGGAGACGGCGCTGGGCCACCTGACCGCCGCCGAGGACGACGACCTTGCGGCCGGTGAGGCGGAGGCCCACGGGGTAGGCGGGGTGTTCGGCCATGAGGGTGCGGCTCCTCGGACAGGCGGTGGTTCAGCGGGCGTGCTGCTGCGTTGAAGCGGCCCTGACGTGCGGATTTTAAGGCGCGGGCTCGGTGGGTGGCTTGGGTGGGTGGGTTTTCCTTCCCCAAGCCCGCCCCTTCCCGAAACCGGGGGCTCTGCCCCCGGCCCCCCGAACGTGCGGGTGGGTGGGCACAGCCGCGCGGCCTACTTCTCGGTTACCCCCGCCGAGTCGAACGTCGCCACCTCGTGCATCGCCCGTGCCGTGCTCTGGACCAGCGGGAGCGCGAGGAGGGCGCCGGTGCCCTCGCCGAGGCGGAGGTCGAGGTCGACCAGGGGGCGCAGGCCCAGCTTGTTCAACGCGGCCACATGGCCGGGCTCGGCGCTGCGGTGGCCCGCGATGCACGCGGCCAGGACCTCGGGGGCGATCGCGCGGGCCACCAGGGCCGCGGCACCCGCGCTGACGCCGTCGAGGATCACCGGCGTACGCAGGGACGCGCCGCCCAGCAGCAGACCCACCATCGCCGCGTGTTCGAAGCCGCCGACCGCGGCGAGTACGCCGATGGGGTCGGCCGGGTCCGGCTGGTGGAGTTCGATGGCGCGGCGGACGACCTCGGTCTTGCGGGCGAGGGTCTCGTCGTTGATACCGGTGCCCCGGCCCGTCACCTCGGCAGGGTCCGTGTCCGTGAAGACCGAGATCAGTGCCGCGGACGCCGTCGTGTTCGCGATGCCCATCTCGCCGGTGAGCAGCACCTTGTTGCCGGCCGCCACCAGGTCGCGGGCCGTCTCGATGCCGACCTCGATGGCCTGCTTGGCCTCCTCGCGGGTCATCGCGGGGCCGGTGGTCATGTCGGACGTGCCTGCCCGGACCTTGCGGGGCAGGAGACCTGGGGTCGCCGGGAGGTCGGTCGCGACACCCACGTCGACGACGCAGACCTCGGCGCCCACCTGGCCGGCGAAGGCGTTGCAGACCGCGCCGCCGCCGAGGAAGTTGGCCACCATCTGGGCGGTGACCTCCTGCGGCCAGGGGGTGACGCCCTGGGCGTGCACTCCGTGGTCGCCGGCGAAGATCGCGACCGCCGCGGGCTCCGGGATCGGCGGCGGGCACTGCCGGGACAGGCCCGACAGCTGCGCGGAGATGATCTCCAGCATGCCGAGCGCGCCCGCAGGCTTCGTCATCCGCTTCTGCCGCTCCCAGGCCTCGCCGAGCGCCTTGGCGTCGAGCGGACGGATCTGGGCGACGGTCTCGGCGAGGAGGTCGTGCGGGTCCTCGCCGGGCAGTGCGCGACGGCCGTACGTCTCCTCGTGCACGACCCAGGACAGCGGGCGGCGCTTGGACCAGCCCGACTGCATCAGCTCGGGCTCCTCCGGGAACTCGTCGACGTAGCCCACACAGAGGTAGGCGACGACTTCGAGGTGATCGGGCAGGCCGAGGGCGCGGACCATTTCGCGCTCGTCGAAGAAGCTGACCCAGCCGACGCCGAGGCCCTCGGCGCGGGCGGCCAGCCAGAGGTTCTCGACCGCGAGCGCGGAGGAGTACGGGGCCATCTGGGGCTGGGTGTGACGGCCCAGGGTGTGACGGCCGCCGCGGGTGGGGTCGGCGGTGACGACGATGTTCACCGGGGTGTCGAGGATGGCCTCGATCTTCAGTTCCTTGAACTGCTTCGCCCGGCCCTTGGGCAGCGACTTGGCGTAGGCGTCGCGCTGACGCATGGCCAGTTCGTGCATCGTGCGCCGGGTCTCCGCCGAGCGGATGACCACGAAGTCCCAGGGCTGCGAGTGGCCCACGGAGGGGGCGGTGTGCGCCGCCTCCAGGACGCGGAGCAGGACCTCGTGCGGGATGGGGTCGCTGCGGAAGCCGTTGCGGATGTCGCGACGCTCGCGCATGACCTTGAGGACGGCCTCGCGCTCGGCGTCCTCGTAGGCGGGCGCGGCCGGGCCGGTGGACTCTCGTGTTTCTGCCACTGCGGCCGTGCTTTCTTCAAGGTCGGCGGCCCTGGTGTCCAGGTCCTCCGCGTGCTGTACGAGTTCGGGTTCGGGCTCCGCCGCCAGGGGCTCGGCGTCTCCCTCGCGCGGGGCGGGGACGACCACCACGGGTTCCTGTTGCTGCGGGTCCTGGTGCTCGTCCGACGGGAACCGGAGCGGGTGCGGGGGCGTCGGCGCGAGGTGCGGGGTCGTCGGCACCGAGCCGTCCACCGGGACGAACTCGCCCAGCGGCTCCTCCTCGGCCAGGGGCTCCAAGGGGACACCTGCGGGCGCCTCGAACGGGGCCTGCTCGTCGACGGCTTCGGCCGGGGCCACTTCCTCGGCGTCCTCGATCGGCATCGGCATGGCTACGACCATGTCCTGCGCGTCGGCCGTCTCGGCGTCCGGCATCTCCGGCTGCACGACGGCGAGGGGCTCGTGCGGGGTCGCGTGTTGCGGGCCCTGCGTGTGGGGTGCCTCGGCGACCGGCTGCTCGTGCGGATCCTGCACGAGGTGCTGCTCGACGTCGGCGGGCGGCAGGGGCTGCACGGCTTCCGGTGCCGCGGGGAAGTCCACGCCCAGATCGGGGGGCAGCGGCGCGGGAGTTGACAGGGCCGGCTCGGCCTCGGGTACGGCCGGATCGGGAGCGTGCACCGTCTCGGGGGCGGTGGCTTCCGCGGCGGGCACGGCTTCGGGTACTCCCGTTTCCGCGGCCTGCACCGGCTCGGCGTCGTCCAGTGCCGGTACGGCAACCAGGCCCTGACCGGCGTCCTCGGTGGGGGCGACCTCCACAGGGTGCCCGGTTTCGGGGAGCCCGGCGTCCGGGACGGCCTCGGTCAGCGGAACCTGAGCGGCATCCGGGGCGGCGGCCATACCGGGCAAGTACTCGGCTTCCGGAGCCGACGGAGGTTCGGCCACCGGCACTGCCTCGGGAATCACCAACCCCTCGGGCAGCTGTCCGGCATCCAGAACCGCAGAGCCCTCGGGCAGCTGTCCGGCATCCAGAACCGCGGAACCCTCGGGCAGCTGTCCGGCATCCAGAACCGCGGAACCCTCGGGCTCCTGCCCGGCATCCACAACCGCAAGGTCCTCGGCCACCGGCCCGGCATAGGAGCCGGACTCAACGCCGGCCTCCTGACCGCCCTCGGGTGCAGTCACGCCCTCCGGTGCCGGCCCGTCCTGCGGTCCACCGGCACCGAATTCGGGAGCCGGAGCTCCGGGCACGTCACCGATCGGACCGGCAGCGTCTCCGTGCAGCCGACCGGCGTCCGGCTCAGCCCCGCCCGCCGGAATCGGACCACCGTCCGCCCCGTACATCTGCACGGCGTCCCCGCCGTACAGCGGCTCGCCGCCCTCCGGGGCCGCACTGGGCTCGACGGTCGGGACAACCGTTTCCGCAGGGGGTGCCTCGGTATGCACCGGGGCCTGTACCGTGCCCGGCGCCGGGGCGCCCCAGGGGGACGCGCCCTGTGGGGCTGTCTCGCGGAGCTGTGGGGCGTCGAGGTACTCGGGGCCGGCGGCGGGCACGCCGGGCTGGCGGGCCGGCCTGCCCGCGGGGCCTCGGTCGGCGAGGGAGCGGACCGGGCTGGCGGACTGGTCGGGGGTCGGCGGGCCCATGTGCAGCGGGCGGCGGTGCGTCGAGGGCGCCGCGGCAGCCTGGGGCGCCACCGAGACCGGCGGCGGCGTCAGATGGGGTAGACGGATACCGCTGAGGTCGACATTGCCGCTGTCGCGGCCTGCCGTCTCGTGCGGGCCCGGCTCGTGGACGGTCTCGACGACCGGCTCCGGCACGGGCGGCGGCACCTCGTTGCCCCACGCGCCCTGGGCGCCCGGCAGCAGCAACAGGTCTTCGTCCTCGGCGGTGGCTTCGGAGAGGTAGGTGTACGCACCGTGCGCGGGGGCGCTCGGCTGCTCCACCATGCCTGCGTTCTCCGGCAGCCCCTCGCCCGGGACCTGGCCGGTGTCGGTCATGCGTACCCCTCGCCCATCGGTTAGTGCTTCCACGACCTGCTCACCGGGGACGGCGCACCGACCGCCCCCGTAGTGAAGAACGAGCGTGCGTGCCCAGCGGCACGAACGACCCGTCGACAAATGACGACAAAGCCATTAACTGGCATTGTCGCGGCCGTTCCCCCGTCACGTCAGCGTGATCCGCGACGAGGCCGCTGTGGACTGCGCCACGTTGCGCGTCCTCCGGTTCTGCCGTACCACAGCCACCCCAAAACGGGTGCGCTTTCCGGACATTGACCGACGAAGCGCCGGGTGACCGAGAGCGGTACAACGATCGGCCAGCCTACCGCGCGCGGTACGACAACAGGATCACGGGGACGAGATCGGGATCAGCCCGAGCGCTCCGGCAGAACCCCGCTGAGCAGGAACGCGACGCTCCGTTCCCGCTCCGTCCAGGCCCGCGTGTCGAGTTCGACGGACTGCAGCAGGGCGCACTCGACCTGGTAGCCGTGTTCCGTCAGGTCGCGACCGACGAGTTCGGCGGCGTCACGGGTCGCCGCGTGGGCGACGATGCGCTGCGGGCGGCGGTCGGCGACCGCGGAGACCACGGCCGCTCCCCCGCCGCCGACCCGGACGACATCCGGCTCGGGGAGGTTCTCCAGGACGTGCGGAGCGCTGCCGTGCACGACTTGGAGCTGGACGCCGTGGTGCCGGGCGGCGGACTCGGTGCGGGCGCAGGCCTCGATCGCGCTGTCCACGGCGATGACGGCGGCACCGGCGCGGGCGGACTCGACGGCGAAGGCGCCGCTGCCGCAGCCTATGTCCCACACGAGGTCGCCGACGCGCGGGCCGAGACGGGCGAGTTGGGCCGCGCGGAGCGGTTCCAGTTCGCCTTCCCCCATGAGACCGCCGTACGCCTCGGCGGGCAGCGTCCAGCCGCGCGGGCCGGCGGCAGCCGGGTCACGGCCGGCGATCCAGCCCCCGCCCTCGGCGACCGCGGGGCCGGCGGGGCCGCCCATGACGATGACGACGTTCGGGTCGCGCCAGGTGTGGTCGGCGGCCTTGTCGGAGGTGAGGATCGTGACCCGTTCGCGGTCAGTGCCCAGTTCCTCGCAGATCACGAAGGTGCGGTGGACACCTTCGAGGAGCAGGCCGAGTTCGGCGGGTCCGGCGCCGGGTGAGGTGAGGACGGCGACCTTGGTGTGGGCGCGGCACACATTGACCGCGCGTCGCAGGGTGCGGCGGTGTGCGACGACCACGTGGGCGTCGTCCCAGGGCATTCCGGCGCGGGCGAAGGCGGCGGCCACGGAGGAGACGGCGGGGACGACTTCGACCTCAAGGCCGAACTCGGGTGCGCGCAGGGTCCGTACGACACCGAAGAAGCCCGGGTCGCCGTCGGCGAGCACGACCGCGGTGCCGCGGTGTCCGGCGACGCGGCGGGCGACGAGGGCGACGCTGCCGAGTCGGATCCGCTCGGCGGTGTGCGGCACCTCGGGCAGCGCCAGGTGGTGGGGGGCTCCGGCCACCAGCGTGGCGGCGCCCAGGGCCGAGCGTGCCGCGGCGGTCAGGGGCGAACCGTCCCAGCCGATCACCGTGACCCGGTCGGCCATCTTCGTCAGTCTCCAGAGGATTTGCGCAGGTCGTCAGGGGTGGGCCCGTACCCGGGCTCCGTGAGAGTACCTGGTGGCGCCAGGAGACCCGCGAGGGTGGTGGCCGCCAGGTGCTCAGTTCCAGTCGGCGAACGTGGTGAACCCACCGTCGCCGACGCCCGCGAGGTCCTCCGGCAGGAGGCTCCACACGATCACATCGGTGCGTACGTCGGCCCAGTCGCCGCTGTCGGTTCTGCTGCGGGCTATCCAGGCGTTGCGCAGGACGCCCTCGCTGATGCACCCGATCTTCTGGGCGACCTGCTGGGAGGCGGTGTTGTCGGCGGCGGTGCGCAGTTCCAGACGCTCGAACTTCTGGTCGTTGAACAGCCACTGGGCGGTGGCGAGGGCCGCTTCGGAGGCGTAGCCCTCGCCGCGGGCCCAGGGGGCGATGACGTAGGCGAGCTCGCTGGCACGGACTCGCCAGTCGGTGTTCTGGAGGTGCACGATGCCGACGAGCCGCTGGGTGAGGAACTCGGTGACCGCGAAGACGATGCCGCGGCCGCCGGTGCGTTCGGCGGGGGCCTGCTCGGTGACCCAGGCGCGTGCATGGGCGTGGGTGTAGGGGTACGGCACCGAGGTCCAGGCGGTGACCATCTCGTCGTTCATCATCTCGGCCAGCGCGGACACGTCGTCCTCGTCGAGGGGGCGCAGCACCAACCGCTCCGTGCTGATGGAGATGTTGGGGAAGGTGCTAGTCATGCGCCACTCCGTAACCTTCGGAAAACCTGCGGGGCCTGCTGAACTGCCCAGCATGCAGCATGAAACCACCGAGGCGCACCACGGGGTCGACTCCGGTTCGAGGAGCCGACCCCGTGCGTGGTGATACGCCGTATACGTCAGCCGTTTGTCACCGGCAGTACCGAGCCCTGGTACTTGTCCTCGATGAACTTCTTCACATCGGACGAGACGAGGAGCTTGGCGAGCTTCTCGATCCGGGGGTCGTCCTCGTTGCCGCGCTTCACGGCCAAGAGGTTGGCGTAGGGGTTGTCCTTCGCCGACTCCAGCAGGATCGCGTCCTCGGTGGGGCTGAGGCCCGCGTCCTGGGCGTAGTTGTTGTTGATGACCGCGGCGCCCACGTCGTCGAGCGAGCGCGGCAGCTGGGCGGGCTCCAGCTCCTTGAACTCCAGGTGCCTGGGGTTCTCGGCGATGTCCGCGGGGGACGCGTCCGTGCCCGCGTCGTCCTTGAGCGTGATGACGCCCTTGGAGGCGAGCAGCTTCAGGGCGCGACCCTCGTTGGTGGTGTCGTTCGGCACGGCGACGGTGGCTCCGTCGGCGAGCTTCGTGACGTCCGTGACCTTCTTCGAGTAGACGCCCATGGGCGGCAGATAGGCGTCCACGACCGGGACCAGGTCGGTGCCCTTGGACTCGTTGAAGTCGTCCAGGTAGGGCTCGTTCTGGTAGAGGTTCGCGTCGAGCGAGCCTTCCTGGAGCGCGGTGTTCGGCAGGACGTAGTCCGTGAACTCCCTGATCTCCAGGTCGAGGCCGGCCTTCTCGGCGAGGTTGTCCTTGATGTACGTCAGGACCTCGCCGGCCGGGACGGCGGTGGCGCCGACGACGAGGGTGTCGTCGTCGCTCTCGGAGGAGCCGCAGGCGGTGAGCGTCAGGCCGAGGGCCAGCGTGGCCGTCAGGAGTACGTTTCGGTGCTTCATGGCGATCAGAAGGCCGCGACGACGGCGCCGTCGTACTTGTCCTGGATGAACTTCTTCACCTCGGGCGAGGTGAGCAGCTCGGCCAGCTTCCGGACGCGCGGGTCGTCCTCGTCGCCCTTCTTCACGGCGAGGAAGTTGCCGTACGGGTTGTCCTTCGGCGACTCGGCGACGAGGGCGTCCTCGGCCGGGCTGAGGTCGGCCTCCAGCGCGTAGTTGCCGTTGATCACGGCGGCGTCGACGTCACCGAGGGAGCGCGGCAGCTGGGCCGCCTCAAGCTCCTTGAACTGGAGGTTCTTGGGGTTGGAGGCGATGTCCTTGGGGGTCGCTGCGTAACCGACGCCCGCCTTGAGCTTGATCACGCCGTTGGTCTCCAGCAGCTTCAGCGCGCGGGCCTCGTTGGTGGTGTCGTTCGGCAGGGCGATGGTGGCGCCCTTGGCCAGGTCCGCGAGCTTCTTGACGCCCTGCGAGTACACGCCGAGCGGCTCCAGGTGCACCGTGGCGTCGGGCACGGCGACGATGTCGGTGCCGTTCTTCTTGTTGAAGTCGTCCAGGTACGGCTGGTGCTGGAAGTAGTTGGCGTCGACCTCGCCCTGCTGGACGGCCGTGTTCGGCGTCACGTAGTCCGTGAACTCCTTGACCTCGAGTTCGAGGCCGGCCTTCTTCGCCAGGTTGTCCTTGACGTAGGTCAGGATCTCGCCCTGCGGTGTGGGCGTGGCGGCGACGGTCAGCGGCGCGTCGGCGTCGGCGGTGTCGTTGTCCGAGCCGCAGGCGGAGAGTCCGAGGGTGAGGGCTCCGGCAGCGAGGGCAGCGGTGGTGATCTTGGCGGTGTTACGCACGAAAAGTGCCTTTCCTGTGGTGGTACGACCCCGTGCTGGGTGTTACGGGGAGTCTTCAGACGGTCTTGCTGGTGGCCGTGGACGCCTTCAGCAGCCGTAGCCTCGGCGCCGGGCCCGAGACACCGCCGCGGCGGTGCAGGGAGCGGGCCGCGTAGTCGCCGGCGAACTGGATGAGTGAGATGACGACGGCGAGGATCGCGACGGTGAACCACATCAGTTCGGTCTCGAAGCGCTGGTAGCCGTAGCGGATGGCGATGTCGCCGAGGCCGCCGGCGCCGACCGTGCCGGCCATCGCGGAGTAGCCGATGAGGGCGACGATCGTGGTGGTAGTGCTGGCGATCAGCGAGGGCAGCGACTCGGGTACGAGGACCTTGCGGACGATCGTCCAGGTGTTGCCGCCCATCGACTGCACGGCCTCGACGAGCCCGCCGTCCACTTCGCGGACGGCCGTCTCGACGAGCCGGGCGAAGAAGGGGATGGCACCGATGGCGAGCGGCACGATGGCGGCCTCGCGGCCGATGGTCGTCCCGGTGATCGAGCGGGTGAAGCCCATCAGCGCGACCATCAGGATGATGAACGGCATCGAACGGGCCACGTTCACGATCTGCCCGATCACCTTGTTGGCGACGACGTTCTGGAGCAGACCGCCCCGGTCCGTGAGGACCAGCAGGACGCCGAGCGGAAGGCCGCCGACGACGGCGATGAGCGTGGACCAGCCGACCATGTAGAGGGTGTCCCAACACGCCTGCTCCAGCAGGGGCTGCATCTCGGACCAGGTCACTTGGCACCTTCCTTCAGCAGTACGGGCTCCTGGCCCAGTACGTCAATCTGCAGGCCCTGTTCGCGCAGGAAGCCGATCGGCACGACGTTGTCCTCGTAGCGGCCGGGCAGTTCGATGCGCATCCGGCCGACCTGGAGACCGCCGACGGTGTCGATGGCGGCGCCGAGGATCGAGATGTCGACGTTGTAGGTGCGCGAGAGCTGGGAGATGACCGGCTGGGTGGCGGCCTCGCCCTGGAAGGTGACGTCGACGACGGTGCGGTCGTCGCCGGTGGCCTCGCCGCCCACGGGGAACAGCGCGGCGGCCAGTTCGGAGCCGGGGGTCGCGAGCAGCTCGCTGACCGTGCCGGACTCGACGATGCGGCCGTTCTCCATGAGTGCGGCCGAGTCGCAGATCGACTTCACGACGTCCATCTCGTGGGTGATGAGCAGGACGGTCAGGCCCAGCTGCCGGTTCAGGTCGCGCAGCAGCTGGAGGATCGAGCGGGTGGTCTCGGGGTCGAGGGCGCTGGTGGCCTCGTCGGAGAGGAGCACCTTGGGGTCGCCGGCCAGGGCGCGGGCGATGCCGACGCGCTGCTTCTGACCGCCGGACAGCTGGGCGGGGTAGGCCTTGGCCTTGTCCGCCAGACCCACCAGGTCCAACAGCTCAAGTGCCTTGCGGCTGCGTTCCTTCCCCGAGGTGCCGAGGATTTCGAGCGGCAGCTCGACGTTGTCCTGCACGGTCCGGGAGGACAGCAGGTTGAAGTGCTGGAAGACCATGCCGATACGGCTGCGCGCCTGCCGCAGCTCCTTGCCGGCGCGCGGTCCGCGCCCGGCGAGCGCGGTGAGGTCCCGGCCGGCGACGGTGACCGTGCCGGCGGTGGGGCGCTCCAGGAGGTTGATGCAGCGGATGAGCGAGGACTTGCCGGCGCCGGACTGGCCGATGACGCCGTACACCTCGCCTTCGCGGACGTGGAGATCGACGCCGTCGAGGGCGGTCACCTCACGTCCGCGGCCGCGGTAGACCTTTGTCAGGCCGGATGTGGTGATCACTGGGGTTTCCGTCACTGTCGAGTACGCGGGCGTGGGTGTGCCCTCGCACGGGAGAGGAGATGTGCGCGGGCAGTGTGGTCACGTACGGCAATGGGCGTACGGACATGCCACGGCGGCTCGCTTCGGGGCGCGAGCTCAGGGGGTGGTGCGGGGGCCCTCTAGAAGGCGCACATTCGGCACGTGCGACACATACAACGAGCACCGGGCGTCAGGGTCGCCTCGGTCGCAGGGATGCGGATGCTCGTCGTGGTCATGCGATCAGTAAACCAGACGTACGGTCCTTACCGAGCGCCGCTGTCCGCATGATGGACAGCGGCGGACGGGTGTCAGCGGCGGACGGAGATCTCCACTCCCCCGTCGGTGACCAGCGCGGACAGGGCGGAGAGGTCCGGCACGACCAGGTCGGCGTCGAGCTCGTGGGCCTGGTGGGTTGTGGCCAACGCCACGGTGGTCATTCCGGCGGCGCGACCCGCCGCGAGGCCCACGGGGGCGTCCTCGAAGACCACACAGTGGGCCGGGTCGATGCCCAGTTCGCGGGCGGCGAGGAGGTAGGGCTCGGGGTCGGGCTTGCCGCGCCTGATGTCGTCGGCGGTGACCATGGTCTTGGGGAGGATCCCGACCGCGTCGAGCCGGGCCTCGGCGAGCCGCCGGGTGGCGGAGGTGACGACGGCCCAGCGGTCGGCCGGCAGCGAGTCGAGGAAGTCCCTCGTGCCGGGCAGCAACCGCACGCCGCCGTTGGGCACGTCCTCGACCTCCATCGCCTCGATGCGCGCGAGGGCCTGCGGCACCACGTCGGCGGGCAGCAGGTCGGCGACTATCTCGACGGCCGGGCGTCCGTGCAGCTCGACCCTGCCGAACTCCTCCGTGATGCCGTACTCCTCCGCCCAGCGCGCCCAGCAGCGGTCCACGGAGGCGAGGGAGGAGACGAGGGTGCCGTCGTTGTCGAACAGGAGGGCTTGTGCACGGATCTTCATGTCCTCGACCCTACGGTGCCCGCCGGGGGCGGCCGCATCAGGCCTTTTGGCCCGTAATAGGCTCGCCGCATGCTTGATGCCCTGACGCCGGCGACCGGTCTCGCCGCGCTGCTGCTCGCCGCGTGGTGCGGCTGGGCGGCGTACCGAGATCAGCCGACCAAGGACTGGCACTTCATCGGGATGGCCGTGGTGTCGGTGCTGGCCCTGGTCCAGCTGGTGATCGGGATCGTGCAGCTGGCGCGGGGCGAGGAGCCGGAGCAGGGTACGACGATCTTCGTCGCGTATCTGCTGGGTGCGTTCGCCTGCATCCCGGCGGCGGGGTTCATGTCGTTGGCGGAGCGGACGCGGTGGGGTTCGATCACCGTCGCGGCCGGTGGTGTGGTGCTGGCGGTTCTTGAGGTGCGGCTCTATGACATCTGGGGAGGCTGAGATGACGGCCGTGGAGGAGAAGCGGACCCGGCTCATCAGCGGGCCCGGCATGCTGCTGGTCTGGTTCTACGGCGTGATGGTCGTCGGTGCGGTGTCGCGCTCGGCCGTGCAGATCTCGACGGAGTTCGACCATGCGCCGCTGGCGTACTCGCTGTCCGCTGTGGCCGGGTTGGTGTACGGCTTCATCACGTACTCGCTGGTGCGCGGTGGGGAGACGGCCCGCAAGGCGGCGCTGGTGTGCTGTGCCGCGGAGCTTCTGGGTGTGCTCGTGGTCGGCACGTGGACCTTGGTCGAGCCGTCCGCGTTCCCCGATGCGACCGTGTGGTCGGACTACGGGATGGGCTATCTCTTCATCCCGGTGCTGCTGCCGTTGACGGCCATGTACTGGTTGCGGAAGGCGCGGGGCGACCAGCCTGGCTGATCATCGCCCGAGCGCCGCCGGTCACGCAGTCGCCGCGTAGGAACCCGCCGCCTTCTCCAGGACGATCATCGGTACCCCGTCCTCGCCCCTCGACGTGCCCACCGTCTGGTAGCCCACCTTGCGGTACAGCCGCAGGTTGCCCTCGCTGCGGTGGCCCGTGTGGAGGCGGAACCTCTTGGCGCCGTGCTGCTCGGCGAGGGCCGATTCGGCCGCGCGCAGGAGCCGTGCGCCGATGCCGTGGCCCTGGAGCCGAGGGTGGACGCAGAGCTTGCCGATGGCGGCGGCGCCGTCGTCGGTGAGCGCGCCGCGGACCGAGCCGACCACCTCGTCGCCGAGGCGCGCGACGAAGACGCAGTCCTTGGCGACCTCCTCACGCACCGAGTCCAGTGGCTGGACCAGCGGGTCGATGCGGTAGTTGCCGTACAGCGCCGCCTCGCTCTGGAAGCAGAGGTACTGGAGCCGGAAGATCTGCTCGGCATCCTGCTCGGCCGCCACGGAGATGGTCACGCTCATGCCCATGTGTGCACGCCTCCCGCTCACCTGTCGCCTGTTGTTCCTCGTTCCTATCCCCGCGCTTCGCGAGCCGCAACCTCCGGGGTGAGCAATCGACGCAGACATCCCAGGCATCTGGAACGTTCCGGACCGAGACTGCCCTGTGAGATACCCAACTCCCCCGCGATTTCCCGGTATGTGAGGTCCTTCGGCGACAAGAGGGCTTCCAGAAGGCGGGGGCAACGGCCGGGCAGGCGGCGCACGGCGTCCCGCAGGGCGCGGTGGCGGGCGGCGGTGAGGGCGAGGTGTTCCGGGCCGTGGTCGGCCGGGTCGGCGGGTTCGGTGTCGTACGGCCGTTCGTGTCGGTTCGTACGGCGGGTGCGGCGGGCCTCGGAGCGGACGGCCTGGCGGAGCCAGCGCTGGGGGTCGCGCGGCGGACCCTCGGCGTCCAGGTGCTCCAGTAGGCGGAGCCACACCGCCTGCTCCAGGTCGCCGGCCTCGGTTCCGGCGGCATGTGCCTCCGCGGAGGCCTCGGCGGCGAGCAGCGGGCGCAGTGCGGTAACCAGCTCGTACGTCATATGCAGCACGACGCGGCCGCCCGGGCGGCGGGTTGCCCGGGCGGCCGGAAGTCACCCCAACCGGGGTGGAGGGCTCAGCCGTTGACGAAGTCCTGGCGGGCCAGCAGACCGGTGTCGGCGTTGTCGGTGAACACGCCGTCGATGCCGGTCGCGAAGTACACCTTGTAGGCGCCGAAGACATCGCCGTAGGCGTCCGCGTCGGTGCCCTTGCGGAAGTCCGCCGGGAGGAAGGGGTTCTCGTTGCGCAGGGTGTACGGGTGCAGGATCAGGCCCGCCGCGTGGGCGTCCTTGACCAGCGTGGTCGGCTTGGTGAGGTAGCCGTTCGCGTCCTTCGGGATGATCAGGTCCAGCGTCGGGCCGATGCCGTTCGCGAAGGAGGCGATCCACTTCAGGCCCTCGGGCTTGACGAGGTCGGCGACCGTACGCGGGTCACCGGCCTCGACGAAGTCGAAGGGGCGGGTGTTCGCCGCGTCCAGCAGCACCGCGAGCGGGTTGCCCACCAGCTTGTTCAGGCGCTGGATGCTGCTCGGCTCGAAGGACTGGATGATGACCGGCGAGTTCTTCTTGTCCTTGCCGTACTTGCGCAGCAGCTTGGCGAGCCGCTCCTCCAGGCCCAGGCCCAGCTTGCGGAAGTAGGTGGGGTGCTTGGTCTCGGGGTAGATCCAGACCTGCTTGCCGCGCTTGCGGGTCTGCTCGTCCTGCCACTGGAGCACCTCTTCGAAAGTGGGGATCTCCCAGCGGCCGTTGTACAGGTTGTTGTGCGGGCGGTTGGCCGGGATGCGCTCCTTCGCGCGGAGGGTCTTCAGCTCGGCGAGCGTGAAGTCCTCGGTGAACCAGCCGGTGGTGGAGACGCCGTCGAGGAGCTTGGTCGTCCTGCGGCTCGCGAACTCGGGGTGGTCGGCGACGTCCGTGGTGCCGCCGATCTCCGGCTCGTGGCGGCAGACGATGTGACCGTCCTTGGTGGGCACCAGGTCACCGGCCTCGACGATGTGGGCGCCCATGTCGAGGGCCAGCTGGTACGAGCCGAAGGTGTGCTCCGGCCGGTAGCCGCTGGCACCCCGGTGGCCGATGATCGTCGGTACGGGCAGGCTCCTCACACCGCCGCCCCCGTGCCGGGCGTCGGCGCTCGCCGTACCGGGCAGGCCGAGAACCGCTCCGCCCGCGCCGAGCACCGCCGCGCCGAGCACTGCCCGTCGTCCGGTCCCGCGCCCCTGCTCGTTCGACTCCTGCGTCCCCATATGCGCCATCCCTCGATCGACCCGTCACTGCGGGCCGATCGTAAGTGCGTGCACATGACGAACGGGAGACCGGGGCGGGAACACGGGGGTGACGCCTGATGTCGCATGGGGACAGAGTTCTGATGGTTCGTCGGCATCGGGCGCATCGTTCCGGGTAGACGCTCAGTTGCCACGGTTAGAGGCTCCCCTCCCCGGCGGTCGCGCGACCTCCGTCACATCGTTCCGGGCGGATTACCGGCGCGCAACGGGACGCCACCGCAGGTAAACCTGGGTCAACAGTGCGTAAGACCTCGGTGAACCCGACAATCCCGATGTGCGCTACCCCGGGGACCGCGAGTATCGTCCTCACCTGCACAGACTTATACAGATCCCTCACCATCCTCTTGACCCCGGAGGGCCCGTTGTCCCGCTTCGTGCTCATCAAGGCAGTGCTCGGACCGATCATGCGCCTGATGTTCCGCCCACGGGTGGAGGGCGCGGAGCACATCCCGGGAGACGGCCCGGTCATCCTGGCCGGCAACCACCTCACGTTCATCGACTCGATCGTGCTGCCGCTGGTCTGCGACCGCCAGGTCCTCTTCATCGGCAAGGACGAGTACGTCACCGGCAAGGGCTTCAAGGGCCGGCTGATGGCCTGGTTCTTCACCGGCGTCGGCATGATCCCCGTGGACCGGGACGGGGCCAACGGCGGTGTGGCCGCGCTGATGACCGGACGCCGGATCCTCGAGGAGGGCAAGGTCTTCGGCATCTACCCCGAGGGCACGCGCTCGCCCGACGGACGTCTGTACCGAGGCCGCACGGGTATCGCACGGCTGACGCTGATGACGGGTGCGCCGGTCGTGCCGTTCGCGATGATCGGCACGGACAAGTTGCAGCCGGGGGGTGCGGGGATTCCGCGGCCCGGCCGCGTGACCGTCCGCTTCGGTGAGGCGATGGAGTTCTCGCGGTACGAGGGGATGGACCGCGACCGGTATGTGCTGCGGGCCGTGACCGACTCCGTGATGGCTGAGGTCATGCGGTTGTCGGGGCAGGAGTACGTCGACATGTACGCAACGAAGGCGAAGGCGGCGTAGCCCGGCGGGTCGTGTGTCGGGTGCCGGTCCGCGGTGGCTGGTCGCGCAGTTCCCCGCGCCCCTAGAAGGGCGCTCCGCGCCCATCAGGCGGGCCGCCGCTCGTGCGTTCGGCACCCGGTGCGGGAAACCACAGCACGAACGTCGAGCCCTCGCCCACTCTGGAGAACAGGCGGATCTGACCGCCGTGTGACTCCACGATCTGGCGGACAATGGCGAGGCCCAGGCCCGCGTGCCGGTCGCGGTTGCCGCCGTTGCCCTTGGCTCTCCAGAAGCGGTCGAAGACTCGGGACTGGTCGTCGTCGAGGATGCCGGGGCCCTCGTCCCGAACCGCCACCCAGAGCCAGCCCTCCGTCCGGCCCGCCGCGACCGTGATGAGGGTGCCGGGCGGGGACAGTCGTACGGCGTTGGAGAGCAGGTTGCCGACGGCGCGGCGCAGGGCGTCGTGGTCGCCGATGACGGTCAGGCCGGTGGCGAGGCGGCGGTGCAGGGTGAGGCCGCGTTCGACGGCGAGGGGGGCGAAGTCCTCGCAGGCCTCGGACGCCGCGGCGGCCAGGTCGACATCGGCGTCGGCGAGGGCGGGCGCGCTGCGGCGGGCGGTGGCGAGCAGGTCCTCGACGAGACGGGTCATCCGGGTGGTGGCCCGGTCGACGCTGCGGGCGGCGATGCGCCGCTCCTCCTCGTCTGACTCCTCGGCCGTGAGGACGGCGTCCACATTGGCGCGGATGATGGCGAGCGGGCTGCGCAGCTCGTGGGAGGCGTCGTCGATGAGCTGACGCTGCGCGCGGAACGCCTCGTCGAGCCGGTCGAGCATGGAGTCGACGGTGTCGGCGAGGTCGCGCAGCTCGTCCTTGGGGCCGCCCAGGCGGATGCGCTGGGAGAGGTCGGTGGCCTGGATCTCGGCGGCCGTACGGGAGATGGAGCGCACGGGGCGCAGGGCGCGGCCGGCGAGGACCCAGCCGATGGCGAGGCTGGCGACGGCGAGGCCGCCCAGCAGGCCGAGGGAGAAGCGGCGGAGGTTGGCGAGGGTCTCGTAGTTGACGGCCGCCTCCACCTCCTGGACCTTCACCGCGTCGAACTCGCCGATCTCCTGACCGTCCCTGATCTTCGTGACGGAGAACTGGTTGGTGACGGGGTGTGCCTCGCCGCTGCGTTCCACGGCCAGGTAGGTGCCGCCCAGGACGAGCGCGGTGAGGACGAAGAGGAGTCCGGAGTACAGGACGGTGAGGCGGAAGCGGATGGTGTGGGTGAAGGCCGGCAGGCGGAAGCGGCGGAGAAGGCGCGGGCGCTTCATGACGTCTCCTTCAGCCGGTAGCCCTGCCGTATCACCGTCTCGATGAGCGGCTCCTCCTCACCGGTGATCTTCCGGCGCAGCGAACCGACCGTGACACGCACGGTGTTGGTGAACGGGTCGGCGTGCTCGTCCCACACGTGCTCCAACAGCTCCTCGGTCGGTACGACGCGTCCGGGGCGGGTCATCAGATAGTGCAGGACGCCGAACTCCTTGGGGGTGAGCTGGAGTTGGCGGGCGCCGCGGAACGCCTCGAAGCGGGCGGTGTCCAGCCGGAGTTCGCCGACCTCGACGACCGAGGTGCCGCCGTCCTCGCGGCGGAGCAACGCCCTGATACGGGCGAGGAGTTCGGGCAGGGCGAAGGGTTTGACGAGGTAGTCGTCGGCGCCCTCGTCGAGGCCGCGCACCCGGTCGGCGAGCCGGTCGCGGGCGGTGAGCATCAGGATGCGGGGGCCGCCGGGGGTGGTGCGGATGGCACGGCACACCGAGAAGCCGTCCCCGTCGGGCAGGTTGAGGTCCAGCAGGACCAGGTCGTAGTCGTTGACGGCGAGCTTCTCGGTCGCGGTGTCGACGTCCGGGGCGACATCGACGGCGTACCCCGCCCTGACCAGCCCGACCTTGAGCGCGACGACCAGGTCCTCCTCGTCCTCGACCACGAGCAGTCTCATGTACGACCACCTACCCACCGTCGATGATGGTCTGCGCGGCGTCCGCCGCGTCGGCCACGGGGATCGCGAAGCCGATGCCGATGGAGCCGCCCCTTTGCTGGTCCAACGTCGCGATGGCCGTATTGATGCCGATGACCCGTCCGTCGTCGTCGACGAGCGGGCCGCCGGAGTTGCCGGGGTTGATCGAGGCGTCGGTCTGGAGGGCGCGCTGCTGCCTCCCGGCACCCTCCCCCAGGGTCACGGCCCGGTCCAGGGCGCTCACGATGCCGGAGGTGACGGTGCCGCTCAGGCCGAGCGGGGAGCCGATCGCGAGGACCGTGTCGCCGACGGCCGGACGGCCGACGGTGGCCAGCTCGGCGGCCCGCAGCCCCCGCCCGGTCTCCGGCTCCAGCACGGCCACGTCATGCGCGGGATCGTCGCCGATCACCTCGGCGCTCAGCCTCCGTCCGTCCTGGAACTCGACGGACACCCGTGAACTGCCCTCCACGACATGCGCGTTGGTGAGGATCCGCCCCCGCTCGTCGAACACGAACCCCGACCCCTGTCCGGACGCGGTCACCACGGAGACGACGCTGGGCAGAACGCGGGCCGCCACGGCTTCGAGGTCGCCGGAGGCGGCGGTGGCGATCGGGGCTGCGGGATCGCGGTCTCCGAAGGCTCCGGCGACGTATCCGGCGCACCCGCCCGCGAGGACGGCGGCGAGGACCGCGGCGGTGAGGGGGCGGCGGGTGGTGGTGCGGGGAGGGGACGGGGGCGGCGATTGCGAAGTGGCGTGGGTGACGGCCGGGGTCTGTCCGGGGGCGGCGACGTCGAAAGGTACCGGTGGCCGGCCGGGCAGGAAGGCGGGACCGCGGGGCTCGCCCAGGCCGGTGTGGGGGACGGGGGATGCGTCGGACGGGTGAGAGGAACCGGGCACCGGACCCGGGGAGCCGGGAGGGCCGGTGTACGACTGGTCGGGCATCGTTCCTCCAACGTCGGTGAATGGGTCCGGTCAGGGCAGCCGGGAGAACCAGAGCAGCGAGGTCGCGGCGGCGGCCAGGGCGGTGATGAGGCCGGCGGCCACGAACCACTGCCAGATCTCACGTTCCTCGGTGCGATGGCCGACGGAGCTGCCGATGTCCTCGTACACCTCCTGGAGTTCCTCTCCCGTCGCGGCCTCGTGGAAGTCGCCGCCGGTGGTGGAGGCGAGCCGCTGGAGTGCCGGTCCGTCGACGGGGACCGGGACGCTGTCGCCGGTGGGCAGGTCGATGCTGCCGTCCTCCGTGCCGTACGCGATGGTCGAGACGGGGATGCGGTCGGCGGCCACTTCCCGGGCGGCCGACTCCACGGAGCGGCCCGCCGTGTTGGAGCCGTCGGAGAGCAGCACGATATGGGCGGGTGGAGGCTGGGTCTCGGCCTGCTTGTCGAGCGTGCGGACCGCGTCGCGGGACGCGACCACCGCCTCGCCGATGGCCGTGCCCTCGGCGGTCGTGAGCCGCTCGATCGCCGTACGCAGCACCGTACGGTCGGTCGTCGGCGCCACCGCCACCGTCGCCGAGCCGCTGAACGGCACCAGCCCCGCGTTGAACCGTTCCGGCAGCTGGTCGACGAAGGCGAGGGCCGCGCGCCGGGCGGCCGCGAAACGGGTCGGCTCCACGTCCGTGGCCTCCATGGAGGCGGAGACGTCGAAGGCGATGACGATGGTGGCCCGTTCCCGCTCCACTTGGACCTCGGTGGTCGGCCGGGCGAACCCCACGATCAGCAGCCCGAGCATGGCGCAGAAGGCAGCGGCCGGGACATGCCGCCGCCACCCCGGCCGATGGGGCGCCACCTTGTCGAGCAGATCGAGGTTGGTGAACCGGACGGCGTAGCGGCGGCGCCTGCGCTGCACCAGCAGATACGCGCCGATCAGTCCGGCGAGCGGCACCAGGAGCAGCAGCCAGCCGGGCGAACGCAGACTCATCGGATCTCCTCGCGCGAGGGGCCGCCTCCCGCTCGGCGCCGCTGGTCCTCGACGTACCGAGCGATGTCCTTCACCCAGTCCCGGTCGGTGCGGAGCCTGAGATGGGCGGCGCCCGCGCGGCGGATGGACTGCTTGATGACGGCCCGCTGCTCCTGCGCGGCAGCGGCGTACCGTTCGCGCAACCCCCTTGCATGGGTGGGGATTTCACGCCTGCGTCCGGTCTCCGGGTCGACGACGGTGAGCAGTCCGACGGCGGGCAGCTCCATCTCGCGCGGGTCGACGATCTCCACGGCGAGCACCTGGTGGCGACGGGCCGCGACACGCAGCGGCTGCTCCCAGCCCGTCTCCAGGAAGTCGGAGACGACGGCGACGAGCCCGCGGGCGGGCAGCGCGCGCAGGGCGGCCAGGGCGTCGGCGAGGGTGTGTTCGGGGAGGCCCGGGCTCACCCGGGGCCGGTCGAGGGCGGCGCGCAGGATCGTCAGCAGGTGGTGGCGTCCGGTGCGCGGCGGTATCCGCCGGCTGCCGGACGGTCCGGTGATCTGCGCGCCGAGCCGGTTGCCGGCCCGCTCGGTGAGAAACGCGACGGCCGCGGCCGCGCCCACCGCGAGGTCCCGTTTCTCCATACGGGCGGTGCCGAAGTCCATGCTGGCGGAGGCGTCGAGGACGATCCAGGTGGTGAGTTCACGGTCGGCGAGGGTGAGCCGGACATGGGGGACGGTGGTGCGGGCGGTGGCGTTCCAGTCCATGCGGCGTACGTCGTCGCCGACGATGTACGGGCGGCTCTCGGAGACTTCGCTGCCTGGACCGGGGTGGAGGGCGGAGTGGTCTCCCTGGAGCAGTCCGTCGGGGCGACGGGTGAAGATCAGTTCCAGGTGTTTCAGGGCCTGTTCGGGGGTGAGTTCGCGGAGCGTCGGTGTGCTGCTCATGCCGCTTCCTCCTCGGCGGCCTGGCGCGGGCTGATGCGGGGCTGCTCGACCGCCGCCAGGACCTCGTCGACGATCGCGCCGGGTTCGATGCCGTCGGCGAGCGCGTCGAAGGACAGCACCAGACGGTGCGCGACGACCTCGTGCGCCAGGTCGCCGACATCGGCCGGGAGTACATAACTGCGGCCCCGCAGCAGGGCCAGCGCGCGAGCCGCCGCGACCAGGCCGAGCGTGGCACGCGGGCCCGCGCCGTGCGCCAGCCTCCGCTCCGGGCCCGCCTGTTCGCGGGTCGCGCAGACCAGTCGTACGGCGTACTCGGCGACCGCGTGGTGCACGAACACCTGGTCCACGGTGCGCTGGAGGGTGATCAGCTGCTCGAGGGTGAGGACGCGGCGCGGGCGGGGCGGGTCGACGCTCATCCGGTAGAGGATGGCGAGTTCCTCGGACTCACTGGGCGTGGCCACGTCCACCTTGAGCAGAAAACGGTCGCGCTGGGCCTCGGGGAGGCGGTAGACGCCCTCGGACTCGATCGGGTTCTGGGTGGCGAGCACGAGGAACGGCTCGGGGACGGGGATGGTGGTGCCGCCGATGGAGACCTGGTGCTCCCCCATGACCTCCAGGAGCGCGGACTGCACCTTGGCGGGGGCGCGGTTGATCTCGTCGGCGAGGACGACATTGGCGATCACCGGCCCGGGTTCGATGTCGAACGCCTCCCGGGACGGACGGTAGATCCGGGTGCCGGTGATGTCGGACGGGACGAGGTCGGGGGTGAACTGGAGCCGCGTGAAGCGTCCGCCGGCGACATGGGCGAGCGTCTTCGCGGCGAGGGTCTTGGCGACGCCCGGCACGCCCTCCAGCAGACAGTGGCCGCGGGCCAGCACCGCGGTGAACATCCGCTCCACCATGCGGTCCTGACCGACAATCACCCTCTTGACCTCGAAGAGGGCCTCTTCGAGGAGCTTGTCCTCGGGGGTTGCGGGGCTCACAGCGCCGAACTGCCCTTCTCCGGGCAGTCGCCGTGTTCCGTGACGACGAACCTCACCTGCCCGCGCGGCGCCTCATCTCCGTCGGCGGCGAGCGCGGTGGCGCCTCCGGCCAGGGTGAGGGCGGTGAGGGTTGCGCCGATGACGAGGAACTTGCGTGTACGTCGTGTCATGATCTGTGGCTCCTTCGGCCGTGGGGACGACGTCGGGTACGGAGCCAAGACCATCAGGCGCAGCCGAAAAGGGGGGTAAAGCCGCGGACTGTGGGGGCTGGTTGGGGCCGGTTCGCGGGTGCGGGTCGTCGGTGGCTGGTCGCGCCCACGCGGCGGAGCCGCATATCGATACAGCCCCGCGCCCCTAGCCGGCGTTGTCCAGCCGTTGGTTGCGGAGCAGGAACCATGCTGCTGCCGCCGCCGCGAGCAGGACTGCCGCGCCCGCGCCCGCCGCGATGGCGAGTCCGTCCACGAAGGACTGGCGGGCCGCCTCCAGCATCGCCTCCCCCGACTGCGCCGGCATGCCCGCCGCCGCCTCCACCGCACCGCCCAGCGACTCGTGCGCCGCGTCCGGAGTGCCCGCCGGGCCGGCGAAGCCCCGGTAGACGCCCGTGACGATCGAGCCGAGGACGGCGATGCCCAGGGCGGCGCCCAGTTCGTACGCCGTTTCGGAGACCGCCGATGCCGCGCCCGCCTGTTCCTTGGGCACGCTGGAGAGGATGACGTCTGCGGTGACGGTGAAGGAGAATCCGGCGCCGATGCCTACGACCAGCAGCGCGGCGCCCAGCAGTGGATAGCCCGTGGACTGGTCGATCACCGTCAGCGCGGCCAGTGCGAGGCCGACCGCCGCGAGGCCGCCGGCGACGACGGCGCGCACGGAGAAGCGCCGGGCCGTGCGACCGGCGATCAGACCGGCCGCCACCGCCCCGATCGCGGCGGGCAGTTCGGCCAGGCCCGCTTCGAACGGACCCCGGCCCTGGACGAGTTGCAGATACTGCGAGAGGAAGAACACCAGCCCCGACAGACCGAGGATGGTCAGCAGGTCGGCCAGGACCGCCCCGCTGAAGCCGCGCTTGCGGAACAGCCGCATGTCCAGCAGTGGGGTCGGCAGGGTGAGTTGGCGGCGCACGAACCAGTACAGCGAGGCCGCGCCCAGCGCGCCCGCGGCGACCGTCTCCCCGGTGAAGCCGTGGGTCGCGGCCTCCTTCACGGCGTACACGATCGCGACCATGCCGACGAGCGACAGCACGACACTGGCCAGGTCCCACGGGCCCGGATTCGGATTGCGGGACTCCGGCAGCATCTTGATGCCGACGACGACCAGGACCGCCATCACGGGCAGGTTGATCAGGAAGACCGAGCCCCACCAGAAGTGTTCGAGCAGGAAGCCGCCCACGATCGGCCCGACGGCCGTACCGGCGGAGGCGGTCGCACCCCAGATGCCGACGGCGAGGCTGCGTTCGCGCGGGTCGTGGAAGAGGTTGCGGATCAGGGCGAGGGTGGCGGGCATCAGCGTCGCGCCCGCGACACCGAGCAGCGCCCGGGCCGCGATCATCATCTCCGGCGTCGTCGCATAGGCGTTGAGCACGGATATCGCGCCGAACGCCGCGGCGCCGACGAGCAGGATCCGCTTGCGGCCGATGCGGTCGCCGAGGCTGCCCATGGAGACGAGCAGTCCGGCGATCACGAACGAGTAGACGTCGCCTATCCACAGGAGCTGGGTGCCCGAGGGCTTCAGGTCCTCGCTGATGTAGGGGGTCGCGAGACCGAGGACGGTCGCGTCGACGGCCACCAGCAGCACGGCGAGCACGAGGACGGACAGCGCGAGCCAACGGCCGGGGCGCCTCACCGCCTCGGTCGTGTTCGCCGGCTGCAAGGTGCTGGTCATGGTTCCTCTCTCCGTACTGCGCCGCCGAGCAGCAACTCGGCGATCATGTGCGTGAAGTCGTTGGCCGCGACCCTGCCCTCCTGGACGGCCCAGGCGCCGGAGGCCATCAGGCCGTACAGCGCCTCGGTGAGCCAGGCAGGGGTGAGGTCGATGCGGAACTCGCCGGAGTCCTGGCCGCGCCGGAACAGGCCGGCGATCCGGACGTCGATGCGGTTCCAGCCCTCGTTCTGCCCGTCGCCCTCGAACAGTTGGTTCTCGGTGTAGAGGAACGCGAGCAGTTTGGCCGCGGGCTCTATCTCGCGGATGAGCCGCCGTACGGCGTCACTCGCGCTGCCGTCGTCGAGGCGGGCCGCGTCGAGCGCGGCCTCGCACTCCTCGATACCCAGCGCTTCCAGGGCCCGGACGAGTGCGTCACGCCCGGCGAAGTGGCGGTGCAGCGTGGCCCGGCTGATCCCGGCCGCCTTGGCGACCTCGTCCATGGTCGCGGTGGATTTCCGGGTGAGCAGGGCGGCTGCGCTGCGCAGCATGTGGTCACGGTCGACGGCCATGAGACAACCATAACCCACGTGAGACACATCTGTCTCATCCTGGGCATGCACGTCTCACGCCATCTGGACCCTTCAGTCCCTCAGTGCCAGGGCAGCTGCCCGCGCCGCTCCCAGTACGCGGGCGGCTCCTCGACCAGCTCGGTCAGCCGGGACAGCTGTTCCTCGTCGAGGTCCACGACGGCGGCGTGCAGGTTGGACGCGAGCTGGACGACGGTCGCGGCGCCGGAGAGGACGACACCGGCCCACGGCTGGCGCAGGACCAGCGCAAGGGCTACGGCATCGCACCCCAGAGACGTTTCTTCCGCTACGGCCTTCAGCGCGTCCGGCGCATACGGTTCCGCGAGCCGTCCGTTCGCCATGGCCTCCTTGACGATCACCGTGAGCCCGGCGTCATGGGCCTCGGCGAGGGCAGGGCCGGCCGAGGTCTCCAGGGCGTTGTACGTGGACTGGACGGTGCGGAAGAGGGGTTCGCCGTCGACCGTCACGGCGAGCGCGGCCCGGATCGCGTCGGCCTGGGCGGGGCCGCTGGTGGAGAAGCCGACGGTCAGGCCCTGGGCGGCGGCCTCGGCGAGCTTGGCGTGGAGTTCCTTGTCGGTGAGGGCCGGGCTGTCCGGGGTCACCGAGTGGATCTGGTAAAGGTCGAGCCGGTCGCCGAGCAGAGAGCCGGTCTCGGCGCGCTGCCGCTCGTACGTCGCGACGCCGTGGTCCTTGACCTCGTGCTGCTCGGCGTCGGTGGACCAGCCCGCGGTGTAGGTGTAGCCCCACTTGCTGCCGACGACGATGTCGTCGAGGTCGGGGCGGGCGTTCAGCCAGTCGGCGAGGAACTCCTCCGAACGGCCGTAGGAGCGGGCCGCGTCGAAGTAGCGGACGCCCTGGAAGTAGGCGGCGTCGAGGAGTTCGTGGGTGCGGGTGCGCAGCGTTTCGACGCTGCGGTTCTCTCCGAGGTCTTCGTCCCGGCCGAGGTTGATGTAGCCGGGGCGGCCGATTGCGGCGAGGCCGAGTCCGATGTGGCACGTGGGGGTCGTTGCTGTGGCCAGCCGGGCAAAGGGCATCGCGGGCTCCGTTCGGTCAGGTCCGGTACGGCTCCTGACCAACGTAACCCGCGATGACCTTCGGTGAGGCGGGGGCGCCTCGGAGCTCGGGGGGTGCGGCGCGCTGGCGGGTGCGGGTACGTCGTGCGTGCTCGCGCAGTTCCCCGCGCCCCTTGGCGGCGTGCCCTACCGCTCCTGACCAACGTGGTCCGCGATGAGCGCGGCGTGATCGCCTCAGAGCTCGGGGGGTGCGGCGCGTTCGCGAGTACGGGTACGTCGTGGTTGCTCGCGCAGTTCCCCGCGCCCCTTGGCGGCGTGGCTCTACTGCTTCTTGGCCGTGGCCCACTCGTGTTGGGCCGCCACGTTCGCCTTCACCTCTGCCAGCTGCATCGCGACCGCACTCGGTGCCGTGCCGCCTCGGCCGTTGCGGGAGGCCAGGGCGCCCGGGACGTTGAGGACGGAGCGCACCTCCGGTGTGAGGTGGGCGGAGATCTTTGCGAACTGGTCGTCGGTCAGTTCGGCGAGTTCCTTGTTCTCGGACTCGGCGACCTTGACGCACTCGCCGGCGACCTCGTGGGCGACGCGGAAGGGGACGCCCTGCTTGACGAGCCACTCGGCGATGTCGGTGGCGAGGGAGAAGCCGGCGGGGGCCAGTTCCTCCATGCGCTCGCGGTGGACGGTGAGGGTCGCCATCATGCCGGTGAAGGCGGGCAGGAGGACCTCGAGCTGGTCGCAGGAGTCGAAGACCGGCTCCTTGTCCTCCTGGAGGTCGCGGTTGTACGCCAGCGGGAGCGCCTTGAGCGTGGCCATGAGGCCGGTCAGATTGCCGATCAGGCGGCCGGACTTGCCGCGAGCCAGCTCCGCGATGTCCGGGTTCTTCTTCTGCGGCATGATCGACGAGCCGGTGGAGAAGGCGTCGTGCAGGGTCACGAAGGAGAACTCCTTCGTGTTCCAGATGATGACCTCCTCGGCGATCCGGGAGAGGTTGACCCCGATCATCGCCGTGATGAAGGCGAACTCGGCGACGAAGTCACGGGAGGCCGTGCCGTCGATCGAGTTGGCGGCCGACCCGTGCTCGAAGCCGAGGTCCTTCGCCACCGCCTCCGGGTCCAGGCCGAGGGACGAACCGGCCAGCGCGCCCGAGCCATACGGGGAGACCGCCGTCCGCTCGTCCCACTGACGCAGCCGCTCCGCGTCCCGGGACAGGGACTGCACGTGGGCCAGGGCGTGGTGGGCGAACAGCACCGGCTGGGCGTGCTGGAGGTGGGTGCGGCCGGGCATCGCCACGTCCGGGTGGGCCTCGGCGAGGCCGATCAGCGCGTCCTGGAGGTCGGCGATCAGCCCGCCGATGATCCGGGCGTGGTCCCGCAGATACATCCGGAAGAGGGTCGCGACCTGGTCGTTCCTGGACCGGCCCGCGCGCAGCTTGCCGCCGAGATCGGGGCCGAGGCGCTCCAACAGGCCACGTTCCAGGGCGGTGTGGACGTCCTCGTCGGCGATCGTGCCGACGAAGGAGCCGTCCGCGACGTCCGCTTCCAGCTGGTCGAGCCCGGCGAGCATCCGGGTCAGCTCGTCGTCGGTGAGCAGGCCCGCCTTGTGCAGCACGCGCGCGTGGGCACGCGAACCGGCGATGTCGTAGGGCGCGAGCACCCAGTCGAAGTGGACGGAGGCGGACAGCTTCGCCAGGGCCTCGGCGGGACCGTCGGCGAAACGGCCGCCCCAGAGCCGTACGTCACCGCTGTTGCTGCTCACTTGCGTTGCTCCTAGAGAGATACGGATATGCCGCCGCCTCCCCACTCGCGAGCGGGGAGGCGGCAATCACGCTACTGCTTACGCGAGGTCACGTCGGGCTACGCCCGCAGTTGACGCTGTGCCGCGATCTTCGACGACATGCTGTAGATGTCGATGAAGCCCTTGGCCGCGGCCTGGTCGAAGGTGTCGCCCGTGTCGTACGTGGCCAGGTTGAAGTCGTACAGCGAGGTCTCGGAGCGCCGGCCGGTGACGACGGCGCGGCCGCCGTGCAGGGTCATCCGGATGTCGCCGTTGACGTGCTGGTTGGCCTCGTCGATGAAGCCGTCCAGGGCGCGCTTGAGCGGGGAGAACCACAGGCCGTCGTAGACGAGCTCGCCCCAGCGCTGCTCGACCTGCCGCTTGTAGCGGGCGAGTTCACGCTCGACCGTGACGTTCTCCAGCTCCTGGTGGGCGGTGATCAGCGCGATCGCGCCCGGGGCTTCGTACACCTCGCGGGACTTGATGCCGACGAGCCGGTCCTCGACCATGTCGATCCGGCCGATGCCCTGGGCGCCGGCGCGCTCGTTGAGCTGCTGGATGGCCTGGAGCACGGTGACGGGCTTGCCGTCGACGGCGACCGGGACGCCCTCCTTGAAGGAGATGATCACCTCGTCGGCGTCGCGCTGGACGGCCGGGTTCTGGGTGTACTCGTAGATGTCCTCGATCGGACCGTTCCAGATGTCCTCCAGGAAGCCCGTCTCGACGGCGCGTCCGAAGACGTTCTGGTCGATGGAGTACGGGGACTTCTTGGTGGTCGCGATCGGGAGGTTCTTCGACTCGCAGAACGCGATCGCCTTGTCACGGGTCATCGCGTAGTCGCGGACCGGGGCGATGCACTTGAGGTCGGGGGCGAGGGCGACGATGCCGGCCTCGAAGCGGACCTGGTCGTTGCCCTTGCCGGTACAGCCGTGGGCGACCGTGGTGGCGCCGTGCTTCTGGGCGGCGGCGACGAGGTGCTTGACGATCGTCGGCCGGGAGAGGGCGGAGACCAGCGGGTAGCGGTCCATGTAGAGGGCGTTGGCCTTGATCGCCGGGAGGCAGTACTCCTCGGCGAACTCGTCCTTGGCGTCGGCCACTTCGGCCTCCACCGCACCGCAGGCGAGTGCCCGCTTGCGGATGACGTCCAGGTCCTCGCCGCCCTGGCCGACGTCGACCGCAACGGCGATGACCTCGGCGCCCGTCTCCTCGGCGATCCAGCCGATGGCGACGGAGGTGTCCAGTCCGCCTGAGTAGGCGAGTACGACGCGCTCGGTCACGGGTTTCTCCTTACAGTGCATTCCCTGTCATGCATGAGTATGCAGGAGTCTGCATGATTCGTCAATCCCGGAGTGGTTTGAACGGTGGAAACCGCTTTCCCGTATCTCTCGCCGACGCAGGCGCCGCGTCCTCAGACAACTCCGCAATCAACACCGCAATCAACTCCGCACAACAACCAAGTCACCCGACCCGAGTGAGGCATCCGCATGTCCAGGGCTCTTCCGAAGTACAACAAGCGACGCGTCGCCTTCATCGGCGGCGCCGCCGCGGTCGTGCTGACCGGCGCGGTGATCGCCCAGTCCGCCCTAGCCGGGGAGACGTCCAAGAGCAACGACAGCGCCCGCACGCTGGCGGGCCCCGGCACGATCTCCTGCCCGGACGTGGCGTCCCAGCTGCCGGAGATCCCGGCCTCGGCCCAGGCCGAGGTCGACCGCAACCTGGCCCTGCTCCAGACCCAGATCGCCGAGGCCAACCAGCGGCTCGTGGACACCGTCGGCCAGGGCGGCGCCAACTTCGTCCAGAACGCCATCCTCGGACCGCTCGAGGACAAGCGCATCGCCACCGTCAACCGCATCGCCACGGCCATCGGCCGCACGGCCGAGAAGCCCCAGGGTCTCGACGCGCTGGCGCCCTGCTCGCTCGGCGCCGACGGTGCAGCGGGCGGGGCGGGCGAAGAGGCGGGCGCCGGTGACGAGGCGGGAGCCGGCGAGGAGGTCGAGGCCACGCCGAGCGACACGGCCACCGAGGGGGCCGGCGGCACCGACACCGGCGAGGACGCGGGGAACACCGGCGTCGGCACGATCAGCTGCCCGGACGTCGCTTCCCAGCTGCCGGAGATCCCGGCCTCCGCGCAGGCGGAGGTGGACCGCAACCTGGCCCTGCTCGACACGCAGATCGCCGAGGCCGACCAGCGGCTGGTCGACACCGTCGGCCAGGGCGGCCCCAACTTCGTGCAGAACGCCATCGTGGGCCCGCTCGCGAGCAAGCGCACCGCTGCCATCGAGCGCATCGCGATCTCCATCGGCCGTACCGCCGAGAAGCCCGAGGGCCTCGACTCCCTGGCCGCCTGCACGGTCACCCAGTGACGTGACAGGCGCTGTGGCCGCCCCGTGCAAGCGCCGGCCGGGGCGGCCACGGTCCACGCGGTCCTCCGCGCAACCGGAGTATTCAATTCATTAGACAGGCGAACTAACTGCGCCCATAATCCTTAGGCATGGGAAAGACTTATGAGCGCATAGACGGCCGACTCCGTACGTTCATCGAGGCGCAGCCCCTCTTCTTCACCGCGACCGCCCCGCTCTCCGGCGACGGCACCGTCAACCTCTCCCCCAAGGGCCTCAAGGGCTCCTTCGTGATCCTCGACGAACACACCGTCGCCTACCTCGACTTCGCGGGCTCCAACGCGGAGACCGTCGCGCATCTGCGCGAGAACGGCCGGATCACCCTCATGTGGTGCGCCTTCCAGGGCCCGCCGAACATCGTCCGCGTGCACGGCCGGGGCGAGCCCGTCTTCCGCGACGACCCCCGCTTCCAGGAGTTCCTCTCCCACTTCCCGGACATCGACCCGACGCTGCACGGGCTGCGCGCGATCATCGTCGTCACCGCCGAGCTCATCCGGGACAGCTGCGGCTACGCGGTGCCCCTCATGACGTACGACGAGGACCGCGATCTGCACGGCAAGCGCTTCGCGCGCGAGGACGACGCCTCGCTCAGCGCCTACTTCCAGAAGAAGGATCACATCGCAACCAGCCTGGATGGCCTACCCGGGCTGCCGTTGCCGCTGCCGCCGTCTAGCGTCTGAGCCATGCGCCCCGGTGTCGTCGCCACCCTCGCCGCCTCGTCCCTCCTCATGCTCGCCGCCGCGCCCGGCGGCGCCCCGCCGCTGCCCGCGCGGATGGCGGCCACCGGCGGCGGCACCCAGCTGATCACCGCCGTGGCACCCCGCATCGGCGCCACGACGGGCACGGTCACCTGGTGGGACCTGAGCGACGGCCACTGGGTGAAGACGGGTTCCGCCGCGGCCCGCTTCGGCGCCAACGGCCTCACCGAGGGCGCCTCGCGCAAGCAGGGCACGAACACCACTCCCACCGGCCTGTACGGACTGCCGTACGCCTTCGGCATCAAAGCGGCGCCGCCCGGGACGACGTACAAGTACCGTCCCGTGCACCAGAACTCCTACTGGTGCCAGGACAACGACTCGCGCTCCTACAACCGCTGGACCGAGCCCCTCGCCGCCGACTGCCGGGCCGCCGAGTCCGAGCATCTGATCTCGTACGCCGCGCAGTACGCACACGCACTCGTCGTCGACTTCAACTACGGCAAGCCGGTACGCGGCCGCGGGGCCGGAATCTTCCTGCATGTCAACGGGCGCGGGGCGACGGCCGGTTGTGTGTCGGTGCCGGCGGACGCGATGCGACGGATCCTCCAATGGGCCGATCCGGGCCAGAGGCCGCACCTCGCGATCGGGACGACGAGCGGGCCGACGGCGATCACGCGGTACTGACCCTCCCGTCCGCTGCTGAACCCTCGTCAGGTTCCTTGTATCCCCTCCACGTTGCCCGTCTGCGGTGCCATCATGTTGACGCCGAAAAGGGGGGACTGACATGGGGCATTCGGCACGCAGGGCACTGCTGGTCGGGGTCGGGGACACACCCGCGGCACCATCGGGCGCCGAATCGCTCGACGCGGCCGTGGCGGCTGATCTGACGCGGATGAAGTCGGTGCTCCACGACTCGCACTACGAGGTGCGGACCCTGCACAACGCGGAGGCGGGCCGCTCCCGGATCAGGGCGACGATAAGCGAGGTGGCCGGGGCCACGCCCGAGGGCGGCACGCTGCTGCTCTATTTCACCGGCCACGGCATCCGTGTCGGTACGGATGACTTCCTCGTCCCGTGGGACGTGACCCCGCCCGAGGACGGGAACTGGGAAGAGCCGTACATCGACTCGCTGCTGCCGGCGAAGATCAGCCCCCTGCTCAAGAGATGTAGGGCGACAACGGTCCTCTGGCTCATCGATGCCTGCCGTACCGAGATGCCCGACGACGGCGTGCCCTTCGGTAACAGCATCGACAACGGTCCGCCGCACGGAGGATTCGCCGTGATGACCGGCTGCTCGCCCGGGGAACTCAGTGGCTTCACCCCCCGGGGCAGCTTCTTCACCGGAGGACTCGTCGAGGCCCTGGACTCGATGACATCCGCGCGCACCGTCCAGAGCGTCTTCACGATGGCCCGGCAGGCGGCGCAGACCGAGGCGAACCGGCATCGAGTACCACAGCTGGCAACCATCCGGTACGGCACCAACCTGGAGGCGGAGACCCGGGCGGCGGAGATCTGCGAGGGTCAGGAACTTCTGGAGGCCTGGCGCGACGCCGTACGGAGCTGCCCGCTGTGGAAGCGCGTCGAGGAGAGCCAGCAGGCCTGCGTGCCGGGTCTGTTGCAGTCCTTGGAGACGTGGGTGAAGGGCTGCGCGGACACACTCCACACGGCCCGCAAGCGCATGCCCGAGCCGGATCCATGGGTCGACGACCTGTTCCCCATCCGTCTGCTCGGCGATCGGCTGCCGCGGCTGCTGCCGGACACCGTCACGCTCTCCGCCGTGGAGGCGGCGGTCCTGGTGGCCGCCCCCTTTCTCCACGAGGCCGCCTGGGCGGACCGACTGAGCCGTGCGGCCGAGGCCGATCCCCTCACCCTCGACCCGCAGACCCTGCCGAACGAGGATCGCAGACACTACGAGCAGGTCATCGACCAGTACGCGCGCATGGCCCGCAAAGTGGCCGACTGCCGTGCTCGTGGCCGCGAGCAGGACGCGACAACCGTGACCATGTGGCTGGTGCACCGCTGGATCGCCGAGCGCTTCGAGACGGACAGCTCCCCGGTGCCCGTCGGTCCGGCCGACGATCTCGCCTCGCTGCTGCTCGGTCAGGACAGGGAGGATGGCCGGGTGAAGGAGCTGTCCGAGCTGCTGTGCTCGGCGGCCGCCGCCATCGGGCTGCCCGAACCACGCGAGGACACGCACCTGCACGCCCGCGGCAAGGTACTCCTCAACGGCAACCACCAGACACTGCGGATCCAGCCACTGGCAGCGCTGCTGCGCCTCGCTGCCGTACTCGCCGTGGACGTGCGCACCTTCCCCGAGATCGTGGCCGAGCACCTGGCCGTGAGCGACCCGGTACAGCCGCACCAAGTCATCGCGATCGTCCGCCAGTTGGCCTGGGAGAAGGACCACGACGCGCTGCATCTCGACGCACTCTGCCCGCACCAGGCCCTGCATGCCGCGCTGACCGAGGTGGCCGAGCGGGCGGACCAGATCGCCGAGGAGGTCCTGACGCTGGCCGACACACGGCCGGCCTCCGAGGCAGGACTGCTGGCAGCGGTGCCGAGAAAGGTCACCCCGCGAGGGGTGGGGCCCACCCAGGTCGGCAACGTTCTGGCGTACGAGACGCCCCTGCTGCGCTTCCGCCTGGCCCAGACCGAGGTCCGCGAGCTGCTGATGGGCGAGCAGCTCTACTCCGGAGAACCCCAGCTCGCCCTGCGCGAGTTGTACCAGAACGCCATGGACGCGTGCCGGTACCGTGCGATGCGCTGGAAGTACCTCACGAGCATGGGCATGAACCCGGACGACTGGTCCGGCCGCATCACCATCAGACAGGGCGAGGACGCCCGCGGCCGCTTTGTGGAGTGCCGGGACAACGGCGTGGGCATGAGCGCCGAGCAGTTGAAGTACACGTTCACCCGGGCCGGTAGCCGTTTCGAGCAGTCGAAGGCCTTCCGCCGCGAACAGTCGCGCTGGCTCCGCCACGACCCCGAACTACGGCTCTACCCCAACAGCCGCTTCGGCATCGGGGTGTTCAGCTACTTCATGCTCGCCGACGAGATGACCATCGTGACTCGTCAGGTCAACCAGGAGGGCATTCCCGACGAACACGCGCTCCAGGTCGACATTCCGAGCAGCGGCAGTCTTTTCCGCATCAAGCGTCACGACGGGGCCGGGGACAGCATGTCGGGCGGCGGCACCCTCGTCCGCCTGTACTTGCGCGACGGCCCCGTCACCGACGGACTGTCGTGCGTGAAGACGCTGCGCGAGCTGGTCCAGGTCAGCGAGTTCGCACTGCGGGTGTGTGACGCGTCCGGTCTCGATCGCACATGGGCTCCTCGTGTGCTGCACCAGGAAGCCGGCGCGGTTGCCGAGGCACTCGAAGCCGTCCCGGACGTGCTGTGGTGGGTGCCCGGGCGCGGCGCTGTGCTGTGCGACGGCATCGCCACGGACAAGCAGCCGTTCGGCTACGTACTCAACCTGACCGGCCCGCACGCGGGGCGGCTGAGCGTGAACCGGAAGGAACTCCAGGCTTACGACCCTTCCTGGGCCGAGCAGAACTGGCGCGCGGGGGCCGCCGCCCTCGCCCGGTGGCCGGAGCTCACCATGGAGTGGCTGTGGCAGTTGGAAAGCGACCAACTGCCCGCCGCCACCGCCCTGCACGACGAATGGCGCGGCCAGGGGATGACGGTACGCAGGGGCGCGTCGGACGTACATTCCCTCGATGTGCAGGGCTGGTTCCGTCTGGATCAACCGATTCTCGAGCGCTGGGGGAGGGACCGCGAGCCCTTTGACACCGACATGGAGCTCCGATACATCGCACCATGGAGAGCCGCCGCTCTCGCGCTCGCCCGGGGCTCGGGCGAAACAGCACAGCCTTTGAGCGTGGAGGGTTATCCGGTTCCAGAACCCGGAGACGCCGACATCTGGGGGATCGCCAACACCTGGTGGGGAGTGGTCGCGCACGCCGAGCAACGGCGCTTGACGGTGGCCGAGGTGATCAATCGGAGGCGGCGGCTGCGCCCGGCCCACAAGCGGCAGGCGCCGCCGCCGATCACCGGAGAGGTTCCGTCCCAGGTTCCGGACGGGGGCGACCGCGCCATCATCGAGGCATTCTCCAATCCTTGGAGCATCGTCAGCGACGGACCGGGAGGGCCGGACGACCTCGGCGGCGTGGTGCTCGCCTCCGAGCGGCTGGCGCTGCCCCTCGGAGAGGTCGTCCGACGGTGCGCCCGCTATGCCTGCCTGGGCCGTGAGACGCCTTGGCCGGCCGTCCCGGCACATCACGAGGAATACGTGTGCACGGCCGACGACATCGACCGGCTGGTGCTCGCCAGGAATGACGTGTACAGCACCAGTCTCAGCCGGGTGAGCACACCGGAGCACGTCCAGGAGACCAGCCGGCACCTGGGGCTGCCGGCCTCCGAGATCCTGGCCGCGCTCTCCCGCTTCGAGTGGCTCGGCTGGACTGCTCCCCCGGCCGAACAGGTCACCGCCTGGGCGGAACTCGAGGCCGATGTCCAGGCCGTTCTTCAGAGTCGTCTCCGCGTCGACAGCGAGGGGCACGACACGTTGCCCTGGACCGCGACGTTCGACCTGGCGTCCGGTCGGGGAATCAGTCTCGGCGAGGCCGAGGAGTGCCTGGCGCACGCGGCTGCCCGTCTCGGCATGATCCACGAGCGGCAGTACGCCCACGACTCGCTCGCATCACAGGTCGTCCCCGCCCCCTACGTCGTCGAAGTCATCGACACGAGTCTCGGGGACAGTCACGGGTTGGAGGACCGTGTCGGACTGGAGCAGTTGGGGCGGGCAGCCCGGCCATGGACCGGCGTCGAGAACAGATTCCTCGACGCCGTCGAGCAGTTGCGCACCGCGGGCGTCGCCGTCCCGGACGACCTCACTCCCCTTTTCGCCTGGCGGGATCTCCCATTGCGCACACGCTTCGTCCTGTCGGGGAAAGAGGCCT
Source organism: Streptomyces sp. NPDC051963 (assembly GCF_044593495.1). Lineage (NCBI taxonomy): Bacteria > Bacillati > Actinomycetota > Actinomycetes > Kitasatosporales > Streptomycetaceae > Streptomyces > Streptomyces sp. NPDC051963. Next base: position 104,786 of record NZ_JBIUCC010000010.1, on the reverse strand, counting down.
CCAGCGACACGGAGAACTGGCCCACGGACCGGCTGACCACGGCCTCCCTCTTCCAGTCCGCCGGATTCCTGCACGAATCCCTGCGCGAGGTGTGGGGGATCGCCGAGCGCGAGGCGCCCCGTTTCGGTCTGACCGTGCCCGTGCTCCCGGAGGAACTCGCCGATCACCATCCCTCCGCCGAGGAGTGCAGCGCCCTCACGGATCAGCGCCAGGCGCACAGTTACTACCTGCCGAGCGAATGGCAACCGCTCACGCCCCTCTCGCTGGCCGATTTCGCGGCAGAACTCAAGATCGGCACCGCTGCGGCCTATGCACGGCTGGCCGCGCTGCGTCCGCTCGGCGCCCTCGTGCCGGAGCTGTCCCAGGCCGCCGCCGAAGCGCTGCCCGACTCTCCCCCCACCCGGCACGACCTGGCCGCTCTCGACGAGGAGTACCGGGTGAGCGGCCCGGACCAGCCGCTCACTCCCCTCGACCTGGTCAGCCTCGCCGCCCGGCTGGGCGAGCCGCTCCCCGACCTGGTCCGCCGCATCGAGCCCTACATTCCCCTTCTGCCGGTCCCGGTCGCGCTGCCGCCCGTGCCTGGCGTGGTCCCCCTGTGGCAGGACCTCGCCCTGCTCAGCAGGTGTTTCGACGGCGTACTGCCTGCGGTGGAGGGACTGGTGACGGCGCGGCACATCACACTCGCCGCGCAGGCCACCGACGAGACCGAGGACTGGATCAGAGGACGGCTGCGCCTGTACTCCGCCATGTTCGACCTGCGCCTGGAGGGGGACGATGCCTGAACATCCGTCCCGCAGCCACGACTTCGACGCCCTCTATGCCGACACCGACATCGGCCGTACGACGGTCCCCTTCACCTGGCGCGACTCGGCGGACGGTCTCGGCGTCGTCGTCGAGGGTCCCTGCCCCCGGTGCCACGGCAGAACGAGGCGGGAGATCCGGCGCGTCATGCCCGGCACGGGGACCAAAGGGCTGCCCTCGTGGCTCCGGGGCACGCCCCCCGAACCCGCGACGGACCAAGAGGTACTGCTGGCCGAGCGGTACTTCTGTGCCTGCGGGCACCCCCACCCGAACCGGCCGTCCGGCGTTCACGCCAGCCATGCGGGCTGCGGTGCCAGCTGGGTGCTCGGCTCCCTCTCGAGGAACGAGGCCCCGTGAGTCTGGAGTCCGACCGGCGATGGGACCTGCTCGCCGATGCACTGGAGTTCACGCAGCTCGGGGAGTTGCGCAGACAGGCGGAGGGCTGGCGCTCCGGTCTTTCCGGCCTGGCCGCACTGCTCACCGTCCTGGTGGTGCTCAAGGGCAGGGACGATCTGGCCCAGCTGCCCACGGCGGCGAGGAATGTCGCCTCCGGGCTGGTGGCTCTGGCGTTCCTCCTCCTGGTCGCCGGTTCCGTACTCGCGACCCGGGCCGCGCACGGCCGGATGGACGAGAGGTCCAGGCTGATGGGCGGTCAGGCGCTGCGTCGCTGGACCGTTCGTGAGGTGGACCGGGTCACCCGGTCCCTGTACCGGGCCGCTCTCTGCTGCTGTGCCGGGATCGTCTTCACGGTCGCCGCGATCGCTGTTGCCTGGTCGACGACCGAGTCGGCTCCGGATCATCTGGTCCGCGTCGGCACGACGACCGGTGACCGGTGCGGGGCCTTCCTGGCCTCGGGGCCCGATGCCGTCGTACTCGGCGTCGAAGGGAAGGGCGGCGACCGCGAGCGGATCACCCTGCCCGACACCGTCGTGACCTCGGTGACACCCGTTACCTCCTGCCCCGAGCAAGGGTGAGCCGCCGCGGACGACCAGCGACGGTTACCGCCAGTCGCATCCATCGCACGGGACTCCACCGGACTCTGAACACACTGCCGTCGCGGCACGTATCTGTGGGCCAAGGCCACAGCCCGTCCACGGAGGAACCGTGACCAGCACGCTCGCAGGCGGCCGCGCCGCCCGACGCCAGACGATGCGCCGCATTCGTCCGCGCCGCTCACCGGCGACCCTGCTGTTGCTCGCCGTCTGGGCCGGTGCGGCCGGTGTGCTGTGGTTGTGGTGGTCCAACACCCCTTCCATCGGCGACACCAACGCCAAGATCCTCGCCGCGGGCCGTATCACCGGCCTGCTCGCCGGCTATCTCATGGCGCTCGTCGTGCTCCAGATGGCCCGCGTGCCCGCACTGGAGCGCCGGGTGGGCTCCGACCGAGTGGCACGCTGGCACGCGATGAGCGGCCGCTACACGCTCTGTCTGACCGTCGCCCACGTCTTCCTGATCATGTGGGGCTACGCCCTTCAGGCAGGCAAGGGCCTCGGCGACATCGTCCAGCAGACGATGGACTCGATCAACCAGCTGCCGGACATGGGCAAGGCCGCCATCGGCACCGGTCTGCTGTTCTTCATCGGGCTGATCTCGATCGGCGGGATCCGCCGCAGGATTCCGTACGACACCTGGTACCACGTCCATCTGCTGACGTACGCGGCGGTGTTCCTGACGTTCTGGCACCAGCTCACCACCGGCAACGAGTTCGTCGTCGAGCCGCTCGCGAAGACCGTCTGGTACGGGCTGTACGGCACGGTGACCGCCCTGGTGATCTGGTACCGGATCCTCACCCCGATCCGCCTCAACATGCGTCACCGCATGCGGGTCGAGGCGGTCATCGAGGAGACGCCCGGGATCGTGTCCGTGCTGATCGGCGGCCGGAAGCTGCACCGGATGGGCGCGGAGGCCGGCCAGTTCTTCCGCTGGCGGTTCCTGGCGCCCGGCATGCGGTTCAGCTCGCACCCGTACTCCCTGTCGGCGGCGCCGCGGCCGGACATGCTGCGGATCACGGTCAAGGCGATCGGTGACCACAGCGCCCGCCTGCGGGAACTGAGGCCCGGCACGCGCGTGTGGGCCGAGGGCCCGTACGGCGCGCTGACCGCCCAGCGCCGCAGCCGCGGCAAGGTGCTGCTGGTCGCCGGCGGAGTCGGCATCACCCCGATGCGGGCGCTGTTCGAGACGCTGCCCGGAGCCTCCGGTGACATCACCCTGCTCTACCGGGCCAACAGCACGCAGGATCTCGCCCTGTGGGACGAGCTGGCCGCCATCGCGGACGAGCGGGGCGCCCGGCTGATGTACGCCGTCAACTCCCCCGACGGGGAACGCCCGGACATCTCGGCGGAGCGGTTGCGCCAGAAGCTGCCGGACATCGACGACCACGACGTCTTCATGTGCGGGCCGCCCGGCTTCGCACAGGGCGTGTACGAAGCACTGCGCGGCGCGGGGGTCCCCGCCCGCCGTATCCATCACGAGTCGTTCGAGATGTGACGACGGGAATCGTCGGACCCACGGAAAACTTCGGGAATCTTCGGGAATCAGGAGCTCAGGAGCGATGAGGAAGACCCATCCCCTTCGGCGTGTCGTGCTCGCAGGCGCCGCCACCGTGTCCGGGATCGTGCTGTTGCTGTCGCTCAAACCGGGGTCGGATTCCGGAGCCGAGTCGGTGGGCGGCGCTGCACCGGGCCAGTCGATCGGCGCACAGGAGTCCGCCCAGGGCGGCGCCCAGGCGATCGGCTCCGGATCGTTCACCGGTGACGTGGCCGACACGCAGTACGGACCCGTGCAGGTCAAGCTGACCGTCAGCGACGGGAAGATCACCAAGGCCGAGGCGGTGCAGGCACCCAGCGGCGGCCAGAGCACCCAGATCACCGGCAACGCCGTACCCAAGCTCAACCAGGCCGCGGTGACCGCAGGGACCGCCGACATCGACGCCGTCTCCGGCGCGACCTACACCAGCGCCGGCTACAAGAAGTCCCTCCAGTCCGCGCTCGACAAGGCAGCGGCACAGGGCGGCTCGGCGCAGGACGCGGGCGGCGGCGCCGCACAGGCCCAGACCGTCACCGGTGACGTGGCCGACACGCAGTACGGACCCGTACAGGTCCGGATCACGGTGAACGGCGGAAAGATCACCAAGGCCGAGGCGGTGCAGGCGCCCAGCGGCGGCCAGAGCACCCAGATCACCGGCAACGCCGTACCCAAGCTCAACCAGGCCGCGGCGGCCGCCGGGACCGCCGACATCGACGCCGTCTCCGGCGCGACCTACACCAGCGCCGGCTACAAGAAGTCCCTCCAGTCCGCGCTGGACAAGGTCAAGCCCGCCGAGGAGTCCGGCACCGGGGCGGAGGCCGGCGCAGGTGCCGCCGCCAGCCCCAGCCCCAGTGCCACCGCCGGTGCAGGCGCCGGTGCCGGGCAGGGCGCGAGCGGCGGGGTCAGCAACGGAACCGGCACCGTCACCGGCAAGGTCTCGCAGACGGAGTACGGGCCCGTTCAGGTCCGGATCACGCTGCGCAACGGCAAGATCATCCAGGCTGCGGCGGTACAGGCGCCCAGCGGTGGGCGGAGCACCCAGGTCTCCAACAACGCGGTGCCCAAGCTCAACCAGGAGACGGTGGCCGCGGGCAGCGCCGACATCGACTCGGTGTCCGGGGCGACCTACACGAGCGCCGGGTACAAGAAGTCCCTCCAGTCGGCGCTGGATGAGGCCGGTGTCTGAGGCAGTGGCCGATCCCATCGAATCGGCAGCAGCTCCCGCCGCGGTGCGTCATGTGGAGGAGGTCATGGGGACCGTCTTCTCCTTCGACGTCCGCGGCGGGGATCCCGGTGCGGTCAAGGCGGCGCTGGAGGAGGCCGTCGCCGGGCTGCACCGGGTGAACGAGGTGTTCAGCACGTACCGCGAGGACAGCCAGGTGTCGCGGCTGGCGCGCGGTGAGCTGAGCGTCGGTGACTGCGATCCGGAGGTCGCCGAGGTGCTGGAGCTGGCCACCGAGGCGGAGCGGGTGAGCGAGGGCTGGTTCAGCACGTCGTACGAAGGTCAGCTCGATCCGACCGGGATCGTCAAGGGGTGGGCCGTCGAACGGGCGGCACGGTCGCTGGCGGCGGTCGGGGCGAGCGGCGTGAGCGTCAACGGCGGCGGCGATGTCCAGCTGCTCGGTACGCCCGGGCCGCATCGGCCCTGGCGGGTCGGGGTCGCGGATCCCTTGCGGCCGGGTGGCCTCGCGGCGGTCGTGTCGGCGGCCGGTGCGGAGGAGTTGGCCGTCGCCACGTCCGGGACCGCCGAGCGCGGCGCCCATATCGTCGATCCCCGCACCGGGCGCTCCGCCGTGACCGACCTCGTGGCGGTGACCGTGGTGGGGCCTTCCCTGACCTGGGCGGACTGCTGGGCCACCGCCGCGTTCGCGATGGGTTCGCGGGCGGGGCTGCGGTGGCTGGAGTCGCTGCCGGGGGTGGAGGCGCTGCTGATCACCGCCGGGGACGAGGTGCGGTGCACTGGGGGGTTGGCGGCGCGGCTCGGCTGACGGGGGTGGGCCGCGCAACCCGGCGCTGACGGGGTCCCGCAGACTGACGGCAACTGGTCCGCCCCCAAGGGGCGCGGGGAACTGCGCGACCAGCCCCCACCCACCCGCACCCGGCAGCCAACCCCCGCCACCCCCCTCAGCGCCCGTTCAGTGCCCGTTCTGAGCCAACCTCAGCAGATGATCCGCCAAGGCCTGCCCACCCGTAGGATTCCGGCTGATCAGCAGCAACGTATCGTCACCCGCGATCGTCCCGAGGATGTCGTGCAGTTCGGCCTGGTCGATCGCCGAGGCCAGGAACTGCGCGGCCCCCGGAGGAGTCCGCAGCACAACCAGGTTCGCCGAAGCCTCCGCAGAGATCAGCAGCTCCGCGGAGAGCCGCCGCATCCGCTCCTCCTTCGCCGACTCCCCCAGCGGCGCACGGGGCGTCCGGAAACCCCCCTCACTCGGCACCGCATAGATCAGGTCACCGTCGGTGTTGCGGATCTTCACCGCGTTCAGCTCGTCCAGGTCCCGGGAGAGCGTCGCCTGAGTGACGGTCAGCCCGTCATCGGCCAGGAGCTTCGCCAACTGGCTCTGACTCCGCACCGGTTGCCGGTTGAGGATGTCCACGATCCGGCGGTGACGCGCGGTGCGGGTCTGCGGCACGGCGGGCCCCACGGGGTGCTCGTGATCCTGCGCCTGGCTCATGGTCGTCTCATTCTCCGGATCGTCCGTCCCCGTCGGCCACCGCGTCCAGGACCCCGGGGAGCGCCCCGAGGAAGGCGTCCACCTCGTCGTCGCCCAGGGTGAGGGGCGGCATCAGTCGTACGACATCGGGGGCGGGCGCGTTCACCAGGAAACCGGCGTCCTGAGCCGCCTGTTGCGCCTGCGGCGCGAGTGGCTCGGTGAGCACGATACCCAGCAGGAGGCCCGCACCCCTGACATGGGAGATCAACGGGTGGTTCAGCGACTCGATTCCGTCCCGCAACCTCTCGCTCTGCTGCTTGACGTTCTCCAGCAATCCGTCGTTCGCGATGGTGTCGAGAACGGCGAGTCCGGCCGCGCAGGCGACCGGATTGCCGCCGAAGGTCGTGCCGTGCTGGCCGGGCTGGAGCAGCTCGGCCGCCCGCCCGAAGGCCACGGTCGCGCCCAGCGGCAGTCCGCCGCCGAGGCCCTTGGCGAGCGTGATGACGTCCGGCAGTACGCCTTCGTGGGCCATGTACTCGAACCAGTGCCCGGTACGCCCGACACCGGTCTGTACCTCGTCCAGGACCAGCAGGCTGCTGGTGGCGGCGGTGATGGCGCGCGCCGCCTTCAGATAGCCCGCCGGCGGCACCACGACGCCGTTCTCGCCCTGGATCGGCTCGATGATGACGAGGGCCGTGTCCTCGGTGACCGCGGCGGCCAGTGCCTGCGCGTCGCCGTACGGAACGTGTGTGACGTCGCCGGGCAGCGGCAGGAAGGGGGCCTGCTTGCCGGGCTGTCCGGTGAGCGCGAGTGCGCCCATGGTGCGGCCGTGGAAGCCGCCGTCGGTGGCGACCATGTGGGTCCGCCCGGTCAGCCGCCCGATCTTGAACGCGCCCTCCACCGCCTCGGCGCCGGAGTTGCAGAAGAACACCTTGCCGTCCCGGCCGAAGAGCTGGAGCAGCCGTTCGGCGAGCGCGACCGGCGGCTCGGCGATGAACAGGTTGGAGACATGGCCGAGCGACGCGATCTGCTTGCTCACGGCCTCGACGACCGCCGGGTGGGCGTGGCCGAGCGCGTTGACGGCGATGCCGCCGACGAAGTCGACGTACTCCTTGCCGTCGGCGTCCCACAGCTTCGCGCCCGCGCCACGCACGAGGGGCAGCCGCGGGGTGCCGTAGTTGTTCATGAGCGCGTCCTGCCACCGCTCGGTCAGTTCCTGATTGGCGGTCATACGGCATCCCCCTCCGGCTCGTCCGGCACGACCATCGTGCCGATGCCTTCATCCGTGAAGATCTCCAGCAGGATCGAGTGCTGGACCCGGCCGTCGATGACGCGGGCGGTGGTCACGCCGTTGCGCACGGCGTGCAGACAGCCCTCCATCTTCGGCACCATGCCGGAGGACAACTCCGGCAGCAGCTTCTCCAGTTGGGAAGCGGTGAGGCGGCTGATCACCTCGTCGCTGTGCGGCCAGTCCTCGTAGAGGCCCTCGACGTCGGTGAGGACCATGAGGGTTTCGGCGCCCAGCGCAGCAGCGAGTGCCGCAGCCGCCGTATCAGCATTGACGTTGTAGACATGTCCGTCGTCCTGGCTACGGGCGATCGACGAGACGACCGGGATACGGCCGTCGGCGAGCAGTGCCTCGATCGCGCCCGTGTCGATCTCGGTGATCTCGCCCACCCGCCCGATGTCGACGAGCTCGCCGTCGATCCGGGGCTGGTGCTTGGTGGCGGTGATGGTGTGCGCGTCCTCGCCGGTGAGACCGACGGCGAGCGGCCCGTGCAGGTTGAGCAGTCCGACCAGTTCCCGCTGTACCTGTCCGGCCAGCACCATGCGTACGACGTCCATGGCGTCCTCGGTGGTGACCCTGAGGCCCGCCTTGAACTCGCTGACGATGCCGTGCTTGTCGAGGGCGGCACTGATCTGCGGGCCGCCGCCGTGCACGACGACCGGTTTGAGGCCGGCCTGTCGCAGGAAGACGACGTCCTGGGCGAAGGCGGCCTTCAAGTCCTCGTTCACCATGGCGTTTCCGCCGAACTTGATGACGACGGTCTTGCCGTTGTGCCGGGTCAGCCAGGGCAGCGCCTCGATGAGGATCTGCGCCTTGGGCAGGGCGGTGTGCTTACGAGTAGTGCTCATGACGAGTATGCGCTGTTCTCGTGGACGTAGTCGGCGGTCAGGTCGTTGGTCCAGATGGTGGCCGTGTCGGAGCCCGCGGCCAGGTCGGCGACGATGTGGACCTCGCGGTAGCGCATGTCGACCTTGTCCCGGTCCTCGCCGACGCCGCCGTTCTTGCACACCCATACGCCGTTGATGGCGACGTTCAGCCGGTCGGGTTCGAAGGCGGCGGAGGTGGTGCCGATGGCGGACAGGACGCGGCCCCAGTTGGGGTCCTCGCCGTGGAGGGCGCACTTGAGGAGGTTGTTGCGGGCGATGGAGCGGCCCACCTCGACGGCGTCGTCCTCGGTCGCGGCGCCCACCACCTCGACCTTGATGTCCTTGCTCGCGCCCTCGGCGTCCCGGATGAGCTGCTGGCCCAGGTCGTCGCAGACGGCGCGGACGGCCTCGGCGAACTCGTCGTACCCCGGGGTGATCCCCGTGGCGCCCGACGCGAGCAGCAGCACGGTGTCGTTGGTGGACATGCAGCCGTCGGAGTCGACGCGGTCGAAGGTCGTGCGCGTGGCGGCGCGCAGGGCCTTGTCCAGTACGTCGCCGTCGAGTTCGGCGTCCGTGGTGATGACGACCAGCATGGTGGCGAGGCCCGGCGCGAGCATGCCGGCGCCCTTGGCCATACCGCCGACGGTCCATCCTCCCTTGGTCACAACGGACGTCTTGTGGACGGTGTCGGTGGTCTTGATGGCGATGGCGGCCTTCTCACCACCGTGCTCGCTCAGGGCCTCGGCGGCGGTCTCGACGCCCGGCAGCAGCTTGTCCATCGGGAGCAGGACCCCGATGAGGCCGGTGGACGCGACCGCGACCTCGGCGGCGTTCAGACCGAGCGTGTCCGCGACCTTCTCGGCGGTGGCGTGCGTGTCCTGGAAGCCCTTCGGACCCGTACAGGCGTTGGCGCCACCGGAGTTGAGGACGACGGCGGAGACCTGTCCGCCCTTGAGGACCTGCTCGGACCACAGCACCGGCGCGGCCTTGACGCGGTTGGAGGTGAAGACGCCCGCGGCGGTGAGGCGGGGCCCGTTGTTGACCACGAGGGCCAGGTCCGGGTTGCCGTTCGCCTTGATCCCGGCGGCGATCCCGGCCGCCGTGAATCCCTGTGCTGCCGTGACACTCACGGTGCGACTCCGATCGTGGAAAGCCCTGCGGTCTCGTCGAGCCCGAGGGCGAGGTTCATGCTCTGGACGGCACCGCCCGCGGTGCCCTTGGTCAGGTTGTCCATGGCGCTGATCGCGATGATGCGGCCCGCTGCCTCGTCGAATGCGACCTGCACCTGAACGGCGTTGGAACCGTGGACGGACGCCGTGGCGGGCCACTGCCCCTCGGGGAGCAGGTGCACGAAGGGTTCGTCGGCGAATGCCTTCTCATAGGTGGCGCGCACGGATTCGGCGGTGGCCCCGGCCTTCGCCTTCGCGCTGCAGGTGGCGAGGATGCCGCGGGGCATCGGGGCCAGCGTCGGCGTGAAGGACACCGAGACCCGCTCGCCGGCGGCCGCGCTGAGGTTCTGGATCATCTCGGGGGTGTGCCGGTGGCCGCCGCCGACGCCGTACGGCGACATGGAGCCCATGACCTCGCTGCCCAGCAGATGCGGCTTGGGCGCCTTGCCCGCGCCGGAGGTGCCGGAGGCGGCGACGATCACGGCCTCGGACTCGGCGAGGCCCGCCGTGTACGCCGGGAAGAGGGCCAGCGAGACGGCGGTCGGGTAGCAACCGGGTACCGCGATGCGCTTGGACCCCTCCAACGCCGCGCGGGCACCCGGCAGTTCGGGCAGGCCGTAGGGCCAGGTCCCGGCGTGCGCGGAGCCGTAGAACCGCACCCAGTCCGCCGCGTCCTTCAGCCGGAAGTCGGCCCCCATGTCGACGACGAGCACATCCGGGCCGAGCTGCTCGGCGACGGCGGCGGACTGTCCGTGCGGCAGCGCGAGAAAGACGACATCGTGCCCGGCGAGAACGTCCGCCGAGGTCTCCTGGAGCACACGGTCGGCCAGCGGCAGCAGGTGCGGCTGGAGCGCGCCGAGCCGCTGACCGGCGTTGGAGTTCGCGGTGAGTGCGCCTGTCTCGACCTCGGGGTGCGCCAGGAGCAGCCGCAGCAGCTCCCCGCCCGCGTACCCGCTCGCTCCGGCCACCGCCGCACGTACCGCCATGACATCCTCCTCCTGGATGGCATGACTATACGTTTCGCTGCACTTTTATGCAATCCCGTGATCCACCTGGGCCGCCCTGTCACCGGCGGGATACGTTCATGCTGTCAGTCACAGGAGGCCGACAGCAGGCCGACAGGAGGACACGGCATGACTCCCGAGCCCACCGGTCAGCTCGTTCCCACTCCAGCGGGCTTCGACCTGATCATCACCCGCACCTACCGCGCCCCGGTCGACGACGTCTGGGCGAGCGTCACCGAGTCCGAGCGCACGGCACGCTGGTTCGGACCGTGGCGTGGCGAGGCGGCCCCCGGGCGCACCGTCGAAGTGCAGATGGTGTTCGAGGAGGAGGCGCCCTGGAGCCCGCTCCGGATCGAGGCCTGCGAGCCACCGCGCCGGCTGGCGCTGTCGGCGCAGGACGAAGCCGGTTCCTGGTCGCTGGAGCTGCTGCTCGCCCAGACGGAGACCACCGGGACAACCGAGCTGCGGCTCGTCCACCACCTCACGTCCACGGAGGACCTCGGATCGATCGGCGCCGGCTGGGAGTACTACCTCGACATGCTCACCGCCTCACGCACGGGCGGGCCCCGGCCCGATTTCAACGACTACTTCCCCGCGCAGAAGGCGTATTTCGAGTCCCTGGCGTGAGCGAATCGATCGGTGCGGTCCGGCCACCCGCAGTCTGTGCTGTGCCCAGCTGGCCTCCGTCGATGTTCGTCACGGTCCGAAGACTGCCTGGCGGATGCCCTCGACGAGTGCCAGTGCGCCGCTACCTGTGGCGAAACCACCGTTGATGGTGTCGAGCCAGCGGCCGACCTTGGTCCGGTCGACGGGTTCGCCTGCCGAAACGGAACGATCCAGTTCGGAGTTGAGCGACTCGGCCGCGACGCTCACCGGACCGCCCTCGGTGCCGACCAGCCGCAGCAGTTCCACGGTCAGGCGCAGGGCCTCCGCCGTTCGCTCGGGGTCGGGCACCGACGGGTCGGGGACCTGGCCGAAGTCCGCTCCGTGGATCGTCATGTTGTTGTGGTCACCGGCCTGCACCGGTCCGTGGATCGGACCGGAGAACGAGATGTCGCTCATGTGTCTTCCTTCAGTTGCCGGGAGCGGGCGGTCCGCCTTCGGGAGACGGGCCGCCCGCTCCGGTTCCGCCACCCGGTGGTGGAACCGGCCCGTTGACGGTCATTTGGTTCTCCGAGCCGGCCTGCACTCCGCCGTGGATGACCCCGTTGAAGTTGAAGACCTGCTCGCGGATGATCTGCTGCCTCTGGGACCGCAGGTCGGAGGCGTCGATGTGGTGTTCCGTCAGGAAGGACTCGGTACAGGTCAGCGTCGCCTGCACGATGCTCTTGAAGTAGATCTGCGCGTCACGCAGTTCGCTGTACCCCATGCGGCTCCAGGCGGAGGCCTGCTCACGCAGGCTGCTCCTGGCGCCGTAGTCGTAGCGGCCGTAGTCCTTACGGATCTCCTTGCGCAGCCGCGTCAGCCGACGCCGCCGAAGGGCCCGGTGCCAAGACCTTCCGCCGAGCCGTGACCACGAACGAAGCAGTGCCTCGCTCGTTGCGTGCACCGCGTGTGCGGCGGTTCTGGCCTTCAGCCGGGCACGGGTCCCCGCGAGCCACGGCGGTTCGTCGAAGCGTTCCCCGAGCGGCGGGAGTACATAGGCGGCGACCTCCCAGGACAGCTGCGGCCAGTGGAGCTGTGCACGCAGGTGCACCGACACCACGACCTTTCCGCCGCCGCTGAAGGCTCGCAGACTGAGGTAGGTCTCCATGCCGCCACCCGGTTTGTCGGCCCCCTCCTGGACCAGAGCGTCAGGGATCACGGCAAGGGGCTGCCGAAGGGGGTCGGGAAGCACTTCCGGGCCGAGGTCGACCACATGAAGGCCCCGGACATAGAGCCGGCTGTCGGCTTTGAGGTTGCCGAGACCGGTCACCCCCGGCAGCCGCTGGGCCAAGTGGTGATGGAGATCGCACACGTCGAAGGGAACAGGCTTGAGGATCTGGCCCGCGGGGCCCTTGGCAGGTCGGCTGACGTCCACGGGCGCCCACACGGATTCGGAGATCCGCCAGCCGCTGCCGACAAACGGGGTCCTGGCCTCCGCGTCGGCGTGATACGGAATGATGTTGACCCGCTTCAAATCGTCCAGCCGTCGCTCGAGTTGAGCGGGCAGAGGCGGAGCGAGGCTCTGCGGCGGTGAAAGGTCGTCCCTGAGCGCGAGAGCCATCGAGCGGGCGGCCCACCCGTTCCGGAAGACGACCAGCCACGCCCCGGGCAGGACCGTGGCGGAGGCGGCCAGGCAGGCGAGGCCGAGTGTCCCGTTCCCTGTGGCCAGCAGTGCGCCGCCGGAGACCAGCAGCGCCAGCAGCAGACCCAGCAGTGCCGCCAGCTTGCGATCACGGGCGATCCCCCGCTCCTCGGCGAGGCGCGCGTGCCGCACCACCGCGACGAGATTCACCCCCAGGGCGGGTCCTACGGCATTGAGGCCGTCTTCCGCGTATTCCTCGATCACTTCCCGCGCGAACCCCGCATCAAGGTGGGCCGTGGCACACATGCGACGGGTGACGAGATCAGGCAGATAGACGGGAAGAATACTAGGCTTGATCGCGACCATTTCCGTTCCCCCGGGGTAGGCACTCCCACGCACCCGAGTCCACCGTACAGCGCGCGGAGTGTCCAGGATCCGAATATGCGCTCTTCCCTTTGCGGAGCCGACTTCAATACCCCGATCTTGTGCCATTCTCAGGGCAAGTCGGTCTGTTGTCGCCGTGTGACGTAAGCGGCTATGGGGAACGCGGGGGCGGAATGCAATGGCAGTAAGGGTTGTGGCAGCCGTCGATTTTGGGACTCACGGATCCGGATTCGCCTGGTGCGCGATCGATAGAATCAACGACATCCCGTCCGATCGAAAGATCTTCTATTTCGATCAATGGCGGAAACAGCCGGTGGTATATCCAAAGAATCTCAGCGCGTTGCTCCTGGACGGCAAGGGCACGGTGCTGGATTGGGGTTATTCCGCCCGCCGGGCCCTCTCGACCGCCCGTGCGGGTGGCGCCGCCCCGTCGCCGCGACTGGTCCAGGGTTTCAAGATGTGGCTCCGCGGTGGTGACGACCCCGTCGCCGGGCACCTCAACGGGACACCGGCCCAGGCCCTGCCACTGATCACGGCCTATCTGGAGCGGCTGCGCAAGGTGGCCGTCCGGCACATCACCGACGGGGGCTACCAGGAGAACGAGATCCGCTGGTGCCTCACCGTCCCGGCCATGTGGACCGACTATCAACGGGATGCCATGCGCAAATGTGCACAGAAGGCGGGGTTCCCGAGCACTCGCGAACAGTTGTTGCTGATCACCGAGCCGGAGGCAGCCGCGATCCACGCTCTGGTCCGCATCCCCTCAGGGAGGACATCGTCACCGATCATGATGGTGGACTGCGGCGGCGGAACCATCGACATCTCGGCGTACCTTCCCGGGCCGAACAGGCATCTGGCGCAGCTGGGGCACACCACCGGCGGGCACCTCGGATCCGCCTACATCAACGAACGTTTCCTGGCCACGGTCGTCCGGCCCAGGCTCGGCCCCGATCTGGTGGACGAGCTCGAACGGACCATGCCGGCCGCCGTCCAGGACATGATGGACGCCTTCGAGAACGCAAAGATGCACCACGACGCCGGCCGGACGGAAAGGCTCTCCGTCAGCATTCCCGGCCAGGTGTACCGACTGCTGCTGACCCGGGGCCGGCTCGAGCACCTCGCCCGGATGCAGGGTGGGGAGGACTTCCACATCGCGCTCGACGCGAAGGCGGCGGACAGTCTGTTCGAAGGCGTGGTCCGCCCCCTGCTGTATCTGGTCTCCGAGCGGATCGTGGAGCTACGCGGTCTGCTGCCGGACGATCAAAAGAAAATCAAAGTGGTCGTGGTGGGAGGTTTCGCCCAGTCCCCCTATCTGCGCACCCGCCTCACCGAATTCCTCGGGGAACGGTACGGCACCGACGTACAAGTGATCATCCCGCCCGATCCCGCCCGGACTGTTCTCGCCGGTGCGGTGCACTATGCGTACGAGCCTGAGGTTGTCACCTCCCGCACCGTGGGGTTCACATACGGCGTCGAGTGCTGGCTTCCTTTCGAGGAGGATGTCGATCCGCCGAGGCTTCGCAGCCGGACGGACGACGGCAGAACAATGTGCCGCGACCGGTTCTTGACCTTCACGCAGATCGGTGAGTCCGTGGAAGTCGACCAGGAAATCACACAGACCCTGCTCCCTCTCCTCAGCGACCAGGAAGCGGTCGAATTCGGATTCTACGCTTCCACCGAGAAAACCCCCCGGTATATCAGCAGAAACGACGCCCGCCTTCTGGGCAGTATCACCATCGAGCTCGGGGGCGCCATGAAGGTCCCGCTCGACGAGCGGGCCATCGACATCACCCTGCGTTTCGGCGGTACCGAGATCGAGGCGACTGCCCTCAACCAGCACACCGGTCAACGGATGCGCACATCGTTGGCGTTCAGTCCCGATACTGGATCATGACGGGGGCACAGTGAACCAGTTCCATGCCGCGGCGCGTGAGCCCGAGACCCTCCAGGCGCTGGCGCACCACCTCGCCAAGTCCGCGTCCGACCTCATGACACAGTCCCAGCTCATCCAGGAGCTGGCGGATCGACGAGGCCACGAACTCGATGGCGTCAACCGGGCCTTGGCGGAGTTACAGGGTGCGGTGACCATGCAGGACAACCGCCTGAACGAGATCCTCGGACGCTTCAACCAGTCGCGGGACGATGTGACGAGTGCCACCGAGGCTCAGCACCACGAGCTGGCCCGCGAGTTCAGGAATCTGATCGACCAGCAGGCGTTCTTCCTCTGCTCCCAGGTCACGCAGATCGGAACTCACTCGGACCCTGCCCGACGGGCATCCCGGTACCTCCAACTGGCTCAGCACCTGTGCCGGCTGCTCTTCGGCCCGCTGCCGCCGCTGTCCGCCGAGATCAGTTCGCTGTTCGAGAGCTTCGGCGCGCCGAAGAAGGACACGGATGCCCACTGGGACACGCAGATTGACCGGCTGCTCCAGCGCCTCTCTGCGCTCCGGCGGCGGGTGGCCGCGGTCGGGACTCCGTTCCGCTGGGACTTCGAGGTCGCCATCGGCGAGCCGTACGCCGCCGATCGGTACCAGCTCTGGACGACCGCATCACCCGACTCGCCCATCGAGCTCGCTGTGGCGCCTGCCTATTCCGTTCCGGGCAGGCCGCCCTATGTCCCCGCCATGGTGTTCACGGCCTTCCTCACGGACCCCCGTTGAACAGGCAGCCCGACGCGCCTTCCCGCATTCGAGCTCTCGTACACGAACAGAGGCAGACATGACCACCAAAGCGATCCTGCTCCCCTTCTACGTGATCGTCGACACCTCGCTGTCGATGTCCGGTGAGCCGATCAACGCAGCCAACGACATCGTCCCCTCTCTCTGCGATCTGCTCCGAGAGAACCCGACGCTCCGCGACAAGGTGCGCTTCAGCCTGATCGACTTCTCCTCCCAGGCCAACCTGCGCATCCCACTGAGTGATCTGCGCAATGTGCGTCCCCCGGTCCTCACCGCTGACGGAGCGACGTCGTACGCCGCCGCGTTCCGGCTGCTGGGCGAGCAGATCGCAAAGGACGTCGACCAGTTGCGGGCCGACGGTTACGCCTACCACCGCCCTGCGGCGTTCTTCATCACCGACGGCGAGCCCACCGACGCCGACGACGTATGGCAGCGCGAACTCGACGAACTCAGCACCGGCACCAACCCGCCGAACATCGTGCCCTTCGGCGTGGGGGAGACCAATCCCGCCACGCTCACCACACTGGTACGTCCCGCGGACCGCTTCTCCGCATACCGGGTGGCGGAGGGCCACACCGCATCGGAGGCGATCAAGGACACCACCAGCATCCTGATCCAGAGCGTGATCTCGTCGGCCTCGGGCAAGGCCGAACAGGAGGGCGGGGAAGGCTTCGTCCTCGACCCCGGATACCAGCCCGAAGCCGTCGAACCCGTGCCGAGCGACATCACCTGGGGATGAACGCCGACCCGCAGGCCGCAGGAGTACCCATGCAGGGCGATGAACACCCTCACGCGGCGTCATCCGACGAGGACCTCCCGGATGCCGAACCGGCGCTCGACAAGGCATCGGGGGCCCGCGCACCCGCGCCACCCGGGCGATGGGCGGGAAAAGGCTTCGCGATCGGCGACCCGGGATCGCACCGGGACATCCTCCCGCGGCTCACCGTCCCGTCCCGGCCCGAGATCGGTCCGCAACGATTCGCCGCCCTGGTCTCGCCCGGCTGGCGCCGGCCCGACACGGTCTTCGACGGGGCGAGATGCGGCGCGCTGACCGTGCGCGCCGCGAGTACCCGAGGTGACAGTCACCGCCACGAAGGCATCCCACGGCAGGACGACTACTGCCTGCTGGCCGACGCCGGCTGGCTGATCGCCGCGGTGGCGGACGGGGTCTCGCAGGGAGAGCTCTCCCACCTCGCCGCCGATGCCGCAGCAGCAGGCGGATGCCGCAGTCTGCTGCGGCAACTGCATGCCGGCACGGCCGAGCAGGTCGACTGGGAACGGGTGCTTCGGGACAGCGCCAAGGCCGTCGTGCAAGCAGTGCACCAGTCGATCGCGCAGGAAACGGGAGAGACCACACCGCTGGCCCTCGACCAGGTCGCGAAACTCGCCTCGACCGCCGTTGTCTTCACTGCCGTGCCCATGAAGGCGGACGCCGAGGGCATCCGGCGCTGCATTCTGCTTCAGGTCGGAGATGTGAGCGCCTGGGCGCTCAGCGTCGGTGACGGCTGGGTGCCGCTCACGGAGATCAAGTCGACCCGTGCGGGAGAGGCCGTGAGCGGTGCCACATCAGCGCTGCCCCTGCTCGGCCGGGACGTCTGGTTCCAGAGTGCGCCCGAGCTGAGGCAGGGTGACGTGCTGATGCTCATGACCGACGGGGTGGGGGACGCCCTCGGTGACGGGACCGGAGAGGTGGGCCAGGTGCTCGGTTCCGTCTGGACCAGGCCTCCCGACCCGCACCTTTTCGCGGCCCAGGTGGACTTCCAGCGGATGACGTACACGGACGACCGCACGGTGGTCGGGATCTGGTCGTCATGACGGGCAGCCGCAATCATCTGGTGCTGGACCGGGCAGAGCTCGGCAAACTGGTACCGATCGACCGAGGTGGGCAGGCAACGATATTCGACCTGCCGGATCTGTCCCTCGCCGAATGTCCCGGCCCGCTGGTCTACAAGGAGTACCACCGCTCGCTGCCGGACGGCTTCGCGGAACCCATGCTCGCGATCGTGGCGGTGCGCGACCGGCTGAGACAGAATCATCGGCTGTTACTGGACCGGAGGGCCGTGTGGCCGCTTCGGTTGATCACGTCCGACAACAGGGCCACGGGGATCGTGATGCTGCGGCTCCCGGAGCGGTTCTTTCAGGATTTCCCACACCACAACAGCCAGTTCGTCCGGCGCCCCAGGGACGCGCAGCACCTGATGGCGCCGGCCGAGGACAACCTGGAGGCCGGTATCGCCCCGCCACGTCTGGGGCAGCGGGGCGCGCTCTGCCGCGAACTGTCGTTGGTCCTCGGGCTGTTGCACGGTGCCGGTGTGGTGTACGGGGACCTCAATCCCCGTAACGTCCTGTTCTGGGCCGCGTCCGGCGGTGGCTGCGGGGTGATGCTCGTCGACTGCGACGCGGTGCGCATCGCGGGCAGCGTCGCGCCGCTGCTCCAGCTCCACGGTCCGGACTGGTTCCCCCCTGAGGGCGGAGCCGTGCAGAACCGTGAGTCGGACCGGTACAAGTACGGCCTGTTCGTCCTGCGCACGCTCGCCGGCAGACGCATGGGCAGCATCAGCAGGGACCCGGCCGATCTCGAGCAGGTGCTGGATCCGGCGGGCCTGACCCTGCTCAGGCGCTCCGTGGCGGAGCAGCCTGCCCTGCGTCCCTCCATGCGCGACTGGTACGGCTATTGGAGCGGTGTGCTGCCGCGGTGAGCGCGGGACGTCCCGTACGACGCTCACCGGGCGGCCCCGGCTCTCCCCCGGACCCTCGGTGCGTACCGAAAGACCCCGAAGTCCCGGTCGGTGTCAGTCCGCGATCATCCGATACCCCCGCCCACCCGATCGGTCGGTGACGCGTTCACGCTGCCGCCGCACGACGTACCGGCCGGGCGCGATGCCGGTCGCCCCATGCTCCGGGTGGATGAGGTAGGCGACCGCCGACGTGTCGATCATGCCGAGGGCGAGTTGCTCGTCGTCGAGCACGAAGGTGGTCCAGCGGCAGGTGCCGGGGTCGGCGACGAGGGTGTGCGGGTTGCCGCCGGCGGCGCTGCGGAGCAGTTCGATGCCGGTGGCGGGGACGTCGTCCCAGCGCCGGTAGTGGACCCGGACGGCGTCCGCCACGAGCGTGTGCGGGATGACGATCAGGTCTCCCTGGGCCTGGATCCCGTGGACGACGGGGACGGCGACCTGCCGTTCGAGGTGGTCGAGGACGTCAAGGCCGGTGCGGGCGGTCAGTTCGGACAGTGTCATGGTCATATGCATCACCTTTGAAGAGTCGGAAGAACTGGAAGAACTGGCGGAATCGGAGAGTCAGGTTCGGCGGACGAGCTGCGCGTACTGCTCGCCGGACAGGCCGTACGTCCAGCCGGCGGCCGCGACCGGGTCGTCGAAGCGGTCGGGCACGCCGAGGCCGTAGCGGCGGCGGGTGCCGTCGGGTTCGACGGAGCCGTTGACGGTGAGCAGCAGGCGCGCGGGGCGTCGCCAGAGGTCCAGTGGTACGTCGTAGAGGTGCAGGTCGGAGTCCGGGTTCCCGGGGTCGGCGGCGGTGGCCACCAGACGCAGCCGGGCCTGTTCGACGTAGGAGTGCCAGCCGATGCGTTCGATGGCGCTGCGCCGCACCTCGACGTTGTGCTCGGCGTGGATGCGCTCGACGGTCGGGTCCGTGATCACCCACTCGGGGACGATCGTGCCGTGCAGCGCGTGCAGCCGGGTGCCGTCGGCGAACCGCACGGCGGGCCCGTCGGCGTGGTGGAGCCGCCGTTCACCCCGGTCGCCGAGGCGCTCGGTGTGCAGCTCGACGGGCCGCTCCGCCATGACGCACACCCCCTCCCCGGCCCACCACCAGCCGGTCGACCGGGCGAGGTCGACCCAGAGGCCGAGCTGGAAGGCGTCGGCGTCGAGGTAGCGGACGAGGCCGAGGCGGGCGCGGATCTCGTAGGGCGCGATCCAGTACGCCTCGTGCTGGCCGTGCCAGGTCAGGGTGAGCGCGTCGGTGCCGGTGGGCAGGAGCGCGGTCCGCAGCGGGGCGCGTACGGCGTCGCGCAGGGTCGTGGTCAGGGGGCCGTCGACCAGGGAGCCGAGCACCGTATCCCGGGAGGCGCCCGCGGCGAGCGCGGCCTCCGGCGTCGGTCCCACACCCTCCGGATCGCTCGGGCGGCCCCACCCTCTGGGGTGCGGACGACGTCTCAGCCGTACGTCCATCCGGTCCCGCAGGTCCCCGGCCAGGGAGGCCAGCCGTGAGGGCAAGGCCAACTGCCGGGCGCCTGTGGCGCGCAGGCTCGCACGCGGGAAACGGCGCTTGTCGTCGAGTACCGCCCGGACCGCCGCCGCGGGCGACGAGACCCATACGAAACGGGGTGGCGGCTCGCCCAGGAGGCGGTACAGATCGGTGACGGCCGATTCGGCCCGGGCCCGGTCGGACGGGCCAGTGGTGAGTCCGTGCCGCAGCCAGTCGTCGCGCAGGGCGCGGGCCGGGGCAACCCACTCGGCGGTGGAGTGGGGACGTGCAGTCTCGGGGCTCACCGGAGCACTTCGAGGTCCGCCTTTCGCATCATCATGCGGAGGATCGTGACACCGACATCACCGGGCTGCAACCGAGTTGATCGTGAGTCCTGCCGCACTTGACCTGGAGTGTGCTCGAACTCCTAGCGTTCTCGTCGTGACCGGTTCCGAGTCCGAGCAGAACGGAAGAGCTGACATGAGCGAGAGCACCACCCGGGAAGAGCGTTTCGCGCACGGTCTGGAGGTCCTGCGGAAGGTCGACGGCGAGGCCGGGCAGCGGGTCATCGACTCACTCGCCGACATCAGCCCCGAACTCGGCCACCAGATCGTCTCCTGGGGCTTCGGCGAGATCTACGACCGGCCCGCACTCGCCCCGCGGGACCGGCAGTTGGTGACGCTGGGCATGCTCACCGCGCTGGGCGGCTGCGAGCCCCAGCTGGAGGTGCACGTCAACGCGGCCCTGAACGTGGGCCTGACACCCGAGCAGATCGTCGAGGCCCTGCTGCACTCCGCCGGATACTGCGGCTTTCCCCGGGCCCTCAACGCCACGTTCGTCGCCAAGAAGGTGTTCGCCGAGCGTGGGCTGCCGCCGCTCGGAGAGCAGCCCACGCCGGACTCTACTTCTGCCTGATCCTCAGGAACGTGACCGAGTTCGCCGGGAAGGTGTACGTGAACTTCTCGGCGGCTCCCCGGAAGGTGGACGTCACCGGAGTCACCGGCGTGTCCGTCTCGGTGTTCATGTCCTCCGGCTCGGCGGCCAGGGTGGTCACCCGGGCCTTCGCGGCGACCTCGGCGACGCCCAGGTCGATCGCCGTACGGGCCGCCGCGGACTGGGCGTTGACGACCTTGACGATCAGGTCACCGGTCTTCGCGTCCTCGGTGACGACCTGGCGGAACGGCTCGGCCGGCTTGTCGTCGGTGAAGCTGCCCCACTCCTGGCCGTCGAGGAGGAGGGTCACCTGACGGCCCCGCACCTTGATGTCGATGTCGTAGGCACGGCCCGTCTCGACCGACCCGGCCTTGGACATCAGCGTCGACTTGCCGCCGTCGACGGCCTGTTCTACGGCGGACTGGGTGTTGTTCCAGCCGCCCAGGTTCCACCAGTAGTAGTTGCCGGTGTCCTTGACGCCGAAGGCGACGAGGAAGCCCTCCTTGCCGGACTTCTTGGTCGCCTTCACATGGAGGTCGTAGTTCTGCCAGGTGGGGTCGCCCGCCGTGACCAGGGTGTTCTCAGCCGCGGTGTCCGTCTGGACGTACTGCCCGTCCTGGATGCTCCAACTGCCGGTGCCGCCCGGCGTCCACTGCGACGCGTCACCGGAGAAGTCGTCGCTGAGCAGCGTCGTTCCGTCCTCGCCGGTGACCTTCACATCGTCGTACGCCGCACTGGTCGCCCAGGTCGACAGGCCGACGGCGCCGGTGATCGGGCCGCTGACGTCCGGGGTGCCGGTCGCGGTGGACGGGACGACGCGGTCGCCGACGTTGGTCATGAACAGTTTCTGGACCTCGTAGTTGGCCGAGTTCCAGGAGGCGTGGTTGTTGAACCAGATCAGGTCCGGGCGCCACTGCACGTAGTCCTCGTTGGCGAGGAGTGGGGCGTAGGAGGCGAGCTTGACGATGTCGGCGTTGCGCTCCAGGCCGGTCATGTAGGCCGCTTCGGAGAGGGCGTTCTTGAAGGCGTTGCCCTGGGAGGCGTACTCGCCGAGGAAGACCTTGGGGCCGCCGCGGTCGTAGCCGTCGTAGCGGTCGTTGTTCTGGAGGAACCACTGCGGGCTGTTGTAGTAGTGCTCGTCGACCATGTCGACGTCGCCCTCGCGGTTGAGTCTCCAGGCCGTGTCGAAGGTCGTGCCGGCGTCGTCGGGGCCGGAGTTGGAGATGACCGTGATGTCGGGGTACTTCGCCTCGATCGCGGCGCGGAACTTCTGGAAACGGGCGAAGAATTCGTTCGGCAGGTTCTCCTCGTTGCCGACGGCGAGGTGCGTGAGGTGGAAGGGCTTGGGGTGGCCCATCTCGGCGCGCTTCTCGCCCCACTCACTCGTGACCGGGCCGTTGGCGAACTCGATGAGGTCCAGGGTGTCCTGGATGTGCCGCTGGAGCAGCGCCTCGTCGTCGGTGGCCCGGTTCTGGCCGCAGCCGGTGACGAGGGCCGGCACGACGGGCAGCGGCATCGCGCCGATGTCCTCGGAGAAGCGGAAGTACTCGTAGTAGCCGAGTCCGTAACTCTGGTTGTATCCCCAGAAGTTGGAGTTGGTGGCGCGCTGCTCGACCGGGCCGACGGTGTCCTTCCACTGGTACGAGCGCTTGCGCTGCCAGCCGGAGGCCGCGCTGTAGTCCTGCATGGAGCCGGTGTTGACCAGGCAGCCGCCGGGGAAGCGCACGAAGCCCGGGCGCAGGGCCTCGATCTTCTCGGCGAGGTCCTTGCGCAGGCCGTTCGGCTGGTGCTTGTAGGTGTCGCGCGGGAAGAGCGAGACCTCGTCGAGCGCGGCGGTGCCCGACGAGACGACGGTGAGGCGGCCGCGGTTGCTGGTGCGGGTCGCGGTGAAGCCGGCCGTGTACTTCGCCCAGCCGCCCTTCACGGCGACCTGCCGCGTGGCTGCCAGGGTGCCCGGCGCGTCCTTCAGGGCCACGCTGAGCGTGGTGCCGCTCTCGGCGCGGGCCCATACGGAGAAGTCGTACTTCTTGCCCTGTTCGACGCGAATGCCGGTGTTGTATCCGGCGTTCGTGACCGCCGAACCGGCGTCCAGGGAGAGGTAGTTGCGGTTGCGCTCGTTGAGGCGCCCGTCGTCGTTCACGACCTCGGCCGTACCGGCGACCGCCCAGGAGGTGAGGGGCGTGTACGAGCCGTTGTCGGCGGTGGAGTACTCGAAGGACCGGTTCTGCACGAGCTCGGCGTACAGTCCGCCGTCGGCGGCCCGGTTGATGTCCTCGAAGAAGACGCCGTACATCGTGTCGTCGATCTTCGCGCCCTGGGTGGCCGGGTCGACGGTGATCGCGTAGTCGGTGACGTCCTCGGCGTGCGCGGGCGCGGGCAGGGCGACGGCCGCCATCAGGAGGGCGGTTGCCGTGAGGCCTTGTCTCCAGCGTGTGCGGGTGGTGCGTGACATGGATACTCCGCGGCTCTAGCTGTTCGAAATATCGGACTATGGTCAGCACTTCGAACGGCAAGATAGGGAGGGGGCACAGACGCGTCAATGGGTCGCGCAGCCGCAGATGTGATGGGAAGCGGTACGGAATGGGCGAGTTCTGGCCAGTGCCGGATGCGCTGGCGTATCTGGCCGGACGGTGGCGGGTCGAGCGGTCGGTGCGGGATCTCGCGAGCGGGGAGCAGGGGGAGTTCCGCGGAACCACGGAATTCGGCCCGCTCGATGACGGCGGACTGCTGCACCGGGAGTCCGGCACGTTCGCCTGGCAGGGCGTCCCCCGGCCCGCCGAACGGACCCTGCGTTTCCTGCCGTCCCGGGAGCCCGGTGCCGCGGACGTACGGTTCGCGGACGGACGCCCCTTCCACGACCTGGATCTCACGTCCGGACGGCACACCGCCGACCACCCCTGCTCGGCCGACCTCTACCGCGGCGAGTTCACCGTCGCCGACGCGGACCACTGGCGGACGGTGTGGCGGGTGCGCGGCCCGGCGAAGGACCTCGTCCTCACGACCGACTACGCGCGCGTGGGCTGAGCCGAGGCGGCCTCGAAGCGCAGGTTCCAGCGCCCCGACCAGCCCGTGACAGTGGTCGTGGACAGCGGGCGGACATCGATGTTCCAGTACGTCGACGGGGGCGCCTTCAGCGCGTAGACCAGCGCGGCGCGGATCACCGAAGGCTCCGCCACGGCGACGATCCGGCCCCCGTCGCCGACCGGCCTGGTGTCCAGCCAGTTGCCGACCCGGGTGATGAAGGCGAGCAGCGACTCACCGCCGTGCGGCGTGCCGCGCGGGTCGGCGAGCCAGGCGTCCACCGCCTCCGGCTCACGGGCCATCGCCTCGCCCAGCGTGAGCCCGCGCCAGCGGCCCATGTCGCAGTCGCGCAGGGCGAGTTGCACCAGCGGCGCATAGCCCAGGGCATCGCCGGTGGCGCGGCTGCGTGGCGTCGGCGAGCAGTAGCGCAGCTCGGCCGCCGCGAGCGGAATGAGCCCCTGGGCGGCACGCTGCACCTCGTCCCAGCCGGCCTGGTCCAGCGGACGGTCGTCCTCGAAGCGCTCCGCGAGCAGCGGGGAACTGCGCGCAGCCGCGACGAACGTGACCCGAAGTTGCATGATGCGATCGTGAATCGAAGAAAGTGTGCAGGTCAAGGGGCGTTACTTGGGAGTTACCCAGGGTGTGCGAAGACTTACGTCGAGGTCAGGACCGATCGGGCAAGTCACTCGAAACGAGCGCCATCCAGTGGTCGGGCCTCTCCAGCGGCGCGAAGCCGAGCTTCGCGTAGACGTCGTGCGCGTCGTACGTGGCCAGCAGGATGCGGCGCAGCCCGTACGGCCGCAGATGCTCGCGTACGGCCGCGACCAACGCCGTACCGAAGCCCTTGCCGCGCACGGACGGGTCGACGTACACATCGCAAAGCCAGGCGAAGGTCGCCCGGTCGGTGATGACTCGGGCATACGCCACCTGCTCCCCCGAAACCACCTCGTACACCCCGAAGTTGAGCGAACCCTCCATCGCCCGGTCCTGCTTCTCCCGGGACCGGCCGAGCGCCCAGTACGCGTCTTCGGACAGCCAGCGGTGCACGCGCTCGGTGTCGACACGGCCGGGGTCGGTGGAGATCTCGTAGCCCTCGGGCATCTCGGTCATGCGGTCTTCTCCCAGATCGATACGTGCCGCCCGCTCTCGCCCGTGAACGGCTCCCGTGACCATCCCTCCCACCGGTCCCGCAGCCTCAGCCCGGCGAGGCGTGCCATCAGGTCCAGCTCGGAGGGCCACACGTAGCGGAACGGCAGGGACCAGTGCTCGGCGCGGCCGTCGACGACGGTGACGTAGTTCGAGCTCATCGCCTGGGTGGCGACGTCGTATGTGTCGAACGCCCACTGGGTGGGGCTGATGGTGAACGGCACGGCGGTTTGCCCCGGCGGCAGCAGGCGCAGTTGCGGCACTCCGACCTCGACGACGAAACAGCCGCCGGGTGCCAGATGCGCGGCGGCGTTGCGGAAGCAGTCCACCTGGGCGTCCTGCGTCGTCAGGTTGTTGATGGTGTTGAAGACGAGGTAGGCGACGGTGAACTCGCCCGCCACCCGTGTCGTCGCGAAGTCGCCGATGGTCGTCTCGACCCGGTCGCCGCCGGGCTTTGCACGCAGCCGGTCCACCATCGCCCGTGACATGTCGATGCCGTGCACCGGCACCCCGCGCTCGACGAGCGGCAGCGCGATCCGGCCGGTGCCGACGCCGAACTCGAGCGCCGGGCCGCTGCCCGCGAGCCCGGCCAGCAGGTCGACCGCGGGGTCCACCGCATCGGGGCTGAACATGGGTGCCGCCGACCGGTCGTACCCGGCCGCGACGGTCTCTCCGAAGTAACCGTCCTCGTCGTCCACGCCGGGACCGTACCGCCCACGGCCGCGCCGACGCGTGTCATTTTCGCCCGGACACCTCGTCGAAGGCCGTACGCAGCCGCCGTACCCCTTCGGTGATCTCCCCCGGCCCCGCCACGGCCGCGAAGCTCAGACGCACGTGTCCGGCCGGGGGTTCGGCGCTGAAGTAGGGGCGGCCGGGGGTGAGCGCGACGCCCGCGCGCAGGGCGGCCGCGGTGAGGAGGGCCTCGTCGGTGCCGTCCGGCAGCCGCAGCCACAGGTGGTAGCCGCCGGACGGAATGTGCGGCAGGGCGAGTTCGGGGAGGTCCAGGCGCAGGGCGGCCGTCATCGTGTCGCGGCGGTTCTTCAACTCCGTGGAGATCGACCGCAGATGGCGTGGCCAGGCGGGCGAGCCGGCGAGTTCGAGCGCGGCCTCCTGGAGGGGTCGGGGCACGAAGAAGCTGTCGACGATCTGGATGGCCCGCAGCCGTTCCAGGGCCGGTCCGCGCGCGGCAAGGGCGCTCACCCGGAAGCTGGGCGAGGTGGCCTTGGTGAGCGAGGTGACGTGGACGACGACTCCGTCGGGGTCGTCGGCGACCAGCGGACGCGGCAGCGGTCCCGCGTCCTCGTGCACCAGCCGTCGTACGAAGTCGTCCTCGATCACGAACGCGCCCGCCTCGCGCGCGATGGCCAGCACCTCCGGGCGGCGGCCCGCCGAGAGCACCGCTCCGGTCGGGTTCTGGAACAGCGGCTGGCAGACGAAGACCCGGGCGCCCGTCACCCGGAACGCGTCGGCGAGGAGGGCCGGGCGGACGCCGTCGGGGTCGGCCGGCACCGGCACCGGGCGCAGTCCGGCCGCACGGGCGATGGCCAGCATGCCCGGGTAGGTGGGCGACTCGACCAGCACCGGCGCGCCGGGCGGGGCGAGCGCGCGCAGCGCCGTGGTCAGTCCCGCCTGGCCGCCCCCGCCGACCAGCACCTCCCCGGCCGTGACCGCGCCGCCGATCTCACGCGCGAACCACTCGCGCAGCTCCGGCAGTCCGTCCATGGGCGGCCGCCCCCACGCTCCGGGCCGGCGTCCCGCACGGGCCAGCGCGGCGGTCAGCCCCCGCTCGGGCTGGAGCGAGGGATGCAGATAGCCACCGGTGAACTCGATCACTCCGGGCGGCGGAGCGGCGAGCGAGACCACGACCCCGGAGGCGTCGACCGAGCGCGGTACGACATCGGCGGCGCCGTCCGCACTGAGCGCGACCTCCTGCCAGGAGGTGTCCCCGGCGGGCGCGGGCGACGTACGGGGCCGGGCACGGAAGGCGCCAGCGCCGGGGCGGGTCACCACCAGTCCCTCGGCGGCGAGCTGCGCGAGGGCGCGGGAGACGGTCACCGGGCTGACCCGGTACCGCTCCACCAGGGCCCGGCTCGACGGGAGCTTTCCACCCGGTGAGTAGCGGTCGATCTCCCGTCGCAGCTGATTCGCCAGTTCACCCACGCTGCTACGCTCTTGCATGAGAACACAGAGTAGCGCTATCGCCCGGACCGGGATAGCGGTCAGCGGTCGGCCCGGTACCTCGATCGGCACCGCTCAGGCCGCCCTGGGGGTCATCGCCTTCTCCCTCACCTTCCCCGCGACCGCATGGGGACTGGAGGGCTTCGGACCGTGGGCCCTGGTCGCCGTGCGCAGTGTGCTGGCGGCGCTGCTCGCCGGCGGCTGTCTGCTCGCGCTGCGGGTGCCGCTGCCCGGACGGGAGCACTGGCCGGGACTGGCGGTGGTCGCCCTCGGAGTCGTCGTCGGCTTCCCGCTGCTGACGACCCTCGCCCTCCAGACGTCGACCACCGCGCACGCCGCCGTCGTGGTCGGCCTCCTCCCGCTGACCACCGCGCTGTGCTCCGCCCTCCGCATCGGCACCCGCCCGTCCCGCACCTTCTGGGCGGCCGCGCTCACGGGCGCCGCCGCGGTGGTCGCCTTCACCGTGCAGCAGAGCGGCGGCGCGCTGACCACCGCCGATCTGTATCTCTTCGGGGCGCTGCTGGTGTGCGCGGCCGGCTACACCGAGGGCGGCCGGCTGGCCCGGGTGATGCCCGGCTGGCAGGTCGTCGGCTGGGCGCTGGTGCTGTGTCTGCCGCTCACCGTGCCCGCCGTCGCGCTCGCCCTGTCGTACGAGCCCGTGCAGCTGACCGCGCACAGCGTGACCGGAGTGCTGTGGGTCGCGGCGGGCTCGCAGTTCCTCGGCCTGGTCGTCTGGTACCGGGGCATGGCGGCGATCGGCATCCCGAAGGCCAGCCAGTTGCAGTTGGCCCAGCCGCTGCTCACACTGGTGTGGTCGGTGCTGCTGCTGGGCGAGCACCTGACAGTGGCCGCCCCGCTCACGGCCGCGGCGGTGCTCGTGTGCATTGCCGTCACCCAGCGGGCGCGAGGCTGAGCGGCGTGCGCGGCCGGTCCCAACCGGCGTCTCCCGCCGTAGACTCAAGGCCACGGACCGCTGCTCCCGCACATGGTGAGGAGGCCCTACAGAATGCGTGCAACCGTGGGCGACCAGCTTGTCCAGCACGGCAGGGTGGTCGGACAGCACGACAAGGTCGGCGAGATCGTCGAAGTGATGGGGCGGGAGGGAAACCCCCCGTACCGCGTCAGGTTCCAGGACGGGCACGAGGGCGTGTGCTCACCCGGCCCCGACACCGAGATCCGCCACAAGGAAATCCAACACTAGGTCAGCGCGGGGACCTCGCCGACTGCGCATAGTGGTCGGCGACCACCCGTTCCATCGCGCCGATCCGGTTGGCGGCCACGTCCTTCGCGGCGAAGTAGACGTGCCCACGCGCCTGCGGATACTTCTTGGCGAGCGTCAGATGCCGGGACAGTTCGCCGGCGTCCCGCCAGTCGGCGGGCTGTGCTTTGTCGCCCGCCTTGTACAGCGCCTCGCCCACGTACAGCCGCGTCCCGCTGTCCCGCGCGACCGAGGCCCACCAGGGCAGCAGCTTGGCGTAGTCGGCAGCGGCGTTGCCGATGTGCCAGTACAGCTGCGGGCAGATGTAGTCGATCCAGTGCTCGCGGACCCACATGCGGGTGTCGGCGTACAGGTCGTCGTACGTCTGGACGCCCGCCCGGGTGTCGGAGCCGCGGGAGTCGGTGGCGGCGTTGCGCCACACCCCGAAGGGGCTGATCCCGAACTGCGTGCTCGGCCTGATCGTCTTGATGCGGGACAGCATCTCGCTCACCAGCCGGTTGATGTTGTCCCGCCGCCAGTCGGCCCGGCTCGCGAAGCCGCCGCCGTACCAGTAGAAGGCGGCATCGTCGTCGAGCGTCTGCCCCGACACCGGATACGGGTAGAAGTAGTCGTCGAAGTGGACCGCGTCGACGGGGTACTTGCGCACCGCGTCGAGCATGGCGTCCTGGACGAAGGCGCGGACCTGGGGCAGCCCCGGGTTGTAGTAGAGCTTCCCGCCGTACGTCATCACCCACTCCGGGTAGCGGCGGGCCGGGTGGGAGGCGGCGAGCCGCTGCGGGTCGGTGTGGTTGGCGATGCGGTACGGGTTGAACCAGGCGTGCAGTTCCAGGCCCCGGGCGTGCGCCTCCGCCACGGCCGTGCCCAGCGGGTCCCAGCCCGGGTCCTTGCCCTGGGTGCCGGTGAGGTACTGCGACCAGGGCTCGTACGACGACGGCCACATCGCGTCGGCCGTGGGGCGCACCTGGAAGATCACGGTGTTGAGGCGGTTGCGGACCGCGGTGTCGAGGTGGGCGATCAGTTCGGCACGCTGCTGGGACGCGCTCAGGCCAGTCCGGGAGGGCCAGTCCCGGTTGGCCACGGTCGCCAGCCACATACCTCGCATCTCGGTCGTCGCCCTTGGATGCCGCGGGTGCCGCGGCACGGCCGACGCACTCGACGCCGGCGTGAGGGCCGCCAACGCCGCCACCGCGAACGCCCGACGTGACATCCGTCCCATCTGCACACCCCCATACGCTGTGGATCCGCTCGGTCACGGATCGTCTCCGCGCCCCAGGATGCCCGCACCCACGCGATCGATCATCGATACTTACGGGTAACGTGCACGATCGGAGCAGGCACCACGCAAATGGCGGCCTGTCGCAGGCGTCGATCAGTAAGGGGACGGTGTGACCGACATCGAACGCGTCGGAGTCGTGGGCTGCGGCCAGATGGGAGCGGGCATCGCCGAGGTGTGCGCCCGCGCCGGACTGGACGTGAAGGTCGCCGAGACCACCGGCGAGGCCCTGGAGATCGGCCGGACCCGGCTGTACAGCTCCCTTTCGAAGGCGGCCGGCCGCGGCAAGATCTCCGCGGAGGAGCTGGAGGCGACGCAGGCGCGGCTCAGCTTCACCACCGACCTCGGCGAGTTCACCGACCGCGACCTGGTGATCGAGGCCGTCGTCGAGAACGAGGGGGTGAAGACCGAGATCTTCCAGGTGCTGGACCAGGTCGTGACCCGCCCGGACGCGATCCTCGCCTCCAACACCTCCTCCATCCCGCTGGTGAAGCTCGCGGTCGCCACCTCACGGCCCGACCACGTCATCGGCATCCACTTCTTCAACCCGGCCCCGGTGCAGCAGCTGGTCGAGCTGATTCCGGCGCTCACCACCTCCGAGGGCACGCTGAGCCGGGCCCAGGCCTTCGCCGAGAAGGTGCTCGGCAAGCACGCCATCCGCGCCCAGGACCGCTCCGGCTTCGTGGTCAACGCGCTGCTGATCCCCTACCTGCTCTCCGCGATCCGCATGTTCGAGTCGGGCATCGCCAGCCGCGAGGACATCGACAATGGCATGGAGCTCGGCTGCGCCCACCCGATGGGCCCGCTGAAGCTGTCCGACCTGATCGGCCTGGACACGGTCGCCTCGGTGGCGTACTCGATGTACGAGGAATACAAGGAACCGCTGTACGCCGCTCCCCCGCTGTTGCAGCGCATGGTGGACGCCGGACGGCTGGGCCGGAAGTCCGGGTCGGGCTTCTACAGCTACGGCTGATTGCACAGTGCCCGTTCCAGGGTGCTGATTACACAGTGCGACGCTCTCGGGCCCGGCACTCTTCGGAGTGCCGGGCCCGTCGCATTCACACACCGTGTGCACGCCTGGCACGCATATGCCCCTCGCACACTCTCCCCACGCGCCCACCAGGCGAGTTGACTCACCATGCGCATGCAAGAGATACGTCCGAATACGGAAAGGAGTGGACCCGTGGCCGCCGACCCCGAGCATCCCGTGGTCCAAGGAGAACTCGCAGAGTTACGCCGCCGCCTCGATGTCGCGTACGCGCGCGTCGAGGGAGGGCTTGCCCTGCTCAGCCATCGCACCGAGGAGACGGACAAGGAACTCGACGATCTGAGCTCACGGATCGTCTCACTGGAACACGCCCGTTGGCCCCTGCCCGCCGTCGCGGCCGTGACCGCCGTGGGCGCACTCGTCGTGGCCGTCTGGCAGGCCGTCGGCCACTAGGGCCCTGGGGCAGGGGCGCGGTGGGGGGATCAGGGCAAGGCGTCCTGCCCGAGCCTGAGGTGGTGCAACAGCAGTAACGCGGCCGCCATGTTGGCGGCCGGGACCTCCCCACGGGCGACCATGTCGGGAACGAGCTTCAGAGAGACCCATTCCCGACGGTCCGACTCGAAGTCGTCCACGGGGTGTCCGACGTACTCCCCCTCGTCGGCCCAGTAGATGTGGTGCCGGGCGTCGGTGAGCCCGTTGGACGGCTCCACGCTCATCAAGTGGCGCAGAGGTCCCGGTCGCCAGCCGGTCTCCTCCTCGAGTTCCCTGGCGGCCGCGTAGGCGATGTCCTCGCCGTCCTCGACGACCCCTGCCGCGAGTTCCCACCCCCAGCTGTCGGTGATGAAGCGGTGGCGCCACAGGAGGAGGACTTCATTGGCCTCGTTCACCACCGTCGCCACGGCGACCGGCCGCAGCCGAATGAGGAAGTGGTCCAGGTGCCGGCCGTCGGGCAGCTCCACGTCTGCCAGGTTGACGGTGAACCAGCGGTTTTCATACACAGTTTGTTCGTTCTGTTTCGTCCACTGCACGGTTCTGCCACCTTCCGTCGAGTAAGTGGCAATATCGCAGCAGGGACTATGAGGTGTGGTGTTCGAGCGGCGGTCTACAGCGGTACGCGCAGTGCGCCGTCGATGAGTTCGGCGGCCTCGGCCGTGCCCGCACAGCCGCTGCGCACCAAGTGCTCGCGTACCGCCCGGAGTCTGTCGCGCAGCCGCTGGGACTCCATCCCCCGGGCCTGTTCGGCCATCTGCACCGCGGTGGCCACCGCCTTGTCGGCATTGCCCTGCCGCAGCTCGATCGTGCTGAGCATGGCGAGCCGGTGCACCCGGCCCCGGTCATGGGCCGGGTTGCCGACGGCCGCCGCGGCATGCTCCCCCGCCGCCGCCAGCTCACCGAGACTGAGAAGCGCCTCAGCCACCTGGACGTTGACCAGTCCCGGCTGGACATAGCCCGTCTCGTCGGGCTCGTATCCGCGCCGGATGCGTTCGGCGGCCGTCTCGGCACGCCGGATGCAGGACAGGGCGCTCGTGCCGTCGCCCAGGTGCGCGTACGCCTTCGCCTGCATCGCGTACAGATCGGAGGCGAGGGCCGGGGTGATGTGCTTGCCGGCGGCGCGCAGCGCGGCCTCGGCGAAGGCCACGGCCTGGCGGTGTTCCCGCATGAACAGGGCCTGGTTGACGAGGAGCGCGATGATGTAGGCCCCGAGCCCCCGGTCCCCGCTGGCCTTCGCGAGCCGGAGCGCCTGGTGGAAGTAGCGCTGGGCGAGCCCGTGCGCGTCGGAGTCGTACGCGCAGATCCCGGCGATCGCCACCAGCCCGCCGGTGGCCCGGTGCACCTGGCGGCCGGTGGCGTCGGTGTAGCTGCCGCGCAGCAGCGGCGCGGCCTCGGAGTTGAGGAAGCCGACGATCCGGGTGCGGGTCGCTATGCCGCCGGCCTTGCGGTACATCTGCTCGTAGTGCGTGCGGGCGGCGCGCAGCATGTCCAGGTCGCTCGGGGTGACCCGGTGCCGGCCCCCGCGGGAGACGTCGACGTCCTCCGGCGGGTTCTCCCACTCCCATACGGGCATCACGGCGGGCGTACCGGTGACGGCGGGCGCGCCCAGGATGTGCGGGCGCTGCTGTTCGTCGGAGCGCCACAGGGCGGTGGCCCGCTCGACGAAGCCGGACAGCGAGGTGCCGTGCGGGGCGGACGGCTCGCCGGGCACACCGAGGCCGATGTCGTCGAGTGTGACGGGACGTTGCAGTCGGGTGGCGAGCACCTCGCAGATCAGGTCGGGGACTTGGCCGCGGGGCCGCTGGCCCTTCAACCACCGGGCGACCGCGGTGTGTTCGTACCTGAGCGCGAGGCCGCGGGCCCGCCCCGCCTGGTTCACATGTGCGGCGAGGCCCGCGTGCGATATCCCCGCCTCGTCCAGGATCGCGTCGAGCAGAGTGTTGGGCTGCATGGGTGGCCCCCCGGATGGCTCGGTGGCGTCAGATTAGTGGTTCCGCCTTCACACGGGGTGTGAAGCGAGTGCGCGAATCCGTACCGTGCGCGCGCTGTTGCGGAGAGTTGCCGGCCGGTTGACTGAGATGCCTCGCAAGAGGCCGGCCGGGCCGCCGGCTCCCCCTCGTACAGTGCGGCGGCCCGGGCCGGGGGCTCCGCCGGTTTGGCGGTGCGACCAAGCGCCGTTCGGCTAGAGGTGGTTTGTCGGCTGGCGGTGTGTGGGGGCTGGTCGCGCAGTTCCCCGCGCCCCTGGCGGGGCGCTGCACTGAACGCGAGTTCGCTCGTTGCGGAGTATCAACAGTGCTACGTCGTCCGTGAGTCTGCCTGCTGTGTGGCGCAGGAATTGGGTGAAGACCGCGCCCAGCACGGACTGTGGGGTGGTCGCCCCGTTGCACACCGCCTCCGTGAGCACCGTCGGCAGCGGGAAGAACCGGCCATGAGCATCGCGGGCGTCTTCCGCGCCGTCCGTGTAGAGGAACAGTGCCTCCTCGGGCTTCAGTTGGCCGCAGGGTACGGCGGGCAGGTCGGGCGGGAGTGGGAACGGGCCCAGCGGGGGCAGTGGGTCGGCGCGGGCGAGGGGTTCGACGTGGGTGCCGGAGAGGCGGTACGGCCAGGGGTGGCCGCAGTTGAGGGCCTGCACCTCTCCGTCCGGATCGATCTCCAGCAGCAGGACCGTGATGAACTCCTCGCCGATCGGGCTGTCGGGAACCGAGCCGGCCCGCTCGCGCAGATGCCGGGCCAGCGCCCGGTCCAGCCTGCGCAGCACACCGCCGAGGTCGGGCTCGTCGTGCACGGCCTCACGGAAACTGCCGAGGACGGCGGCGACGGTGCCGATGGCGGCGAGACCGTGTCCGCGTACGTCACCCATCACGGCCCGTACGCCGTGCTCGGTGGCGATGACCTCGTACAGGTCGCCGCCGATGACCGCACCGCGGTCCGCGGACAGTTGGGCGGCGGCGACGTGCAGCCCGTCGATGCGGGGCGGCAGCGGCCGCAGCAGCACACTCTGGGCGGCGCCCGCGACCCGGCGGACCTGCCGCAGCTCACGCAGCAGCGCCTGCCGTACATGGAAGATCAGCCCGGTGCCGACGGCGAAGAAGACGGCGCTGGTGACGATGCGCGCTCCCAGCCCGTTCTGCTGCGCGAGCGGACAGGCCATCTTGTACGTGACCGCTATCGCCCCCCACACCGTCGGCAACCCGAGTGCGAGCACCCGGCGCCCCGTCCTGCGGGGAACCCCAGCCTTGATGCGGTTCATGCCGATGGCCCCCCAATAGGCCCTGACAGCACAGACGGACCGGCCTCGAAAGGCCGGTCCGATTCTGTCGACCGCATGGCCCGAAGGGACCAGATCACCCGAAAAGGTCACCCTATTGAGTGAGGTGACTGCAGCGCCCCTCAGGGGCGCGGGGAACTGCGCGATCAGCCACACACAACCCGCAGCCGGCAGACCACACAGTCCCCCACGGCGTCTAGCCTCTCAGGACAGCCCCGGTCCGCTCGCCCGCCAGGGAAACCGCCGCATCCCGTGCAGCAGAAGCCTCATCAACGGTCAGCGTCCGATCAAGCGCACGGAACCGCAGCGCATACGCCAGCGACTTCTTCCCGTCCCCGAGCTGCTCGTCGTTCTCGTACACGTCGAACAACCGGATCGCCTCGAGGAGTTGACCGGCGCCCTCACGCAGCGCGGCCTCCACGTCGGCGTGCGGCACGAACTTGTCGACGACCAGGGCGACATCCTGCGTGGCCACCGGGAAGGTGGAGATGCGCGGCGCCTGGGGCGTGCCGTCGCCGGCCTTCTCCAGGGCGTCCAGATCCAGCTCCATCGCACAGGTACGCGCAGGCAGACCCAGAGCCTTGAGCACACGCGGGTGCAACTCGCCCGCATGGCCCACGACCGTCTCGGTGCCGTCGACGACGACCGCGAACTCGGCGCAACGGCCCGGGTGCCACGGACCGTACTGACCGCTGCGGACGATCAGCTCCGTCCCGGCCTCCCGCGCGGCGACGCGCCCCGCCTCGACCGCGTCGGCCCATCCGGCCGGACGGCCCCCGCCCCACCAGCCGGCCTGCTCGCGAGCGCCCGCGAGGACGACGGCGACATGCCGCGGCTGCTCGGGCAGCACGGCGTTCAGTGCGGCGAGCTCCTCGTCCGTGGGACGCCGGTCGACCGGCAGATGGGCGGCGGCCCGCTGCTCCTCG
The DNA here is from genome assembly GCF_044593495.1 of Streptomyces sp. NPDC051963. Classification (NCBI taxonomy): domain Bacteria; kingdom Bacillati; phylum Actinomycetota; class Actinomycetes; order Kitasatosporales; family Streptomycetaceae; genus Streptomyces; species Streptomyces sp. NPDC051963. The sequence goes on along the minus strand of NZ_JBIUCC010000010.1, from coordinate 69,542 downwards.
CGCGGCTGGAAGACCAACCCGGTCTCGAACAGGGCGAGATCGTGCGAGCCCCGGCCGTCATTGCGCCGCAGGGCACCGAGCAGACCCGGCAGCAGCGACGTACGGAGCGCGGGCTCCTCGTCGTTGAGCGGGTTGACGAGCTTCACGACCCGGCGGGCGGGGTCGTCCGCGGCCAGGCCGAGCTGGTCGAAGACCTGCTCGGCGATGAACGGGTAGTTCGGCGCCTCGACGTACCCGGCACCGGCCAGCGCCCGGCCGACACGGCGGTGCAGCCGCTGCCGGTGGGTCAGACCGCGGCCGGACGGCGGCTTGGGCAGCGTGGAGGGCAGGTTCTCGTAGCCCTCCAGGCGGATGACCTCTTCGGCCAGGTCGTTCTGCTCCATCAGGTCGGGCCGCCAGGACGGCACGGTGACGAGCAGCTCGTCCTGCCCGTACACATCGCAGCCGACCTGTTGCAGCCGTCGTACGACGGTCTCCCGGCCGTAGTCGACGCCCGCGACCTTGTCCGGGTGGTCGGCCGGGACGCTGATCGTGTGCGGCGCGGACGGGGCGATGACCTCGGTGACCCCGGCCTCGGCGGTGCCGCCCGCGAGCAGCACCAGCAGGTCGACCGTGCGCTGGGCGGCGGCCGCCGCGGCCTGCGGGTCGACGCCGCGCTCGAAGCGACGGGACGCCTCGGAGGACAGCTTGTGGCGGCGGGCGGAACGGGCGATCGCCACCTGGTCGAAGTGCGCGGCCTCGATCACGACGCCGGTCGTCGCGTTCTCGACGTCCGCGTGGTCGGCGATCTCGGTGTCGGCGCCGCCCATGACACCGGCGAGGCCGATCGGGCCACGGTCGTCGGTGATCACCAGGTCCTCGGCGTGCAACTGCCGCTCGACGCCGTCGAGGGTGACGATCTTCTCGCCCTCGGCGGCACGCCGGACACCGATCGTGCCCTGGACGAGGGAACGGTCGTAGGCGTGCAGCGGCTGGCCGAGCTCCATCATCACGTAGTTGGTGATGTCGACGGCGAGCGAGATCGGGCGCATGCCGACCTTCTGGAGCCGGCGCTGGAGCCAGATCGGGGAGCGCGCGTCGGCGTTCAGACCGGTGACGGTGCGTGCGGTGAAGCGGTCGCAGCCGGCGGGGTCGGAGACCTGCACGGGGTACCCGAAGGCGTTCGGGCCCGGGACGTCGAGAAGGGCCGGGTCGCGCAGCGGGAGGCCGTACGCGATGGCCGTCTCGCGGGCGACACCGCGGATGGACAGACAGTCGCCGCGGTTGGCGGTGACGGCGATGTCCAGGACCTCGTCGACCAGCTCCAGGAGCTCGATCGCGTCCTTGCCGACCTCGGTCTCCGGCGGCAGCACGATGATGCCCTTGGTGCCGTCGTCGCCCATGCCCAGCTCGCCGCTGGAGCAGATCATGCCGTGGGAGGTCTTGCCGTAGGTCTTGCGCGCGGAGATCGAGAAGCCGCCCGGCAGGGTGGCGCCGGGGAGCACCACGACGACCTTGTCGCCGACGGCGAAGTTGCGGGCGCCGCAGACGATCTCCTGCGGCTCACCCGTGCCGTTGGCCTGCCCGACGTCGACGGTGCAGAAGCGGATCGGCTTCTTGAAGCCCTCCAGCTCCTCGATGGTCAGCACCCGACCGACGACCAGGGGGCCCTTGAGGTCGGCGCCGAGCGGCTCGACGGTCTCGACCTCCAGACCGGCCGAAATGAGCTTGGCCTGCACGTCACGACCGGTCTGCGTCGCCGGCAGGTCGACGTACTCCCGCAGCCAGGAAAGCGGGACCCGCATCAGATCTCCATCCCGAACGGCCGGGTGAACCGGACGTCACCCTCGACCATGTCTCGCATGTCCTCGACGTTGTGGCGGAACATCAGCATCCGCTCGATACCGAACCCGAAGGCGAAGCCGCTGTACTTCTCCGGGTCGACACCGCAGGCGATGAGCACCCGCGGGTTGACCATGCCGCAGCCGCCCAGCTCGATCCAGCCCTCGGACGAGCAGGTGCGGCAGGGGCGGTCGGGGTTGCCGACGGACTCGCCGCGGCAGACGTAGCACACCATGTCCATCTCGGCGGACGGCTCGGTGAACGGGAAGAAGTTCGGCCGCAGCCGCGTCTTCATGCCCTCGCCGAACAGGGACTGGACCATGTGGTCCAGGGTGCCCTTGAGGTCCGCCATGGTGAGGCCCTCGTCGACCGCGAGCAGCTCGACCTGGTGGAAGACCGGGGTGTGGGTGGCGTCCAGCTCGTCGGTGCGGTACACGCGGCCGGGGCAGATCACATAGACCGGCAGCTCACGGTCGAGCAGCGAGCGGATCTGCACGGGCGAGGTGTGGGTGCGCAGCACGACGCCGGACTCGGTGCCGCCCTCGGGGCCCTGCACGAAGAACGTGTCGGCCTCACCGCGCGCCGGGTGGTCCGGGCCGATGTTGAGCGCGTCGAAGTTGAACCACTCGGCCTCGACCTGCGGGCCCTCGGCGACCTCGTAGCCCATGGCCACGAAGACGTCCTCGATGCGCTCCGAAAGCGTGGTCAGCGGGTGCCGGGCGCCTTCCGGAACCCGGTCGTAGGGCAGCGTGACGTCCACCGCCTCCTCGACCAGCACCCGGGCGTCGCGCTCGGCCTCCAGCTCGGCCTGGCGCGCGGCCAGGGCCTTGTTCACCGCGCCGCGGGCCTGGCCCACGCGCTTGCCGGCCTCGGCCTTGGCGTGCGGGGGCAGGGCGCCGATCTCGCGGTTGGCGAGGGCCAGCGCGGAGGTGCCGCCGGTGTGCGCGACCTTGGCCTCCTGGAGCGCGTCGAGGGAGTCCGCGGCGGCGAAGGCGGCGAGCGCCTCGTCCCGCATGCGCTCGATCTCTTCCGGTTTCAACGCCTCGACCTCGACAGGGTCGTACGACTTATTCGGTGCCGACATCTCTTCCCGTGCTTCCGATTGTCCCCCAGCTACCGCTGGGAGGTGCCCCCAGGCTGAAGGTCCCGTACCGACTCGTGGACAGTTCGTCACGGTTTTTGGGACACAAAGGTGCCAAAGGCCGAGTCTAACGGGGTTGGGACAGGCGATTGCGCCCGCGGGCCGCTCAGGTCAGGTAGGCCGGAGTGCTCACGGGCAACGTAAATCGGAACTCGGCGCCGCCGCCGGGGGCGCGGCCGACCGTGATGGTGCCGCCGTGGGCCTCGACGATGCCCTTGACGATGTAGAGCCCGAGGCCGGTGCCGCCGCGCTTGCTGCCCCGCCAGAAGCGGGTGAAGACGCGGTTCATGGACTCCTCCGGGATGCCTGGGCCCTCGTCGCTCACGGTGACCGATGTGGCCGCGTTCTCGACGTCTTCCCTCTCCCGGGGAGACGCCGCGGGCGTGACATCGATGGTGACGGTTCCCTCGCCGTGCCGCACCGCATTTTCCAGCAGGTTGCTCAGCACCTGGTCGACCTTGTCGGGGTCGGCCCACAGGTCGGGCAGCGGCTGCTCGATGCGCAGCAGGAACCGGTCGGCGGGCAGCCCCGCGGCGACGTACGCCTGGATGTGCCGGCCGACGGCGGCGCCGATGTCGACGGGCTGGCGGCGCAGTTCCAGCCGCCCGGAGTCGATGCGGGAGATGTCGAGGAGTTCCGCGATGAGGCGGGTGACGCGGTCGGCGTCGGCGTCGACGGTCTCCAGCATCAGCCGTTTCTGGTCGTCGGTGAACCGTTCCCACTTGGCGAGGAGGGTGGCGGTGAAGCCTTTGACGGAGGTGAGGGGGGAGCGCAGCTCGTGGGCGACGGTGGCGATCAGTTCGGCGTGGCTGCGCTCGGTGCGGCGGCGGGCCTCGGTGTCGCGGAGGGAGACGACGACGCGGTGCACGGGCCCGGTGGGTGCGGTACGGACGTACCGGGCGGAGACGAGGACTTCACGTCCGCCGGGCAGCAGCAGGTTCCGCTCGGGCTGCCCGACCCTGATGGCGAGCCCGCCGTACGGATCGGTCAGCTGCCACCAGCGCCTGCCCTCCAGGTCCTCTAACGGGAGGGCCTTCTCCAGGAGCAGGCCGAGGGCGTCGGAGGCGGGGACGGCGGTGATGCGCTCGGCGGCGGCGTTGAAGCAGATGACCCGGCCGTGCTCATCGGCGACGACGAGGCCGTCGGGCAGCTGGTCGGGGTCGATGCCGAGCCCGGCGAGATCACCGGACGGCCGGGACGCGGGCGGTCGCCCCACATCCCGTGCTTCCGGTGCGCTGCTGGTGCCGATGCTCATCCCCGTACCCCACCTCTCAGACGGCGCAGGGCCCCGAGCAGGTCACCCTACTAGCTCGCAGTGACGGAGCGGCACCCTCCGGAGGCGCGCTGTGCACGGGCGGATGCATAGAGACATACGGCGGCCGCGGTCGCGAGGTTCAGGCTCTCGGCCTTCCCGTGGATCGGAACGCGCACGACGGCGTCCGCGAGTGCGCGGGTCTCCTCCGGGAGCCCCCAGGCCTCGTTCCCGAACACCCAGGCGGTCGGCCCGCCCATGGTGCCGTTGTCCAGTTCGTCGTCCAGATCGTCGGTCCCCGCCCCGTCGGCGGCGAGGATCCGCACACCGGCGTCCTTGAGCCCCGCCACGGCCCGCTCGACGGGGACGCCGACGGCGACGGGCAGATGGAACAGCGAGCCCACGGAGGCGCGCACGGCCTTGGGGTTGTACAGATCGACGGAGGCGTCGGTCAGTACGACGGCCTCGGCACCGGCGGCGTCGGCGCACCGCAGCACGGTGCCCGCGTTGCCGGGGTCGCGGACATGGGCGAGCACGGCGACCAGCTTGGGCCGGGCGGCGAGGATCTCCTCGAACGGCGTGTCCAGGAACCGGCAGACACCGACGAGCCCCTGAGGCGTGACGGTGGTCGAGATGTCGGCGATGACCTGCTCGGAGGCAAGGTGCACCCGCGCGCCGGTGTCCCGGGCCCGCCCGATGATGTCGGCGTACCGCTCCGCGGCCTCGACGGTGGCGAACAACTCGACCAGCGTGTCCGGCCGTTCCCCGGCCTCCCGCACGGCCTGCGGCCCCTCCGCGAGGAACAGCCGCTCCTTCCCCCGGAAGTTCCGCTTGGCCAGCCGCCGCGCGGCCAGCACACGGGGCGAACGCGGGGAGATGAGCTCGGGGGCGACGGGGGACATGCAACTCACCTTCAGCATCTGTTCTTGTGCTCACACAGCAACGGACCCGCAGGCAGAAACCTACGGGTCCGTCCAGTCACGTCGGCCTGGGCCAAGCGCCTGCGTCACGCAGCCTTGGGGGCGTTGACGTCCGCCGGAAGCGCCTTCTGAGCGACCTCGACGAGCGCGGCGAACGCAGTGGCGTCGTTGACGGCGAGCTCGGCGAGGATCTTGCGGTCGACCTCGACGTTCGCGGCCTTCAGACCCTGGATGAAGCGGTTGTACGTGATGCCGTTGGCGCGGGCAGCGGCGTTGATGCGCTGGATCCACAGCTGGCGGAAGTCACCCTTGCGCTTCTTGCGGTCGTTGTAGTTGTAGACCAGCGAGTGGGTGACCTGCTCCTTGGCCTTGCGGTACAGGCGCGAGCGCTGACCGCGGTAGCCGGAGGCCTGCTCGAGGATCGCCCGGCGCTTCTTGTGGGCGTTGACTGCCCGCTTGACGCGTGCCACTTGTTAACTCCTTGTAGCGGGGCCGTGGTTGGACTCACACGGCCCGGAATCGATGGGGTCCCGGTCCAGACGTACGACGCTCAGTGGCGCCCGTACGTCACTTGCCGAGAAGCTTCTTGATCTTCTTGGCGTCGCCCGGGGCCATCTCGGCGTTGCCGGTGAGGCGGCGCGTCAGTCGGGACGACTTGTGCTCGAGCAGGTGGCGCTTGCCGGCGCGCTCACGGAGCACCTTGCCGGAGCCGGTGATCTTGAAGCGCTTGCTGGCACCGCTGTGCGACTTGTTCTTCGGCATAGCGCCGTTATCTCCTCGTCGGTGGCGCTCCGGTGCCCGGTCGTGAAACCGGGCACGGTGGAGCGTCGCTCTTGTTTCGGTTACATCCTGGGGACTGGCGTCCCCCGGGATCACGCGTCGGCAGAAGCCTCGGCCGGAGCCTCGGCGTCCACGTCGTGGTCGGTCTCCGCGGCGTTCTGCGACTTGCCCGGGTTGGCCTTCGCTTCGGCCTTGCGGGCCTCCTGCGCCTGGCGAGCCTCGGCCATCGCCTCGGTCTTCTTCTTGTGCGGACCGAGAACCATGATCATGTTTCGGCCGTCCTGCTTCGGATTCGACTCCACGAAGCCGAGGTCCTGGACGTCCTCCGCGAGACGCTGGAGCAGTCGGTAGCCCAGCTCGGGGCGGGACTGCTCACGGCCACGGAACATGATCGTGATCTTGACCTTGTCGCCCTGCTTGAGGAACCGAACGACGTGACCCTTCTTGGTGTCATAGTCGTGCGGGTCGATCTTCGGCCGGAGCTTCATCTCCTTGATGACCGTGTGCGCCTGGTTCTTGCGCGCCTCACGGGCCTTCATGGCCGACTCGTACTTGAACTTCCCGTAGTCCATGAGCTTGCACACGGGCGGACGGGCGTTCGCCGCGACCTCGACCAGGTCCAGGTCGTACTCCTGCGCAAGCTCCAGGGCCTTGGCCAGCGGGACAATGCCCACCTGCTCGCCACTGGGACCGACAAGTCGCACCTCGGGAACGCGAATCCGGTCGTTGATGCGGGGCTCGGCGCTGATGGATCCTCCTCGGTTAGCACCACACGGCGGTCTGGCGGACAGCCGCGTATGTCTCTTTCGTTAGACCTAACCGCGCCGAGGTAACAAAAATGCCCCGGACGATCACATGCGGGGCTCCAAACACTGCCGGAGCACCGCCGCAGTGACGCGGGGCGCAATTTCGGGCGACTCCATCGTCCGTACGGAACGATGGTGGCCGCCTGACCGGGGTGACCCGCCGTCCCGGGGGACGGTCAGGTGGGAGATCGGAGCCTCCACTTGTGGGCCGAGCACAGCTGTGTCCGACCGGTCGTGACTCAAGGTTAGCAGCAAGCCGGGGGTGGTGCGAACCGGCGTGCATCGGGGCCTATCGTGTGCGGCATGAGTGACACCCCTCCTGAGACGCCCGACTTCGACGCCATGACCCGTGACATCGCCGAGGTCCCCGCGGTCGAGGTGATCGTGACGGTCGCCGTGAACCTGATGAGCGCCGCCGCGGTCAAGCTCGGCCTGACGGAGGAGGGTGACAAGCACAAGGACCTGGACGAGGCCCGCAAGCTGGTGTCCGCCCTCGCCGGTCTGCTCGACGCGAGCACCACCGAGATCAGCTCCTTCCACGCGGCCCCCCTGCGTGACGGTCTGAAGTCCCTCCAGCTGGCCTTCCGCGAGGCCTCCGTCGTCCCGGACGAGCCGGGTCAGGGCCCGGGCGAGAAGTACACCGGCCCGATCTACGGCTAGTTCATCCCCGTACGTACAAGGGCTCGCCGGGTGGCGTCGTCCCGGCCGGCAGCAGTGCCAGGTCGAGGCCGTGCACCAGGCGGGCCCTCAGTGTTTCGTCGGCGGCCAGCCGCTCGGCGAGCGTGCGGGCGGCGGGGCCGGGGGTCGCGTCGGGGTCGAGGACGAGGGCGAGCGTGCCGTCCGCCTGTCCGGGGCCGAGGTAGGCGCGCAGGACGGCGGGCTCGGCGGCCACGGCGGCGCGTACGGCGCCGGTCACGGCGGGGTCGGCGAGCGGATCGGCCGTCGTACGGCCCTCGGCCAGCGCCAGCAGCGCGGGGCCCGCCAGCTCGTACGGCACCGGTCCGGCCAGGTCCAGCACGATCGTGTCCGCCTTCTCGTGGGCCGCCGCCTGGAGCGCCTGGTGCAGGGGTACGGCGACGGGGCGGGCCTCGGGGTCCCAGCGGGTCAGCGAGTCGGTGGAGGTGAAGGCGGGCAGGGCGGTGCGGGCGCCGGCCTTCAGGGTCGGTACGGCCATGTCGCTGGTCTTCTCGCGGCGCAGCCCGTTCTCGTCCTCCTCGACCTCGCCGAGCACGGCCACGACGGGGACGAGGAGCCGGGCGCCCTTCAGGGCCTCGAGCACCGGGCCCACGGCGGTGCGGTCCTCGGCCCAGGCGGCGAGCGCGGCGCTCAGCCGGGGATCGGCGGAGCCGTCGTCGTCGGGGAAGCCGGAGTCGGGAATGTTCTTGTTCGCCACGGTCACCGACCCTATCGGGGGGATGCTGCTGTGGTTGTGCGGCCCCGGAAACCTGGGCTTCACGCTTTCAGTACTTTCTCAGGCATCCCTGACACAGATCTAACCTCCGTCTAACAGACAGCACAGCCGCGGGCCCGACCATCCCGGAATGGAGTCTCCCAGAGCCGCCCGACGCAGTGATCGGCTTCGCCGCCGCATCCCGGTGTACACCGCGCTCGCCGCCGTCGCCGTCGTGGGCGCCACGGCAGCGGGGACCGTGTACGTGAAGGCGCAGGCGCACTCCCCCGTGGGGGCCGTATCGTCGGTCTCCGCATCGCCGTCGGCTTCGGCGAGCGGGGAGGCATCGGGGGAGGCATCGGTGGAAACGGTGGCGCAGCCGGTGGTGGACCACGACGAGCTGCTGGCCGAGGCGATGGGGTCGGTGACCGTCGAGGACGGTGCCGAGGTGTCGGTGGCGGTGCTGGACCTGGAGTCCGGTGAGAGCGCCACCTACGGGGACGGCGCGTTCGATACGGCGAGCATCGTGAAGGTCGACATCCTGGCGGCGCTGCTGCTCCGGGCGCAGGACGCGGGGCGTGGGCTCACCGTGACGGAGAAGTCGTACGCCACCGCGATGATCGAGAACAGCGACAACGCCTCCGCGTCGGCCCTGTGGCGGACGATCGGACAGGCGGACGGCCTCGACGCCGCGAACGAGCGCCTCGGGCTCACCGGTACCGAGGGCGGCGACGGCATGCTGTGGGGGCTGACGCAGACCACGGCGGCTGATCAACTCGTCCTGCTCCAGCAGGTGTTCGGGGAGGACTCGGAGCTGAGCGAGACCTCGCGGTCCTATCTTCAGGGGCTGATGGGGCAGATAGCCGTCGGGCAGCAGTGGGGGGTGTCGGCCGCGGCCGACGGCTCGGCGTGGGCGCTGAAGAACGGCTGGTTGCCGCGCAGCGCCACCGGGCTGTGGGACATCAACAGCATCGGGCGGGTCACCGTCGGCGGTCACGACTGTCTGGTGGCGGTGCTGTCCGACGGCAACTCGACGCAGGCGAAGGGGATTTCACTGGTCGAGGCGGCGGCGCGGGCGGCCGTCTCGGTGTTCACGGGCACGGATTCGACGGCGTCGGCGTCGGCGTCGGCCTCCTAGGCTCGCCGGGCGGGCGGCTACGCGTCTTCGTGGCGGCGGCCGCGCCAGACGACGACCGCGACGACCAGCAGCACGCCGCCGACGCTGCCCGCCAGCGGGGCGGCCCAGCTCGATGTGGCGTCGTCGTCCGAGTCGGCGTCGGGGCCGGAGCCGAAGTACTTGTCGCCGTAGGCCGCCGCGCGCAGGGCCTCCGGTTCGAGGCGGTCGGCGGCCTTGATGGCGGCGGCCGGGTCGATGAGGCCGTAGCCGCGGGAGTCGTCGCGGCCGCCCGCCGGGGCGTTGCGGGCGGTGTCCTCCAGGAGCTTCTTGATCTGGGCCGGGGTCAGGCCCGGGTGGGCCGCCTTGACGAGGGCGACGGCTCCGGAGACGAAGGCCGCTGCGGCACTCGTACCCCAGCCTTCGTAGTACTTGTGGTCGGGGTCGGCGATGACGACGTCGACGCCGGGGGCGCTGACCGTGGCGTACCAGCGGCGGGTGGAGAAGGAGGCGCGGGTGCCGAAGCGGTCGACGGCGGTCGCGGCGATCACGCCCGGGTAGGCGGCCGGGTAGGAGATGTGGTCGCCCTTCTCGCCGCCGTTGCCGGCCGAGGCGACGACGACGGAGCCCTTCTTCAGGGCGTACTGGACGGCCTCGTCCTCGGCGGGTTCGGGGTGGGCGGACTTGGAGTCGTCGCCGAGGGAGAGGTTGATGACGTCGGCGCCCTGGTCTGCGGCCCAGCGGATGCCTTCGGCGAGGGCGTTGCCGCGGGTGTTGCGGGCCTTGCCGCGGGCGGAGTCGCCCTCTTCGAGGATCACGCGGACGGGGAGGATCTTGGCTTCGGGGGCGATGCCCATGACGCCGTCGGCATTGCCCACGCCATGGCCGTGACCGGCGATGATGCCGGCCATCGCGGTGCCGTGGCGGGCCCAGGCGCGGTCGCCCTGTCCGGCGCCGAAACCGACCATGTCCTTGGCGTCGAGGACGTTGCCGGCGAGGTCGGGGTGGTCGGACTCGACGCCGGTGTCCAGGACGGCGACGGTGATGCCCCGGCCCTTGGTGGTCTGCCAGGCCTCGTCGGTGTGCATGGCCTCGAGGGCCCACTGCTTGGCGCGTATGCCGTCGGCGTGCGCGACGGTGGGCGGGACGAGGGCGACGGAGGCGGCCAGCAGGACGCTGAGCAGGCCGATCCGGCGGGTGGCGGTCATGACGGCTGCTCCGTGGCCGAGTCGACGGTCTTGCGCAGCGCGCGTTCGATGCGGTCGGCGAGGCCCTTCGCCTCGTGGCCCAGGCCCGCCTGCGCGAGGGCCGTGGTGGCGCCGGACTTCATGGCCTCGGCGGCGGGCTGCGGTTCGTCGACGGTACGGCCGTCGGCCCAGCCGGAGACTGCGAAGACGACGACCGGGGCGTCGGTGAGGACGGAGACGGTCCACGAGGCACGCTGCTCGTCGCCGAAGCCGGCGGCCACGGTGTCCTTCGCGGCGTACCCGCGGGGCATCAGGTCGGTACGGCTGACCAGGCCCTCGTTCTTGAAGCGGGTGCGCAGGGAGGTCATGGCGGCGGAGTCCGCCTTGGCGAAGAGCAGGCCGACGGTGGTGACGTAGCTCTGCGTGGAGTCCGTGTAGGTGGCGCGCAGCAGGCGCTGGCAGCCGACGGGGGCGAGGGCCTTGCGCAGCAGCGGGTCGAAGGCGTCGTTGCAGCCGCTGTCCGGGGCGACCGCGATACGGGTCCAGCTGCGGTCGGCGCCGCCGGGTCCGGCCCCCTGGCCTTCGACGGCGGGCGGGAACAGCTGGTCGACCGGCACGCTGTGCCACAGGCTCCCGGCCGTGGCGAAGGTGCCGCTCGCGCCGCCCGCTCCCGCTTCGGGGATGAGCCAACTCCCGGTCACCGCACCGCCGATGAGCCCGAGCCCGAGCACGAGACAGGCTGCCGCCATGACGGTACGGTTGCGCACCCGACTCCCCAGCGGACGCGGCCGCGTCCGCTCGTCGTATCCCTCGGGCTCCCCCAACGACACAAAGGGCCGCCCCGCCCCGCCCGGCGCCACAGGTGCACCCCAGGAGTACGCAGGATCAGGCCCCGTCCGAACCTCGGACCGCACAGACCCACCGCCCTCAACAGAAGATGCCGGCTCCGCCGGAATCGGGCGCAGCCGGGTGGTCATCTCGGAGACGGTCTCGACGGGGGCGGGTGCGGGGGGTACGGCGGGGCGCCGGGGGGGCTCGGCGGGAGCCGGGGGTACGGCGGGGCGCCGCGGGGTCTCGGCAGGTGCCGGTGGGACGACCGGACGCTGGGAGGTCTCGGTGGGAGCCGGTTGTGCTGCCGGACGGCGTGGGGTCTCGGTAGGTGCCGGGCGTGGGACGGCACGGCGTGGGGTCTCGGCCGGGAGTGGTTGTGCGGTGGGACGGGGCGGGGCCTCGGGAGGCAGCGGTTGTGCGAGGGGGCGGCGCGGGGGCTCGGCGGGGCGCCTCAACTCCTCGGCGGGTGTGGGCGGTACGCCCGTACGGGCCGAGGGCGTTGCGGGGGCGTCCGGGCGGGGCGGCGGTGTCGACGGCTGCCGGTCCGGGCGTGGCGGTACGACGGTGTCGGCGGTGGTCGGCGGCGGGGTGTCCGGGAAGCGTGCCGAGGCGATCGGCGGGGGCGGAGCGGTGTCGGCGGTGTCCAGGGAGGACGGGCCGCGTCGGCCGGGGAAGCCGGGCCGGGTGTCGGAGGAGGCGGATGCACCGCGCTCATCCTGTGCGCCCGGTGCGGTCCGCCGAGTGCCCCTGCCCTGGGACGGCACGTCCGGCGTCGGGGCTCCGCCGGATGACGTATCCGGACCCGCACCGGAATCCGACGTACCGTTCACCCGCTGCTCAGTGGACGCCTGTCCAACGGTCCCCGTCTCGTCGTACTCCTCCGGAACCGTGGGCGGCGTCGTCGGGCGTGGGGGGACGGGCGCGCGCCTGGCTTCCGTGCTCATGCACCCCCCGTTTCGTCGTGCCCGGGCCTTGCGCCGGCCGGAGTCGTTCCTGCGTGCGTGCGCGTAACTCTACGGGTTGCCCCCGGTCGAACGGGAACCAGTCCACGACGCCGGGGCATCTGCCCGGAACGTCCCCCTACCCTGCGGTAATCCAGTCTGGCAGGCTTCGTTCATGACTGCGCGCGCCGCCGACCGGGCCCGTTACGACCGGGCCACCGCCCATCTCGACGCTCCTCTCGCGATCGTGGACCTGGACGCCTTCGACACAAACGCGGACGACTTGGCCCGGCGGGCAGCCGGGAAGCCGATCCGGGTGGCCAGCAAGTCCGTGCGCTGCCGGGCCCTGCTCGAACGGGTCCTCGCCCGGGACGGCTTCGCGGGCATCATGTCCTTCACCCTCGCCGAGTCCCTGTGGCTGGCGCGGTCGGGGTTCGACGACATCCTGCTCGCCTATCCGTCGGCCGACCGTTCCGGATTCGCCGAACTGGCCGGTGATCCCAAGCTTGCCGCGGCGGTCACCGTGATGGTCGACGACCCGGCACAGCTCGAACTCATCGACGCGTCCCGGGGCGGTGGAAGTGAAGTCGTGCGCGTCTGCCTGGAGTTGGACACGTCCCTGAAGCTGCTCGGCGGACGCGTACGGATCGGGGCGCGGCGCTCCCCCCTGCACTCCCCCGCCCAAGTCGCCGACATGGCCCGTACGGTGGCCCGTCGGCCCGGCTTCAAGCTCGTGGGGATCATGGCCTACGAGGGGCACATCGCCGGTGTCGGCGACGCGATCGCGGGGCGGCCGCTGCGCTCCCGTGCCGTCCGGCTGATGCAGACCACCGCCCGCCGGGAGCTCGCCGAGCGCCGGGCCGAGGTGGTGCGGGCGGTCCGGGCCGTCGTACCCGATCTGGAGTACGTCAACGGCGGCGGCACCGGCAGTGTGCAGCACACCGCCGCCGAGGACGCCGTCACGGAGATCGCGGCCGGGTCGGGACTGTATGTGCCGCGGCTGTTCGACAACTACACGTCCTTCAGGGGGCGTCCGGCCGCGCTGTTCGCCCAGCCCGTCGTGCGCCGGCCGGGCGTGGGCGTGGTGACCGTCCTCGGTGGCGGCTACCCGGCGTCCGGTGCCGCCGGGGCCGACCGCTCGCCCGTGCCGTATCTGCCGCAGGGGCTGCGCTACGACCCGCAGGAAGGGGCCGGTGAGGTGCAGACGCCGCTGCTGGGACCGCCCGCCGACGATCTGCTGATCGGCGACAAGGTGTGGTTCCGGCACGCCAAGGCCGGCGAGCTGTGCGAGCGGTTCGACGTACTGCACCTGATCGAGGGCGACACGGTCACGGGGACGGTCCCGACGTACCGGGGCGAAGGTCAGACGTTCCTGTAGGACCGTGGGCTACAGGGGCGTGACGTACGCCCCCGCGATTCCGCCGTCGACGAGGAAGTCGGTGGCGTTCACGAACGAGGAGTCGTCGCTGGCCAGGAAGGCGACGGCGGCGGCGATCTCCTCGGCCTCCGCGAAACGGCCGACGGGGATGTGGACGAGCCGGCGTGCCGCCCGCTCCGGGTCCTTGGCGAACAGCTCCTGGAGGAGTGGGGTGTTGACCGGCCCGGGGCAGAGGGCGTTCACGCGGATGCCCTCCCGTGCGAACTGCACGCCCAACTCGCGGGACATGGCCAGGACGCCGCCCTTGGAGGCCGTGTACGAGATCTGGGACGTCGCCGCGCCCATCCTCGCCACGAAGGACGCCGTGTTGATGATCGACCCCTTGCCCTGGCGCCGCATGTAGGGAATGGCGGCCTTGCAGCACAGGTAGACGGAGGTGAGGTTGACCTCCTGGACGCGCTTCCAGGCCTCCAGGCCGGTCTCCAGGATGGAGTCGTCGTCGGGCGGCGAGATGCCCGCGTTGTTGAAGGCGATGTCGACGCTGCCGTAGGTGTCGTACGCCGTCCTGAACAGCGTCTCGACCTGCTCCGGGTCGGTGACGTCGACCTTCACGAAGATCCCGCCGACTTCTTCGGCGGCCGCCTTGCCGCGCTGCTCGTCGACGTCGCCGCAGACGACGTGCGCGCCCTCGGAGGCGAGCCGGCGGGCGGTGGCGAGGCCGATGCCGCTGCCGGCGCCGGTGATGACGGCGGTGCGGCCGACCAGTCGGCGGCACACGATTTCTTCGGTCACTGTGCGGGGCCCTCCGTGCTGATGAAGACGTTCTTGGTTTCGGTGAAGGCGGTGAGTGCGTCCGGGCCCAGCTCGCGGCCGACGCCGGACTGCTTGAAGCCGCCGAAGGGGGTCCAATAGCGGACGGCGGAGTGGGAGTTGACGGACAGGTTGCCGATGCGGACGGCCCCCGAGACGCGCAGGGCGCGGCCCAGGTCGCGGGTCCAGAGGGAGCCCGCGAGGCCGTACGGGGTGTCGTTGGCGAGCCGGATCGCGTCCGCCTCGTCGGTGAAGGGCAGCAGGACGGCGACCGGGCCGAAGATCTCCTCGCGGGCCGCCTCGGAGTCGTGCCGCTCGCCGGTGAGGACGGTCGGCGGGAACCAGAAGCCGGGTCCGTCGGGTGCATCGCCGCGCAGGGCCGGGGCGTCCTCGGGGACGAGCGACCGTACGCGGTCCAGCTGTTGGCGGCTGATCAGCGGGCCCATCTGGGTCTTCTCGTCGGCGGGATCGCCCACCACCACGGCGGCCAGCGCGTCGCCGAGCAGTTCGCGGACCTCGTCGAACACCGGCTCCTGGACCAGGATCCGGGTGCGGGCACAGCAGTCCTGGCCGGAGTTGTCCAGGAACGAGAAGGGGTCGACGGCGGTCGGCAGGTCGGCGTCGGCGAAGACGATGTTGGGGCTCTTGCCGCCGAGTTCGAGGGTGACCGGCTTGACCAGGCGGGCGCAGCGCTCCATGACCTCGCGGCCGGTGCGGGTGGACCCGGTGAACACGATCTTCGCCACGTCGGGGTGGTCGACCAGGGCCCGGCCCGCGATGTGGCCGTAGCCGGGGACGACCTGGAACAGGTGCTCCGGCAGGCCTGCCTCCAGCGCGAGTTCGGCGAGCCGCAGCGCTGTCAGCGGGGTGGTCTCGGCCGGCTTGAGCACGACCGCGTTGCCCGCGGCGAGGGCGGGGAAGGAGCCCCAGGCGGCGATGGGCATCGGGAAGTTCCAGGGCGCGATGACACCGACCACGCCGAGGGGTTCCTGGAAGGTGACGTCCCAGCCGCCCGGTACGGGGATCTGCCTGCCGAGGAGGCGTTCGACGCCGCCGGCCGCGTACAGCAGCAGGTCGCGGGCGTTGCCGGCCTCCCAGCGGGCGTTGCCGAGGACGTGGCCCGCCTCGCGGACCTCCAGCCGGGCCAACTCCTCGACGTGGGTGTCGACGACGTCGGCGAAGCGGCGCAGCAGCCGGGCCCGGTCGGCGGGGGCGACGGCCGCCCAGGACCGCTGGGCGACGATCGCACGGCCGACGGCGCGGTCCACCTCGGCCGCGTCGGCGGCGGGGACGGTGGCCACGACCTCTTCGGTGGCCGGGTTGAGTACTTGGAGCCGGTCGGACACGAAGGGCCTCACATGCGTTCGAAGGAGCGGCGCAGCTCCCAGTCGGTGACTGCGGCGTCGAAGGTGTCCAGTTCGACGCGTGCCATGTTGCGGTAGTGCGCGACGACCTCGTCGCCGAAGGCGGCCTTGGCGATGGCGCTGTTCTCCCACAGCTCGGCGGCCTCGCGCAGGGTGGTGGGCACATGCTCGTACTCGGCGGTGTAGGCGTTGCCGGGGCAGGGATCGGGCAGCTCCAGCTTGTGCTCGACGCCGTACAGCCCGGCCGCCACCAGCCCGGCCACCGCGAGGTGCGGGTTGACGTCGCCGCCGGGCAGCCGGTTCTCGAAGCGCAGGGAGCGGCCGTGGCCGACGATCCGGAGTGCGCAGGTGCGGTTGTCGTGGCCCCAGGCGACGGCGGTCGGGGCGAAGGAGCCCGGCTGGAACCGCTTGTACGAGTTGATGTTGGGGGCGTACAGCAGCGAGAAGTCCCGCAGCGCGGCCAGCTGTCCGGCGAGGAAGTGCCGCATCACCTCGGACATGCCGCCGGGCCCGTCCCCGGGCATGACGTTGTTGCCCGCGGTGTCCGTGAGCGAGAGGTGGATGTGGCAGGAGTTGCCCTCGCGCTCGTTGTACTTGGCCATGAAGGTCAGGGAGACACCCTCCTGGGCGGCGATCTCCTTGGCGCCGGTCTTGTAGATCGCGTGCTGGTCGCAGGTGACGAGTGCCTCGTCGTAGCGGAACACGATCTCGTGCTGGCCGGGGTTGCACTCGCCCTTGGCGGACTCGACGGTCAGGCCGGCGGCCGCCATCTCGTTCCGGATGCGGCGCAGCAGCGGCTCGATGCGGCCGGTGCCGAGGACGGAGTAGTCGATGTTGTACTGGTTCGCCGGCGTCAGCCCCTGGTAGCCCGCGTCCCAGGCCTGCTCGTAGGTGTCCTTGAAGACGATGAACTCCAGCTCCGTGCCCACCTGGGCGGTGAGGCCGAGTTCGGCGAGCCGGTCCAGCTGGCGGCGCAGGATCTGCCGCGGGGCGGCGACGACCGGGGAGCCGTCGGCCCAGGCGAGGTCGGCGACGAGCATGGCCGTGCCCTCGTTCCAGGGGACCCGGCGCAGGGTGCTCAGGTCGGGGTGCATGGCGAAGTCGCCGTAGCCACGGTCCCAGGACGACATGGCGTAGCCGTCGACGGTGTTCATCTCGGTGTCGACGGCCAGGAGGTAGTTGCAGCCCTCGGTGCCGTGGTGGAGGACCTCGTCGAGGAAGAAGCGGGCGGCGAACCGCTTGCCCTGGAGCCGCCCTTGCATATCGGGGAAGGCCAGGACGACAGTGTCGATCTCACCGCCCGCGACGAGGGCGTGCAGCTCCTCGATGCCGAGCGGTGGTGTGCGGTCTGGCACGGGAAGGGCCTCCTTCGGGCTGCTGCGCACTGGTTTCGCCCAGGCCGAGGGCCATAAGGTCGAGAGCCATAAGGTATTGCCGAGAACCATTGCTTGGGAAGGGGGTACGTCCCTATGCCGGTCGATCCGGTCGAACCTGACAGCGCGGCGGCGGACCGGCTGGCCCCGGTGCTACGGCCGGTGCGGGCGGGCAACGGCTTCGAGGAGGCGCTGGAGCAGATCCTCCAGGTCGTCCGTCTCGGCCTGGTGCCCGGCGGTGAGCGGCTGCCCGCCGAGCGGGAGCTGGCGGAACGGCTCGGCATCAGCCGGGTCACGCTGCGCGAGGTGCTCAAGGTGCTCCAGGACCAGGGGCTCGTCGAGTCGCGGCGCGGACGCTACGGCGGGACCTTCGTGCTGCCCCGCAGGGACGGTGGCGGCGAGGACGAGCTGCGGCGGCGGGTCGCCGAGGTCGACATCGAGGACGTGCTGCGCTTCCGGGAGGTGCTGGAGGTGGGCGCGGCCGGCCTGTGCGCCGCGCACGGCCTGACCGACGAGCAGGCGGCCCGGCTCCGCGAGGCCCTCGCACAGACCCAGGACGCGCCGCTGTCGGACTACCGCCGGCTGGACACACTGCTCCATCTCACCCTCGCCGACCTGTGCGGGTCGCCGTCGCTGACCGCGCAGTACGCGGCGGTCCGGGCGACCGTGAACGACCTGCTGGACTGCATCCCGCTGCTCGTGCGCAACCTGGAGCACTCCCAGCGGCAGCACATCGGAGTCGTCGAGGCGGTGCTGGACGGGGACGCGGACGGGGCGCGGGAGATGATGCGGGAGCACTGCGGGGGCACTGCGGCGCTGCTGCGGGGGTTCCTGACCTGAGGGCGGGCTTGCCGTTCACGGGTGGTTACGGCAATGGTGTGAGCGCGATCCATTGGCGGGAGCGGGAGGACGTATGACCGGCAGGCCGTTGATCGGCATCAGTACGTATCTGGAGGCCGGGACGCGCTGGGGCGTGTGGGAGCTGGAGGCCGCGCTGCTGCCCGCCGGGTATCCGCGGCTCGTGCAGGCGGCGGGCGGGCTGGCCGCGATGCTCCCGCCGGACGACCCGGAGCGGGCCGCCGCGGCGGTCGCCCGGATCGACGCTCTGGTGATCGCGGGCGGTCCGGATGTCGAGCCGGTCCGGTACGGCGCCGAGCGCGACGCCCGGACCGGGCCGCCGGCGCGGGCGCGGGACGCCTGGGAGCTGGCGCTGATCGACGCCGCCCTGGCCGCCCGTGTCCCGCTGCTGGGCGTCTGCCGGGGCATGCAGCTGCTGAACGTCGCCCTCGGTGGCACGCTCGTGCAGCACCTCGACGGACACGCAGAGGTGGTCGGGGTGTTCGGGCGGCATTCGGTCAAGCCCGTGCCGGGGACGCTGTACGCCGGTGTCGCCCCGGAGGAGACGGTCGTACCGACGTATCACCATCAGGCGGTGGACCGGCTCGGGGTGGGGCTCGTGGTGTCGGCGTACGCGGTGGACGGGACCGTGGAGGCGGTGGAACTGCCTTCCCGGGGCTGGGTGTTGGGGGTTCAGTGGCATCCGGAGATGGGGGAGGATCTGCGCGTGGTGGAGGCGTTGGTGCGCGCGGCGGGGTGCTCCTCAGACGCCGGAAGGGCCGGATTGCCGCGTCAGTGACAGCAGGTCCCTCGCCGGGCCCGTCGGGCGGTGTCCCGTCGGCCAGACCGCGCGCAGGTCGCGGGCCAGGGAGACCTCGGCCACCGGGACGCTCACGAGCCTGCGCATCGAGAGTTCCTCGCCGACCGCCAGCTCGCTGAGCACCGCCGGGCCAGCGCCGCTCACCGCCGCGGCCTTCACCGCCGTGGTGGAGGAGAGTTCGATGAGGGGGCGGGCCAGGCCGCCCAGGGCCGCGTCCAGGACCTGGCGGGTTCCTGAGCCCTCCTCGCGGAGGATCAGCGGGGTGGCGGCGAGTTCGTCCGCTGCGAGGGGGCGTCGGCGGCGGGCCCAGGGGTGGTCGGGGGCGGTGACGACTATCAGGTGGTCGTGGGCGATGACGACCGAGTCGAGGCCCGTCGGGACGGTCAGGCCCTCCACGAAGCCGAGGTCCGCCTCGTCCGAGAGCAGCCGTTCCGCGACCGCCGCCGAGTTGCCCGCGTGGAGCGACACCGCCGTGTCCGGGCGCCCGGCGCGCAGCGCCAGCAGCCAGCCCGGCAGCAGGTATTCGGCGATCGTCATGCTGGCCGCCACCCTGAGGCGGGAGTCCCTCCGGTCCCGCAGGGCCTGCGCGCCCACGTCGAAGGCCTCCGCCGCCTCCACGATCCTGCGCGCCCAGTCCGTCACCAGCGCGCCCGCGTCCGTGAGGCGGGAGCCGCGGGGTGAGCGGTCGACCAGGGCGACGCCCAGCTGGCGTTCCATCGAGCGGATGCGGCTGCTCGCGGCGGGCTGGGTGATGCCCAGTTCACGGGCCGCCCCGCCCAGGCTGCCGAGCCGTGCCACCGCCAGCAGCAGCTCCAGGGCTCCCAGGTCCGGCACCCGGTGGGCGAGGGCGGCCGGTGGACGGTGGTGGTCTGCCGTGGCGCTGCTCATAAATACAGCTTATGCCCTGATAGAAACGTACCCCCTGGTCGGCGGCGTTCCCCGGCGGCACCGTTGCAGCATGGTCACCGCAGCCCAGCCCCTCCCCCGTGCCACCGCACGGCCTCCACGTGCCACGGCCGTCCGTCACCTCGGACCGAACTGGTACGCCTGCGTCATGGGCACCGCCATCGTCGCCACCGCCGGCGCCGCCCTGCCCGCTCCCCTCTCCGGCATCCCCGGCCTGCGCACCCTCTGCGCGACGGTGTGGGCCCTCTCCTTCGTCCTGCTCGTCGCCCTGCTCCACGCCCGGGCGCTGCACTGGACCTACCACCGTGACCAGGCCCGCGCCCATCTCCTCGACCCGGCCGTCGTCCCCTTCTACGGCTGCCTCGCCATGGCTCTGCTGGCCGTCGGCGGCGGAGCCCTGACCGTCGGGCGGGACTGGATCGGGACGGACGCGGCCGTCGCCCTCGACGCCGTGCTGTTCACCGCCGGTACGGTCGTCGGGCTCGCGGCCGCCGTCGCCGTCCCGTATCTGATGGCCGTACGGCATCGGGTGGAGCCGCACCAGGCCACGCCCGTGTGGCTACTGCCCGTCGTCGCGCCCATGGTGTCGGCCGCGCTCGGGCCGCTCCTCGTGCCGCATCTGCCGCCGGGGCAGGCTCAGGAGACGCTGCTGCTCGG
The DNA here is from genome assembly GCF_044593495.1 of Streptomyces sp. NPDC051963. Lineage (NCBI taxonomy): Bacteria > Bacillati > Actinomycetota > Actinomycetes > Kitasatosporales > Streptomycetaceae > Streptomyces > Streptomyces sp. NPDC051963. Next base: position 49,214 of record NZ_JBIUCC010000010.1, on the reverse strand, counting down.
CTGCTTCGCGATGTTCGGGCTCAGTCTCCTCGCGACGCTGCTCATGCTGCCGATGATCTTCGGCCGACTGATCACCGGAGGGCCGCTGCCGCTCGCCCTCACGCCCACGCTCTTCCTCGTCCTGGGACCGCTCGGACAGTCCACCACCGCCGTCGGCAACGTCGCGGACGTGGCCCCCGGTGTGGTGCCCGCCCCCTACAGCGAGGGGTTCGGGATGCTCGCCGTCCTGTACGGCGTGCCGGTCATGGGCTTCGCGCTGCTCTGGTTCGTATTCGCGTCCGCCCATGTGGTGCGCGCCCGGCGGGACGGGATGAGATTCTCCATGACCTGGTGGGCGTTCACCTTTCCCATCGGAACCTGCGTCACCGGCAGCGAGGCGCTGGCCCGGCACACCGGCCTCGTCGCCTTCGAGTGGCTCGCGATCGGCTTGTACGCCGTCCTCGTCGTCGCCTGGGGCACGGCCGCGCTGCATACAGTGCGCGGCCTCGTCAGCGGTGAGCTGCTCGCAGGGCCTCGGCCAGCACTCGTGGCGCCTCGGTCAGCGACGGTCCGTACCAGGTGAGATGGCGGCCGCCGACCAGCGCGCAGGGCAGATCCGGGAAGGCCTCCGGACCGTCGTCGGCCGTGAAGCGGTACGGCTCGTCCGGGAGCACCACCAAGTCGGGCGCCGCCGAACACAGTTCGGCCACCGGGATGCGGGGGTAGCGCTCGGAGTGGGCGGCGTAGAGGTTCTCCACGCCCAGGCGGGACAGTACGTCGCCGGCGAAGGTGTCCCGGCCCAGGACCATCCAGGGGCGGCGCCAGATGGGGACGACCGCCGTCGTGCGGGTCTGCGGGGCCGGGAGCGTCGACCAGAGCGTCTCCGCCTCGTCCAGCCAGCGGGGGCGGCTCTTCGCTCCGCAGGCGGTCAGCATCCGGTCCAGTTCGCGGAAGGCCTGCGGCACACTGCGCACCTCGGTGACCAGGACCGCGATCCCCTTGGAGCGCAGGGCTTGCAGGTCCGGTGCCTGGTTCTCCTCCTCGTTGGCGAGGACCAGGTCGGGGCGCAGGGCGGTGATCCGGCCGATCGCCGGGTTCTTCGTGCCGCCGACGCGGGTCACGTCCAGGTCCGCCGGATGCGTGCACCAGTCGGTGGCGCCGACGAGGGCGCCCGGCAGCGTCTCGGCCACCGCCTCGGTGAGCGAGGGCACCAGGGAGACGACCCTCACCGGCGCGGCCGGTCCCGGACCGCCTCGATGTGCTCGGCCACCGCGACGACGACCACCCGTGTGTCCGGCTCGGTCGCGCGCCAGCGGTGGCGCACGCCGCCGGTGAGATACAGGGTGTCGCCGCGGCCCAGGCGGTAGGCGCGGCCCTCCGCCTCGATCTCCACCACTCCGTCGGCCACGTACATCAACTGGTCGTTGCGGTACTGGAATTCACGGCGTGCGTCATGGTCGCCGGTGAACTCAGAGGCGTGCATCTGGTGGTGACCCCGCACCAGGGAACGCACATGGGGTTCCGGCCCCGGATCGCCGTCGGCGCGCACCACGTCGACGCTGCATGCCGGGTCGGCGGCGGCGAGGAGTTCGACGGCGGTGGTGCGCAGGGCGTCGGCCATCTTCTCCAGGGAGCTTCTGCTGGGGCGCGCACGGTCGTTCTCGACCTGGCTCAGGAACGGGACCGACAGGCCGCTGCGCTCGGCCACGACGGCGAGGGTGAGTTCCAGCGCACGGCGCCGCCGCCGTACGGCCGCACCCACGCGAAGCGGTTGTTCTTTGTGGTCGCCCATCGCTCCGACTCCCTCCTTCGCTCTGGCTCGTCGGTCCGCGGCCCGTGCACCGCCGTCCGGGCGCACTCCTTCTGGTGAGTTCTCTGCACCCTACGCATGTTCGCCAAACCGTTTTATGCGCCTGTCACATCCCCGACACACAGCGTGCCGGACGACCCCACAGTTCTCGCCAGTAGATCAGCTCTCCGGATTCCGCGGGCGCGGATTCCTCCTTAGGGACGAAGAGGCTGGCCAGAAGGGCGGGGTGACCGTCCGGATCGGGGACGGCGCCCTGACCCTCGATCAGCACGAAAGAGGTCCTGTTCAGTTCAATGCGTACGCAGTCCCAGGTGTTCCCGGGCTCGGGTGATGACGTAGCGCTGTGTGGTTGTCCGGATTCTTTTGGTCGGCCCGGACCGTGCCGGGGAATGCCGCGAGGGGTGGGCCTCGCCGTACGCACGGAAGACGTACGGCGATGCCCACCCCTCGGGCGACGCGCATCCGGGGCCGGTCAGGTGGCCGGGGTGCGCGCCGGGTCGGCGGCTACGCGGCCGGGGTCATCCGGTTCACCATGTCCGGGTGCTCCTTGAGCCAGGCGGCGACGGCCTCCTCCTCGTGGCCCTGGCCGCGGTTCTTGATCTCCTGCTCCAGCGAGCCGAGCTCGTCCTCGCTCATCTTGAAGTTCTTGATCCACTTCGTGAGCTGCGGGTACTGCCCGGGGAACGCCTTGTTGGAGATGGTGCGGATCGTGTTGCCCTCGCCGAAGTACTTGTCCGGGTCGGCGAGCTTGGTCAGCTTGTACTCGCTGTACGCCCAGTGCGGCGACCAGAGGACGACGGCGATCGGCTCCTGCTTGGCGTAGGCCCGCTTGAGCTCGGCCAGCATCGCCGGTGTGGAGCCGTCGACGACGTCGTACTCCTTGTCGAGGCCGTACCCGGGCAGCACCTTGGTCTTGAGGAGGTTCATCTCCCCGGTGCCGGGCTCGATGCCGATGATCTTCCCGTCGAAGGTGTCGGCCTTGCCCTTGAGGTCCTCCAGGGAGTCGATGCCCTTCACGTACGAGGGCACGGCGACCTCCAGTGACGTGGGCTCGTACCAGGTGCCCAGGTCGTGGAGTTTGTCCTTGCTCTTGTCCCAGTACTGGGACTGTGCGTACGGCAGCCACGCGTCGAAGTTGAGATCGAGGTCGCCCGAGGCCAGGCCGGTGTAGACCGGGCCGACGTCCATCTGCTTGAGGTTCAGCTTGTAGCCGCGCCGCTCCAGGACGTTCTTCCAGAGGTAGGTGACGGCGACGTCCTCGTCCCAGGGGAACCAGGCCACGTCCACGGGACGCTTGGCCTCGGCCGGGGTCGTGGTGCTCTTCACCGGGGCCAGCTTGTCGACGACACCGGGGTTGGCCTTCAGCCAGGTGCGCACGGCTTCCTGCTGCTTGCCCTGGCCGGCCTTGTTGATCTCCGACTCCAGGCCGGTGAGCTGGTCCTCGGTCAGCTTGAAGTTCTTCAGCCACTCGCCGACGACCGGGTTGTCCTTGGCGAAGCCCTTGCGCGCGAGGGTGTGCACGCCGTCGCCCGAGCCCCAGGCGCCCTTCGGGTCCTCGAGCTTCTTCAGCTTGTAGTCGCTGTACGCCCAGTGCGGTGACCAGAGCGTGACGACGATCGGCTCCTGCTTGTCGTAGGCCCGCTTGAGCTGGGCCAGCATCGCAGGCGTGGAGCTGTCGACGACCTTGTACTCCTTGTCGAGGCCGTACTCCTTGAGGACCTTGCTCTTGAGCAGGCTCATCATGCCGGCGCTGGACTCGATGCCGGTGATCTTGCCGCCGAACTTCGACGCCTGGCCCTTGAGGTCCTCCAGGGAGTCGATGCCCTTCATGTAGGAGGGCACGCTCAGCTCCAGGGAGGTGGGGCCGTACCAGGAGCCGAGGTCTTCGAGCTGCTTGCCGTACTTCTTCCAGTACTGCTCGTGTGTGACCGGCAGCCAGGAGTCCGTCTCGAAGTCGACGTCGCCCTGGGCGAGCGAGGTGTAGAGCGGTCCGGCCTCGAACTGCTTGGTCTCCACCTCGTAGCCGCGCTGCTCCAGGATCTCCTTCCAGAGATAGGTGGAGGCGACGCCCTCGTCCCACGGGATGTAGCCGATGCTGAGCTTCTTGCCCTGACCGATGTTCGTGTCGGCGGCGACCGGTTCGCTCTTGTCCCCGCCGAAGACGCCCATGCCGCCCGCGACGAGCGCGAGGACGACGACGCCGACCATGGCGACGGCCGGGCGGGGACGGTACGACCAGATCTTCAGGCCCTGCGCGGCACGCAGCCGGGCGGCGGCGCGGCGGCCGAGCGGCGACACCTGGGTGCCGAGCGCGCTGGTCATGCGGTCGAGGTAGATCGCGAGGATCACGATGGCGATACCGGCCTCGGCGCCCAGGCCGACGTTGAGCTGGCCGATGGCCTCGTTCACGTCGCCGCCGAGACCGTCGGCGCCGACCATGCCGGCGATGGCGGCCATGGACAGGCCGAGCATGATGACCTGGTTCACGCCGGCCATGACCGTGGGCAGCGCGAGCGGGAACTGGACGCGCAGCAGGGTGTCGCGCGGGGTGGTGCCGAACGCCTCGGCGGCCTCGACCAGTTCCTTGTCGACCTGGCGGATGCCCAGCTCGGTCATGCGCACGCCGGGGGCGAGAGCGAAGATCAGGGTCGCGACGATGCCCGCGGCGGCACCGCTGCCGAAGAAGAGGATCGCCGGGATGAGATAGACCATCGCCGGCAGCGTCTGCATGAGGTCCAGGGCGGGCCGTACGACCGCGCTGACCCGGTTCGAGCGCGCCGCCCAGATGCCCACCGGGACCGAGAGGACGAGGGCGATGACGGTGGCGACGAAGACGAGCGACAGCGTCATCATCGCGTTCTCCCACAACTCCAGGGAGATGATGAAGGCGAATCCCGCGAAGGTGAGGACACCCGCGACCGTGCCGCGCAGCCAGAACGCGATCACTGCGAAGATGCCTGCGAGGAGCAGCGGTTCGGGCGCCTGAAGGACGGCGTCGACACCCTCGTAGGCGCCGCGGAACACCTCCTCCAGGAAGTCGAAGAGCCATCCCAGGTGGGTGGTGAGCCAGTCGACCGCGTCGTTGACCCAGGAGCCGAACTCGATCCTAGGCACGGGCCGTCACCTTCTCTCCGCCCTTGTCCCGCGGGGAGTCGCACGGTGCCGGGCTCCCCGTCTCGTCACCGAGGAAGCCGACGAGCCGCTGTCGTGGCACGACCCCGACCAGCTTCCGCTTGCCGTCGAGCACGGCGACGGGGTGGGAGAGGCGGGCGCTGAGCGCGCACAGCTCGTGGAACGGGGTGCTGGGCGTCGCGGTCGCGCAGTCGCAGTCGGCCTCGTCGCCGCGCAGGTCCGTGTCCATGACGGAGGACGCGGTGAGCACGCGGGAGCGGTCGACGTCCTTGGTGAACGAGGCCACGTAGTCGTCGGCGGGGCGCACGAGGATGTCCTCGGCGGTGCCGATCTGGACGATGCTGCCGTCGCGCATGACGGCGATGCGGTCGCCCAGTCGCATGGCCTCGTTGAGGTCGTGGGTGATGAACACGATGGTCTTCTTCAGGCGCTGTTGGAGCGTCAGGAGCTGGTCCTGCATGTCACGGCGGATCAGCGGGTCGAGCGCGCTGAACGACTCGTCCATCAGCAGCAGATCGGCGTCGGTGGCCAGGGCGCGGGCCAGGCCCACGCGCTGCTGCATACCGCCGGACAGCTCGTCGGGCCAGGACTTCTCCCAGCCGGCCAGCCCGCACATCTCCAGCGCCTCGGTGGCGCGCTTCTCCCGCTCGGCGCGGGGGACGCCCTGGACGGCGAGTCCGTAGGCGGCGTTCTCCAGGACGCTGCGGTGCGGGAAGAGCGCGAAGTGCTGGAACACCATGCTGATCTTGTTGGCGCGGACCTCACGCAGTTCCCGGGCGCCGAGAGCGGTCAGGTCCTGTCCGTCGAACCGGACCTGTCCCGCAGTCGGCTCCAGGAGCCCGTTGAGCATGCGCAGCAACGTGGACTTGCCGGACCCGGACAGGCCCATCACGACGAATATCTGGCCGGGTTCCACGGTGAAGGACGCGTCGATCACGGCGGCGGTGGTGCCGTCGGCGCGCAGCTCGTCCCGGTCGGCCCCCGTCCGTAGCCGCTCGACTGCGTCGTCCGGTCGTCTGCCGAACACCTTGTACAGATGCTCTGCCTCAAGCCTTGATGACACGCGTACCTCTTTGCTCGACAGCCAGGAATGGGGCGCGGCTCGCGCGCAAACGTTTAACTGCGCAACCGGCATCGCTCCGAGGCGGCGCCTGCCCTGGCTTTGACAGGTCAAACGCACGAGTGTTCCAGTTCACAAGTCCTTTACCTGCGTGCGGTGCTCGCAATGAGCGCGGCATCCGGGTGATGCATACGGGTGACTGTCGGTGCCGTACGGCATGATTGCGAGGCGTGATGGGACGACTGATGCTCCTCGACACCGCCTCGCTCTACTTCCGCGCCTATTTCGGCGTCCCGGACTCCGTGAAGGCCCCGGACGGCACGCCGGTGAACGCCGTGCGCGGACTGCTGGAGTTCATCGACCGCCTGGTCAAGGACCACCGCCCGGACGCCCTGGTGGCCTGCATGGACGCCGACTGGCGGCCGCAGTGGCGGGTCGACCTGATCCCCTCGTACAAGGCGCACCGGGTGGCCGAGGAACGCGAGGCCGGCCCGGACGAGGAGGAGGTGCCCGACACGCTGTCGCCGCAGGTGCCGGTCATCGAGGACGTCCTGGACGCGCTCGGCATCGCCCGCGTGGGCGTCGAGGGGTACGAGGCGGACGACGTGATCGGCACGTTCACCGCCCGCGCCACCGGCCCGGTCGACATCGTCACCGGCGACCGTGACCTGTACCAGCTGGTGGACGACGCGCGCGGGGTGCGCGTTCTGTACCCGCTCAAGGGCGTGGGCACGCTCCAGCTCACCGACGAGGCGTGGCTGCGCGAGAAGTACGGCGTCGACGGAAAGGGGTACGCGGATCTGGCGACGCTGCGCGGGGACCCGAGCGACGGCCTGCCCGGTGTGCCCGGCATCGGTGAGAAGACGGCCGCCAAGCTGCTCGCCGAGTTCGGGGACCTGGCCGGGATCATGGCCGCGGTCGACGACCCGAAGGCCAAGCTCACCCCGTCGCAGCGCAAACGGCTCGACGAGTCGCGGCCGTATGTCGCGGTCGCGCCGACGGTGGTGAAGGTCGCGGGCGACGTCCCGCTGCCGGATGTCGACACGGCGGTGCCGCGTACACCGCGGGACTCGGCGGCGCTGGACGCGCTGGCGGTGCGCTGGGGGCTGGGCGGTTCACTGCAGCGGCTGCTCACGACGCTCGGGACGTGACGATTCCGGGGGCGTGCGCTCATCAAAACATCATGAGCTGGGTGTTAACTGGGGGAAGATGCTAACTTAGGTAAGCCTAAGCAATGGAGCACGGAGGTCGTCATGGCAGAGCGTCCGGACCGCAAGCCGCGTAAGCCCCATGCCGCGCAGGTCGTCCGTACCGAACGGCTCACCCCGCACATGCAGCGCGTGGTGCTCGGCGGCGACGGACTGGCCGAGTTCGCGGCGGACACCTGCACCGACCACTACGTCAAGATCCTGTTCCCGGCCGAGGGCGTGACCTACCCCGAGCCCTTCGACATGCAGCGCATCCGCGAGGAGTTCCCGCGCGAGCAGTGGCCGGTCACCCGGACCTACACCGTGCGCCACTGGGACGCCGAACACCGCGAGATGTCCCTGGACTTCGTGATCCACGGCGACGAGGGCCTCGCGGGCCCCTGGGCCGTGCGCGTACAGCCCGGCGAGACCGTCCTGTTCATGGGTCCGGGCGGCGCCTACGCCCCCGACACGGACGCCGACTGGCATCTGCTCGTGGGCGACGAGAGCGCACTGCCCGCCATCGCCCGCTCCCTGGAGGCGCTGCCCGCCGGCGCCCGAGCCCATGCCTTCGTGGAGGTTTCCGGCCCCGAGGAGGAGCAGAAGATCGACTCGGACGTGGAGGTCGTCTGGCTGCACCGCGGCGCCCGGCCCGTCGGCGAGGCACTCGTGGAGGCGGTCCGCGCACTGGAGTTCCCGGAGGGCCGACTGCACGCCTTCGTCCACGGCGAGGCGGCCTGCGTGAAGGAGCTGCGCGCACTGCTGCGGGTCGAGCGGCAGATCGCGCGCGAGGACCTCTCGATCTCCGGCTACTGGCGGCTCGGCCACAACGAGGACGGCTGGCAGGCGTCGAAGCGGGATTGGAACGCGCGCATCGAGGCGGAGCAGGAAGGCGCGTCGCCCGCGGCGTGACAACGTACGGAGGCGGCCCGCGCGTTGAGAGCGCGGGCCGCCTTTGTGTTGTCAGACCGACCGCTCGTCGAACCGAAGGCCGTCACCGTCAGACCGACCGCTCGTCCAACCGGAAGGCCGTCAGACCGACCGCTGGTAGGACCGGAACGTCCGGATCGACAGCCACACCGCCGCGACCGCGAGCGCCAGCAGCGCGCCGCCGCGGCTGAGTACGTCACCCCAGTCGGGCGAGTCGGCCATGGCCGAACGGCCCGTGACCATCGCCCAGTTGAGCGGGTTGAAGTCGGCGATGTGCCGCATCCAGCCGGGCATCTGGGCGGGCGCCATGAACGCGCTGGACAGGAAGGTCAGCGGCAGCAGCAGGAAGGTGTTGATGCCGATGATCGACTCCCGCTGCCGCACCAGCATGCCGAGCGCGTTGGACAGCGCCCCGAAAACCGTGCCCAGCAGCACGGAGGCGAGGATCAGCACCAGGATGCCGCCGATGCCGCCCGGGTAGTCGGCGCCGCCCAGCAGGCCGAGCAGCACGATGATGACCGACTGCAGGGCGGTGACCAGGCCGTTGTTGACGACGTTCCCGTTCATCAGCGCGGCCCGGCTGACCGGCGTGGTCAGGAAGCGGTCGAGCGTGCCGCGCTGGATCTCCTCCAGCGTGCCCATGCCCGCCCACAGGTTGGAGCTGAGCGCGCTCATCACGACCACGCCCGGCACCAGGTAGTCGAGGTACGAGGTGGTGCCGAAGCCGCCCAGTTCGACGACCTTCTTGAAGAGGTTGCCGAACAGGAACAGCCAGATCACCGGCTGGATGAGGGTGATGATCGCGTACGCGGGCTGGCGGGCGAACACCATCAGCTGACGCTGGGTCATGTACCAGGTCTGGGACACCGCGGTGCTCATCGCACACCTCCGGCCACGAGAAGGTCACCGGTGCCGTCGGCCTCGGAGTAACGGCGGCCCGCGTACCGCAGATAGACGTCGTCGAGGGAGGGACGCGCGACCGTCGCGGCGGCGACAGCGACCCCGGCTCGCGCGAGTGCCCCCAGCAGTTCGGGCATCGCCGCCGCCCCGTCGTCGGCGCGGACACTGATCCGGTGCCCGTCGACCAGCACCTCGTGCAGGCCCGGCAGTTCACCGAGGGCGGCCTGAAGCAGCGTACGACCGGCTTCGCCGACCGGTGTGCGCAGTTCCATGTGGACGGCGTCGCCGCGGAGTTCGCCCTTGAGGGAGTGCGGGGTGCCCTCCACGACGATCCGGCCACGGTCGACGATCGCGATGCGCTCGGCGAGCCGGTCGGCCTCTTCGAGGTAGTGGGTGGTGAGCAGGATGGTCAGGCCCTCGTCGCCGGCGAGCCGGGCGATCTCGTCCCACATCGCGGTGCGGGCCTCCGGGTCGAGGCCGGTGGTGGGCTCGTCGAGGAAGAGCACCTCGGGCCGGTGCACCAGGCCGAGGGCGACATCGAGGCGGCGTTGCATACCGCCGGAGTAGCCCTTGACCGGGCGGCGGGCGGCGTCGGCGAGCTGGAAGCGGTCCAGCAGCTCGTCCACCCGACGGTTCAGGGCGGCGCCCTTCAAGCCGTAGAGCCTGCCTTGGAGTTGGAGGTTCTCACGGCCGGTGGCGACCGGGTCGGCGCCGGAGTTCTGGGCGACCACACCGATCGCGCGGCGCACCCGGTCGGGGTGGCGCAGCACGTCGTGCCCGGCGACGGTGGCGGTGCCCGAGTCGGGGCGGGCCAGGGTGGTGAGGATCTTGACGGTGGTGGACTTGCCGGCGCCGTTGGGCCCGAGGAGGCCGAAGACGGTGCCGGGCTCGACGGTGAGGTCCATGCCGCCCAGGGCGGTGACCTCGCCGGGGTAGGTCTTGATCAGGTCGTGCGCCCGCACTGCGGGCGCACGTGTACTGCTACTCATCACGACAGCTCTCCTGAGTGAGCGGATGACAACTGATCCGCGTGCAGAGCGCCGGGCTATCCTGAGTGTGCCGCACCTCGATGGCCTGGCTGCGCTGCACGGCGGAGTCGGTTCGGGGTTCGTGACCCCGGCGGGCTGCTGCAACAGCCCTGCCGGGGTTCTTCTCGTTACGTCCTTACGTGAACTCCGGTGGCAGCTCCCCCGTTTCGTGGTAGTACCGCCATCCTTCGACGCCGGGCAGCGAGCCCTTCCTGACCTCGTCGAGGAAGCCGCGGATCCAGTCGGCCTGCGCCTCGACCATGTGCAGTTGGTACTCGACCTCGACGAGGAAGAGCCTCGGCAACGTCTCGTAGAGCTTCTCGAGCGCCCCCCGGCCACTCGCCACCTGCACCTCCAGCGAGCTCAGCCGCATCTCCAGCAGCCGCACCACCTCGTCGGGAGGCAGCGCCGCCATCAGCGAGAGCGACGTCTCGAAGATCGGGTACTCCTTCGCCGGGATGGCCAGCAGGTCGGAGAGCCACTCGGTCATCTCCTCACGCCCGGCCTCGGTGAGCCCGTACACCGTGCGCTCGGGGCGGTTGCCCTGGCGTTCCACACCGGTCACCTCGACGAAGCCGTGCTTCTCGAGGTTCTGCACGACCGTGTAGAGCGAGCCGTAGTTGGTTTTCGTACTGGCGTCCTTGCCCTGGCTGCGCAGGGTCTGGGCGATCTCGTACGGATGCATCGGCTTCTGAAGGAGGGTCGTCATCACGGCGAGCGCCAACGGGTTGCTGAGCTTGCGGCGCTTCCTCGCCATGGCGTCCACCTCGTTTCCGAATATCCGTGGCCGAACATATCGCGAGGCATCAGGAACCGTCAACACACACGATGTATCGCGACCCGGCGCGCACGGCAAGGGCGTGAGTATTTGGGTTCGCCGTGGACATGCCTAAGTGACGCTCCCGAAACAGGCCCTCCCTAATTTCTGTCATCCGACAGGAATCCCCGTCGCTTCCGCGCCGAAGGCAGGTGCCGCTCGTGACCACCGCCCCCTCCGACGTACGCCCGGACCCGCCGGAGTCGTCCGACGACCGCTCCCTCGCCGAGTTCGGCTACCCCCAGGAGCTGCACCGCAGCCTCGGCGAGTACGCCTCGTTCGCGGCCGGGTTCTCCTTCATCTCCGTACTGACGACCGTCTTCCAGTTCTTCGCGTTCGGGTACGCGTTCGGCGGCCCCGTCTTCTTCTGGGCCTGGCCGGCGGTGCTGCTCGGGCAGCTGCTGGTGGCCGCCTGCTTCGCGGAGCTGGCCGCGCGCTATCCGATCTCGGGTGCGATCTACCAGTGGTCCTCGCGTCTGTCGAACCTCACCTTCGGCTGGTTCGCCGGCTGGATCATGGTCATCGGGCAGATCGTGGTCGTCGCCGCGGCGGCGCTCGCCCTCCAGGTGGTCATGCCCGCGATCTGGTCCGGCTTCCAGCTGATCGGCGACGACCCGGCGCCCACCTCGGCGAGCGGCGCGGCCAACGCGGCGCTTCTCGGTGTGATCCTGCTGGCCCTGACGACCTTTGTGAACATCCTCGACAACCGAGTGCTGTCGCTGGTCAACCGCGTCGGCGTCACCGCCGAGATCATCGGCGCCGTCCTCATCATCGTCCTGCTGCTCACCCACTCCGAGCGCTCCCCGGGCATCACCTTCGAGACCGGGACCGCCGCCGAGTCGGGTCTGGTGGGGGCCCTGCTGGTGGGCTCGTTCACGGCGGCGTACGTGATGATCGGGTTCGACAGCGCCGGCGAGATGAGCGAGGAGACACGCCGGCCGCGGCGCACCGCTCCCCGTACGATCCTCACCGCGCTCGCCTCGGCGGGCCTGCTCGGCGGCCTGATCATCCTCGGCGGACTGCTGGCCGCGCCCAGCCTCACCGACGGCCGGCTCGGCATCGAGGGCATGAGTTACGTCCTCACCAGCAGCCTGGGCGACGGCGTCGGGCGGGCCCTGCTGGTCGATGTGGTGGTGGCGATCACCGTGGCGACCCTGGCCATCCAGACGGCGGCCTCCCGCATGCTGTTCTCCATGGCCCGCGACGGCCAGCTGCCCTTCGCCGCAAGCCTCGCGAAGGTCAACCCGCGCACCGGTATGCCCATGGCGCCCGCCCTGGTGGTCGGCGTGCTCGCGGCCGCGCTGCTGCTGCTCAACTTCGGTTCCCCGGAGGCGTTCCTGGCCATCGGCACCACCTGCATCGTGATGCTGTACCTCGCCTACGCGATGGTCACCGGCCCGCTGCTGATCCGTCGGCTCCGCGGCGAATTCACCGCCGAAGGCACCGACGAGAGGGGCACCCCCCTGTTCTCCCTCGGCCGCTGGGGCATCCCGGTCAACGCCCTCGCGCTGGTGTACGGCCTGTTCATGACGGTCAACCTGGCGTGGCCGCGGGCCGCGGTGTACGACCCGGCGGGCGGGCACTGGTACTTCCAGTGGTTCACGGTGCTGTTCCTCGCGGTGACCGTGGTGGCGGGTGCGGCGTACCGCATCCACAAGAGCCGTACGGCAACGGCGGTCTCGTAGGCTTGACCGGGTGAGACGCAAGACCCCGATCCCGTCCTCCCCCCTGCCGCAGCGCGACGGGGTGGACGCGGTGCGGGTGCGGCTGCCCGTCGAAGGGCCGTGGGCCACGGTGCGCGAGCATCTTGTGGAGCGGCTGTCCGGGGCGGGGTCCGGGGTGGTCGACGGGATGTTCGGCGACGGGCTGATCGTGGGGGCGGACGGACGGGCCGTGGCGGCCGACGCGCCCTATGTGCCGGGGATGTTCGTGTGGTTCCACCGGGAGCTGCCGGCCGAGGTGCGGGTGCCGTTCCCGTTGGAGGTCGTGTACCGGGACGAGCACATCGTGGTCGTCGACAAACCGCACTTCCTGGCCACCACGCCGCGCGGCAGCCATGTCACCGAGACCGCCCTGGCACGGCTGCGGCGGGAACTGGGCATCGAGTCGCTGGGCGCCGCGCACCGGCTCGACCGGCTCACCGCGGGGATCGTCCTGTTCATGGTGCGGCCTCAGGAGCGCGGCGCCTACCAGGCACTGTTCCGCGACAAGCGGGTGCGCAAGGAGTACGAGGCCGTGGCCCCGTACGATGCCGGGCTCACCCTGCCCCGGACCGTGCGCAGCCGGATCCTCAAGGAGCGCGGGGTGCCGGCCGCACGGGAGGTCGCCGGCGAGGTGAACGCCGTCAGCCGCGTCGAGCTGATCGAGCGGCGTGCGGACGGGCTGGGCCGGTACCGGCTCACGCCGAGCACCGGCCAGACCCATCAGCTGCGCGTCCACATGAACACGCTCGGGGTGCCGATCCTCGGCGATCCGCTCTACCCGGAGGTGACCGCCCCCGTGCCGGCCGGCGACTTCCGGCGCCCGCTCCAACTGCTGGCGCGGGCACTGGAGTTCACCGATCCGGTCACCGGGGTCGAGCATGTCTTCCGCAGCGGGCGGACGCTCGAGGCGTGGGCTTCGTACGACACGTGGACGGGGAGTTAGGGCTCCGCCGGACGGGCGGTTCGCCGGCTGCGGGCCGGCGGGGTCCGTCAGGTGCCGCTCCACCAGCGCAGGAAGCGGCGCCAGGCGCTCGGACGGTGGGTCGGTTCGGTGGGAGTCGTGGCCGTCGGCTGGGGTTCGGCGGGGGTGGTGGGGACCGGTGCCGGGGCGGGCGGGGCCGGTTGGGGCGGGAGCGTGCCGATCTGCCAGCTGTCGGCGCGCTGTTGCGGGACCGGGGCGTGGCTCGGCTTCTGCATCACGTCCTGCTGCGGCTTCGGTGCGAACCGGACCGGCAGCTCGACCAGGTGACGGGAGGCGATCGACTCCGTCCACCGCAACTCGTCCTCCTCGCAGTCGAGTTGGACGTCCGGCAGTCGTAGCAGCAGCGCGTCGACGCCGACGTCGGCGATGGCGCGGCCGAGGTCCTGGCCGGGGCATTCGTGCGGGCCGCCGCCGAACGCGAGGTGCGAACGGTTGCCCTGCATATGGGCGGAGAGGTCGGGGCGCATACGCGGGTCGACGTTGCCCGGCGCCGGGGCGAAGAGCAGTCCGTCGCCCCTGCGGATGCGCTTGCCGCCCAACTCCGTGTCGTGCTTGGCGAAGTAGGCGAAGACGGTACTGAACGGCGGTTCGTCCCACAGGGACTGCTCGACCGCTTCGGGCACGGTCATCTGGCCGCCGTTGAGCTGGGCGAGGAAGCGCGGGTCGGTGATCACCATCCGCAGCGCGTTGGACAGCAGGTTGACCGTGGCCTCGTAGGCGGCGAAGAGCACCAGGCGCAGATGCTCCCTGACCTCGTCGTCCGTCAGCCGCGCCGGGTGGGTGATGAGGTGGCTGGCGAAGTCCTCCATCGGCCTGGCGCGGCGGGCGGCGGTGAGCCGGCTCAGGGCGTCCATCACGTAGCCGTGGCTGGCGATCGCGGTCTCGGTGCCCTTGAGCGCGTCACGGGCGGCCTGCACCATGCGGTCGTCGTACTCCTCGGCCATGCCGAGAACCTCGCACATCACGGCCATCGGCAGATGCTCGGAGAACTGGCTGACCAGGTCGGCCCTGCCCTTCCCGCAGAAGTCGTTGACGAGGCGCTGGGTGTAGCGGTTGATCTGCCGGCGGATGCCGCGGTGGTCGATGGTCGACATGGCGCCGGTGACGGCGCTGCGCAGCCGCTGGTGCTCGTCGCCCTCGGCATGGGAGCAGATGGGCTGCCAGGCGATGTGCGGCATCAGCGGGTGGTCGGGCTTGACCATGCCCTCCACGAGCGGGGTCCAGGTACGGCTGTCCCGGCAGAACTGCGAGGGCGTGCGCACCATGTGCAGGTTCTCGGTGTGACCGAGGACCACCCACATCGGCACGTCGTCGTGGAGCAGCACGGGGGCCACCGTGCCGTGTTCGTCGCGGAGTTGCTCGTACAGGGCACCCAGGTCCGTCGCCTCGGGACCGTAGAGCCGGTGCATTCCCCCGGGGCCGGCGCCGTGTGCGGGGCAGCCCGGGGGCGGGGCGGCGATCGGGTCGTGCGGGCCGGCCAGGGAGTGGGATTCAGGCGTCACAGGGGTCGCTCCGAAAGGGGTTCCGATGTCCAGGGTTTTCGATGTCCGGGTTTTTCGATGTCCGGGTCTTCGATGTCCGGGAGTGGCGGATACGGCGGTCAGGTGAGCGCGCCCGTCATCGCGAGCGAGTGCAGGAAGCGCATCAGGGTCATGAGGGTGTCCCGGCTGGAGGCCCGGCGGCGTGCGTCGCACTCCACGATGGGGATCTCCGCGGGCAGGTCGAGCGCGGCCCGCAGGTCGGCCAAGGGGTAACGGGGCGCGTCCGGGAAGGAGTTGACGGCGACGACGAAGGGCACGCCGCGCTCCTCGAGACGCCCTATGACGTCGAAGCTGGTCTCGAGCCGGCGGGTGTCGATGAGCACGACGGCGCCCAGTGCCCCTTCGAACAGGCCGTTCCACAGGAACCAGAAGCGTTCCTGGCCGGGGGTGCCGAAGAGGTACAGCACGAGCTGGTCCGTGATGCTGATACGGCCGAAGTCCATCGCCACGGTGGTGGCCGTCTTGGTCTCGGAGCCGTAGTTGTCGTCGACGCCGATACCGGCCTGCGTCATGGTCTCCTCGGTGGTCAGCGGCCTGATCTCGCTGACCGAACCGACCATGGTCGTCTTGCCGACACCGAAGCCGCCGACGATCACGATCTTCACCGCGGCCTGGGCCGTGTGCGGCAGATGGTCCTCGGTGCGTGGGCCCGGGATCGTGTCAGAGCTTTTGAAGTCCATGCATCACCGCTTCGAGAAGGGAACGGTCGGCGACCGACTGCCGCACGATGGGGGCGCGCGCCTGTACCAGATCGGCCGCCAGCAACTCGGTGAGCAGCACCGTCATCACGCTGAACGGCAGGTTGAGATAGGCCGAGAGCTCGGCCACGGACAGTGGGGCGGTACACAGCCGGAGCAGCGCCGTCTGCTCGGGTGTGGAGGAGGCCGGCGGATCGGCGCACGCCACGATTAACGTGACCAGGTCGAGGGGGGCGCGGGCGCCGTCCTCGCCGGAGATCACGTACAGCCGCTCGACCTTCTTCACGACCTTCTGGCCGCCGCCCTCGGGTCGCGGCGGCGGAGGTGGTGGTTCCGCCTTGGGAAATCGGCGTCGGCGTTGCGGAGGAGTCATACGGTCTGCCCGTTGCGCCTGGGCGGACTGGTGAGATGGGCGCCGATGCGGACGACGAGATCGGCCATGCGGTTACTCATCAGGCCGGGCTCGGCAATGATGTCGGAGAGAACGGCGAGATAGGCGTTGGGGCCGGCGGCCATCAGATAGAAGTAGCCGCCGTTGATCTCGATGAGGACCATCTTCATCTTGCCGTCGCTGCCCGGGATCTCCTGGGCGACCGCGCCCGCCAGGCTCTGGAGGCCCGCACAGGCCGCGGCGACGCGGTCGGCCGCGTCCGGGTCGCCGCCGTGGCGGGCGATGCGCAGGCCGTCGGCGGAAAGCACCACGATCATCTCGATGCCGGGTACGCCGTCGGCGAGATCCTTGAGCATCCAGTCGAAGTTGGCTCGCGCTTGGATCACTTGAGGTCTCCCTCGTCGTCGGCCGGGGCGTGGGCCGGCTCATTGGTCGGCTGGGCGGATGCGGTGGGGTCCGGGTCGCGCTTGAGTCCGTTCCAGAACGCCTCGACCCACTGGCCGGGTACGGGCTCGTCCTTCTCCTCCGGCTCGGGCTCCGGCTCGGGCGCCGTCGTCCAGACGGACTCCCCGGCCCTCCCGGCCTCCCGGGCCTCCTGCTCGGCGCGCTCGAAGGCGGCCTGCTCGGCGAGCCGCTGGCTGAGCGGGATCTTGACCCGGCTGCGGCGCTGCGGCAGGCCCTGGGCGGTCCACTCGGTGACCTCCGGGATGTCGTCCTCCATGGAGACCGACGCGGGGATCTTGGGGCTGGTGGGACGGCGCCGCTTCTCCTTGCGCTTGGGTCCTTCGAGCGCGCCGAGTTCGGGCTTGGGCACCGCGGCCGCGCCGATGCCGTGTGCGTAGGCGGAGGCGGGTTCCTCGGTGATCATCGCGCGCGGCACCACCAGGATGGCGCGCACACCGCCGTACGCCGAGGTGCGCAGCGAGACCTGCATGTCGTACCGCGCGCAGAGCCGGCCGACGACGGCGAGGCCGAGACGCGGGCTCTCACCGAGGTCCTGGAGGTCGGCGCTGGCCTTGGCGCGTTCCAGCATGGCCTCGACCCGGGCGCGGGCCTCCTCGCTGAGGCTGACGCCGGCGTCCTCGATCTCGATGGCGACGCCGGTCTGCACCTCGACGGCGTTGACGTGCACCTTGGTCTGCGGCGGGGAGTAGCGGGTGGCGTTGTCGAGGAGTTCGGCGGCGGCGTGGATGACCGGCTCGATGGAGATGCCGCGGATGTTGACCTTGGCGATGACGTCCAGCGAGATGCGCCGGTACTCCAGGATCCGGGACATGGCGCCGCGCAGCACGCTGTACAGCGGTACGGGTTCGGGCCACTGGCGGCCCGGGCGGCCGCCGCCGAGGACGGAGATGGAGTCGGCGAGGCGGCCGATCAGCGCGGTGCCGTGGTCGATGCGGAGCAGGTCGTCGAAGACCTCGGGGTTGCGCCCGTGGTCCTCCTCCATCTCCCGCAGTTCCACGTTCTGCTGGTGGACGATGGCCTGGACGCGGCGGGCGATGTTGACGAAGGAGCGCTGTGCGGAGTCGCGCAGGGTCTCCTCGAAGTCGACCAGTTCGAGCATCGACCTGATCAACAGCACCTGGGATTCGGGGAGTTCGCGATACGACGGGTCGATGAGACCGAGGTCGCGAATCACCTCGAAGGGGGCGTTGCCGTGTCGCAGCCGGTAGATGGCGGCGGGCACGATCTCCTGCGCGAGGCGGTACATCTCCTCGTCGCGGGCGGCGAGCCGCCGTTCCAGATACGCGCGGTGACCGGCGTACTCCGTGCGCAGGTCCCGCAGGGCACGGCCGCGGCGCACCGCTTCGGCTGCCGTCGCGATCACCAGCAGTGTGGCGACGGCACCGCACAGGCCGACGGCCACCCGGGCCGGCACCGTCACCAGGGCGACGGCGGCTCCGGTCGCCGCGGCCATCAGTATGGCCGGCAGCAACAGCACGCGCGCGTACGGCAGTTCACGTCGACGGGGCGGAGAGGCGGGAGGAGCTTGGACACTCACCATGTAGGCCCTCTGAAATGAATCGGCGGGGTATCGGGGGAGCTTGCAGTGGGTACGTCATGGAACTGTCGGGATTTTTTGCATGTTTGGGAACAAGCGCACGAATATGTGCCAACTCGGTGCGCTGCGGGCGAGCTTAGTCCGACCGGATCATCGCTGTGTCATATTCAGCAAGCACCTGAAATGGGGCACAGGACGCGAGTATTCTCAGCCCCATTTGCACGCTCAGAGATCATTCGCACACGGTGCGTGACGGCGTACGGACGTACGAAAACCACTCACCGTGACGGGTGAAGATCACCTTCCGTGGGCGGCGCTCAGACCCCGGCGATCCGCAGCGCCGCATCCGCCGTGGCCTCGGCGAACACCGAGACGGGGCGCTCGGGCTCGGAGCGGCGGACCAGGATCACGCCCTCGATCAACCCGAACAGCAGATCCGTCCGCAGCTCCAAGTCGCTCTTGGCGAGCGCACCGCCGGCGGCCGTGGCGGCGAGCAACTGCCGGTAGGCGTCCTTGAGTTCGGCGCGCACGGCATGAAAGCCGGCGAACCGCTCGGCGTGCACCTCGGGCAGCAGATAGAGGCCACCGAGATTGTGCGGGCCGCTGCACAGCAGTTCCACGTCGGCGCGGCACAGCTCCCAGAGCCGGTCCTCGGCCGGGGTCGGGTCCTCGGCCGAGTCGGCGAGCAGTTCACGCGCGTAGGCCAGCGACGGAGCGACCGTGGACTCCAGGAGCGCGGCGAGCAGCTCCTCCTTGCCGGAGACGTAGTGGTACATGGACGCCTGCCGCATGCCCGCGCGCTCGGCGACGGCCCGCGTGGTGGTGGCCGCATAGCCGCGCGTGGTGAACAACTCGGCGGCGGCCGCGAGCAGTTCGTCCCGCGGCTCGAGCCCGCTCTCGGGCCGTTGCGCGGCCCGCGGTCTGCCGACGCGTCGACCCCTGCTCGTGCCCATGCGGTCGATCCTCGCACATCGGCGCAGGTCGTGATCTCCGTGAGGAACGGGTAACCAGGCGGCAACAGCCGGGCAATGCCGGTGACGCGCCCGGTGCCTAATTTCTGTCAAGCGACAGAAATGAAGCGACGGAAATCAAGACACCCGAGCCGGAGGTCCGCGATGACGACGGGGAAGGCGACAGCGACCACCTACGGAGCCCGCGCACATGCGCGCGCCCAGGAGGGCGCGCAGACCGAGACCATGCCCGTCATCCCGGCCGGCACCTGGCCGGCGCCGCCTTGCGAGGCGGGCCACCTGGTGTGGGCGGAGACGGTGGCGGGCGGCAACTACACCCACCGCGTGCTGGCCCGCGGCACCGAGCTGCGACTGACCGACCTGCGCGGCGACGCCTGCGCGCATCTGCTGCTGTACGTCGCCGACCGGCCCTGGGAGCGGCTGAACGTCGCCGACACCGTCAAGGTGCAGTGGAACGCCTACCTCGGCGAGGGCCTGCTGCTCCTCTCCGACCAGGGCCGGGTCCTCGCCTCGCTCGTCGCCGACACCTCAGGGCGGCACGACGCGCTGTGCGGCACCTCCACCCTCGTACGGAACACCGAGCGGTACGGCGACGGCACCCCGCAGTCCGGCTCACCGGCCGGACGTGAACTCCTCAAGCTGGCCGCCGCGAAGAACGGCCTTCAGCCGCGCGATCTGCCGCCGTCGCTCTCCTTCTTCCAGGGCGTCGAGGTGCGCGAGGACGGCGCGCTCGACTTCACCGGTTCGGCAGGACCGGGCGGCAGTGTGACGCTGCGCGCCGAGCAGGACGTCACCGTACTGATCGCCAATGTGCCCCACCCGGTCGATCCGCGGGACGACTACGTCAGCACCCCGCTGGAGGTCCTCGCCTGGCGCGCCGAGCCCACCAGGGCCGACAACCCGCTGTGGGACGCCTCCCCCGAGGGCCGCCGGGCCTTCCTGAACACCGCCGAATTCCTTGCCGCGAGGGGGCTCGTATGAGCACGAGCACGACCGTCGTTCCGGCCCGCGCCGCCTGGTCGTCCGTCGTCCGCGCCGGCGAGACCCTGACCATCACCGACCTGCACGGCAATCAGGCCGTCGACTTCCTGGTGTACGACGCCCATGACACCTCGGTCCGCTACAGCGCGCCCGACACGATCCAGGCGCAGCGGAACCTCTTCCTCACCACCGGCAGTGTGCTCATGTCCAACGAACACACACCGCTGATGAGCGTGGTCGCCGACGACGTCGGCCGGCATGACACGGTCGGCGGCGCCTGCTCCAAGGAGTCCAACACCCTCCGGTACGGCCATCACACGTGGTCGCAGCACGCGTGCGTGGACAACTTCCTCGCGGAGGGCTCGAAGTACGGGCTGGGCAAGCGGGATCTGGTCTCCAACATCAACTGGTACATGAACGTGCCGGTCGAGAAGGACGGCACGCTCGGCATCGTCGACGGCATCTCGGCACCCGGCCTCTCCCTCACCCTGCGCGCGGAACGCGACGTGCTGGTCCTGGTCTCCAACTGCCCGCAGATCAACAACCCTTGCAACGGCTTCGAGCCGACCGCGGTGGAGATGACGATCGGATCCGCTCCCCAAGAGGCCGGCGCATGAGCTTCGACACGCTGCTGGTCGCCAACCGAGGCGAGATCGCCGTACGTGTCATCCGTGCCGCCCGTGAACTCGGCCTGCGCACGGTCGCCGTGTACTCCGACGCCGACCGCGGCGCACCCCATGTCCGGCTCGCAGACACGGCGGTACGGCTGGGCCCGGCACCCGCGAAGGAGTCGTACCTCGACGCGGACCTGGTGCTGAAGGCCGCCAAGGACACCGGCGCGGACGCGATCCACCCCGGGTACGGCTTCCTGTCCGAGGACGCGGCGTTCGCGCGGCGCTGCGAGGACGCCGGGATCGTGTTCGTGGGGCCGACGCCGGAGCAGCTGGAGCTGTTCGGCGCGAAGCACACGGCACGGGCGGCGGCCGAGGCGGCCGGGGTGCCGCTGGCGCCGGGCACGGGGTTGCTGGGCTCGGTCGCGGAGGCCCTGGACGCGGCCCGGGCGATCGGCTTTCCCGTCATGCTCAAGGCGACCGGCGGAGGCGGCGGTATCGGCATGTCGGCATGTCGCTCGGCCGACGAACTGACCGACGCCTGGGAGCGGGTGCAGCGCGTCGCCGCCGCGTCCTTCTCCTCCGCGGGTGTCTTCCTCGAACGGCTCGTCGAGCACGCCCGCCATGTCGAGGTGCAGGTCTTCGGCGACGGAACGGGGAAGGTCGTCACCTTCGGCGACCGGGACTGCTCCCTCCAGCGGCGCAACCAGAAGGTGCTGGAGGAGGCGCCCGCACCCGGGCTGCCGGACCGTGTGCGGGATCGACTCGCCTCATCCGCACGTGACTTGTGCGCCTCGGTCGACTACCGCTCCGCCGGAACCGTCGAGTTCGTCTACGACGCCGCCCGCGAGGAGGCCTACTTCCTGGAGGTCAACACGCGCCTCCAGGTCGAGCACCCGGTCACCGAGGAGATCTACGGCGTCGATCTGGTCGCCTGGATGCTGCGGCTGGCCCGCGGCGAGACGGACGTCGTACGCGACCCGGGCGCACCGCGCGGCCACGCCGTCGAGGCACGCCTCTACGCGGAGGATCCGAGCCGCGAACACCGGCCCAGCGCCGGCCTGTTGACGCGGGTGGAGTTCCCGCCGGGCGTGCGGGTCGACGGCTGGGTGGAGACGGGCACCGAGGTGACGACGTCGTACGACCCTCTGCTCGCGAAGGTCATCGCGTACGGCCCGGACCGTGAGCATGCGCTGCGGCGGCTCGACGAGGCGCTGGCCCGCACCCGGGTCGACGGCATCGAGACGAACCTGGGGCTGGTGCGGGCGGCGCTCACGGACCGGGATTTCGCTGCGGCCACGCACTCGACGGCCACCCTGGCGCAGGTGACGGACCCGACGCCGCGCGTCGAAGTCGTCTCCGGCGGGACGCTCACCACCGTTCAGGACTGGCCCGGCCGCACCGGGTACTGGCAGGTCGGCGTGCCGCCGTGCGGCCCGATGGACGACCTGTCCTTCCGCCTGGGCAACCGGGCGCTGGGCAACCCCGAGGGCACACCCGGTCTCGAATGCACCCTCCAGGGACCGGCGTTGAGGTTCACACGGGCGACGACCGTGTGCGTGACGGGCGCTCCCGCGCCGGTGACCGTCGACGGTGCGCCGGTCGCCCAGTGGGAGCCGGTGACGGTGCCCGCGGGCGCCGTACTGGAGATCGGGGCGCCCGCGGAGCACGGGCTGCGGACGTATGTGCTGTTCGCGGGCGGTCTGGACGTGCCCGCGTTCCTGGGCAGCGCGAGCACCTTCACGCTGGGCCGGTTCGGCGGGCACGGGGGCCGGGCACTGCGGACGGGCGATGTACTGCACGGGGGAACGACCACGGAAGGCATGCCCACACCCGTCGAAGACCGCCCTGCTTTCGACACGGTGTGGCACATCGGCGCCGTCGAAGGCCCGCATGCCGCACCGGAGTTCTTCACCGAGGAGGACATCCGGGACTTCTACGCGGCCGACTGGAAGGTGCACTTCAACTCGGCGCGGACCGGCGTCCGGCTGGTCGGCCCGAAGCCCCGCTGGGCCCGCACCGACGGCGGTGAGGCAGGCCTGCACCCGTCCAACATCCACGACACCCCGTACTCCGTCGGCGCCGTCGACTACACCGGCGACATGCCGGTGCTGCTGGGCCCGGACGGCCCCTCGCTCGGCGGGTTCGTGTGCCCGGCGACCGTGCTGAGCGCGGAGCGGTGGAAGATGGGCCAGCTGCGGCCGGGTGACACCGTGCGGTTCGTGCCGGTCGGTGTCGACGGCGCGCCCCGGGCCGGGATCGTGGACGGCGGGGTGCTGGCGCGGGACGGCGACGTGACGTACCGGCGCAGCGGTGACGACAACCTGCTCGTCGAGTTCGGGCCGATGCAGCTGGATCTGGCGCTGCGCATGCGGGTCCACGCGCTGATGGAGGCGGTGGCCGCGGAGTCCCTGGTCGGGGTCACGGACCTCACGCCGGGCATCCGCTCCCTCCAGATCCAGGCAGACCCGCGACGGCTGCCGCAGCACGAACTCCTCGCCGCGGTGAGGGAGACGGTCTCCACGCTCCCTCCCTCCGACGAACTCGTCGTGCCCTCCCGCACCGTCCATCTGCCGCTCTCCTGGGACGACCCCGCGACCCGCGAGGCCATCGCCCGCTACATGGCGGGCGTGCGCGACGACGCGCCCTGGTGTCCGTGGAACATCGAGTTCATCCGCCGGGTCAACGGACTCGACTCGGTGACGGACGTGTACCGCACGGTCTTCGACGCGGAGTACCTCGTACTCGGCCTGGGAGACGTCTACTTGGGCGCGCCGGTGGCGACCCCGCTCGACCCGCGGCACCGGCTGGTCACCACCAAGTACAACCCGGCACGCACCTGGACGGCCGAGAACTCGGTCGGTATCGGCGGGGCGTATCTGTGCATCTACGGCATGGAGGGCCCGGGCGGATATCAGTTCGTGGGCCGTACGACCCAGGTCTGGTCCGGGTGGCAGCAGCGCGGCGCGTTCGAGCCGGGGTCGCCCTGGCTGCTGCGCTTCTTCGACCGGATCAAGTGGTACCCGGTGGATGCCGGGGAGCTGCTGGAGCTGCGCGCCGACATCAAGTCCGGGCGCTTTGTGCCGCGTATCGAGGAGGGCACGTTCTCGCTCGCCGAGTACCAGGCCTTCCTCGCCGAGAACGCCGAGTCCGTCGCCGGGTTCCGGGCCCGGCAGGGTGCCGCCTTCGCGGCGGAGCGGGACGCCTGGGAGGCGGCGGGCGAGTTCACCCGGGCGGAGGCGCCGATGGCAGCACCGCCCGCCGACGTGCTGGTGCCGGAGGGCGGTCGGCTGGTGGAGGCCGAGTTCGCCGCGTCGGTCTGGCAGGTGAGCGTCTCGCCGGGAGACACGGTGACCGCCGGGCAGCCGCTGCTCGCCCTG
The DNA here is from genome assembly GCF_044593495.1 of Streptomyces sp. NPDC051963. Lineage (NCBI taxonomy): Bacteria > Bacillati > Actinomycetota > Actinomycetes > Kitasatosporales > Streptomycetaceae > Streptomyces > Streptomyces sp. NPDC051963. The sequence goes on along the minus strand of NZ_JBIUCC010000010.1, from coordinate 25,111 downwards.
GAGGCGATGAAGATGGAATCCAGGGTGCATGCGCCGGCCGACGGCGTGGTGACCGAGATCCTGGTCCGGCCCGGGGACACGGTGGAGGCAGGGACGGCCTTGCTCGTCCTCGCGCCCACCCCGCGCTGAGCGCTCAGCTGGAAGGCCGTGACTCGTCTGCAGGTCCGTCGTAGCTGGTCGCGCAGTTCCCCGCGCCCCTTACGGGGCGCTTCCCTCGGCGGATTTCACCAGTCCCGCTCAGCAATACTGAGGAGCACAAGCAATGCCGACGACTCTGTCCCGTGTCCATGCCGCCTATGCCCGTATCGAGGCCGTGGACCGTCCCGAGGTCTGGATCGATCTGCGCCCGCGGGAGGAGGTCGAGTCGGAGGCCGCCGCGCTCGACGAACGCGTCGGCCGCGGTGAGCGGCTCCCGCTCGCGGGCCGCCTGTTCGCCGCCAAGGGCAACATCGACGTGGCCGGGTTGCCGACCACGGCGGGCTGTCCGTCGTACGCCTACCGGCCGGAAGCCGATGCTCCGGTCGTGGCCCGGCTGCGTGCCGCCGGCGCGCTCGTCCTCGGCACCACGAACCTCGACCAGTTCGCGACCGGCCTGGTCGGCACCCGCTCCCCTCACGGTGCCGTGCGCAATGCCCACGACCCCTCCAGGATCAGCGGCGGTTCCAGTTCCGGATCGGCCGTGGCGGTGGCGCTCGGCATCGTCGACTTCGCGCTCGGCACGGACACCGCGGGCTCGGGCCGGGTTCCGGCCGCCTTCAACGGCATCGTCGGCCTCAAGCCCACCCGTGGTCTGGTCCCGACCGAGGGCGTCGTCCCGGCCTGCGCCTCGCTCGACTGCGTGACGGTGTTCGCGCGGACGCTCCCGGAAGCCGAGCAGGCGATGTCGTACATGACGGCGCTGCCCCAGCAACTCCCCCGGCGCGCTCCGGGCCCCTGGCGGATCGCGGTGGCGTCACCGGATCAGCTCGGCGAATTGGATCCGGGCTGGTCGGACGCCTACGAAGCGGCCGTACGACAGGTCGCCGAGGCGGGCGCGGAGGTGCGCACGCTCGACCTCACCCCGTTCACCGAGGCCGCCGCGATGCTCTACGAGGGCGCCTTCGTGGCCGAGCGCTACACCGCCGTCGGGAGCTTTGTCGACAAGTTGCTCTCCGAGGGCGGCGCCGGACTCGATCCCACCGTCGCCGGCATCATCACCCGCGCCCGCGACATCCCGGCCCACCAGCTCTACGCGGACCAGGAGCGGCTCGCGGTCCTGCGCGCCCGCGCCGAGGCCGAACTCGCCGACGCGGACGCCCTGTTGCTGCCCACCGCACCCGGCCACCCCACCCTCGCCGAGGTCGCCGCCGATCCGCTGGGCGCCAACGCCCGGTTGGGCCGCTTCACCAACTCCACGAACCTGTTCGATCTGGCGGCGGTGGCGGTCCCGGCGGGCGAGGTGAACGGCCTGCCGTTCGGCGTGATGCTGATCGGAGGGGCGTACACCGACGAACGGCTGACCCGGATCGCCGGACTGCTCCGGCCTCAGACCCGCCTCGCGGTCGTCGGCGCCCATCTGTCGGGCCAGCCTCTCAACCCCCAACTCCTCACGCTCGGCGCCCGGTTGGACCGTACGACCACCACCGCCCCCGCCTACCGCCTATACGCACTCACGACCACCCCGCCCAAGCCGGGCCTCGTCCATGTCGGCGAGGGCGGCGCGGCCGTCGAGGCCGAGGTGTGGCGCCTCCCGGCGGAGGGACTGGGCCGTCTGCTGGCCGCCCTCCCCCGCCCGATGGCGCTGGGCAGCGTCGAACTGGCCGACGGCAGCCGCGTCCCCGGTTTCCTGTGCGAGCCCGGAGCGCTGGACGACGCGGCCGACATCACGTCGTACGGAGGCTGGCGCGCGTATCTCGCGGCGGGCACCTCGGCGCAGCCGCCGCTTTAGCCGCGGTCACGACCATCGGAGGCCGCACACCCTGCCCGCTCACCAGGGAACCCCAGCCAGTCCCGGGGATTCAGGGAGGACGCCTCCGATGACCAGCTCGCCCCCGCCCACCCCGCCGAACAGCAGTCGTACAACCCGTGCGCTCACCGCCCGTCCACGCCTCACCCTCCTGCTCGTCCTGCTGCTCACCGCGGCGGCCGTTCTGCTCGGCAAGGGGGTCGCGGACCGGCTCGGCAGCGGCGGCTCGCAGATCCCGGGCTCCGAATCGACGTACGCCACCGCCCAGTTGGAGCAGCGGTTTCCCGCGTCCCAGCCGAATCTGCTGCTGCTCGTCCGCGCACCGAACGGTGTCGACGATCCGAAGGTGACCGCCGAGGCCCGCTCCCTCGCCCGCGATCTGACGCGGGAACCCGGCGTCGGCGGCGTCGTCTCGTACTGGGACGGCGGGGACAAGGCACTGCGCGCCAAGGACGGCGGCGAGGCGCTGATCACCGCGCACCTCAGCGGTGACGAGGATGCCGTCGACGACACCCTCAAGGAACTGGAGCCGCGCTACGGCGGTGAACACGGTGTGATGGACGTGGAGTTGGGCGGTCCGGCCGCTGTGCGGCACGCCTCGCAGGAGGTGATCGCCGAGGATCTGGTGCGGGCCGAGATGATCGCACTGCCGCTCACTCTCGTCCTGTTGGTGATCGTGTTCGGCAGTGCGGTCGCGGCGCTGCTGCCGCTGCTGGTGGGGATCGTGGCGATCCTCGGCACGAACGCGGTGCTGCGGATCGTCACCGAGTTCACCGATGTCTCGGTGTACGCGCAGAACCTCACGACGGCGCTGGGGCTCGGGCTCGCCATCGACTACGCCCTGCTCATCGTGCGCCGCCACCGCGAGGAGCTGGCGGCGGGGCTCGCACCCCGGGAGGCGGTGATCGCGACACTGCGGACGGCGGGCCGTACCGTGCTGTTCTCGGCGCTGACCGTCGCCGCGTGTCTGGCGTCGATGTTCGTGTTCCAGCAGTACTTCCTCAAGTCGTTCGCGTACGCCGGGATCGCCGTCGTACTGATCGCGGCGGCGGCCTCGTTGATCGCACTGCCTGCCGTGCTGGTTCTGCTGGGGCAGCGGGTGAACGCGCTGCGGCTGCCGATCGCCAGGAAGAGGTCGGGAGAGCCTGGGGCGGCCTGGGGCCGGCTCGCGCGGCTCGTGATGCGCCGCGCCCCGTACTTCGTCGTCGGCACGGTGGCCGTCCTCGTGGCCCTCGGCCTGCCCTTCAAGGACGTCCGCTTCGGCACGGCGGACGACCGGCAACTGCCCGAGTCGGCCGGTCCGCGGGTCGTGCAGCAGCAGCTGCGGGAGGAGTTCCCGGCGAGTCCGGGCAGTGCGCTCACCGTGCTCATCGAGGGTTCCGCCGACCGGGCGGCGGTCGCCGACTACAGCCGCGAGGTCTCCGCACTGCCGCATGTGGTCCAAGTGACGGGCCCCGCAGGACAGTTCGTGAAGGGAGCGCGGGCGGCCGGTGCGAGCGAGCAGCCGGGGTATCTCACGGTGCTGCACTCGGGTGAGGCCACCTCGCGCTCCAGCCTGGATCTGGTCGACGAGATCCGCGACGTCCCGGCGCCCTTCGACGCCTCGGTGACGGGCCCCGCCGCCGTCCTCGCCGACACCCAGGACGGCACCGCCGAACGTCTGCCCTGGGCGCTGGGCGTCATCGCCGCCGCCACCCTGGTCCTGGTCTTCCTGTTCACCGGCAGTGTGCTGCTGCCGGTGCTCGCGATCGTGCTCAACGCCCTGAGTCTGACGGCCATGTTCGGCGCGATGGTGTGGATCTTCCAACAGGGCCATCTGTCGGGGCCGCTGGGATTCACGCCCACGGGTGATATCGAAACCGCACTCCCCGTGCTGATGTTCTGTGTGGCGTTCGGACTGTCCATGGACTACGGGGTGTTCCTGATCTCCCGCATCAAGGAGGAGTACGAGTCCGGCGGCGACCACCGGGCCGCGATCGCGGACGGCATCCGCCGCACCGGCGGGCTGATCACCGCGGCGGCACTCATCCTGGCCGTGGTGATGGTCGCGATCGGTACCTCTCGGGTCACGAACATCAAGATGCTCGGCCTGGGTGTGGGGCTCGCGGTGCTGATGGACGCCATGGTGGTGCGGAGTCTGCTGGTGCCCGCCGTGCTGCGGCTGACCGGACGGGCCACCTGGTGGGCGCCGAGCGCGCTGCGGAGGCTGCACCGGCGCGCGGGAATGACCGAAAACACCACAGACACTCGGGAGTTGGTGCCTCAGTAGCGCCACACCCACATACCTGGCAGAGCGTTACCACACCTCCACCCTCCGCACAAATCCCGCACAAAACGGCCATAAGGCGGGGATACACTCCGGGCCTCAATCGGCGGACCCTGCTGTCCGCGTCTGCCTGGGGGGTGGATTGATTCGGATCCTGCTGGCCGAGGACGTCTCCATGGTGCGCGGTGCCCTGGTGGCCCTGCTCAACCTGGAGCCCGACCTGGAGGTGGTCGCGGAGGTCGAATCGGGGGACGAGGTGCTCGACGCCGCGCTCGCCTCCCGGCCCGACGTCGCGGTCATCGACCTCGACCTGCCCCGCATAGACGGCATCACGGCGGCGGCGCAGCTGCATCAGCGGCTGCCCGGCTGCCGTACCGTCATCCTCACCAGCCTCGGCAAGCCCGGCACCCTGCGCCGGGCGCTGGCCGAGCGGGTCACCGGATTCGTCCTGAAGGACTCGCCCGCCTCCTATCTCGCCGAAGTGGTCCGCAAGGCCGCCGAGGGCGAGCGGGTCGTCGACCCGGAGCTGGCGCTGTCCGCGTTCTCCGACGGGGAGTCCCCACTCACCGAGCGCGAGACGGAGATCCTGCGGCTGGCGGCGCGGGGCGCCGACGCCACGGAGATCGCCGAGGCACTGCATCTGTCGACGGGCACCGTCCGGAACTACCTCACCTCCGCCGTCACCAAGCTCAACGCGCGCAACAGGCTGGACGCGGTACGGATCGCGCAGGAGTCCGGCTGGTTGCTGTAGCGGCTCGAGGCGGTTCGCCCCGTCGTGGCTACCCGAAGTGCGCCGGCGCCTCCGCCGTCACGCGGTACCACCCCCGTTCGTCGGTGTCCACGCTGAGCCGGCCGCCGATCGCCGCGAGCCGCTCGGCGAGGTTGGCGAGACCTCCCGAGCCGTCGCCCTCCAGACACGGGAAGGGCCCCGAACGCGCCGCCCCCGCCCCGTCGTTGGCGATGACCAGCCGCACGAACCCCCCGTCCGTGCGCCGGGTCTCGATCCGGCACTCGGTGGCCTTGCTGTGCCGGACGATATTGGTGACGCCCTCCCGCAGCACCGTCGACAGCACCGTCCCGACGGGTCCCTGGCTCTCGCAGCGCAGATCCACACTGGCGCGGACGTCGGCGGCGGTGAGCAGCGAACGCGCCGACTCCGCCTCCAGGGTGAGCGACAGATCGCGGTAGCCGCGCGCCACGGTGCGTACGTCGGACAGCGCCTGGCGGGCCACCACCAGCAGACCGTCCAACTCCTCGCGGGAACGCTCGGGTTGCTGCCGTACGAGTCGTTGTGCGAGATCCGCCTTGAGGGTGATCGCGGAGAGGCTGTAGCCGAGTAGGTCGTGCAGGTCACGGGCGTAGCGGCGGCGCTCCTGCTCGACCGCGCGCCAGGCCAGCATCTCCCGTTCCTCACGGGCGGTCCGCACCAGCCGGCTCAGGCGTGCGGTGCCGTACACGACGAGGGCGACGACGGCGGTGGACCAGCCCGCGTACAGCCAGCGGGCGAGCCCGGCGCCCTCCGAGAAGGCGGCGGCGCACTCCCCGACGACTGCGAGCGCGGCGAGTACACGGCCCGTGCGCGCCGCCACCGTGAGCAGCAGTGAGCCGGCGAAGTATCCGGCCATCCCGGGCCACACAGGTCCCGGCGTGACGACGGGCAGGAAGCAGAGGACCCCCTGCGCGGTGAGCGTCAGGCCCAGCCGATGCCCGCGGATCCGGGGCCGCAGATCCAGGCTGAGCAGCAGGAACAGCAGATACGTCCCCAGGAGCGCGGCCACGCCGAGCGCGGCGGCGGCAGGGCGCGGGTGTTCGGCGGCAATCGCGCACACGCCCAGGGGCAGGAACACGACGGGCATGATCAGGACGGCGCGTGTGACGTGCTCCGGCGCCGTCTGTGGTGCGGTGGCGCGTGCGGGCATGCCAAGCGCCCATTCGGCCGGTGCGGACATCGGACTCCCCCCAGAGTCTCCCCGGAGTCTCCCCAACTCTCGGGTCCAGACGGGCGGATGGTAGGCGAGGCGGAGCCCCCGCCGACAGTGCGCATCTGTTACGCCGCCGAATTGAGCCATATCACCCATGTGGGTGCGTGATGGATTCATGTCGGCTTCGTGCCGTGGTCACTGGCGCCCGGTGCACACCTGCTGCCACCGTCGAAAGGGCATTCCATGCGGTGTGCTGAACCATCTGGGGGACAACTTGATGGAGATCGCCTTACTCGGACCGCTCGGCGCTCGGATCGGTCAGGCGTCAGTCGTTCCGAGTGCCGCAAAACCACGCAAGGTCCTGGCGCTGCTCGGGCTCAACTGCGGGCGTCCGGTGAGTGTTTCCATACTGGTGGACGAGCTGTGGGGGGACCGGCCGCCGCGTTCGGCCGAGGCCACGCTCCACACGTATGTGAAACAGCTTCGCCGGCTCATCGCGCACGCACTTGATCCCGACGTGCCCTCGGGGTCTGTCTCGGAAGTGGCGCCGCTTCCGACGCAGGCCGTCGGCCCCCGGGACGTGCTGCGGCGCGTCCCGGGGGGCTATCTCCTCGATGTCCCCGCCGACTCGACCGACGCCGCCCGCTTCGAACAGCTCGCCGCGGCGGGCCGCCGGGCGCTGGAGGAGGGGGTGGTCGAGGAGGGCTGCGCACTGCTGGTGCGGGCGCTCCGGCTGTGGCGGGGGCCCGTACTCGCCGATGTGGAGCCGGGGTTCGTGCTGCGCGCCGAGGTGCTGCGGCTCGACGAGCTGCGGATGGCGGCCTTCGAGGAGCGCTTCGACGCGGAGCTGCGACTCGGCCGGCATCGGGCCGTGCTCGGTGAACTCGCCTCGCTCGCCTCCCGGTTCCCGCTGCACGAGACCCTGCACGCACAGCTGATCCTCGCCCTGCACCGGGGCGGCCGCTCCTGGCAGGCCCTGGAGACGTTCCGCGCGCTGCACCGCACCCTCGTGGACGAGCTCGGACTCCAACCGTCCCCCCGGCTACGGGAGTTGCACGCGGCGGTGCTGCGCGGGGATCCGGCGCTGGAGAGCGGGGGGACCTGGTTGCCGCGGCCGCTGGCAGCCCGGTGACGGAGTACCTGTCGCGTCCACCGCGACCCGACGCCGCCGGCCGGCTGATCTGCTTCCCCTACGCGGGCGGGGGCGCCTCCGCCTACGCCCGCTGGGAGCAGGGGCTGGCCCGGCGGGGCGCCGCGGTGGACGTCCTGCCGGTACGGCTGCCCGGCCGCGAGGGCCGCATCGCCGAACCCCGCCGCACCGAACTCGCCCCGCTCGTAGCGGAGTTGGACGCCGAGCTGGGCCCGGTACTGGACGCGGACGGTCCGCCGGTGCTGCTGTACGGGCACAGCATGGGCGCCCTGCTCGCCTACGAGGTCATACGACGCCGCCGGCAACGCGGCGCCCGCCCACCGACCGCCGCCCTGCTCGCCGCATACCGCGCCCCACACCTGCCCCCGCCACGCATCGGCACCTCCAACACGTCGGACGAAGACCTGACCCGAGAGCTTGCGGCACTCGGCGGCCTGCCACCGGTGCTCCTCGGCCACCCTGAATGGCTGCTCGCCCTGCTGCCGGTGGTACGGGACGACCTCAAACTGTGCGCCGACGCGAACGGCACGGCGGACCCGGTCGACGTCCCGCTGTACCTGTTCGCCGGGGAGACGGACACGTTGGTGCCCGAGGCAGACATCAGGGAATGGCGCACATGCACCACCCGCGGCTGGGAACTCCGGACCGTCCCGGGCGGTCACTTCTTCCTCCGCACCCACGAGCCCGCCCTGCTCGACGCGGTGGCGTCGGTGGTACGGCGGTACGTCACGCCGCCGCGTCCTGTACGGCGACCGGGGCCGGACCCCGTCGCCTCCGCACCCGAAGAAGCCTGATCGCCGTCACCCCGCCGACCGCGGCCAGGGGCACGTCGGCCCAGAAGGTCCAACGCCAGTGGGACGCGGGCACGTTGGCTCCGGCAACGAGTCCCACGGTTATGCCGACGATGAGCACGGCGCCCCACATCACGATCAGCCGGTTCGTGTGTACCGGCACAAGGAGGAGCGCGGCGGCGGTCAGTGCGGCCGCCCCCGCGCCCTGTGCCGCTCGCAGTGCGAGGAAGGGTTCGGTGTCCGGTACGAGCGTGGCGGCGACGGAGGCCTGGGCGAACAGCCACAGCCCGATGAGCAGCATCACCAGCGGGCCGGTGCGTCGGCCGAGTCGCCGGGCGGGCAGGACGAGGGCGCCGAGGCCGGCGGCGTAGGCGATGACGGCCCATGGCAGCCAGGTCGCGGACAGGCCGTTCGCGGCACGCAGTTCGTCCCCGAGCGTCGCGACGACGGCACCGGCGCCGGCGATGACGAACTGGTGGAGGGCGAGGGCGGCGAGGAGTGGGCGGGGTGCGTCAACCATGGGCGTCCTGCTGCACCTTGGCGACCCGCTCCCCCGGCTGCTGGAGCTGGAAGTAGGCGCCCGCGAGGACCTTGTGGGTGAGGCGTTCGCTGTGGTCGACGGTCCGGTACAGGGTGCGGCGCCAGGCGCCGCCGATTCGGCCGCCGAGGGAGAAGAGGCGTTCCTGGCGCAGTTGGAGGGCGCGGGAGCGGGCCACGGATGCCTCGCGGGCGCGCTGGAAGCGGTCGGTGGCGTCGGTGAGGGCGGCCGGACCCTCGGGGAGCGCCTCCTGGAGCAGCGGCGCCAGTGTCACCGCGTCGATGATGGCGTGGTTGACGCCCTGGCCGAGGATCGGTGTGAGGGTGTGCGCCGCGTCGCCGACGAGGACGAGACCCGGGGCGGACCAACGCGGAACCACGGTCGTGAAGATGTCGAGCATGGATGTGTCCGACCACCCGCGGATGTGATTGCGAACGGCGTCCGACAGTTCGGACGCGAGCAGATCGAGGCGCTGGTGCAGCAGCGGAAGCCCGTGCTTGCGGATCTCCTTCAAGCCACCCTTGGGAATGTTGAAGCCGACGCGCACACTGTCGGGCCGGGTCGGGATGAACAGCCCGTGCTGGTCGCCCCGGATGCGCACCCGGTATGTACGGTCGTCCCAACTGTCGTACGGAAACGGCAGCTTGAGCCAGACCACGTCACGGTCGAGCGGCATCACCTCCGCGTCCAGCCCCGCCATCTCCCGCACCTTGCTGAACCGGCCGTCCGCGCCGACGGTGAGCGTGGCGCGGACGGTGGTCTCACCGTCACCGGTGCGCGCCCGCACGCCGGTGACCTGGTCCCCGTCCTGCAGCAGCTCCATGGCCGTCGCACCCCGGATCAGCGTGAACGCGGGGTTCTCGGCGCCGGCTTCGGCGAGCGTCGTCAGCAGGGTGTGCTGCGGAAGCTCGACGGGGAACGGGTGCGGGTACCGGAAGCGGTCGAAGTCGGCGTGGAGCACGCGGTGCCCGGAGTCCTCGATCTCGAACCGGTGCATCTGGACGTACGCCCCGTCGAGCCGGTCGAGGATGCCCAGCCGGTCCAGGAGCCACACCGAGTCGGGTGACACGGACTCCCCGCGGAACGAGCGGTTGAAGTGCTTCGACGCCTCCAGCACGACGACGTCGACCCCGCTCCGGGCGAGTTCCACGGCGAGGGTGAGTCCGGCGGGCCCGCCGCCCACCACACAGACCTGGGTACGCAGTTCGCGCCCTGTTACGTCCATCGTCCCGCCTTCCGTGGGCCGTACTGTCGTGCCCCACCCTCGGCAGCCGCCCTTGCGCCCGCCTTGCGCCACCGGTGACCGCACAAGGGACCGTTAAGGCCCGGCTCGCAGGCTCCCTGCCATGACCACCGAGACGACGGCGGCGGCCGGTCCACTCGACCGGCTGCGCCTGATGCACTCCGACGGCAGCCTCACGGCACGCCGGCACGATCTGCCCGCGCTGCTCGACTCGCTGGCCACCGGCGACGACCCGGCGGCAGCGCTGCGGACGGCGGGACGGCTCATCGGTTCCGTCCGCGAGCAGCTGGCCGGCACCGGGATCGCGACGCTCACCGTGTCGATCGACGGCAGCGGCACGCTCGACGGCCTGGTGCCTTCGCTGACCGCGGAGCTGGCCAGGCACCGCCTGCTGCTGCGCCCGCTCACCGGCGACCACGGCGCCTGGCAACGGTCCCTGCTGGACGCGCACAGCTCCGTGTACGCGCCCGGCACCGCCCTCGCCCTGTGTGTGCTCGACGCCTCGGTGGTCTTCGACTCGCTCCCGACGCCCTGGACGGCGAAGGACGTCACGTCGGCCGCACGGGACTTCCTCTCCCGCCTCGACCGCCTCACCGCCCACCACGCCCGGCACGGCCACGGCACCCTCGTCCTCAACACCCTCCCGCTGCTGCGCGAGCACACGCACCAACTCGTCGACCACCGTTCGCGCATCGAACTCGGATTGGCATGGCGGGAGTTGAACGCAGGCCTCCTCCGACTGGCCACCACCCACCCCCGCACCCACACCGTCGACCTGGAGCCACTGGCGAACGCGAGCGGCCCGGTCCGCGACACCCGCCTCGCCGGATACGCCCGCGCCCGACTCGGCGCCGAACTGCTCGCCGGGTACGCCCGCGAGGTCGCCCATCTGGCCCGCACCCTGCGCGGCCGTACGAAGAAGGTCCTGGTCCTGGACGCGGACAACACCCTGTGGGACGGCGTCCTGGGCGACGCGGGCCCCGAGGGCATCGCCGCCGCGTCCACCCTGCGCGGCGAGGCATTCGGCCGGTTCCAGCGGGTGATACGGCAGCTCGGCGCCCAGGGCGTACTGCTCGCCGTCTGCTCGAAGAACGACCAGGAGCCACTGGTCCACGTCCTGCGCACGCACCCCGACATGGCCCTGTCCGAGGACGAGTTCACCGTCGTACGCGGGGACTGGGGACCCAAGGACGAGGGGCTGCGGGTGATCGCCGAGCGGCTGGGGCTCGGGGTGGACGGTCTCGTCTTCGCGGACGACTCGCCGTTCGAGCGGGCGCAGGTCTCCGCGGCGCTGCCCGAGGTGGCGGTCGTACCGCTGGACGACGAACCGGCCCTGCACGCCGAACGCCTCCTCGCCGACGGCTGGTTCGACGTGCCGGAGCTGACGGACACGGACCGGCAGCGCGGCGCGCAGTACCGCAGCGAGGGCGAGCGGCGGGAGCTGCTGGAGAACGCGGAGTCGTACGAGGACTTCCTCGCGCGGCTCGAAGTGACGGTGGACGTGACTACACTGCGGCCGCACGAGGTGGCCCGTGTCGCCCAACTCACCCAGCGCACCAACCAGTTCAACCTGACGACCCGGCGCATGACGGCGGACGGGGTGCGCGAGGCCGCCGAGTCGGGCCTGGTCCTCACCGTCGCCGCCGCCGACCGGTTCGGCGACAACGGCCTGGTCGGCGCGGTGTTCGTGACGTACGAGGACGACGGCTGGCACATCGACAACGCGCTGCTCAGCTGCCGGGTCTTCGACCGCCGTATCGAACACGCGGCGTTCGGCGGGGTGTTGGCGCTGGCCCGGGACGCGGGAGCGGTCGCGGTGCACGGCCGGTTCCGGCGCACTCCGAAGAACCACCGTTTCGCGGACTTCTATCTCTCGCTCGGCTTCACACCGTCCGGCCCGCCACAGCCCGGCGGGGCCGCCGACTTCCGGCACGCGTTACGGGACCTGCCCGCCGTGCCCGGCCACATCGCACTCACCGTGACAGGGGGACGGCCGTGACCAGCACATCGCTCCGCTCCGCGCCGGCGCAGCAGGACACGTTCACCCGCGTCGTCCTGGAGCGTGCCGCCGCGCACCCGGAGCGCGCCGCGTTCATCTATCTCCCGGACCGCTCGGACGGCACCGATCCCGAGCAGCTGACGTATGGCGACCTGGACGTGCAGGCGCGCAGGGTCGCGGCCTGGCTCCAGGAGCGGCACGCGACCGGCCGCCCGGTGCTGCTGCTGCACCCGCCGGGCCCGGAGTTCCTGGCGGCGTTCGCGGGCTGCCTGTACGCCGGAGCCGTCGCGGTGCCGGCCCCGCTGCCCACGGACCAGGGCGAGCAACTCACCCGCGTGGGCGGCATATTGCGCGACTCCGAAGCGGTGGCCGTGCTCACGACGTCCACGTACGCGCCGCTGCTCCAGGCCTGGCTGAACTCCCTGGACCTGCCCCACGTCCACACCCTGGCCACCGACGCGGGGGCGCTGATGCACGCCCCCGGCCCCGAGCAGTGGCGCCCGACGGCCGTCCGCCCGGACGATCTCGCCTTCCTCCAGTACACGTCGGGCTCGACCAGCGACCCCAAGGGCGTCATGGTCACGCACGCCAATCTGCTCGCCAACGAGGCGGCGATCCACCGCTGGGGCGGCACCAGGGAGCACATGGTCGTCGGCGGCTGGCTGCCGCACTACCACGACCTCGGGCTGATCGGTCATCTCCTCCAGCCGCTGTACGCGGGCGGCGTCTCGGTCCAGATGTCGCCGCTGTCGTTCCTGAAACGGCCCTGGCGCTGGCTGGAGATGATCGGCACCTACCAGGTCGAGGGGTCGGGAGCGCCCGACTTCGCGTTCGAGCTGTGCACCCGCCGTATCACCGACGAACAGTTGGAGCGGCTCGACCTGTCCAGCTGGCGGGTGGCCCCGAACGGCGCCGAGCCGGTACGCGCCGAGACCCTGCGGGCCTTCGCCGAGCGGTTCGCGCCGGCCGGCTTCCGCGCCGAGGCGTTCACCCCCTGCTACGGCCTCGCCGAGACGACGCTCCTGGTCACCGGCGCCGACTCCGCGAAGCAGCCCACCGTTCTGACGGTCGACTCCGCCGCCCTCGAACAGGGCGTCCTGGCCGAGGGCACGGACCGCACCCTGGTCTCCAGCGGCACGGTCCGCGACTGCGAGATACGGATCTGCGACCCGGAGACGGGCGCCGAACCGGGGGACGGGCGGGTCGGCGAGGTGTGGGTGCGCGGACCGAGCGTGACGGCGGGCTACTACGGCAACAAGGCGGCCACCGCGGAGTGCTTCCGCCCGGACGGCTGGGTGCGCACGGGCGACCTGGGGGTCCTGGACGGCGGCGAGCTGTATGTCACCGGCCGGATCAAGGAGGTCGTGGTCCTCGCGGGCCGCAACCTCTACCCGCACGACGTCGAGCGCGCCGCCAGGTCGGCCGATCCGTCGCTGGCCCGTGGCGCGGGCGCGGCATTCGGCGTGACCGCGGACGGCCGCGAGCATCTGGTGCTGATCCTGGAGGTGCGCCTGAGAAGGTCCGGTTCGGACGCGCCCCAAAGGGGCGCGGGGAACTGCGCGACCAGCCACGACGGACCCGCAGACGAGCAACGGCCAATCGCGGCGCTGCACGAAGTGGCGACCGCCGTCCAGCACACGCTCGGCCGGGAGTTCGCGCTCCCCGTCGGCACCGTCCTGCTGGTCCGCCCCGGCTCGGTCCGCCGTACGACCAGCGGAAAGGTCCGCCGTCGTGCGATGCGGGAGCTGTTCCTGCAAGGCGAGGTGACACCGCTGTACGAGGTGCTGGACCCGGCGGTACGGGCCGTACGGGAGGGCGGCTCATGACGGAGCACTCCCCCTACCGCCTCGCCGAGGAGCTGGAGCACGCCCTCGGCGACCCCACCGACGCCCGCACCACGTTCTCGTACACCACCTGCCTGGACCTGGACGCCCGCGAGGAGTTCCCGGCGCGGATCTGCCGGGACCTCGACGCCTGGGGCCTGCCCGACTACTACGTGCCGGTCCGCCACGGCGGCCGGCTGCGGGACTACGAGCATGCGCTCCAGCTCGTCCGGACGGTCGCCCGGCGCGATCTGACGGTGGCCGTCGCGCACGGCAAGACGTATCTGGGCGCGGTGTGCGTGTGGGTCGCGGGCGGCGACGAGCAGGCGTCGCGGCTCGGCGCGGACGTACGGGCCGGGGTGCCGGTCGCGCTCGCGCTCACCGAACGGGCCCACGGAAGCGACCTGTTGGCGGGCGAGGTGACCGCGCGGCGGACCGACGGCGGCTGGCGGCTGCACGGCGAGAAGTGGCTGATCAACAACGCCACCCGCGGCACGCTCCTCTCCGTCCTGGCCCGCACGGACCCGGGGGGCGGCCCCCGCGGCTTCAGCGTCCTGCTCACCGACAAACGCGAGCTGGCGCCGGCCGCCTACCGACACCTGCCGAAGGTGCCCACCCACGGCATCCGCGGCGCCGACATCTCCGGGATCGTCCTGGACGGCGCCCAGGTGGGCCCGCACGCCCTGGTGGGAGCGGAGGGCACGGGCATCGAGACGGTGCTCAAGGCCCTCCAGCTCACCCGCACCATGTGCGCCTCCCTCTCCCTCGGCGCCGCCGACCACGGCCTGCACAGCGCCCTCGGCTTCGCCCGCGAACGCCGCCTGTACGGCCGTAGCCTCACCGAACTCCCGCAGGCACGGCATGTGTTGGCGTCCGCGGCGGCCGACGTCATCGCCCATGAGGCGCTCGCGCTCGTCGCGTCCCGCATGGTGCACACCGCCACGGACGAACTGTCGCTCATCGCCGCCGTGACGAAGTACCTGCTGCCGACCGGCACGGAAGACGTGCTCTGCGCACTCGGCGGAGTGCTCGGGGCGCGGGCCTTCCTGGTCTCGGGGCAGGGCGTCGGGCCGTACGGCATGTTCCAGAAGGTGGAGCGCGACCACCGGATCGTCGGCCTCTTCGACGGCAACACGCTGGTCAATCTGACCGCGCTGGTGCAGCAGTTCCGTTCGCTGGTACGGCATTGGACGCGCTCCACGGCCGACCCCGCCCCGGCGCTGGCGGCCTGCGAACTGGCCGTACCGCTCCCGGAGTTCGAGCCCACGCGGCTGTCACTCAAGGCCCGCGGCGGCAGTTCGCTGCCGGCCGCGCTGCCCGGGCTGATCGAGGAGCTGCGGGAACAGGCCGCGGAGCAACCCGCCTTGAAGTGGGCGGTGGACGCGGCCCTGCGGCTGCTGGACGTCACCGACCGGCTCCACGACCGGATGGCCGGCTTCGCCGACCTGGTCGCCGATGTCCCCGAGGACGCCTTCGAACTGGCCCGCCACTACTGCCTGTGCGTCACGGCCGCCGCCTGTCTGGGGCTGTGGGTGTGCAACACCCGTGGTGCCGCCGGGCAGGACGGGCTGTGGCGGGACGGGGTGTGGCTGCGGGCCGTGCTCGACCGGCTGCTCGTACGGCTGGGCGAGGAGCCGCCGGATACCGGTGACGCGTATGACGAGCTGCTCGAAGAGGCCCTCCGCGCGCATGAGCGGGGCCGGCTGTTCTCGCTGCTGCGGCTCGACCTGGTGCGGGGGTCCGTGTGATGACGGAAACGGCACTGCGGGCGGCAGAGCTCGCGCGGGCTTTCGGAGACCCCCACAACCCCGAAAACCCCCTCGGGCAGGAGCAGTTGACGGCCGCCGACGAGCGCGGTGAACTCAGCGCGGACGGCGAGGCGCTGCTCGACGGGTTCGAGCTCGGTGCCGAGTACGTGCCGGTGGAGCTGGGCGGGCGGCTGACCCGGCTCGACGGTCTGGTGCGGGTGCTGCGCGAGGTGTTCCGCCGGGATGTGGGCCTCGGCCTAGGGCACGGTGTCACGTCGTTCATGGCGGCGGTGAACGTCTGGGCGGCGGGCTCGCCCGAGCAGCGTGCCGGGCTGGCGCGGCTGCTGCTGGACGGCGGCAAGGTGTCCGTCGCCTACCACGAGCTGGCACACGGCAACGACTTCCTGCGCGTGGACTTCACCGCGCGTGCGGGGCGCGGCGGCTATCGCCTGTACGGGGCGAAGGAGGTCATCAACAACGCGGACCGGGCACGGGCCTGGGTGCTCTTCGCCCGTACCGACCCGGCGCCGGGCAGCCGCAGCCACTCGGTGCTGCTCGCGGGCCCCGACCAGGTGCCGGCCGACCGCTGGCAGCCGCTCCCCCGCTACCGCACGGCGGGCGTACGCGGCTGCCGGATCTCCGGGCTCGCCTTCCGGGACTGTCCGTTGCCCGCGTCGGCCCTGGTCGGCGAGGAGGGGCGGGGCGGCGAGGTCGCGCTGCGGTCCTTCCAGGTGACCCGGAGTGCGCTGCCCGGGATGGCGATCGGAACGGCGGACAGCTGCCTGCGCACGGTGCTGCGTTTCGCGCTGGGACGGCGCCTGTACCACCGCACCGTCATCCAACTCCCGCACGCGGCAGCCGTACTGACGAACGCGTTCGCCGACCTGCTCCTCTGCGACAGCCTGTCGCTCGCCGCCACCCGCACGGTCCATCTGCTGCCCGAGCAGGCCAGTGTCACATCGGCGGCCGTGAAGTACCTGGTGCCGAAGCTGCTCACGGACAGTGTGCGTGAGCTGTCGGTGGTGCTAGGCGCCCGCTT
Organism: Streptomyces sp. NPDC051963; assembly: GCF_044593495.1. NCBI lineage: Bacteria > Bacillati > Actinomycetota > Actinomycetes > Kitasatosporales > Streptomycetaceae > Streptomyces > Streptomyces sp. NPDC051963. The sequence continues at coordinate 8,647 of NZ_JBIUCC010000010.1, read as the reverse complement.
CTATGTCCGCGAGGGCGAACACGCGGCCTTCGGACGGCATGTGCGGGACCTGCCGGTGCTCTCGCTCGGCCACGCCGGTCCGACGGCCTGTCTGGCGACGCTGGTACCGCAACTGCGGAGGCTGGCAACCGCACGACAACTCACCTCCCCCGACGGCCTGTTCACGATCGAGGACGAAGACGTCCCGCCCGGGATCCCCTTCGACCGGCTCACGCTCGCCGCGACCGGAGACCCGCTCACCGCGACACTCACCCAGACGGACGCACCCGTCCCCGACCTGCTGCGGGACCTGACCGCGGAGTTGGCCGAAGTCCGCCGCGCCTGCCGCGCCCTGTCCCCGGCCGACCGCACTCCGCTCGCCTCCCCGGCCGCGTTCGCCCTGGCCGCGCGGTACGCCGAACTGCTCGGCGCCGCTGCCGCCGTCGGCGTCTGGCGGTCCGCCCGCGAGGGGTTCCTCGCGGACCCGGCATGGCTGGGCGCGGCCCTGCACCGCTCGGCACGCCGCCTGGGCCTGCGCGAGGGCGGCATCCCCGCGGCATACGCGGAACCGCTCCGGGCCGAACTGCTGAGCAGATACGAGACGTCGCATTCATTCGATCTCTACGACCACGCGTAGCAACGGCGCCACGCGGACCGCTCCCGATCCTGCCGCTCTCAACCTGGAGGACGTCATGTCCTTGCCCACCGTCCCCACGGAGCAGTCCCTGATCGACTGGCTCACCACCCGCGTAGGCGCCTATCTGCGGCGCGACCCGGCCGAGATCGACCCCACGGTGCCGCTCGCCGAGTACGGACTGGACTCGGTGGCCGCGCTCAGCCTCTGCGGCGATGTGGAGGACCACTTCGGCATCCCCGTGGATCCCACGGCCGCCTGGGACTTCCCGACCGTGCGGGCGCTCGCCGGTCACCTCTGGAAAGAGCTGGAGAACGCCGGATGAGCGCAGTTGCCGTAACCGGTCTCGACTGCCGTTTCCCGGGTGCTGAGGATCCGCACGGCTTCTGGGACTTACTCATGCGCGGCGGCGACGGCATCGGCCGGGTCCCACGCGAACGCTGGGATCCGGCGGTGACGGGCGGACCGACCGAAGCCGGCTTCATCGCGGACGCGGACGCCTTCGACCACGGCTTCTTCACCATCACCCCGCGCGAGGCCGGCTCCATGGATCCGCAGCAGCGGCTGATGCTCCAGTGCGCATGGCGGGCCTTCGAGGACGCGGGCATCGCGCCGCACCGGCTGGCGGGGTCGGCGACCGGGGTGTTCGTCGGGGTGATGGGCAGCGAGTGGGCGCAGCTGACGCTGACCGACCTGCCGGGCATCACCCCGCAGATCGGTTCCGGCAACGGCTACTGCATGATCGCCAACCGGGTCTCGTACCACCTGGACCTCAGGGGCCCGTGCCTGGCCGTCGACACGGCGTGCTCGTCCTCGCTGGTCGCGGTGCATCTGGCGGTGAACGCACTGCTGTCCGGTGAGTGCGACCGGGCCCTCGCGGGCGGCGTCAACATCACGATGACGCCCGCGCTCGGCCTGTTCTACGAACGGGCGGGGCTCGCGGCACCGGACGGCCGCTGCAAGCCGTTCAGCGCGGAGGCGAACGGCATCGGGCGCGGTGAGGGCGTCGGGGCCGTCGTGCTGCGGCGCCTGGAGGACGCGCTCGCCGACGGCGATCACGTGTACGCGGTGATCCGCGGCACAGCCGTCAACCAGGACGGCCGGAGCAACGGCCTGACAGCGCCGAGCCGTTGGTCGCAACAGGAGGTGATGGCGGCGGCGTACCGCAGGGCGCGCACAGACCCGGGCGACGTCGTGTTCACCGAGGGACACGGCACCGGCACCGCCCTCGGCGACATGATCGAGGCAAAGGCCCTCGGTGCCTGGCACACGGGCCGCGCCCGCCCGATGGCCCTCGGCTCGGTCAAGGGCAACCTCGGCCACACGGAGGGCGCCGCCGGGATCGCCGGCCTCATCAAGGTGGCCCTCGCCCTGCACCACCGCACGGTCCCCGTCAGCCGCTTCGCCGCACACGAGAACCCGGGCCTGCTGCTCGCGGAGAAGGGGCTGAGGCTCCTCAAGGCACCCCTACGACTCTCCGGCGGCCCGGCACTGGCGGGCCTGAGCAGCTTCGGCATGGGCGGCACGAACGCACACGCCGTCCTGGAGTCGGCGCCATCCCTCCGCCCCAAGGCTTCGGCGCCGCCCGCACTCGGCGCCCACGTCTTCACCCTCACGGCTCCTGACGCGCCCGCGCTGCGCCGCAACCTCACCGCGCAGTCCGAGGCCATCGGCCGACGCCGGTCACCGGTAGCGCCACTGTGCCGGGCCTCGCACCGGGTCAAGTCGGGGCACGCGATACGGGCGGCGGTCGTGGTGGGCACGGAGGACGGCAGCACACGGCTGGCGGAGGTACTGCGCACGGCAGCCAAGGAGAACGGCAGCAAGCCGCCCGCAGCCAGCGCCCCTGCAACCGCGCCACCCACCTCCCCCCGTCAACCCCCGCTGATCGCCGCCCTGTTCACCGGCCAGGGCGCCCAGTACCCCACCATGGGCGCCCGCCTCTACCGTTCCTCCCCGCTCTACCGCCGTCACCTCGACGCGGCCGACGCGGCGCTGTTGCCGTACACCGAAAAGTCCGTACGCGACCTGCTCCTGCGCGGCGACGCGGCCGTGCACCGCACGCGCTGGGCGCAACCGGCCCTGTTCGCCGTCGGCTACGCGCTGGGTGCCGCCCTCGCGGAGGTAGGCGTGCACCCGGGGCTGCTGCTCGGGCACAGCGTGGGCGAGTTCGCGGCGGCGGTGCATGCCGAGGCCCTGTCCCTGCCGGACGCGGCCAGGCTGATCGCGGCGCGGGGCGCGCTGATGGAGGAACTCCCCGACGGCGGCGGCATGCTGGCCGTCCAGGCGCCGGCGGACCGGCTGCACGAGCTGGTCGAGCCCGAACCCCTGGTCGGCTTCGCCGCCTTCAACGGCCCCCGGTCCACGGTCCTCTCCGGCGATCTGGCCGCCCTGGACCGTATCGCGTCCGCCCTCGACGGCGTCCGCGTCCGCCGGCTGGAGGTCTCGCACGCCTTCCACTCCCCGCTCATGCGGCCGGTTCTCGAACCGTTCCACCGCATCGCCGAGGAGACGGCGGGCGGCGTCCCGCGCACCCCGTTCTACTCGACGGTGCGCGGCAAACTCCTGGAGTCGGAGCCGCTGGACGCCGCGTACTGGACGGAGCACATCGACGCTCCCGTCCTCTTCGCGGACGCCGCCGCCCAACTCCTGGACGAACGCCCCACGCACGTGATCGAGCTGGGCCCCCGCCCGGTCCTGACCGCCCTGGCCCGCCGTATCGCGACCGACCACCCCCCGGTCCCGCTGCACCCGCTGCCGGGCGAGTCCGCGACCGGCACGGAACTGGCGGCGACGGTGGCCGCCCTGTACCGGGCGGGCCTGGAAGTGGACTGGCACGACGAGGGCCCGACGAGGCGACTGATGCCGTACGTCTTCGCGACGGAAGCCCGCTTCTGGCGCGGCGGCCCGCCACCCCCACCCCCACCCGACACAGAACCCGACCACCTCCCACCCACCAACTCGATCGAGACCTGCGTCCTGGAAGCCGTGGCCGAACTGGGCGGCTACGACCTCACCGCCCTCTCCCCCCACTCACGCCCCCAGGAGGACCTCGGCCTGGACTCGGTCACGCTGATCGAGTTGAAGGCACGCGTGGAGGCACGGCTGCCCGCTCTCGGGCCACTGCCGGTCCAGGAGTTGCTCGGCCATCTGTCCACGCTCGGCGACCTCATCGCGTACGTCACCGCGCGCGCCGCACAAGGTGGCGTCACCTCACCGTCGGAGCCCGCCAAATGACCGTGTCCGCGCCCCTCGCTGGCCCCATCGTCCACATAACCGCCGCCGGTTCGGCGCTGCCCGGCGCACCCGTCGACAACGCCTCCCTGGCCGCGTCCCTGGGCGTCAACGAGGAGTGGATCGACCACTTCATCGGCACCCGCACCCGCCACTTCGCCCGCGATCTCGCCACCGGGGAGGTCCGCTGGTCCCTGGCCGACCTGTGCGCCGAGGCCGCCTCGCAGGCGATGGAGTGCGCGGGCACCGACCCGGCCGAGATCGAGTTCGTGGTGCTGGGCACGGCGACACCGGACCATCTGATGCCGGCCACCGTCAACGAGGTCGCCGACCGTCTCGGCCTCGATCAACTCCCCACCTACCAGCTCCAGTCGGGCTGCGCGGGCGCGGTCCAGGCCCTCGCGCTCGCGCACACCTTCATCAGCAGCGGCACCCACCGCACCGGCCTCGCCATCGGCGGCGACGTCTGCACCAAACACCTCGACCTGCGCCGCGACCTCGCCTCGGCGGCACCCGGCGACCTGGTCAACTGCGTCCTCTTCGGCGACGGCGCGGGCGCCGCCGTCATCGGCGCCGACTACGGCGAGCACCCCGTCGCCCTGCGCCGCACCCTCAACCGCTGTACGGGGCTCGGCCGCACCCCAGGCCAGATCATCGACTGGTTCGGGCTGGCCGACCGGCACGACCAGCGCCAGGCGCTCACCGAGGACTACAAGGCCATCGAGACCTCGGTGCCCGCGATGGCCGTGGAGATCCTCTGGGAACTCCTCGACGAACTGGGCTGGTCGGCCGAGGACCTGGACTTCCTCCTCCCACCACAGCTGTCCGGCCGTATGACCCGGCTGATCACCGAGCGTCTGGGACTGCCCGACGCACGCGAGATCAGCTGCGTGGCGGACACCGGCAACAACGGCAACGCACTCCCCTTCCTCCAGCTCGAACAGCTGATGAAGGAGATCGCGCCCGGCCAGAAGGCCCTGGCGGTCGCGGTCGAGTCAAGCAAGTGGATCAAGGCGGGATTCGCCTTGGAAGGACTGTAGAAGTCGAAAGGACTGCCAGAGATGCCCACAGAGACAGACCCCCACCCCCACCACCCCCTCCCCCTCCCCGAGTTCGCGCGTCTGGTGCGCGACGAGACGGGCCTCCCGCTGGGCACGACACCCGCCGAGGAAACGGCCCTGCTGGACGCCGACTTCGACGAGCTGCCCGAGTGGGACTCCATGTACCTGCTGAAGCTGGTGACCGCCCTGGAGCAAGCTCTCGGCCACTCCGTCCCGGTCGGCCACCTCCTCGAAGCACGCAGCCTCCGGCGCATCCACGAGCTGGTGATGAAGCCATGAGGGCCTCTTCGAGCACCGTCCACCCCGTACGCGACCGCCGTCACACCCTCTACTTCCTGGAGTACGCCGCCCGCCAGCGCCCGGTGTTCCTGGACACGGACGTAGACATGGGCGCCGTCCACGCCCACCGTGCCGCCGCCGAGCGCCGCTACTCGACGGTGACGTACGTCCTGCACGCCGCGGGCCGCACCCTGCACCGCCACCCCGAAGCCAACGCCGCCCTGGCACCGCGCCGACTGCGCGCCCCACGCACAGTCCGCTTCCCCTCGGTCACCGCCAAGCTCGCGCTGGACGCCAAGTCGCTCTCCGGGGAACGTGTCGTACTGTCCGCGCTGATCCCCGACCTGGAGACGGCGAGCCTCGACACCATCCAGGACCAGATCGACCGCTACCGCTCGCCGGATGTGGCCGCCCTCCCGGAGTTCCGTGGCGTACGGGCCCTCGTACGGCTCCCGGTATGGCTGGGCCGCGCCGCGTTCGCGCACGCCGTCCGCGGCGCCCGACGGCGCGCGGCGGTCCTCGGCACGGTCTCCGTCAGCTCCCTGGGCCATCGCCCGGTGGACGGCTTCCACTCCACGGGCGGTACGGCGGTGACATTCACCTGCGGCCGTACGACCCCCCGTCCGGTCGTCCGCGAGGACGGCAGCATCGAGGCCGCCCCCGTCATGCGACTGGGCCTCGCCTTCGACCACCGCGTCCTGGACGGCGCGGCCGCGGCCGACGTCCTAGGGGAGCTGACGTACACGCTGGAGCACGGCAGTTGGGAGGCCCCTTCCGATGCCCCACCACACCTCGCCCCCGTCACCACCCTGCGCTCCCCCTCCCCCTCTCCCGCCCGTGCCCCTCACCGCCCGGCCGGCTGAGGCGGCGGCCCTGTTGCTGGCTCGGGGGACGGTCGCGGCGTACGGCTCCGTATCCGACTGGTCCGACCGGGCGCCGCGTCTACGGGGCACGGACGCCACCAGGCTCCGCGGGTCGACCCATCCCGACGTCCGGGCTCGATTCCTCGCGGCACGGGCCCTTCTCCACCACATCACCGGCACGGCGGAGCTCACCTACACCTCCACCGGCCGCCCTTGCCTGCGCGAGTACGCCGTCAGCCTCAGCCACACCGGCGACCTGGTGCTCGTAGGCCTGTGTACCCGCACCCGCCTCACGATCGGCGTCGACGTGGAGCGCGCCGACCGTCGCCTGGACGGCCCTCGCTTCCCGAGCCGCATGTGCACTCCGGGGGAGCTGACCCGCCTGGCCCGCACGCCGCCGGACGCCCGCAACGCGCTACTGCTGCGCTGGTGGACGTCGAAGGAGGCATACAGCAAGGCGCTCGGCCACGGCCTGGGCCTGGACTTCACGACGTTCGACGCACACCCGCCACCCACCTGGACCCTGCACACCCAAACCCTCACCACGGAGACCCCCTACACGACGGCAGTCGCGATCGGCCCCGCCTCCCCCAAGGACACCCCATGAGCCTGGACCCGACCCCGGTCACCCTCCCCGGCCCCCTCGCCGAACTCAAGGAGTACGCGCGACTGCACGCCCGCAACCAGGGCCTGTCCGCCCGCGACACGACCCGCATCCTGGACCGCATAGACAACGACACCCCCGGCTCCCCGTCCTCCTGGACCCGAGTCTGGCGCACCCGCGCAGACGAACTCGCTGCCCGCGGCCGCCTGTTGGACGCCTGCCGCCACTACACGCTGGCCCGCTTCCCATACCCATACGACGAACCACGCCACCACGCACAACAAGCAGCTGTAGAGACCTTCAACCGCTGGCGCACCACACAACCCGCCATCGAACGCATCGAACTACCCCACCCGACCGACCCATTGGCCTGCTGGGCAACGGGTCTGGACCGCGACCGCCCCCTTCTCCTCGTCATGGGCGGCATCATCAGTGTCAAGGAGCAGTGGGCCCCCCTGCTGCCCCGCCTCAGCCGCATGGGCTACGCGGCGGTCGTGGCGGAACTGCCCGGCGTAGGCGAGAACACCCACCGCTACACACCGGATTCATGGCGCCTGCTCCCCCACCTCCTCGACGCCCTCGCCCCCCGAGCCCGCACGGACGCCACCTCGCTCCTCTTCCTCAGCTTCAGCGGCCATCTGGCCCTGCGCGCGGCCGCCGCCGACACCCGCATCCGGCGCATCCTGACGGTGGGCGCCCCCGTGTCGGAGTTCTTCACCGACGCTGACTGGTGGCAGCGCCTACCCAGCCTGACCAGGGACACCCTGCGCCGCCTGACGGCCACAGCCCACGAGACAGAACTCCGCACCGCACTCAGGGACTTCGCCCTCGCCCCGACAACCCTGCGGGACATCGACGCATCCGTGCGCTACGTCGCCAGCACGCGCGACGAGATCATCCCACCCACAGATCCGGCCCTCCTGAGTGCCACACTGGCCGACATCCGGATCAAGCAGATCGACGATGTGCACGGATCACCCGGTCATCCGGGGACGGTACGGCGCTGGCTCGCCTGGAACCTACGGGGAAAGCCGACCGGCTGACCGGCACCGGCCCGCCGACGACCCGCGAGTGCGCGCGGGCGAGGCCGGGCCCCGGCTCCACGCCCAACTCGTCGTGAAGCGCACGCCGTACGGTCCGATAGGCACGCAGCGCGTCCGCCGTCCGTCCCGCCCGCCGCAGCGCCTCCATCAGATGACAGTGCAACTGCTCCCGCAACGGATGGGCATGGGCCAGCTCCGTCAGCTCACCGGTCAGCTCCTCGTGCCGCCCGAGCCGCAGATCGGCCTCGATGCGCAACTCGATCGCTTCGAGCCGCAGTTCCTCCAACCGGGCGGCAGCGGCGGCCAGCGCGGGCCCGTGCTCCACCCCCGACACAGCGGGCCCCTGCCACAGGGCAAGCGCCTCACCCAGCGTCCGTGAAACGGCCACGAAGTCACCCCGCCGTGCGGCCCCGCGCCCGTCCCGGTGCAACTCCTCGAACCGCGCCAGATCGAACTCGCCGGGCGCCACGCGCAGCAGATACCCAGGAGCCCGCGTCTCCAACGGCGTGCCCCCACCCTCCCCGATCGCCTTGCGCAAATGGGAGACGTAGACCTGAAGGGTGGTAGCCGCGGTGCGCGGCGGCCCCTGCGGCCACAACTCGTCGAACAGCGAGGACGCGGACACCACCCGCCCCGCCCTGAGCAGCAGCGCGGCGAGCACGGCCCGCTGCTTGGCCGCCGAGGGCGTACGGGGTTCGAGCCGAACGGGACCGAGCACACGAAAGCGCATGCCGACAGCTCCTCTCCACTACGGGCGACCAGCCTCCCGCGCCCCCCGGGAGCGGGACGGGAAACCCACGGGAGATCCACTGGAGCGCCCCTGTAGCACGAGCCCGCACTCGCAGACGGCGGCAAGGGGACGTGGCGGGGGTGTCCGCCCGCAGCGGTTGGCGCGTCAACACGGGCACCTTTCCAAGAGACCGATTCCGCGCCGTTCCGAGGACGGACAC
>NZ_JBIUCC010000009.1:349811-534579 GCF_044593495.1 Streptomyces sp. NPDC051963 | reverse complement strand
GACGGCAGCCGACTGATAGCCACACCCAGCACCCCTGGGCGACCCAACCCTACGAATGGCTCGATCAACCCGATCAAGAAGGTAGAGCCGACTGAGAGGCCTAGGACCAAAGCAGCAGGGTCGGTCAGGCTGTGGGTGGCGGACGGGGTATCCGGGTCCTGCCTAGGGTGAGGGCATGTCCGACACGGTGACGTTCGACCTCGACGCGTATCTCGGGCGGATCGGCTGGGAGGGGGAGCGGCGGGCCGACGCGGCGACGCTGCGCGGTGTGCATCTGGCACATATGCGGGCCATTCCGTTCGAGAACCTGGAGGCCCTGACCCGTACCGCCCCCTCTCTTGACCTTGCCGACCTGCTGGCCAAGCTGGTCCACGACCGACGTGGCGGCTACTGCTACGAGCACAACACACTGTTCGCGGGCGCGCTGGGGGCATTGGGATTCGGGGTGACTCGGCTGGCCGCGCGGGTCGTCCTCGGCGCGGACCGCATCGAGAGCCGCCCGCGCACCCATATGGCGCTGCTGGTCCGGGCGCCCGGCGACCCGCAGCCGTATCTCGCGGACGTCGGCTTCGGGGCGATCGGCGCGCTGCTGGAGCCGGTGCCGCTGACGGCGGACGTGGAGTTCACGGACGCCGGACGGAGGCATCGGCTGGTCCACGCCCCGCACGACGGGCCGCTGGAGCTGTGGGTGCTGGAGGCCCACCACGGGGGCACCTGGGAGCGGCAGTACGCGTTCACCCTGGAGCCGTTCGAGGAGCCCGACTTCGAGGTCATCAACTGGCACATCGGCACCAACCCGCGCTCCCCCTTCACCCAGCGCCTCTACGTCCAGCGCGTCACCCCGGACCGCCATCTCCTCCTCAACGGACGCGTTCTGACGGAGACCCGCGCGGACGGCACCGTCACCGAGTTCGAGCTCGGGGAGGAGACGGAGGTACACCGGATCCTGGACGAGGAGTTCGGGATCGCGGCCCCCGACGGGGCGATGCTGCTGACGTGACTCAGTCCCACCAGAAGTGCCAGGCCCGCTGGTCGAGCAGCCGGCGCTCGGCGTAGGTGCGCAGGGTGGTGTCGCTGTCCTGCCAGATGTTGTCCGGGCAGAACGCGAAGTGCTCGGCGGCGAGCGCCTCCGCGTCGGCGAGGGCCGTGGGCGGTGACGCGACCGACACCAGCAGGTGATCGAAACCGAGCGCGACGACCCGTATGCCGAAGCGGTCCTCCCAGGAACGGAGCACGGCACAGAGCCGGGCCACGTCGCCCTCGTGGTTCACCGGTCCCGACCAGCCGATCACCGCGGGTATGTCGGCGCTGCGGCGGGCGGGCACGAGTGCCAGACACGGGTTCTTGAGGGGTCCGCCGCCATCGAGGAGGGAGTCCGCGATGTCGGCGGCGACGGAGTCCGGGTCGGTGACGGGCCCGGCGGACGGCCCGGGGAAGTCCGCCAGTCCGGGCCAGTCCTCCCCCTCAGCCGCGCTGTCCTCCCACAGCTCCTCCAGCACCTCGTCCGCGTCGTGATCCCCCGGATACGACGTCTCCCCGGGCGCCAGTTCCCAGTCCTCCGGGCCGCCTTGACTCCCGTCGACCTCTATCAGCACCGGCAGCAGACCGGCCCGCGCGCCGGGCGCGCCCAGCTTCGTCCACACACCGGCCGACGCCGGCGTCTCGGCGTGCCACAACAACGGCTCGTGCCAAGGGCCTTCGTCGGTCGCGTCGATCAGTCGCCCGGGCGGGAGCGCGAGCCCGAGCGCCCTACCACTCGGGTCGGCCGCGATCGTGGGCAGCGGGTTGGGAAGAGTTGCCATGTCAGTGACTGTAGGGGCTGGTACTGACAACGGCTCCGGAAGATCTTGTGGAGGGAGGTTCACGCGGGGCGGGTGGGGCGGCTCTTACACATGAAGGGATTGGCGGTCGGCCGATGCCCGGAGGCTCTGGAGGAGAGGGGCGCCGAATGGATCCGGTTGTGGGGTCGGTCGTGGCTGGGGTGGTAGGGCTGGGAGTGCACTTGGTCGCCGTGGCGCGGGAGGAGTTGAGGCTACGGTGGGCCGCGCGTCGCGAGCGGGAGCGGGCGCGGTGCGAGTACGTGACCGAGCTGGTGCGGTCGCTGCCGAAGGGCTCCCGGCTGCATGAGGTCCAGGGCGACGGCAGTGAGTTCCATCTTGTGATCCCGGGTGACGGGGAAGAGGCCGGGAGGGGCTCGGCGTGACGGATCCGGGGCCGCCGGAGGACGCGGGCGACTCGCTGAGTCCGGTGCCGGTGGGTGGCAGCGGGGCGGGGGCTTCGGAGGAACGGGCTGCCCTGCCGGACCGTTTGTCACCGGAGGACGAGGAGGCGTTCAGCCGCTTCTACCGTGCGTACTTCGCGAGACTGACCGCCTACCTCGTGTATCAGGGGGCCTCGGTGCACATCGCCTCCGAGCTCGTGCAGGACACGATGCTCAAGGCGTCTCGGAAGTGGCACGGGATCAGGTCGCCCGGCAACTGGGCCTACAAGGTCGCTTATCAGGCGTTCGTCCGGTACGCCACGCGGCTGGAGGAGGAGCCGGTCGAGAGGGTTTCGGAGCCTACGGCCGTTCTGCACCGGCCCGGAGAGGCCGAGGCGTGGTTACAGGAGCAGGAGATCGTCCGAGCACTGGAGATCTTGCCGCCGAGGCAACGACAGGTGTTGGCCCTCACACTGGACGGCTGGGAGCCGGCCGAGATCGCCGAGCTGCTCGGGATCGAGGGGACGGCCGTACGGTCGAGTCTGCTCAAGGCGCGCCGAGCTGTTGCTGACCACCTCGCCGCCCGGGAGGAGGAGTGATGGTCGACGAACCGGCTTCCGGCCCGGGCGAACACGCCGACGAGTGGCTCCATGACGAGCACGACGAGCTGCGCTCGGGGCTGTCGCGGTTCCTGGACGTGGACCGTGGGCTGAGCGAGGTGCGGACGCATGTCGGTGGGCATGGGGACGTGGTGCGTGGGCTGGGTGGGGTGTTGGACGTCGAAGGGGGGCTCGCGTCGATCCTGGGAACAGGGGGTGCCGCCGGAACGGGGCCGTCGACAGGCACTGGGGAATCGGCCATCGCCGCGGCTGTGCGGGCTGTGCCCGTGGAGCGACGGCTGGCGCTGCGCCAGCACCCTGCCGCGGCCGTATGCGTCGGTGGTGGCCTGCTGGTCCGGGCAGTGGAGCTTGCCGCGGACCTCGATGGGGATCGGCATCGGCTTGTCCTGGCCGACGACAACTGGCTCGACCACTATCGCGAGCGGGTCTACCAACTCGCAGGGGAGTTCGACCGTTTCCGCCCCTTCGACACTCCCCAGGCCCGCGGCCGCACCCGTGACCTCGTTCGTCACCTCATGAGTACCCGTGCCCGTGGCCGTACCCGCGACTTCGCCGGCGAGAATGTCGCCCGCGCCTTGGCCGCCGACCTCGCCGACGCACTCGCCCGCTTCCTCGCCGAGGCACTCGATGCGGGCCTCGGCCTGACCAGTGTCCTCGAACTGGCCCGCGCCCGTGGTCTCGCCCTGGACATCCGTAATCGCCTCGCCCTGGACGTGGCCGTCGTCCGCGCCCGTGCCCTCGCAGACGACGTGGCCCTCGAAGCAGGCCGCCGACTCGACCTCCCCGACACAGCGGGCCTCGCCGACGCCCTTCTCGACGGTGTCCTGGACGACTTCACCCGCGCCGACCTGACCGACGTGGATCTCGACGAAGCCGATCTGGCCGGTATCCACTGGTCGGAGAGGGGCACGCGATGGCCCCTGGGAACTGACATCGAGGACCTACGCAGGAGGTCCCAAGAGACCGCCCCGAACTCCGGTGTCCACGTGCTCGGCCAGCCTCCGGCGGGGAACAGCCGTACCGGCGACGGCATCCGCGTCTAGCCGCCGACGATCACACCGTCCCCGCGACGAACGCCGCCCAAGCCTCCCCGCCCACCTGGAACGTCGGCCCACCCGGGTTCTTGGAGTCACGCACGTGCACGGCGTGGGGGCAGGCGGCAACCTCTACGCACTCGCCGCGTTCGCTGCCGCTGTAGCTCGACTTGAACCACTCAAGTGCGGTGCTCATTGCTCTCCTGGCAGACGGTCCAGCAGGTCCCGGGACTCGGGCCTGGTGAGGGCCTGCGTTCGCAGCATCGCATATTTGAGCGCAAGGATGGACACCTCATCGGGGTCGGAGACCCACTGGCTGCCCCGCTGACCTTCGACGTAGGCCAGACGCTGGTGGTCGGGCGTCTCGAGGAGCACGAACGGACTGTTGAGGCCGGCAAGCGAAGGGCTGTCCACCGGCAGGAACTGTAGGGACAGGCCTGGTAGTTCGGCGCATTCGCGCAAGTGGCGCAGTTGGTCTCGGCGGACCTTCGAGCCCCCGACGCAGATGTGCAGCACCGGCTCCCACACCACGAAGCTCAGCGTCGGTGGGCACTTGCGTTGCAGGATCTCCTGGCGCTCGACCCGAGCCTCCGTTTTGACCAGGATCTCGTCGTCATATGCCGGGACGCGCTCCCGAAGCACGGCTTGGGCGTACTCCCGTGTCTGCAGGAGGCCGGGCAGAACCTGGTTGGCGTAGAAGGACAGGGCGATGGCCTCCCGCTCGTGCACCATGCACTGCTCCGCATACAGCGGGAACTGGTCGATGTCCGGCATGTTGGTCACCCCGGCCGTCAACATGCCCTTTGTGTCGAGGAGTTCGTCCAGCGTCTCGGCGAGATCGGGCTGGAGCGCGCGCCTGCCCTGCTCGATCGACGCGATGGTCTCCTCGTCGGCCAGGACCGCCTCGCCGAGGGTGCGCTGGGTGTAGCCCGCGGCCTTGCGGGCGGTCTGGACCTGAGCGCCCACCGTGCGCATCGTGGAGAGGATCTTCTTCCGCGGCAGCTTCTTGGCGTTCAACCCTGGTACGGGTTCACGCACTGATCAACGGTAGTCACTCTGCGCGATCTTCGTCCCGTGAACGCGAAACCCGAACTCCCTTATCAGCGCGACCAGTTCTACCGACGCGACCGGCCGACTGGGACCGTGCCGACGACGTGTCGCTGTGCGTGAGCGAGTTGGCGACCAACGCGTTGCTGCACGGAGCGCCCCCGGGACGTGGGTTCCTGCTCGTGGCCGCGCTCAGCGACAAGTGAGGCGTGGGACGGCGGGACCCGGGCAAGGTGGTGTGGTGTGAGTTCGTGTGGGGCGCCGAGTGGGCCGGTTCAGTCGGCTTCGGCTGAACCGGCGTACGCCCGCGCGATCTTCGGGGCCAGGAGATCCTTGTACGGCTCGAAGATCTCCTCCGGGGAGAGACCGGACCTCGCCAGTCTGTCGCTGATGTGGTCGAGAGACCACGCCGGCCTCCCACGGATGATCAGCGGCATGACTTGCTCTGCCAGCTCCCGCGCCGCACGGTCCAGCGGAGAAGGCCACGACGCGTGCAGAGTCGCGATGACCTTCGCCAGGTCCTTCGAGCTTGCGTCCCCCGGGTATCGCGCCGGAAGCATCTCGTGGAAGAAGCCGTGCGACGGCGCCACGCCCCACATCCGCACCAGCAACTCGGTCTCGTCGGCAGAGGGGCGGCGGTCGGGGAGAGCGAAGAAGACGTGCCCCACGATGTAGCCGCCCTCGATGTCCAGCACCTCCTCGACAAGACTGGCGACCTCGCCGGGAGGCCACTTGCGGACGATGGCCTCCATCAAGGTGCCGTGCGTCAGCAGTCGTGGGTTGTCCATGAGCTGCTTCCGCACCAGGGCGACCACGTCCGCATAGGGCCGCTGAGCGATGGCCGCGACGCCCTTGCGCATGATCGGCGGGCTGTCAGCGGAGGTAGAGATCTCGTTGTGCAGGGCGAGGGTGTCCTCGACGGTACGTCCCGCCAGCGCCGCCCGAAGGAGTTGCGCCCCCAGCTCCACGCGGTTGAGGAAGGCACCGGCCTCCGTGAGTGCGAGGACCAGCCGGACGAGTTCCTCCGGCGGAAGTGAGAGCGCCAGCGCGATCCGCATACGGGCCGTGCCCTCCAGCCAGCGGTGCTCCTGCAAGCGGTCCGCGAGAAGCAGGATCTCCCGTGCCGGGCGTTCCCTCGCAAGGTGCTCGAAGAGGGGGTCGTGCGGGTTCCGGTCGCCCGCCAGCGCGGCGGCCGTCTCCTCGGCCCAGACGAACGGATCCGTCGGGACGTTCGCCAGCAGATCCCACCAGAGCGTCTCCTCCGGCAGTGCATTGTCCGTCGTAAATGCGCTGGTCAGGCCGTTGTCCGCGTTGTCCGTGCCGCGCGTGGCGGAAGCCGGGGAGGCCGGGGAAGCGGCGGACAACGGCAGCGTTTCCGCTTCCTCGTCGAGGGCGGTCAACGCTGTGTGTAGACGGTCGGCGATGGTTCGGCCGATCACCTCGGCGCGGTCCAGCGCGGCGTCGGCGTCGGCACCGAAGCCGCTGGGCGAGGCGAAGCCGTACAGGTCCTCCGCCGCCGGTTTCCCGGACGCGGCTTCGCCGCCGGGAGGCAGTTGTGCGGCGTCACGTAGCCGTCGTATCTCCTCGCGCACCCTGCGGGTACGGGTGAGGGCCTCGGTCAGCAGCGCTCTGGCGAGTCGCCCGTCTTCCTGCGCTCTCGCCAGTTCCGTCGCCGTCCGGCCCTTCCGGGCAGTCGTGCGGGCCAGCTCGGCATCCAGGCCGCTGAGCTGTTTCAGGTCCGGAGGCCGCGCGGTCATCGCCAACCTGCGCTCCTGAGTGAGCTGTTCGACCTCGTCGGCGAGGACGATCACCCACGTGGACAGCACGGAGGAGAGTGCGTCCGTGTCGCGCAGGGCAAGCTGGGACTGCTGCTGGACCCGAGTGAGCGCGGCGAGTTCGTCATTCCTGCGGTCGAGTTGTTCGTGGAGGTCGAGGAGTTTCGCCTGCGCCTTCAGAGCGACATCCTGAGCAGCTACCGCGACGTTCCTGACCGCCGTGGGCTGCCTTGTCAGGTCGAGTACCTGGGTGGTGTGCGTCTTCGCGATCTCCAGCAGTTGTGCGCCCTCTTTGCGCAACCGCGCACGTCCGGGCAGGAGCACGGTCGTCTCCGTGCACGCGAGGACGACGGCCTCGACGAACTCCGCGTCCAGCTTGAGGCCTGCCAGGCGCTCACCGATCGCCGACTTCTTCAGGCCGGTCGCCGCCTCCAGTTCGCCGAGCGTCAGCCCGGCCTCCTGCACGCGCTGCCGCAGGAAATGGGCGAGAGCCTCGTACTCCTGCGAACGCGCCCGCACCGGACCGAACTTCCGGCCGACCCGCGCCGGCGACTTCCCGTCCGCAGTGAGCGGAGCCTGCTCGGCCATGTTTCCCCCGGGGCCAATCCGTTTTCCGTGGACAGCGGACATTGTCCACCGGCATGACGCCCTTGTTCAGCGCCTTTCCGCCCGGAGGTGAGGACAACTCTCCGGCCCGGGAGGCTACTTGTGCGGACGGACTCGCCATCCGCGTCTCCATCTGCGGAGGAAGACCATGCACTCACCCAAGAGGCCGCTCGACCTGCTGGCGTTCGTCGCTGTGCTGCTCACCGTCATGGCCCTGTTGGTCATCGGCGTTCCCCCCGAGTCCCTGGCGATCGTCGTCGTCGCCATGGCGGGCCTGTTCGGAGCGTGGCTCGGCGCCGGAGGACGCCCGGGACAGGGCAAGCGGGAGTAGCCGGCACAGATGCACCTACCGAGCGAGCAAAGCCCCGCGCTCCGGGCGATCCGGGAGCGCGGGGCTTTTTTCTGCGGTTCGGGGCGTCAGAGCCGCTCAGGCGTCCTGATCCCCAGCAGCGCCATCCCCCGGTGCAGCGTCCGGGCCGTCAGGTCGCACAGGAACAGGCGGTTCTCCGTCTGCTCCGGGGTGTCGGCCTTCAGGACCGGGCACTTGTCGTAGAACGACGTGTAGAGCGACGCCAGTTGGTACAGGTAGGCGGCCAGCTTGTGCGGTGCGTACTCCGCGGCCGCCTCGAAGACCGTGTCGCCGAACGCGTCCAGGTGCAGGCCCAGTTCGCGTTCTGCCGGGGCGAGTTCGAGTTCGGGGCGCGCGGAGGGCCGTACGTCTCCGGCCTTGCGCAGGATCGACTGGATCCGGGCGTACGCGTACTGGAGGTAGACGGACGTGTCGCCGTTCAGCGACACCATCTGGTCCAGGTCGAACTTGTAGTCGCGGTTCGGGGACGTCGACAGGTCCGCGTACTTCACGGCGCCGATGCCGACCTGCACGGCCCGCTCCCGGATCTCGTCCTCGGTGAGGTCCTGCGCCTTCTCCCGTACGACCTCGGCGGCCCGCTGCACGGCCTCGTCGAGGAGGTCCTCCAGCTTCACCGTCTCGCCCTCACGGGTCTTGAACGGCTTGCCGTCCGCGCCCAGCACCGTGCCGTAGCCCATGTTGTGCGCGGTGACCTCGTCGGTCAGCCAGCCCGCCCGGCGGGCCGTCTCGAAGACCATCCTGAAGTGCAGGGACTGGCGTACGTCCACGACGTACAGCAGCGTCGTGGCGTGCAGGTCGAAGACGCGGTTGCGGATGGCGGAGAGGTCGCTCGCCGCGTAGCCGAAGCCGCCGTCCGCCTTCTGCACGATCAGCGGCACCGGCTGGTCGTCCTTGCCGCGGATCTCGTCGAAGAACACCACGAGCGCACCCTCGGAGCGCACGGCGACGCCGGACTCCTCCAGCAGCCGTGCCGTCTCAGGCATCAGGTCGTTGTACGCGGACTCGCCGACGATCTCGTCGTCCCGGACCTGCATGTCCAGCTTCTCGAAGACCGAGTAGAAGTAGACCTTCGACTCGTCCACGAACTGCTGCCACAGGTCGAGGGTCTCCTTGTCGCCGGACTGGAGGGCGACGACCCTCTTGCGGGCCCGCTCCTTGAACTCGTCGTCCGAGTCGAAGACCGCGCGCGACGCCTTGTACACCCGGTTCAGGTTCGACATCGCCTGCTCGCCGTCGACGTCCGTCGCCGGGGCCAGCTCGCCGGGGTTCTCGATCAGGTACTGGATGAGCATGCCGAACTGGGTGCCCCAGTCCCCGATGTGGTGCCGGCCGATCGTCTTCTCGCCGGTGAAGTCGAGCATGCCGCGGAGGGCGTCGCCGATCACCGCGGACCTGAGGTGGCCGACGTGCATTTCCTTGGCCACGTTCGGCTGGGCGTAGTCGATGACGGTGACGCCGGGGTCGGCGGCGAGGGGCACGCCGAGGCGGTCGGCCGGGTCGGCGTAGCGCTCCGCGAGGTTGGCGGTGATCGACTTGTCGGCGATCGTGATGTTGAGGAAGCCGGGGCCGGAGACCTCGATGTCCTTGATCAGATCGCCGGTGGTGATGTGGGAGACGACCTGGGCCGCCAGGTCCCGGGGGTTCGACTTCGCCTTCTTCGCCAGGGCGAGGATGCCGTTGGCCTGGAAGTCGGCCCTGTCGCTACGTCGCAGCAAGGCGTCTCCGACGGTTCCCGGGAGGGTGGCCGTGAGGGCGTTCGCGAGGTGCTGGTTGACGAGGTCGGTGAGGGACGTGACCGGGGCCATGGGGTGGGAGCCGTTCTCCTCGTGGGATTGATAGACACGGTCAGTATCCCATGGGGGGTGAAGCGGTTTTCTTGGCCGCGGGCCGGTGGGGGCTGGTCGCGCAGTTCCCCGCGCCCCTGTCGGGGCGCCTGGTGATAAGGCGTTTTCGTTGTTGCCCTCCTTGCTGGGAGAATGTGGACGTCAGCCGTTGACCGTACGGCTGCCCTATGCAGAAAGAAGGACGTGCCGACGTGGCTCAGAGCACCGAGACCACCGACTGGGTCTCCCGTTTCGCGGATGAGGTCATCGAGGAGTCGGAGCGTCGGGCCCCGGGCAAACCGGTTGTCGTCGCGTCCGGGCTGTCACCGTCCGGTCCCATCCACCTCGGGAACCTGCGCGAGGTCATGACCCCGCATCTCGTCGCGGACGAGATCCGGCGGCGGGGCCACCAGGTCCGGCACCTGATCTCCTGGGACGACTACGACCGGTACCGCAAGGTCCCGCTGGGCATCGCCGGGATCGACGAGTCCTGGGCCGAGCACATCGGCAAGCCGCTGACGTCCGTGCCCGCCCCGAAGGGGTCGTCGTACCCGAACTGGGCCGAGCACTTCAAGGCCGCGATGGTCGACGCCCTCGCCGAGCTGGGAGTGGAGTTCGACGGGATCAGCCAGACCGCGCAGTACACCTCGGGCGTCTACCGCGAGCAGATCCTGCACGCCATGAAGCACCGGGGCGACATCGACGCGATCCTCGACCAGTACCGGACCAAGAAGGCCCCGGCCAAGAAGCAGTCGCAGAAGCCCGTCGACGAGGCCGAGTTGGAGGCCGCGGAGGGTTCGGGTGCGGCCGCCGAGGACGACGGCGGCTCCGGCTCCGCCGGGTACTTCCCGTACCGGCCCTACTGCGGCAACTGCGAGAAGGACCTCACCACCGTCACCTCGTACGACGACGACACGACCGAGCTGTCGTACACCTGCGACGCCTGCGGCTTCGCCGAGACCGTGCGGCTGAGCGAGTTCAACCGCGGCAAGCTGGTCTGGAAGGTCGACTGGCCCATGCGGTGGGCGTACGAGGGTGTCGTCTTCGAGCCGAGCGGGGTCGACCACTCCTCGCCCGGGTCCTCGTTCCAGGTGGGCGGGCAGATCGTCGGGATCTTCGGCGGCAAGCAGCCCATCGGGCCGATGTACGCGTTCGTGGGCATCAGCGGCATGGCGAAGATGTCCTCGTCGCGGGGTGGGGTGCCCACCCCTGCCGACGCGCTGAAGATCATGGAACCGCAGCTGCTGCGCTGGCTCTACGCCCGGCGCAGGCCCAACCAGTCCTTCAAGATCGCCTTCGACCAGGAGATCCAGCGGCTCTACGACGAGTGGGACAAGCTGGACGGGAAGGTCACCGACGGTTCGGCCCTCCCCGGCGACGTCGCCGCGCACTCCCGCGCGGTGCGGACCGCCGGCGGTGAGCTTCCGCGTACGCCGCGGCCGATGTCGTACCGGACCCTCGCGTCCGTCGCCGACATCACCGCCGGGTACGAGGACCAGGCGCTGCGGATCCTCTCCGAGCTCGACCCGGAGCAGCCGCTGGGCTCCCTGGACGAGGTACGGCCGCGGTTCGACAAGGCCGAGGCCTGGATCAACACGCAGGTCCCCGCCGACCAGCGCACCATCGTGCGGGACGAGCCCGACGTAGCCCTGCTGAAGTCCCTCGACGAGGCGTCCCAGCAGTCCCTGCGACTGCTGCTCGACGGGCTCGCCGAGCACTGGTCGCTCGACGGGCTGACCCACCTCGTGTACGGCGTGCCCAAGGTGCAGTCCGGGTTCTCCGCCGACGCCACGCCCAAGGAACTGCCCGCCGAGATCAAGACCGCCCAGCGGACGTTCTTCGCCCTGCTGTACCACCTGCTGGTGGGGCGCGACACCGGGCCCCGGCTGCCCACGCTGCTGCTGGCCGTGGGCCAGGAGCGGGTACGGACGCTGCTCGGGGAGTGAGCCGCTCTACGTGAAGGGGGGGCGCCCGGCCTGTGCCGGGCGCCCCCCCTTCACGTACCACGGGCTACGCGATGTGGTCCTCTTCCAGTTCCGCGTTGTAGCGGTTCGTGAAGCGGTTGACCATACGCTTGGCCTCGTCCGGCGGGAGCGCGCTGCTGAACTCCGCCTCGACGTTCTCGCTGTATTCGCGTGGGGTCGGGTAGCCGGTGGTGCCTATCGACTTCTTGAAGACCAGGTAGTAGTCGTCTTCGGTCGGCTCGGCGGCGGGCGTACCCCCGCCCTCGCCGAGTTCGCGGGTACGGCCCGGGCTCACCGGGATGGGGAAACTGCCGGTTTCCTCCATCGAGGGTTCGGGGAGGGGGGGTTCCTCGAAGTACTGCTGCTGGGCGTACGCCACTTCCGGGTCGTACGTCGGGTCGTAGCCGCCCTGGTATTCGATGGCCTGCGGGTCGCGGGCGTGGAGCCAGAGGTTCTGATCCGGTTCGGGTACGTAGGCCTGCTGCTCGGCGTCGCGAGCGTCCTCACGCCGCGGGAACTGCTCGACGGGAGGTGCCGCCTCCTCCAGCGCGGGGGCCTTCGCAACGTCCTCCGTCAGCTCCTGCTTCGGCGGCGGAGGTATCAGCGCCGGCTCGATCCCCGCCGCCGCCAGGCCCGCCGGGGCCGTCTTCGCCAGCGGGACGCCGTACTTCGCCAGACGCAGCGGCATGAGGGACTCCACCGGGGCCTTGCGGCGCCAGGCGCGGCCGAAGCGGGAGCGGAGGCGGGCCTGGTAGACGAGGCGTTCCTGTTCGAGCTTGATGACCTGCTCGTAGGAGCGGAGCTCCCACAGCTTCATACGGCGCCACAGAAGGAACGTGGGGAGGGGGGAGAGGAGCCAGCGCGTCATGCGGACCCCCTCCATGTGCTTGTCCGCGGTGATGTCCGCTATGCGGCCGATCGCGTGGCGCGCGGCCTCGACCGAGACCACGAACAGGATCGGGATCACCGCGTGCATGCCCACGCCCAGTGGGTCCGGCCAGGCCGCCGCGCCGTTGAAGGCGATCGTCGCCGCCGTCAGCAGCCAGGCCGTCTGGCGCAGGAGGGGGAAGGGGATCCGGATCCAGGTGAGGAGCAGATCCAGGGCGAGAAGGACGCAGATACCCGCGTCGATGCCGATCGGGAAGACGTAACTGAAGTCCCCGAAGCCCTTCTTGAGGGCCAGTTCGCGGACGGCGGCATACGAACCCGCAAAGCCGATACCGGCGATGATGACGGCACCGGCGACGACTACTCCGATGAGTATCCGGTGCGTGCGTGTCAGCTTCAGTGGCGCGGCCACCCCGTACTCCCCTCCCAGTGCGTGTTGTTGCGCGCAACAGGGTGGCACACCTGTGCGTCGGGTGCGTTGCCGGTACGTCGTAGTGGAACCCCTCACCCGGTGCGGATGGTATGACTCCAGGTCGCGGGTCTAGACTGCATACATGTCGAAGGTACTGAATAAACTTCCAGTCGGTGAGCGGGTCGGAATCGCGTTCTCCGGCGGTTTGGACACCTCTGTCGCAGTGGCGTGGATGCGGGAGCGCGGCGCCATGCCTTATGCCTATACGGCGGACATCGGCCAGTACGACGAGCCGGACCTCGCCGACGTACCCGCGCGCGGCCGCGCCTACGGTGCCGAACAGGCACGGCTCGTCGACTGCCGCGAGGCCCTGGTCGAGGAGGGTCTGGCCGCGCTCGCCTGCGGTGCCTTCCACATCCGGTCGGCCGGACAGGCGTACTTCAACACCACCCCGCTCGGCCGGGCCGTCGTAGGCACCCTGCTGGTGCGCGCGATGCGTGACGACGACGTCTCCATCTGGGGCGACGGGTCCACCTACAAGGGCAACGACATCGAGCGGTTCTACCGCTACGGCCTGCTCGCCAACCCCGCCCTGCGCATCTACAAGCCCTGGCTCGACCAGGCCTTCGTCACCGAACTCGGCGGCCGGCACGAGATGTCCGCCTGGCTGGCCGAGCGGGACCTGCCCTACCGGGACTCCGCCGAGAAGGCCTACTCGACGGACGCCAACATCTGGGGCGCCACCCACGAGGCCAAGCGGCTGGAATTCCTCGACACCTCACTGGAGATCGTCTCCCCGATCATGGGCGTCCGCTTCTGGGACCCCGAGGTCGAGATCGCGGCCGAGGACGTCACCGTGGAGTTCGAGCACGGGCGGCCGGTGCGCATCAACGGGCGCGCCTTCGAGTCACCCGTCGAGCTGGTCCAGGAGGCCAACGCCATCGGCGGCCGGCACGGGCTCGGCATGTCCGACCAGATCGAGAACCGCATCATCGAGGCCAAGAGCCGCGGCATCTACGAGGCCCCGGGCATGGCGCTGCTGCACATCGCCTACGAGCGGCTGCTCAACGCCGTCCACAACGAGGACACCGTCGCCATGTACCACGTCGAGGGGCGCCGGCTCGGCCGCCTCCTCTACGAGGGCCGCTGGTTCGACCCGCAGGCGCTCATGCTCCGCGAGAGCCTCCAGCGCTGGGTCGGCTTCCCCATCGACGGCAGCGTCACCGTGCGGCTGCGGCGCGGGAACGACTACACCGTCCTCGACACCACCGGACCGCACCTCAGCTACCACCCCGAGAAGCTGTCCATGGAGCGCAGCGTCACCGCCGCGTTCGTGCCCGACGACCGCATCGGCCAACTGACCATGCGGAACCTGGACATCGCCGACTCCCGGACCAAGCTGGAGCAGTACGCCGCGCACGGGCGGCTCACCGCGTGGAACGGCCTCATCGGCGAACTGCCCCCGGGTGGCGCGGAAGCCATCTCGGCCGGGGACGAGACCGTGCCGGTCGATCCCGATGCGCTGGATCATGCGGCGATCGAGTCCGGCACGGACTGACCTGCGGTCCGGCTGGGGTGTGGGGCGCGTTGTTGGCTGCGGCGCCGTCGTGGCTGGGCGCGCAGTTCCCCGCGCCCCTTTGGGGCGCGGTAGAACCGCAACTCACTAGTTGGCGGCGGTCTTCGACGGGGAAGAAGTTGCCGACTTGGAAGGTGAGGGTGCTCCGGTGCCGTTGGCCTTGGAGACCGCCGTGACGGCCTCCTTGGCTGCCTTCTGTGCCGACTTGGAGAGGGTGTCCGCGCTCGGGGTCTTCTCGCCTGCGAGGCCGGCGCCGTTGTAGTCGAGGGTGACCACGACGTTCTCGACGCGCACCACGACCGTCTGCTGCTTGAAGGATCCCTCCTTCTTCTTGAGGTCGTAGCGCACCGACGTCGCCTCGTCACCCGTGCCCGCGACCGGCTCGGACTTGACGCTCTTCGCGCCGTCCACGCCCTGGGCCGTCTGGACCTGCTTGTCGTAGTACTCCTGGGCCAGCTCGTCGCCGGCGCCACGTGTGGTGTCCGAGTCGAAGCGGAGCAGGGAGACATTGAGCCAGCGGAACTGCGAGCCCTTCACGCCGTTGTCGTCCAGGCTGCTCCAGGAGCAGTTGCCGCGCGACGAGGCATCGTCCGACTTGCCCGCCTTGCCGGACTTGGCCTTCGGTACGAGATCACCCAGCGTCTTCTTCGACAGCACCGCACACGAATCCGGAAGCTTGCTGTACGCCGCGGCCTGCACCGTCGGCGACGCGCTCGCGGATGCCGACGGCCCGCTGCTCGCGCTCTTTCCGGCGCCGTCCGAGCCCGAAGCGGAGTCGGAATCGGAACCGGAGTCGGAGGAGCAGCCGGCGGCGATCAGCATCACGGGGACTACGGCCGCGCCGACGAGGACGCGGTTGAGGCGCTTCGTGCGCTGGTCTCGCTGTGCTGGTTGCTGCATGGTTCCTTCACTCATCACGCTTGTGGCTCCTGCGGTCGGATCGGGTCCGAGGGGCCACGGTACGCGGTGAAGGAGTTGTGCGTTTCTGCTTCACCCGCTTTGCAAACGGGCCGAGCGGCACGCTATTCGGCCAGTGACTCCGCCAGCTCGGCCGCCAGTTTCCGCGCCCTGTCCTGCATTTCCTTGCTGTCCGGCACGATGCCGACCGTCGCCGGCTGCTCCTCGTACTGGATGGTCACCATCACATTCGACGTGCGGAACGCCACAGTCACCGTGCGCTGCCGGGCCGTCGAACCGGCGCCGCTCAACGCGTCGTCCAGGAACGCCTCGTCGCCGAGACCCTCCAGGACACGAGGCTGAAGATCGGACGGGGTGGCGGACGGGGAAGGGCTGCCGCTGGAGCTCGGATCGGCCGAGTCGGAACCCGACGCGGACTCCGACGGCGACGCGGAGGGGGACGAGGAGTCGGACGCCGCATCGGACGGGGACTCCGACTCCGACGCCGACTCCGACGCGGAACCCGTCTCCGAGACCGTCGGCTCGGGAAGGTCGGCCGCCTCCTCCTGGGCCGCGAACAGCGACTGCGCCTCGCTGTCGTCGCTGACGGCGTTCTCGTACGACACCACGCGCTCGAAGTCGACCAGAAGGTGGTCGGTCGCGTCCGTCGACTCGACCTTCCAGCGGCAGCCGACCTTGCGGTCCGTGTCGTACGTCAACGTCGGGGTGCCCGCGTAGGCGTTCTCGCGCTGCTCCCCGTCCGGGATCTGCTTGATGCCGGGCAGGAGCGAGTCGAGAGAACCCTGGCTCACGACGCTGCACGGTTCCGGGAGCGTGCGGTAGCGGCCCGGCTGGGCCTCGGGGGCCGAGGTGCCGGTGTCGCCGGGGTTGGAGTTGTCCGTCGTACCGCCGTCTGCCGAGCCGCCGGTGCAGCCGGCCAGCAGCGCCGCGAGAAGCGCTGCGACGCCGGGTACGTACGCCTTCCGCTGCACGGTGAGGCTCCTCTCGACGGTGTCTCGTGCCGGGTCCGCTTGCCCGCTCTGCCAGTGTCCCCGCTGGTTAATCGCTTGCCGCGCGGGGGTGTCCGCTGGAGACAATGTGTATCGCACGCAACACCGTGGACGCCGGTCCGTTGTCTCATTCGTGAACCTTGGCGCTGGTTTTGCGATTTCAGTCTTTTGTTTTTTCGTGGGGGATCGAGGGCGATATGTCGTACGTGGAAATGCCGGGCGCGAAGGTACCCATCCGCATGTGGACCGACCCGGCGACAGTCGAGGACGTGGCACTCCAGCAGCTCCGTAACGTGGCGACCCTGCCGTGGATCAAGGGGCTGGCGGTCATGCCGGACGTGCACTACGGGAAGGGCGCGACGGTCGGTTCCGTCATCGCCATGCGGGGGGCTGTGTGTCCCGCGGCGGTGGGGGTGGACATCGGGTGCGGGATGTCGGCGGTCAAGACGTCGTTGACGGCCAATGACCTGCCGGGGGATCTGTCGCGGCTGCGGTCGAAGGTCGAGCAGGCCATTCCGGTGGGGCGGGGGATGCATGACAGTCCTGTGGAGCCGGGGCGGATGCACGGCTTCGGTACGGCCGGGTGGGACGACCTCTGGGGGCGGTTCGACGGGATCGCGGATGCGGTCAAGTTCCGTCAGGAGCGGGCCGGCAAGCAGATGGGAACGCTGGGTGGGGGCAACCACTTTGTCGAGGTCTGCACGGATACGGACGGTTCTGTCTGGCTGATGCTGCACTCCGGTTCCCGGAACATCGGCAAGGAACTGGCCGAGTTCCACATCGGCGTGGCCCAGAAGCTCCCGCACAACCAGGGCCTGGTCGACCGTGACCTCGCGGTCTTCGTCGCGGACACCCCGCAGATGGCGGCGTATCGGAACGACCTGTTCTGGGCGCAGGAGTACGCCAAGTACAACCGCACGATCATGATGGCGCTCCTGAAGGACGTGATCCGCAAGGAGTTCAAGAAGGCCAAGCCGACCTTCGAGCCCGAGATCAGCGCTCACCACAACTACGTGGCCGAGGAGCGGTACGACGGCATGGACCTGCTCGTGACCCGGAAGGGCGCGATCCGGGCCGGTTCCGGCGAGTTCGGGATCATCCCCGGCTCCATGGGCACGGGTTCGTACATCGTGAAGGGCCTCGGCAACGAGAAGTCCTTCAACTCGGCCTCCCACGGCGCGGGTCGGCGCATGAGCCGCAACGCGGCCAAGCGGCGCTTCTCGACCAAGGACCTGGAGGAGCAGACGCGGGGCGTGGAGTGCCGTAAGGACTCCGGTGTCGTGGACGAGATCCCTGGGGCGTACAAGCCGATCGAGCAGGTCATCGATCAGCAGCGGGACCTGGTGGAGGTCGTGGCGAAGCTGAAGCAGGTCGTGTGCGTGAAGGGCTGACGGGCTGAAGGGCCAGGGGGCTTCGGCCCGCTCACTTCGCGTGCGTCACCGCATAGATCATCACGAACGCCACGATGTGGATGCCGAAGAGGAAGTACGCGAGGTAGTACCAGACGATGCGCTCGCGCTTCTTCTCCAGGGCGAGTTGGCGTTGCTCGCGGTCGTCCTGCTCCTGCTGCTGTTCCTGCTCCGGCATCACAACTCCCGGTGGACCTTGGTGTTGGATGCCTGGGCGCGGGGGCGGACGATGAGGAGGTCGATGTTGACGTGGCTGGGGCGGGTCACCGCCCAGGTGATCGTGTCGGCGACGTCGTCGGCGGTCAGCGGGTGTGCCACGCCGGCGTAGACCTTCTCCGCCTTCTCCTTGTCGCCGTCGAAGCGGGTCAGGGCGAACTCGTCGGTCTTGACCATGCCCGGTGCGATCTCGATGACCCGGACAGGTTGGCCCACGATTTCGAGGCGGAGGGTTTCGGCGAGGACGTGGGCGCCGTGCTTGGCGGCGACGTAGCCGGCGCCGCCTTCGTAGGTGCCGTGGCCTGCTGTGGAGGAGAGGACGACCACCGTGCCGTCGCCGCTAGCGGTGAGGGCGGGGAGCAGGGCCTGGGTGAGGTTCAGGGTGCCGATGACGTTCGTTTCGTACATCTGGCGCCAGTCGGCCGGGTCGCCGGTGGCGACGGGGTCGGCGCCGAGTGCGCCGCCGGCGTTGTTGACGAGGACGCCGATCGTCTTGAAGGCGCTTGCGAACTCGTCGACCGCCGCGCGGTCCGTCACGTCCAGGGCGTACGCCGCCGCCGAGTGGCCCGCCTGGTTGATCTCCTCGGCGAGCGCCTCGATGCGGTCCTTGCGGCGGGCGGTGAGGACGACGCGGTAGCCCGCGGCCGCCAGCTGCCGTGCCGTCGCGGCGCCGATTCCGCTGCTGGCACCGGTGACGACGGCGATACGGGACGCGGCGGCGGGGGTCATACGGCAGCTCCAGGTGGGTCCGGACGGTTTCGTGTGCGGGTGTGCCTGTCCGCCAGGATAGGTGGGCCCCGGCGACGTCCGGGCGTCGGTTCGAGGGGCGGGACACCTGGCCCGGGGGAGACAATGAAGTGGGTGATCCTCTCCCGAGGCAGGAGGTGGATCATGGGTGAAGCCCGCGATGTCATGGACCGGCTCACCGAGGCGGTGACGGGTACGCCGGATCTCAAGGCCCTCGCCGAGATCTACGCCGAGGACGCGGTCGCGATCACGCCGGACGGCGGTGAGATCCACGGTCGTGACCACATCGTGGAGTACTGGCGCCAGATGACGGACGCGGTTCCCGACGGGACGTACGAGTCGGTGTATTCGTACGAGATCGGGGACACCGCCATCGACGAGGGTTTCTTCAGCGGCAGGAACACGGGACCGATCCAGCTGCCCTCCGGGGAGTCCCTGCCGGCCACGCAGAAGGAGCTCAGGATGCGCGGGGTCGATTTCGCGACCGTCCGGGACGGCCGGATCGTCAGTTATCGCCTCTACTTCGACCAGATGGAGTTCCTGGAGCAGTTGGGGCTGCTGCCCGACCTGCCGGCCTGAGTCCGTCGGTCTCAGTCCGTCGTGTCACTGTCCTCGCGGCGCGTACATGATCACTGCCATGCCGACGAGGCAGATCAGGGCGCCCGCGATGTCGTAGCGGTCCGGTCGGTAGCCGTCGGCGACCATGCCCCAGGCGATCGAACCGGCGACGAAGATGCCGCCGTATGCGGCGAGGATGCGGCCGAAGTGGGCGTCCGGCTGGAAGGTGGCGACGAATCCGTAGGCGCCGAGGGCGAGGACGCCGCCGCCGATCCAGAGCCAGCCGCGGTGCTCGCGCAGGCCCTGCCAGACCAGCCAGGCGCCGCCGATCTCGAAGAGGGCGGCGACGACGAAGAGGGCGGCGGAGCGGACGATCAGCATGTCAGCAGCTTCGCATGCACCGATTCCGGGGTTCGCGTCACCTGTTGGACGGCGCCTGTGGACGGCTCCACGGGGGATACATCCGTACGACCACCGTGGAGCAGAGGAGTCGGCTGGATGAGAACGACGCGGGTACTGGCGGCGTGCGGCGCCGCCCTGATGATGATCGGCGGCGCGGCTCCGCTCGCCGTCGCCGACGAGGCCCCCGAGGCCGACCTCGCCTATCACGGTGCCGCGTCCATGGCCGCCGGCCGGGTCGACGTACGGCTCACGCCGCGCAATCACGGGCCGTCCGCCGTCTCCGACGCCTCGGTGCAGCTGCACTGGTCGGCGCCGCTCGCCGACGCGCAGACGTTGCCGGGCGGGTGTGCGCGGGCCGGGGAGAAGGACGTGGTGTGCCGGGTCGGGGCACTGTCCGCGGACAAGCTCGGTAAGCAGATGAGTCTGCGGGTCGGGCTGCGGGGTACGCCGTCCGAGGTGCTGCTGGAGATCGACACGGTGTGGAACGGCGGGACGGTGGACCGCAACCGGGACAACGACCGGCAGCGGGTGCTGGTCCTGGACACGGGGGACGAGTACTACTTCTAGATGTACGGCGACTTCTGCGTCGTACGATCTCTGCGCGGCGCAGACGAAAGGGCGGGTGGCATGACGGGCGACGCACGGGAGCGGCTGCTCGACGAGCTGTCCGCGGTGTCCCGCCGCTACATGGCCTCGTACGCGCTGTTCAACCAGGCCGTCGCCGACCGCATCGGGCTGCACCCCACCGACCTCCAGTGTCTGAACCTGCTGACGCTGGAGGGCGGGCCGGTGACGACGGGCCGGATCGCGGCGCTCACGGGGCTGACCACGGGGTCGGCCACGCGTCTGGTGGACCGGCTGGAGAAGGCGGGGTACGTCGTCCGGGAGCGGGACGCGGGTGACCGGCGGCGGGTGCTGGTGGCGCCCGTGCCGGAGAAGAGCGCCGAGTTCGGGCGGATGTGGGAGCGGCTGAGCGGTGGCTGGTCCGCCCTCTTCGACGAGCTGGACGAGGCCGAACTCGCCCTGATCATCGGGCATATGAGGCGGACGGTGGAGTTCAGTGGGGAGCAGGTCGCGCGGCTGCGGGCCGGGAAGGTCTAGGGCTCGACACAGGCCCTAGCTGCTCGGGCTGTCCGTGTCGTACCGCTCCCGTGCCTCGTGGACTTCCTCGATATGGGTCTCCGCCCAGTCCTTCACCGCGGTGAGCACGTGGGCGAGGCCGGTGCCGAGCGGGGTGAGTTCGTAGTCGACGCGGACGGGCACGGACGGGGTCACCGTGCGGGAGAGGATGCCGTCGCGTTCCAGTGAACGCAGCGTCTGCGTCAGCATCTTGGGGCTCACTCCGGCGATCTTGCGGCTGAGGTCGCCGTAGCGCATGGTCCCGGTGGAGAGGGCCGCGATGACCAGGCAGACCCACTTGTCGCTGATGCGGTCGACGAGCTGGTGGGTGGGGCAGTCGCGGAGGAACGCGTCGTACTCGACGCGGGCTTCCTCGCGCCGCTGGGCCGCGGTCTTGGTCGCCATGGCTCACCTCCTGGATAGGTACGCACCTTCAGGTAACTACTTACCAATAGAGAGTAGCTCTTCCTAGTGTTGTTTCAGCGAGGGAGATACCTCGTCGAACAATGACACACAGGGAGATTTCAGTCATGCGAGCTGTTGTGGTGACGACCTTCGGTGGGCCCGAGGCCGTGGAGGTCGTGGAGACCGAGGTGCCGGAGCCGGCCGCGCGGCAGGTGCGGATCAAGGTCGCGGCGGCCGCACTGAACCCGGTGGACGCCGGGGCGCGCGCGGGCGTCTTCGGCGGCGGGGGCAAGCGGATCGGCCTCGGCTGGGATGTCGCCGGGACCGTCGACGCGACGGGTGAGGGCAGTGCGTGGAGCGCCGGCGACGAGGTGGTCGCCCTGCACCACGGCCCGGTGAAGGCGCTGGGCACGCACGCCGAGTACGTGGTCGTGGACACGGACGCGGTGGCGAAGGCACCGGCGGGCGTCGACGCCGTGCACGCGGCCACGTTGCCGCTGAACGCCCTGGCCGCCGTACAGGCCCTGGATCTGATGGAGTTGACGCCGGACCGGTCTCTGCTGGTGACCGGCGCCGCGGGTGCGGTCGGCGGGTATGCCGTCCAACTCGCCGCCCACCGGGGGATATCGGTGACCGGGCTGGCCCGGCAGGCGGACGAGGAGTTCGTACGGTCCCTGGGGGCGACCCGCTTCACGAGCGTCGACGACGGTGGTTTCGACGCCGTGCTCGACGCGGCGATCCTCGGCAGGGCGGGCCTGGAGCGGGTGCGGGACGGGGGCGCGTACGTCGGCGTCATCCCCGGGACCGCCCCGGCGTCCGAGCGCGGCATCCGGGTCGCCGAACTCGGGGTCCTCGCCGACGGTGCGCGCCTCGCGGAACTGGCCGCGCTCGTGGACGAGGGGGTGCTGACGCTCCGCGTCGCCGAGACGTACCGCCTGGACGAGGCGGCCAAGGCGCACGCGCGGCTCGCGGAGGGCGGCGTGCGGGGGCGGATCGTGCTGGTCCCGTAGGCCGCGTCAGTCCGCGGTGCCGTCCGTGCGCGCGCTCGCCGCGTACGCCGCCGGCGGGACGCCGACCGTGCTGGTGAAGTCCCGCACCAGGTGGGCCTGGTCGGCGTAGCCGAGGTCGGCGGCGAGGGCGGACCAGTCGACGTCGCGTCGGGCGCCGGCGAGTTCCAGGGCCTCGTGGATGCGGTAGCGGAGGATCACCCACTTCGGGGTGGTTCCGACGTACGCCGAGAAGAGCCGTTGCAGCGCTCGCACCGAGAGGCCTTGCGCGTGGGCGAAGTCGCCGACGCGGCGCACGGTGCGGTCGGCGCGGATGCTCTGGACGAGGTCCATGGCGAGGTCGGCCTGTGGGTCGGGCTCGGGGGCGAGGGAGAGAAGGAAGGCGTCGAGGGCGGTCAGCCGGGCTCCGTCGTCGGCCGGGGTCACGATCGAGCGGGCCGTGTCGGGCGTGGCCCGCGCGAACACCTCCCCGGCGGGCAGCGCGCGGCCCGTCCAGCGCGACGCCGGTGCCCCGGGTGCGTACGGGCGGAAGCCGCCGGGGCGGAACTTCGCCCCGCACACCCGCCCGCGCCCGGTCAGCTTCCTGGTGAACAGGCCGAGCGGGATGCCGGTCACCTCGCCGTACGGCGGCGCTTCCTCCATGTCGGCCCCGTCCCACTGGAAGGTGAGGTTCACGGAGGGGTGCGGGACGACGTGTGAGGCGTAGGGCTCGGGCAGGTCCCAGTCGATGAACCAGTACGTCTCGACGTACCGGCGCAGCGGCTCGGCGGGCCGGTGGCGGCGGAACCGCACACGGGTCAGCAGTGCTGCCGGGTCGACGATCCCGCGGGTGTCGCGGCGGGGTGCGGCCATGGCCGGATCGTACGTCGCGTTTGTTCAAGCGGGGCAGGCCCTGACGTCCCTACGGTCGGAGTATGGACATCGAGAGCCAGAGCATGCAGGAGAGCAAGTACGGCGTGGGCGAGCTGCTCGGCATGGCCCGTGACCGGGCCGTTCCGGTGCTGACGGCGGTGCCCGACGCGGCGCTCGCCGAGCCCACGCCGTGCGCCGAGTACGACGTGAAGTCCCTGGTCAACCATCTCTTCCAGGTGGTCGTGGAGTTCCAGAAGCTGGCCGCCAAGGGGGAGTCGGACTTCGCCTCGACCCCCGACCGGGTCGCCGCGGGTCCCGACTGGCGCGAGCGGTTCGCGGACGAGGCGGACCGGCTCGTGGCGGCCTGGTCCGCGCCGGGCGCCGAGGAGGGCGTGGCCGGGGCGTGGCAGATGCCCGCGAGGCTGGTCGGCTCGATGGCGCTGCTCGATCTGACCGTGCACGTGTGGGACCTGGCGCGGGCCACGGGGCAGCCGTATCCGGTGCAGGGCTGGGCGGAGCCGGTCGTGGAGCAGCTGACGGGCACGGTCGCCGGGCTCGCGCCGACCGCCCGGAAGACCGGCGTGTTCGCGGACCCGGTGCCGGTGGAGGAGGGGGCGTCGCCCTTCGAGCGGCTGCTCGCGGCGACCGGGCGGGACCCGCACTGGGCCCCGGTGGTGTGAGGGAATAGGAGGCACCGGGGTGCCGTTCTCCGGGTATAGTTGAACAGTCAACAACCTGGAGGATGAGCGATCATGCAGTTCGGGATCTTCAGCGTCGGCGATGTCACGCCGGACCCGACGAACGGCCGGACGCCGACGGAGCGCGAGCGGATCAAGGCCATGGTCGCCATCGCGCTGAAGGCCGAGGAGGTCGGACTCGACGTCTTCGCGACCGGCGAGCACCACAACCCGCCCTTCGTGCCCTCGTCGCCGACGACGATGCTCGGCTACATCGCGGCGCGGACCGAGCGGCTGGTGCTCTCCACCTCCACCACCCTCATCACCACCAACGACCCGGTGAAGATCGCCGAGGACTTCGCGATGCTCCAGCAGCTGGCGGACGGTCGCGTGGACGTGATGATGGGCCGCGGCAACACCGGTCCGGTGTATCCCTGGTTCGGGCAGGACATCCGGCAGGGCATCAACCTCGCCATCGAGAACTACGCCCTGCTGCACCGGCTGTGGCGCGAGGACGTGGTGAACTGGGAAGGGAAGTTCCGCACGCCCCTTCAGGGGTTCACCTCCACGCCCCGCCCGCTGGACGGCGTACCGCCCTTCGTCTGGCACGGCTCGATCCGCTCGCCCGAGATCGCCGAGCAGGCCGCGTACTACGGCGACGGCTTCTTCCACAACAACATCTTCTGGCCGGCCGACCACACCAAGCAGATGGTCGAGCTGTACCGCACCCGGTACGCCCACTACGGGCACGGCACGCCCGAGCAGGCGATCGTCGGGCTGGGCGGGCAGGTGTTCATGCGGAAGAACTCCCAGGACGCCGTCCGCGAGTTCCGGCCCTACTTCGACAACGCGCCGGTCTACGGTCACGGGCTCTCCCTGGAGGACTTCACCGACCAGACCCCGCTGACCGTCGGCTCGCCGCAGCAGGTGATCGAGAAGACGCTGGGCTTCCGCGACTACGCCGGGAACTACCAGCGCCAGCTGTTCCTGATGGACCACGCCGGGCTGCCGCTGAAGACCGTGCTGGAGCAGCTCGACATGCTGGGCGAGGAGGTCGTGCCGGTGCTGCGCAAGGAGTTCGCCGCCGGGCGCCCGGAGTCCGTGCCGGACGCGCCGACCCACGCCTCCCTGCTCGCCACCGCCACCGCCGGTGCCGCTTCGGACGAGGTGACCACCGTATGAAGCTCGTCGTCGTCTCGGCGGGGCTGAGCGTCCCGTCGTCCACCCGCCTGCTGGCCGACCGGCTGGCCAAGGCGACCGCGGCACGGGCCGCCGCGGAGGTCCAGGTGGTGGAGCTGCGCGAACTCGCCGTCGAGATCGCGCACAACTTCACCAACGGATTCCCCGGGCGGAACCTGTCCGCCGCGATCGACGCCGTGACCGGGGCGGACGGGCTGATCGTCGTCACCCCCGTCTTCTCCGCGTCGTACAGCGGACTGTTCAAGTCCTTCTTCGACGTGATCGATCCGGAGGCGCTCGCCGGAAAGCCGGTGCTGATCGCCGCCACGGGTGGCAGCGCACGCCACTCGCTCGTCCTGGAGCACGCCCTGCGCCCGCTCTTCTCCTACCTGCGGGCCATCGTCGTCCCGACCGCCGTGTACGCGGCCTCGGAGGACTGGGGCGCGGAGGGCCTCGACGGGCGGATCGAGCGGGCGGCCGGGGAGCTGGCCGGGCTGATGACCGGGGCCCCGAAGGCGGCGCGGCCCGCGGCGGACGAGATCGTTCCGTTCGAGCAGCAGCTCGCGGCGCTGCGCCCGGCAGGGTGAGACGTAAGTAAGAAGGACCGTTCTGACCCGCTCATCAGGTCGTACGATCCCCGCGCTTTGCCACTATGGACGGGTGCCCCAGACTGTTCTGCTCGCCGAAGACGACCGCGCCATCCGTCATGCCCTGGAACGGGCCCTGACTCTGGAGGGCTACCAGGTCACCGCGGTCGCCGACGGGGTGGAGGCGCTGGCGCAGGCGCATCGCACCCCGCCGGACGTCCTGGTGCTGGATGTGATGATGCCGGGGATCGACGGCCTCCAGGTCTGCCGGGTGCTGCGGGCCGAGGGCGACCGGACGCCGATCCTGATGCTGACGGCGCTGGTGGAGACACAGGACCGCATCGCGGGACTGGACGCGGGCGCCGACGACTATGTCGTCAAGCCGTTCGACGTCGAGGAGGTCTTCGCGCGGCTGCGAGCACTGCTGCGCAGGACCAGTACGGCCCCCGTCGAGGTGCCGGCCAAGGCCGCGGAGCCGCAGCTTCCCGAGCGGCTCCTGGAAGCCGCCGGTCTGCGGATGGACGTACAGGCGCGGCGGGCCTGGCGTGGGCAGCGGGAGCTGGAGCTGACGCGCACCGAGTTCGAGCTGCTGGAGCTGCTGGTGCGCAACGCCGGGATCGTGCTCGACCACTCCACGATCTACGACCGGATCTGGGGCTACGACTTCGGGCCCGGCTCCAAGAACCTCGCCGTCTACGTCGGCTATCTGCGCCGCAAGCTCGACGAGCCGGGTGCGGCGCAGCTGATCCACACGGTGCGGGGCGTGGGTTACGTGCTGCGGGAGGACTGAATGGTCCGGCCCCGGCGGCTGCGGCTGCTGTCGCTGCGGACCACGTTCGCCCTGTCGTTCGCGACCGTGACCGCCGCGGTCACCGTCCTGGTCGGCATCCTGTCGTACGGCGCCGCCGCCCGGCTCGTCCGCGTGGACCAGCAGACCGTGTTCGACGAGGTCGTGCAGGATCTGCGGGACACGCTGGAAGAGGAGCGGATGACGCCGGACGACTTCTCGTCGTCGGCGCCGGGACATGACCTCGTGCGGCCCGCCCGGACCGATGTGCAGGTGCTGGGGCCCGACGGTGCCGTCGTCGACCCCGGGAGCCCGGGGCTGCCCGTCACCGACGCCGACCGGCGGATCGCCGCCCGCTCCACCGCCGGGGCGCTGACCGAGCACGCGGACGTCGACGTCGGGAACGACGTGTACCGGGTCGCCACCGTCGCGCTCGGCGGCGGGCGGGGTGCGGTGCAGGTGGCGCAGGAGTTCAGCGACACCGAGGATCTGCTGCGGGCGCTTCAGCAGCGGACGCTGATCCTGATGGCCGCGGTCGTCGTCGCCGCCGGGCTGTTCGGCTGGTGGCTGGCCCGCCGCATCACCCGCCGCCTCGTCATCCTCACCTCCGCCGCCGAGGACGTCGCCCGCACCCGGCGGCTCGGCATCCAGGTCCCCGTCACCGGCTACGACGAGGTGGGCCGCCTCGGTCGCGCCTTCGACCGCATGCTGGGCCGCCTCGCCCAGTCCGAGGAGGACCAGCGGCGGCTGGTGCAGGACGCGGGGCACGAACTGCGGACGCCGCTGACCTCGCTCCGTACCAACATCTCCCTGCTGAGGCGCATCGACGAACTGCCGCCCGACGCGCGGGACGAGCTGGTCGCCGACCTCGGTCAGGAGGCGCGTGAACTGACCGATCTCGTCAATGAGTTGGTGGACCTGGCGGCCGGGCAGTCGGACACGGAACCGCCGCAGCGCGTCGATCTCGCCGACATCGCCGAGGACGTCGCCGGGCTGGCGCGACGGCGAACCTCGCGGGAGGTCGTGGTGCGGGCGAGCGGCGACACCACGACGGACGGGCGGCCGGCGATGCTGCAACGCGCGCTGTCCAATCTCGTCGAGAACGCGGCGAAGTTCGACCGGGAGGGGTCGGCGCCGATCGAGATCGCCGTCTCAGGGCCCGCCCGGCCCGGCACGATCCGGGTCGAGATCCTCGATCGCGGGTCGGGGATCGCGGACGAGGATCTGATGCGGATCTTCGACCGGTTCTACCGGGCCGCGGATGCGAGGTCCCTGCCGGGGTCCGGGCTGGGGTTGTCGATCGTGCGGGAGGTTGCGCTGGCGCATGGGGGGGCGCCGTTTGCCTTTCGGCGGGAGGGTGGGGGGTCGGTGATCGGGTTCACGGTGGGTGGGCGGGACCGGGGGTGACGGTGCGCCTTCCAGCTCGGGGCTTTCTGTCGCGGTGCGGCTGCGGGTTTGATGGGGCTGGTCGCGCAGTTCCCCGCGCCCCTTTGGGGCGCTACCTCACCCTTCGTGTAAGGAGCCGCCCGCGTGTTGAGTCGTGAAGAGGCCTCGGTGGTTGCCGAGATTGATGAGGCTGGGCTCGCCCGGACCTTGATGGAGCTGATCGCGATCCCGAGTGTGACCGGGAGTGCGGCCGAGTCGGAGATTCAGCATCACCTTGCCGGGCGGCTGGAGCGGCTGGGACTGGACGTGGACCTGTGGTCGATGGACCTTCCCGCGCTCCGCGCGCACCCTGACTTCCCCGGCTCGGAGGCGCCGCGTGAGGAGGCGTGGGGGCTGGTCGGGCGGACGGCGGACGGGGGTGACGGGCCGGTGTTCGTGTTGCAGGGGCACGTCGATGTCGTACCGCCCGGGGATCTCGCCGCCTGGGAGGGCGACCCCTTCGTGCCACGGGTCACCGGAGATCTCGTGCACGGGCGCGGCGCCTGCGACATGAAGGCCGGGCTGGCCGCGCATCTCGCCGTGCTGGCGGCGATACGGGTCAGCGGGGTGCGGTTGCGCGGGCAGGTGGCCGCGCACTTCGTGGTCGGCGAGGAGGACGGCGGGCTGGGCGCCTTCGGCACGTTGCAGCGGGGGTACGGCGGCGACGTCTGCGTCATCGCCGAGCCGACCGGCGGCACCCTGGTCACCGCCAACGCCGGCGCGCTGACCTTCCGTATCGCCGTGCCCGGCAAGGCGGCGCACGCCGGCTCCCGGGATCAGGGGGTGAGCGCGATCGACGCGTATCTGCCGTTGCACCGGGCGCTGGCCGGGCTGGAGGCCGCCCGCAACATCGATCCGGACCCGCTCATGGCCGAGTATCCGATCCCGTACGCCCTCTCCGTCGGCACCGTCCACTCCGGCGACTGGGCGAGCAGCGTGCCCGATCTGCTGGTCGCGGAGGGGCGGTTGGGGGTGCGGCTGGGGGAGGATCCCGCCGAGGCGCGGGCCGTGCTCGAACGCCGCGTTGCCGAGGCCTGCGCCGCCGACCCCTGGCTGCGGGACCATCCGGCGACGGTGACGTGGCCGGGCGGGCAGTTCGCGAGCGGGCGGCTGGCGGAGGGGCATCCGCTGCCGGAGGTGATCCGTGCCGCGTACGCCGATGCGGTGGGCGGTGGTTCGGGGCTGCGGGAGCGCGGGGCGCCGTACGGCAGTGATCTGCGGCTGTATGCCGGGGCCGGGGTGCCGACGTTGCAGTTCGGGCCGGGGGACATCGCCGTTGCGCACAGTGCGCGGGAGTGCGTGTCCGTGCGGGAAGTGGTGGAAGTGGCGCGGACGTTGGCGGTGGGGGTGCTGCGGACGGTGGGGGTGAAGTGAGGTTGCCCTGACGGCCGGTCACCGGCGATGCCTCCCGGACAGGCCCCGTACCTCTGGGCGCCAACTTCCCCACGCACCATCGGTTCGGCACGTCCCCGACACCCCGACGACATCTAAGGAAGCGCCTGTGAGAACGACGCACCGCGCCGCACGCAGAGCCGCCGCCCTCGCCGCCGGTACCGCACTGGCCACCCTCCTCGCGGCGTCCCCCGCGGGCGCCGAGGCCGAGTTGCCGGTGGTGACCGCGCGCAGCGAGTCCGCCCCGCTCTTCGACGACGAGGCCGGCGGGAACGCCGACGCGGACGACCCGGCGATCTGGCGGAACCCCGCGGACCCCGGGCGCAGCCTCGTCATGGCGACCGCCAAGGAGGGCGGCCTGCGGGTCTACGACCTCCACGCGCGGCTGGTGCAGTCGATCGCCGCCCCTAAGCCGCCGTCGGCGGACGACGCGCCGGGCCGGTACAACAACGTCGACCTCGTCACCGGTCTGCGCACCTCGGCCGGCCGGGCCGATGTCGCGGTGGTCAGCGACCGCGGCAACGACCGGCTGCGGATCTACCGGATCGACGCCTCCCGTCCCGGCGCCCCGCTCACGGACATCACCGACCCGGCGGCCGCCCCGGTGTTCTCCGCCGACCAGAGCGAGATCAACGACCAGCGCACCACGTACGGGCTGGCCACCTGGAAGGACAAGGCCAGCGGCCGTACGTACGCCCTGGTCAGCCAGCGGGAACGCACCCGCCTCGCCCTCCTCGAACTCCTCCCGGCCGCGAACGGCAAGGTCGGCTACCGCAAGGTCCGCACCCTCGACCTCCCCGCCTCCTTCCGCCTGCCGAACGGCACCGCCTGGAGCCCCTGCCTGGAGCCCGGTGAACTCCCGCAGGTCGAGGGCATGGTCGTCGACCCGGCCACCGGCACGCTGTACGCCGGACAGGAGGACATCGGCATCTGGCGGCTGCGCGCCGACCTCACCGGTAAGCCCGTCCTGATGGACAAGACCAAGGAGTACGGCGTCCCGGGCACGTACGACGAGGCGACCGAGGAGTGCACGCCGGGCGCCGACCCCGGCTTCGGCGGCAAGCATCTGTCGGCCGACGTCGAGGGGCTGACGCTCTTCCAGGAGCGGGACGGCGACGGCTACCTCCTCGCCTCCAGCCAGGGCGACAACACCTTCGCCCTGTACGACCGTGAGGTCAGCGAGCGGAACGAGTACGAGGGCGGGTTCAAGGTCGGCGCCGCGTCGTCGACGCTCGACAGTGTCGAGGAGTGCGACGGCGCCGCGATCCGCAACGCCCCGCTGGGCAACCGCTATCCGCGCGGTCTGCTCGTCGTCCAGGACGGCGACGAGACCCCGGGCGTGGAGGACCGTACGGCCACCGGTTTCAAGTTCGTCGACCTCGGCGCGGTGGTGGACGCCGCCGACATGTGAGGTCGTGGGGCCGTGAGGTCGGATGCGGCCGCCGGGTGCCTTCCGGCGGCCGTACGACCGCACGACCGCACGGAAAAGCCGGTGAACAAAGATCGCGTGCGCAGCAGACTGGGCCCATGACCGCACCGGAATCGAACGCCAAGGCCGACCTCCGCTTCTACCTCCAGTCCGCCCGTGACGCCCTGCTGTGGAAGCTCGAAGGACTCTCGGAGTACGACATCCGCCGCCCGCGGACGCCGACCGGCACGAACCTCCTGGGCCTGGTGAAACACGTCGCCACCATGGAGCTGGGCTACCTCGGCGACACCTTCGGGCGACCGTCCGGCGAGCCGCTGCCCTGGGTCGAGGACGGTGCCGAGCCCAATGCGGACATGTGGGCCACCGCCGACGAGTCGCGCGAGCAGATCGTGGCGCTCTACCGCCGGGCGTGGGCGCACGCGGACGCGACGATCGACGCGCTGGCGCTGGACACGGTCGGCAGGGTGCCGTGGTGGCCCAGCGGCCGGGACGAGGTGACCTTGCACCATGCCGCGGTTCGCGTGATCGCCGATACGCACCGGCATGCCGGGCACGCCGACATCATCCGGGAACTCACGGACGGCGCCGTCGGCATGAACAAGGGCAACGACAGCATGCCGCCCGGCGATGCGGCTTTCTGGGACAACCATCGAGGCCGACTGGAGCGCGCGGCCCAGGAAGCCGACAGGGGCGCGTAACGCTCAGGAGAATCTCATCCGCTCCCCATGGTGAAACCAGGGACAGGCCACAGTATGGTCAAGCACCCAATGGGAGCGTGAGGTTCCGGCGGCGCTGCGTCTCTGGGGGTATCCATGTTGAGCGACATGTCCGATGTGAAGTGCCGATGTACGTGTCCGGGAGCGACGGTGTGGGTGACCGGGCCATCGGTCGCCGACCGCCGCGCGACCGGCTACGCGCTGGCCGAACGCCTGCTGGCCGAACAGCGCCGGGTCGAGGTGCTCGACCGGCTCAACGACCATGACACCGACGCCGAACGCATCGGCCTGATGGCCGAGGTACTGGCCCGCAACGGCATCGTGGCCATCGTCCCCTGCGCCGAAGAGCCCGTGCCCTCGGTCCGCGCACGCCACGCGGCGAGCGGAACCCGGTACGTCGAGGTGGGCGTCGGCGAGCGGGAGCGGCCGGAGGATTCGGCCGAGGCGGCACTCGGGGTGCTGGCGGGGCGGGGCTGACGATCCCACGACGGGCGTTGAGGATGCGGTCAGGAGCCCAGAATCCTTCGCTTCTGGGCCTCGAACTCCGCGTCGGTGAGCACCCCTTGGGTCTTGAGTTCGCCGAGTTCCTTCAGTTGGGCGAGCGTGCTGTCCGCGGCGTTGGCCGGCGGGGGCGGCGGGGCGGGCTGTTCGGGGGTGGTCTGTTGGGCCCAGCGGCCCTGTTGGCGGCGTGACACTCGGTTGGAGACGGCGGTTGCGGTTCCGGCGACGACGGCTGTGCGCGCCACTCCGCGGATCAGACCTGGCATGGTTCCTCTCCCTGGTGTCGCAGGTTCTGGTGAAAGGGGTCGATCCGGTCAGGAAGAGGCCGGTCAGGCCGCGTCGAGGGCGGCCAGGACGGCTTCGGCCGGGATGCGTCCGCCGGCCACCAGCTGAGCGCCACCGCGCCGGAGCGCCGCGGCAAGGGGCGCTGCCCACAGGTTTTCGTAGACCAGGATGCCCGCGGAGTCGCCGGGCTGGAGTACGGCGGCGGCCTCCTCCATGTCGTCCTGGCCGAGCATGCCGGAGGAAGCGCCCTCGAAGACGGCCAGGTCGGCCTTCCCGTCCCCGGTCAGGTCGGCGATCTCCACGGCGACGACGGAGCCGTCGAGCTCCTTCTTGATGAACACCAGGTCCATGATCCGGATGATGCCCCGGTCGACCAGATCGACCAGCAGGGGAAGTCCCTCGCCCGTCATGTGACTGCCGGGGAACTCGACCACCAGGTAGTCGATCGGTCCTATCTCGTTCACGGCGTCGCCCATGTCCATCCCTCACTCACTGTCCGGTCCGAGGAAGCCTGTTCACTGCCGCGCCATGTGCATACGCATCTCGCTGTCCGCATCGGTGATGAGTTCGCCCGAGAGGTCGATGGTCACCGTGTGGATCGTGCCGGTGAACCGGAAGGGCGAGGGGTAGTCGGGCGTGACCGGCTGGCCCGGGTTGGCGCCGCAGGTCATCCCGCCGGGGTTGAACATGATGGGGGTGCTCACCGGGAACTCGGCGGCTCCGACCAGGAGGCGGTCGACGTAGAGCTCGGCCTGTCCAGGTGCGCCCCTGCCCGTGGTGAGGTCGGGCCTGCCGGTCGGTTCGAACTCGACTGGCATCGTGCCTGTCCTCCCTTCCCGCCGAGGGGCTGGACGTTTCGGCGGATGGAGCAGGTGCGCGGTACGCCGGGCGGGCGGGCCTTCGCGGGCAGTCCGCTCCACAAGGGGCATGGCACGCGCCGGTTCGGCCTACGGCCGACAGGGCAGTCCGGGTGCCGGCCTGCCGCGCATGCAGCACACATTCATCGTAGAT
Source organism: Streptomyces sp. NPDC051963 (assembly GCF_044593495.1). NCBI lineage: Bacteria > Bacillati > Actinomycetota > Actinomycetes > Kitasatosporales > Streptomycetaceae > Streptomyces > Streptomyces sp. NPDC051963. The sequence continues at coordinate 501,653 of NZ_JBIUCC010000009.1, read as the reverse complement.
CTGCAACTGGGCGGCTGCCACCGGGGCTCCTGACGCAGCGCCATCGAGATACGAGGTGAGTGGGACACGCCGTGGAGGTGACTGGGGCACGCCTGGGCGGCACCCGACGTGCCGGTCCGCCTCACCCTATTTCGCCCTGTTGGTCCCATTCCCTCGATCGGCGCAGCATGGAGGAGAGGAGCTGCGAGCCTGCGGCTCGGAAGGAATCGAGGGATGGCCATGACGACAACTGCTACTCCCCGTCGATCGCAAAAATCCATGGCGGCTGCGGGCGGCCTGGTGATCTTCGCCGGCGTGATGCTCTTCATCGGCGGTGTTCTCGCCGTCTTCCGGGGCATCATGGGCATCGCGGATGACGACGTCTTCGTCGCCACCCCGAACTACGTCTTCAAGTTCGACCTGACCAGCTGGGGCTGGATTCACCTGATCCTCGGAGCGGTGGCCGTCCTGGTGAGCTTCGGCCTGTTCTCGGCGGCCGTGTGGGCGAGGGTCGTCGGCGTGGGGATCGCCGCGCTGCTGCTCATCGCGAGCTTCCTGTCCATCCCGTACTACCCGGTGTGGTCGATCACCCTGATCGCGCTGTACGCATTCGTCATCTGGGCGCTGTGCGTGGTCAAGCGCGACGCGTAGCTCGTCGCGGCAGCTCGGGGGCGTGCCGAGGCGCGGCGGCTGCCGATCCCGATCACTGATGGACGTAGGCGCATCACGCGCACCACACGCATCACGCCCATACGGTCCATCCGGGCGTGCCGATACGGCGTGCAGCGGCGGGAATGGAGGCACACCACCCTGAAGCCCAGGAGCGCCCCATGACCGGTCCGCACGAGCTGTCCGAGCCCGGTGACGCTCCGAAGGGGGAGGCGGGTGATGCGGCAGGGGGTGGACACGGGCGCGGTTCCGCAGGTGTCCGTATCGCACGGAAGACCGTCTCGGCGGTGCTCATCGTGCTCACCTGCATCCTGGTGCCGGTCGCGCTGCTCACGGTGTGGGTCCACGACATCGCGCTGGACACCGACCGCTACGTGGAGACGGTCTCGCCGCTCGCCTCGGATCCCGCCATCGAGGACGCGGCGGTCCGGCGCATCACGCATGCCGCCGACGTACGGGTGAACGGCAGCCAGGCCGCCGCGGACATCGCCGCCTGGCTCCAGTCGCAGGGCCTGCCGCCGCGGGCCGCGCAGGCCGTCAAGGGGCTCGGCCCGCAGCTGGACGCCGCGGTCAACGACACGGTCGACAAGGTGGCCACGCGCTTCGTGACCAGCGACCGGTTCGAGCGGATCTGGACGAACGCCAACCGGGACGCCCACGCCGCCGTCGTGCACGCGCTCACCGGTGAGGGCCGGGGCGCCGTGGGTGTGAACGGGGGGACGGTCACCCTCGACGTCGGCGAAGCCGTCGACCAGGTCAAGAAGGCGCTCGAGGGCGCCGGGGTGTCCGTGGCGTCCAAGATCCCCGACGTCGACAAGCAGATGGTGCTCTTCCAGTCCGACCAGCTGGAGAAGGTCCGCGACGCCGCCCATCTGCTGGACGTGATCGGGAACTGGCTCCCCGTGATCGTCGTGGTGATCGGCGCGGCCGGCGTGCTGCTGGCCCACCGACGCCGCCGTGCCCTGGCCCGTACCGCTCTCGGCGCGGCCTTCGCCTGTCTGGTCGTGGCCATCGTCCTGGTCGTCGTCCGCCGCTACTACCTGGACCACCTGCCGGCCCAGGTGCAGTCGGAGGCCGCGGCGGCGGCCGTCTTCGACACCCTGCTGCACTTCCTGCGCGTCAGCCTGCGCACCGCGATCGTGCTCGGCGTGGTCATCGCGCTGGGCGCCTATCTGATCGGCCCCGGCAGACTCCCGCGCTCCATCCGCGGCACCTCCGAGCGCGCCGCGGACTCCGCGGCGGTATGGGCGTACGGCCATCAGGTCCGCACCGGCCGGGTGGGGACCTGGGTCGAGGCCCACCGCCGTTGGATCGCCCTGGCGGCGCTGCTGATCGTGGCCCTGGTCTTCGCGCTCTGGAACCACCCCACGGCGCTGACCATCCTGCTGCTGGTCATCATCCTGCTGGCCGTACTCGCGCTGCTCGCGCTCCTCGCCGCCTCCGGCCGCGCCACCGTCGACGCCGAACAGGCGGCACCGCCGCGACCGGACGGCGGCACGTGAACGGCAGGTTCGCGGCTCCGGGCCGGGTAGCTGGGAACACCGTGCGGCGATAGGCTGAAGCAAATGGGTGAATACGCCCGTTTCGCCAGGTGCGGCCGGACAGGGACGACCTGTTGCGGCAGCGACCCGGTCGGCACCGACCTCGACGTCATGCTGGACGACCCACGACCTCGGCGGCCGCCGAGCCACCCACGCGCTGTGCGCCGGCCACCAGATCTTGGAGCGTGTCCGCAATGACCGAGAACCAATTCTCCGGCGACGAGACACGGCACCTCACCCCGCAGCAGCGGGTCGCCCGCGGCAAGGCCGCGCGCGTGGACGTACCCCGGTCCAGTCACGCCGAGTTCCAGCCCCCGCCCAAGCGCACGGACCCGGTGGAGACCATCGGGCACCAGTCGGCGAAGCGGGTGCCGGAACTCGTACCGATCCGCTACGGCAGGATGAGCGAGGCGCCGTTCCGCTTCTACCGCGGGGCCGCCGCCATCATGGCCGCGGACCTCGCGGAGACGCCGCGCACCGGGATCAGGGTCCAGTGCTGCGGCGACGCGCACATGCTGAACTTCCGGCTGCTGGCCTCTCCGGAACGTCGGCTGATGTTCGACATCAACGACTTCGACGAGACGCTGCCCGGCCCGTGGGAGTGGGACGTCAAGCGGTTGTCCACCAGCTTTGTCATCGCCGGCCGGGCGAACGGCTTCAGCGCCAAGGAACGGGCGACGGTGGTCCGCGCGGCCGTGGGTGCCTACCGCCAACGCATGCGGGCCTTCGCCGAAATGGGCAATCTCGAGGTCTGGTACACCCATGCCGACGCGGACGAGTTGGCGCACCAGTTCAGCCAGTTGCTCAACACCCGGCAGCGCGAGCGCTGGGAGCACGCCACTGAGCGGGCCCGTGCCCACGACACCCGGCAGGTCTTCGGCAAGCTCACGAGCGTCGTCGACGGGCGGCGGCAGATCGCTCCCGACCCACCGCTGCTGGTCCGGCTCCAGGACCTGCTGCCGGACGCCGAACGCGGCGCGCTGGAGACGGAGATCAAACGCCTCATCGAGCACTACGGCGAGACCCTTCAGACGGACCGCCGGTTCCTGTTGCACGGCTACCGCGTCGCCGACATGGCCCGCAAGGTGGTCGGGGTGGGCAGTGTGGGCACCCGCTGCTGGGTCGTCCTGCTGCTCGGCAGGGACGACGAGGACCCCCTGTTCCTCCAGGCCAAGGAGGCCGACGAGTCGGTGCTGGCGCCCTACGTCGGCGGCAGCGGCTACCGCAACCAGGGCGAGCGCGTCGTCGCCGGCCAGCGGCTCATGCAGGCCACCAGCGACATCTTCCTGGGCTGGGAGCACGTCCTGGGCATCGACGGCCGGGAACGGGACTTCTACGTACGCCAGTTGCGGGACTGGAAGGGAATCGCCGTGCCCGAGGAGATGGTGCCCAAGGGGATGGCCCTGTTCGGCCGCCTCTGCGGCGCCACCCTGGCCCGCGCCCACGCCCGCTCCGGCGACCGCATCGCCATCGCCTCCTACCTGGGCGCCGGCGACTCCTTCGACCGCGCCCTCGTGACCTTCGCCGAGCTGTACGCGGACCAGAACGAGAAGGACCACCAGGCCCTGGTCGAGGCCATCCGGTCGGGACGGGTTCCGGCTGAGGCGGCGTGAGGCGCTGCCGTCGGACGGCCCCTCTCCGGCACCAAAAAGGGCGGGGCCCGAAGACCCCGCCCGAAACCACCGAAACCCCAGGTCACGGCCACACAAGGCAATAAGGCTGATGCCCCGCCTCATGAAGGCGGTGGCTGAAGTCCTGCCACTCGTGCAGCGAATGGGAGCGGCGGGGGGATGGCCTGGGGTTTCTCGGCGTGATGTGTGCTGACCAGGGAGAACACCTCTCCGTAGTTCTCACCGATCCACGCCGTTTCCCAGGCTCATGTGCCCTGGATGTGCCCTCGGGACTGCCCCCTCACCAGAGTGCGCCTTGCTCCGCCGCCGAGCAAAGGGTCTTCGCGTCGTCGAGTTGCGCGTGAACACTCCCTGCTTGCGGAGGAGCGCCTTCGTATGATCGTCGCGTTCCCCTTCGATAGCCGGTCGCCCGCGTGGTACGTACGCTTGGCTGGGCCGTCGGTCAGCCTGATCGGGGGACCGTGGTTCAGTCCAGCTTGATGGAGCGGATGCTGCCGTCGGCGATCTCCTTGTTCGCTTAGGCCGACCCCAGGAACGTGCGATACATCAACTGCTGAGGGATGCTCGACCACACGAAAGCGTTGCCAACCCCGAACGACGACAGCCATACCAACCAGGAAATCCCCTTGGCTTCCGGATCCTGTGGTTGTGTCTCAGCGTCGGTGGCGCTGTTCCGTAATGTCGGCCTCATTCAGCCAATAGGCGATGTTGTTCCTGATGGTGGGGACGACGGGATGAGCAGGGTCTACGAGGCGTCGTGTGTCGGTGAGCATCCGGGTGAGGACACGGACGGCTTCCCTGGGGTGGCCAGCGCGTCCGCGCCACATGGCGAGCTTGTCTAGTACCGACAATGTGGCTACGTGATCAGGGCCGAGGTGGCGTTCGATGTGGGTCAGCAGGGCCTGGTAGGTGTCGCTTGCCGTCTGTGCGTCGCCCGTTGCGGCCTGCCAGTGGCCAAGGTCGTCGAAGGCCGCCAGGGTTCGGAGGTGTCCGGGGCCCAGGACGCGTTCCTGATCGGGGAAGAGCTCTTGCAGTGCGGAGATGGCTGCCTGGGGTGCTCCTGCAAAGCCACGCATCATGGCGAGGCTGTGACGGGTGCTGAGAGTGCCTGAGTCTTCAGGCGCGAGATGGTGTCGCTGGTCGCGGAGGACTTGCTCCAGCGCTTGTACAGCCTTATGGGGCTTTCCCGCCCAGCCCAGGCACAGGGCGTGGCTGTGTCGGGAGGCGAGTGTGTCTGGGTGGTGAGGGCCGAGTACTCGGGTTCTGTCGGCGATGACGGCGGCGAGGTCTTCGGCCGCGGCGGTCGGATCGATTCTTGCCTGCAAATGGGCGAAGTTGTGGCGGGATGCGAGCAGTTCAGGATGGTCTGTGCCCAGGACTTCACCCATGTCGGAGATCAGCCCCTGATATCCGTCGGTGGCTTTGTCTGTCTCGCCCGCTTCTCCCTGCCAGCGGGCAAGGCTCTGCCGGGTGGTAAAGGTGCGCAGGTGTCGAGGCCCGAGCGCTCGTGTCTGGTCGGGTAGCAGCGCTTCTAGCAAGCTCACGGCCTCGGCGGGGTTGCCCGCCTCACCCTGCCACCGGGCCAAGTTGTGGCGTGCGGTCAGGGTGCCGTCGGCGTCGGTACCGAACTCCTCTTCCATGACTGGAATCAGCTCGCGGTAGGCGGCAACAGCCCCTGCTGCGTCACCCGCGACGCCCTTCCAGTAAGCAAGGTTGTGGAGAGTGGCGAGTATCGCGCCACGGTCCGCTTCGTTGCGCCGCCGGACAGCGAGAATCTTTGTGAGGGTGGCTACGGTGCCATGTGTGTCGCCCGTCTCACCCCGCACGACTGCAAGGTTGTGACGAGTCACGAGTGTCTCGGGGGCCTCGTCGCCGAACAACCGGACGTGGTCCGCCTCAAGACTCTCCAGGGTCTCGACTGCTCCGGCATGATCCCCGGCTCGGCTTTGCCAGCTGGACAGCTCGCCGCGGGCGACAAGCGTGCGCGGGTGGTCGGCTCCAAGGTGCCGGTGAGCGAGGGAGCAGAGCGCGTCGAAATGGGCGCGTGCCCAGGAGATGTCGCCGGATTCACCTGTACTCGTGCCCAGCCGGAACAGGAGGGTGTATGCGGTGTCGTCCTGCCACAGGGGGTGGCCCTCACCGTCCTCATCATGGGTGGCCAGCGAGCGGGCGCTGGCCCGCAGCCGCTGTGCGTAGTCCTGGTCGTGGGCGGTGTCGGGCCAGATTTCAAGTAGGGCGCGGGCAGCCGCCGGCAGGACGGTGTTCCTGCGCTGTGCCCGGATGTCTGGCGATAAACCAGGAGGTCGCTGCTCGCGCACGGCACGTTGGATGAGTTGGTGCACGCGGACCAGCCATGCGTCATCACAGCCCTCGCCCGGGGTGTGATCGATGAGGTGAAGTCGGTCCAGCGTCGCCAGGGTGTGCTCGGCCTCGAACTCGTCGACGGGTCGGTCTGTTCTGCTGCGCTCGGTCAGCCAATCGAGGGCGGCGTCGCTGGTGAACAGAGGGGAGGGAATGCCGGTAGTCCCGTCGAGGACGGCGGCCAGTTCGAGCATGGGCCGGGCCAGCATGCCGGTGTGCTGGTCGGCCTGGTCGACGGAGATGTCCCACAGCGCTGCCAGTGAGCTTGTCGCAACACTGCCGCGCACGGCAGGGATCAGTCGTTCGAGGGTGAGCCGACGGTCCGCGAGCAGGTGTCGGTAACGGGTGATGCTGCACGAGGTGTTGTAGTCGAGGTATGCGGCTGCCCGCGACAGCGCCAGTGGGAGATGGCCGAGATCATTGGCGAGTCCCGCCAGCTCCGCGTCCGTACTGGGGTCGGCGGGTTCGGCCCGTTGCAGTGTGTTGCGCAGATGGGTGAAGGACTCCTTGGGAGTGAAGACGCCAACAGACAGGAACGGATGACCACTTGCTATGACGAGATCTCTCTCGCGGCTGCGCGTGGTGATGATGACGCTGCCGCGACCGGCGGTGCGCCGAGGCGCCCACAGTCCCTCCAGCGCGCCGGGGGAGTGCACGTCGTCGAGAACGATGAGCCAACTGCGATCGGTTACACGGAGCCAGTTGAGGAATTGCTCAGCGGCATAAGTGGTGTTCTCGCCGCTGTCCACCAGCTCAAGATCGCGGGCTGCCTGGGCATAGGCACCGGTTACGGCAGGCGTAGTGTTCGCCGTCACCCACATCAGCACGTCCACTCCACCGTCTGCCCCCTCGGTGACACGACGGCAGTAGTCGGCGGCCAGGCAGGATTTGCCGACCCCTCCGGTTCCTGTGATGACGCGCCCTCTAACGGCTGTGTCAGCTGCGTCCTCGCCGTCGCTGTCCTCAGGGCCGTCCAGAGCGTGTGCCAGGGCATCACGATGTTCCCGCTCGACGAGTACATCGGCTGTGTCCGGGACCAGACCTACGCGCAGGAGCCCTGCGTTGCGGGGTTTATCGCGATACTCCTTCTGAGCGCGGGTCGCGGGCGCTGCACCGTTGAGGCGAGCTGGGGTCCTGCTTTGCTCGGCCGCTCGGCGTAGGTTCTCCCACCGAGCGCGAGACCGTGGCCCCGGCTTCGAACCGGCGCGGCTTTCGAGAAGTTCGGTCAGGAAGACGAAAGGGCGTCCGGCCCGCGGAACACTTTGAGCGCTGAACCACGCGCTGAGAGTGCTCTTGGTTAGGGCGACGGGCGGAGACTGCCGCATGCCCTGCTGGATGATCTGACCGAACGAGAGCCCGGATGCTCGCCGGCTTGCCCTCAGTTCATCGGCCAGGCGCGATGCTGCCGCCGGGATGTCCACCATGCCAATTCCCCGTTCGCTCCGAACCTTCTACGAACCCTATTCCGTACCTGTCTGACCACCACATACCTGCAGTTCGGCGGAAGTTGCTTCTCGCCGAACCCCGATCCGAACAGGTCAGGTGGCGTGTGACCGGTCGCTTGGTTGGTCGAGTCCATGGATGGGACAGGCAATGCGCATTCTCTGGCGTAAGGCGCGGTACGTGTGGCACACGCCCAGGCTGCGGCGGCGGATGGCCGTGCTCGTTGTGCGGTGGATGGCCGGTGTCGCGCTAAGGACATTGGCGGGCCTTTTGTGAGGGTGGTGGACCAGCCAGTGACAGACCTCGGGGCTGGGTTGGTCGTCGCCATCAGAGACGGTGCAGGTGGGGTCTGATCCAGCCGCAGCCCCGATGTCCGCCGAATCGCTGCGATGAAAGTCGCTGACAGCGCCGAACTCAGCCTTGGTTTCGGCGCCGTCTACGCCAGCCACGAAGAAGCGACACCACCTTGGGGACGAAGGATCCGTACTGGATGCTTACACCCATTGAGGTCGGGATTCTCTACCTCGCCCCGCGTCCTCGTCGTCCACCGCACCCGCACTGCCTACGACACCGAAGGCCCAGCCGACGTGGGCCACGAGGAGAGGGCGCCACCCAATCAGATAGCAGCCTCACTGCGGCACGGTCACTGTCATAAGTTTGCCGTCCCCAAGGTGGAGCCAGCCTCGGCCAGGAGTGACGGGGCTGCCGATAACGGAGTCTCCGGTCCTGATGCCGATCCAATCGCCGGCGTGCCGCACCTGAGGAGACAGCAGGAGACCGCGGTGGGCTCTCTTCACTTTGCCCAGCCAGGCATAGCTCGGCTCGAGCTTGTCTTCATCGCCGGCTAGGATCAGCGCCGTCCCCTCATCGAAGCCGTGCTCTAACAGGTTCCGCAGCACACGCTGGGCCTGGCACTCGCCCAAGACCTCTGCGTCGTCCATCACGACAACGACCGGCTCTTCAGCGGACGCCACTGACAGGGCCTCCGCGAGTTCGTCGTGCCCGATGTTGTCTTGATCGAAGCAAGCCACTACGCCATCCTGATCAGCCAACTCCCGTAGAGGCGACGGCTTGGGCGTGGCTAAGGCGAGCCGAGTGCCAGATGCGAGCAAAGAGCGTGCGATGTTCATCAGTGCCGTGGAGCGGCCTGACTTTTCCGGCCCGGCTACAACGAACGCGGGAGCTGTACCGGAGGCCAGATCAGGGCCGTATGCAGCCAGGTCATCACCCCCGACACCAGCAAGTGCCCACAACCTCGGTGCTGCAGGGTCGCGCATGGTCCACGCTTCATCGAAGCTGATGCTGGACGGCAAAGAGGCAGAGCGTTTCTGTACCTCCAACGCGTCATGGGCCGCGTCCCACAGGCCGAGCAACAGGACGTGATCTTCTTGCGTCAGGCTCGCCACGTGGGAGAAGGCGACAAGTGCCTCTCGCTCGGGCAGCTCATCGTGGGTGTACCAGCGGATCCACGCATCCGACGAGATCCCCGTCTGCTCCTCCATGGCAGTGAAGGACCACTTGCGCTTCCGTCTGTGTTCGTCGAGGCGGCGATGCAGCGTGACCAACTCCAGCCGCGCCGGTGAGTGGCCCACCTCGAACTCTCTGCTCTTCACTCCGTAGAACGTCGCGTTTGCTGGCCGTTGCTCCTCCGCGGCATCAGCCATCCTGACGAAGCCTTCACTACGGCGCACTACGCCTAGGAATACCCGCAACGCGTCCTTGTCGTACCACAGGGCTTGCGCCGCGTTGAGGACCAGTCCCTTTAAGGACTCATGCGCGTAGTTGAACTGCGGAGAGTCTTGGCCGGCGCTGGTCGGCGTCTCCGTGCTGGCTGGTGGCTCTTCAGCTGTCCGCTTGCTTGCGCCCTCGGCGCCCTGCTTCGGCAAGTCCTCGGACGGAACAGGCGCGTCGTTCACGTCATCATCTCCGGCAGACGCTGTGGTACCTGCCGGAGGGTGTACTGAAGCATGGGCGACGGTTTCCCTGACGACCTGCTTCCATAGGCCCTTGAAACGATCAACTTCGCCGTCTACGTCGCCGTGTTGAGCGGCTTCGGCCAGGACACGGACGATTACCTCAAGGCGGCCCCACGGCGGCAGGTCTGGCTTCTGGAACGTGTCTAACGCTGCCTGGTGATTCACGATCCAGTAGTCCTGCGCGTCCTTCCCGACGCTCTCGCGAATAGTCCGTGCTGATGGGAGCCCCGCGTCCAGCCTCAGGTCGTGGAGCTCGTCGTTCAGCTTCTTCAGATCAGGCTGGTCAGCCAGATCGGGCCTCTTCCACGGCTGAGCGGCCATTAGCTCTCCTCCTCCTGGTGCTTCTGAGTCAGACCCTGTAAATTAGGCGTGTTGATGCCTGAGTCCACGGCCGTCAGGATCCGTCACGCCTGTCATTCGGCGGCTGTTTTTGGTCGATGCTGTCAGCGATCGTCTTGAGCCGTCAGAGCCGTCCGGGAAGCGCTCACGCTGGATGCATAACCCAGCCGGTGCCACACGGAAGGCAGATCCTCATGGAACAGATCAGCGTGCGCCTCGTAGTCCTCCTGCTGGTCGGAGTCCTCGTCACCGTCCTGACCTTGCATGCGCCGGAATTCGGGGCGTCCTTGGTGGCCGCCACTGCGATGGTGGCGTTGCTCGCCCAACTCATGGGCTCTGAATGACTATGGGCGAATGGAGATTCTTGGAGATACGTGTCACCAGATCTCCCAGGTATCCGCGTCTACAGCCAGGAGGGAGAGTGTGGGAGCGGGCAACCCTTTGCATCACCGCCCTTTTGCGAGGCGGTGCAGGATGTCCCAGCCCTTGCGTGTGATTCGGGGGTCGTTGTCTAGGGATGGAGGTCGGCCCAGTAGATGCTCCCGGTTGAGCCTGGCTACCGCCTGGGAGGTCTTGGGGCCGTAATGATCACTCTCGGCTACGAGTTGGTCGAGATATCCGGCCCGCTTCAGTAGCTTCTGCAGTTGCTCGACGTCAGCATGGACGCGGCCCGGTGCAAGGCGCCGAGGGAAAGGCGGAACCATGAAGCGCCTGCGATCGGACTGCAGGGGAATGCTCAACTCCTGTCCAGCGTAGATCGTGTACGGGGCCCGGAGGTCATTCTCTTCGAGGATGCCTGCTTGGCGTACGCCGTAGCGTCGTGCAATGTCATTGACGGTTTCGTCAGGTTTGACCCGATACATCACGTGCGTGTGCTGCGATGGTTGGTATGCGAACCGTTGTCGTGGCCACCACGGCCACCAGGGTTCCGCAGGCTTGGCCTGGTCGCGCGCAGTGCGCAGGGCTTCGGTGAAGCCTCTCGCGCTGGAGGCACGTTCCTCCAGATACCGAGCGCAACCGGTCTGTGAACGTTCCTCCAGCGCGATGACGAGCTGCGCCTGCGCAGCCATACCCCAGTCAGCGGCAACCGCCCTTAGTACCTTGTTGGACAGTGAGTTGCCCTCTGCTTTCTCCAGACTGTCGACCATCGTGGCCACCTGGTGGACGGGGCGCTCGGCGATGCTGAGCAATAGTTCTGACTTGTGTGGAAGCAATCGCTCAAGCGCCACGGCGAGCCGGGCGAGGTCGCTGGGTGGGCGCGTCTGCCACAGTCCGGACAGCTCGGCGTCGCTGAGAAATCGTGATCCTGCCTGGTCCAAGTGGCGGAGCATCTCGGCTGCGTGACCTATGGGCCGGTGAAGGCTGAGCCGGAAGATCCGGTCTGCCGGTCCGTCCTGGCCAGCGGCGTCCAGCTTAGTTACCAGGTAGGCCGCCTGACTGGGCGAACACGCTCGGGCCGCATCGTCCAGAAGCGCTTCCATGGCCTGATCGGCGATCAGTTCGGTGAGGTGCGAGGTGATCGAGGCGAACTCCTCGACCGTCCGCTCCCGCGCGGTGTCCACGGCAGCCTCTAGGGCGTGTTGATGCTGGCCGACCGCCAGAAGATGCGCGACGAACTGGGAGATGTCCTCTGCAGGCCATTGCCGCACCGCCAGGAGTCGGGCCGTGGCGGCGGCGTCCGCCAGTTGGTTCGCTTGCAAGGCTGCGACTAGCTCGGCCAGGTACTGAGGTCCGCGTTGGCTCATGCAGACTGCGAAGATCTGCCGTGCTTCGTGTTCGTACCCTTCTCGCACCAGATCGGAGATCATCTCGGCGGCGTCGATCGCAGTACGTCTCTCTGCGACGACCTGGGAGAGGAGGTTCGAGGTATCCGGTATGGCGTCCGTGAGTAGAGGCAGGAACAAGGCCGTGACGTCGGAGGCCGTACGGCGCTCAGCGACGGCCCGAGCCACCTCGGAGAATGAACAGGCCAGCTCGCCGTGAGCCAGCTGCTGCATCAACTCGACTGCCTCTGTCACATCCCTGGTCAGTGCGAATCCTGTGAGTAGCGCGAGTGCGTGTTCGGCGAGGCCCATCTGGCGCAGAGCCGCAGCCAGCTGAACGGCTTGCTGTGTCGGCTGCAATCGAACTGAGAGCTGCAACACACTGACAAGGCACTCGTCCGCTTTCATCGCTTGGAGCAGGTCCAACAGATGCGCCGTCTCCTCCACGGGTCGGGTCAGCAGCAGAGTCGGCAGTGCTGCCTCGGCTGGGGCGCGATGGCCGGCGTCGAAGAGGGCGGCCAAGAATGGGGCGAGTTCGGCGACCGCTCGTACCTGCAGAGCCGTACGGACGAGATCGCCCGCGGTGGCCGAGCGTTGATGGCTCAGCAGACCCACCCACGTCACCAACTGGGAGACCGTCGCGGTACGCGGCGTTGACTCCAGGACGTGCAGCATGTCGTGCTGGGCGTCCGCCGAGGGCGCGGCTGGCACATAGGCGCGGTTGCGGATGAAAGGGGTGGCGCCCAGGCCGTTGCGGTCCAGGTCCAGAGGCGTGGGCCGACTCCGGGCCTTCAATCGTCCCCGTACATGGCGGAAGATGACATTGAGGTCGAGTAGCTCACCCGCGCCCGGAACGCCCCCGCTCAAGGTCTCGATGAGTTCCGCGGTGAAGGCCGTGAAGGTCTCCCCGGGCGGAGAGAGCGCTACGGCGGTTTCTCTCGCGGCTGCCATCACATAGGTGCCGTCCACCTCTGCAAGGTCGATGACGGACTCGGACTGCACACCGAACGCCCGCGCGCCGTAGCAACAGTCAAGGATTACGACACGGCGGGCTGCCCCGGTGGACTCGATGGGGCGCCTGATCCAGTCGTAGGGGACAGCCGTGTCGTAGACGGAGGCGTTGTCGCTCTGTGGGAGGGCCAGGTGTAGATCCCCCCTGTCGTCGAGGAGCCCGTGCCCCGCGTAGTAGACCAGCAGTGTGTCGGTCGCTTCGCGTGCCGCCTTCTGCACGGCCTGCGAGACCTCGACGGTGGTGGCCGGGTCGACCAAGGCGGCACAATTCTCTGTTTGGAACGGCGCGTTGGGCCCACATAGCAGCGCCCTTAGCGCGGGCACATTGGCCTGCACGGCGGGCAGATCATCCAGATGGGAGTAGCTGCTGGCACCGATGAGCACGACCCGTGAACGTTCAGGGTAGGGAAGGCGGTCCACAGCTCGGCCGCGTCTACTCAAGCCCGAGCTGTTCGAGAAGGACGCGTGCCTCCGCCAACGAGCCGGTATTGATCTCGACGGTTGTTCCGTCAGGTCGGCGAACCGTCAGGATGGGCTGACGCGGTCGCGTGGTGCGCCAGCTGATGAGGCTCATTGCCAAGGAAGCAGCGTTGAAGGTCGAACCGAGCACAAGCGACAGGACGTCGATCACCGGCCCTTGCGCTCCCGGTACCGGCGAGTCCAATGCCTCTAACTTCGAGACCGTCAGGCTCCTCGTCTGCCGGTCCGATTGGAGCCAACTGTGCAGCGACCTCAACTCGGCTTCCTTCGCACGTTCATCCGCGCCTTCAACACTGACCTGGACCCGCACGATGCCTCCCCTTATGCCCGGGTGCTCACGCTCCACAGACGTCCAAGCCGACTCCACGGTTCCCGCAGGCTGGGCTTCGGCGTATTCGCCGTGGTCCCTAGGGCGAGCTACAGCAGCGGCCGTCGGACCTTGCATAGCGCGGAGCCAGCAGCGGCCTTGCACCTTGTCCCATGCAGACGCGTTAGACCTGCTCGGGGTGGGGAGCATCGGAGAAACAGTCGACGCCCCGTGTCCTCCACGGCAGGTGCAAGGCCCCTGTGACTCGCGCAGCGAATGGGAGGGGTGAGGTGGTGACCTGGGGATTCTAGGATGCACATGGGTTGAACTGCGGAAACGGCTCTCGACAGTTCTCACTGGTCGACGCCGTTTCCCAGGCTCATGTGCCCTCGGGGCAAGTGCGTTACTCGTGACTACCAGTCCGGTAGGCGTGTCCGTGTGCGCACGACACCGTACGGGAGTTCCTCCTCGGACACCGACGTCTGGCGCCGCGGATTTCGCCGTATCGGTCGGCTGTACTGACTACCCGAGAATGAATCTCGGATCCGGTCCATGATGGGGCGCGGTGCGAACGTTCCTCCCTCATCGATGGCTCGTCGGCGCCGCGTCCACAGCCTCAACGCCCAGCTGGCTAGGCCGAGTACGAGCAGGCAGGCTCCGGCCAGGTAGATCCACGTCGAGGCTGACGGGACCTGAGGAAGTGGGGCGTGTGGGCTGCCCCCTGGGGGCTGCATCGTCCTGAGGAAGCGGCTCCCTGCGAGAGAGAACACCATGATGCCCGCCACGAGCAGAGCGGTCAGGTGGATCCGGAGCGCTGCCACCGCGCGAACGACATGGGTGGCGACCGTCCCCGGCTTCTTCTTCATGGCCTCGGCCGTCTCGGCGTGCGTGTACTCCAACGCCTTGGTCGCCCACACGGCAGTCCGCTGTTGACGAGGCAGGTCGTACAAGGCTTTGTACACGGCCACACGATTCGCGACCAGGTCACTGAAATCCGCGACGTGCATGTCCGCCGATCGCGCCTGCCCGACGAGTATGGCGGTCAGGGCCGCTCGCCGTCGGTTCTGCCGGCTTGAGGCCCGTACATCGCTGCGGATTACGGCGTAGAGGTAGGCACGGGGCTCGCGGATCTGTTCAGGAGTGCGCAGAGCCTTGGCGAATGCGGTCTGCACCACATCCTCGGCGGACAGCACGGACTCCGGAAGCCGCTCCTCGGCCAGCAGGCGGCGAGCAAACCCTTCCATTTTCCCACGGTGATCTCGGTACAGAGCTCCCAGGGTTCCGTCCGATACGTCGTCGGGTTGCTCAGCCACGGCTCTTCCCCCGCTTCCGGACCTGCTCTCCGCTGCTGCCATCGTCCCCTCGCCCGCGCCGGGCCTGAATCAGAGCCGCTCGGGCCTGCGTCCGATTGCGGTAGGACACGCTGTCCACCCACCCCTTCAGGCTCGGAGCCAGGACGACGACGATGGACAGCAACGCACCCGCGATCTCCACGGAGCTCCTCCTCAAAGTCAGTGGCCATCCCACCCTGCGGTCCAGGGCCGAGGCCGTATATGTCTGAAGAGGCGTGGCAGGCCCATTCTCATGACACGACCGGAGATTTTTTCTGCGTTGCATTCTGGGAGGGCGCATTCTCACGAGGCGGAGTGAAATCCGTTGCGGCAGTGTGGCCTGTTATGTCATGTGATGAGGGCGGTTGGATGCGCACTACGGCGCGCAAGTTGGGGTGCAGCGAGCTGGAACCGGACCGGTTGCCGGAGGTGTGGGAGGTCGGCATTGCCTTCGATGCTGGCGGACAGGTGATCGTCGCAGAGCGCCGACTGCTGTCGGAGGAGGAGCTGGAGGTCCGGGAGCGGGATGCGGCGGCGAATCTGGAGGCCGCCGGGATTCCACTGTTTTAGGAATTATCCCTCGGTGGAACTGGGACCTGCGGATACGTCGGCCACAGCGTGCCTGGTCTGGGAAGACGCCTCTCCGGAGTTCTCGTGTGTTACCGGCGTTTCTCACCCCCCTGTGTGTTGAACCCGTTCACGGGGCGTCTGCACAGCAGAGCCACCGGTGATCGGGATGGAATCGCGCACCGTTCGTGCGAATGCCTCTCGTGGACTGTGACTTTGGCCGACGATGGGATCGCAGGCGCCAAGCAGGACAGTTGGAACGGGGACAGGGGGACCTTGTGCGCGTTGATCTGCGTATGGAACACGGTGCGGGTGAGCTGCGCTCCCTCCACGCATGGCTACGGAGTGACGCCGTTACGCGCCGATCGGTCACTCTGGAACTGCAGGAAGGATCACTCCAGCCAGGGCACATGGGCTCTGCTGCCGAAGTGATCCAGCTGGTGACCGAGAACGGGTGGAGCGCGGCCTCATTCGTGATGGCCGTCGTGGCATGGAAACGGACGCGACCGCAGACCCCACAGATCACGATCAGCCGTGACGACACCACGGTCTCGCTCACGAACTGCAGCGACGAGGAAGTGGAGCGCGTGATCCGGATCCTCAGCGAGGGGCAGAGCGGGGAGGGACAGGGCGAGTGAGCGTGCTGCCTGACCCAGGAGCATCACGAGCCGTCCTGATCGGCTCCAGCCAATTCGATCACCTGGAACAGCTTCCGGCTGTCGCCAACAACCTCACAGCACTTGCAGAAGCCCTGTCTCTTCCTACCTCCTGGGGGCTGGCACCGCAGAACTGTGTGGTTGTGTCGAACCCGGCATCCAACGATGAAGTGATGGCGGAGCTCCGATCCGCTGTAGAGCAGGCCCACGACACGTTGCTCGTGTACTACGCCGGACACGGGTTGATCGACCTGCAGAACGCCTTGCAACTCGCGTTGCCCAAGTCCCGTCAGGGGTGGGTGGGTTCGGCGCTACCCTACGACTGGTTGCGCCAGGCCGTTCTGGCAGGTCCCGCAGACCGACATGTGCTCGTGTTGGACTGCTGCTTTGGCGGCCTGGCCTTGGGGACGATGGCTGGCACACCGGGACTGGCGGATCAAGCATCCGTCGAAGGAAGCTACCTCTTGGCGGCAGCGTCGGAGACGAGCTACGCCCTTGCTCCGCCCGGTGAGACGTATACGGCCTTCACCGGAGAGCTTCTGGAAGTTCTTCGCCTAGGCATACCTGGTGGGCCGGAGTTGCTGGAGCTCGATGCCGTCTACCGGCATCTGCGACTCTCGCTCGGCGCGAAGGCGCGTCCCATGCCACAAGCTCGCAACAGGAATACCAGTGCCCGACTAGCACTTGGACGGAACCGAGCCTTCCTGCCGGGACTCCCTATCGGCGCCTCGGTTGGCTCGGACTCGGTCCGTCGAGCTTGGCCTGCGCCAGACGGTGTCCGTACTGCCGAAGGGTTCACTGCCAGGCTCCGGGAGGTTCGCGAAACCTCTGGCTTGACTCAGAAGGCGGTCAGCCAACGGTCGGGTGGGCGGATCTCGGAGGGCAGCGTCAGGACACTGCTCAATCGCGAGACCCTGCCCAGGACATGGACGGCTGTACCGGCCTTCTTGTCCGCTTGTGGTGTGCCGGACGAACAGGTGAAGCAATGGCATGCGGCCTGGACGAGACTTCGGGCAGAGCAGCCAAGTGCCATGGGCGCTGTGCAACCGTCAGATGGCCAGGTTACGGAGCCTGCTACAACGAGAGGAGCCGCCTGGCGGAGGCTGACCGGCCGCATCGGGCGCTCAAAGCCGCGTTAGCCTCGGCGCCTAGGGGGCCTGCGATACCTGGGCAGTTTGGCTTGTCTGCTGGGGTGTTGTACTGGGCTTGTCCGAGTCGCTTCCGAAGACCGTGTTCCAGAGGGCGATGGCCACGATCGCCAGAGTCACGATGACCCAAGTCGACGGCTTCTTCGCCCGCCCCGAGACCACTGTCGGCCTGACGTACGTGGCTGCCCGGTAATGCCCCTTACGGATCTGCGCCACCGCTAACCCTCCCCCAAGGTCAACATGGACGAGCTGCTCGTCCTGCGGAGCAGTGTGACAGCGCGTCGGGGCGGCTGAAGGCGACTTGGGACCTTTCGGCTGGATTCCATCCACTGGAGGCGGTCTCCATCGTGGTTGGGCCGCGCATAAAACGTCTGCGGCGGTCGACGGGTCAGTCGAGAAGCCGGATTTCGATGGCCAGAGTGCCGAGGGCTTCCTTATCCGGTGGGTAGATGGCCCGGATGTTGGCGAGCTGCTCGTCGCGGGTGGCCGTGGGGTTGACGTTCGAGGGGCCTTCGCCGTCGAGCAGGGTGCCGAAGTCGGGGTACTCAGTCACGCGCCTGACCTCGACCTCGCAGGTCTCGTCCGTGCCCTTGATGCGGAACCGGATGACGTCACCGGCCGCCAGGTCGGCGAGGTGTGGGTATTTGACCCGTACCTCGATGGTCTTGGTGCCGGCGGCGACGAGGCCGAAGTACTGGCGGTAGAGGTTGAGTTCGCGGACGTGCGGGGTGGTGTTGCTCATGGGGAGTGAAGGCTCCTGGGGGCTGGTGCGGTGATCAGGCGGCCGATCTCGGCTGCGGAGTACGAGCGGAAGAAGTGCCGGGGGTCGGACAGCAGCGTTTCGGCGGTAGCCAGCAGTTGATCGGCATATTCGGAGCCGGTGCCAGGCCATCGTCGGGTGTCGAGCATCCAGTCGTCGGCGCCCTCGGGCAAGGGGACGTGGCCCTCGCGGATGAGGGACTTGGAGAGTTTCGCGCCGGTGTCGGTGACGATCTGCGGGCAGAACAGGCGGGCGGGGAGTTGGGCGCGGGTCAGACCGACGGCGTGTAGGGCTTCGTCGACGAGGAGGGAGCCGAAGACCCAGTCGCCGCCCTTGACCATGACGTGCAGGGTTCCACCCGCCCCCGTGCTGGTGTGGGCGAGTTCCTTGACGAGGTTGCGGTAGAGGGTGGCCAAGTCGAGATAGGCGCCAGCGGTGAGCGTGATGGTGACCTGGTAGGGGCCGTGGTGGAGGCAGACGGCAGCGACGGTGGCCGTTTCTCGGTCGGTGAGATGTACCCGCGTGCGCTCCGCGTGTTTCTCGGACCAGCCGCAGCCGGGGTGCGGACAGGGGATGCGCACGTGTGGGGTGCCGGTGGAGGGGGCGAGCCACCAGCGGGCGGCGTCGAGCCGGGGCAGTAGCCGCAGCCAAGTGCGGCGGAAGTGTTCGTCGGCTTGCTGGTGGGTGTAGGTCTCGACGCGGTGTGGGATGCCCAGGCGCCGGGAGAGAGCCGTGAACAGGGGTTGGTACAGGGCGGCGACGAGGTCGGTCAGAGCCTGGTCGCCGAGGGCCTGGGCGTAGGCGCGTTGGTAGCGGTGGCCGCTGGCCGGGTCTGTAGCCAGTTCGTACGGAGCGTTGTCGAGGGCGCTGAAGAGCACCTCGGTGGGGATGCCGAAGCGGTCACGCAGGCGGGCCGCCATGGCGAAGGCGAGCGACTGTGCGAGCGAGGTGCCGATGTGCGGGGCGCCGTTGATCTGGGTGCCGACGACGAGCACGATCCGCTCGGGCGGAGCGGCCAGGATGCGTGGCGTCAGGACGTCCTCGGCGCGGAGAAGGGCGTTGGCGAGGACGGTGTTCGGTGAGACGAGGTGGGGCGTCATGGATGTCCCCTTGTGGTCAGGTCGGAGGAAAGTAGGTGTTGCCCGGTCTGACGAAGCGTCCCTGGCACTAGAGACCGGCGTCAGTGCGCGCTTCTTCTTGGGCACAGGCGACGTACGGGTGTTGGAGCGCGGTGCGGAGGGCTTCTGAGTCGGTGAGGGTGTCGTCGTCCGGTAGCTCGCACCAGCCGCCGAACCAGTCGTCGAGCCGCTCCACGCCGGGCGCGACGAGCCAGGAGTTGGTGGAGAGATGCCGTACCGGCAGGCCGTCCCAGCAGTCGGCGGTGCCGGCTGCGATGGCGTAGTAGAGGCGCTCGTTGGGCCCGTCGTAGAGCACCGGGCCGATCGACGCACCGGCGCCGCGAAGGTGGGCCAGGGCCAGGAGGCCGGTCTCGGCAGAGGTGCGCACGAGGTCCCAGCCGTTGCCGACCTTCAGCAGACGCAGTCCGGGAACGTCGCTGACCATGGGCGCGCTGCGCAGCGCGTCGCGCACGGACATCATGTGTCCCCCTGCGGCTGGAGGTTGGGGCTCGTGCTGCGGGAAGGTGCGGACTCCGTGATCGGCTTGAGGGAGCGGACCACGATCAGACGGGTGCCCGTTGCTGTTATCTGTCGCTTCCGTTCGTTGCCGATGCTCCTGGGGCCGAGGTGGCTGAGGGCGGGGACCACGGCGCCGTAGGTGTCGGGTAGTTCGAGGGTGTCGACCAGCCCGATGAAGGCGGGGGAGCGGATGGCCACCGTGGCGTCGCGGTCGGTGAAGACGCCGCAGAGGGCCAGTTCGTGTCGGCGGCAGTAGTCGGTGAGGCAGTCGACGAGCGCCGCATGGCGGACCAGGCCGCCGGTGACGTGTCGTAGGTAGCCGAAGACCTGCGGGAAGGCGACGCGTCGGCGTTCCGTGATGAGTTCGTCGTCCATGTCCACAGCGTCGGTCGGCGTGAACGGCCTTGAAATGACCTGCTGTTGTACTTCCGTTGCACTTCCCGCCCCACGTCGTCACCGAGAGTGCTTCCATACGTGACGGAGGGAGGTAATCCGTGGTCAGCGTGCGGCAGTGGACGGGCCGGGAAGCGAGCGTTCTGCGCGCTGCTCTGCGAATGAGCATGCGGGCTTTCGCCGAGCACCTGGGTGTCGCGCTGCGTACGGTGGCGAAGTGGGAGAGCCTGGGAGCCGAAACCCAGCCCCGGCCTGATACCCAGGCGATCCTCGACACCGCGCTCGCTCGTGCCGACGCTGCTGCCCATGCCCGGTTCGAGGCGGTGCTGTTCCCGGAGCGGAAGAGCGTGCGGCCGGCGGACTACGAGACCTGGACCGAGGACATCGAGCGCGCCGTAGTCTGCGTCAGCCGCCAGGACTTCCCCTTCGCCGCGACCTTGTTGAACCGCTGGCTGGCGAGCCGTGACGCGCACGGCCTGGATGACAAGGGCCTTTATCTGTACGGGCGTTCGCTTGTCCTGCTCGGTGATGTACAACGAGATCAGGGCGCGATCCTCGGCCCGCTGTCTGCCCGACAGTCCTACCTGACCGCGCGCGACATGTTCTCCGAGCTCGCGATCCCGCGCCGGGTCGCCCAGATCGAGCTGTCCCTCGCCGTCGTGCAGGAGATGTCAGGTCAGCTCGAAGCCTCCGCTCGATGGTACGAGCAACTCGCCGCCGACCAGCGGCTCAGCCGACGGGACCGAGCCCGGGCCCGGTTGTGGATCGGCACGGCTCTGAGCAAGGAGGGCAACAACGAGTACGCCACCAACGTCATGGCTGCTGCCACCCGCGAGTTCGAGGAACTCGGTGAGCCGGAGGACTGGTCCGTGGCACACCAGAAGCTCGCCCTGGCCCACCGCGGCGCCGGCGACCTGAAACAGGCCCTGCACTACATCGACATCGCGCGCACCACCGGCACGGTTGACTCCCCGATGCAGCGAGTGCGGTTGGACACCGCGTACGGGCACATCCTTCTGTCGGATGCGGCGACCCGGAATGATGGGCTGTCCGTCCTCGACCAGGCGGCACAGGTGGCCCAGCAGTTCGGGCTGAGCCATCAGTTGCGCAGCATCGAGGGCATCCGAAAGGGCCAGCAGGGATGAGTCAGGGAGTGCCAGTGCCGGAGCACCAGCAGCGTCAGATCACCGACGAGCAGTTCCACGATGCGACGTTGATCTGGAACTACCACCAGATGGGACATGAGGAGCGCCCCTGCTCGGCGGCGATCGGCCTGGGCAGCCACGACCTGGGCGTGGCCACCACAGCCGCCGACCTCTACCGCGCCGGCCTCTTCCCCGTCGTCGTGTTCAGCGGCGGAAACAGCCCCACCACCCGCGCCCGCTTCCCGCGCGGCGAGGCCGTCCACTACCGCGAGCACGCGCTGAGCCTGGGCGTGCCGGACGAGGCGATCATGGTCGAGTCGAAGGCGGCGAACACCGGCCAGAACATCACCTTCTCCCGGGAGTTGCTGGCGGAGGCGGGCGTGGAGGTGGAGTCGTTGCTGCTGATCTCCAAGCCGTACATGGAACGCCGCTCGTACGCGACCTGCCGCAAGCTGTGGCCCGAGGCCGAGGTGGTCTGCGCCTCCGAGCCGCTGGAGTTGGACGACTACATCAAGTCCATCGGCGACGAAAAGCTCGTCGTCGACATGCTCGTCGGGGACCTGCAACGGGTGATCGAGTACCCGAAGCTCGGCTTCGCCGTCGAGCAGAACGTACCGGGGGATGTGCATGACGCTTACGAGCGCCTCCTGGGCGCCGGCTTCGACAGCCGACTCATCAACAGCTGACACACGTCGACTCGGGGCGAGCGGCGGGGTGTGCGCGATCCACCAGCCGAACCTGTTTCCTCGGCTGTCCACGCTGGCCAAGCTGTTCGCCGCCGACCGGTGGATCGTCCTCGACGATGTTCAGTTCGCTCGCCGGGACTACCAGCAGCGCACCCGGCTCGCGGCTCTCGACGACCCGAGCAGGCAGCAGTGGCTCACGCTCCCCACGCACCTGCCCAACGGACGCCCGACGCTCGTCAACCAGACGTTGCTCGTCGAGCCGCGCCGGTCTCGCCGAACGGTCAGCCTGCTCATTCGCCAGTACTACGGTCGTAGCCGCTACTGGCCTGCGGTGAGTGAGGTCCTGGACGTGGTCCTCGATCGGTTCGAGAACACGGACCGTGTGGCGGACCTCGCGAGGACATCGACCCTCGCCCTGCTCACCGCTCTCGGCTGGAGTGGTGAAGTGCTGGAAAGTAGCGCCATCCCGACCGGCCAGGGCCGGTCCGAGCGACTGGCCGACCTCGCCGTGGCCACCGGCAGCAATTACTACCTGTGTGGCACCGGCGGCCTGCGCTACCTCGACTACCAGCCGTTCGCCGTCCATGGCATCACCGTTGTGCCTTTCCACACCCCTGTGGATGCAGGCGACCGGCTCTGGAAGTGGGCCCGACGGGTCAGCAGCCTCTGGGCGTTGAGTGCGACCGGCCCGAGTGAACTGGCGACCAGACTGACTGCCGAACGAGAAGTTCGCCTCAATGGAGACCACGCGTGAGTGATCAGCCCGACAAGCCGTTCCTCCAGATCGTGGTCTGCGCGGCCGGGGTCGCCGCTGACGTCAGCAAGCTGATCACCGCAGCACACGAGCGGCACTGGGACGTCGGCGTCGTCGCCACCCCGCAAGGGCTCGGCTTCCTCGATCTGGAGGCGGTCGAGGCGCAGACCGGTCTCCCTATCCGCTCGGCCTGGCGAACACCGGACCTACCGCGCCCGACCCGACCCGCGGACGCGATCGCAGTCGCCCCGGCCAGCTTCAACACCGTCAACAAATGGGCCGCCGGGATCTCCGACAATCTCGCGCTGGGCATCCTGTGCGAAGCACCCGCCATGGGCGTGCCGGTCGCCGTGCTGCCGTACCTGAACTCGGCCCAGGCCGCCCACCCCGCGTACCACCAGAGTCTGGAGCGGCTGCGCGAGATGGGCGTCCTGATCGGCTCGTACGAGCCACACCGGCCGAAGGCCGGCGGCGGAGCCGACCGTTACCGCTGGGAGGAAGCGCTGGAACTTCTCGCTCCCCGGCTGTCCTCGCGGGCGTAATCAGCGCCGCTGCCCCTTCGAGGACTTCGGAGACGAAGCCGACGGGCGCATGTGGGGCGGAGCAGTAGGACGTTCCCCGGTACGCCGGGCGTTGGCTTCCTGGGCCTGTGGGCTGGGTGTGCGGCGTTGGCCCAGGCGGCGGATTCGCCAGGTCAGGGCGCGGGCCGGGCTGTGTGCATCGTCCAGGGTTCGTTGGTCGAGGGCCTGGTCCAGGACGGTGGCCGCGTTGTGGCCTGCGGCTTCTGCTTCGGCGAGCACGGCGGCGAGGGCGTTCCAGGCAGGGTCGTTGAGAATGTGCTCGGCATGCTCGGGGACCGCCTGTTGCAGGTGGTGGGCGTAGCGGTGTTGGGTCTGCGGGCTGGGTGCGTGGCTGGCGAGGCCGGCGAGGACGGGTCCGGCGATCTGGGCGTACGCGGTCTGCAGGTGGATGAGGGTCTGTTCGGCCGCTGCCTGCTGTTGGGCGTGCTGGCGGGTGCGGTGCCAGTGCATCGCGTAGGCGACCGCAGTGAGCGCGACGTCCAGCAGCATCGCCAGTCCGGCGCTGTCCCCATGCTGTGCGGGGTCCTTCCAGATCGCCTGGACACTGCGACGCAGGACGCGGGCGCTGGTGTGGTCGGCGGCGATGCGGGAACGGGTGGCGCGCTCGAAGGCGACGGCGGCTCGTTCAAGTTCGGCCCGCGCTGCAGTCGGCGCCGCGAGCGGGAGCAGGTCGAGTGCTCCGCCGAGCGCGGCCAACTGGCCCTGGGCGGCTTCGTCGTCGCGGTGGGCCAGGTGGTGGGGGATGCGTTCGGTGGCGGCGGTGGCCTGGTGCCAGGGGTTGCCCCGCCGGACGGCCATCGGTTCGGGGTTGGTGGTGGCGAGGCGTTGGCGGATCTTGGGCAGGGAGAGGTCGCTGGCGAGGGTGGAGCCCGCGTAGAACACGGGCTCGCCCTTGTCGTTGGTGTCGCCGGGCAGGGCGAAGTTGCAGCCGAGTGCGTCGCCGGAAGGGCCGAGTTTGAGGCGCACGGTCACACCCGTCGCCTTGAGCAGGGCGAAGAACTCGGCCTCGGTGGAGGCGGCGGCCATCGCACGGCGGACACGCAGGCGCAGGATCTCGCGGGATGTGGCGTCGTGGCCCAGGCGCCTGGCCTTGAAGACTTCCTTGCTGGTGGGGCGTTTGGCAGCGGTGCCGTCGCCGGGCTTCAACCGGCGGAGCCCGTAGTCGATTTCGATCTGGCGGGCTTCCTTCTGAACGGCACGGATGTCGTGGTCGCGTTTGGGCCGTCGGCCGTCCAGGCGGACGAGGGTGGCGGCGATATGGATGTGGTCGTCGGCGTGCCGTACGGCCACCCAGCGGCATGCCTCCGCGTCCCTGGTGGGGGCGATGCCGGCGGCGGCCACGATCCGCCGGGCGATCTCCGCCCACTGGGCGTCGGTCAGGATCGGGTCCTCGGGGGCGGCGCGGACCGGGCAGTGCCAGATGGTCGTCTTGGGTGCCCGGCGGCCGAGCATGGCCACCGGCTGGTCGAGCTGGGTGTGGAGCTGCTGCTCGACTTCCTTGGGGTCGCGGTGCGGGCTGCGGCCGGGGTCGGGGGCGAAGCCGTTCCAGGACGCCACCAGGTGCGGGTCGACGTGTTCGTTGGCTGTGCCTTCGCCGAAGAGGTAGGCGATCAGGCGGCGGGTGTCGCCTTGGCCGAGGATGATCTTTGGTATCACTGGCTTACCGCCCTTCTACGACCTGGGCGACTGCGGTGTCGACGGTGGTGATGGCCTCTTCGATGCGTTCCAGGAGGCGATGGACGGTGTGGGGCTGGGGCCAGGCGCCGTCCTTGTGGAGGTGCCAGGTGAGCTGGTTGAGGTTGTTGCCGACTCCGCCGAGCTGTCCGTTGGCGGCCATCAACGCCTTCACCGTGGCGCGGTAGTCGGCGACTGCGGCCGTAGGGTCCTCTGCGCGGGCGGCGGCCAGGGATGCCTCGGCGACGTAACCGCCGACCGGCATCCGGCTTGTGTCGGCGGCGCGTGCGAGTTCGGTGAACTCGCTGTCGCTGTAACGGGGATGGACACGGCGCTCACGCAGGCGCGACTGACGCAGTCGGCGGCGCGCTGCGGACGGCTGCGCAGTGTGCGACGACGGCTTGCTCTCGTCCCCTTCCTCGGTCGGTCCCCCCGGGCCGGCCGACTCCGGCGCTGCGCCGGATGCCTCCGTCCCCCTCGGGGCGGTGGCCGGGTAAGGACTCCTTACCCGACAACTTGCTGCGCTGTTGAGGTCGGTGGTCATCTCCTGCTGAGGGGTGAGGATTTCGCGGTACGGGTCGTGCATGGGGGGTCTCCGGGGGTTGCTTGGGTGTCGGGCGCTTCGCTGTGCGCGGCTCCCGTGTCCCCGTGCTCGGCTGCACGGGGACACGGGATGAGCCCGGGAGGCGGGGCGGTCGGCGCGAACGCAGGGTCAGGCGGCCCTGGCGGGGGTCGTGTCGAGTTCGCGCTGCTGCAGGGAAGCGGCTTCGTCGAGTTCGGCCTGAAGGAGGTCCTTGAGCTTGTCCGCCTCCGTCCTGCCGATGGTCAACTCCCTGCTGCGGAAGGTGGCTTCGATGTGGCGGCGTGAGGCACGCCCTTTGCGCCCCAGCGGCGCGATACGCGCGAGGGCGAGCCGTTCGGGAGGGATTTCGCTGGGTTCGCGATCCTGCGGTTCGGTGGAGAATCGCGAGTCCTCAGCCACTTCGGTGGTGTCCGGAGCCACGTCGGCAGAATCTCGCGCCACGTTGGCTGGGCCGTAAGCAGCGGCATGGCGATGGACGACGATGTAGAGATGGACCGAGCCGGCCAGGGCGAGCGGGGCGATGGCGGACAGACCGCCGACGGTGAAGTCGTCGAGGCGGAGGCCATCACCGTGGCGGGTCTGCTGGTTGAGGCGCACGGCGTGCAGGGCGTTGGCCCAGATGCTCGTCACGGTTGCAGCGCCGACGAGTATCCATACGTAGGCACGGGACCATGCCGAGGCGGCGCGCAGCATCACGAGGGCGCCTACGCCGATGGCGATGAACCCGTCGATCACGAGGGGGAAGGCGTAGGTGAGAAGCCAGCGGATGTGGATGGCGACGGCCATCTGTCGCAGGGCGTCGTAGGAGAGGGCGAAGGCGAACACGGCGAGAAGGGCGATGCCAACGCGAATCGCGCCGGTGGCGGTGATGCGGGCATGCAAGCGGGGTACTCCAGGTGGGCTTGGGGGTGGCGGCCACGGCGCGAGGGAGGGCGAGGCGTGGCCGCCGTGAGATGCGATGTCTCGTACCACTCGTCGCATGCCTGGTCAGAGCAGGTACGAGTGGCGGGGTGATGTCGAGTCGACTCGTTGCGGTCCGTTCACTCGTCCCCGCGCTGACCTGGGCAGGGACGAGTGCGACGAGACAAGTCGGGTCAGGCTGCGGTGCCGGGAGGGGGCTCGGCTGCCGGTGCCGGTTCGGGGCAGTAGCGGGCCCAGGTGTCGAGGAATTGGTTGCGGGCGAAGCCCTTGGCTTGGGTGCCGCCTGGGAAGCGGCGGTTGGCCGAGCTGATGCCGTAGGGCTTAAGGAGCTCCTGCAGGCCGCGCGGGGTCAGGCCGTTGGCGCCGTACTCTGCCCACGGTGCTTCCTTGTCCGCGTTCAGGTGCTCCAGCAGGCGCATTGTGCCCAGCACGGCCGGGTCGTTCTCGGCGGCGAAGGCGCGGCGGATGCCGACCAGGAGACGGGTGCGCAGCCCGCCTTCCTCGTCCTGCCCGGCCTCGTAGTCGGTCATGACGCGGCAGGCGGTGCGGGCGAGTGCGGGCCATTCGCCTCCGGCGAGGTCGGCGATGACCACCAGGGGTTCCCAGGTATCGGCCGCGCGGTCCTCTACTGGCATGGGCGGCTCCATCGCCAGCGCCCGCTTGTACAGCGGCTTGAGCCAGGCGGAGAGCCGGTCGCGGATCGCGTGGAGGGCGGGGGTATCCCGGGTGGTGCGGAAGGCTGCGACCTTCTCGCCCGCCGCGCGGCGCCGCATCCGGATGACGACCGACCGGTCCATCACCGTGTCGGGCAGGTCGCCGATCCCGGCGAGCGCCGCCATGGCGAACGTGGGGAACGCGGTCGGCTTGTGCTCGGGCCCGGTCACCCGAAGCGTGGGCCGGTTGCGCTGGTGACCGGCGTTGATCAGGCCGCGCACCTCTTCGTTCTTCTCCGCCGCCTTGACGGTTCCGAAAAGGGCGTCGGCCTCGTCGACCAGGAGGGTCGGCGGGTCCTCGTCGTCGATCGACCGGAAGATCGCCGCCGCGCTGGCGTTGACCGTGATCAGCGGGTTGCACACGGTCTCGGTCACCACGTCCAGCAGCCGTGACTTGCCGCACCGCTTCTCCGGAGCCACGATCGCCAGACGCGGTGCGTGCTGCCACGCGCGCTGCAGGTGCGTCGCCGCGATCCACAGCGTGACCGCGGTGAGGGCTTCCTCGCTCGGCATCACCACATACCGCTTGATCTGCGCCCGCAGGTCGGCCAGGATCTGTGCGCCCTCGGGCAGAGGCGCTGCTGAGGATGCGTCGTCCCGGTCCCTGTCGGCGGAAGGGGCAGCGGGGATGGCCAGTTGGCCGGGGATGGCGACGACGGGTGGCGAGTGGGGCGTCACGGATGAGGTGGGGGTGGTGGAGGACGTAGGTTCGTCCACAGGCGTTCCTCCCTGGTGGGCCGGACGGGCAAGGCCCGGCCCACCGGATCGATCAGTCAAGGGCGATGGGGCAGGGACTCTGCGGCTCTCGGCGGTGGCTCGCCGAGGGCCGTTTCGTTGTCCCGGAAAGGTGGCTTCAGACCGCGAGGTCGTACGCGGACCGGGCGTTCACCCAGGCGTCCACCTCGGACCAGCGGTAGCGCAGGTGGCGGCCGACCTTGTGCACGTTGGGGCCGATGCCCCGGTACTTCCACTGGTAGAGGGTCTTCACCGGCACGCCGAGGTAGGCGGCGACCTCCTGCGGGCTGGCGAGCGGGCCGCGCCTGGCAGCCTCGGTGGTGGCAGGGGTGTTGGTGCTACGGGGAGAGGTATTCGGCACAGGGCTCCTTTTCGGTCTTGGCCATCGGGCCTGGACAACACAGCCACACCCGAGGCGGAAAAGTCCAGAGTTGGTTCTGAAACTCTCCAGCACTTCTGTGTGACCGGCGATTCCGAAACGGTACGGGCGGATCCCCGGTTGCCGAAATCGCTCTCGCGGACGCCGATTTTTTCTGCGGAGAAGCGATCGGCGGAGGGGTCGGAATCCGGTACCTCCGCAGCTCAGAGCTGCCTTCTGGCAGTCGTAAGCGATGCGGTCAACCCGCCAGGCATCGCACCTAATACCCGTTCAAATCGCCCATCTCTGGGATGCGGAGGGGAAGTAGCACGACCTTCCCGGCGAAAAGGCTCGCGAGGTACCGGAATTCGATGAGACGAACACCACTTCGCCCCGGAACGACTTTTGGAGAGTTTAAGAACCAACTCTTGCCATAACGCCCGGATGCAAGTTACAGCTATCTGTTATGGCATCCCGACCTGTCGAAATAGGCCCCGCCGGCCTCCACTCCGCCCGCGCTATCGAGTGCATACGCCTCACGCGCGGCCTGACTCAGCACCAGCTCGCCGCCCGCTGCACCGCAATGGGCCGCCCGATGACCAACACCGCCCTCAGCCGCACCGAACGTGCCCGCCGCCGCTGCGACATCGACGACCTCGTCACGATCGCCGCGGCTCTCGGTATCGCGCCGGTGGCCTTGCTGCCGCTGTGGGCCGATCACGGTTCCGTGTCCCGCTTCGGTGGGTCCCTCGACGACATCCAGGGGGCCCTTCTTGGCTGACGTGTACGACCGCTGGCACAAGTCGCACCCCAAGCCCACCGAAGTCGAGTGCGGCGAGCACAAGAGCCGTACGAAGCGGATGGTCCCCACCGCCGATCACGGCATCGGCAAGCGCTGGCAGGTCCGTTACCGCGACTTGGACGGCCATCAGCGGAAGGAGAACTTCGACACAAAGGCTGCGGCCGACAATCGCGCCGCCGAAGTCGACGTCGAGATTCGTCGCGGCTCCTACGTCGTCCCTGCTGAGACGAAGCAGACGCTCGGCGCCTACGCACAGAAGTGGCTCGACGCGAACTCCGTCGGCCCGACGACCGCGCTCCGCTACGAGGCGACCGTTCGCAACCACATCGTGGAGCACCTCGGTCGGCGCGAGCTGCGGTCCCTCAACCAGCCCTCGATCATTCAGGGTTGGATCCGCACGCTCCAGGACGCGGAACTGGAAGTGTCGACGATCGAGGGCATCTTCGACATCCTCTCCAGCATCCTCGGGATGGCCGTGGAGGACGGGCTGCTGCCGAAGAACCCCTGCAAGTCGAAGTCGGTCAAGCTGCCGACGGCGACCAAGAAGAAGATCATCCCTTGGCCGTTGGAACGCGTACGTGCGGTCGTCGCCGGACTCCCGAAGCGCTTCCAGGCCGGTGGCA
Source organism: Streptomyces sp. NPDC051963 (assembly GCF_044593495.1). Lineage (NCBI taxonomy): Bacteria > Bacillati > Actinomycetota > Actinomycetes > Kitasatosporales > Streptomycetaceae > Streptomyces > Streptomyces sp. NPDC051963. The sequence goes on along the minus strand of NZ_JBIUCC010000009.1, from coordinate 472,086 downwards.
ATCTCGCCTTCGGCTGCGGCCTGCGCCAGGGCGAGGTGTTCGGCTTCGCAGTCGACGACATCGACTTCAAGGGCGGCTGGATCCACGTCAACCGCCAGGTGCGGCTGGTCGGTACGAAACCTGTCTTCGCCCTGCCCAAGGGCAACAAGATCCGGTCAGTGCCCCTGCCAGCCCAACTTGCCGCCGCCCTCAAGGCCCACATGAAGGAGTTCCCGCCCGTCGCCGTCACCCTGCCCTGGGCCAAGCCGGACGGCGAACCGAAGACCTTCCGCCTCCTCTTCGTCGACGAGAAGAGTCGGGCGTACAACCGCAGCGTCTTCAACATGGGTGCCTGGAAGCTCGCCCTGGCCGCCGCCGGCGTGATTCCTCCGCGCGAGCGCGGCGCGCGCTACCTCCAAGCGGCCCCGGAAGACGGCATGCACGCCCTCCGGCACGCCTACGCCTCCGTACTCCTGGACGCGGGGGAGAGCATCAAGGCGCTCTCCGAGTACCTCGGTCACTCGGACCCGGGCTTCACGCTGCGGACGTATACGCATCTGCTGCCGTCCAGCGAGACCCGCACTCGCAAGGCGATTGATGACGCCTTCACCGAGGCCAACGCTGAAGATCGAGGCAGCGCTTCCGATGGCCAGGACACATCCGTGCCTACGCCGAAACCAACGTGCCCGCGTTGCGCACTGGCCGCCTGACGGCCTCTTCCGGCACATTACGAGGGCGGGGCGGTGAGTGGGACGGCACGCATCGACTGGCCGCGTTCACCGCTCAGACTGCTGCCAGCACGCTCCCCCCGAGGGCAATCGTTCCGAGGAGGAAGCAGACCAGTCCTGTCCTGACCCACCGGTGCTTGGCTGCCACGATGTCGCTCGTGTTGCGGAGTGCGATCACCAGACCGGACATCTGCTCCTCGTCGGTGGTGCGCAGAGCGTCGGTGAGTACCCCGGAACCTGCGGCTCGACGGATGTCGAGGAAATACGTCAGGGGACTGCCGGTCTGCCACTGGCTTGCCCGGTAGCGGGGAGCTGTCGCGAACAGTAGAAAGCCCAGCGCAAGAGCCCAGGTCAGGCCACTGGCTACGCCCAAGGGCCGGCTGAAACCCGTGGCCGGCATCCTGCTCCAGTACGTGCTCAGGACGACTCCGGCACACACTCCCAGCGCGCCGATGAGAACTGATGCTTTGGCGTCGGCACGACCGATTTCGGCTCGCACTTCGGCCAACAGGCGTTCCGCTGCGTGCACCCCCGACGAATCGGAAATGAGCCGTGGTGCGGGCTCGTGAGAGGAGGACGTCGTGCTCGTGACACCCGTCATCTTCGGTACTCCTGACATTGGTTCCGGAAGAAGACAGCCCTGCTGCCGTCAGATCACGGCAAGCTGGACCACAGCAGCGCACCGGCCCCCAACAGGCCGCCCCACAGCGCGCCGCGGTGACCGAGCCGGCCTACTGCCTCGCGAAGCGCCGACAGCACCGTGCTCACGCAGCGGTGCCCGGCGCTCGCGACGGCGCACACCGCGTCTCCGTAGATGTAGGCGAAGGGTGCGGCATGGCCGGAAACACGGCGCTGCGCCCGGGTCCAGCAGTATTCGGGCAACAGGAGTCCGACGACCATGACGTTCACCGCATACTCCATGCCAGTCTCCAGGTGAGTCAGTAGCGGCACGGCAGCCCACCGGAGCAGCACGTAGCAGGCGACGCCGACGCTGAGAGCAGGCACGAGGGCCCGCTCGACGTCCGCAGGCGTGGTCACCCTCCGTCTCCGGACGTGTCCGGTCGCTCGTCCTGGTGGCTGGGCCCCCGCTCCAGCTGTTCCCGGTAGAGGGGGTGTTTGCGAGTCCGTCCCCGGCCAGCGTCGTTGAGTCGCTCCTTCACAGCCGCCAGAGCCGCCCGCGAGGCATCCTCCAACATGTGATCCTCAACTGCTCCGGAGTCGAGGACCCGCTCGATGACGCGAATCTGGTTGGCGCTGGCCTCGCGCTCGTCCTCGCGAATCGACTCGATCGCGAGCGGGATGTCCCCCGGGTTCTGTGCCAGGTGCGCGCCCCAGCGCTCGAACTCGCCCTGGGACAGCAGCCGGGCGTAGAAGGAACTGCTCTCCTCCATGACTTCCTGTTCGTTGTGGGTGCGCAGCCGGGTCAGTTCGTGCTCGCTCCGTGTCCGCTGTTTTGTGTAGTCGAGGGAACGCAGCGAGGACAGCTGGCCGATCGCCTCTTCGTCGAGGCTGAGCCGCACTTCGCATTGGATGTCTAGCCCCTTGTCGGCGGCCAAGGGTGCGGCAGCCAGCGCCTCCATCACCGCGATCTCGGCCGCGGCACTCTCCTCGATGGCGTAACGGCGACTTTCCCGGCGCATTTGGGTCAGCAGGCGGGGCTCCAGCACCGCGCGAACGTCACGGATCTGCTGCTCTACGATTTTGGCTGGGTCGACAACCCGCCAGGTCAGATCAGTCTCTGCGGAGAAGAATGCGGCATCGCCGTCGCTCGGGAGCCGGTGTTCCAGAGACATGTGCTGAATGCCCATGTCCACTTCGTACAACGTGCGGAAGTTGCTGGTCACCAGCTCTCCGCGGGTGGGCTGTTGGTGCGGGAGATACGTCTGGGGTCGTCCTCCGGACGTCAGGAATACCAGTGCGCGTTCCGCGTAGGTCGGTGGCCGGTTGCGTACGTATTCGAATCGGCCCAGGCTTCGTACTTGGCGTACGGGGTCATTGATGAGTGCCATGCGTTCTCCTGCTTTCTGGGCGCCGTACACGGGGCATCGATTTGCGCGAGGGGCGGTGCGTTGGTTCCGGCCGGAATCGGGTGTGGCGGACGTGCCGTCACAGGGGACGGAGCAGTGCCGCAGGGCTGTCGGCGAGACCGGCACGAAGCCGGGCGGCGGTGGAGCCCCGGGCTCCGTTCGAGGTGTCGAGCCGACGCAGTAGGAAGTCCAACCGCTCCCAGTCGTTCTGGGTCTCGACCAGCAGAGGAAGCAGTCCGCCCAGCGCCGACTCGACGTCCGACGCAGTGTCGTATCGCTCCGTCTCCTCGAATTGCGCCGCGTTCGTGAACGCGCGGTGCTCTGACGCTTTTGCGGACGCACGCTCTGCGACCTGGACCCAGCGAGCCAGTTCGTCACGTGCCGCGTCGCGATGGGAACGGTTGGCCAGCAAGGCCCGCCACATCACGACGACGTACCGCCGGGCACGGGCATCGTGGTCTGCCAGCCACAGCAGCCTGGGCCATGCAGTTGCCGCAGTACTCGTAGCCGAGTGGCGCTTGCGTGCCCCCCGGAGAAATCCTGCTGCGGCCAGGTCGCGCAGGGGACCTCGGCTTCCGTGCCACTGCACGAGCCGCTCCAGGACGGTGACCGCTGCAGGTCCCTGAAGCAATGCCTCCAGGGCCTGCTCGAGCGCTGATTGGAGCGCGCTGTCCGGCGCCGGTCCGGTCGCGGCCATCCGTCCAATGTCCCGGAGCGCACTTGTCGCAGTGGCACCGCCCAGCAGGGCATAGGAGCGGGTTGCCGTCCATCTCCGTGCCAAGTTATGCCGCCTGCTCCAGTTGGAGAGCAGGCGCCTGACCGCAGTGTCCATACCATGTTCGGCGGCGGTGTACAGCGCCCATGCGGCGAGCTGCCGCTGCATTGGCCGCGACGAAGAACCCCACTGGTTGAGGAAGTTATCGAAGGCGTAACCGAAGTCCGCAGCCGCCAGCACCCCCGAGGCCACCGCGGCTCGCAGTCGTACGAAGACCCGTCGGTCCGTCACGAGAGTGTCAAGCCACGCCAGCAGGGGCTTTCTGACGGCTGGGTGGCTGGTCCAGACGTGACTCAGGACACTGCTCCAGAGGGATTCGTTCTGGAATGCGACGACCCGTTCGGGCAGGCGTCCCCATGCGGTGTCGGTCTCATCGTCGTATTCCTGGGCCCTGGCCAACGCCAATCGGTCCGCCGGGGATGAACCGAAGACGGGATATCCGGCGGCGCGATCGGGTTCCTCGACGGTGCGTAGCTGTATATAGAGGAGGTCTCCGAGTTCGGCCACCAACGGATATGGCAATCCGTCGAATACAGCGAGCGAGATCAGAAACGCCTTGTCGCGCAGCGTTGCTCCGCGTAATTGGTCGCCTTCGCCGAACCACCTGCTGGTGATCTCCTCGGCCGATGTACGGCCGTACCCGGACAGCTCCTCGTCGTCGCAGCGGCCCGCTGCGTACTTCACGAGAAGCCGGGCGAAGCCTGCAGCCTCCCCGGGCGACGGGCCGACGCTCAAGTACCTTACGGTCGGCTCCAGTTCGAGCAGACGCCGGGCCTTGTCGGCTGCCACGGCACCACCGGATGGCCCGTCTGCCGCCGAGTGCCGGATCGCGTGTAGCAGGTGCGCCCGCGCGATGTCAGCGGCCGGAGGCGGTTCCCAACCATCCGCCGTCACGTCCTCCACGGCGGTGCCGTGCGCTGCGACGACGACGAAGAGTCCGTCGTCCCCAAGCCGGCGACGGACGGCGTTCAGATGGACGTCCCGCAACGGACTGTCCTGGCTGGTGATCGGATCCACCACCACATGGGCCCCGCCGGGTTGGATGTGGTCGGCGAATTCGGCCGCCTCCGTACCTGGATCCAGCTCGATCACCTCACCGGCCTTCGGGCCGACCTGCATGAGCATGCGCAGGGCCGCGGTCCTGCGGCCGGTGCCGGGCCGCCCGCGCAGAACGAGGACGCGCCGGACGGTGAGTTCCGAACACAGCTCGTCATACCGCCGATTCGGTGCGAACGTCTCGGCCAGGTAGTCGAGTTCGGCCGTCGGCAGGGGACCGACAGTGTGCAACCGGGGCATCGAATTCTCGCGCAGGTACACATCGACGCGCTTGTCGCCCGCGACGACATCGCCGGACACTCGGGTGTCTCCCATGACGTTGGCTCGCCCCGACCTCAGATGCGGCGCGAGAGCGAAGAGCTGCTCGATGGCCTCCCATGCCTCAGGGGCGGCGTCCTCGTCCGGTGGCGGTGCGCCCACGTCCGCGGTATCGGCGGGCCGCCCAGGATCTTTCTCCGCCTCGGGTCCGGTGCCGACGTCCTCGGGGTCTAAGGGGGTTTCCACGTGCTGGTTCACTGTCCGGTTCCTTCCACGCCACGCTGTTGGGCCGACTTGGCGGGGCCGGTACCAACGTGCTTGTCACCCGCAATGGCGTCCCCGGCGATACTCGCGGTCCCGAAGAAGAAATTGCCGGTGCGCGTGTGCAGAGCCGGAACCCGAGCCGCATCGGCCGAGCGCTCGGACTCGGATACCGTCGCGGTCGCCTCAGCGGGGACGGTCGACGCGATCGACTCAGCAGCGGGCTGTTCCGACCGGACGGTGCCCGTGTGCGGTCGCGAGCTGTCGTGGTACCAGCCCGTCAGAGTGGCGCCTTCTTTACTGTCGACGGTCAGTGGGTGGAAGTGCTCGGGCCGGACACCGGGATGCGCGTGACGCACCACGCCCTGATACACGGCGTCGGACACGCACAGGACACTCGGCTCTGACGTCGTGGCCAACTCCTTTCGCAGCCCTGGTGCGTCCAAGAGCCGGAAGGCGTGGACGAGGTCCGCGCCGACCGCACCGAACTCGTCCAGTGCCACCTCGCCGGTGTGGACGACGATCCGCAGTCTGATCCGAGCGTCCTCGGCGGCCAGCCGGTTGGTGCTGACGAGTTGCTCAGGTGTCGCCGTCAGCAAGGCCCTGAGCAGCGCGGGCTTCGGCACGGCCGGATGGATGAGGACGAAGACGCCGTCGCCGCGGTCCTCGCTCCGATACTCGGTCGGCTCGATGGCAGCAGCCGACAGGGTCTCGTGGAGGACTGTGTACAACATGCGGTGAATGACGGCTTGTTCGCTGTCGCGTCGCCGTCCTGATCCCTCCATGTCCATGAGCAGGATCGTCTTGTTGCTGGGTTCCGCCATGCGTGTCTCCTCGGGTGTGCGCGACCGTCGCGTCAGGTCAAAAGCGAAAACGGGAGTGGGGAATCAACTACCGGCCCAACCGCTCTGCCTGGTCCGAACCGCTCCATGCCCAGACTTCAGCAGCGCGTCGTGTGCCGCGAGGACTGATGCCGCACGGTTGATGTGACGGATTACGCAGAACCGCCGATCCGGCGCAGCATTTCCGGCCTGACCACCACCAGGGCCTGACGGTGCGTGGTGATATATCCGCGCTCCCGTAGTTCGCGCAGAAGGCGGGTGACCGACTCGCGGGACGAACCCACGGCCCCGGCGAGCTCCTGCTGAGTGAGCGGCACCCTGACGAGAACCCCCTCCGGTACCGGTTCACCGTGGTGCCGGGCCAGCTCCAGCAGTAGGCGCGCCAGTCTCTCCTTGACACCGCAGGCTGCGAGTTCCAACCGCTTGCGATCCGCGGCACGCATCCGGTCGGTGACCAGGGCCATGAGCTGACGCGTTGCGATCGGATGCTCGTCCAGGAATGCCCTGAAGCGGTCCGAGGAGATGACCACGGCTCTGATCGGCTCCAGCGTGGTCACCGAAGCGGACCGTGATGTGTCCTGCAACGCGGCGCTTTCGCCGATGACGTCCCCCGGTCCACGCAGAGCCAACAGCGCCTCGTGTCCGCCGGGGGAGCCGTCGGTCACCTTCAGCCAGCCCTCCAGGATCAGTAGGACGTGGGAGGACGGCTCGCCCTTCATGAGCACGACCGTACGGGCTGGATAGCGCAGTTCGGCTCCGGCTGCGATCAACGCCGCCGAGGCCGCCTCCGGGAGCCGGGCGAGGTAAGGGACGCGGTCGTCGGTCAGAAGAGGTATGGCGGCCTCAGCCGAAGCGCGTAAGGCCCCCGGCTTCGCGCTTCCAGCGGCGCTGTTCACAGCAGTGTCCTTCCCACAACGGAACTCATTCGCCGCCAACGCCGCCCGTCGAGCGGGCACCCATGCAGTTCGCGGGAGCCTGCGGGATCGTCTGCGGCACGAGGTCCTCTCAAATGCCCGACGATTCTGGCGCATGCCTCTGACAATGGGCAATGTTGTATGAACAACGCGTCACTGGCAGCCCATAGAGGCACGCGCAGCACTGGCACGGGCGGAGCGCTAGCTGTGGGGGAACGGTCCGCGCAAGTCAGTGCCCTGGTCGCAACCCATGTGCCCTCAATGTGCCCTGGCCGCCTGACGGCCCCTCTGGGGACATGAAAAAGGCGAGGCCCGAAGACCCCGCCCGAATCCCACGAAACCCCAGGTCAGGGCCACACCAAGCAGTACGGCTGATGCCCCGCCTCATGCAACCGATGGCTGAAGTCCTGCCACTCGTGCAGCAGTTGGTACACATTGAACGCATCCCGCGGCCCACCCCGGTCCGGGACCGTCGACCAGATGAACGCGGCGGCGCCCACCGCCTCCTCGCCGATGCCGCGGAGGGGGTCCACGACCGTCATGGGGAGCTTGACCACTGCGTAGTCGGGGTGGAGGACGACGAGCTCCAGTGGCGGCACCTTGTTCAGAGGAACGCCTTCGATGCCCGTGAGCACCATCGCGGCCATCGTCTCGGGCTTGATCTTGGTGAACATGCCGTTCATGCCGAGTTCGTCGCCGCCGAGTTCCTCGGGGCGCATCGAGATCGGGACGCGGGCCGCGGTCGCGCCGTCAGGTGCGCCGAAGTACTTGTACGTCACCCCCACCCGACCACCATTCCTGCTCCCCGCCCGCAGCCGCTCGACCCGCTGGTCGAGCCCCTCGGACTCCGTGTGCCCACCCTGTGTCTGACGTGACTCAGCCGCTTCCTCCGCGTCGCGCCGGTGCCTTCCCCGCCGGGCACGTCGAGGACCCAGGTCATCAGTCCCCTCGCCCAGTCCGCCACCGCGATGCATATCTCCACCCGACTGCTTTTCTAGGACGCGTGGCCCCCGCCGCGCAACCCGATCATCGTGTCAGTGACCTCCCCCACGGCCGCCCGCCGAAACGTGCGTTGAAACACCTGTCCGCAGGATCTTCGCAGCCCCTGAACAAGCCTTGCCACAGCATGGCCGGTGAGGGCTCCCCTATGACATACGTACGGGATCCGGCATGGGCTTGTGTGTGTCAGGTCTCAGTTTCGCAGACGACTGGACGGGTGGGGGCCGACGCCCGGTTCTCACGCCGCCTACCCTTGGGAAGTCACTGGCAACCGGAGACCGAGAAGCCCAAGAACCCGGAGAAGGTCGGAGAAGTCGCAGGACATGAGCGAACTGCCTTATTCATACGATGCGCCTGTCTCGCAGGCTCTGTTCGACCGTGCGGCCGCCGTCACACCCGGCGGTGTGAACTCCCCGGTCCGCGCCTTCCGGGCGGTGGGCGGGACACCTCGGTTCATGGTGTCCGGCAGCGGGCCCTACCTCACCGACGCCGACGGGCGCGAGTACGTCGACCTGGTCTGTTCCTGGGGTCCCATGATCCTCGGGCACTCCCACCCCGAGGTCATCGCCGCCGTCCGGGACGCCGTTTCGCGCGGTACGTCCTTCGGTACGCCCGGCGAGGGCGAGGTCGCGCTCGCCGAGGAGATGGTCGCCCGGATCGAGCCCCTGGAGCAGGTGCGGCTCGTCTCCAGCGGGACCGAGGCCACCATGTCGGCCATCCGGCTCGCCCGCGGGTTCACCCGGCGCACCAAGGTGATCAAGTTCGCCGGGTGTTACCACGGTCACGTCGACTCGCTTCTCGCGGCGGCGGGCAGCGGGGTGGCGACGTTCGCCCTGCCCGACACCCCCGGCGTCACCGGCGCCCAGGCCGGCGACACCATCGTGCTGCCGTACAACGACCTCGAGGCCGTGCAGGAGGCCTTCCACCGGCACCCCGGTGAGATCGCCTGTGTGATCACCGAGGCCTCGCCCGGCAACATGGGCGTGGTGCCTCCGGGGCCCGGGTTCAACCAGGGGCTGAAGGACGCCTGCCGGGAGAACGGCGCGCTCTACATCTCCGACGAGGTCATGACCGGCTTCCGGACCAGCAGGGCCGGCTGGTACGGCATCGACGGCGTCCGGCCCGACCTCATGACTTTCGGCAAGGTCATGGGCGGCGGCTTCCCCGCCGCCGCCTTCGGGGGACGGGAGGACGTCATGGCCCACCTCGCGCCCGCCGGGCCCGTCTACCAGGCCGGCACCCTCTCCGGGAACCCGATCGCCACCGCCGCCGGGCTCGCCCAGCTCCGTCTCCTCGACGACGCCGCGTACGAGACCGTCGACGCCGTCTCGGCGCAGATCCAGGGCCTCGTCACCGAGGCGCTCACCAAGGAAGGCGTCGCGCACCGGCTCCAGACCGCCTCCAACATGTTCTCCGTCTTCTTCACGGACCGGACGGTGCGGGACTACGAGGACGCCAAGAAGCAGGAGTCCTTCCGCTTCACCGCGTTCTTCCACTCGCTGCTGGCGAACGGCGTCTATCTGCCGCCGTCGTCCTTCGAGTCCTGGTTCGTGTCCACGGCCCACGACGAACGTGCCGTGCAGCGGATCGCCGACGCCCTCCCGGCGGCGGCCCGAGCGGCGGCGGAGACCCAGGCATGAGCAACCCCGACATCACCGTCGTACACGTCATGCGGCACGGCGAGGTCGCCAACCCGGACGGGGTGCTGTACGGGCGGCTGCCCGGATACCACCTGTCCGAGCTCGGGCGGCAGATGGCCGACCGGGTCGCCGAGCACCTCGCCCCCCGCGACATCACCTACGTCTGCGCCTCCCCGCTGGAGCGCGCGCAGGAGACGGCCACGCCGATCGCCAAGGCCCGCGGCCTCGACCTCGCCACCGACGAGCGGCTCATCGAGGCCGACAACGTCTTCCAGGGCAAGACCTTCGGCGTCGGCGACGGGGCGCTGCGCCGGCCCGAGAACTGGAAGCACCTCGTCAATCCGTTCAAGCCGTCCTGGGGCGAGCCCTACGTCGACCAGGTCGTCCGGATGATGGGGGCGCTGGACGCCGCCAAGGACGCCGCCCGTGGGCACGAGGCCGTGCTGGTCAGCCATCAGCTGCCGGTGTGGATCGTGCGGTCGTACGTCGAGCGGCGGCGGCTGTGGCACGACCCGCGCAAGCGGCAGTGCACACTCGCGTCCCTGACGACCTTCACGTACCAGGACGACCGGATCGTCTCCGTCGGCTACACCGAGCCCGCCCGCGATCTCGTCCCCCCGCATCTCCTCGCGGGCGCCAAGCCGGTGAAGGGCAAGGACAAGGCCTTCGGGGCGTAGTGACCCCTGTGACCTGAGTGCCCCTGTGACGGGGTTGTTGCATTTGTTCCGAAACGCTGTCGATTCACCGGAACCTCCCCGTTCCTCGCGTCCTCTGACTGGGTGACCACCAGAGAACGTGATGATCGGGGACGCAATGCGCACTCTCACCCGAAGGGGAGCACTCGGACTCGGCGCCGGTGCCGCGGCCGCTGCCGGACTGGCGGGCTGCGGCACCTTCACCCCGTCAGAGGGGTCGACGGGCGTCGGAGGTTCCGGGAAGGGCCCTTCGAGCAAGCCGACCGCCACCGCGCGCCCGATCGGCGACGGCTCGACCTCCTTCACCGGCAAGCAGCCCCACCAGCCGTCGAAGCCCGAGCCGTTGGAGCCCGGCCAGACCCCGCCGCAGTTCGTGATCTTCTCCTGGGACGGCGCCGGCGAGGTCGGCAACGGCCTCTTCCCGCGCTTCCTCGAACTCGCGAAGCAGTACGAGGCGCACATGACCTTCTTCCTCTCCGGGCTGTATCTGCTGCCCGAGAGCAAGAAGCGGCTCTACGACCCCCCGAACAACCCGCGTGGCGCCTCCGACATCGGCTACCTCACCGACGCGCACATCAAGGAGACGCTGAAGAACGTCCGCCAGGCCTGGCTCGACGGGCATGAGATCGGCACCCACTTCAACGGCCACTTCTGCTCCGGCTACGGCACGGTCGGCAACTGGACGCCGCAGCAGTGGAAGAGCGAGATCCAGCAGGCGAAGGCGTTCGTGAAGGAGTGGCGGACCAATTCCGGGTGGACCGACCTGCCCGCCCTGCCCTTCGACTACGACAAGGAACTCGTCGGCGGCCGCACGCCCTGTCTCCTCGGCCAGGACAATCTGCTGCCCGTCGCCCGCGACCTCGGCTGGCGCTACGACGCCTCCTCGCCCGGTGGCCGTCAGGTCTGGCCGGAGAAGAAGCAGGGCATATGGGACCTGCCGCTTCAGCAGATACCTTTCCCCGGACGTTCGTTCGAGGTCCTGTCCATGGACTACAACATGCTCGCCAACCAGTCGATCAACTCGACCAATGCACCCTCGTACAACTACCCGGGGTGGCGGACGCAGTCGGCGCAGGCGTACATATCCGGATTCAAGCGGGCTTACGAGACGAATCGCGCGCCCTTCTTCATCGGCAACCACTTCGAGCAGTGGAACGGCGGGATCTACATGGACGCCGTGGAAGAGGCGCTGAAGCACATCGCGCGCGAGAAGGAGAAGGGCGAGGACGTACGGCTGGTCTCCTTCCGGCAGTTCGTGGACTGGATGGACATACAGTCGCCGGCCGTCCTCGACAAGCTGCGCACCCTTGACGTCGGACAGGCGCCCGCCGCGGGGTGGAAGCAGCTCTGAAATGGGAGTTTCCGCCCGGAAGGGGGGTGCGCAAGATCCCCGGAACGGACATGCGAAACTTTTCACATGAGTGCCGCCAGCCGCGCCCCCCTGACCCTCACCGGTGCCGCCGTAGCCGCGTTGCTGCTGTCCGCCTGCGGCTCCGGAGGGACCTCCGGCGGAGGCGGCAACACCAACTTCGTCATGGGCAAGGACGGCATCTCGACCGTGGAGCAGGGCGAGCGGACCGCGGCCCCCGACCTGTCCGGCGGGACCATCGACGGCAAGCAGCTCGATGTGGCCTCGTACCAGGGCAAGGTCGTCGTGCTGAACGTGTGGGGGTCCTGGTGTGCCCCGTGCCGCGCCGAGGCGCCGGGCTTCGAGACGGTCTACAAGGACCTCAAGGGCCAGGGCGTGCAGTTCGTCGGCATCAACACCCGTGACACCAGCACCAAGAACGCCCTCGCCTTCGAGAAGCAGTACGGCGTCACCTACCCCAGCCTGTACGACCCGACCGGCAAGCTGATGCTCCGCTTCGAGAAGGGCACGCTCAACCCGCAGGCGATCCCCTCCACGCTCGTCATCGACCGGGACGGCAAGGTCGCGGCCCGCTCCCTGGCCGCGCTCAGCGAGGACAAGCTGCGCAAGATGCTCGCCCCGGTCCTCGCGGAGAAGTGACGTGACCGGAGTGTCCACACTGGCCGCGACGGGCGTCAACGGCACGGTGCTCAACGGCGCCCTGCTGATCGCCCTGCCCATCGCGCTGCTCGGCGGCCTCGTCTCCTTCTTCTCGCCCTGCGTCCTGCCGCTCGTCCCCGGCTATCTGTCGTACGTCACCGGAGTCGCCGGCACCGACCTGGCCGAGGCCCGGCGCGGGCGGATGGTCGCGGGTGCCTCGCTGTTCGTGCTGGGCTTCACGGCCGTGTTCGTCTCCAGCGGCGCGCTGTTCGGGTACTTCGGCGCCAACCTCCAGGAACAGCACGGTGTGCTGAACAAGGTGCTCGGCGTGCTCATGATCGCCATGGGGGTCTTCTTCATGGGCCTGATGCCCTGGCTCACCCAGCGCGAGTTCCGCTTCCACAAGCGGCCGATGACCGGGCTGGTCGGCGCGCCCTTCCTCGGTGCGCTGTTCGGCATCGGCTGGACGCCGTGCATCGGCCCGACCCTCGCCTCGGTGATCGCGCTCTCCTCCCAGCAGGGGAGTGCGGGACGGGGGGCCATACTGACCGTCGCGTACTGCCTGGGCCTCGGCGTGCCCTTCGTCCTGGCGGCGATCGCCTTCCGCAAGGCGCTCGGCGCCTTCGACTGGGTCAAGCGCCACTATGTCTGGGTGATGCGGATCGGCGGCACGATGATGATCGCGACCGGTCTGCTGCTGCTGACCGGCGCCTGGGACAGTCTTGTGTCGGAGATGCAGAACTGGTCCAACGGCTTCACTGTGGGGATCTGACCGATGAGCAAGACGACCGCCTCCGATGCGACCCCGGCCGAGGCCGAGGACCGGGACCTGAGCGCCGCCGGCTCCCAGCTCTCCACCGCCCCCAAGGAGGAGCCGCCGAACCTGCCCTCCCTGGGCGCCATCGGCTGGGCCCGCTGGTTCTGGCGCCAGCTCACCTCGATGCGGGTCGCCCTGCTCCTCCTGCTGCTGCTGGCGCTGGGCGCGATCCCCGGCTCGCTGATCCCGCAGAGCGGAACCGACGCCACCAAGGTCGCCGACTTCCGCGACCGGCACGACATCCTCGCGCCGATCTACGACAAGCTCGGCCTCTTCCACGTCTACAGCTCGGTGTGGTTCTCCGCGATCTACATCCTGCTGTTCGTCTCCCTCATCGGCTGCATCGTGCCCCGCACCTGGCAGTTCGTCGGCCAACTGCGCGGCCGTCCGCCGGGCGCGCCCAAGCGGCTGACCCGGCTGCCCGCGTACACGACCTGGCGTACTCGGGCCGAGCCCGAGCAGGTGCGTGAGGCCGCGCTCGTCCTGCTGAAGAAGCGGCGCTTCCGGGCCCACCCGGTCGGTGACGCGGTCGCCGGCGAGAAGGGCTATCTGCGCGAGGTCGGCAACCTCGCCTTCCATATCGCGCTGATCGTGATGCTGGTCGCCTTCGCCGTCGGCCAGCTGTTCAAGACCGAGGGCAACAAGCTGGTCGTCGAGGGCGACGGCTTCTCCAACACCCTCACCCAGTACGACGACTTCAAGTCCGGCACCCTCTTCGACACCGACGACCTGGCCCCCTTCAGCTTCAACCTGAAGAACTTCACCGGCACCTACGAGGCCTCCGGCCCCAACAAGGGGACTCCGCGCATCTACCGGGCGGACATCACCTACAGCCAAGGCGCCTACGGCAAGGAGGAGAAGGCCAGGGTCAAGGTCAACGAGCCGCTGGAGATCGGCGACTCGAAGGTCTACCTCACCGCCCACGGCTACGCGCCCGTCGTCACCGTCCGGGACGGCAAGGGCAACGTCGTCTACAACGACGCCGTGCCGCTGCTGCCGCTGGACTCCAACGTCACCTCCTCCGGCGTGATCAAGGTCTACGACGGCTACAAGAACGCCAAGGGCGTCAGCGAACAGCTCGGCTTCCAGGCCTTCTTCCTGCCGTCCTACGTCAAGGGCAACGAGGTCTCCTCCACCTTCCCGGCCCTGCTCAACCCGGTCCTGAACCTGGAGCCCTACCACGGCGACCTCGGCGTCAACTCGGGCATCCCGCAGAGCGTGTACCAGCTCGACAAGTCCCATATGAAGAACTTCAAGGACTCCAAGGGCGCGCAGATGCGGGAGAACCTCAAGCCCGGCGAGACCATGAAGCTCCCGAACGGTGCCGGCTCGATCACCTACGAGGGCACCAAGGAGTGGGCGAACTTCCAGGTCACCCAGCAGCCCGCCAGCGGCTGGGCGCTCGCCGGTGCCGTCACCGCGATCTTCGGTCTCGCCGGCTCCCTGTTCATCCAGCGCCGCCGGGTCTGGGTGCGCGCTTCGCGCAGTGCGGACGGGGTGACGGTCGTCGAAATGGCCGGCCTCGGCCGCAGCGAGTCCGCCAAGGTGCCCGAGGAACTCGGCGACCTCGCCGGGATCCTGTACGACCAGGCGCCGGGGGCCCCCGACCCTGACGACGACTCCGATGACCCCTCCACATCCCCCGACCCCCAAGTCGTACCTGCCGAAGGGGCTGAGAAGTGACTCTCGCCGCTGCCACCAACGAAAACCTCGCGAACCTCAGCAACACGCTGATCTACTCCGCGATGGCCGTCTACACCCTCGCCTTCTTCGCCTACATCACCGAATGGATCTTCGGCAGCCGCAGCAAGATCGGCCGCACCGCCGCCGCGCTCACCACCGAGGCCGGGGCGAAGGCACCGGCCGTGACGGTGAAGAAGGCAGGCAGCACCGCCGTACTGGAGCGGCCGAAGGTCGTGGTGCGGGCTGCCACCGGGACGCGTGATGTGCCCGACGGGCCCGGGGCGCACGGCGGGGACGAGAAGGGCGACCTCTACGGGCGTATCGCCGTGTCCTTCACTGTGCTCGCTTTTCTCATCGAGCTCGGCGGGGTCGTCGCCCGCGCGGCCTCGGTGGAGCGGGCGCCGTGGGGCAACATGTACGAGTTCAACATCACCTTCTCCACGGTCGCGGTCGGCGTGTACCTCTCGCTGCTCGCGCTGAAGAAGAACGTCCGCTGGCTCGGCCTGTTCCTGATCACGACGGTCCTCCTTGATCTCGGCATCGCCGTCACTGTCTTGTACACCGCCAGCGACCAGTTGGTTCCCGCCCTTCACTCGTACTGGCTGTACATCCACGTCTCGACGGCGATCCTGTGCGGCGCGGTCTTCTACGTGGGCGCCGTCAGCACGATCCTGTACCTGTTCAAGGACTCGTACGAGAACAAGCTCGCCACCGGCGGCACGCCCGGCCAGTTCGCCACCTCCTTCCTGGAGCGGCTGCCCGCCTCGTCGTCCCTCGACAAGTTCTCCTACCGCGTCAACGCGGCCGTCTTCCCGCTGTGGACGTTCACGATCATCGCGGGCGCGATCTGGGCGGGCGACGCCTGGGGCCGCTACTGGGGCTGGGACCCCAAGGAGACCTGGGCGTTCATCACCTGGGTCGCGTACGCCTGTTACCTGCACGCCCGCGCCACGGCCGGCTGGAAGGGCCGCAAGGCCGCCTACCTGGCCCTCGTCGCGTTCGGCTGCTGGCTGTTCAACTACTACGGCGTCAACATCTTCGTCTCCGGCAAGCACTCCTACGCCGGCGTCTAGCGCGTCCACGGTGACGGCGGGTCGGGGCGCGCAACGCGTGCAGATCGACCGGTGAAGGGCCACGCTGGTGTCATGACCGGTTCCATCGAGCAGGGCGCCAGCCGGACCCGCGGGAGCACGCACATCCTGCACTTCCTGGTGCGGCTCCCGAGGCCCATGGAGACGGTCTGGCCCGCTCTGACCACGACGGACGGGCTCGCCGGCTGGTTCACCCCGGCCGACGTCCTGGAACCCCGCCTGGGTGGCGCGGTCACCCTCCGTGACCTCGGCTCCGGGCGGGTCACCGCCTGGGACGTGGAGCGGATCGCCGAGTACACGCTGGAGGGCGGCGCGCGGCTCAGGTTCCATCTGGAGCGGGACGGGGACGACGGCAGCGTCCTCCGCTTCACTCACGAGTTCCGGGGCGGGCAGGAGTCGGAGCGGCGGTGGCGGGCCCGGTTCGAGCGGTTGGTCGGCGACCTCAGTCGACCGTGATCGAGTCCAGCTTCCCCCGCAGATACGCATGCGAGTCGACCGGCTCGTAGGCCACCCTCCCCACCGGTGCCGGTACGGACTCCACGAGCGTGCCCGGGGTGCACTCGCCGAAGTAGACGAGGGACATCAGCTCCTCGGCGGGGGTGTCGGCGGGCGGGGGCAGGACGCGGTGGCGGCCGGAGCGCCAGCGGTCGCCGGTCCAACGGGCCATCAGGTCACCGATGTTGATGGTGAACGCAGCCGGGTCGAAGGGGGCGTCCTCCCATCCCCCCTCGTCCGTGTAGACCTGCAACCCGCCCTTGCCGGCCTGCCGGTCGAGGATGGTGACCGTTCCGAAGTCGGTGTGCGGGCCGATCCGGAACTGGCCGGGCTCGGGTTCGCCGATGACCTCGGTCCCCGGATACCAGTTGATGTTGAAGCCGTACGTCGGATGGTCCATGTGCCGGGAGAAGAAGTCGGGTTCGAGCCCGAGGGCCTCACCGAGGAGGGAGAGAAGGGCCTTCTCCAGGTCGGCCATGCGGGCCAGGTACTCCTCGCAGAGGCGCTGAAGCTCCGGCACCTCGGCGGGCCATACGTTCGGCGCGTACCACTCCGCGTTGATCTCCGGGTCGTCGAACGGCTCGTGGGTCGCGAAGGTCAGCGACTCCTTCAGGTCCGGCGGGGTCTCGGTCCCCTCCGAGTACCCGTTGGCCTCCGCTCCCGGCCCGAGCCAGCCGCGTCCGCCGACCTTCACGGCGTAGGCCTGCTTGACGTCGACGGGCAGCGCGAAGAACGCCTTCGCGGCCGTCCGGATCCGGGAGCGCAGACCTGGGTCCACCTCGTGCCCGGTGACGAGGAGGAACCCGGCGGTCTGCAGCGCCTCGTCGACGGTGCGGGCGATCCGGGCGCGGACCTCCGGGTCGCCGTCGAACCATGGCTTCAGGTCGATCGTGGGGATACGGGGTTCAGTCACCGATGTCCTCGTTCCACAGGGCCGGATTGTTCTTGATGAATTCGCGCATCATCTCGACGCACTCGGCATCGTCCAGGAGCACGATGCCGACGCCGTGTCCGGCCAGCCAGTCGTGGCCGCCGTGGAAGGTGGTCGCCTCGCCGATCACCACCCGTGAGATGCCGAACTGCCGGACCAGACCCGAGCAGTACCAGCAGGGCGAGAGGGTCGTCACCATGGTCGTCCCGCGATACGACCGCTGCCGTCCCGCGGCGCGGAACGCGGCCGTCTCCGCGTGCATGGACGGGTCGTCGTCTTGGACGCGCCGGTTGTGGCCGCGGCCCAGGAGGGTGCCGTCGGCGCCGTAGAGCGCGGCGCCGATCGGGATGCCGCCCTCGGCGAGCCCGGCGCGGGCCTCGTCGATCGCGGTGGTGAGCCAGGTGCGTGCCTGTGCCTGATCCATGGGTCCACTCTGCTGGCCCGGAAACACCGGGGCAACGTGCGGAAAGTACTCTCCGGGCAGCCCACAGCCGGACGAACTGTCAGCGTCCCCCTCGCAGCCCCTCCGCCGCCCGCCCTGGAGGCCCCGTGTCCGCACTCACCCTCCGTGAAGTCCTGGCCCTCGACCCGGTCCGCGCGGCCGAGCCCGAGCTGCTGGCCGGCGCGGGCGCGCTGGACCGCCCGGTGCGCTGGGTGCACTCCAGCGAGGTCTACGAGGGCGCGAACTTCCTCGACGGCGGCGAACTGCTGCTGACCAACGGCTTCGGACTGACGGACGCCGACGACGGGGTCCGCCGGCGGTATGTGCGCGAACTGGCGGCACGCGACGCGGCCGGGCTGGCCGTGGAGGTGGGCCGCTCCCTGCCGACCATGCCCCCCGAGGTGATCGACGAGGCGGGCCGGGTGGGCCTGCCGCTGCTGGCCCTGCACCGGGTCGTGCCCTTCGTACGCATCACGGAGGCCGCGAACCGGGCGATCGTGGCGCGCGGCCTCTCGGCCCGGCATTCGGTCGTACGACCGTGGGGTGACGACCACACCGCCGCGCTGCTCGCCGATCTGGCGGACCGGGCGGCGCTGAACCAGCCGGAGGTGGAGGCGCGGGCCGCCCTGGCCGGATTCCACCCGGGCCCGGGAGCACGTCTGATCGGCGTCTCCCTGCACGGCACGCGCGAGACGGGCGCCGTGGACCGGGCGGTTCGGCTGCTGGGCGGGGCGGGCGTACTGAGGGCCGCCTTCCCCGGGGACGTGCTGGCGTTGCTGGCGTTGCCCGCGCAGTCCCGCCCCGGTGGCGCACGGGACCCGGTGCGGGCGGTCCAGGAGGCGTTCCGCACGGCGGCCGACACCGGCCTGACGGTGGCGGTCGGTCATGCGGTCGGCCACTCGGTCGCCGCCGGCAGCGGCTGGCTGCGCTGGAGCGACACGCTGCGGGCGGCCCGTACGACGCTGGAACTGGCGCTGACGGTCCCTGCCGCGGAGCCGGGAGTGCCGGAGGGACCGCTCGTCACCTCCTCCCGCGCCCTCGCCCTGGAACGGGAGTTGACGAGGGGCGGCGTGGACGCCAACCGGGAGCGCCTCGCGGGCATGGTCCAGCACGCGCTCGGCCCCCTGCTCGCCTGGGAGGCGGCCCACCCGAGCGACCTCGTACGCACTCTTGAGGTCCACCTGCGCCATGGCTGCTCACCGACCCGCACGGCCGCGCTCCTGCACATCGGCCGGCAGTCGCTCTACCAGCGGCTGGAGCGGATCGAGTCCTTGCTCGGCCTGGAGATCGACGATCCGGATCTGCTGGGCGAGTTGCTGGCGGCGGCCTGTGCGCATCGGGTGGTGCGGGGAATGGGGGCCGAAGTGGGGAGCGGGCTGCGGACAGTGGCCTGAAAGGCGGGAGAACCCGGGGACATCGCGGGCTACGGCGGTCCCTGCGACGCCCCTTCTCTCCTTGTCGCGACTGCGCCGAAAACTCCGTACGGCAGTCGGCCGATCGCGTACCGTGAGGGCACGGAAGCGCACGTGAACGGCCGTCACGGGGGAGGCGGTTATGGCAGGTCCGCCCCCGTGGCGCACCCCGGTCCTGCTCGCCGCGGCCGGTACGGCGTTCGGGACCTACGTCCTGGTCGTCACCGCACCCGACCGGCACCACGACTCCACCTCCACGCTGTTCTCGGGGGCGGTCGGCGGGCTGTATCTCGGGGCCGGGCTGCTGGCGCGGCTGCGCCGGCCCGGGAACCCGGTCGGGCTGCTGAGCCTGAACGTCACCGACGACGGGGTGGGCGGCGCGGACCCGGGCGACGGCGGCACCGGGCTGCTCGGACTGCGCCACCGGGTCTCCGCGTACGACGGCCGGCTGACCGTCCGCAGCGGCCCCGGCGAGGGCACGGTCGTCGCCGTGACCCTGCCCACCACGACCAAGGGCGAGAAGGGCGAGCCGGCATGACGGGCGACACCGGTTCCCGGGGGCTGCGCATCGTGCTGGCCGACGACGACCCGGTCTACCTGCGGGGACTTGCGATCATCCTGGAGGAAGAGGGCCACGAGATCACGGCACGGGCCGGGGACGCGCGCGGGCTGCGGGCCGCCGTCGCCGACACCCTGCCCGATCTCGCCGTGGTCGACATCAGGATGCCGCCCACGCACACCCTGGAAGGGTTACGGGCGGCCGTGGAGATCCGCCGCGCCCACCCGTCGGTGGGCATCCTGCTGCTGTCCAAGGACATGGAGCTGACCCATCTGCGGCAGCTCCTGGAGGCGGGGCCCGCGGCCGCCGCCGGAGGCATCGGCTACCAGGGGGAGCGGGAGAGGGCGTACGGCCGTAGCGCTGACGCTGGTCCTGGCCGTTCTCGGCCTGCTGGCGGCCAAGTGCCCCGGCGACAAGGCCGCCCAGAAGGTCGCCGTCAAGGCCGTCGCGCGCGGAGTGACGAGCGCCGCGCCCTTCTTCGTGCGGCTCGGCAGCGACATCGCTCTCGGGGCCGCGATCGACTACATCACGGGGGAGATCGAGGGCGGCGACCCGGGTCTGTACGGGGGGACCCGGGACGCCGGCCACTGCGACAAGGCGAAGCTCGTCGAGTACCTGGAGAAGCCGGAGAACCGGGGCAAGGCCGAGGAATGGGCCGACGTCGAGGGCCTGGACGGCATCGGCGAGATCAGGGGTTTCGTGGAGAAGCTGACACCGGTCCTGTTGCGGGCCGACACCCTGGTCAAGAACCACGACTTCAGGAAGGGCAGGGCGACGGCGTTCGACGCGCTGCTCGAAGCGGGCATCGCCGTGCTGGTCGACCGGTTGGGGAACCCGGCGGTGCAGTGCAGCTGCGGCAACCCGCTGGCCGCGTACGAGAAGGACATCGACGTGGCCGACGTGAAGTTCGACGACCGCAACCAGAAGTGGGCGTCGTACGACTCGGAGAAGCTGGTCAAGGTCAAGCCCGCGCCCGAGGACGAACCGGTCGACGTCTACCAGCTCGTCGACGTCGAGAACCCGGACACGGGACTCGCCCGCGAGGCGGGCTCGGACGGCACGCAGGACGAGGTCCTGCCGGAGATGCCGGATCCGGACGACCCGTCCGTGACGCCCTCCGACCCGACCACGCCCACGGCGGGGACGGTCACGGTGCCCGACGTACGGGGTCAGCTCCTCGCCGACGCCCAACCCGCCCTGGAGGCCCAGGGGTTCCAGGTCACCACGTTCGAGGAGGTGACCGACGCGGCCCTGCCCGGCACGGTCCTCGCACAGAGCCCGGAGGCGGGGACCGAGGCTCCGGGCGACGCCCTGGTGACGCTGACCGTGGCGAGCGCCGGCACCGTCACCGAGGACCCCACGCCGGGGGACATCGAGAGCGGGGCAGCCGACGCGGGCGGACTGTCCGGGGGTACGGCCGACGGCGGCTGACTGACGCCGGAGGGGGCGGGGCGCCGGTGCCTGGGGGGAGGCATCGGCGCCTCTGCTCTGGGCAGCTCTGGGCAGCTCCGGGCCGCTCCGGGCGTGAACGCTTTCTCCCCTTTCGGCGTCACAGTACCGACCGAAGCGGACGGAGGGGGACATGAGTAACCGAACGTATCGAGCCATCGCGGCGACAGCCGCCGTCCTGGCCCTGGGCGCGCTACCGGCCTGCGGCACCGAGACAGGAGCCAGTACGAGGACGGAGCCCGCGTCCGAGACGGAGACCGCGACCGCCGGCGGTACGACAACGAAGTGCGTCGGGACCCGGCCCCTGGACTCCCTCCCCGGCTTCCCCGGCGCGGAGGGCGGCTCCGACGACACCCCCCTGTACCGGACGCTCGCCTACATCGACCTGGACGCCAAGCCCCGTTACCCCGCCGCCTTCACCGGGCTGTCCATCGACGAACCCCACCGGACCCTGAAGGTCTGGCGCATCCCCTCCGCCGCCCTCGACGCCGACCTCTGCGGCGCCGCCGAGAAGGGCGTGACGATCCGGCTGTACGACACCGACGTCACCCGCAAGACCCTCGACGCCCTCGCGGAGCGGATCAGCGAGGACATGCACCGCTGGGACGGCACCTTCCAGATGCGTGAAGTCGGTGTGCAGGAGGAGGGGTTCGTGAGTATCGGCGTCGACGATCCCGCGAAGGCCGAGCCGATCCTGAAGGAGGCCTACGGGGAGAGGTACCTCAAGGTCGGGCACGTGGAGCAGGCGCAAGCGCAGGTCGGGTGAGTCCCGCAGCATGCGCCGGGGCGGGTCGAACAGTCCCACGGGGTACGGGGCTTCGGTGTGAGCGTTCGGTGCTGCGCTTATGCTGAGCGTGCCCGCACAGGTCACAGGAGTCACCAGAGCCACAGGGCTCACACGGTCACCCTGGCCACCGGGCACGCGGGAACGTACCTGGAGGGGATTGTGGCAGCGCTGGAGCCCGACGACCCGGTCTCCGTGGGCGACTACCGGTTGCTGAGCCGACTCGGCGCGGGCGGCATGGGCCGGGTGTACCTCGGCCGGTCACCCGGCGGGCGGCTCGTCGCGGTCAAGGTGGTGCACGCCGAACTGGTCCGCCGGCCGGAGTTCCGGTCCCGTTTCCGCCGGGAGGTGCGGGCGGCCCGGCTGGTCAGCGGGGCCTTCACCGCACCGGTGATCGACGCCGACCCGGACGCGGCCCAGCCGTGGCTGGTCACCAGCTACATCGCCGGGCCGTCACTGGCGCAGCGGGTCGCCGAGGACGGTCCGATGTCCACGGAGGCCGTGCTGGGCCTGGCGGCCGGGCTGGCCGAGGCGCTGCTGTCGATCCACTCCGTGAACCTCGTCCACCGCGACCTCAAGCCCTCAAACGTGCTGCTCGCCGAGGACGGTCCGAGAGTCATCGACTTCGGGATCGTCCGCACCATCGAGGCCGACTCGATCACCAGCACCGGCAGCATGGCCGGCTCGCCGGGATTCATGTCCCCCGAGCAGGTCAGCGGCGACGAGGTGGCACCGGCCAGCGACGTCTTCTGCCTCGGCGCGGTCCTCGCCTTCGCGGCGACCGGCGGCAACCCCTTCGGCGGCGGCCCGACCCCCGCCCTGCTGTACCGCGTCGTCCACAACGAACCCGACGTCGAGGCGATCGCCGACCCCGCCCTGCGGTCCCTGATCAGCGCGTGCCTGGCCAAGGACCCCGCGGTTCGCCCCACACCGCGCGAGATACTCGCCCGCGTGGGCCCGGCGGGCGGCGAGGACATCGTTGCCATGTCGCGCGCCACCCAGTGGCAGTCGGCTCCCGCATCCGGAGCGGCCCCGCTCCCGCGCCCGGCCGTTCATGACTCCTCGGCGCACCCGGCCGCCCATGAGGCGGGTGAGCCCTCGGCCGCCCCCACCCCGGCCACCCGGCCGCCGCACCCGCGCACCCCCACCCGGCCCTACCCGGACCGTCCGGCCACGCAGTCGGACTCGGCCCGCGCCGCCTCGCCATCCCTCAGCGAGCCGCACCAGCAGACCGCCCCCTCCACTCCCGCCCGCAACCGCCGCGCCTTCCTCCTCTCCGGCGCCGCTGTGCTCGCCGCGACCGGGACCGGCGCCGGTTTCTGGCTCAACCGGTCCGGAACCGATGGCACGGGCGCGGCGGGAGGCGCCTCGCCCGCACCGTCCGCCACGTCCCGCCGCCCCCAGCCCGTCGGCGTCTGGCGGCTCGGCGAGGCCTCGGGGAACGTCGTCAGAGCCACCGTCGGCGGCCACAACGGCACGGCGACCGACGTCCGTTGGAACGCGGGCAAGGACGGTGCCGCCGCATTCGACGGGTCCAACAGCCAGGTCGTCATCGACGGCCCGGTACTCCAGACCGGCCCCGGCCGCAGCTTCACGGTCGCGGCCTGGGTCTGCCTGCCCGCCGCGCCGGACTCCTTCGCCACCGCCGTCAGCCAGGAGGCAGCCTCCGACAGCGGCTTCTACCTTCAGTACTCGGGCGTCGAGAAGCGCTGGGCCTTCGCCCGCCCCGGCCTGTGGGCCGTCGGCTACACCGTGCCCACCATGAACACCTGGACGCATCTGGCCGGTGTCTGCGACGGCCCCGCCCGCAAGCTGCGGCTGTACGTCAACGGCGTCCAGGAAGCGGCGATCGACGACACCAACCCGACCGTCTCCACCGGCCCTCTGCTGATCGGCCGGGCGCAGTACCAGGGCCGGCCCAGCGGCTTCTTCCCCGGATCCATCAAGGATGTCCGGGTGTTCGGCCAGGCCCTCAGCGCCGCCCGGATCAAGTCGCTCCAGTGACCCGCGGCCGCGCCCGCAGCACCCCGTACAACCCCGCGCTCACCACGAACCCGACCAGACACGTGATGTCGCCGAAGGCCGGCCACTGCTCCGGCACCCAGCCCACGTACTTCTCCTGGTTGGAGAACAACGGCACCGACACCACGATGCCGGTCAACAGGGCGGCGACACCGGGCCAGTTGGCGAAGGTACGGTCGCCCAGACGCCGGGACAGCTCCGCGTCCGGCGTACGGGCCCGGAGCCACCGCTCCACCAGGACCACCCCCAGCCACGGACCCACCCAGTAGGCGATCACCAGCAGGAACGCCTCATATGCGTGCCCCGCGTCCGCGAGCGACGCCCACGCCGCCGCCGTACCCGCAAGACCGCACAGCACGACGATCGCGCCGCGGCCGAGCCACGCGGGCAGCTTCAGGCCCAGGGACGTGATCGACATGGCGGAGGAGTAGACGTTCAGGGCGTTGGCGGAGACCGCGCCGAGGATGATGGCGAGCAGGACCAAGTTGCTGAGCCAGCCCGGGAGATGGCCCGTGAAGGCGGCCGTCGGCGTGGCGCCCTCCGGGGCGACGATCGTCGCCGACGCCGCGCCGATCACGGAGACCACCGCCACGGAGACGAAGAGACCGACGGCCGGATACAGCGCCGTCCGGAAACGGTTCGCCGTGCGCGGGAGGTAGCGGGAGTAGTCGGCGGCGCCCGGGTTCCAGCCCGCCGCATAACCCCAGGCCGCGCTGAAGGCGAGCAGGAAACCGCCGATGCCGCCGCCCGCGTCGGGGGCGCCGAGGTCCGCCTCCTTGAAGGTCCACACCCCGGCCAGCAGGAAGATCACCGCGAGGGCCGGGAACGCGTACTTCTCGAAGGCGTGCACGAAGTTGTGCCCGATGAAGCCGATCACGATCTCGGCCGCCACCACCAGCAGGAGCGAGGGGAGCGGACGCAGGCCGGTCAGCGTGTTGAGCGCGAATGCGGCGCTCACGCTGTTCACCGCGAACCAGCCGACACCGGCGACCAGCGCGTTCACCCCGGAGGGCAGCAGATTTCCCTTGAACCCGAAGGAGAAGCGGCCGATCGCCATCTGCGGCACGCCGAACCGCGGGCCGTCCAGGGACAGGATCCCGTGGGTCAGCGCCCCGAGCCCCGTGCCCAGCAACAGGGCTGCCGTCGCCTGCCAGAAGTTCAGGCCGAAGAAGAGGACCGAGATCACGCCGATGTAGACGGTCGCGAACTCGATGTTCGGAGACGCCCAGGTCCACAGCAACTGAAGCGGACTGCCGTGCCGTTCGGCGTCGGGGATGGGTTCCGAGCCCGCCGTCTCGACGGCGATGACCTTGTCACCGTATTCGGGGGCGATCGTGCCGGCGGAGTCGGCGGGAGCTGTCGTCATGCGTGACAAGTGTCCGGCCCGCACGCACCCCGGCCCAGGGGCGCATTGTCCGCTTCGGGGGGCTCGGAGGCGTACAGCCTGTCAGCCGGAGCCTGTGAGCCGGAGCCCCTCAGTCGCCCTTGGGGTCGTCACCGCGCTTCTTCTCCTCCTCCTCGTCCTTGAGGGACTTGAGGAAGTCGGGATTGTCGTCCGGCGCGACGAACTTCGTACGGCGGCCCGGGGAGAACGGCGTGATGCCGCTCGCCGGGGACTTGCGGACCTTGCCCGCCACCAGCCACGCGACCGGGCCGACCAGCACCTCGCCGAAGAGCAGGATGATGAACACCCACGCCACCTTCGGCAGCCCCTTCACCTCGTTCTCCGGGGTGTTCAGACAGTCGATGAAGGCGTAGATCCACAGGGCCAGGACCAGCAGAAGGGGCAGATACCTGAGCATGAAGGCGGCGATCCCCCAGTAGACGGCGAGGGGCTGGCGACGGCCCCGGTGACGGGGCCAGGGTAGCCGGTGACCGATACTGGGACACATGGCTTACGACGATCTTCGCTCCCTGCTCAGGGCGCTGGAGCGCGAGGGCGACCTCAAGCGCATCAAGGCCGAGGTCGACCCGTATCTGGAGGTCGGGGAGATCGTCGACCGGGTCCAGAAGGCGGGCGGCCCGGCGCTGCTCTTCGAGAACGTGCGCGGCTCCAGCATGCCGCTCGCCATGAACGTCTTCGGAACCGACCGGCGCCTGCTGAAGGCCCTGGGGCTGAAGTCGTACGGCGCGATCTCCGAGAAGATCGGCGGCCTGCTGCGCCCCGAACTGCCGCACGGCTTCGTCGGCGTACGCGAGGCCTTCGGGAAACTCGGCGCGATGACGCACGTACCGCCGAAGAAGGTGAAGGACGCCCCCGTCCAGGAAGTCACCCTGTACGGCGACGAGGTCGACCTCGACGACCTGCCCGCCCTCTTCACCTGGCCCAAGGACGGCGGCTCCTTCTTCAACCTGGGGCTCACCCACACCAAGGACCCGGAATCCGGCATCCGCAACCTCGGGCTCTACCGCCTCCAGCGCCACGACAAGCGCACCATCGGCATGCACTGGCAGATCCACAAGGACAGCCGCAACCACTACCAGGTCGCGGCCCGGCGCGGTGAACGCCTGCCGGTCGCCATCGCCTTCGGCTGCCCGCCCGCCGTGACCTACGCCTCGACCGCCCCGCTCCCCGGCGACATCGACGAGTACCTGTTCGCCGGGTTCATCGCGGGCAAGCGGATCGAGATGGTCGACTGCAAGACCGTGCCGCTCCAGGTGCCGGCGCAGGCGGAGGTCGTCATCGAGGGCTGGCTGGAACCCGGTGAGATGCTGCCCGAGGGTCCCTTCGGCGACCACACCGGCTTCTACACCCCGCAGGAACCCTTCCCCGCCCTGAAGATCGACTGTGTGACGATGCGGAAGCGGCCGCTCCTGCAGTCGATCGTCGTAGGCCGCCCCCCGACGGAGGACGGACCGCTGGGGCGTGCAACGGAACGCTTCTTCCTCCCACTGCTGAAGATCATCGTCCCGGACATCGTGGACTACCACCTGCCGGAAGCAGGGGGTTTCCACAACTGCGCGATCGTCTCGATCGACAAGAAGTACCCCAAGCACGCCCAAAAGGTGATGCACGCTGTATGGGGTGCGCACATGATGTCCCTCACCAAGCTGATCGTGATCGTCGACTCCGACTGTGACGTCCACGATCTGCACGAGGTCGCCTGGCGGGCCCTCGGCAACACGGACTACTCCCGCGACCTCACGGTCGTGGAGGGTCCCGTCGACCATCTCGATCACGCCTCCTACCAGCAGTTCTGGGGCGGCAAGGCGGGTATCGACGCAACGAAGAAGTGGCCCGAGGAGGGCTACACACGAGACGGCGGCTGGCCCGACATGGTCCTGTCCGATCCGGAGACGGCGGCGACGGTCGACCGCCGGTGGAAGGAGTACGGCCTGTGAGTTCGGCTTCCGCCGCGATCCCGCAGCCGGGACGCACCAAGGCGTTTCTGCGCCTGGTGATGATCGAGCACTCGGTCTTCGCCCTGCCCTTCGCCTATATCGCCGCGCTCACCGCGATGTTCGAGATGGACGGGAACATCCACTGGGGCCGGCTGCTGCTGGTGACCATCTGCATGGTGGGTCTGCGGACGTTCGCGATGGCGGTGAACCGGATCATCGACCGGGAGATCGACGCCCGTAACCCGCGCACGGCGCACCGCGAGCTGGTGACCGGCGCGATGTCGGTGCGGCACGCCTGGACGGGCGCGCTGGTCGCGGTCGTGGTGTTCCTGGGCTCGGCGGCTCTGCTCAACCCCCTGTGCCTGGCCCTCGCCCCGATCGCGGTCGTGCCGATGGTGGTCTACCCCTACGGCAAGCGGTTCACGAACTTCCCGCAGGCCATCCTCGGACTCGCCCAGGCCATGGGCCCGATCGGCGGCTGGCTCGCGATCACCGGTGAGTGGTCCTGGGACGCGGTGATCCTGGGTCTCGCCGTCGGCGTCTGGATCGGCGGCTTCGACCTGATCTACGCCTGCCAGGACGTCGAGACCGACCGCGAGATCGGCGTCATGTCGGTCCCGGCCCGGTTCGGCATCCCGGCCGCCATCCACGGCGCCCGCGTCTGCCACGCCGTCACGACCGGCCTCCTCGTCTGGTACGCCGTGGCCACCGACGCGGGTGCGTTCTTCTGGCTGGGCCTGATGATCGTCGCCGGCGCCTTCGTCTACGAGCACTCGATCGTCCGCCCGCACGATCTGTCCCGCCTGAACAGGGCGTTCTTCAGCGTCAACGGGTTCATCGGGATCGCCCTGTTCGTGTGTGCGTTGATGGATCTGCTGGTGCGGGGACTCACGGTCTAGCGGCCGCGCTCCGTTGGGTGTGCGGTTCGTTTGTCTGCGGGCCGGTGGGGGCTGGTCGCGCCCCGCGGCGGAGCCGCATATCGATACAGCCCCGCGCCCCTGAAGGGGCGTGATGCGCACCCGGCTTCAACCAGTTCCCCTCAGGCGCCGCGCATGGGTATGGCCGGGCGACGGAACAGAAACGCCGCCACGACGCCCGACACCAGGCCGATCAGATGGCCCTGCCAGCTGACGCCGGTCTGGGTCGGTGCCAGCCCGGCCAGTATCGAGCCGCCCCACACCGCGGCGATCAGCAGGCCGACGAGGACGCCGAGTGGTCGGCGTTCCACGAAGCCGCTCACCAGCAGGAAGCCGAAGAGGCCGAAGATCAGGCCGGAGGCGCCCGCGGTGTTGCTGTGCGCCGGGGCTATGAGCCACACACCCAGTCCGTCCGCGACGATGATCAGCGCGCAGGCCATCGCGAACCGGCGCAGGCCGCCGAGGGCCGCGAGGAAGCCGAGGACCAGCAGCGGCACGCTGTTGGCGGCGACATGGGCGAAGCCGAAGTGGAGGAAGGCGGCGGGCACGATGTCGACCAGCTCGGACGGTTCGCGCGGGGTGATGCCCAGGCCGTCCAGCGCATGGCCGCTGACCACGTTGACCACTTCGAGCAGCCAGAGCAGGGCCACCCAGCCCAGCATCAGCTTGGCCGCTGTCCTCGCACGGTCGCCGCCCGTCGGTGTCCGGCCCGCACCGGCACCGACACCCGGCCTCGCTCCCGCCCTCCAGCCGGAGCCCGCACCCAAATCCGCCATGGCGTCCCCCAGCCCTAGCAGTCCCAGCCCGTCACTCATGGCAACGGCCCGCACCCTCGGCCGGTTCCCGCCCCGCGAAGCCGGATAGGCTCGGTGTCGTGAACCGAGCCAAGCCAGGAGAGACGGCGCGTACGCCTTGGATCGTAGGGGTGTCCGGCGCCTCCGGCACCCCGTATGCCGCCGCCGTGCTGCGCGCCCTGCTGGCCGCCGGTGAGAGCGTCGACCTGGTCGTCAGCCGGGCCTCCCGGCTCACCCTGCTCGATGAGACGGGCATCTCCTACCGGGACGCGCACTGGCGGGAGGACCTGCGGGAATGGCTGTCGCGGGGGGCCGACGGCAAGCCGGACATCTTCGACGTGGACGTCACGGGCGTGCGGCACTGGGCTGCCGGGGACCTGGCCGCGGGCCCGTCATCGGGGTCGTACGTCACCAAGGGGATGCTGATCGTGCCCGCCTCGACCGCCTGTGTCGCGGGCGTCGCGCTCGGGCTGTCGAAGGACCTGCTCCAGCGGGCAGCGAGCGTGACCCTGAAGGAGGGCCGAAAGCTCGTCGTCGCCGTGCGCGAGGCACCCCTGAACGGGCAGACCCTGCGCCATCTGGTGACACTGGACGACGCGGGCGCGACCGTGGTGCCCGCCTCGCCCGCCTTCTACGCGGGGGCCACGCACATCCAGGACCTGGTGGACTTCGTGGCCGGCCGGGTCCTGGACGCGGCGGGTGCCGAGCACGACCTCTACCGCCGCTGGAAGGGCGAACTCGGCGGCGGGTCGGGCAGGACCTGAGCCTCTCAGCACACCCAAGAACATCCCAATCGTCGGAATCAGCGGAAGGCTTCGAATCGCATGGACGCGGTGGACAGGCAGCTCATCCAGGCCCTGAGAGAGAACGGCCGGGCCTCGTACGCGGAGCTGGGGCGCCTCGTCGGCCTGTCGGGACCCAGCGTCACCGACCGCATCAACCGGCTGGAGGCGGCCGGCGTCATCACCGGCTACCGCGCCACCGTGGACGCCGCCTCGCTCGGCCTCGGCGTCACCGCCCTGATCGGTATCTCGCTCTCCGACGCCACCGACCACGAGGACGTGGCCCAGCGGCTGAAGGACCTCTCTGAGATCGAGGACTGCTGGTTCATCGCCGGCGAGGACTCCTACATGCTCAAGGTGCGCGCCGCGGACGTCGACGGTCTGGAGAAGATCATCCGTCGGCTCAGCGGTACCAAGGGCGTGTCCCGGACCCGCACGACGATCGTGCTCTCCACGAAGTGGGAGAACCGGGTGGGCGAGCTGCCGGGGGAGGGCTAGGCGTACGGTTGTCGGGGTTCGTCACTAGGAGAGGCAAACGCATGGACGTCGGGCTCAAGCGCGAGCTGGAGCAGAAGGTCAGGGCCGGTGAGCGGCTGACCCGTGAGGACGGCATCGCGCTGTACGAGTCGGACGACCTGGCCTGGCTGGGCGGTCTCGCGCACGAGGTGCGGACGCGCAAGAACGGCGACGTCGTGCACTTCAACGTCAACCGTCACCTCAACATGACCAACGTCTGCACGGCCTCCTGCGCCTACTGCTCCTTCCAGCGCAAGCCGGGCGAGAAGGACGCGTACACGATGCGCATCGAGGAGGCGGTGAAGCTCGCCAAGGCGATGGAGGGCGAGAACCTCACCGAGCTGCACATCGTCAACGGCCTGCACCCGAACCTCCCGTGGCGGTACTACCCGCGGTCGCTCCGGGAGCTGAAGGCGGCTCTGCCGAACGTGTCGCTCAAGGCGTTCACGGCGACGGAGATCCACCACTTCGAGACGATCTCCGGGCTGAGCGCGAGCGAGATCCTGGACGAGCTGATCGACGCCGGGCTCGAGTCCCTCACCGGCGGTGGCGCGGAGATCTTCGACTGGGAGGTGCGGCAGCACATCGTCGATCACCGCACCCACTGGGAGGACTGGTCGCGTATTCACCGGCTGGCGCACGAGAAGGGTCTGAAGACCCCGTGCACCATGCTGTACGGCCACATCGAGGAGCCGAAGCACCGCGTCGACCACGTCCTGCGCCTGCGTGAGCTCCAGGACGAGACGAACGGCTTCCAGGTCTTCATCCCGCTGCGCTACCAGCACGACTTCGTGGACATGCAGGACGGCAAGGTGCGCAACCGCCTCCAGGCCCGCACCCAGATGGCGACCGGCGCCGAGGCCCTGAAGACCTTCGCGGTGTCGCGGCTCCTCTTCGACAACGTCCCGCACGTCAAGGTCTTCTGGGTGATGCACGGCGTGCAGACCGCCCAACTGGCCCTCCAGCACGGCGCCGACGACATGGACGGCTCGGTCGTCGAATACAAGATCACGCACGACGCCGACAACTACGGCACCCCGAACAAGCTGACCCGCGAGGACCTGCTGGACCTGATCACGGACGCCGGCTTCCGTCCGGTGGAGCGCAACACGCGCTACGAGATCATCCGCGAGTACGACGGCCCGGACCCGGCGCGCCGGGAGTCGCCGCAGCCCATGCGGGTGTGAGCCGGTGACGTTGTCGTTCGAGCTGGACCCGGCGGTCTCGCCCGCCCTCCGGGACGAGGTGCTCACGCTGTGGGCGGACGTGTCGAACGCGGGCGGCTCGGTCGGCTTCGTGCCGCCGGTCACCGCGGACGAGATACGCCCCGAGCTGGTGAAGCACCTGGCGGCCATGGCGGAGGGCCGTACCCGGCTGCTCGTGGGCCGGGACGCGGCGGGCACGGTCGCCGCGACCGCGTTCATCACCCACAACACGCACCGGCTGATGACCCACTGGGTGTGGCTCTACACGGTGATGGTCCACCCGCGGCACCAGGGCCGGGGCTACGGCCGTGACCTGCTCGCCGCCGCCGAGAACGCGGTCCGCACCCTCGACGGCATCGAGGCGATCCGCCTCACCTGCCGCGGCGGCCTGGGTCTGGAGCGCTTCTACGGCTCCTGCGGCTACAAGGAGGTCGGCCGGATACCGGGCGCGATCAGGGTGGCGCCGGGGGACGACAGGGACGACATCGTCATGCTGCTGCCGCTGACCTGACCGCCGTACCCCCCTGCAAGAGCGGGACGCCACCGTGCTTCACTGGAGGGTGTCCTTCGGGGACACGCGGACCGACCGGAACCGGAAGAGTGGATTGAGATGCTCCGCTACACACTGATGCGCCTCGGAGTCTTCGCGGGCTGCCTCGTGGTCGTCTGGGGCCTCGTCTACTCCGGCCTCGCCCCGCGCGGCCTCGGTGCCTCCAACGGCATGTGGGTCGTCCTCCTCGCCCTCGTGCTCTCCGCCCCGATCAGCTTCGTGGTGCTGCGCAAGGAGCGGGACCGGGCGTCGGTGAAGATCGTCCAGAAGGTGGACCGGGTGAAGGCCAACCTGGACGCCAACCGCGCCCAGGAGGACATGGCGGACGACACCTCCCGGGCACAGGGGCACGCTTCTTAGGGCTCTGCCCCGGCCTGCGAACCGTAGGCTGACCCCCATGGGTGCCGTGAAGACCAAGCGGATGCCGCGTGCCGTTCGTGAGCAGCAGATGCTCGACGCCGCCGTACAGACCTTCGGCCAGCGCGGATACATGGCCGCGTCGATGGACGAGATAGCCGAACTCGCGGGCGTGTCGAAGCCGTTGGTCTATCTGTACCTCAACTCGAAGGACGACCTCTTCACGGCGTGCATCCGCCGGGAGGCGACCGCTCTCACCGAAGCGGTGCGCAAGGGCGTCGACCCGAGCCTTCCCGCGGACCGCCAACTCTGGGCGGGACTGCGGGCGTTCTTCACGCACACCGCGCGGAACCCGGACGGCTGGTCGGTGCTGCACCTCCAGGCCCGTACGCACGGCGAGCGGTTCGCCGCCGAGGTCACCGCGATGCGCGAGGAGATCGTCGCGTTCGTGACCCAGTTGATCCTGGCCGGCGCCCGTGAGGCCCACCGCAACCCCGATCTGCCGGAGCGTGAGGTCGCCGGTCTCGCGGAGGCCCTGGTCGGCGCCGCCGAGTCGCTCGCCGCCTGGGCGAACGCGACCCCGGGTGTGACCGCCCGCCAGGCCGCGGCGACCCTGATGAACTTCGCCTGGGCGGGCCTGGGCGATCTGACGGAGGGCCGCCCCTGGTCGCCGCCGGAGGCTCAGGCCGGGTAGACCCCGCCGCTGACGTGCGTGCGGTCGCCGCCCCGCAACTCGAACCGCTCTCCCTCCGCCGCGTACGTCACCGTCCCCGGCAGCAGCACCGGCGCTCTGAACTCGGCCCGCACCAGCGCCCGTTCCGGCACACCATGCGCCGCCAGACACCGTGCCGCCGTCCACATCCCGTGCGCGATGGCCCGCCGGAAGCCGAACAGCCGGGCCGTCAGTGGATGGAGATGGATCGGGTTGCGGTCCCCGGACGCGGCCGCGTACCGCCGCCCGACGTCCTCCGCGAGCCGCCACTCGGCGACACCGGGCAGCGCCGGCCCCGGGTCTTCCTTCGGCGCCCGGTCCGTACGGCCGTCCGTCCGATGCCGGGCGAGATACGTGCTCCGCGACTCCCATACGACGTCCCCGGCCGTCCGCATCTCGGTGACGACAGCGGCCTGCGTGCCCCGTCGGTGCGGCGCCAGTCCGTCGACGTAGACCGTCACTTCGTACTCCCCGGTGGCCGCGAGGGCCCGCCGCTGCGTGATCTCGATCGACGTGTGGACCAGACCGAGCAACGGCAGCGGAAAGCCCCGCCCGCTCATCAGCCGCATGGCCAGCGGGAAGCCCAGCACATGCGGATAGGTCACCGGCAGCGCGTCGTCCCCGGTGGCGAACCCGCACACGCGCTCGTACGCGGCCAGCCGGGCGAGGTCGACGCGCAGGCCGGGCAGGACGAGCCGGGTGCGGGGGAAGTCGGCGTCGGGGCGGGGTCGTTTGAAGGGGGAGAGGAGTGCGCCGCGGGCGAGCAGAGGTGCGAGGGCGGGCACATCGGTCAGGACGGCCATGTTCATCTCCCCACGTGAAAACTCTGCTTACTCGGGAGTAATGTTACCGCAGGTAAGGTGGCGTCGAGGAGACGGCCCGGAGGCGTCGGAGGTGAGGATTTCTCACCTTGGGGCGCCGTGAATGGCCAGGTAGATTAGGTAAGTTGACCTCGTTTCGGCGGCGGCCTGTGTGATCGCCGAGGTTGCACATCCCCGGCCCTGTACCGCCCCGTAACCCGCACGAACCCCACACCTGGGCGCCGTACGATCTCCCACCTAACCAGCGGTAACACGCGTGGCCGCACACCCGCTGGTGAACGCCGCAGTACGCGCTGCGCGTACTTCATGCAGCAGAGCGGTTCGAGCTGCACGCCCCAGGAGCTGCCCATGTCGATCCCGCAAGCGTCTTCGTCCGGCTACACCCCCGACTTCGGCATCGACCTCGACTACGACGGCGAGCCGGTCCTCAGGGCGCCGCAGATACGCCGGCTGGACGGGGTGGTCCGGGAGGCGTCCATACCGCCGCTGGTCGCGCCGGCCGCGCACGGCTCGCTCGCCGACCTGCCGTTCGACAACGAGGAGGCCGCGCCGGGTCAGGTGGTCCTCAGCCGCAAGACGGCGGACGGCAGCTGGACGGACGTGACGGCGGCCGAGTTCGCCGCGCAGGTGCACGGGGTGGCCAAAGGGCTGATCGCCGAGGGACTGGTCCCCGGCGACCGGGTCGCCATCATGGCGCGCACGACGTACGAGTGGACGCTCCTCGACTTCGCCGCCTGGGCCGCCGGCCTGGTGACCGTCCCCGTCTACCCCACCTCCTCCGTCTTCCAGGTCCGCTGGATCCTCCAGGACTCCGGTGCGGTCGCCCTGGTCACCGAGACCGCCGGGCAGGCCTCCGCCCTCGGCCCCGAGCGCGAACGCCTGCCCGACCTGCGCCATATGTGGATCATCGAGAAGGGCCATGTGGACCGGCTCGCGGAGCTGGGTGAGCGGGTGCCGGACCAGGAGGTGGACGTACGCCGCGGGATGCTGGTCCCCGACACCCTCGCCACCCTCATCTACACCTCGGGCACGACCGGCCGGCCCAAGGGCTGCGCGCTCACGCACGGCAACTTCTTCGCCGAGGTCGACAACGCGATCGAACTCCTCTACCCGATCTTCAAGTCGAGGACGAGCGAAGAGGCGTCGGTCCTGCTGTTCCTGCCGATGTCGCATGTCTTCGGCCGCATGGTGGCGATCGCATGCGTCCGGGCGCGCGTACGGCTGGGCCATGCGCCGAGCCTGAAACCGGACGAACTGCTCCCGGATCTGGCCAGCTTCAAACCGACCTGTCTGCTGGCCATCCCGTACATGCTGGAGAAGATCTTCAACAGCGCGCGGGCCCGTGCGGAGAGCGGCGGCCGGGTCTCGTCCTTCGACCGCGCGGCGAACGTGGCCATCAAGTACGGCGAGGCCACGGAGGCGAAACAGACGGGGACGGGCTCCGGCCCGAACCGGGCCCTGAAGGCCGCGCGCACCTTCTACGACCCCCTGGTCTACCGCCGTATCCGCAACGCCATGGGCGGACGCGTGCGGTACGCGATCTGCGGCGGCTCACCGCTGGGCAGGCGGCTGGCCGCGTTCTACGCCGGCGCGGGCATCGAGATCTACGAGGGCTACGGCCTGACCGAGGTCACCGGCGCGGCGACCATCACGCCCCCGCTCAAACCCCGCCTGGGCACGGTCGGCTGGCCGCTGCCCGGCACCAAGGTCCGGATAGCGGCGGACGGGGAGATCCTGCTGGCCGGCGGTCAGGTGCTGCGCGGCTACTGGGACCCGCAGGCCGGGGGCGTGGTGCCCGCCGCCCCCGACGGCTGGCTGGCGACGGGGGACATCGGAGTCCTGGACGACGAGGGCTACCTGACCATCACCGGCCGCAAGAAGGAACTCCTGATCACGTCGGGCGGCAAGAGCGTGGCCCCCGCGCCGCTGGAGAACTGGCTCCGCTCCCACCCCCTGATCTCCCAGTGCATCGTCCTGGGCGACGGCCGCCCCTACGTCTCCGCGCTGATCACCCTCGACCTCGACGGCATCACCCACTGGCGCCAGATGAACGGCAAGCACCCCGTCCCCGCGGAACTGCTCGTCAACGACGAGGAGTTGACCGCCATCCTCCAGCGTGCGGTGGACGAGGCGAACAAGCTGGTCTCCCGTCCCGAGTCGATCCGCCGCTTCGCGATCCTCCCCGGGGACTTCACGGAGTTCTCCGGCCATCTGACCCCTTCCATGAAGCTGCGCCGGGAGGCCGTCATGCGGGACTTCGCGGCGGAGGTGGAGGGGCTCTACGCGAGGTGAGGGACGACAGGATGGAAAACGGTTGCTAGCTCGTTACGACAACAGCTTGACGTGACATGCCGTTTCCGCGTTTGCTACCGCCACCCGGGTCAGCAATGTCGCTCGTCCGCTCGGAAGGCGCCAGTAGTGAACGTTCGTACCCCCCACACGTCAGCTGCACGTCGTGTCGTCATAGCCCTCGCCGCCTCGGCCTCGGCCTTCTCGCTCGCCGCCTGCGGTGTCATCGACGGGATCGGCGGCGGCGACAGCTCCGCGTCCCCGGAGAAGGGCGACGACATCACGGTCGGTCTCCTCCTGCCCGACAAGGACACGGCACGTTTTGAGAGGTTCGACTACCCGCTCATCAAGAAGGAAGTAGCCGCCCTCACCAACAACAAGGGCAAGGTCGTCTACGCCAACGCCGAGGCGAGCGTGGACGAGCAGAGCAGACAGTTCCAGCAGATGGTCGACGACGAGGTGGACGTGATCCTCGTCGACGCGCTGGACTCCAAGGCCATCGCGTCGGATGTGCAGAAGGCCAAGGACGCGGAGATTCCCGTCATCGCCTACGACCGGCTCGCGGAGGGGCCCATCGACGCGTACGTCTCCCACGACAACGAACTCGTCGGTGAGGTCCAGGGCCGCACGCTCGTGGACGAACTCGGCTCGAAGGCCGCGTCCGGCAAGGTCGTCATGATGAACGGCGATCCCGGCGATCCGAACACGGCGCGGTTCAAGAAGGGCGCACTCGACGAGCTGGACGGCAGGGTCCAAATCGTCAAGCAGTACGACACCGACAAGTGGTCGCCCGAGGTCGCCAGGGCGAACATGAAGGCGGCGATCCAGGCCGTCGGGCTGAACAACATCGCCGCCGTCTACTCCGCGAACGACGGTATGGCGGGCGCCGTCATCGAGGCGCTGAAGGATGCGGGTGCAAGCAGCATTCCGCCGGTCACCGGGCAGGACGCCAATCTGGACGCGGTGCAACGGATCGTCTCGGGCGAGCAGTTCATGACCGTCTACAAGCCGTTCCAGCTGGAGGCGACCAACGCCGCCAAGATGGCCGTGTACAAGATCCAGGGGCTCTCGATCCAGTTCGACTCGCTGACCCAGGACTCGGTCGACAGCCCGACGCAGGAGGACATCCCCGCGCAGCTGGTGCCGGTGGTCGCCGTCACGCAGGACAACATCGAGGACACGGTGATCGCGGACGGCGTCTACACCGTCAAGGACATCTGCACCTCCGCGTACGAGGCGGACTGCGAGGCCATCGGCCTGAAGTAGTCAGCCCCGGGTGTCCCGGCGGTAGCTCTCCACCAGATCCGCGAACGCCCTGGTCGCCGGGCACGGACAGTCCCGGTCTCTACGTGAGCTGCGACCGCCGGGCCGGCGGGACTGTCTCGCCGTGGTCTCGGCGGCTGAGCGCGTCCGCTAGGCGGGTTTGCGGACGATCAGGCTCGCCTGCTGAGCCACCTCGTTCGGGGCGGGCTCGCGCACCATCTGCATGACGGGCGCGAACCCGGCGGCCCGGAGCAGCCCGTCGATCTGCTCCGGCCGCCGCCGCTGGAAGTCCAGCACCACCTCATGCCCGAAGGGCCGGTCGTGGCGCCGGGGTTCGTCGCCGATCTGGAACGCGATCAGGAGGTGGCCGCCGGGTGCCAGGACGCGGCGGAACTCGGCGAACAGGGAGGGGAGTTCGTCCACAGGCGTGTGGATGGAGGAGTACCAGGACACCGCCCCCGCGAGCGAACCGTCGGGAAGGTCCAGCTCCAGCATCGAGCCCTGCTCGAACCGCAGCCCGGGGTTCTCCCGCCGGGCGATCGCCAGCATCGACTCCGACAGGTCGAGCCCGAGGACGACGTCCAGCCCGAGGGAGGCGAGGTGCGCGGTCACCCGCCCCGGTCCGCAGCCCAGGTCGGCCACGCGCCCGCCCGGCCCCACCAGTTCCGCGAACCCGGCGAACACCGCCCGGTCCAGCGGCTTGGCGAGCTCGGTACGGAACAGGTCGGCGTAGTCCTCGGCGATGGCGTCGTAGAAGGTGCGGGTGGCGGTGAGGAACTCGGCTTCGGTCATGGCGGGGGACCCTACCGACCCCCACTGACACTCACCCCACTCCCACCGCCCGCAGCACCGCCGCGGTCCCCGCGGCGCCCAGCACCACGACCACGAACGGCGCCCGCCTCCAGGCCAGCACGCCCGCCACCAGCACCCCGCCCGGCCGCGCCCACCCCGCGAACTCCCCGCCCTCGGTCAGCGCACCGGTCACGAGGAGAGCGGCGAGCAGGACGACCGCACCGGCCGACATCAACTCCTGGACCTTCGAGGGGAGTTCGACACGTCCGTACAGGACCGGCCCCACCAGCCGGAAGGCGTACGTCCCTACCGCCAGCGCCAGAATCATCGCGATCGTCGCGCTCATACCGCCGCCCGCCTCCGCCCGTGCACAAAGAGCCCGGCGAGCGCGAGCAGCACCGGCACCCCGGCCGGGACGACGGGGGTCACCGCCAGCGCCACCACCGCGCCGAGCACGGCGGCCCGCCGTATGCCCGCGTCCTTCCGCAGCGCGGGCAGCACCAGCGCGACGAGGACGGCGGGGAAGGCCGCGTCGAGGCCGTACTTCCCGGTGTCGCCGAGCGCGCTCCCGGCGAGCGCCCCGACCAGCACGCCCGCGTTCCATACGACGAACAGGCCGATCCCGGAGACCCAGAACGCCGTCCGTCGCTGTACCGGATCCGTCTGGGCCAGCGCGAAGGCGACCGTCTCGTCGGTGACCAGGTGGGCGCCGAGGAGGCGGGACACGCGGCCTGGGCCGATGATCTCCGCGACGGCGAGGCTGAAGGCGACCGTACGGGTGTTGAGCAGCAGGCCCGTGGCGGCCGCCGCGACCGGGCCGCCCCCGGCGAGCAGCACGCCGACCGCGCTGAACTGGGCGGAGCCCGCGTACACGACCAGCGACATCACCACCGGCACCCACACCGGCAGCCCGCCGGCCACCGCGATCGCGCCGAACGAGACACCGACGACGCCGCCGGCCAGCCAGACGAGGGCGCTGTCGCGCAGGAGGGGTGTCATGTGGGGCGTCATGAGGGGTGTCATCATCGGTGTTCGGATCAGCGAACGCATGTTTTCCACAATGAACGGTCGGCTATCGTTCGTCAAGGCGAACGATCGTACTTGCAGAGCGAACAGATGGAAGTGAACCGCATGAGCGAGCCCCTCACGTGGATCGCCGCCTCGCTGCGGCGCGAGCGTGCCAGGACCGGACTGTCACTGTCCGAGCTGGCCAAACGGGCGGGGATCGCCAAGTCCACGCTGTCCCAGCTGGAGGCGGGCAGCGGAAATCCCAGTGTGGAGACGCTGTGGGCGCTGGGGGTCGCGCTGGGGGTGCCGTTCAGTGCTCTGGTCGAGCCGCCGACGCCGGCCGTGCAGGTGGTCCGGGCCGGGCAGGGGCCGACCGTGGCGTCCGAGCGGGCGGACTATGTCGCCACGCTGCTGTCGGCCAGTCCGCCGGGTGCCCGCCGGGACATCTACCACCTGCGGGCGGAGCCGGGGGCGGCCCGGGAGTCGGAGCCGCACATTCCGGGGACCGTGGAGCATCTGATCGTCAGCTCGGGGCGGCTGAAGGCGGGGCCGCGCGGGGACGAGGTCGATCTCGCGCCCGGTGACTACATGTCGTATCGCGGGGATGCGCGCCATTCGTATGAGGCGTTGCTGCCGGGGACGACGTTCGTGCTGGTCATGCAGCACATGTGAGAAGGCAGGAGCCCCGCTGCCTTGCGGCGCGGGGCTCCTTGGGTACTGCTCTCAGTTCCGGATCAAAGCACCAGGCTCCGAGGACCGAATGATCAGACGGGGGTGACGTTCTCCGCCTGCGGGCCCTTCGGGCCCTGGGTCACGTCGAAGGAAACCTGCTGGTTCTCCTCGAGCGAGCGGAAGCCGCTCGCATTGATCGCGGAGTAGTGGACGAAGACGTCGGGGCCTCCGCCTTCCTGGGCGATGAAACCAAAGCCCTTTTCGGCGTTGAACCACTTCACGGTTCCGGTAGCCATAAGCCCTCCTTGGGCCCAAAGGGTTGCCCTGCTCCAGAACCTGCAAGTGTGAAAACAGTGCCGCACAACTGCATACGTCTGAAAACGACGAGAGCCCGCGGTTACATGCTCCGCAGGCTCTGTACTGCAAGGGAAACCAAACTGCAACTTGCGGCGAGCCTAGCACGCAGGCAGCCGAAAGCAATAGAGGCCAAGATCACGTCACTCGGAAGTTTGAGGACCTCGGCGTGGGGTTGACGGGGCCTGTGTGGCGGTTCGCGGGCACCCTGAAGAGTGCACCGTACCTCATGGGGTCTAGTCTCGCGATGTGGACATTTCTCGCACCCGGCCGCGCGTCGGCCACATCCAGTTTCTGAACTGCCTGCCCCTCTACTGGGGGCTCGCGAGAACCGGCACCCTCCTCGACTTCGAACTGACCAAGGACACGCCGGAGAAGCTCAGCGAGCGGCTGGTGCACGGAGACCTCGACATCGGGCCCATCACGCTCGTCGAGTTCCTGCGCAACGCCGACGACCTGGTCGCCTTCCCGGACATCGCCGTCGGCTGCGACGGATCCGTGATGTCCTGTGTGATCGTCTCGCAGCTCCCGCTGGACCGGCTGGACGGGGCCCGGGTCGCCCTCGGCTCGACCTCGCGCACCTCGGTCCGCCTCGCCCAGCTGCTGCTCGCCGACCGGTACGGCGTGCAGCCCGACTACTACACGTGCCCGCCCGACCTCAGCCTGATGATGCAGGAGGCCGACGCGGCCGTACTCATCGGGGACGCCGCCCTGCGCGCCAACCTCCTCGACGGGCCGCGATTCGGCCTCCAGGTGCACGACCTCGGCGCGCTGTGGAAGGAGTGGACGGGGCTGCCGTTCGTCTTCGCGGTATGGGCCGCCCGCCGTGACTACCTCGAGCGCGAGCCGGACATCACCCGACAGGTCCACCAGGCCTTCCTCGCCTCCCGCAACCTCTCCCTGGACGAGGTCGGCAAGGTCGCCGAGCAGGCGGCCCGCTGGGAGGCCTTCGACGAAGAGGTCCTGGAGCGGTACTTCACCACCCTCGACTTCCGCTTCGGGGGCCCGCAGCTGGAGGCGGTCGCCGAGTTCGCGCGCCGTGTCGGTCCGACGACCGGCTTCCCGGCGGACGTGAAGGTGGATCTGTTGCAGCCGTAGGAGCGTCCTGACCAATAGGCTCCGGTTGGCGCAGGCGTACGGGGAAAAGGGGGGCGCCATGCAACCGCTCGACGTCGACGAACCCACCGCCGTGGGTCCCTACCGGCTGCTCGGCCGGCTCGGCTCCGGCGGCATGGGCCGGGTCTACCTGGGCCGCAGCTCCGGCGGCCGCACCGTCGCGGTCAAGATCGTGCACCCGCACTTCGCGCTCGACGAGGAGTTCCGCGCCCGTTTCCGGCGCGAGGTCGAGGCCGCGCGCCGGGTGGGCGGCGCATGGACCGCGCCGGTGCTCGACGCCGACCCCGACGCGCGGGTGCCGTGGGTGGCCACGGGGTACGCGGCGGGCCCGTCGCTGAGCGCGGCGATCGCGGACGTGGGCCCGCTGCCCCTGCATTCCGTACGGGCCCTGGGTGCGGGTCTGGCCGAGGCGCTCGCGGCCGTGCACGAACTGGGCCTGGTCCACCGGGATGTGAAGCCCTCGAACGTGCTGCTCACCCTCGACGGGCCGCTGCTGATCGACTTCGGGATCGCGCGGGCCACGGACGGTACGGCGTCCCTCACCTCGACCGGCGTCTCGATCGGCTCGCCCGGCTATATGTCGCCCGAGCAGATCCTCGGCAAGAGCGTCACGGGTGCGGCGGACGTCTTCTCGCTGGGGGCGGTGCTGGCGTACGCGGCGCTGGGCGAGCCGCCGTTCCCCGGTGATTCGTCGGCGGCGTTGCTCTACAAGGTCGTGCACGAGGAGCCCGAACTCGGGTCCCTGACGGGTGACTTGCGGGAGTTGACGGCGGCCTGTCTGACGAAGGACCCGGGTGGGAGACCCGCACCGGGCGAGGTGGCGCGGCGGTTGGCCCCCGAGGGTGCGGCTCGGCTGGTCGCGGGCGGGTGGCTGCCGGGGGTGCTGGTCGAGCAGGTGAGCCGTAGTGCCGTACAGCTGCTGAATCTTGACGCGGTCGAGGGGCAGCCGTCGGGGCCGGTGCAGTTCAGTAACCCGTCGGTGGGATCAGGCAGTTCGTCGGTGGGTTCCGGCAGTCCGTCGGTGGGGGTGTTCGGGCCGCCGCCGGTCATGGGCCAGCCGCCTGTCACGGGCCCACCGTCTGTTTCGGTGCCTGAGCCGAGTGGCGTCTCCGTGCCTGAGCCGCGTGATGCCGAACCCCGACCGGTCCAGGCCCAGCCGCCCGGCAAGCTCTCCGTCTCCGTCGCGGCGACATCGGCGCCGGGGGCCGGTGGGCGTGGGCGTCGGCTGAGTTGCACGGTGGCTCTCGCGGTCGCCGGGGCGCTGGCGGCGGTGACGGTCGGGTCGGTGTTCGTGTTCGATCTGCTGCCGGGCAACGGCAGCGGCAACGACCAGAACAGCGCAGACGGTTCGACACCCAGCGCCCAGCACAGTGAGTCGCCGAGCGGGGGCAGCGGGACGACCGTCCCCGCCGCCTACCTCGGGACCTGGGAGGGCCAGGCCACCGCTCTCGACGGCAGCCTGCCCATGGGCACCTTCCGGCTCACCGTCCACAAGGCGGACGTGGGCGAGGAACTGGGCCGGATGCGGCAGACCGATCAGCTCGGCCTCGCCTGCAATGACGTGCTGACCCTGAAGAGCGTGTCCGAGAAGCAGATCGTGGCGACGTCCGTGGGGGCCGAGGGCAACCATGCGGGGTGCAGTCAGGCCGTGGCGACCGTGCGGATCACTCCTATGGGCGATGACCTCGAGTACGCCTCCGACAGTACGGAGTCGGGGAATCCGACGGCCCGGATGTCGAAGATCAAGTAGGGCCCGTTCCCCGGCTTCGCCTTCGGGACACCTTTGATTCACTTTCAGGGGCGCTCCGTTGGGGGTTCCTGTACCCGTATTCGAAATTCGTCCGTCCGCTTCCGAACGGGACACAACCATTCCTGAACGGCGCTCATCTAAGACGGCGAATCGAATGACGCAGGGGGAGTGACGCCACTGCCCCAAGTGACGCCGCGCGTCCAGAAATTCCCCGGAGGCTTGCCGAGAATGGTCAGTCCGAGCCTGCCCTTGGCCGGTTCCCTGAGTAGAAGTGGCATTACTCACAGGAACACGAACCGGCTCCGCCTCCGTCTGCGTGAGCGCGTCACCGGCCCGGCCCCCACCGCCGCTCTGCTCGCCGCGGCCCTCACCGTCACCGTCCTGTGCGTCGGTGACATCGTTGCCCGCAGCTACCCCTTCGGCTTCCGTACCCGTAGCGTCAACGACCTCGGCAACCAGTACGTCCCCTTCCACGCCCACCTGTGGGACCTGCTGCACGGACGGGCCGACGGCGGTCTCCTCGTCAACTGGCAGTCCGGGTACGGCTCCAGCTTCCTGCCCGACCTCGGTACATACGTCAGCAGCCCGTTCGCCCTGCTCGTGGGGGTGTTCCCGCGGGACGAGATCGATCTCGCGGTGTATGTGATCACCCTGCTGAAGGTGGCGTCCGCCGGGGCCGCCATGGCCTGGCTGCTGCTCAGGATGCGCCCGGGCCGCTGGTGGGCGGCGGGGCTGCTCGGTGCGTCGTACGCCCTGTGCGGCTGGACCCTGGCGACGTCCGTCTACAACACGATGTGGCTCGACGGCCTCATCGCCCTGCCGCTGCTGTGCCTGGTCGGTGAGTGGACGCTCGACGACCGGCGCCGGGTGCTCGGTGTGGTGGTCGTGGCGGTCGCCTGGATCGCCAACTTCTATACGGCGTACATGGCCACGCTCGCCGCGGGTCTGGTGCTGCTGCTCCGGCTCTGGCTCGCCGACCCGCCGGTGCGGCAGAAGCTCGCGGCGGCGGGCCGGGCCGCCCTGACCGTCGCGCTCGGCGTGGGTCTGGCGGCTCCGCTCGTGGTGGTCGTGTACTTCGGCACCGGACACGCCTACCCCGGCGTGGTCCGGACGTTCGTGCCCGCACCGACGGAAGACCTGGTGGCCCGGCTGCTGCCGACGACGTACAGCTTCGGCTCGCCGGCCGTGTACGTCGGCATGACAGCGCTGCTGCTCGCCCTCGCGCTGCCCTTCCACCGCAAGGTCCCGCGCCGGGTCCGCTACGGCTGGACGCTGCTCGCCGTCGCCGTCGCGCTGTCGTTCCAGTGGGGCCCGACGCACCTTCTCTGGCACGCCTTCTCCACTCCGAACGGCAGCTCCTACCGCCAGACCTTCGTGCTCTGCGGGCTGCTGGTGATCGCCGCGTGGCATGCGCTGTCGTACGGCCCGCCCGACCTGCGTGCGCTGGGTGCGGCGGGTGGGCTGCTGGCGCTGATCGTCGCCGTCGCGAGCGGCAGTGCGCTGACGGACCGCTCCTTCGTCCTGCCGCTCACCCTGCTCGCCGCCGTGGGCGCACTGGCCGGGCTGGCCCTGCTCGCCCGGCTCGCCCAACGCCCCGCCAAGCGCCCTGCCTTGATGGCGGGGCTGGCCGTGACCCTGCTCCTCGGCACACAGCTCGGCGAGGCGAC
The DNA here is from genome assembly GCF_044593495.1 of Streptomyces sp. NPDC051963. Lineage (NCBI taxonomy): Bacteria > Bacillati > Actinomycetota > Actinomycetes > Kitasatosporales > Streptomycetaceae > Streptomyces > Streptomyces sp. NPDC051963. The sequence continues at coordinate 427,312 of NZ_JBIUCC010000009.1, read as the reverse complement.
CGCGACCTCCGCGGTGGCCACCCGGCTGCGCTTCGGGCACCTGGACGACTACGCGCCCTGGGGAGACCGGCAGCGGCAACAGGCGGACGCGATCGCCGAGGCCGACGGCTGGCCCCGGTACCGGACCGACCCGGGCCGCGAGCAGACCGTCGGCAACGACCCGCTGATGGTGGGCGGTCAGGGCGCCCAGTACTACAGCAGCCTGACCTCCGACGTCCTCAGCCGCACGCTCATCGCCCTCGGGGACGGCTACACCTCGCGCGGCCGCAACATCCAGAGCCTGGACAACGCTGTCACGGACGCGATCTTCTCCGTCGGCGCGCGGGTGCACTCCCCGCCGGACCCGCATCAGGGCTGGTTCCCGCAGGACGGCAGCAAGGTGACCGTGTCCCGGCAGGAGGTGCCGCCCCTGGTGACGGTACGGCCGTCCGGCGGCGCCGGCGTCTCCGCCTTCGGCCCCTCGGCGTACCGCAATCAGGAACTGCTGCTGGGCGCCCGGGTCTACACCGTGCCCCGCATCAAGCGCGTCGAGACGTCCGCCAGGTCGACGATCACGACCACCTGCCCGGCCGGCAGCGAGGCGTACCTCTGGGCACCGCACTTCTCGGGCACCGCGGGCATCACCGGCTCGGACATCGTCGGGCGCTTCAGGTCCGACCCCGGGACCAAGATCGCCGCCATGGAGCCGCTCGGCACTGTCCCGGCGTCCGGACGGCTCCGTATCGAGCTGTCCCCGAACCGGCCGGGCGTCGTCGCGGACGGAGCGGTCGGCTGTCTGGACACCGGGCGCCTGCGGGCGGCCGTCGACCGGCTCAAGACCACCGGCGCCACGAAGGTGACCGTCTCCGACGGCACGATCCACGCCGAACTCCCCGCCGGCAGCAAGGGAACCGCGGTGATCGCGGCACCGCGCATCGCGGGCTGGCGGTGTGCGACGGGCGACGCCACCGCCGTACCGGCACAGCAGTACTACGGCCTGATCGCCGTCCCCCTGGACGGTTCCTCGACCGACCTCACCTGCACGTTCCACCCACCAGGCCTACGACTGGGCGGAGCAGTGGGGGCCGCCTCCCTGCTGACGCTCGTCGGCCTCGGCACGTTCGCCGCCGTCAGGCGACGGCGCGCACACGACCACGTGAGCGCTTGACCACCGCTCTCTGACCGAATCCCACGGGGAGAACTCGCACCATGCTGATATCGATCGTCGCACCCTGTTACAACGAAGAAGACGTCATAAGCCGATTCCACGACGCGGTCCAGAAGATTGCGGAAGAACTCCTGCCCCTCGGCCACGACATGGAATTCGTGTACGTCGACGACGGCAGCCGCGACGGGACCCTCGCCGAATTGCAGCGGCTGTCCGAACTCGACGCGCGGGTACGGTACGTCTCCTTCAGCCGCAACTTCGGCAAGGAGGCGGCGCTGCTCGCCGGTCTGCGCCACGCCTCGGGAGACTCCGTGGTCGTCATGGACGCGGACCTCCAGCATCCGCCGGAGCTGATCCACCGCATGGTCGAACTGCACACACAGGGCTACGACCAGGTCATCGCCAAACGCACCAGGACCGGCGACCGGATCACCCGCACGGTCACCGCCCGTCTCTACTACCGCCTCATCAACCGCCTCGTGGATGTCGAACTGGTCGACGGCGTGGGCGACTTCCGTCTGCTGTCCCGGCGGGTGGTGGACGCGATCGTGGACCTCACCGAGTACAACCGCTTCTCCAAGGGCCTGTTCGCCTGGGTGGGTTTCCCCAGCACCACCTTCGAGTACGAGAACGCCGTACGCACCCACGGCCGCAGCTCCTGGAGCTTCCGCAGCCTGCTCAACTACGGCCTCGACGGCCTGCTCTCCTTCAACAACCGGCCGTTGCGCGCCGCGCTCTACTTCGGCATGGGCCTGCTGCTGGTCACCGGGCTGTACACGGCATGGATCGTGGGCGCCGCTATCGTCAACGGAGTGGAGACACCCGGCTATGTCACGATCATCACGGCAGTCACCGCCGCCGCCGCGATGCAAATGATCATGCTGGGGATCATCGGCGAGTACACGGGCCGCATCTACTACGAGGTCAAGGGCCGCCCGCACTTCCTGGTGAAGGCGACGAACGTCGAAGGTGGGGAGCGGGAGCAACGCGTGGCAGGAGACCGGAAGCAGGCGCCGTGCGGCGGTCAGCCGACCAAGGACCTCATTCCCTGATGAGCACGCGCACCGCCGTACAGCAGGCGCGCCCGATATCGGGCCAGATCCTCGTCTTCGCCGTGGTCGGCGTCATCAACACCGGGACGTACTACGGCCTTTACCTGCTCCTCCTGCCGCACCTGCCCTATATGGCCGCGCATCTCCTCGCGTCCGCCCTCAGCATGGTCGGATCCTTCTTCCTCAACACCCGCTTCACCTACCGGACCCGGCCGACCTGGCGGAAGTTCCTGCTGTTCCCCCTCACGAACGCCACCAGCTTCCTGGTCACGACGGCAGGCGTGTACGTGATCGTCGACGTCCTGCACGCCGGCAGCCGGTTCGCCCCGCTGCTCGCGTCGATGTTCGCGATTCCGGCGACCTTCGTCGTCTCCCGGACGATCATGCTGCCGCGTGGTCAAGAGGATCTGTCGGCGTGAGCACCGTGTCGCTGATCGCCGTCGCCGCGCTGTGGGGCGCTGCGGCGGGGGTGTTCCTGCCCCGCGCCGCCTACCGTCTCTCCGTGCCGTCGGAGCAGGAATGGCGGCAGCGGTGTCCGGGCGGGCACGCGATCCGGGGCTGGATCGGGCGGGCGCGCTGCGCGGAGTGCGCGGATGATCCGTCGTACGGCCCCTCCGCCCCGCTCCTCTCCCTGGCCACCGCCCTCGTCTGCGCCGCCCTGGCCGCCGCCACCGACACCCGCCCCGAACTCGCCGTCTGGCTGCTCCTCGCGCCCGTCGGCGTCCTCCTCACCGTCGTCGACTTCCGGGTGCAGCGCCTGCCCGACGTCCTGACCCTGCCCCTCGCGGCCGCGGCGCTCGTCCTCCTCGGTGCGGTCGCGCTCGTCCCCGAGCACACCGGTCGGTGGCTCACCGCACTGCTCGGGGCCCTCGCGCTCGGCGGCGGCTACTTCGTCCTCTTCCTCATCAACCCCGGCGGCATGGGCTTCGGCGACGTCAAGCTGGCGCTGGGGGCGGGCGCGGTGCTCGGCTGGTACGGCTGGGCGACCGTGATGCTCGGCACCCTCGCCGGGTTCCTGCTGGGTGCGGTGTACGGCGGTGCGCTCGTCGTCGCGCGGAAGGCGGGCCGCAAGACGGCGATCGCGTTCGGGCCGTTCCTGATCGCGGGGGCGTACGTCGGGCTGCTGATCGGCGCGTACACGGCCTGAGGTCGGGCGGGCAAAGGGGCTGGCGTAGGCTGGCTGAGTCTGTCCACAACCCTTGACGAAAGGGACGCCCCGGTGACCGAGAAGGCCGACCTTCAGTCCGTCCTCGACCGTGCCGCCGAGGGTGGGCGGATCACCCCGGAGGAGGCGCTCGACCTCTACCGCGACGCCCCGCTGCACGCGCTGGGCGCTGCCGCCGACGCCGTACGCCGCCGGAGGTACGCCGGGACCGAGCACATCGCGACGTACATCATCGAGCGCAACATCAACTACACGAACGTCTGCGTCACGGCCTGCAAGTTCTGTGCCTTCTACGCGGCCCCCAAGGACGCGGCCAAGGGCTGGAGCCGCGACCTCGACGACATCCTGCGGCGGTGTGCCGAGACCGTCGAGCTCGGCGGTACGCAGATCATGTTCCAGGGCGGTCACCACCCGGACTACGGCGTCGAGTACTACGAGAAGCACTTCAAGGCGATCAAGGACGCGTTCCCGCAGCTCGTGATCCATTCGCTGGGCGCGTCCGAGGTCGAGCACATGGCCCGGATCAGCAAGGTGTCCGTGGAGGAGGCCATCTCGCGGATTCACGCGGCCGGTCTCGACTCCTTCGCCGGCGCCGGTGCGGAGCTGCTCCCCGCGCGCCCCCGCAAGGCCATCGCGCCCCTCAAGGAGTCCGGTGAGCGCTGGCTGGAGATCATGGAGGCCGCGCACAACCTGGGCGTGGAGTCGACGTCCACGATGCTCATGGGCACCGGCGAGACCAACGCCGAGCGCATCGAGCACCTGCGGATGATCCGTGACGTACAGGACCGGACGGGCGGCTTCCGGGCCTTCATCCCGTACACCTACCAGCCCGAGAACAACCACCTGAAGGGCCGCACGCAGGCGACGCTCTTCGAGTACCTGCGGATGATCGCCATCGCGCGGCTGTTCATGGACAACATCCAGCACATCCAGGGCTCGTGGCTGACCACCGGCAAGGAGGTCGGGCAGCTCTCCCTGCACTACGGCGCCGACGACCTCGGCTCGATCATGCTGGAGGAGAACGTCGTCTCCTCCGCCGGCGCCAAGCACCGCTCCAACCGCATGGAGATCATCGACCTGATCCGCAAGGCGGGGCGCGTCCCGGCGCAGCGCGCGACGACGTACGAGCACCTCGTCGTGCACGACGACCCGGCGAACGACCCCGTCGACGAGCGCGTCATGTCCCACATCTCGTCCACCGCGATCGAGGGCGGCACCGCGCACCCCGAGCTGAAGCTCCTCGCTTCCAACTGACGTACGCGTGCTGACGAAACCGACATACGCGTGCTGACGAAACCGACCTACGCGTGCTGACGATTCACACGGCGGACGAGGTCCGGTACGCCTGGGAGGGCGGGGAGTCCGTCAAGGACGGCGCGGTCGTCGTCGAGGGAGCCCGGGTCGTCGCCGTGGGGCCGCTCGCCGAGCTGACGGAGCGGTTCCCCCACGCGCGGGTACGGCGCTGGCCCGGCGGGGTGCTCGGGCCCGCGCGCGTGCACGACGCCCCGCTCCCGGTCGCGCCGACACCGCGTGAACGCATCCACGCGGTGCTGAAGTCCGGGGCGGTGGCCGTCCTCGCGGAGTACGCCGACACCCCCGAACTCCGGGCGGCGGCCGCACGGAACGACGTGGTCGTGCTGACCCGCACGCGCCCCGCGGCGATCACCGGCAACGGCCGCGCCGATCTGGCCGTGTTCGACGAGTCGGGCGAGTGTCTCGCGACGGTCTGCGCCGGACGGTTGGTCCACAGACGCCGATAGCGGCCTACTGGGCGAACGCCTCCGCGAACGCCCCCGCCTCCTGCTCCACCCCACTGCAGTCGGTCGCCGCGTCGTCCTCGTCGGTGACGCCTTCCTCGCACTCCTGATCCCGGAACGTCGACCACATCGACACCCAGGCGACCTCCTTCTCCTCCGCGAACGCCCGCACCTGCGCCGCATCGGACAAGGTGAAGGTCTCGTTGTCCACGTCGTTGACCCCGATCATCGAAGTCAGCGCCATTCCCCGCCACGCGGCGGCATCGGACAGCCCGAAGACATCGGCCAGTTGGTCGTGCGCGGCCTTCGCCGCGGTGATCGCGTAGGCCCCCATGTCGCCGGTGTAGGACTCGCCGTAGTTCATGGTCATGAGGTTGACGGTCGAGACCTGCACCGAGTTGTTGTTGGCCGACTCCAGCAGGGTCAGGCTGTCGTCGTCCAGCCCGGACGGCATGACCGGCAGCGTGTACGACACCTCCAGGTCACTGCGCTCCTCCTGGAGCAACGCGATTGCCTTGGAACGCAGTTCGACCGACGCGGTGTCGGTCAGCGCGTCGCCCTCGATGTCGAAGTCGGCCTGAGTGGACCCGGCGGCGTCCAGCGCCTTGCCGTACGCCTCAGCCAACGCGCTTGCGCTGTCGCAGCTCTCGGCCAACTCCTCGCCTGACGCCCCGCCGAAGGAGACGCGGACGGACGCGCCGGACCCCGTCAGCTCGGATATCCGGGACTGCACGGCCGTGTCACCGATGGCGTCCGTGCCGTTCCACTTCGGCGTGCAGCTGCTGCCGTCGGAGATCACGAAGGACAGGTTGTACGTCGTGGGGGAGCCGGCGGAGTCGTTGTCGGACGCCGTCGTGGCACTGACGTACGGGGCGTACGACGTGCCGGACGACGCGGATTCGGAGGGGGCCGCCGTCTGTGTCGGCGCCTCGGACGCCGAGTCCGAGGAGTCGTCGGAGCCACTGGAGCACCCCGCGGTGGCCAGGGCAATCAGACAGGTGAGCCCGGCCGCCGGCTTCAGGAAACTCCGCATTGCGTATGCACCCGCTCTCGTGATTTCTGTCTCAGGTCGGAAACAAGGTGTGTTTCTCGAGTGGAAAGGTCCCACACGGAGCTGAGCTTCATGAGGGCAGGAATCCCACAGACGGCTCACAGATCCAGGTGAGCAAAGCGGGCTATTCGGGCAAGGGAGTGGGACATTCAACTCCTTTTGCTGACCGATGGGTTCCGCAGCCGTCTCGGTAATCTCTCAGCGAATGGACAGGTTAAGGCGTTTCTCATGGGCGTCTCACATGAACTCCTGAGTTTTTGCCACATAAAGGCTCCCTAATATCCGGGGAATGCATTCCGAGCCTGCCATCGAAACCCGCGCCGCGGTGCGCGGTCGCCGCCGCAAGCGCGGCAGCGGGCCCTCGGCCGAGGGCCCTGTGTTCGTTGACAACTCCGGGCGCCGGTCCAAGGCCCTGCGCCGGATCGGCGTCCTCGTCGGTGTCGTCTGCTTCGGCTACGCGGTCGTACTGGGCATGGCGTTCATGGGTGTCGGCATCTCGCTGAACCCGTCCCAGCTGCTGCCCTTCGTCGGCGGCCAGGGCGGCGCCCCCGGCGGCAACCAGGGGCCCGGCGGCTACCAGCCGCAGGGCGGCGTCGCCCCCACCGGCACCCCACCCGTGCAGCCCACCGGCACTCCCCCCACGGGGACCGCCACCGGCGCCCCGCCGAGCGCCGCCCCGTCCGCGACCTCCGCCGCCAACTGACCGGAACGCAGCCACTCACATGACTACGACGACGCCCTCTCGCGGCCGCAGGCGAGCCCCCTCGAAGGTGCAGCGGGTCGCCGGCAAGGCCGCGGCGCTCCAGAAACCGCGTGTGATCCTCGCCCTGCTGCTCCTGCTCGCGCTGACCAGCATCATGCTGCTCGACGGCTATCTGCGCGCCGAGGTCGGCGGCGATCAGCGGGTGCGCAGCGGAGCCAGCTCCAGCAAGGTCCCGGACAAGATCATCGACGGCGGCCCGATCGTCACCTTCCGGGGCGGTGAGGCCACCTCGCTGTCCGTCCCGGAGAAGACCATCGCGCTCACCTTCGACGACGGTCCGAACCCGACGTACACGCCCCAGGTCCTGAAGATCCTCGAAGAGTACGACGTCCCGGCCACGTTCTTCGTGGTGGGCTCGATGGTCTCCCGCTACCCGAGCATCGTGAAGGACCTGGTCGAGCAGGGCAACGAGGTGGGCATCCACACCTTCACGCACGTCGACCTGTCGTACCAGAGCGATGCCCGCATCAAGCGCGAGATGACCCAGACGCAGCTCGCGCTCGCGGGTGCCGCCGGCATCACGACCACCCTGTTCCGAGCCCCGTACTCCTCGGAGACGGACGCCATCGACAACTACAGCTGGCCCGTCTACAAGAAGCTCGGCGAGGACGGCTACACCAGTGTCTTCGTCGACACCGACAGCGACGACTGGAAGCAGCCGGGCGTCTCGAAGATCATCAAGTGGGCCACGCCCTCCAAGAACAAGGGCGCTTCGGTCCTCTTCCACGACGCGGGTGGCGTGCGCGATCAGACGATCAAGGCGCTGCCGACGTACATCAAGAAGATGAAGGCGAAGGGGTACACCTTCACCACTGTCAGCGGGGTGATGCAGGGCCAGCGAGAGATCCAGCAGGCCGCTGCCGGGCAGCAGTCGGGTGCGGCAGCGGGGGCAGCGGGAGCTGCGGGGGCAGCCGGGGCTGCGACTGGCGCTCCGGGGGCCGAGGGACAGCAGCCGGGAGGGCAGCTGGAGGGCCAGACGGGCAACGGCCAGGCGGGCAACGGCCAGGCGGGCAACGGCCAGGCGGGCAACGGTCGGACGGGCAACGGCACTTCGAACCTCCAGGCCGCCCACCGCACCGCCACCGGCGCCACCCTCTACGAGGGCAAGGCCCTCATCGCCGCCGTCGCGGTCGCCGAATGGACCGTCCCGGTGCTGTCCGTCGGGCTGCTGATCGTCGGCGTGGCCGTGATGGGCCGGTTCGGGATGATGCTGATCCTGGCCCGAAGCCACTACAGACGGCGCAACAAACGCCGGTTCAGCTGGGGGCCGGAGGTCACCCAGCCGGTGAGCGTGATCGTCCCGGCGTACAACGAGAAGGAGTGCATCGCCAACACCCTGGAGTCACTGGCGAAGAGCACCCATCCGATCGAGATCATCATCGTCGACGACGGTTCGTCGGACGGTACGTCCGAGATCGCGCGCAACGCCGCCGACTCCCTCGGCATGCGCAACGTCCGCGTCATCCGCCAGGAGAACGCGGGCAAGCCAGCCGCACTCAACAACGGTGTGCGCAGCGCCAGTTACGACATCGTCGTGATGATGGACGGCGACACCGTCTTCGAGCCGGACACCGTACGGCAGCTGGTGCAGCCCTTCGCCGACCCCGGGGTCGGCGCGGTCGCCGGCAACGCCAAGGTCGGCAACCGCAACACGATCATCGGCGCCTGGCAGCACATCGAGTACGTGATGGGCTTCAACCTCGACCGCCGCATGTACGACCTGCTGCGCTGCATGCCCACCATCCCGGGCGCGATCGGCGCGTTCCGCCGCGAGGCGGTCCTCCAGGTCGGCGGCATGAGCGAGGACACCCTCGCCGAGGACACCGACATCACCATCGCCATGCACCGCGCGGGCTGGCGGGTCGTCTACCAGGAGCACGCCAAGGCCTGGACGGAGGCGCCGGGGTCGTTGAAGCAGCTCTGGTCGCAGCGCTACCGCTGGTCGTACGGCACGATGCAGGCGTTGTGGAAGCACCGCAAGTCCCTTACGGACAAGGGTCCTTCGGGCCGCTTCGGCCGGGTCGGCATGCCACTGGTGGTGATCTTCCAGATCATCACGCCGGTCTTCGCCCCGCTCATCGACGTCTTCACCGTCTACTCGATGATCTTCGTCGACTTCCAGGCGGCGCTGCTGGCGTGGCTCGCGGTCCTCGGCGTCCAGCTGTTCTGCGCGGCGTACGCCTTCCGCCTGGACCGGGAGCGGTACCGCTACCTGCTGATGATGCCGCTCCAGCAACTGGCCTACCGGCAGATGATGTACCTCGTCCTGATCCACTCCTGCATCACCGCCCTCACCGGCGGCCGGCTGCGCTGGCAGAAGCTGAAGCGCACCGGCGAGGTCGGGACACCGGCGGGGGCGAGCTGATGAGCTGGGGGTCGGAGAACCAGGGGTACCAGCAGCCGGGATACCAACAGCCGGGGTACCAGCAGGGCTACGGCTACGGGTACGGGCACGGCCAGCAGCCGGATCCGTACGGCCAGGGGTACGGGTACGGGCAGCAGCCTTATCCACAGCAGTACACGGACTACGGGCAGCAGCAGGCGGCCGACTCGACCGCGCCGCTGCCCGTGATGGAGGAGCCGAAGCCGGAACCGGAGCCCGTGGGGGGGCTCGAGGCCGAGGCTGCTGTCGGGGCGGAGGAGGAGAAGCCTCCGCCACCGGCAGAACTCACCGGCCGCGACCGCTACTTCGACACTCTGAGGGCGCTCGCCCTGATCCGCGTCGTCGCGTACCACACCTTCGGCTGGGCCTGGGCCGGCATGGTGTTCCCCTCCATGGGCATCATGTTCGGCCTGGCCGGCACCCTGATGGCGAAGTCCCTGGAGCGCCCCGCGGTCAAGGTGGTCAGGAGCCGGCTGCGCCGGCTGCTGCCGCCGTTCTGGTTCTGGGGTTTCTTCGTGGTCGTCGCGATGCTGATCCACGACTGGATGCCGGGCTGGCAGATCGTCTTCTGGATCGTGCCGCTCGGCGATCCGCCGGGCAACCAATGGGGCGTGCAGGCCTGGGAGATCCTCTGGTACCTGCGGACCTACCTCTGGTTCGTGCTGCTCTCCCCGGCCCTGCTGTGGCTCTTCCGCAAGGCGCCGGTCCCGGTGCTGCTGCTGTCCCTCGCGCCGATCCTGGTCCTGAACTTCGTCTGGGCGGGCCCGCCCGACCGCCTCGGCAACGCCCTGTGGGACTTCTCGACATACCTCTTCTGCTGGATGCTCGGCTTCGCGCACCGCGACGGAGTGCTCCAGAAGATGAAGCCGGCCCTGGTGGTCGTCCTGTCGCTGGCCGCGATGGGCTTCGGCGGCTGGTACGCCTTCACGCACCAGGGCGAGGTGGGCACGTACGACCTCGACGAGATCCCGCTCGCGCAGGCCTTCTGGTCGGCCGGGTTCGTGATGCTGCTGATGTGGGCCAAGGCCCACTTCGGGATCGACTTCGCCGGGCTGACCCGCTTCAAGCGGCTGGACCGTCTCGTCACGATCTTCAACGCCCGTGCGGTGACGATCTATCTCTGGCACGAGATCGCGCTGATCCTCGCCGTTCCGCTGATCGACCAGTTCTGGAACGTGCCCGCGTTCGAGACGTACCTGCCGCTGGAGAGCCAGTGGTTCATGTTCGGCATCGGCTGGATCCTGATCGCGGTCTTCGTGCTGGCGTGCGGCTGGGTGGAGGACGTGGCCGGGAGGAAGAAGCCGCGGCTGCTGCCGTGAGGGCGTCGGCCGGTTCCGTGCGGGCGGCTGCAAGAATGGGCTCGTGACCCGCGCCTCCCTGAACAAGCAGCCGCACGAAGTCGCCTCGATGTTCGACGACGTCGCGGAACGGTACGACCTGACGAACGACGTGCTGTCGCTCGGCCAGGACCGGGTGTGGCGCAAGGAGGTGGCAAAGGCGGTCGACGCGCGGCCCGCGCAGAAGATCCTCGACCTGGCCGCCGGTACGGCGACCTCGTCGCTGCCCTTCGCCCGCACGGGCGCGTACGTCGTCCCGTGCGACTTCTCGCTCGGCATGCTCCAGGTCGGGAAGCGGAACCATCCCTGGCTGCCGCTGACCGCGGGCGACGCGACGAAGCTGCCCTTCGGGGACGATGTCTTCGACGCCGTCACGATTTCCTTCGGGCTGCGCAACGTCCAGGACTTCGACGCGGCCCTGCGCGAGATGTACCGGGTGACCAAGCCCGGCGGCCGAGTGGTGATCTGCGAGTTCTCGCACCCGACGTGGGCGCCCTTCCGCACGGTCTACACCGAGTACCTGATGCGCGCCCTGCCGCCGATCGCCCGCACGGTGTCGTCCAACCCCGACGCCTACGTCTACCTCGCCGAATCCATCCGCGCCTGGCCCGACCAGCCCGCGCTGGCCGAGCGCCTGCGCAAGGCCGGCTGGTCGAAGGTGGCCTGGCGGAACCTGACCGGCGGGGTGGTCGCCCTGCACCGGGGCTTCAAGGAGAGCTGAGCTCAGGTCAGGTCACCGGGTGGTCTGTCATCGGCTCACCCGTCATCGGATCACCTTTCACCGGATCACCTTTCACCGGATCACCTCGAAGGCGTCCCCCGGCGCGTCCAGCTCGCGCTGCATTCCGCCCGAGGGCGGATTCGGGATCCGTGGCTCGCGCACGCCCGCGCCTCCGCCGCCCTCGCCCTCACCGAGGTCGAACCACACGGTCACCACGGCCCCGCGCGGCACCTCGACGCCGGGCAGCGGGTACTGCCGTACGACGTAGTCGACGACCGTGAGATGGAAGTCGGGCCGGTCGGGCGCGGCGAGCAGCACTCCTTGTGCCACTGCCGTCTCGCGCGCGTCCATGGCCATCAGACCGACCAGCTTCGGGACGCGCACTTCGGGCGTCTTGGGTGTTATGCGCACAGATGTCACCCCCAGCGGTACTGGCAGGGTAACCGCCCGGGGGTGTCATCCGGAAGCGTCAAGTGGCTTTCTGTAGCAGGTAGTTACTCAGAGTTACAGATCGAGTCGGTAGCAGTGCCCCTCCAGCTTCGACTCCTGCGTCGTGAAGACCTCGGCGAGATGCATACCGAGCCGCTGCGTCACCGCGATCGACCGTGCGTTGCCGGCGAGGACCATCGCCACGACGCTCGGAACCCCCGCCGCCCGCACCCGCTCCAGCGTCATCTGCGCCGCGGCGGTGACATACCCCTTGCCCCAGTAGGTCCGTCCGAGCCGCCAGCCGATCTCGATCTCGCCCGTGGGACCCCAGTCCCGCTCCCACGGCTGGGCCCCGGTGAAGCCGATGACCTCGCCGGACTCGTCGAGCATGGTCCACAGGCAGAAGCCGCGTTCGGCGTCGTGCCGGCGCTGGCGGGCGGTGAGTTCCTCGTAGACGGACAGCTCGGCCGACTTGCCGCCGTGGAACTCCATGACGTCCGGGTCGTCGAAGATCCGATGCCAGGCGACGGCGTCCTCGTCGGTGGGGACGCGCAGCCGTACCAGGGGGAGCGCTCGGTTCACGGGGCAGCCCTTCAGCCGGGTGATCAGTAACGCTGAATAGACTGCCCATGTCCAGTGCCCGTCGGCACGCAGATTTCGAACTTGGGGAGATCCCGTCGTGACCGAGCCCCTCTCCGAAAACACCGCCGATGTGATCGTCGTCGGCGCGGGGCCAGCAGGCTCCACGACCGCGTACCACCTGGCGAAGGCAGGACTCGACGTACTGCTGCTGGAGAAGACCAGCTTCCCCCGCGAGAAGGTGTGCGGCGACGGCCTGACCCCGCGCGCCACCAAGCAGCTCGTCTCCATGGGCATCGACATCTCGGAAGAGGCCGGCTGGCTCCGCAACAAGGGGCTCAGGATCATCGGTGGAGGGGTGCGGCTCCAGCTGGACTGGCCGGATCTCGCCTCCTTCCCCGACTACGGCCTCGTCCGCAAGCGCGACGACTTCGACGAGCAGCTCGCCCGCCAGGCCCAGAAGGCGGGCGCTCGTCTGCATGAGCGCTGCAACGTCGGCGCCCCGATCATCGACGACCGCACCGGCCGCATCACCGGCGTGCACGCCAAGCTGGGCGAGGACAAACGCGAGGTCACCTTCCACGCGCCCCTGGTGGTCGCCGCCGACGGCAACTCCACCCGCCTCTCCCTGGCGATGGGCCTGCATCGCCGCGAGGACCGCCCGATGGGCGTCGCGGTCCGTACGTACTTCACCTCCCCGCGCCATGACGACGACTACCTGGAGTCCTGGCTGGAGCTGTGGGACCGCCGCGGGGCCGAGGACCGGCTGCTCCCGGGCTACGGCTGGATCTTCGGCATGGGCGACGGCACGTCGAACGTCGGCCTCGGCGTCCTGAACACCTCCGACTCCTTCAAGGAACTGGACTGGCGCGAGGTCCTCAAGGCCTGGTGCGCCTCCATGCCCGAGGACTGGGGCTACACCCCGGACAACATGACCGGCCCGATCCGCGGCGCCGCCCTGCCCATGGCCTTCAACCGCCAGCCCCACTACACCAAGGGCCTGCTGCTGGTCGGCGACGCCGGTGGCCTCGTGAACCCCTTCAACGGCGAGGGCATCGCCTACGCCATGGAGTCCGGCCAGATCGCCGCCGAGGTCATCGTCCAGGCACACGCGCGTGCCACGCCGGCCCAGCGTGAGATCGCCCTCCAGCGCTACCCGCGCGTCCTCAAGGACACCTACGGCGGCTACTACACGCTGGGCCGCGCCTTCGTGAAGCTCATCGGCAACCCGAAGGTCATGAAGATCGCGACCCAGCGCGGCCTGACCCACCCGCTCCTGATGAAGTTCACCCTGAAAATGCTGGCCAACCTCACCGACCCGACGGGCGGCGACGCGATGGACCGGATCATCAACGGGCTGAGCAAGGTGGCGCCGAAGGCCTGACCCGGCAACCCCGAACTCCCCTTCGTCCGCTGGCTGTTGTGTGGATGCTGTAGGTGGCCGGGAAACGGGGTTCCGGCCTCCGGCGCCCCTCCCTACCCTCCCGTAGTCATGACAACAGAACACACGCAGCAGCCCGAGCAGCAGTCCGGTCACACCCGTAGACGCTTCCTGGCGGGGGCGGGCGCCGGGGGAGTCGCCCTCGCGTTAGGAGCTGCCGGGGGCGCGGTCGCGGCGGCGTCCGGCAAGCGCGTCGCCGTCCTCGGTGGCGGGGTCTCCGGACTCAGCGCCGCCCACGAACTCGCCGAGCGCGGCTACGCGGTGACCGTCTACGAGTACTACGACACCCTCGGCGGCAAGGCCCGCTCGATGCCCTTCCCCGGCACGGCGGCCGGAGGAAGGGCGGACCTGCCCGCCGAACACGGCTTCCGGTTCTTCCCCGGCTTCTACCGCAACCTGCCGGACACGATGCGCCGCATACCCTTCCCCGGCAACGCGAACGGAGTCCACGACAACCTCCGCAGCGGCACGGAGGCCCTCTTCGCCCGTGCGGCCGGCCGCCCCGATCTGCACTTCCCGCTGCGCCGCCTCACCACCCCGCCCGCCCCCGGCGACCTCACCCCGTCCTGGATACGGGACCAGCTCCTGTCCGTCCTCGACCTCGGCACCCGCCTGCCCGCCCACGAGGCCGCCTACTTCGCCGACCGCCTCCTCGTCCACCTCACCAGCTGCGAGGCCCGCCGCCAGGACCAGTGGGAGAAGACCTCCTGGTGGGACTTCATCCGCGCGGAGGAGATGAGCGAGGAGTACCAGACCCTCCTCGGCATCGGCCAGACCCGCAATCTGGTGGCCACGCGCGCGGAGGTCGCCTCCACCCGAACCGTCGGCCGCATCATCATCGAGGCCCTGCTGCTGTGGGGTCTCCTCGGCCGCGGCATGGACGGCGACGCCGATGTCGACCGGGTCCTCAACGCTCCCACCAGCGAGGCCTGGATCGATCCGTGGGAGACCCATCTGCGCTCCCTCGGCGTCGAGTTCGTGCTGGGGACCGAGGTCAAGGAGATCCAGTACGAAGGCGGCCGGGTGAGCGGCGTACGGGTCTCCGCGCGCGACGGCGGCCAGGACCGCACCGTCACCTCCGACCACTACATCTCCGCCCTCCCCGTCGAACACGCCCGTCTCACGTGGGGCTCCGCCCTGCGCGCGGCCGACCGGCAGCTCGGGCGCTGCGACGCGCTTCAGACGGACTGGATGGTCGGCGTGATGTTCTACCTGCGCACCCCGACGCCCGTCGTCAACGGGCACATCAACTGCCTCGACTCACCCTGGTCGGTCACGGCCGTCGGCCAGGCCCAGTTCTGGGACGGACGGGACTTCGCACGCGACTACGGAGACGGCCGGGCCCACGACTGCCTTTCGGCCATCGTCTCCGAGTGGGACAAGCCGGGCATCCTGTACGGCAAGACGGCCCGTGAGTGCACACGCGAGGAGGTCGTCGCCGAGCTCTGGGCCCAACTGAAGGACGGTCTGAACGACTCCGGCAAGACGACCCTCACCGACGAGGACCGGCTCGGCTGGTTCATGGACCCGGCTGTGACGGGCCTGGGCGGCGGTGACCCGCAGAACCGCGAGCAACTCCTCATCCACCCCACGGGCACGCTCTACAGCCGCCCCACGGCCCGCACAAAGGTGCCCGGCTTCTATCTCGCGGGCGACTACGTCCGCACGGATGTGGACCTGGCGACGATGGAGGGCGCCAACGAGTCCGCGCGGCTGGCCGTCAACGCGCTGCTGGACGCGGACAATTCGGACGCCGAGCGCTGTGAGATCCAGGAGCTGTTCCGCCCGCCGGAGATGGAGCCCCTGAAACGCATCGACGAGGTCCGCTACCGGCTGGGTCTGCCCAACACCTTCGACCTCGGCTGAACGCCCCGGAGAACGCCCGGAGGGAACTCCGGAAGGGCCGCTGCCCCCGAGCGGCTGCGGCCCTTCCGGTCGTACGTTCGCTGTGCGCGGCTCAGAGCACGCGCACCGCACCGGACGCCGGGTACCCGGACAGGTCCTGGACCACAACGCCCTTGGACGGGTTCGCCGCGTCCAGGTACTGGCCGTTCCCGACGTAGACGCCCACGTGGTACGCGGATCCCTTGCCGCCCCAGTACAGGATGTCGCCGACCTGAACATCGGACAGGGGGACATCGGTGCCGGCCATCGACTGGTCCTGCGAGACCCGCGGAAGGTCCACGCCGACCTGCTTGAACGCGGCCTGCACCAGGCTGGAGCAGTCCCACGCGTCGGGGCCGGAGGCACCCATGACGTAGGCGTCGCCCAGCTGGGCCTGGAGGAAGGAGATGACCGTCGCGACACTGCCGCTGGCCGGGGCGGACACCGACGTGGAGGTGTCGGCGGAGAGCGTGGTCCGCTCGGAAGCGCGGGAGGTGGCGGCCTCGGCGGCGGCCCTGCGGGCCTCCTCAGCCTTCTTCTTGGCCTCGGCCTTCTGCTTCGCCTCGGCGAGGTCCTTCTTGGCCTCCTGAGCTGCCTTTGCGGCGGCCGCGTCACGCTCGGCCTGAAGCTCGTAGGTGGCCGCGGCCAGCTGGGTGGCCACCGCGGACTGCTCGACCTGGCCTGCCAGGTCGGCGGTGAGCGTGGGCAGTTCGAGCGTCTGCGTCACCGGCTCGGCAGCGTTCGCCGAAGCGGACGCGCCGGCCACTGCCACGGTGCTGAGGATGCCACCGGCAACTCCGGCACGCATCGCGACTGTCGACGCGTTGCGGCGGGGTTTCCGGTGGCTGCGTATGTGAGCGGTGTGGGACATGGGACTAACCGGTATCAGGGGCTCCTCCATACCTTCAAGAAACGTGTGGTGCGCCACAGTTGTTCAATCGGCGCCCCGAATCCCGGGCGCGTCACTCTTTATTGACGCCGTAACGGACATTGCGGACGCAGTCCATTCCGCCGGTGATCACGGCCTTTCTTTGATACGCCCGAATTGCCCCCCACCTACCACCGGTTGGGACAGGTGGCCAAGCCCCGCTCTCAGACGCCTCTCATGAGTGTGTCCGAGGTCACGCAACGGTCACGGCATTGAGTGCGTCCTGTGTGCGCGCCTTCAGTGGATCCGCTCGTGAACGCGTGCACGCGTCCACACCGCGCCCCGCACCTCCCTCTGATGTGTGAACGCGGTCCTCTACCAAGGCGTCCCGTCCAGCGCGAATTTGCATGCAAGGGAAGTCTCTTGATATGGAGACGCCGCCTCCCAACTGCGCCGACGAGCGGAAATATCACCTCTGGTGATCAGTCCGACGCTTCTTGTGCGAAGATCACCGCTCATCCGACTTCATGATCCTTCGTCAGGTGGTGGAGATCACAAAGCTTGTGCAATACCCCGTGTCGCAGATCACAGAGTGCCGGGCATAAGATGCGAGGCAGTTGGGCTTGTGACCTGCTTCACATGTTCTCGATCTTCGCCGGGACGAGCGGGGCTCGTGGGACGGGTGAGGCAGGTGTGAACCCGACCAACCGCCAGCAGTCAGTGCCGACTGAGAGGAGCGAGGAGCGGTGAACGCGTATGCGCCCATCCTCGTACTGGGAGCCCTCGGGGCAGGCTTTGCGATCTTCTCCGTGGTCATGGCCACGCTGATCGGTCCGAAGCGGTACAACCGGGCCAAGCTCGAGGCCTACGAATGCGGTATCGAGCCGACCCCCACGCCGGCCGGCGGCGGGCGCTTCCCCATCAAGTACTACCTGACGGCGATGCTCTTCATCGTCTTCGACATCGAGATCGTCTTCCTCTACCCGTGGGCCGTCACCTTCGACGCCCTGGGTGTTTTCGGGCTCGTGGAGATGCTGCTCTTCGTGCTCACCGTCTTCGTGGCCTACGCGTACGTATGGCGGCGCGGCGGTCTGGAATGGGACTGAGGGGCCTTTAACTCATGGGACTCGAAGAAAAGCTGCCGAGCGGCTTCCTGCTGACCACCGTCGAGCAGGCCGCGGGCTGGGTGCGTAAGTCGTCCGTCTTCCCCGCCACGTTCGGCCTCGCCTGCTGCGCCATCGAGATGATGACCACCGGCGCCGGCCGCTACGACCTGGCGCGCTTCGGCATGGAGGTCTTCCGCGGATCACCGCGCCAGGCGGACTTGATGATCGTCGCGGGCCGGGTCAGCCAGAAGATGGCGCCGGTGCTGCGGCAGGTCTATGACCAGATGCCGAACCCCAAGTGGGTGATCTCCATGGGGGTGTGCGCCTCCTCCGGCGGCATGTTCAACAACTACGCCATCGTCCAGGGCGTCGACCACATCGTCCCGGTCGACATCTATCTGCCCGGCTGCCCGCCACGGCCGGAGATGCTGATGGACGCGATCCTCAAGCTCCACCACAAGATCCAGACCTCCAAGCTCGGCGTGAACGCCGAGGAGGCGGCTCGTGAAGCGGAGGAAGCGGCCCTCAAGGCCCTGCCGACGATCGAGATGAAGGGGCTGCTGCGGTGAGCGACGCCAACGGCACCGGCGCGAACGGTGTGAACCCCGAGAAGGACCTCGGCACCGACAACCTCCCCGGCCAGCGTGGCGAGGGCGGTGAGGAGATCCGCGTCCAGCGCGGCATGTTCGGCGCCAGCAACGGCGGCGACACCTCCGGCTACGGCGGCCTGGTCCGCTCGATCCGGCTGCCGGGACCGACCGCCCGCCCCTACGGCGGCTGGTTCGACGAGGTCGCCGACGAGCTCGAGGGCGCACTGGAGGAACAGGGCCTCCTTCCCGAGAACGCGATCGAGAAGACGGTCGTCGACCGTGGCGAGCTCACCTTCCACATCGAACGTGAGCACCTGCTCCGTGTCGCCCGCACACTGCGCGACGACCCCGCCCTGCGCTTCGAACTCTGCACGGGCGTGAGCGGTGTCCACTATCTCCACGACAAGGGCCGCGAGCTGCACGCCGTCTACCACCTGCGCTCGATCACCCGTAACCGGCTGATCCGCCTCGAAGTCAGCGCCCCGGACGCCGACCCGCACATCCCGTCCCTGGTCTCCGTCTATCCGACGAACGACTGGCACGAGCGCGAGACCTACGACTTCTTCGGGATCGTCTTCGACGGTCACCCGGCCCTGACGCGGATCATGATGCCGGACGACTGGCAGGGCCACCCGCAGCGCAAGGACTACCCCCTCGGCGGCATCCCCGTCGAGTACAAGGGCGCCCAGATCCCGGCTCCGGACCAGCGGAGGTCGTACTCATGAGCACGCAGCACGCAACTCCGCGTGAGACCACCGAGGGCACCGTGTACACGGTCACCGGTGGCGACTGGGACGAGGTCGTCCAGTCCGCGGCCCGCGCCGACGACGAGCGCATCGTCGTCAACATGGGCCCCCAGCACCCCTCCACCCATGGGGTGCTCCGCCTGATCCTGGAGATCGACGGCGAGACGGTCACCGAGGCCCGCTGCGGCATCGGCTACCTCCACACCGGCATCGAGAAGAACCTCGAGTTCCGCACGTGGACGCAGGGCACCACCTTCGTCACGCGCATGGATTACCTGACGTCCTTCTTCAACGAGACCGCCTACTGTCTCGCCGTCGAGAAGCTCCTCGGCATCGAGGACGAGATCACCGAGCGCGCCAAGATCATCCGGGTGCTCCTGATGGAGCTGAACCGGCTGTCGTCCCACCTGGTGTGCATCGCCACCGGCGGCATGGAGCTCGGCGCCACCACGATCATGATCTACGGATTCCGTGATCGTGAAATGATTCTCGACATCTACGAGCTCATCACGGGCCTCAGGATGAACCACGCGTACATCCGCCCCGGCGGGCTCGCGCAGGATCTGCCGCCCGGTGCGGTGGACCACATCCGCGAGTTCGTGAAGAAGATGAAGAAGAACCTCCCGGAGTACGACAAGCTCGCCACCGGGAACCCCATCTTCAAGGCCCGTATGCAGGACGTCGGCTATCTCGACCTGTCCGGCTGCATGGCCCTCGGTGCCACCGGCCCGATCCTGCGCTCCACCGGCCTGCCGCACGACCTGCGCAAGACGCAGCCCTACTGCGACTACGACACCTACGACTTCGACATCCCGACCACCGACACCTGCGACTCCTACGGCCGCTTCCTGATCCGCCTGGAAGAGATGCGCCAGTCGCTCAGGATCGTCGAGCAGTGCCTGGACCGGCTGCAGCCCGGACCGGTCATGGTCGCCGACAAGAAGATCGCCTGGCCCGCCCAGCTCGCGCTGGGACCGGACGGGCTCGGCAACTCCCTCGATCACATCAAGAAGATCATGGGCACCTCCATGGAGGCCCTGATCCACCACTTCAAGCTGGTGACAGAGGGCTTCCGCGTGCCGCCGGGGCAGGCGTACGCAGCGGTCGAGTCCCCCAAGGGCGAACTCGGGGTGCACGCCGTGTCCGACGGAGGCACCCGCCCCTTCCGGGTCCACTTCCGCGACCCGTCCTTCACCAATCTTCAGGCCATGGCGGCGATGTGCGAGGGCGGCCAGGTGGCCGACGTCATCGTCGCCGTCGCGTCCATCGACCCCGTGATGGGAGGCGTCGACCGGTGACCACCACCCCCGAGGGTGTCAGCCTGGGCATGCCCCAACTGCCCGCGCCCGACTACCCGGACGACGTTCGAACGCGGCTGGAGACGGACGCGCGCGAGGTCATCGCCCGCTACCCGGACTCCCGGTCCGCACTCCTGCCGTTGCTGCACCTCGTGCAGGCGGAGGAGGGCCATGTCACGCGCACCGGGATGCAGTTCTGCGCGGACATGCTGGACCTGACCACGGCCGAGGTCACCGCGGTCGCGACCTTCTACACGATGTACCGGCGCAGGCCGAGCGGTGACTACCAGGTAGGCGTCTGCACCAACACGCTCTGCGCGGTGATGGGCGGGGACGCGATCTTCGAGGAGCTCCAGGAGCACCTCGGCGTCGGCAACGGGGAGACCACCGAGGACGGCAAGGTCACCCTGGAACACATCGAGTGCAATGCGGCCTGCGACTTCGCGCCGGTCGTGATGGTCAACTGGGAGTTCTTCGACAACCAGAGCCCGGTGAGCGCCAAGCGCCTCGTCGACGACCTCCGTGCGGGGCGCCCGGTCGAGCCCACGCGCGGGGCGCCGCTGTGCAGCTTCAAGGAGACCGCCCGGATCCTGGCCGGCTTCCCCGACGAGCGGCCCGGGGCCGTCGAGGCAAGCGGCGGAGCGGGACCCGCTTCGCTGGTGGGCCTCCGCCTGGCCAGGGGAGAGGTCGCACCCGCGCGCGTGGTCCATCCGCGGGAGGGCGGCCCGCACACCGAGCCGCAGGACAGGGCCGTACACGAGCCGTCGCCAGGGGAGCACCTGAGCTCGCACGACGCGCCGCAGGACACATCGGCCTCCGACCCGGCCCACCCGGCAGGGCCTACCGCCGAGGAGGGGGAGTGATGACCTTGGCACCCGAGTTCAAGGACACGAGTCCGGAGAAGCTGCTCGCACCCGTGCTGTCGGCCTTCTGGGACGAGGACAGGTCCTGGACGCTGGACGTCTACCGAAGGCACGAAGGATACGAGGGGCTTCGCAAGGCACTCGCCATGTCGCCGGACGACCTCATCGCGTATGTGAAGGAGTCCGGGCTGCGTGGCCGCGGTGGCGCGGGATTCCCGACGGGAATGAAATGGCAGTTCATTCCGCAGGGCGATGGAAAACCGCACTATCTAGTTGTCAACGCCGACGAATCGGAGCCGGGAACCTGTAAGGACATCCCGCTCCTCTTCGCGAACCCGCACAGCCTCATCGAGGGCATGATCATCGCGTGTTATGCCATCAGGTCGTCGCATGCCTTCATCTATCTGCGTGGTGAAGTCGTCCCAGTGCTGCGGCGGTTGCACTCGGCCGTGAGCGAGGCCTATGCGGCCGGCTACCTCGGCAAGAACATCCTCGGTAGCGGCCTCGATCTCGATATCACCGTGCACGCGGGCGCCGGCGCGTACATCTGCGGTGAAGAGACCGCACTGCTCGACTCGCTCGAAGGCCGTCGGGGTCAACCGCGGCTCCGTCCCCCCTTCCCTGCCGTCGCGGGCCTCTATGCCTGCCCGACTGTGGTGAATAACGTCGAATCGATCGCGTCAGTTCCCGCCATCCTGAAAAACGGCAAGGAATGGTTCAGGTCGATGGGCAGCGAGAAGTCGCCTGGCTTCACGCTCTACTCGCTCAGCGGCCATGTCACCAATCCGGGCCAGTACGAGGCGCCGCTCGGCATCACGCTCCGCCAGCTCCTCGACATGAGCGGTGGCATGCGGCCGGGGCATCGCCTCAAGTTCTGGACGCCGGGCGGGTCCTCGACGCCGATGTTCACCGACGAGCACCTCGACGTCCCTCTTGACTACGAAGGAGTGGGCGCCGCGGGTTCCATGCTCGGCACGAAGGCCCTCCAGTGCTTCGACGAGACGACCTGCGTCGTGCGCGCCGTCACCCGCTGGACCGAGTTCTACGCCCACGAGTCCTGCGGCAAGTGCACCCCGTGCCGCGAAGGGACGTACTGGCTCGTGCAGTTGCTGCGCGACATCGAGGCCGGCAAGGGCGTGATGACCGACCTCGACAAGCTGGGCGACATCGCCGACAACATCAACGGCAAGTCCTTCTGCGCCCTCGGCGACGGTGCCGCCTCGCCGATCTTCTCCTCGCTGAAGTACTTCCGCGAGGAGTACGAGCAGCACATCACGGGCCGCGGCTGCCCCTTCGACCCGGCCAAGTCGACGGCCTGGGCCGACCGCACGGAGGTGAACGCATGACCGTGACCACCAACGCTCCCTCCGGAGGGGGAGAGGCGGCGGTCCCGCCGGAAGACCTCGTCACGCTGACGATCGACGGCGTGGAGATCAGCGTGCCCAAGGGCACCCTGGTCATCCGGGCCGCCGAACAACTCGGCATCGAGATCCCCCGGTTCTGCGACCATCCCCTCCTCGATCCGGCCGGCGCCTGCCGTCAGTGCATCGTCGAGGTCGAGGGCCAGCGCAAGCCGATGGCGTCCTGCACGATCACGTGCACGGACGGGATGGTGGTGAAGACCCACCTCACCTCGCCGGTCGCCGAGAAGGCGCAGCACGGTGTGATGGAGCTGCTGCTCATCAACCACCCGCTGGACTGCCCTGTCTGCGACAAGGGCGGCGAGTGCCCGCTGCAGAACCAGGCCATGTCGCACGGCCAGGCCGAGTCCCGCTTCGAAGGGAAGAAGCGGACCTACGAGAAGCCGGTCCCGATCTCCACGCAGGTGCTGCTGGACCGGGAGCGGTGCGTGCTCTGCGCCCGCTGCACCCGGTTCTCCAACCAGATCGCGGGCGACCCGATGATCGAGCTCCTCGAGCGGGGCGCGCTCCAGCAGGTCGGTACCGGTGAGGGCGACCCCTTCGAGTCGTACTTCTCCGGCAACACCATCCAGATCTGCCCGGTCGGCGCGCTCACCTCGGCGGCGTACCGCTTCCGCTCCCGCCCCTTCGACCTCGTCTCCTCGCACTCCGTGTGCGAGCACTGCTCCGGCGGCTGCGCGACCCGCACCGACCACCGGCGCGGCAAGGTCATGCGACGCCTCGCGGCCAACGACCCCGAGGTCAACGAAGAGTGGATCTGCGACAAGGGGCGCTTCGGCTTCCGGTACGCGCAGCAGCGGGGCCGGATCGATACGCCGCTGGTGCGCAACGCCGAGGGCGAGCTGGTCCCCGCTTCGTGGCCCGAAGCCCTTCAGATCGCAGCCCAGGGGCTGCTCGCCTCACGTGGTCGCACCGGCGTGCTGACCGGCGGCCGTCTCACCGTCGAGGATGCCTACGCCTACAGCAAGTTCGCGCGCGTGGCGCTCGACACGAACGACATCGACTTCCGCGCGCGCGTGCACACCGGCGAGGAGGCCGACTTCCTGGCCGCCCGGGTCGCCGGGCGGGGCCGGGATCTCGACGGTACGGGCGTCACGTACACCTCTCTGGAGAAGGCGCCCGCGGTCCTGCTGGTCGGGTTCGAGGCCGAAGAGGAGGCGCCCGGCGTCTTCCTGCGGCTGCGCAAGGCATGGCGGGGACACGGGCAGAAGGTGTTCGCGCTGGCCACGCACGCCACGCGTGGGCTGGAGAAGGCGGGAGGCACGCTGCTGCCCGCCGCTCCCGGCACCGAGACCGAGTGGCTGGACGCGCTCGCGAGCGGGGTGGGCCTGGAGGACGACGGCGCGAAAGCCGCCGAGGCGGTGCGCACCGAGGGTGCGGTGATCGTCGTCGGTGAGCGGCTGGCCGCGGTGGCGGGCGGGCTCACCGCCGCGGTACGGGCCGCGTCCGCGACCGGCGCCCAACTGGTGTGGATCCCGCGCCGGGCCGGCGAGCGGGGCGCGATCGAGGCGGGTGCGCTGCCGTCGGTGCTGCCCGGCGGGCGCCCGGCCACCGACCCACGCGCGCGTGAGGAGGTCGCAGCGGTTTGGGGTGTCGCCGAACTCCCGCACCGCTACGGCCGTGACACCGGCCAGATCGTCGAGGCCGCTGTCGCCGGCGAACTCCAGGCGCTGCTCGTGGCGGGCGTCGAGATCGCCGACCTGCCCGACCCGGCACGCACGCGTGAAGCACTTCACGAGGTGGGCTTCGTGGTGTCACTGGAGCTGCGGCCCAGCGAGGTCACCGAGCTCGCCGACGTCGTGCTGCCCGTCGCCGCGGTGGCCGAGAAGGCCGGCACGTTCCTCAACTGGGAAGGCCGAGTGCGTCTCTTCGAGGCCGCGCTCAAGCCCGACCAGATGACCCGCACCCTCGCGCCGACCGACGCGCGTGCACTTCAGATGCTGGCCGACGCCATGGACGTACACCTGGGGCTGCCGGATCTGCGTACCGCGCGTGCGGAGCTGGACCGGCTCGGTGCCTGGGACGGGCCGCGGGCCACCGAACCGCTGGAGACCGCGGGCGTGCTGCCGCGGCCGGCCGCCGGGGAGGCCGTGCTCGCCGGACACCGGTTGCTGCTCGACCAGGGTCGCCTCCAGGAAGGCGACGACGCGCTCGCCGGGACCCGGCACGCCGCCCACGCGCGTGTGTCGGCCGCGACGGCCGCCGAGGCGGGCGTCAAGGACGGCGACATCCTCGCCGTGACCGGAACCGCGGGATCGGTCGAACTGCCCCTCAGGATCACGGAGATGCCCGACCGGGTGGTCTGGCTCCCGCTGAACTCCACCGGCGGGGGCGTCGCCTCCGACACCGGGGCGCTGCCCGGCTCCCTCGTCCGCATCGGCCCGGCAACCCGTCCGTCCGAGGCCCCCAAGGAGGTGGAGGCATGAACGCGTACTTCGCCGCTGAAGACCTCTCGATGTTCGGCCGCGACCCCTGGTGGCTGGTCGTCATCAAGGCGGTGTTCTGCTTCGCCTTCCTGATGGTGACCGTGCTCTTCTCCATCGTCTGGGAGCGCAAGGTCGTTGCCTGGATGCAGCTGCGCATCGGCCCCAACCGGCACGGCCCCTGGGGCATGCTCCAGTCGCTCGCCGACGGCATCAAGCTGATGCTCAAGGAAGACCTCATCGTCAAACGCGCGGACAAGGCGGTCTACGTCCTCGCGCCGATCGTCGCGGCCGTCCCGGCCTTCATGGCGATCGCGGTGATCCCCTTCGGGCCGGCCGGCAACGAGATCTCGATCTTCGGCCACCGCACCACGATGCAGCTCACCGACCTGCCGATCGCGATGCTCTACATCCTCGCGGTCGCCTCGGTCGGCATCTACGGCATCGTCCTTGCGGGCTGGAGTTCCGGATCCACCTATCCGCTCCTCGGCGGCCTGCGCTCCTGCGCACAGATGATCTCGTACGAGATCGCCATGGGCGCCGCCTTCGCCTCCGTCTTCCTCTACTCGGGGTCGATGTCCACGTCGGCGATCGTCGAGGCGCAGCAGGACCGCTGGTACATCATCCTGCTGCCGGTCTCCTTCGTGATCTACATCGTCACGATGGTCGGCGAGACCAACCGCGCGCCGTTCGACATGCCGGAGTCCGAGGGCGACCTGGTCGGCGGCTTCAACACCGAGTACTCGTCGATCAAGTTCGCGATGTTCATGCTCGCCGAGTACGTGAACATGGTGACCGTCTCGGCGGTGGCGACCACGCTCTTCCTGGGCGGCTGGCGGGCACCCTGGCCGGTCAGCACCTTCTGGGAGGGCGCGAACCACGGCTGGTGGCCGATGCTCTGGTTCGTCGTCAAGGTCCAGTTGCTGTTGTTCTTCTTCATCTGGCTGCGCGGCACGCTCCCGCGGGTCCGCTACGACCAGCTGATGAAGCTCGGCTGGAAGGTTCTCATCCCGGTCTCCGTGGTCTGGCTGATGCTGGTCGCCACGGTGCGGACGCTGCGGAACGAGAACTACGACTTCGCCGATATCGCCCTCTATGTCGGTGGCGGTGTCCTCGCCCTGCTGCTGCTCTCCTTCCTCGCCGACATGTTCCGCGAGAAGGGGAAGGCGGCCGACCGGTCCGCCGAAGGGCCCCCGGCCTTCGACCCGATGGCGGGCGGATTCCCCGTACCGCCACTGCCGGGACAGGAGTTGCCGCCGGTGCCCCGGCGCCGTTCGCGCCGCGAGCGGGAGTTGATTGTCAGTGGTGGGCCGGATACTGCCAGTGACGGATCTCTGGATGGAAAGGAGGCGTCCGATGGCTGAGGAGCCCAAGGAGGCCGGGCAGACGAAGCCTGGTTTCCAGAACCCCGTGGCCGGCTTCGGCGTGACCTTCAAGGCCATGTTCAAGAAGCGGCTGACCGAGCAGTACCCGGAGCAGCAGAAGACCACCGCCCCACGGTTCCACGGACGGCACCAGCTCAACCGCCATCCGGACGGCCTGGAGAAGTGCGTCGGCTGCGAGCTGTGCGCCTGGGCCTGTCCCGCCGACGCGATCTATGTCGAGGGCGCGGACAACACGGACGAGGAGCGCTACTCGCCGGGCGAGCGGTACGGCCGCGTCTACCAGATCAATTACGCCCGCTGCATCCTGTGCGGCCTGTGCATCGAGGCGTGCCCCACGCGCGCGTTGACGATGACGAACGAGTTCGAGCTCGCCGACTCCAGCCGCGCCAACCTGATCTACACCAAGGAGCAGCTGCTGGCCGGCCTCGAGGACGGCATGGTCGACTCGCCGCACGCCATCTACCCGGGGATGGACGAGCAGGACTACTACCGGGGCCTGGTCACGGAGGCCGCGCCCGGCACCGAGCCGCAGACGGCCGTCTCCAAGGGAGAGAAGCCCGAGGAAAAGGGGGTGGGCGCATGAGCGCGCAGCTCGCCGCCTATTCGACCTCCACCGGAGAGGCCTTCCAGTTCTGGGTCCTCGGCACCGTCGCGGTGATCGGCGCCCTGTGCACCGTCTTCATGAGAAGGGCCGTGCACAGCGCGCTCTGCCTCGCCGGGACCATGATCATTCTGGCGGTGTTCTACCTCGCCAACGGCGCCTACTTCCTGGGCGTCGTGCAGATCGTCGTCTACACCGGCGCGATCATGATGCTGTTCCTCTTCGTGGTGATGCTCGTCGGCGTGACGGCGGCGGACTCCTTGAAGGAGACCATCAAGGGCCAGCGTTGGCTGGCCCTTCTCTGCGGGCTCGGCTTCGGCATCCTCCTGGTCGCGGGCATCGGCAACGCCTCCCTGAAGGAGTTCAACGGCCTGGCGCAGGCGAACGCGAACGGCAATGTGGAGGGCATCGCGACCCTCCTCTTCACCAAGTACGTCTTCGCCTTCGAAATCACCGGAGCCCTGCTCATCACGGCGGCCATCGGCGCCATGGTCCTCACCCACCGCGAGCGCACCGAGCGGGCCAAGACCCAGCGCGAGCTGGCCGAGGAGCGCGTGCGCGAGGGCAAGCACCTTCCGCCGCTGCCCGCGCCCGGTGTCTACGCCCGGCACAACGCGGTGGACATCGCGGGCCTCCTGCCCGACGGCACCCCGTCCGAGCTCACCGTCAGCAAGACGCTGCGTGAGCGCGGCCAGATCCGTGATGTGTCCGCCGAGGCGATCAGCGACCTCAAGGCCCTGGAGCAGCGCGCCGAAGACCGTCTGGAGCGCACGAACAGCGGGGAGGCGTCGAAGTGAACCCGGTCAACTACGTGTATCTCGCCGCCCTGTTGTTCACGATCGGCGCCACCGGCGTGCTCATCCGGCGGAACGCGATCGTCCTCTTCATGTGCGTCGAGCTGATGCTCAACGCCTGCAACCTCGCGCTGGTCGCCTTCTCCCGGATGCACGGCAATCTCGACGGTCAGGTCATCGCGTTCTTCACGATGGTCGTCGCCGCCGCGGAGGTCGTGGTCGGGCTCGCGATCATCGTGTCGCTGTTCCGTTCCCGCCACTCGGCCTCGGTCGACGACGCCAGCCTGATGAAGCTCTGAGGGGTCGCTGAATCGTGGAGAACCTGATTGCGCTGCTGATCGCGGCGCCTCTGCTCGGAGCGGCCGTACTGCTGTGCGGCGGTCGGCGGCTCGATGCCGTCGGCCACTGGATCGGGACGGTCCTCGCGGCCGCTTCCTTCGTGATCGGCGTCGTCCTCTTCGTCGACATGCTGGGGAAGGGCGCCGAGGAACGCGAGCTCAGCCAGCACCTGTTCAGCTGGGTACCGGTCGAGAGCTTCCAGGCGGACGTCGCCTTCCAGCTCGACCAGCTGTCGATGACGTTCGTGCTGCTGATCACCGGCGTCGGCTCGCTGATCCACCTCTACTCGATCGGGTACATGGAGCACGACGAGCGGCGCCGCCGCTTCTTCGGCTACCTGAACCTGTTCCTCGCGGCGATGCTGCTGCTCGTCCTAGCCGACAACTACCTCCTGCTGTACGTCGGCTGGGAGGGCGTCGGTCTCGCGTCCTACCTGCTGATCGGCTTCTGGCAGCACAAGCCCAGCGCGGCGACCGCCGCCAAGAAGGCCTTCCTGGTCAACCGGGTCGGCGACATGGGCCTGTCGATCGCGATCATGCTGATGTTCACGACGTTCGGGACCTTCGCGTTCGGCCCGGTGCTCGGCACCCACGAAGAGGCGGGCCTCTCCTCGGACGCGAGCGAGGGCACACTCACGGGTATCGCCCTGATGCTGCTCCTGGCAGCCTGCGGCAAGTCCGCCCAGGTGCCGCTTCAGTCCTGGCTCGGGGACGCGATGGAGGGCCCGACCCCGGTCTCGGCCCTCATCCACGCCGCGACGATGGTGACCGCGGGCGTCTACCTGATCGTCCGCTCCGGCGCGATCTTCAACGCGGCGCCCGACGCGCAGCTGGTGGTCACCATCGTCGGTGCCGTCACGCTCCTGTTCGGTGCGATCGTCGGTTGCGCGAAGGACGACATCAAGAAGGCGCTGGCCGGCTCGACCATGTCGCAGATCGGCTACATGATCCTCGCCGCGGGCCTCGGCCCCATCGGCTACGTCTTCGCGATCATGCACCTGGTGACGCACGGCTTCTTCAAGGCCGGGCTGTTCCTCGGCGCCGGTTCGGTGATGCACGGCATGAACGACGAGGTCGACATGCGCAAGTACGGTGGCCTGCGCACCTACATGCCGATCACCTTCGTCACCTTCGGCCTCGGCTATCTCGCCATCATCGGCTTCCCCGGCCTGTCCGGCTTCTTCTCCAAGGACAAGATCATCGAGGCGGCGTTCGCCAAGGGCGGCACAGAGGGCTGGATCCTCGGCGGCGCGGCCCTGCTGGGCGCGGCCATCACGGCGTTCTACATGACGCGCGTGATGCTGATGACCTTCTTCGGCGAGAAGCGCTGGCAGCCCGATGCGGACGGCCATGAGCCGCACCCGCACGAGTCGCCGCGGTCCATGACGATCCCGATGATCGTGCTGGCCTTCGGATCGGTCTTCGCCGGCGGGTTCTTCAGCATCGGCGACCGCTTCCTGCACTGGCTGGAGCCCGTCACCGGGCACGACCACGGCGACTCTCCGCTCAGCGCGACCACGGTCACCCTGGCCACCATGGTGGTCCTGGTGCTCGGCGTCGCCCTCGCCTACGCCCAGTACGGCCGCCGCCCGGTCCCGGTCCTCGCCCCGCGCGGATCGCTGCTCACCCGGGCCGCCCGCCGCGACCTGCTCCAGGACGACTTCAACCACGTCGTCCTGGTCCGCGGCGGCGAGCACCTCACGCGGTCCCTGGTGTACGTCGACCACACCCTGGTCGACGGAGTCGTCAACGGCACGGCGGCCTCGGTCGGCGGCCTCTCCGGACGCTTGCGCAAGCTGCAGAACGGCTATGCGCGGTCGTACGCGTTCTCGATGTTCGGCGGTGCGGCCATCCTCGTCGCCGCGACCCTGCTGATGAGGGCGGTCTGATACCGATGTCCTTTCCACTGCTGACAGCGACGGCGGCGCTCCCGGCCATCGGGGCGATCGCCACGGCCGCCGTACCGGCCGCGCAGCGCACCGCCGCCAAGTGGCTGGCGCTGCTGGTCTCGTTGGCCACCCTCGGGCTGGCCATCACGACGCTGGTGCGTTTCGATCCGGACGGCGACCGCTACCAGCTCACCGAATCCCACGCCTGGATCGCGGAGTTCGGGGTCAAATACGAGCTGGGTGTGGACGGCATCGCGGTGGTGCTGCTCGTGCTGACCGCCCTGCTGATCCCGTTCATCATCCTCGCGGGCTGGCACGACGCCGACCCCCTGGAGACCGGAAGCAGGCGCTGGCGTCCGACGCAGGGCTTCTTCGCCCTCATCCTGGCCGTCGAGGCGATGGTGATCATCTCCTTCGAGGCCACCGACGTCTTCCTCTTCTACATCTTCTTCGAAGCCATGCTGATCCCGATGTACTTCCTCATCGGCGGCTTCGGGGACCGTGCCCACGAGCACGGAGAGAAGGCGGCGTCGACGCAACGGTCGTACGCGGCGGTGAAGTTCCTGCTCTACAACCTGGTCGGCGGCCTGATCATGCTGGCCGCGGTGATCGGCCTGTATGTGGTCGCCGGGAACTTCTCGCTGACGGAGATCGCCGAGGCGCGGGCCAACGGCTCGCTCGACATGGCGACCAACACCGAACGCTGGCTGTTCCTGGGCTTCTTCTTCGCCTTCGCGGTGAAGGCCCCGCTGTGGCCGCTGCACACCTGGCTGCCCAACGCGATGGGGGAGGCCACCGCTCCGGTCGCCGTCCTCATCACGGCGGTCGTCGACAAGGTGGGCACCTTCGCGATGCTCCGCTTCTGCCTCCAGCTGTTCCCGGAGGCGTCGAAGTGGGCGACGCCCGCCATCCTCGTACTGGCGCTGATCAGCATCATCTACGGGGCGCTGGTCGCCGTGGGCCAGCGGGACATCAAGCGGCTGGTGGCGTACGCGTCGATCTCGCACTTCGGGTTCATCATCATGGGCATCTTCGCGATGACCAGCCAGGGCCAGTCGGGCGCGACGCTGTACATGGTCAACCACGGAATCTCGACGGCCGCGTTGATGCTGGTGGCCGGCTTCCTGATCTCGCGGCGCGGCTCGCGGCTCATCGCGGACTACGGAGGCGTGCAGAAGGTCGCTCCGGTGCTCGCCGGGACCTTCCTGATCGGAGGTCTGGCGACCCTGTCGCTGCCGGGGCTCGCGCCCTTCGTGAGTGAATTCCTGGTCCTGGTCGGCACGTTCGCGCGCTACCCGGTGATCGGCATCATCGCCACCTTCGGCATCGTCCTCGCCGCGCTGTACACCCTCGTCCTCTACCAGAGGACGATGACCGGCCCGGTGAAGCCCGAAGTGGCGGCGATGCCGGATCTCAGGGTGCGTGAACTCGTGGTCGTCGCCCCGCTGGTCGCGTTGCTGATCGTCCTGGGCGTCTACCCGAAGCCCGTCACGGACATCGTCAACCCGGCGGTCCAGCAGACCATGTCCGACGTGGACCAGAAGGATCCCCAGCCCGAGGTGGAGGCGGCCAAGTGAGTACAGCAGTCGTCCACAGCCTGTGGACAACCGCGGCCGATCCGATCTCGAAGATCGAGTCGCCGAAGATCGAATACGGACAATTGTCGCCGACCCTGATCGTCGTCGGTGCGGCGGTGGTCGGGGTACTGGTCGAGGCGCTGGTGCCGCGCAAGGCCCGCTACTACGTGCAGGTGTTCGTCTCCGTGGTCGCGCTCGTCGCCGCGTTCGCCGCGGTCGTCGCGCTCGCGGCGGACGGATACGGCACCACCCGTGCGGGCATCGCGGCGATGGGAGCGATCGCCGTCGACGGCCCGGCACTGTTCCTCCAGGGCACCATCCTGCTGGCCGGTCTGGTGGGCCTGTTCACCTTCGCCGAACGGAGGTTGGACCCGGCGGCGCACGGCAACCGGGTGGACTCGTTCGCCGCGCAGGCCGCCTCCGTGCCGGGCAGCGACAGCGAAAAGGCCGCGGTCAAGGCGGGGTTCACCACCACCGAGGTGTTCCCCCTGCTGCTGTTCGCGATCGCGGGCATGCTGGTCTTCCCCGCGGCCAATGACCTGTTGACGCTGTTCATCGCCCTGGAAGTCTTCTCGCTGCCGCTGTACCTGCTGTGCGCGCTCGCCCGCCGCAAGCGGCTGATGTCGCAGGAGGCCGCGGTCAAGTACTTCCTGCTCGGCGCGTTCGCCTCCGCGTTCACGCTGTTCGGCATCGCGCTGCTGTACGGCTACGCGGGCTCGGTGTCGTACGCCACGATCGCCCAGGTCGTCGACGGCACGGTCACGAACGTCACCCCGGCCCTCGCGGACACCATGGGCAACGACGCACTGCTGCTCATCGGCGCCGCGATGATCGTGATGGGCCTGCTGTTCAAGGTGGGCGCGGTGCCGTTCCACATGTGGACGCCGGACGTCTATCAGGGCGCGCCGACCCCGGTCACCGGCTTCATGGCGGCCGCGACCAAGGTGGCCGCGTTCGGAGCGCTGCTCAGGATCCTGTACGTCGTGCTGCCCGGCCTGCGCTGGGACTGGCGGCCGGTCATGTGGGCGGTCGCGATCGTCACCATGCTCGGCGGTGCGATCGTCGCGATCACACAGACCGACATCAAGCGCCTGCTGGCGTACTCGTCGATCGCGCACGCGGGCTTCATCCTCGCGGGCGTCATCGCGACCACGCCGGACGGAGTGTCGTCCGTCCTCTTCTATCTGGCCGCCTACTCGTTCGTGACGATCGGCGCGTTCGCGGTGGTCACGCTCGTACGGGATGCCGGTGGTGAGGCGACGCACCTGTCCAAGTGGGCCGGTCTCGGGCGCCGTTCGCCGCTGGTGGCGGCCGTGTTCGCGGTGTTCCTGCTGGCCTTCGCGGGCATTCCGCTGACCTCCGGCTTCGCCGGGAAGTTCGCCGTGTTCAAGGCGGCGGCGGAGGGCGGCGCGGCCCCGCTGGTCGTGGTCGGCGTGATCTCGTCGGCGATCGCCGCGTTCTTCTACATCCGCGTCATCGTGCTGATGTTCTTCAGCGAACCGCGGCCCGAGGGCCCGACCGTCGCCGTGCCGTCGGCGATGACGACGACGGCCATTGCGGTGGGCGTCGCCGTCACGCTGGTACTCGGTGTGGCACCGCAGTACTTCCTGGACCTGGCGAGCCAGGCGGGAGTGTTCGTGCGCTGACCGATCCGCACATGCGGCCGCCCGGCACCCCTGTTTCGGGGTGCCGGGCGGTTGCGTGTGAGGGCGCCTGTCGGTTCCCGGATCGGGTCGCCGTCACCCCAGCCTGTCGGGCGATCACGAGAGAGAACGGGTGAAGCCTGTGGATAACTCCGGGGCTGTCGGTGCGGGCGCCTATCGTGGACGCAGTGGTCGAGGCACGACGTACGGGGGCACGGCGATGGGTGGGACGGGCGGGATCGGTGGAATGACAGCGGTAGCCGAGAGTGAGGCTCTTGCCACGCTGCACAGGGTCTTCGGGTACGACGCCTTCCGCGGCGAGCAGGAAGCGG
The DNA here is from genome assembly GCF_044593495.1 of Streptomyces sp. NPDC051963. Classification (NCBI taxonomy): domain Bacteria; kingdom Bacillati; phylum Actinomycetota; class Actinomycetes; order Kitasatosporales; family Streptomycetaceae; genus Streptomyces; species Streptomyces sp. NPDC051963. The sequence goes on along the minus strand of NZ_JBIUCC010000009.1, from coordinate 393,729 downwards.
TCATCGAGCATGTCGTGGCCGGCTCAGACGCCGTCGTGCTCATGCCGACCGGCGGCGGCAAGTCGCTGTGCTATCAGATCCCGTCCCTGGTCAGACCCGGTACGGGCGTGGTCGTCTCGCCGCTCATCGCGCTGATGCAGGACCAGGTCGACGCGCTGCGGGCGCTCGGTGTGCGCGCCGGGTTCATGAACTCCACTCTGGACTTCGACGAGCGCCGGGTGGTCGAGGCCGAGTTCCTGGCGGGCGAACTGGACCTGCTGTACCTGGCCCCCGAGCGACTGCGGCTGGACTCCACCCTCGATCTGCTCTCCCGGGGCAAGATCGCCGTCTTCGCGATCGACGAGGCGCACTGCGTGTCCCAGTGGGGCCACGACTTCCGCCCCGACTACCTGGCCCTCTCCCTGCTCGGCGAGCGCTGGCCGGACGTCCCGCGGATCGCGCTCACGGCCACGGCCACGCACGCGACCCACCAGGAGATCACCCAGCGGCTGAACATGCCGACGGCCCGCCACTTCGTGGCGAGCTTCGACCGGCCCAACATCCAGTACCGGATCGTGCCGAAGGCCGACCCCAAGAAGCAGCTGCTGGGCTTCCTGCGCGAGGAGCACGCGGGCGACGCGGGCATCGTGTACTGCCTCTCCCGCAAGTCGGTGGAGTCGACGGCCGAGTTCCTGAGCCGCAACGGCATCGAGGCGGTGCCGTACCACGCCGGCCTGGACTCGGGCACGCGCGCGGCGCACCAGTCCCGGTTCCTACGGGAGGACGGCCTGGTCGTGGTGGCGACCATCGCCTTCGGGATGGGCATCGACAAGCCGGACGTACGGTTCGTCGCGCATCTGGATCTGCCGAAGTCGGTGGAGGGGTACTACCAGGAGACAGGACGTGCGGGCCGAGACGGGCTGCCGTCCAACGCCTGGATGGCGTACGGGCTCAACGACGTCATACAGCAGCGCAAACTGATCCAGTCGGGCGAGGGCGACGAGGCGTTCCGGCGACGGGCCGCCGCCCACCTGGACTCCATGCTGGCCCTGTGCGAGACGGCGCAGTGCCGCCGGGCACAGCTCCTCGCCTACTTCGGTCAGGACCCCGATCCGGCGGGCTGCGGCAACTGCGACACCTGCCTGACTCCGCCGGAGACATGGGACGGCACCGTCGCGGCGCAGAAGGCGCTGTCGACGGTGGTGCGGCTCCAGCGGGAGCGCGGGCAGAAGTTCGGCGCGGTGCAGATCGTCGACATCCTGCTGGGCAAGCGCACCGGCAAGGTGATCCAGTTCGACCATGACCAGCTGTCCGTCTTCGGTATCGGCGAGGAGCTGTCCGAGGGCGAATGGCGGGGCGTCGTAAGGCAGTTGCTGGCACAGGGGCTGCTCGCGGTCGAGGGGGAGTACGGCACGCTGGTGCTGACCGAGGCCAGCGGGGCGGTGCTGCGGCGGGAGCGGGAGGTGCCGCTGCGCAAGGAGCCGAAGAAGCCGGCGTCCGCGCGCACCACGTCCTCTTCGTCCGGCCGAGGCGCGGGCAAGTCCAAGGCGGCCGTGGCCGAGCTGCCCGAGGAGCTGCTGCCCGCCTTCGAGGCGCTGCGTGCCTGGCGCGCCGAGCAGGCCCGCGAGCAGGGCGTTCCGGCGTACGTCATCTTCCACGACGCCACGCTCCGGGAGATCGTCACGGTGTGGCCGACGTCGGTGCGGGGGCTGGGCGGCATCAGCGGCGTCGGTGAGAAGAAGCTCGCCACGTACGGGGAGGGCGTCGTCGCGGTACTGGCTTCGCTGGAGGGCGGGCCGTCCGGCTCCGCTCCGGCGGCCGCCGGAGCGGCGGGAGACGACGACCACTGGCCCGAGATGGACGCGGAACCGGAACCGGACGACTGGATATGACGGTCTGGGCCGTCGGCCCTCAGCGGTCGGTCGTCGGCCCTCTGCCGGGTCGGCCCGTCGGCTCTCTGCCGGGTCGGCCGGTCCGCCCTCAGCACGGTCGGCTCGTCCGCCCTCAGCAGGATCGGCCGACGGCACTCCTCACAGCGCCCGGACCGCGTACGCCCTGACGTCCGCGTCCGAGTCGGACGTGACCGTGGCGAGAGCCGTGCGGGCCTGTTCGGTGTGGCGGTGCCGGGTCAGGGCCAGGACGGCGGCCTTGCGGACGTCGGCGTTCGGGTCCGTGAGGACCTCGGTCAGGGCCGGCACGGCCACCTCCGGCTCGGCGGTGGACAGCGCCTTGGCGGCACCGGACCGCACCTGCCAGGCCGGATCGGCCAGGGCGGTCACGGCGCGGGCGGCGAGCGGGGGCGTGCAGCCGGTGGTGCCCAGCGCGGTGTAGGCGGCGCCGCGGACCAGGACGTCCAGGTCCCCGGTGAGCCGGTCCAGGGTGCCGTTGAGGAGCTCGCGGTCCACCGCCGGGAGGGTGGTTGCGCCGACGCCGGCCAGCGCCTTGGCCACGGCGACGCGGACCTCACGGGAGGGGTCGTCGGCGGCCCGTGCCAGAGGGGGCACCGCGTCGATGGAGACGAGTGCGCGCACGGCCTCGATGCGGACGGCGATGTCGGGGTCGTCCAGGGCGGCGGCGAACACATCGGAGTCGCCCAGCCGTAGGGCGCGCAGAAGGTCGAGGGCGGCGGCCCGGACGACGGGGTCGGCCTCGGCGAGCGCACCGGCGAGGGCGTCCCGCAGGGCGGGTTCGGGCGGGAGGGTCTCGACGAGCTCGCGCAGGGAGGCCGCGGCGGCCGATCGGACGCCGGCGTCGGGGTCGGAGAGGGCGCCGGCCAGCGCCCGTCCGGTGCCTGAGGGCGCGGTCTCCGTGAGGACGGTGACTGCCGTTCGGCGGACCGAGGGGTCGGGGTCGGTCAAGTAGGGCTCGACGAGGGCGAGTTCGGGCTGCTCCTCGGCGAGGGTCAGCAGTTCCAGGAGCCGGGGTGAGGCGGTGTCCCGTGCGCTGTCCGGGGACTCGGTGACGCGCGGGGACGTGGGCTCCGTCGCCATCGGTGGCACGTCCCGCGCCCCGGCCGTGGCCACGTGCTCGGGACGGATCTCGCCGAGATGCCGGGAGGGACCGCCGGTCGGGGTGAACTCCTCGATCGGGACCAGATAGGGAGCCACGGGACGGGCCGTGAACTCCATCGCACCAGAGGGGGACTTGTGCAGATCGAGATGGTGGAACCAGGACGCGTCGTCACGCCGGGGGTGGTCGAGACGCTCGTGATAGAGGCCCCAGCGGGACTCCGTACGGGCCAGGGAGGCGCGCGCGGCCATCTCCGCGCAGTCGCGGATGAAGGAGACCTCGGCGCAGCGCATCAGCTCGTGCGGGGTGTGGGCCCCCATCGAGGCGATGTCCTCGTGCATCCGCTCGAAGGCCTCCAGGGCCAGCGAGAGGCGGGCTCCCGACTTCGGCGGGGCCACGTAGTCGTTCACGAAGCGGCGCAGTTTGTACTCGACCTGGGTCTGCGGTGGGCCGTCCGGGTTGTGCAGCGGGCGGTAGATCAGCTCGTGCGCATCGCGGAGCTGGTCGAGGGGCAACTCCCCTTCGTACGGCGAGTACTGGGACGCGTCCGCGCCCGCGAGGTCGCCGAAGACGAACGCGCCGATCATGTAGTTGTGCGGGACGCAGGCCAGATCGCCGGCGGCGTACAGACGGGGCACGGTCGTACGGGCGCGGTCGTCGACGCGGACGCCGGAGGCGGAGTGGCCGCCGCACAGGCCGATCTCGGAGATGTGCATCTCGACGTCATGGGTGCGGTAGTCGTGACCGCGGCCGGAGTGGAAGGTGCCACGGGTCGGCCGCTCCGTGGAGTGCAGGATCGACTCCAGGGCGGAGATCGACTCCTCCGGAAGGTGGCTCAGCTTGAGGTACACCGGGCCCCGGTCCGAGGCCACCTCGGCCGCGAACTCGGACATCATCTGCCCGGACCAGTAGTCGGAGTCGACGAAGCGTTCGCCGTGCCGGTTGACCTGGTAGCCGCCGAAGGGGTTGGCGACGTAGGCGCAGGCGGGGCCGTTGTAGTCCTTGATCAGCGGGTTGATCTGGAAGCACTCGATGCCGGTCAGCTCGGCGCCCGCGTGGTAGGCCATGGCGTAGCCGTCGCCGGCGTTGGTCGGGTTCTCGTAGGTGCCGTAGAGGTAGCCGGAGGCGGGCAGACCGAGGCGGCCGCAGGCCCCGGTCGCCAGGATCACCGCGCCGGCGCGGACGGTGACGAAGGCGCCCGTGCGCGTGTTGAAGCCGACCGCCCCCACGGCCCGCCCCTGAGCCGTCAGCACCCGCACCGGCATCACCCGGTTCTCGATGCGGATCCGTTCCCGCATCTCGCGTCGCCGCAGTTGTCGGTACAGGACCTTTTTGACGTCCTTGCCCTCCGGCATCGGCAGCACGTACGAGCCGGAGCGATGTACCTGCCGCACCGCGTACTCGCCGTGCTCGTCCTTCTCGAACTTCACGCCGTACGACTCCAGGCGCTGCACCATCGCGAAGCCGCGGGTCGCGGTCTGGCGGACGGTGGACTGGTCGACGATGCCGTCGTTGGCGCGGGTGATCTCGGCGACGTAGTCGTCGGGTTCGGCGCGGCCGGGGATGACCGCGTTGTTGACGCCGTCCATGCCCATGGCGAGGGCGCCGGAGTGGCGGACGTGGGCCTTCTCCAGGAGCAGCACGTCGGCTCCGTGCTCGGCGGCGGTCAGTGCGGCCATGGTGCCGGCGGTGCCGCCGCCGATGACGAGGACGTCGCAGCTGATCTCCTCGGCGTCGGTGAGGGCCGGAATCTGCACAGGGGTGTCCACCGGGGTGCCTTTCAAGTACCGAGTGAGCTGAGGACGTCGCGGCGCAGGGCGACGCGGGCCGGGTCGTCGTGGGCGGTACGGTCGCGCGGACGCGGCACGTCGCGTACGGAGACCGGTCGGCCGGCGCCGAGCAGCGCTACCCGGTCGCCTAGGAACAGGGCCTCGTCCACGTCGTGGGTGACGAACACGACGGTCGCGCCGGTGCCCCGCAACACCTCCACCAGCAGTTCCTGCATGCCGGACCGGGTCTGGGCGTCGAGGGCGCCGAAGGGCTCGTCCATGAGGACGGCGCGCGGGCTGCCGGCCAGGGCGCGGGCCAGCTGTGCGCGCTGGCGCTGGCCGCCGGAGACGCGGTGCGGCAACTGCCGTGCCTGCGCGGCGAGTCCGACGCGGGCGAGCCAGGAGTCGGCCTGGGTGCGGCGTTCGGCCCGCGGGAACCCCTTGATGGCGAGCGGAAGTTCGAGGTTGGCGCGCAGGGTGCGCCAGGGCAGCAGGGCGTCCTCCTGGAAGACCAGCGCGCGGTCGGCGGACGGTCCGGGCAGCGGGTTCCCGTCCTGCTCGATCGATCCGGCGAGCGCGGGCAGCAGGCCCGCGAGCGTGCGCAGCAAGGTCGACTTGCCGCAGCCCGAGGGGCCGACGACGGTGAGGATCTCACCGGGTGCCACGTCCAGGTCGACGCCGGTCAGGACCGGGGCGCCGGGCCGGCCGAGCACGGCGGCGCGGAGGGTGAGCCGGGTGCCGTGCGCGGCCTGTGCTTCGGCCGCCGTGTCGGCGAGGGTCTCAGACGAGGTGCTCATCACGCGCTCCCTCCGTCTCGTTCTTCGTGGGTACGGGGGCGGCGGCGGTGGACGCGGTGGCGGTGGCCCGGAGTGTCCGGGGCCGGGGCCGGGCACCGGGGACGTACGACGTGCGGGGCAGCCAGCGGGTCAGCCGGCGGCCCAGGAGTTCCACGGCCGTGGAGGTGGCCCAGCCGAGTACGCCGATCGTGACCATGCCGACGAACACGCCCGGGTAGTCGACGACCGTGTAGTCCTGCCAGGTGCGGTAGCCGACGCCGTACTGGCCGGAGATCATCTCGGCGGAGATCACACAGATCCACGAGACGCCGATGCCGACCGACAGACCGCCGAAGATGCCGGGCAGGGCGCCCGGCAGGACGACCGAGCCGAGGATCCGCCACCGGCCGCCGCCCATGGTGAGAACTGCCTCCTCCCACACGGGAGTCAGGGCGCGGACCGCGTGCCGGGTGGAGACCAGGACGGGGAAGAAGGCGGCCGTGCAGGTGATGAAGACGATGCCCTGTTCGTTGGAGGGGAAGAGGAGGATCGCGACGGGGACGAGGGCGATCGCCGGGATCGGGCGGATCACCTCCAGGACGGGGCCGAGCAGGTCCTCGGCGAGCCGGGAGCGGGCCACGAGCACGCCGGTGGCCATGCCCAGGACGGCGGCCAGCAGGAAGCCGGTGAGGATGCGGGTGAGGCTGTCGGTGAGGTCCGTCCAGTAGTCGGGGCCGGTCACGCGGTCGGCGAAGGCTCGGGCCACGTCCGCGACGGTGGGGAACTGCGAGAAGCGCAGCCACAGGTCGACGTTCAGGCTGGTCAGCAGTTGCCAGAGGCCGAGGGCGGCAGCCAGGGCGGACACCCGCAGCGCATACCGGGTCACGACGCCCGCTCCAGCGCGTCGGCGTATGTGATGACGCGGGCGCCTCCGTGACCGGCGACGTACGCCTGCGCGGTGGCCGGTGCGACGAAGGGGAGGAGCTGATCGCCGTCGGCGACCCATACCGCCTTGTCGGCGAACCACAGGGTGCCGGTGGTGGCGTCGGGGACGTAGGCGGCGCGGATGCCGTCCTGGTGCTGAGCGACGTAACTCAGCAGCTCAGCGGCGGACTTGAAGCTGCGCGTCTGCTCGGCGCCCTTGGGCCAGACCTCGCCGGCGGCCGGTGCGGGCGTGGTGGCGAGTCGCTTCGCGTAGTCCGCGCCGAGGGCCTTCTTGACGTACTGGTCGTCGACGAAGGAGTCGACGTCCACGTCGCCGGTCAGCTTGGCCGACTTCAGGACCGAGACGTCGTCCTTCAGGGCGGAGATCAGCTGGGGCTTGATCGCCGGGTCGAAGGTGGCGATGCCGTGGGCGCCGTTGTAGAGGTAGACGACCTCGGCGGGCAGGCCGGTGGCCTCGGCGACCTTCTCGGCGGCAGCGACGGGGTGGTCGTCGAGGTAGTCGGTGGCCTCAGCCTGCGCTTTGAGGAAGGCCTCCAGGACGGCGGGCCGCTGCTGGGCGAAGTCCTCGCGGGCGGTGACGCCGTGGAAGGTGGGGAGGTTCAGCTGGGCGCCGTCGTACAGGGCCTTCGCCTTGCCCTGGTAGGCGAGCAGGCCGGGCCAGGCGACGAACTGCGAGAGGGCGTCCGCGCTGCTGGAGGAGAGGGCCGAAGCGCCCACCGCGGGCTGCTGGTTGAGCTTCTCGATGTCGTCGTCCGGGTCGATGCCGGCGCGCTGGAGGGCTCGTACGAGGGTGCCGTCGGCGGCCGAGCCGATGCTGGTCGACACCTTCTTGCCGCGCAGGTCGGCGAGGGAGGCCAACTCCGAGTCGGGGGAGGTGACGACGGTGTTGAGGCCGCCGCGGAGGTTGTAGCCGGTGACGGAGACGAGGTGGGTGGGCTTGCCGAGTTGCTTGCCCCGGGCGGCGTTGATGAGGAGCGGGAAGTCGCCCATCGAACCGATGTCGATCTTCCCCGCGGTCATCTGGGCCGTGATGGGGGCACCGGTGGCGTAGTCCTGCCAGTCCACCTTGTAGGTGATGCCGTCGTGAAGGGAGTTCAGCTGTTTCTCGAAGGAGCCGAGGGAGCGCAGCAGGGTTCCGGCCGTGACCGTGTTGATGGTCTTGGACTGGTAGCCGACGGTCACGGTGACCGTGGAGCCGTCACCCGCCTCGGCGCTGCCGCCGCAGGCCGTCAAGGGAGCCAGCAGCAGGATTCCCGCGGCAACTGCTTTGTGTTTCATACGGGTTCGGGCCTCTCACCGGAGCAGATAGGGCATGTTGACCGTCACGGCTCCGGTGGGACAGCGGGCCGCGCACGGACCGCAGTACCAGCACTCGTCGACGTGCATGTACGCCTTGCCGTTGCTCTCGTCGATGGCGAGGGAGTCCAGCGGGCACATGTCCACGCAGAGCGTGCAGCCGTCGATGCACTTCGACTCGTCGATGGTCACGGGCACGTCGGCCCGCTGGGGCGCCAAGGGCATGGCTGTCTCCAGGAAAGAGGCAAGCAGGGTCAGAGGGAGCGGTGCAGCAGGCCGCTCATCGTGATGCGGTCGCCGCGGAAGCGGATGAACTCCAGGTCGACCGGGCGGCCGTCGGCCAGGTGCGTGAGGCGTTCCAGCATCAGGACGGCCGTGCCGCGCGGGGCTTCGAGTACGGCGGCGGAGTGGGCGTCCGCGTTCACCGCCTCCAGGGTGATCTCCGCGTGGCCGAGGCGCTGTCCGGTGATCGTCTCCAGCAGGCGGAAGACGTCGGTGTTCTCGAGGTCGGCGCCGAGCAGGTCGGTGCCGATGTCCAGCGGGATGTAGGTGAGGTCCAGGGAGAGGGGGAGGGCGTTCAGACGGCGCAGGCGTTCGATGTAGAGGACGTCGGTGCCGGGCGGGATGCGCAGGCGTTCGGCCACGGGGGTGGGGGCGGGGGCGGGGCCCATCGTGCGGACCTCGTTGGTGACCCGGCCGTGTTCGAGGAGGGTTTCCGCGAGGCCCATCAGGCGGTCGAGACCGTGCGGGTACTTCTGGGCGACGACCACCGTGCCGACGCCGGGGAGGCGTTCCACCAGGCCTTCCGCGCGGAGCAGATCCAGGGCCTGGCGGACCGTGTTGCGGGAGGCTCGGTAGTCGGTGGCGAGGGCCGACTCATGGGGGAGGGTGCCGTCCGGGAAACCGTCGGTGAGGAGCTGGTGGCGGAGGAGGTCGGCGAGTTGGCGGGCCTGGTCCGCGCGCAGCCGGCGCCGCGCGCGGTGGGCGGCGACGGTGGTCGCGCCCTGGCCGGCGTGGTCTCGGATGCGGTCGGAGGGGGGCATGTTTTGAACCATAGCGATCCGGTAGGGAAAGCAGTGTTGCGGGAATGTTGCGCCACCAGGGGCTCCGCCGGCTTGGCCGTTGAGCTGGGGTTTTTGGAGGCTGCAGGGGAGATCTGCCACCCGGGTTCGCGGCCTGCCCGGGGTGAGGACTGGGCGGGAGGCAGCGGCCACTCGCGGCGGCATGCGACCGACCACGACTGCGACGCCCCCGAGGGGCGCGGGGCTGTATCGATATGCGGCTCCGCCGCGTGGGCGCGACCAGCCCCCACTCGGCCGCAGCCGAATGGCGACCCGACTTACGCCAACGCCGTCAACCCGGGCCCGAAGACGATCAGGAGAGGTAGCAACGGCACCAGCGCGGCCGCGGCCGACGCGAGGGCCCGGTGCCGGCGGCCCAGTCGCGGACGGGGCTCCAGCAACCGGTCCACCCGCTCGCCGAGCAGACGATGGCTGGACGCGCAGGAGAGGACGCCCCGGTGTTGGTTGAGCTCGATCAGCGCCAGCGCGGTCGTCAGATGGCCGCACCGGCGGGACGCCGTGTCGTCCGCGGCGAGTTCGACCAGGCGGTGGGTCTGGTCGCAGAAATGGGCGAACAACGGGATGCGGGGGAATCCGGTGGCCAGCGCGGTGGACAGGTGCAGCAGCCAGTCGTGGTGGGCGCGGGCATGGTCGCGCTCATGGGTGAGGACGGCGTCCAGCTGGTGGTCCGTGAGGCGGTGCAGGGCGCCGGTGGTGACGACCAGCTGGGGCGGGTTGCCGGGCATCCACCAGGCGTCCGGGTACTCGTCCTCCAGGACGAGAAGGGGACCGCGCGCGGCGGCACCCAGTCCGGCCGGCAGCTCGGGGGCGCGTTCGCGCAGGTGCGCTCGGGTCTGGCCGCGACGCCGGCGCGCCTCCACCAGTTCGCGGGCGAGCATCGCCGTCGTCCAGGCGGCACCGCAGGCCAGCAGCAGGGTGAGGGCGGCGGCCCAGGTCGGGGCCGTGGAGAGGTCGTACGCGGCGGTCACCGACGGCGGCGCCGGGGCGAAGACATGGTCACGGACGGTGTGGAAGACGGCGGCCGCGCCCAGCACCAGGGCCGTCAGACAGCACAGCAGCACGGTGGCGACCAGGCACTGCCACACCCACAGCCCGACCACGGGTTCCCGCTCCGGCCACAGGGCTCGCGTCAGCGTACGCGGAACCGGCACGGCGGCCGTGAGGGCGACGACGCTCAGCAGGAGCAGGCAGACAGTCATGCCGAGGGCTCCGGATCCTGGTCGGGAAGAGGTGCGGCTACTCGTGGTGCGGTACGGGTGGCACTTGCGGCGCGGTACGGGGGCGGACGGCGCGACGTACGCGCCGGGCACGCCGCCCGCCGTAAGTATGACGGCGATGGCCGCCCGCGTCATGGGCCAACCGTCACCCGGTTCCCGCCCGGGTCGTGGACAGCCGCCGTCCGAACCCGCCCGAGCCCTGGACAGCGGTCACCCGCCCCGTCCCTCGTCAGCTCCCCGCCACAACCCTCCCGACAACCTCCCCAAGGCCCACCCGAACCCCATCCGCCCCCGGCGCCCACGCCGACAGCGTCACCACATCCCCGTCCTCCAGGAACGTCCGCTTGCCGTCGGGGAGTTCGAGGGCGTCGCGGCCGTTCCAGGTCAGTTCCAGGAGGGAGCCGCGTTCGGACTCAGTGGGGCCGCTGACCGTGCCGGAGCCGTACAGGTCGCCCGTGCGCAGGGAGGCGCCGTTGACGGTCATATGGGCCAGTTGCTGGGCGGCCGTCCAGTACATGGTGGAGAAGGGGGGCTCCGAAATCACGTGGCCGTTGACGGCGACCGAGATACGCAGGTCGTAGCCGCCGGGCTCCACGTCGGATGCGGTGTCGTCCAGATACGGCAGCAACGCGTGCGTGCGCTCCGGCGGCGTCACCCGCGCCGCCTCCAGCGCTTCCAGCGGCGTGATCCACGCCGACACCGACGTCGCGAAGGACTTGCCGAGGAACGGGCCGAGCGGGACGTACTCCCAGGCCTGGATGTCGCGTGCGGACCAGTCGTTGAGGAGGCACAGGCCGAAGACGTGGTCCCGGAAGCCGCCCAGTCCCACCGGTCGGCCCATCGGCGACGGCGCACCCACCACGAAGCCGACCTCCGCCTCGATGTCCAGGCGGACGGACGGGCCGAAGACGGGCGCGGGGTCGGCCGGGGACTTGCGCTGGCCGGACGGTCGTACGACGTCCGTGCCCGAGACGACCACCGTGCCGGAGCGGCCGTGGTAGCCGATCGGCAGATGCTTCCAGTTGGGGGTCAGGGAGTCGGGGGCGTCGGGGCGGAAGATGCGGCCGACGTTCCGGGCGTGGTTCTCGGAGGCGTAGAAGTCGACGTAGTCCGCGACCTCGAAGGGCAGGTGCAGGGTCACGGAGGACAGGGGGTGGAACAGCGGCTCGATGGTCTCGCGGTGGGAGGGGACCGTCAGCCATGCCGTGAGGGCGCGCCGTACGTCCGACCAGGTGGTGCGGCCCGCGGCCAGCAGCGCGTCGAGGGTCGGCCGGGCGAGCAGGGGGGCGTACGGCGAGCCGAGCGCGTGCGCTGCCGCGCCCGCGTCGAGGACGTGGTCGCCGAGCCGGACGCCGACCCTGCGTTCGTCGGTACCGGCGGGGGAGAAGACACCGTACGGAAGGTTGTGCGGGCCGAAGGGGTCGCCCTCGGGGACATCGAAGGGGGGCATGGGTGCTGCCTCTCTCTCGTGCGGTCCGTATGCCTGCTGTGTCATGTGGTCGCGGAACACGTTACGGGTGCGTTGCCCGCCGGGGGAGGCGCAGGTCAGCGGGGTCATGGAGCCGTGGATGCGCCGGCCGGCGGCAAGATCTCAACGAGCCCCGGTTCACGGCGTGTTCGGGACGGTGGGGGCGCATGTGAGCGTGGGAGGCGTCCGGTTCACGTCGAGTCGGTCAGGGATTCTGTCCGTATTCTCTGATCATGGCCGCATCCACCGAATATTCACTCATCGCCACTGACCTGGACGGCACGCTGCTCCGGGGCGATGACACGCTCTCCGACCGGTCGCTCGCCGCGCTTGCGCAGGTGACGGCGTTCGGCGCCCGGCACTTGGTGGTGACGGGGCGTCCGGCCCCGAGAGTGCGGCCGCTGCTCGACATCCTCGGCTGCGGGGGGCTCGCGGTGTGCGGACAGGGCGCGCAGGTGTACGACGCCGGCGCGGACCGTCTGCTGTGGTCCGTCACCCTGGACCGGGAGCTGGCCGAGACCGCGCTCGGCAAGATCGAGGCGGAGGTCGGGCAGGTGTACGCCGCCGTCGACCAGGACGGCGTCGAAGGGCTCACGCTCATCGAGCCGGGGTACCTGATGCCCCACCCGACCCTGCCCGCCGTACGCGTGGGGCGCCGCGACGACCTGTGGTGCGCGCCCATCAGCAAGGTGCTGCTGCGCCATCCCGCGCTGTCCGACGACGAGTTGGCGGCGACGGCGCGATCGGTGGTGGGTTCCCTCGCGACGGTCACCATGTCGGGGCCCGGGACCGTCGAACTCCAGCCATGCGGAGTGACCAAGGCGACCGGTCTCGCGCTGGCGGCCGAGCACCTGGGGCTGGGGCCTCAACAGACCATCGCCTTCGGGGACATGCCCAACGACATTCCCATGTTCGACTGGGCGGCTCGCGGCATTGCCATGGCAAATGCCCATCCCGAACTGAAGGCGGTGGCCGACGAGGTCACCCTGTCGAACGAGGACGACGGCATCGCCGTCGTCCTCGAACGACTCTTCCCGAAGGGGTAGTTCCCGGTGTGCGCCGAAAACTCGGAACGTACCGGGACTCAGTACGCGCCGAAGACGTTGTCGATCGAGCCGTACCGCTGGAACGCGTAGTTGCAGGCGGCGGTGATGTTCGCGACCGGGTCGTACGGGTCGAACGACGTGCCGGCCACGTGGTAGGCCTGGAAGGTCGGGTCGATGACCTGGAGGAGGCCCTTCGACGGGGTGCCCGCGGCGGCGTTGGAGTCCCAGTTGTTGATGGCGTACTGGTTGCCCGAGGACTCCCGCATGATGTTGCGGTAGATGCCGTCGTACGACCCGGGGATTCCGTTCTGCGCCATCACCTGGAGGGACGCCTGGATCCAGCCGTCGAGGCTGTTGGCGTAGCCCAGCGAGGTGGCTGTGGTCACGGTCGGGGTGGCCGCGGAGGCGCTGGTCGCGCCGACGATCGGCAGCGCGAGCACGGCGACGCCGGTGCCGGCGACGGCGATGGCGCGGGTGACGCGGGCGGTTCTGGTGCGGCGGTGCTTTCCGGCTGCAGACATGGCGAAGTTCCTCTCCGGCGCCTGCGAGGTGAGCTGTCGGGTTCGGGCTGGGAGGTGCCCGGCCACGCCCTTACGGGTGCGACTTGACCCCAAGCCGGTCCGGTGTGGTGTCCGGTCCGGCGGCTTACCTGGGTCCCCCGCTCCTGCCGTGCGGTGAGTTCGTCAACGGGTCGTTCGGGCGGCGGCAGGATTAGGCGTCCGCCCGACAGGCCGGGAACGTATGCGAGAGCACATGTCCGGAACAAGTACCGGATTCACACATCGTGCCTATTGACCTTGATCCGAGGGGAATGCGGTGCTTGATCCTTTGCGGTCACAAAGCCCAACTGGCCGCAAAGGGAAGGCGGATCCGGCCATATCTGTGGAGCTCCTGTGCAGGCGCGGACGTGAGTCAAGTCACGTCGATGCACAAGGTTGGCAAATCGGGCAATCAGGCCAAGAGGGTTTTATTAACCGGCCGTTCGCGGGATGCGCTTCTCCCATGTCCGGTGAAAGAGGACCTGACCGCCCTCCGTGCAGATCACCTCGTCGGAGGTGACGAAGTCGTCCCCCTCGCAGCTGATCTCCGAGCGGGTGCGGACGGTGGTGTCCCAGCCCGGCTCCGGACGGTGCAACCGGATCGACCAGTCCGAGCGGGTGCGGGCCGAGAGCGGGTCCCTCTCGTCGATCGTGTACGTCTCCAGCGCTTCCTCGGTGAACTCGAGGCCGTCGGGGTACACGCGCGTGCCGCCGTACCGCGGATCGACCTCCAGGCGCCACGAGCCCCGGGCGACGTCCCGCACCACCAGGCGCTCGGGCCGCGGCTCGTCCAGCGTCGCGGGGAAGTTCACGCCCAGCGGCTCGGCCTGCTCGGGCTCCTCGAAACGGACATTACCGCCCATTTTCGGCTTGCGTACGGGCAGTTCGAGGGAGCTGCCCGCCGGGTCGAGGGTGAAGCCCGCCGCGGAGTCGGGCTGCGGCCAGATCCACGGCCAGTACGCGGAGGAGACGGCGAGCCGGATGCGGTGGCCGGGCGGGAAGACGTGGCCGATGCCGTTCAGCTCGAAGGTCACCTCCTCGGTGGCGCCCGGCGTCCACGGCACGGCCCGCTCGCGCCCCTCCCGCGCCGACAGGTTCAGCACCCCGCGCGTGACCAGGGTCGACGAGCCGTCCGGGGCCACGTCGCAGACCCGGGCGATCACCTGGCCGCGCGGGACGTCCGAGGCCAGCCGCAGCGTCACCCGCGGCCGCCCCAGCACCCAGGTCTCCTCGGCCACCGGGAACTCGAAGCACACCGACCGCGCGTCCTCCTCCCGCTGGTCCGGCGGCAGGTCGGCATCGTTGCCGAAGGGGAAGAAACGGCCGGCGTCGACCCCGGTGTGCATCGGTGACCGTACGAGAGCGGGGGCGCCCTGACAGCCGTACGACACTGTCGTGACGTCGGGAGAGGGCCAGGCGGGCTCCGCGATCCAGCGGCCGGGCAGCGTGTCGTAGAGCGTGGCCGGGGGGTGGGAGTCGGTGACGTAGGCGCGCAGCAGGGGCTCGGGGAGTTCGCCCTTGCCCTTCAGCCAGTGGTCCCACCAGCGCAGCGTCTCCTGGAGGAAGCCGATCGCCGGGCCGGGTGGCAGGCCGCGGTCGGGGTACTGGTGCGACCAGGGCCCGATCAGACCCCGTACGCGATCGGAGGGAAGGTGTTCGACGAGCCGCAGCACCGTGTCGCGGTACGGGTCGTGCCAGCCGCCCACCGCGAGGACCGCCGCCTTGATCGCGCCGTAGTCCTCGCAGACGCTGCCGCGGCGCCAGTAGCGGTCCCGGGTCTGGTGGGCGAGCCAGGTGTGGATGAAGGGTTCGACGGCCTCCAGGCGCTCGACCCACATGTCGCGCCACGCCTCGCCGACGTAGCGCGGATCGGGCGGGCGGGAGACGAAGGCGAGCATGGTGGCGGCCCAGGCGTGCATGTCCACCGCGAGGACGGAACCTCCCATGTAGTGCACGTCGTTGTCATAGCGGTCGTCCGTGGAACAGACCGTGACGACCGCCTTGAGCGGCTCGGGCGCGAGGGCCGCGATCTGGAGGGAGTTGAAGCCACCCCAGGAGATGCCGAACATGCCCACCTTGCCGTCGCACCAGGGCTGCGCCGCCAGCCAGTCGACCACCTCGACCCCGTCGGCCAGCTCCGTCACCGAGTACTCGTCGCCCGGCATGCCCTCGCTGTTGCCGTGTCCGCGCACGTCGACGCGGACGGAGACGTAGCCGTGGCCCGCGTACCAGGGGTGGCGCTGGAAGTCGCGCGGGGCCGTCCAGTCGGTCAGGCGGTACGGGAGGTACTCCAGGAGTGTCGGCACGGGTTCGTCGGTCAGCGGGCGCCACACGCGCGCGTACAGCAGCGTCCCGTCCGACAGCGGGATGCGGAGGTCGTCGTGAGTCGTCTCGTAGGGGAAGGACGTACGGATGTGCATGCTCATCGCAGTGACCTCAGTGGACGGGGTGCATGGTGCGGCGCAGCCAGGGCGCCGCGGCCATCACGGCGAGGCCCGCGGCCACCGCGATCGCGCCGTTGACGCCGAAGTAGGCCGGCTTGGAGACGTCGTCGTAGAGCTTCACCGTCTGGGCCTGGATGCCGTTGGCGAGGGCGAGGGACAGGAACCAGAGGGACATGGTCTGGCTGGCGAAGGCGGCGGGGGCGAGCTTGGTCGTGGCGGACATGCCGGAGGTCTCCAGCAGGATGTCGCCGAGGCCGAGCAGGAAGTAGGAGCCGACGATCCACCAGGCCGACATCAGATAGTCGTCGCCGCTGTGTCCGCTGGTCGGCACCACCATCAGCAGGAAGGACAGCCCGCCGAGCACGACCCCGATCGCGATCTTGTTGGAGGCGTGCGGCTGGCTGTGGCCCATGCGGACCCAGAGCGTGGCGACGACGGGCGCCAGGGCCACCTCGAAGGCGCCCAGTGCGGAGGCGTACCAACTGGTGGGGAAGTCGAAGCCGAGGATCGTCGTCTCGGCGTTCGACGCCGCCAGCAGCATCATCGTCGAGTAGGCCTGGAACAGAATGAAGTTGAAGACGGTCGAGGCCAGGAAGAGAACGATGTACGGACGCAGCCGGCCGCGTTCCGCGGACGTCACGCGCGGGCTCATGAACATCACCGTGAAGTAGACGACCGGGGCGATCACCGAGACCAGGGTGAGCAGGTCGACGAAGCGGTCCATCGTGAGCCAGCCGGCCGCGGCGAGAAGCACGGCGAGGGCGGCCGCCGCCACGACCCCGCCGGTGATCAGCCGGATCGCGCGGAGCATCGCCTCGCGCGAGAGGGCGAATTCGGCCGCGTGCTTGCGCCCGGCCAGGTGACGGCGGCCCGCGACGTACTGGATCAGGCCGAAGGTCATGCCGATCGCGGCGGCCGAGAAACCCCAGTGCCAGCCCTGGTGGTCGCCGAGCCAGCCGGTGATCAGCGGGCCCGCGAAGGCACCGATGTTGATCGCCATGTAGTAGAGCGCGAAACCCGCGTCGCGGCGGTCGTCGTCGGTGGCGTAGAGCTTGCCGACCATCGTGGCGACGTTCGGCTTGAGCAGGCCCGTGCCCGCGCTGATCAGACCGAGGCCCACCCAGGTCATGGTGGCGGTGGGCACCGCCATGGCGTAATGCCCGCAGGCGATCAGGATGCCGCCCCACAGCACCGCGCGGTACGAGCCGAGGATGCGGTCGGCGAGCCAGCCGCCCGCCACGGAGACGAGGTAGACGAGGGTGCCGTAGGCCGCGGAGACGGAGGCGGCCGTTCCGGCGGACATGCCCATACCGCCATGGGCGACGGTGTCGGCGAAGTACAGGACGAGGATGGCCTGCATGCCGAGGAACGAGAAACGCTCCCAGACCTCCAGACCGGAGAGCGTGAGCAGGCCTTTCGGCTGACCGAAGAAGGCGGTGTCGTCCTCGGGCGGCGGATGGCTGCCGGGCTGGGCATCGACGGTGGTTCCGGACACACTCCACTACTTCCGGGTAAGTCGATAGATGTCCATTCTTTTCAGATGATCGAAAACATACCGGTCGTGATCCGATACCGCCCGTGCTGCACGGGTGGGCGGCATCGGTGATCGAAAGATGACCGGATACGCTGACACGAGTGATGGCAGCGACCTATCGACAAGCCGTGTAACCGCAGTAGACACCAGCAGACAGGAGACCCCTCGTGACCGTCGTCGGGCCGTTCGGGCTGAGCGTGCGGGACCAGGCTCTGGAAGCCGATGTCCAGGCCGGATTGGCGGCTGTCGAGGAAGGGTTGCTCGAAGCCACCAAGAGCGAGGTCCCGTTCATCACGGAGGCCGCGCAACATCTGGTACGGGCCGGCGGCAAGCGGTTCCGGCCACTGCTCGTGATGCTCGCCGCGCAGTTCGGGGACCCGTATGCGCCGGGTGTCGTGCCGTCCGCGGTGGTCGTCGAGCTGACCCACCTCGCGACGCTGTACCACGACGACGTGATGGACGAGGCGGCCGTACGGCGCGGGGTGCCCAGCGCGAACGTCCGCTGGGGCAACTCGGTCGCGGTCCTCACCGGTGACTTCCTGTTCGCCCGGGCCTCGCACACGCTCGCCGATCTCGGTCCGGAGGCGGTGCGGGTACAGGCCGAGGCGTTCGAGCGGCTGGTGACCGGGCAGATCCTGGAGACGGCCGGGCCCACGGACGGTCGGGATCCGGTCGAGCACTACTTGGACGTCCTGGCCGGAAAGACCGGTTCGCTGGTCGCGGTGTCGTGCCGGTTCGGGGCGATGATGTCGGGCGCCGACGAGACGGTGGTCGACGTGCTGACGCAGTACGGGGAGCGGCTGGGAGTCGCCTTCCAGCTCGCGGACGACGTGCTGGACATCGCCTCCGAGGCACGCGAGTCCGGGAAGACGCCCGGGACCGATCTGCGCGAGGGCATCCCCACGCTTCCGGTGCTGCGGCTGCGTGAGCGGGCGGCCCGGCTGGGGCTGGCCGAGGATGTCGCGCTGTGCGAACTGCTCGACTCCGACCTGAGCGACGATGCGCGGCTCGCGGAGGCTCTGTCGGGGTTGCGTGGGCATCCGGCGCTGGAGCAGGCGCGGCGGGACACCGTGCGGTACGCGGAGGATGCGCGGGCCGCGTTGGCTCCGCTGCGGGAGTGCGACGCGAAGGCGGCACTGCTGGAGTTGTGCGACGCCGTGGTGCATCGGGCCGGTTAGCCCCTCGCCCCGAGAGGCGCCGGCCGACACGGACGGACGTACGTGATACAGGTCACAGTTCTGGACTGAGTCCAAATTAAGATCGCCTCCGTATTCATGCCCAGAAGCTGACGCAGGGGGCGTCGGCTGCATTACGGGGAGAAAAAAGAAAATGGGCATGAAAGCGACGTTCTCAACGCGCCGTAAGAGCCTGATCGTCACCGCTGTCGCGGTGGCCACCGCCGGTGGTGTCGCCGCCGCGGTGATTCCCGCCTTCGCCGCCGGAGGCAACCGCGCCGACCACGCGGGCCACACCGGAGGCGAAAGCATCGTGAGCCAGAGCGGCACCGTGTCGGGCGGCAGGGGCGGGACCATCCTCGCCGCCAGTCTGCGGGGCGCCGAGGAGGTGCCCGTGGAGGGCGGTCCGGCCGTCGGGGACAAGGACGGCGCCGCGCTCGAGTTCGTGAAGGTGCACGGCAAGACCGTGTCCGTCGCCGTGAAGTGGCGCGGCACCGGCAAGCCGACCCTCCTCCACATCCACCAGGGGGCCAAGGGCACCAACGGCGGCATCAAGGTCGACTTCACCAAGCTGCTCGCGGGCAGCAAGGGCAAGACCGTCACCGGCAGCGTCAAGGTCGACGACCCCGCCCTGCTCAACTCGCTGAAGTCCGACCCCGGTTCGTTCTACGCCAACCTGCACACGGCACAGTTCCCGGGCGGGGCCGTCCGCGGTCAGCTGCACAAGGTGACCACGGCCTTCGACTTCCGCGACGCACTCGACAACTTCCAGGCATCCGTCCTCAAGGGCAAGCAGATCTACGAGTGCAAGCCGGCCGAGGGCGGCGGGTACGCCTTCGCCCAGCGGGACGTCGCCGCCGTGCTCGCCGGCCCGATCGCGCACTCCTTCGTGAAGCCCAACTCCGGTACGCCGCAGTGGATCGCGCCCGACCGCAGCGCCGTCACCGGATCCGTCATCAGCAAGACGTCCAACGGCGACGCGAACATCCCGGAGCTGGACCTCAAGGCCACCCAGTCCGGCAAGCACCGCGGGCTCCTCGCGAACACGGCGGAGATCCTCCGGCTGAACACCGTCGGCGGCGTCGCCCCGGCCGGCTCCTGCGAGCCGGGTGCCGTCGTCGGCGTGCCCTACCAGGCGGACTACGTGTTCATCCAGCGCTGATCCAGCAGTGCTGGTCTGATCCAGGCAGCGCTGATCCACGCAGCGCTGATCCACAAGAAAGGGCGGCGTCCTCTCCGCACGACCCCTACGGGTCGGGGGAGGCGTCGCCCTCGTGTGTCATACCGCAGCAGTACATGGAGTTGGCTCCGCAGGTTGACGTTTCCCTCCCGCCGATTTGGTCAACTGGAGACCACGGAAAACACCACTCCTCACCGATTCGGGTGAGAATGGCGGCTCAGGGGACGTAGTGCAGTTGAGCGACAGCCGCCGCCGACGACGGAGGTAAGGCACACATGGCACCGTACGAAACCGACGACAGCACGACCGCCGGGGAGGCCGACGACCTCCGCGCCGGACGCCGCAAGGCCGCGCGCTACGTCGTCCCGGTCGCGGTGGTGGGCGTGGCCGCAGCGACCATCGGGCTCGTCCCGGCGATCGCCGACTCCGGCGACCCCGACCTGCCCAAGATCACCGCCCAGCAACTCATCGAGAAGATCGCTGCATCGGACGTGGAGCAGCTGTCCGGCACGGTGAAGGTCAGCACGGATCTCGGACTGCCGGACATCGGGGGTCTGGAGAGCAGTCTGATGTCCGGCGCGACCCAGCCGGGCGACGGCTCGTCCGCCGACCCGAGTTCCAAGCTGATGGAGCTGGCGTCCGGCACGCACACGCTGCGCGTCGCCGCCGACGGCCCGGACAAGCAGAAGCTCTCGCTGCTGGAGAACGCGGCGGAGTACAGCCTGATCCACAACGGCAAGGACGTCTGGGGCTACGACAGCTCGTCCAACGAGGTCTTCCACGGCACCGCCGCCGAGAGCGCGGACGGGAAGACCAAGGAAGACACTCCCACCACACCGCAGGACCTCGCCGAGGAGGCCCTGAAGTCGGTCGACGACACGACCTCCGTGACCGTCGACGGCACCGCGCAGATCGCGGGCCGGGATGCCTACCGGCTGGTCATCAAGCCGAAGGACTCCGGCTCCACGGTCGGCGCGATCACCATAGGCGTGGACTCCAAGACCGGTCTGCCGCTGAAGTTCACGCTGACCCCGGCCGGCGGCGGCGCCGCCGTCGTGGACGCGGGCTTCACCCAGGTCAGCTTCTCCAAGCCGGCCGCCTCGACCTTCGACTTCACCCCGCCCAAGGGTGCGAAGGTCACCGAGGAGGGCGAGGTCGCGGCCGAGGAGCACGCTCCCGCCCAGAAGCCGGAATCGACGGTTCCCTCCGAGGAGGGCCCGGAGACCATCGGTGAGGGCTGGAACTCCATCGCGGTCTTCGACACCGGCGGCGAGGGCATGCCCTCCGGCGCCGAGGCCGGCGGCGAGTTCGGTGGCTTCCTCGACTCCCTCGGCGACAAGGTGACCGGCAAGTTCGGCGAGGGCACGGTCTTCAAGACCCGCCTGATCAACGCCCTGATGACGGACGACGGCAAGGTCTACGTCGGCGCGGTCACGAAGGACGCCCTGGTGAAGGCGGCCGACGCGGCCAAGTAACAGCCGGACGCAGAACACTCGTACGCGAAGTACCGTACGCGTACGACGAATCGAGGGAGCCGATGGACGAGCCGCCCGCCACGGAGCCGGACGCGGAGGGTGTGGGTGACGGCGTCATCCAGACCCGTGCGCTCAGCAAGCGCTACCGCGGCGGGCAGCTCGCCGTCGACGGTCTGGATCTGACCGTCCCGGCGGGCAGCGTCTTCGGCTTCCTCGGTCCGAACGGCTCGGGGAAGACGACCACCATCCGCATGCTGATGGGGCTCATCGAGCCGACCTCCGGCACGGCACGCGTGCTCGGCCGGCCCATGCCGCGGGCCACGCGCACCGTGCTGCCGCACGTCGGCGCGCTCATCGAGGGGCCCGCGCTGTACGGCTTCCTCTCCGGCCGCGACAACCTCATCCGGTACGACGCCGCCGACCCGACCGCCGACCCGCGCACCCGGCGTGCGCGCGTCGCGGCCGCGCTGGACCGGGTGGGCCTGACGGCGGCCGGGAGCAAGAAGACGAAGGCCTACTCCCTGGGGATGAAGCAGCGGCTCGGACTGGCCGCCGCTCTGCTCCAGCCCCGCCGCCTCCTCGTCCTCGACGAGCCGACGAACGGCCTCGACCCGCAGGGCATGCGCGAGATCCGCTCCCTGATCAGGGAGCTGGCCTCGGACGGCACGACCGTCTTCCTCTCCTCCCATCTGCTCGACGAGATCGAGCAGGTGTGCAGCCATGCCGCCGTCATGGCGCAGGGGCGGCTCATCACCCAGGGTGCGGTGGCGGATCTGGCGGCCGGGGCGCGCGGACGCCTGGTCGTCACGACGCCCGACGCCGGCGACGCGGCCCGGGTACTGAAGGAGCAGGGCGCGGCCGATGTCATCGCCGAGGACGACCGGGTCACGGCGGAACCACCGGACCGCGATCTTGCCGAGGTGAACGCCGCGTTGGTGTCGGCAGGCATCCGGGTCCGCGGCTTCGGGGTCGAACGGGCCTCCCTGGAGGACGCGTTCGTGGCGCTGACGGGGGAGGGCTTCGATGTCGCAGGTTGAGCTGGTCGGGTCGAGTGAGGTCCAAGTCCCGCGGCCGCAGAGCCCGTTGTGGACGTTCGGCCTCCTCCGCAGCGAGCTGGTGACGACGTTCCGACGCTGGCGCACGCTCGCACTCCTCGGTGTGCTGGCCGCCGTACCCGTCCTGGTCGGGATCGCCGTCAAGATCGAGACGAGCGACGGTTCGGGCATGGGGGGTGGTGGCGGAGGCGGCGAGGGGCCGGCGTTCATCTCGCAGATCACCAACAACGGCCTGTTCCTGGTCTTCACCGCGCTCGCCGCCACGCTTCCGTTCTTCCTGCCCATGGCCATCGGCGTCATCGCGGGCGACGCGATCGCCGGCGAGGCCAACGCGGGGACGCTGCGCTATCTGCTCGTCGCCCCGGCCGGCCGCACCCGTCTGCTGCTCACCAAGTACGCGACCACGATGGCCTTCTGCGTGGTGGCCACGCTGGTGGTCGCGGTCTCGGCGCTCACGGTCGGCGCGTTGCTCTTCCCGCTCGGCGATCTGACGACGATCTCCGGCACGCAGATCAGCTTCGCCGAGGGCCTGGGCCGGGCCCTGCTGATCGCGCTGGTCGTCGCCGCGTCGCTGATCGGCGTGGCGGCCCTCGGCCTCTTCGTCTCCACCCTCACCAACAGCGGCATCGCGGCGATGGCGACGACGGTCGGCCTGCTGATCACCATCCAGATCCTCGACCAGATCCCCCAGCTCCACGCGCTCCAGCCGTACTTCTTCTCCCACTACTGGCTGTCCTTCGCCGACCTCATGCGCGACCCCGTCTACTGGGACGACCTGGTGAAGAACCTTGGACTGCAAGGCCTCTACGCGGCGGTGTTCGGCGCGGCCGCGTGGGCGCGGTTCACTACGAAGGACATCACCGCGTAGACCCGCCAGGGCCGGGACGGCCGCGGTTGGTTCGGCGACGGAGCGCTCAGACGTCGTACGGGAAGCGGGCGAGCGGTGCGTCCTGTGCGAAGAACGTCTTGGCGCGGGCGAGTGCCTCGGTGTCCTTCAGTACATCGCCGGGCTTGCTGCCGTTGCCGAGCAGCACCCCGCCGAAACGCATCCCCATGTAAGCGGCCGAGTGGTTGAGGGTTCCGATCAGCGGGTCGGCGACCTCCCCCTCCTCGTGCGCGAGCGCGGTGACGCCCCAGAGGGTGCGTCCGGCCAGGGTCTTCTTGAAGTCGATGCCGGGGGTGCGCAGCCAGCCCGACCAGTAGTCGAGGTAGCGCTTGGTGGAGGCGGACACCGAGTACCAGTACAGCGGCGAGGCGATCACGATGTCCGTCGCCGCGAGGGTCGAGTCCAGCAGGAACCCCGTATTGCCCTCCGTGGGGCGGACATGGTCGCTGTCGTGCCGCAGGTCCTCGAAGTCGGGCAGCGGGTGGGCGGCGAGATCGATCCACTCCTGCTCGACACCCGCGGGCAACTGCTCGGCGGCCCGGCGGGCCAGCAGCTCGGTGTTGCCCTCGCTACGGCTGCTGCCCAGCAGGAACAGGAAGCGGCGGTTCATGACATTCCCCATTGGTCGGCGTGCGGCGACTACATGCATACGCAGTATATGCGCACTCAGTATATGCGCACTCATGTAACTCTTCCAGGGCTCATCCGCCCGGCGCTGGGATCACCCGCAACCCTGCTCGTCCCTCCGCCGCCCGCGCCACCCCCAGCAGCAACGCCTCCCGCCCGCGCGCCGCCATCAGTTGGAGCCCGACCGGACAGCCGTCGGCGTCGAACCCCGCCGGGATGCTGATCGCCGGGTGCCCGCTCAGGTTGAACGCCCAGGTGAGAGCCGTGGAGTAGCGGTCGCCCGGGCCCTCGTGGCCGTGGGGAGGGTTCGGGGTCGTCGGGGTCACCAGGAGGTCCACGTCCGCGAAGAGTGCGTCCAGGCGCCGGTCGTTCTCCGCGCGGACGCGGTGGGCGGGGGCGGGGTCGGCACCCGGGGTACGGAGGGTGAGCCAGGCGGGGGCCGGGTCATCGAGGTGGAGAGCGGCGTCTGCGAGCCGTACGACGCCGGCGTCCGCGAGACGCTGCGCCGCGGTAAGGGCGATCGCGCCGAGGTCCGGATCGGGGACCGCGAAACCGAGGCCGGGGGACCAGGCGGCGGCCAAGGCGGGAGAGCAGGCAGCCATGGCCGGCGTATCGGAATCCGAGGGTTGCTCCCCCGACGCCACCGTCACCTGCCACCACGCAGCCGCATCCGCCGCGCACCCCGCCAGCACCCCGGCCGCCGTGAGGTTCGTGCGGTCGGGGTTCGTCGTCTTCAGACCGACGACGCCGCACCACGCGGCCGGGATCCGCACCGAACCCGCCCCGTCGCTCCCGGTCGCCAGAGGTACCAGGCCCGCGGCCACCGCGGCGGCGGACCCGGCCGAGGAGCCGCCGGGCGTACGGTCGGCGCGCCAGGGGTTGACGGTACGGCCGTATGCGCCAAGTCCCCAGGTCTGCCAGGGAGTTCCGGGCCCGGGAACGGAGGTGGCGCCCACCGCGACGCACCCCGCCTCGATCAGCGGAGCCGCCGCACGCAGCCCGCGCCGCCGCCCCTTCACGCCGATCGGCACGCCGGCCAGCGGCAGCCGCTCGCCCGCGGCAACCCGGGTGTCCACCTCGGCCGCCCGCCGCAGCGCCTCCTCGCCCCACACCTCGGCGAACGCGCACAGCTCGGGCTCGGCGTGCCGGATCCGCTCCAGCGACTCCGCCACGACGGCGACGGCACGCAGGGCCCCCGACCGTACGGCGGCGGCGATCTCGGTGGCGTTCAGCGAGCCCGTACTCCCGCTCCCGTGAGCCGCGCCAGATCGGCCGTCTCGCGCGGCGGCGTCCCGCTCAGGTCGCCCAGGCGCCAGCCCGGCACCCACGGGACGTGGTACACGTCGATCACCGACTCGATCGCCTTGACCTGCTGGGCGAGGGGGCGCGGCAGCCGGCCGGGTGCGTCCGCGACGAGGACGACCGCGTCGAGGTCGAGCCCCGGAGGGGCCTCTCCGCGCCGGAAGGCCTCCAGGGAGTGCAGGGCGGACGTCAGACCGGCCGCGTGGGTGCGGGCGACGAGCAGCACCGAGTGCGGATCACCTGGGCCGGGCCAGTCGCGTCCGCCGTCGTGACCGCCGTAGACGGCGGCCAGCGTGGAGACGCCCGCCCCGCCGTGCGTGCCGACCCAGGAGTAGCGCCGGGCGGTGACACCGGTGTGCGCGGGGCCCTCCGATCCCGCCGTGCCCGTCGGCCCGCGGAGCCAGATCTCCGGGCCCTGCTGCGCATCCGTCCGCATGCCGCGCTCCTTCCTCCTGCGTCGCCGATCTCACCGCGCCGGGGCTGGTTCCGTGACGGGGCGTGAGTCCTGGGACGAGTCTGTGACGCCACGGTGACGCGGGAACCGGGGGTGAGCGGAGAGACTACTCAACAGTACGTGTACGACCGGATCTTGTTGTCGGGGGAGCGGAAGCAGCGGGGCCGGAGGGAGCACCATGGAAACCGAGCCCGTACCCGAACGTCCCGTCCGCGGACTACCCGACACATCCGAGTGAGGGAACGATGTTTCGACTCAGCCGCGACAAGAAGCGGGAACAGCGGCATGCCGCCCAGTCGGCGGCGCCCGTGGTGGCCCCGATCGACGTCCATGTCCCCGGGGCGGGGCCCGGCGCGGGCACCGCATCCGTCGGCGGCGTCCCGATCGCCGCGCCTCCCGGCGAGGAGATCCAGCACACCATCCTGAACCAGCTCCACCGCATCGCCCTCGCCACGGGCCACCCCGTCCACGCCACGATCCGCGACGAGCGCATCGGGTACGTCGTCCCACTCCAGATGAACGGCGACGGCTCGACGCGGTTCACGGCGGAGCCGGTGCGGGTGGGGGCGACGGGAGGTTCCGGGGCGACGGGGGCTCCGGGTTCGGTGGGTGGTTCTGGTGCGGCTGGGACTCCGGGTCTGGTGGGTGGTTCTGGTACGGCGGGGGCTCCGGGTTCAGCTGGGGTTTCCCGTCCGGCTTGGGCTTCGGGCCAGGCCGCGGAGGCCGAACCCGCGGAGGGGGCGGTGCGAGGGTCGGCGCAGGGCGCCATACCTCCGGCGGAGGCCGTACGAGGGTCGGAACAGGGCGCCGTACCCCCGGCGGATGCCGTACCACCGCCCCCGGGTCCGCCCGCGCCGCCGCCCCGCGACAACTCCACCCACGTGCTGCGCGCCCTACCGGAACCGGAACCGGAACCGGAACCGCAGCCGCAGCCGCAGCCGCAGGCAACCCGTGACGCGGCCCCCGCCTTCCCGCTCCACGCCGTACCGGAGTCGGTGCAGGACATCCCGCCCGGCACGGTCGCGCCACCGACGGGCGAATTCGGCCCACCGCCCGCGATGGACGCGCAGCCGCTCCCGGTCCCGGACACCGGCCCGGTCCCGCCGCAGGACGCGAGTCCGTCCGGTCCCATGGACGCGCCACCGCTCCCGCCTCGGGACGTCCGGCCGCTCCCGGCCCCCGACGCCGCCCCCGTCCCCCCGCAGGACGCGCAGCCCTTCCGCCCCGACGTTCCCCAGCCGCCCCTGCCGCAGGAACCGCGGCCCCTCCCGTCCGAGGACCCGCAGCCCCTCCTGCCACAGAACCGCAAGCCGCATCCGTCCGTCGACGTGCCCTTCGTGCCCGACCCCGGTCTTGACCCGGACCCCAAGCCGACGCCGCCTCGGGGGTTCGATGCGGTGGCTGAAGCGGTGCTGGGGGACGACCCGTTGGCCGGTGCGCATGGTGAGGGCGGGGCTCAGCTCGCGGAGCCGGTGGCGCGGATCGGCGAGGCTGTGAAGGCGGGGCAGATCGAGTCGGCGATGGAGCTGGCGGAGGAGACGGTGGCGCAGGCGTCGGGGACGCTTGGGGCGGAGCACCCCGAAGTGCTGCGGTTGCGTGAACTCACGGCCTACGTCGCCTACTTGGCGGGCGACCCGGTCCGTGCCTTCGGTCTCTCGCTCGACGTGGCCGGGATCCGCAGCCAGGCCGGCGACATCGAGGCGGCGTACGCCAACGTCCAGAGCGCGGCCACGGCCTGGCGGGCCGTACGCGACCCGCAGCAGGGCCTGAGCCTGGGCGTCGACCTGATCGGCCTGTGGACCGAACTGGCCACCGAGGACGGGTCCGTGGCCGAGGACATCGAGCAACTCGAGTCCGCCCGGGCACGGATGGGCCGTCTGGCCGAGCGCGCCCGGGCCCTGGACTCCTAGAGCCTGTCCGGCGGATGGCGGATGGCGGATGGCGGATCAGCCGCAGACGCGGGACCCGGCACGCCCCTCTGCCGTGCAGGTGGACGCACCGGGCCCCCGCTCACCGGCGCCGGTCTGATCAGTCGCCGTCGATTTCCTGCGGGCTGATCCGCCGGGCAGGACTTAGGAGGACAGCTCCCACACCGCGTGTGCCACCGCGTCGCTGTTCCGGTTCAGCGCGGTGGCGTTGATGTTGGACGTGGTGTCGCAGGACGAGTGGTAGCAGCGGTCGAACGCCTGGCCGGACGTACCGCCCCACTTGGTCACCTGGGCGGCCGTCTTGGCCCGGCTCGCGCCGGTGAACAGCCCGCCCACCGGCACGCCCGCGCTCTTGAACGGCGCGTGGTCGGAGCGGCCGTCGCCCTCGGTCTCGATCTCGGTGGCGACGCCGAGGCCGGTGAAGTAGTCCTTGAAGGTCTTCTCGATCGCCGGGTCGTCGTCGTAGACGAAGTAGCCGGGGTTGGGGGAGCCGATCATGTCGAAGTTGAGATAGGCGCTGATCTTCGCCCGGTTTGCCGACGACAGGTTGTTGACGTGGTAGCGGGAGCCGACGAGGCCCAGCTCCTCCGCGCCCCACCAGGCGAACCGCAGATGCTTTGTGGGCTGGTAGCCCGCGCGGGACACGGCGAGCGCGGTTTCCAGGATCGCCGCCGAGCCCGAGCCGTTGTCGTTGATGCCGGCGCCGGAGGAGACGCTGTCGAGGTGCGAGCCGGCCATGACGACCTGGTTGGTGTCGCCGCCGGGCCAGTCCGCGATCAGGTTGTAGCCGGTGCTGCCGGAGGACGTGAACTGCTGGATGGTCGTGGTGTATCCGGCCGCGTCCAGCTTGGCCTTCACATAGTCGAGCGAGGCCTTGTAGCCGGCCCGGCCGTGCGCCCGGTTGCCGCCGTTGGCGGTGGCTATGGACTGGAGCTGGGTGAGGTGGGCCTGGACGTTGGCCACGGGGATGTCGGGAGCGGCGGCCGGCGCGGGTGCGGGGGCCGCCCCCGCTATGGATCCGCCGACGAGCAGTGAGGCGGCCGCGATGACGGCGGTGGCCGTCGCGCGTCCGGGAACCGAGAGCTTCATGTGGGGGGCTCCGAATTCCTCGGGAATCACAGGGATTCCACAGTGAATGGGGTGCCTGGATGGTGAAGCTCTGGCTAACGCTCAGTCAAGAGCGGTATCAGGACAGAGGTGTTCGTATACCGGGCGTTTGCGGGCGATCAGTGCACGCAGAACTCGTTGCCCTCCGGATCGGCCATCACCACCCACTCCCCGGCGGGCTCCTTCACCTCCCGCAACACACTCGCCCCCAGCCCCCGCAGCCGCTCGACCTCGTCCGCGCGCCGCCCCTCGCCCGGGTGCAGATCGAGATGGAGCCGGTTCTTGACGGTCTTGGCCTCGGGCACGCGCTGGAACAGCAGCCGCCGCCCCAGCCCGGTACCGCTGTCCTCGTCGTACGGATCGTCCGGATGCCGTACGGCGACCAGGTCCTTGAAGGCGAGCCGTGCATGGAACTCGACGGTGGCCTCGCGCGGCAGCGCGCCGAGTTCGAGGAGCCGCTCGATGAGTGCGTTGTTGTCCTCGACCTCGTAGCGGAGCGCGGCGGCCCAGAAGTCGGCCTGCTGCTGCGGACTCGCACAGTCGATGACGAGCTTCCAGTGGATGGGTGTGGCGGGTGTGGCGGGTGTGCCTGCTGTCTGAGTCATGGGTCACTTATAGCGGCGCACCAGGTCTCAGGCTGTCCTATATGGCCTCTGCCCCTCGCCGGTCATACGCCGCGACGCGATCCTCGCCCCGACGCTCACCCCGAAGCTGGTCGCCCGCTACGGCAACGCCCGAGTGATCGTCGGCGGCTTCGTGCCGGCGGTCGTCGCGTACGGGTTGTTCCTGCCGGTCGGCGTGGACTGGCCGTACGCCGCGATGTTCCCGACGCTGATCATCGGGGGCACGGCGTTCGCGCTGGCGTACGGGCCGTTGACGATCGCGGCGACGGACGGGGTCGCCGAGGAGGAGCAGGGGCTGGCCGGCGGGCTGCTGACCACGGCGACGCAGCTCGGCTCGGCGATCGGGATCTCGGCGGTGACCGCGGTCTACGGCTTGGCGTCGACCGGATCGGGTCCGGAGGCTGCGCTCGCCGCGTTCCGTACGGCGCTCTGGGTGCCCGTCGGGATGGTGATGCTGGGCCTGTTGATCTCGGCCCTGCCCCTGCGCGCCGCCCGCCAGGCGTCGGCGGTGAGCAGCGTCAGCGCCAGCCAGACCAGTGCGAACCCGGCCCAGCGCTCGGGCGGCATGGCCTCGCGGAAGTAGGCGACGCCGAGCAGGAACTGGAAGACGGGGGCCAGGTACTGGAGCAGGCCCAGTGTCGACAGGGGCACGCGGATCGCGGCCGCGCCGAAGCAGACCAGCGGCAGCGCGGTGACGATGCCGGTCGCGGCGAGCAGTGCCGCGTGCCCCGGGCCCTCGCTGGTGAACGTCGAGTCGCCCTGCGAGTTCAGCCACAGCAGATAGGCGAGGGCGGGCAGGAACTGGATCGCGGTCTCGGCGGTCAGCGACTCCAGACCGCTGAGGTTGACCTTCTTCTTCACCAGGCCGTACGTGGCGAAGGAGAAGGCGAGGGTCAGGGAGATCCACGGCGGACGGCCGTATCCGATGGTCAGGACCAGGACGGCCGCGGCGCCGACGCCGACCGCCGCCCACTGCACGGGCCGCAGCCGCTCCTTCAGGAGCAGGACGCCGATGGCGATGGTGACGAGCGGGTTGATGAAGTACCCGAGCGAGGCCTCGACCACCTGACCGTTGTTCACGGCCCAGATGTAGACGCCCCAGTTGACGGTGATCACGGCCGCGGCGACCGTGATCAGAGCGAGCCTGCGCGGCTGCCGCAGCAGTTCGCCCGCCCAGGCCCAACGGCGTATGAAGACCAGCGCGACGGCGACGAACGCCAGGGACCACACCATCCGGTGGGCGAGGATCTCGACCGCGCCGGCCGGTTTCAGCAGGGGCCAGAAGAGGGGGACGAGTCCCCACATT
This sequence comes from Streptomyces sp. NPDC051963, assembly GCF_044593495.1. Lineage (NCBI taxonomy): Bacteria > Bacillati > Actinomycetota > Actinomycetes > Kitasatosporales > Streptomycetaceae > Streptomyces > Streptomyces sp. NPDC051963. The sequence continues at coordinate 363,507 of NZ_JBIUCC010000009.1, read as the reverse complement.
CCGTAAGCCGCGAAGCCGTTCAGCAGTCCTGTACGCCGCTCGCCCCTCGGCTCCCCGGTCACCGGCTCCTCCTTCATGCGTCGCTCGCCTGCACGAAGGTAGCGCCGAGGGCCCCCGCCTGTCATGTCCGTATCGGCATACGGTCATGACGGGCAGGGGTCGTCGGGAATTCGGCGAGGTCAGCCCTTGAGTGCGGCGGTGATCGCCTCGGACAGCGGGGTGGTCGGGCGCCCGGCCAGGCGGGAGAGGTCGCCGGTGGAGACGACCAGTTCGCCCTTCTCGATGGACTGGTCCACACCGGCCAGGATCGTGGCGAACGTCTCGGGCACCCCGACGCCGGTCAGGATCCCGACGAGCGCCTCGGCGGACACGGCGTTGTACGCGATCTCCTTGCCGGTCAGCTCGCTCAGCGTGGCCGCGTACTCGGCGAAGCTCCACGCCACGTCGCCGCCCAGCTCGTACGTCGAGTTCTCGTGGCCCTCGCCGGTCAGCACCGCGGCCGCGGCGGCCGCGTAGTCGGCGCGGGACGCGGAGGAGATCCGGCCCTCGCCGGCGGCGGCGACGACCGCGTTGTGCTCCAGCACCGGGGCGAGCTGCTCGGTGTAGTTCTCGTGGTACCAGCCGTTGCGCAGCAGGGAGTAGGGCACGCCGGACGCCAGGAGCACCTCCTCGGTGGCACGGTGGTCGTCGGCGAGCGCGGCGGTGAGGCTGCCGGGCGCGCTGGTGTACGCGAGCAGCGCGACGCCGGCCGCCTTGGCGGCGTCGATGACGACCTTGTGCTGCCCGACGCGGCCCTTGTCGAACTCGTTGCCCGAGATGAGCAGCACCTTGTCGCCGGCCGCGAACAGGCCGTCGAAGGTTTCCGGAGCGTTGTAGTCGGCGACCGCGATCCGCACGCCGCGGGCCGCGAAGTCGGCGGCCTTCTCGGGGGTGCGGACGACGGCGGTGATCTGGTCGGCCGCGACCTTCTCCAGCAGTTGCTCGATGACGTGGCGGCCGAGGTGTCCGGTGGCTCCGGTGACGACGATGCTCATGATGCAGAACTCCTTGTGGGGTGCGTAGGCACTAACCCTAGGGGCTGCACTAACTCTGCGAAAGTACCAACTTTGAAGTAAGGTACTGGCATGGCAGTAAGCGAATGGCAGTCCGACGGCGAGACGATGTGCCCGTACCGCCTGGTCCTGGAGCACGTCACCAGCAAGTGGGGCGTCCTCATCCTGATCCAGCTCCTCGACCGTCCGTACCGCTTCAGCGAGCTGCGCCGTGCGATCGGCGAGGTCCGCCCGGTCAGCGAGAAGATGCTCACCCAGACCCTCCAGACCCTGGAACGCGACGGCATGATCCACCGCGACGCCCAGCCGGTGATCCCCCCGCGCGTCGACTACTCCCTCACCGACCTCGGCCGCGAGGCCGCGGAGCAGGTTCGCGACCTCGCACTGTGGACGGAGCGTCGAATGGGCGCGGTGCAGGAGGCGCGGGATGCGTATGACGCGACGAAAAAGCAGGCCTGAGCAGGGATGATGCCGGCAGCCGCGGTCGGTCGACGCGCATGCGGGCGGCGCTCGTAGGGCACACATAGGTCGAGGCCTTGGTTGGCATGAGCGGTACGTCCACCCATGCGCCCCCGCTCCGCCTCCTGCGCCGCATTGTGCTGCCCGGCATCCTGGGGGGCGGAGCGCCGTGCCCAACCCGTGCGCCGGACCTCGTGCCGCCTGCGAGCACCGGTCGGCGCCCGGACGCCTGACTCGGGGGTTCGCCTTGGCCACAGAGAATCCGGATGCGCGAAGGATCGATTCTGCAGCGGGCGATTCCACGGTGGGGGTGGAGGATCTGGTCCTGGCGCTGCTGAACGAGGTCGCGCGGCTTGCGGACGAGGTTCGCAAGTCCAACTTGATCGAGCTGCACCGCACCCTGGCGGAGCAGACGAGGCGTGCTCTCGACGATCCGGTGCTGCTGGAGGCGATGAGCCGGTTTCAGGACCTGCCGGAGGCCAGACGCAGGCAGTTTCTCTTCGTCAACGCGCAGTACAGCACCATCGTGCTGCACTACCGCTTGGATGCCATCAACTGGGAGGAGCTGATCGGCTACCTGCGGTGGTGGTGTTCCAACAATGTCTTTCAGGAGTACTGGGACCTGACGGGTGAAGCCCGCCGGTCATTGGCGCACGAGTCGCTGGAGGCGAGGGTGGGCCGGGCCGTGGACGTGATGATGGAAGAGATCGCCGGCGGCAGGGAATGGTGGGTCGTAGGCCCTTCCGAGTGACGACTTCGGCGCAGGCTCGACGCAGGTGCAACCCAGGTGCACTTCAGCTGCTAGCCTCGCGGAACTGCGTTCAACTTCCCGCTTCAGGGCTGGACTTGACCCTGTTCGGGCTTAGATAGACAGAGAGCTCACGCGTGCACAGCGAACTCCCCGTGGTCAGTATCGTCCGCCGACTCGGGGATTCCCCCCGCCTGCGAGGAAGCATGGGGGGCGACCATTGCCCGGACATCCTGGAACTCAGTGACGGCAACTTCGCGATCATCGGCACCGACAAAACGGACGAACTTGACGGAATTCTGCCGACCGACGCCTCCCGCGCCGACTACGAGCGCATCGTCGTGATCACCCGCGAGACCCTTCTCCGTGCCAAGAAGGACATCCCGGACGCCTGACGCCTGACGCCGGCGGCCCGGATGCCATGCCGTATCCGGGCCTTTCGTGTGTCCGGTGCCCGTCAGCCGACAACCGTCCACGTATCCCCGCCCGCCAACAACGCCGCCAGATCCCCCTTGCCGTTCTGCTCGATCGCCGTGTCGAGCTGGTCGGCCATCTGGGTGTCGTAGACGGGGCGGTCGACGGAGCGGAGGACGCCGATGGGGGTGTGGTGCAGGGTGTCCGGGTCGGCGAGGCGGGACAGGGCGAAGGCCGTGGTCGGTGAGGTCGCGTGGGCGTCGTGGACCAGGACCTGGGACTCGTTCTCCGGGGTGACGGTGACGACCTTGAGGTCGCCGGTGCGCTCGTCCCGTACGACTCCCTTGGAACCCTCGGCTCCGAAGCGGATCGGCTGCCCGTGCTCCAGCCGGATCACCGCCTCCTCGGCCTGCTGCTTGTCCTTGATCGCGTCGAAGGCGCCGTCATTGAAGATGTTGCAGTTCTGGTAGATCTCCACCAGCGCCGTGCCCGGGTGGGCGGCGGCCTGGCGCAGTACCTCGGTGAGGTGCTTGCGGTCGGAGTCCACCGTCCGCGCCACGAAGGACGCCTCCGCGCCGATCGCGAGGGACACCGGGTTGAAGGGTGCGTCCAGCGAGCCCATCGGCGTCGACTTGGTGATCTTCCCGACCTCTGAAGTCGGGCTGTACTGGCCCTTGGTGAGGCCGTAGATCCGGTTGTTGAAGAGCAGGATCTTCAGGTTGACGTTCCGCCGCAGGGCGTGGATGAGGTGGTTGCCGCCGATGGACAGCGCGTCGCCGTCACCGGTGACGACCCACACGGACAGATCGCGGCGCGAGGAGGCCAGCCCGGTCGCGATGGCGGGCGCGCGGCCGTGGATGGAGTGCATGCCGTACGTGGCCATGTAGTACGGGAAGCGGGACGAGCAGCCGATGCCCGAGACGAAGACGATGTTCTCCTTGGCCAGGCCCAGCTCCGGCATGAAGCCCTGCACGGCGGCGAGGATCGCGTAGTCACCGCAGCCGGGGCACCAGCGCACTTCCTGGTCGGACTTGAAGTCCTTCATGGATTGGCGGGCCTCGGCCTTGGGGACGAGCGAAAGCGCCTCGATCGTGCCCGTGCCTTCCGTGGACGTCTCAGCCATCGAGGGCCTCCTTGAGAGCCGTGGCGAGCTGTTCGGCCTTGAACGGCATGCCGTTGACCTGGTTGTAGCTGTGGGCGTCGACCAGGTACTTCGCCCGGATCAGTGTGGCGAGCTGACCGAGGTTCATCTCGGGGACCACCACCTTCTCGTAACGCTCCAGCACCGCGCCGAGATTCCGGGGGAAGGGGTTCAGATGCCGCAGATGCGCCTGCGCGATGGACTCCCCGGCCGTGCGCAGCCGCCGTACCGCCGCCGTGATCGGTCCGTACGTCGAACCCCAGCCCAGGACCAGCGTCCGCGCGCCGCCCGGGTCGTCGACCTCCAGATCGGGTACGTCGATGCCGTCGATCTTCGCCTGGCGGGTGCGGACCATGAAGTCGTGGTTGGCGGGGTCGTAGGAGATGTTGCCCGTGCCGTCCTGCTTCTCGATGCCGCCGATCCGGTGCTCCAGGCCCGGCGTGCCCGGGATCGCCCAGGGGCGGGCGAGGGTCTGCGGGTCGCGCTTGTACGGCCAGAAGACCTCGCTGCCGTCGTCGAGCGTGTGGTTCGGGCCCTGTGCGAACTGCACCCGCAGGTCCGGGAGGTCGTCGACCTCGGGGATCCGCCAGGGCTCGGAGCCGTTGGCCAGATAGCCGTCGCTCAACAGGAAGACCGGCGTGCGGTAGGTCAGGGCGATCCGGGCGGCTTCGATGGCCGCGTCGAAGCAGTCGGCGGGGGTCTGCGGGGCGACGATCGGGACCGGCGCCTCGCCGTTGCGGCCGTACATCGCCTGGAGCAGGTCCGCCTGCTCGGTCTTGGTGGGCAGACCGGTGGACGGGCCGCCGCGCTGGATGTCGAGGATGAGCAGCGGCAGCTCCAGGGAGACCGCAAGCCCGATGGTCTCCGACTTCAGCGCCACACCGGGGCCGCTCGTCGTGGTGACGGCCAGCGAGCCGCCGAAGGCCGCGCCCAGGGCGGCGCCGATGCCCGCGATCTCGTCCTCGGCCTGGAAGGTCCGGACACCGAAGTTCTTGTGCCGGCTCAGCTCGTGCAGGATGTCCGAGGCCGGCGTGATCGGGTACGAGCCCAGGAACAGCGGCAGGTCCGCCTGGCGGGACGCGGCGACCAGTCCGTAGGACAGGGCGAGGTTCCCGGAGATGTTGCGGTAGGTGCCCGTGGGGAACGCGGTGTCGGCGGGCGCGACCTCGTAGGAGACCGCGAAGTCCTCGGTGGTCTCACCGAAGTTCCAGCCCGCGTGGAACGCCGCCAGGTTCGCCCTCATGATCTCGGGCTTCTTGGCGAACTTGGTCTTCAGGAACCGCTCCGTGCCCTCGGTGGGCCGGTGGTACATCCAGCTCAGCAGGCCGAGAGCGAACATGTTCTTGCTGCGCTCGGCCTCCTTGCGGGTGAGGTCGAACTCCTTGAGCGCCTCGACCGTCAACGTCGTGAGCGGCACCGGATGAAGGTTGTAGCCGTCGAGCGACCCGTCCTCCAGGGGGCTCACGGCGTAGCCGACCTTCTGCATCGCCCGTTTGGTGAATTCGTCCGTGTTGACGATGATCTCCGCGCCGCGCGGCACATCGGCGATGTTCGCCTTCAGGGCGGCCGGGTTCATCGCGACCAGCACGTTCGGTGCGTCGCCCGGGGTCAGGATGTCGTGGTCGGCGAAGTGCAGCTGGAAAGAGGAAACGCCCGGCAGGGTGCCTGCGGGCGCGCGGATCTCGGCCGGGAAGTTCGGCAGCGTCGACAGATCGTTGCCGAAGGACGCCGTCTCCGAGGTGAAACGGTCACCGGTGAGCTGCATACCGTCACCGGAGTCCCCCGCGAACCGGATGATGACTCTGTCCAGCCGGCGGACGTCCTTCGCTCCCGCCGGTTTGCGCTGCTCTCCCACGACGGCTTCGTCGGCCTGCTCCGCTGGGCTGCTGACCTGGCTGGTCACTGAACTGGACCTCCCTCGAGGCGGCTGTCCGGGAGCGGCCCTCCCGCGGGCCCTCCCAGGATCAACCCTACGTCCGTAAGGGTCGCCTTCCCGCGGCCATTCGCATGATGGACGCCCCTTTGGGACGGTTCGCCGCCCTGACTTGTCATGATTTCCCGCCCTCTGACGCTTCCCTGAAAGACGCCCCCACACGGGGTTCGGTTCTAGGCTCGTCCCTTGATCTCTCGTGCCACTCGGGTCTTGCTCGCCCGCCCCCCTGTACGACTGACACGGGGGCGCGCCCTCAGGAGTTCAGGTAGGTCAGAACGGCGAGAACACGCCGGTGGTCGCCGTCGCTCTGGGACAGGCCGAGCTTCAGGAAAATGTTGCTGACGTGCTTCTCGACGGCGCCGTCGCTCACCACCAGCTGCCGGGCGATCGCCGAGTTGGTCCGCCCCTCGGCCATCAGGCCCAGGACCTCACGCTCCCGTGGGGTGAGTCCCGCGAGCACGTCCTGCTTGCGGCTGCGGCCCAGCAGCTGCGCGACCACCTCGGGGTCCAGCGCCGTGCCCCCCTCGGCCACCCGGACCACCGCGTCCACGAATTCACGCACCTCGGCTACCCGGTCCTTGAGGAGATAGCCAACCCCGCGGCTGGAACCTGCCAGCAGTTCGGTGGCGTACCGCTCCTCCACGTACTGCGACAGCACGAGCACACCCAGTCCGGGATGCGCCTTGCGCAGTTGTACGGCGGCCCGGACACCTTCGTCCGTGTGTGTCGGCGGCATCCGTACGTCGGCCACGACGACGTCGGGCAGTGCGCCGGCCGCGTCCAGCTCGCCGATGGTCTTGATCAGCGCGTCTCCGTCGCCGACACCGGCCACGACATCGTGCCCCCGGTCGGTCAACAGCCGAGTCAGCCCCTCCCGGAGCAGCACCGAGTCCTCGGCGATGACCACACGCACCCTGTCCTCCACGATCCTCGGCCCCCCACAGCCCAACTGCGCCCACCAAGGCCTCCAGCATTCCAGCAAACGCCCCTGGCTGCGCCCAGGCTGCGGAAATGGGGGAGGGAGGGATCGGGGAGCAGGTGGAGGAGGGGGCACTAACAGGCCACCCGCGGCTGCGGGTGGCAGATGACTTCACCGGGCTGGGTCGGGCCCCGAGTTGCGGGCATTCTCGCTCCAGCCGGCACGGCGCTGAGGCCGCGCGACCTACCGTCGTCCGGCCTCAGCCCCAGCCCACGTCACGTGTTCACACCTGCTCGCTCCGCCAGGGCAATTCCGCGGTCACCCTGGTAGGCCCGCCCGCCGGCGAATCCACCACCAGGATCCCGTCCACCGCGTCCAACCGCTCCGCAAGCCCCGCGAGCCCCGACCCCCCGCTCACCTCGGCGCCCCCGGCCCCGTTGTCCACGACCTGAAGCATCAGCCGGTTCTCCACGCGCCACACATCCACCGCCGCCCACGTGGCCCGCGAATGCTTGCTGATGTTCTGCAACAGCTCCGACACCGTGAAGTAGGCGATCCCCTCGATCGCCGGCGCCGGCCGCTGAGTCAATTCGACCTCGACCTGGACCGGCACCGTGCACCGGGACGCCACCGCGGACAGCGCCGCATCGAGCCCCCGGTCCGTCAGCACCGCCGGATGAATCCCCCGCGCCAGATCCCGCAGCTCCTGAAGCGCCGTCTTCACCTCACCGTGAGCCTCGTCCACCATCCGCGCCGCGGCCTGCGGGTCCTCGGTCAGCTTCTCCTTCGCCAGCCCCAGATCCATGGCCAACGCCACCAGCCGCGCCTGCGCCCCGTCATGCAGATCCCGCTCGATACGCCGCAGGTCGGCCGCCGCCGTGTCGACCACGACCCCCCGGTCCGACTCCAGCTCCACCACCCGCGTCGCCAGCCGCGACGGCCCGAGCAGCCCGTGCACCAGCAGCCGGTCCACCGTCGTCAGCGCCCGCACGATCCACGGCGTGGCCAGCGTGAACAACAGTCCCACCAGCGCCGTCACGGTGATCTCGAAGGGGTTGTCGAGGTAGACGTGGTGGGTCTCGTCGCCGTAGAGCTGCAGGCCGTCCTGACCGCCGTACATCGGGAAGAGCCAGAACCACAGCGGGTACGTCAGCAGCGACCAGCCGATCGACCAGGCGGTCACGGAGACGACGAACGAGAACACCGCCCAAGGGAAGTGCAGGATCGAGTACAGCAGCGCCCGCCACGACGAGCCGCTCTTGAGTACGGCCCCCATCCAGGCCATCGGGCCGGACTTGCGCATCCGCAGCGGCTCGGGCGCGGCCACCTCGAGCCCCAGCAGCCCCCGCGCCTGCGCCCGCTCCAGCGATCCGAACCCCCGGCACCCGGCGAGACCCGCCGCCAGCACCGGAACCCCGAGGAAGGTGACCAGCAGGCCCGCGCCCAGCGACACCATCGCCACGGCGTAGGTGAAGAGCAGGATGCTGACCGGCAGGCTGAGCAGCACATACGTGAACTCGCGCCAGCTGCGCGCCTCGAACGGCGCCCGCAGCCCCGCCGGCAGCCGGTGCCGCCTGGTCTCGGTGGGGTATCCGAGCCCGCTGTCGCGCGGGGCGTAACCCTGTCCGTACTCCGTGGCCATCGGCGTCGTCCGTTCTACTCGGCCTGCTCGTCCTGTCGTACCGCGGCTGCGCCGTCGTACTCCCACACTGCTCTGCCGCAGGTCCGCGGACCATGGAGTCCGTCGGCGTCTTGAACGGGGGGTTTTCCCTACCCCACGCCTATCCCGGGCCACTCCTCGTCACCCGGGGCCACCCGCGTCCCGCGCGCGGTCCCGCCACGGCAGCTCGGCCGTCACGGTCGTCGGGCCGCCCTGCGGGGAGTCGACGACGAACAGGCCGTCGACCGCGTCCAGCCGCTCGGCGAGACCGCTCATGCCGGTCCCGCCGTCGAGCCGCGCACCCCCGCGCCCGTCGTCCCACACCTGGATCAGCAGCCGGTCCGCCGACCGCCACACGTCGACGGACGCGGTCCGTGCCCCGCTGTGCTTGCTGATGTTCTGGAGCAGTTCGGAGACGGTGAAGTAGGCGATGCCCTCGATCGCCGCGGCCGGTCTGGCGTTCAGGTCGGCCGTCACCTTCACGGGCACGGTGCAGCGCGAGGCGACGGAGGAGAGCGCCGCGTCCAGGCCGCGGTCGGTGAGGACGGCGGGGTGGATGCCGCGCGCGAGGTCCCGCAGCTCCTGGAGGGCCAGCTTCACCTCGCCGTGCGCCTCCTCGACCATCGCCGCCACATGTTCGTCGGCCTGCCCCTCCAGCAGCTTCTCCTTGGCCAGGCCCAGCCCCATGGCCAGGTTGACCAGCCGGGCCTGCGCACCGTCGTGCAGATCGCGCTCGATACGCCTGAGGTCGGCGGCGGTCGTGTCGACCACGACCGTCCGGTCCGACTCGAGTTCGGCGATACGGCGTTCCAGCTCGTCCGAGGGCGACAGCAGGCCGCGCACCATCGCCCGGTCCGCGTTGGTCAGTCCGCGCGCGATGAACGGCAGCACCGGCCACAGCACGAAAAGCGAGCTCAGCGCGATGACGAAGGTGAGGATGCCCCAGGGCAGCCGGATGAAGTCGTACAGGATGGTGCGCCAGCCCACCGGGTCCTTGAGCGCCATCCACAGCCGCGTGAAGAAACCGTTCCTGCGGTTGCCCAACGGCAGCGGGCTCGGTTCGTCGATCCGCACCCCGAGCAGCGCCCTGGCCCGCTTCCGCTCCAGCTTGCCCAGCTGCCGCGCGCCCATCAGCCCGAGCGCGAGCAGCGGCAGGCCGATCACCGTGACGGTCAGCCCGGCACCGAGGAACAGCACCGTGACGACGTACACGAACCCGAACAGCGATACCGGAAGGTTCGCCAGCAGATGCGCGATCTCCTTCCAGGTCTGCCGGTCGTAGGCGAAACGGGCCGGCGGCAGCCGATCGGCGTCGGTGGCGGCGTCGGTGGCGGAGACGTCGTATCGAGACGTGCCGGTGGCATCGGCTCGGGGTCTGCCGGTGGTGGGGATGCGTGCGGTCATATGGGCTAGCGTGCCGCGCGACGCGCCGCCGCGCCATGAGGTCGACCGCCGGGTTCTACGGGGGAAAACCCCACCCTTGTGGAGCAACGCGTGACGGCCTGCTTACCGTCTCTTTATCAGGGCCTAGACTCCGGTGCGTACAGATCGTCGAACGCAGGGTTCACGTGGGTCACGAGGTCAGGGAGTGAGGTCGGCGTGCGCGATTCGACCGTCGTCGTCGCGGCGGACTACTTCCAGTCGTACTCGGTCGTGGGGCTGCTCGCCGTCATCGGCGTGCTGTTCGTCGCCGTCGCCTTCGGGGCCGGCCGCCTGCTGCGGCCCGTGGTCCCCACCCCCGAGAAGCTCCTGACCTACGAGTGCGGCGTCGACCCCGTCGGCGAGGGCTGGGCCCACACCCAGGTCCGCTACTACGTCTACGCCTTCCTCTACGTCATCTTCGCCGTCGACTCGATCTTCCTGTTCCCGTGGGCGACGGTCTTCGCAGCGCCCGGCTACGGCGCGGCGACCCTCGTGGAGATGTTCCTCTTCCTCGGCTTCCTGGCCGTCGGCCTGCTGTACGCCTACAAGAAGGGAGTCCTGGAATGGACGTGACTCCTACTTCTTCTTCGTCGCCTTCGTCGCCTTCTTCGTCTGCTTCGTCTTCGTCTTCTTCAGAGCCTGTTCTGCTGCCGGAGCCGAAGCGGCTGGGCGCCCTCGCCCGCCTCGCCCCCGAGCCGATGAAGGTCGTCCTGAACTGGGGCCGCCGCTACTCGCTCTGGGTCTTCAACTTCGGCCTCGCCTGCTGCGCGATCGAGTTCATCGCCGCGTCGATGGCCCGTCACGACTTCATTCGGCTGGGGGTGATCCCCTTCGCCCCCGGTCCACGCCAGGCCGACCTGATGGTCGTCTCCGGCACGGTCACCGACAAGATGGCGCCCGCCGTGAAGCGCCTGTACGAGCAGATGCCCGAGCCCAAGTACGTCATCTCCTTCGGCGCGTGCAGCAACTGCGGCGGCCCGTACTGGGACTCGTACTCCGTCACCAAAGGCGTCGACCAGATCATCCCCGTGGACGTCTATGTACCGGGCTGCCCGCCCAGGCCCGAGGCGCTCCTCCAGGGGATCATCAAGCTCCAGGAGAAGATCGCTCGGGAGTCGCTGGGGGAGCGGTACGGAACGCCGGCGGGGCGTCCGTCGGCGGCGGCGTTGCAGAGCGGGCTGGTGCGGCCGCCGGGTTCGGATGCGGCGCCGGGCTCGGGGGAGGGGCGATGACCGCGGTCGGCTGGTTGCCTGCCCCCGCCGAGGAGCTCTTCGGCCCTGAGGCCACGGCCGAGGAGTCGTACGAGGTCCTGACGGTCGACGTTCCGGTGTCGGCCTGGATCACGGCCCTCCGGACCGCCCGCGACGAGCTCGGCTGTACGTACTTCGACTGGCTCAGCGCGGTCGACGAACCCGGCACGGGCTTCCGCGTCGCGGCCCACGTCGCTGCCCTCTCGCCGGTACGACGCCTGCTGCTCCGTACGACGGTCCCGCACGAGGCCCCTACGCTGCCCTCCGCCGTCGACGTGTACGCGGGCGCGGCCTGGCACGAACGCGAGACCCACGAAATGTTCGGCGTCGCCTTCGAGGGCCACCCGGCACTGGACCACCTCCTCCTTCCGGAGACCTTCGAGGGCCACCCCCTCCGCAAGGACTTCGTCCTGGCCTCCCGCGTGGTCAAGGCCTGGCCGGGGGCAAAGGAACCGGGCGAGTCCGAACACGGTGGGCCCAAGCGCCGCCAGATGCTGCCCCCGGGCGTCCCCGACCCCAACGAATGGGGCCCCCAGAAGGGCCAACTCCCGCCCGCCCCGGCCCGACCGGCACGGGGCGCCGCAGCACGCGGAACCGGCGAACGTCCTGCGCGAGCGGGCGGGGCCGGCGCGGGGGAGCGTCCCGTACGCCGCGCCCGCACGGCCTCGGAGGGCTCGGCGAGTCAGGGACCGGGGGGCGCCGAGCAGGCGACCGAGCAGGTAGCCGAGCAGACAGCCGAGCAGACACCGGAAGGCACGACTCCGGCGGCTCCTCAGGCTCCTGCGGCTCGGCCGCGTCGTTCGCGAAGCGTGAGCGAGGGCTCGACCTCGCAGCGCGCGCAGCCGCCGACGCCGGCTGGCACGGAGGACTCTGCCCCCAGCCGACCGCCCGCCGCCCCCCGCAGCGCGGATGCCCCCTGGCACCACGCCCGCCCCACCTTCGACGAACCCGAGCCGAAGGAAACGGAGCCGGGCCCGACCCCGAAGCCCACCGAGGAGCCGTCGGCGACTCCCGATTCCCCGACCCCTGACGACCCCGCAGGAGGCCCGCAGTGAACGACGTGCTCGACGTCACCCTGCGACTCCTGATCGTCTTCGTCGTCTTCCTCACCTTCCCTCTGATCATCGGTCAGACGGAGCACAAGGTGATGGCCCACATGCAGGGCCGCCTCGGCCCCATGTACGCCGGCGGCTTCCACGGCTGGGCCCAACTCGTCGCGGACGGCGTGAAGTTCGCGCAGAAGGAGGACGTGGTCCCGGCGGGCGCGGACCGCCGTATCTTCCAACTCGCGCCCGCAGTGGCCCTCCTCCCGTACCTCCTAGTCCTCCTCGCCATCCCCATCGGCCCGGGCGAGGGCGCGGTCGGCGAGGTCATCGACGCGGGCATCTTCTTCGTCCTCGCGGTGATGGGCGTGGGCGTCCTCGGCTCACTCATGGCCGGCTGGGCCTCCGCCAACAAGTTCTCCCTCCTCGGCGGCCTGCGCACCGCCGCCCAACTCCTCGCCTACGAACTCCCGATGCTCCTCACCGCCGCCTCCGTGGCCATGGCGGCCGGCACGGTCTCCCTGCCCGGCATCCTCGACGCCTTCGAGTGGTGGTGGCTGCCCTGGCAGATCGTCGGTGCGATCGTCTTCTTCGTGGCGGGGCTGGCCGAGCTCCAACGCCCGCCGTTCGACATGCCGGTGGCCGACTCGGAGATCATCTTCGGCGCGTACACCGAGTACACGGGCCTCCGCTTCGCCCTGTTCCTTCTCGCCGAGTACGCCGGAATCGTCGTCCTGTGCGGTCTGACCACCGTCCTCTTCCTGGGCGGCTGGCACGGACCGTGGGGTGCCGACGGGCTCGGCTGGGTCTGGACCCTGCTGAAGACCGCCGTCCTCGCCTTCATCGTGATCTGGCTCCGCGTGACCTACCCCCGCCTGCGTGAGGACCAGCTCCAGAAGCTCTCCTGGACGCTCCTCGTCCCCCTCTCCCTCGCTCAGATCGCCCTCACCGGCATCGTGAAGGTGGTGATCCAGTAACCATGTCCCACCCGTCGCCCGACCACCGCTCCACCACGACGCCCTCCGGACGGCCCCGCCTGTCGATTCCTGGGTCGGGCCTCGCCAAGGGCCTGGCCGTCACCCTCCGCACGATGACGAGGAAGTCCGTCACCGACCAGTACCCGGAGACTCAGCCCGACCTCCCGCCCCGCACCCGCGGCGTCATCGGCCTGTTCGAGGAGAACTGCACGGTCTGTATGCTGTGCGCCCGCGAGTGCCCGGACTGGTGCATCTACATCGACTCCCACAAGGAGACGGTCCCTCCCGCGGCCCCCGGCGGCCGCGAGCGCAGCCGCAACGTCCTGGACCGCTTCGCCATCGACTTCGCCCTGTGCATGTACTGCGGTATCTGCATCGAGGTCTGTCCTTTCGACGCCCTGTTCTGGTCCCCGGAGTTCGAGTACGCCGAGACCGACATCCACGAACTCACCCACGAACGGGACAAACTCCGCGACTGGATGTGGACCGTCCCGGCCCCACCCGCCCTCGACCCCGCCGCCGAGGAACCCAAGGAGATCGCTGCCGCCCGCAAAACCGCCGAGAAACTAGCAACGGCCCAGGCCCAGCCACCCACCAACCCCGGGCACCAACCCGACACCACCGGGCAGGCAGGGCCGACGTCGACCTCTCCGCCAGCGGGCGGGTCGGGTGCGGCTG
>NZ_JBIUCC010000009.1:331660-349714 GCF_044593495.1 Streptomyces sp. NPDC051963 | reverse complement strand
CTGGGCAACCGGGTTCCGGATCCCCCTCCGCGTCTGGCGGTGATTCCGACGCCTCTGGGCAGGCGGGGCCTGCATCGGCCTCTCCGTCCGAGGGTGCGTCCGGTGCTGCTGGGCAACCGGGGCCGGGATCGCCTTCCGCGTCCGGGGGGGATTCCGACGCCACCGGGCAGGCAGGGCCGACGTCGACCTCTCCGCCAGCGGGCGGGTCGGGTGCGGCTGGGCAACCGGGTTCCGGATCCCCCTCCGCGTCTGGCGGTGATTCCGACGCCTCTGGGCAGGCGGGGCCTGCATCGGCCTCTCCGTCCGAGGGTGGGTCCGGTGCTGCTGGGGAACCGGGGCCGGGATCGCCTTCCGCGTCCGGGGGCAATGCCGGTGCCACCACCGGGCAGCCAGGGCCGCCGTCGCCCCCCGCGCCCGAGGACCGCCCCGGCGCCACTCCGCCGGCCAAGCCCACCGACCCGCAGGGAGACGAGTCGTGATTCTCGCCGCGGCCGCCGCGACGGCGCACAGCACGAGCACCGCCGCCGACACGCACGGCTTTCTCTCCCCGACCGGCGTCGAGATCGCGTTCCTCCTCGTCGGCCTGGTCACCTTCGGCGCCGCCCTCGTCACGGTCACTACCCGGCAGCTGGTCCACGCCGCTCTGTGGCTGGTGGTGGCCCTCGGTGGTCTCGCCGTCGAGTACCTCCTGCTCACGGCCGAGTTCATCGCCTGGGTGCAGGTCCTCATCTACGTCGGCTCCGTGGTCGTCCTCCTTCTGTTCGGTCTGATGCTCACCCGGGCCCCGATCGGCCGCTCCCCGGACGCCGACTCCGGCAACCGCTGGGCCGCCCTCACCGTGGCCGTCGCCGCGGCCGCCGCTCTCGTCTGGGTCGTCGTCGATGCCTTTCGCACGACCTGGATCGACCTGGACGGCCCGGCCGCCGGCTCCACCAAGGTCACCGGAGCGAGCCTCTTCCAGAACTGGGTGCTCCCCTTCGAGGCCCTCTCCGTCCTCCTCCTCGCCGCCCTGGTCGGCGCGATCGTCCTCTCCCGCAAGGCCAAGGCGGAATCGGCGACCGGCCCGGCAACCTCGAGCGCCCAGGGTGTCCCCGGCACTGGCACAGGCACCGGCCCCGCCACCCCGAGCGTGCCCAACACCCGCACCGGCAACGGAGCAGGCACCGCCAAGGGCACCGACAACGAAGACGGCGCCAACAAGGAAGGTGTCCGCTGATGCACCTCGCCTACCCCGCCGTACTCTCCGCCCTCCTCTTCTGCACCGGCCTCTACGGCGTCCTGGCCCGCCGCAACGCGATCCTGGTCCTGATGTCCGTCGAGTTGATGCTCAACGCCGTCAACCTCAACCTCGTCGCCTTCGACGTCTGGCTCAGCAGGACCGCCGAGGAGACCCTGCACTCCGGTCAGGCCCTGACCCTCTTCACCATCGCCATCGCAGCCGCCGAGATCGGCATCGGCCTGGCGATCGTCCTCGCCGTCTACCGCAACCGCGGCACCTCGGACATCGACAAGCTCCGCGACACCGCCGAGGGCCACGAGCCCGAGAGCCCCGAGAGCGACGGCCCCGCGGCCGGCGCGGCCGAGAAGGCTGAGGCCACCGCGTGACCACGACCACCCTCGCCGTCCTCGTCCCCCTTCTTCCGTTCCTGGGCGCGGCCGCCGGTCTGCTCCTGGGCCGCACCGCCCCCGGCTTCGTCCGCCCGCTCGCGCTCCTGCCGACGTTCACCTCCCTCGTGCTGGCCGTGCTGGTCGCCGTGCGTCAGGGCGGTGACGAGGCGGTGAACGCCGCCACGGAACTCACCCCCACCGGCTCGGTCCCGATCGAACTCGCCCTGTACATCGACGGCTTCGCCGCACTCGTCGCCGTACTGGTCGCCTTCGTCGCCTCCTGCGTGCAGATCTACTCGACGGGCTACCTGCGCGACGACCCGCGTTACCCCTCCTACGCCGCTCTCGTCTCCCTCTTCACCTCCGCGATGCTCCTCGTCGTCTACTCGGGCGACCTGATGGTGCTGCTGGTCGGCTGGGAGATCATGGGCATCTGCTCGTACTTCCTGGTCGGCCACTACTGGGAGACCCCGGAGGCCCGCGCCGCCTCCCTCAAGGCCTTCCTGGTGACCAAGCTCGGTGACGTCCCCTTCCTTATCGGCCTGTTCGCGCTGGCCACCGACGCCGGGTCCTTCCGCATCACCACGGTCCTCGGTGCCGTCGCGAGCGGCGGGCTCGACCATCCGACCCTGATCGCCCTGCTGCTGCTCGCCGGCGTGGCGGGCAAGTCGGCGCAGTTCCCCCTGCACACCTGGCTGCCCGACGCGATGGCGGGCCCGACGCCCGTCTCCGCGCTGATCCACGCCGCGACGATGGTCGCCGCCGGTGTCTACTTCGTTGCCCGTCTCCTCCCTGTCTTCGAGGCCTCCCAGGCCGCGATGGTCGTCCTCGCCGTCATGGCCGCCGTCACGATGGCCGGCTCGGGACTCGCCGCGCTCGCCCAGGACGACATCAAGCGCGTCCTCGCCTACTCGACGATCGGCCAGCTCGGCTACATGACCGGCGCCCTGGCCGTCGGCGACCGCGGGGCCGCCGTCTTCCACCTCCTCACACACGGCGCCTTCAAGGCGCTGCTGTTCCTCGCGGCGGGCGTGATCATCCACGCCGCCGGCACCAACTCGCTGGCTGCCATGTCCCGCATGCACGGCCTGCGCGACCGCGTCCCCGACGCCTACTGGACGATGACCGTGGCGCTCCTCGCGCTCGCCGCGATCCCGCCCTTCAGCGGCTTCTTCTCCAAGGAGTCCGTCCTCGGTGCCGCCGAGCACGTCACCACCGGCCACACCGAGGGCGTCCCCGGCGCCGCGGGCTGGATCGTCCTCGTCGCAGGCCTGCTCACGGCCCTGCTCACCGCCGCCTACGCGATGCGTCTGTGGCTGCTGGCCTTCCGCGGCCGGGGAGCGGAGGCTCCGGACCACGGCAGGCAGCCCCTCACCATGACCGTGGTGCTGTGGGTGCTCGCCGCCCCGTCACTCGCCATCGGTGGACTGGCGTACCAGTCACTGCCCGGCTGGTTCGACGGCGACGACCTGACCCCCACCCTCACCACGTCCATCCTCGGCACCGGACTCGCCGTGGTCGGCGGACTCGTCACCTACGGAGCCTGGCAGCGCACCACCGCACTGGCGGCCCGAGTGCCGCTGGGCGCGGTCGCGGCCCACCCGGAGGGCGATGCCGGACTCGTCGAGGCCGAGGCCATCGCGAGCCACGAGCCCGCGTACGGAGATGTGGCCCATGCATCCGATCCGGCAGACCCGGGCCGCCTCCTGCTCGGCCCGCTCCACCGCCACGCGGCCGTCGGCTTCCACCTCGACGCCGTGTACTCGGCACTCTTCGTCCGCCCGGTCCGGGCCGGAGCCGACCTCGTCCGGTTCCTTGACCGTGAGGTCGTCGAGACCTACGTACGCGGCGCGGGCACCCTGCCCCGCTGGCTCGGTGCCGCCGTACGACGTGCCCAGACCGGCAATGTGCAGACCTATGTGAGCGCGCTGCTCGCCGGCACCGTCGTCCTCGCGGTCGCCGTCGTCCTCGTCGCCACGGGAGCGTGAGCAGGCGTGATCGATATCAACGAGTCCGTGATGCAGTTCCTTCTGGCATTCGTCGTCGTCGGCCCGCTCCTCGGCGCGGCCACCGCTCTTCTGCCGGCCCCGCCCGGGCTGAAGGGGAAGTCGCCCGAGCAGGCCGTACTGCGGCACGGCGTCATCGTGACCGGCGCGGTGCTCATCGCCGCGATCGTCCTCACGCTCGGCTTCGACCATGACCATCCGTCGAAGATGCAGGCCACGACCGACATCAGTTGGATCCCGGCACTCGATGTGCGGATCCACCTCGGCGTCGACGGCATTTCCCTCCCCCTTCTGGTCCTGACCGCGCTGCTGACCTTCCTCTGCGCGCTCTACTCCTACTTCAAGATGCCTGCGGGCCCCACCCCGAAGGCTTTCGTCGCGCTGGTGCTCGTCCTCGAGTCCGGCACCCTCGCGACCTTCGCCGTCCTCGATCTGCTGCTGTTCTTCCTCGCGTTCGAGATGGTGCTCATCCCGATGTACTTCCTCATCGCCCGCTGGGGCGGCGAGGGCCGGACCCAGGCGGCTTGGCGGTTCATCCTCTACACGCTGCTCGGATCCGTGGTCATGCTGCTCGGCCTGCTCCTGATTGGAATCAACGCGGGCACATTCGACATGGTGGCACTCGCCACTGACAACGGCCGGTCGCTGACCACATCCGTGCAGGTCATCGCCGTTTTGGCGATCGGAATCGGGCTCGCGGTCAAGACGCCGATGTGGCCGCTGCACAGCTGGCTGCCGGACGCCCACACCGCCGCGCCGACCGTCGGCTCGGTCCTGCTGGCCGGCGTCCTGCTGAAGATGGGTACGTACGGGTTCGTCCGGATTCTTCTGCCGATCACGCCCGACGGCTTCCGCACCTACGCGCCGTACCTCGCCGCGTTCGCCGTCGTCGGCATCATCTACGGATCCCTGGCCTGTCTCGCCCTCGCCAAGCAGGGCGCGAAGGGCGATCTGAAGCGCCTCATCGCCTACTCCTCCGTCGGCCACATGGGCTTCGTCCTGCTCGGCATCGCGACGATGACCCCGACCGGCGTGAACGGCGCACTGTTCGCCAACATCGCCCACGGCCTCATCACCGGCCTCCTCTTCTTCCTGGTCGGCGCGCTCAAGGACCGCACGGGCACGACCGACCTCGACACCCTCGCCGACAAGACCGGCGCCGCGCTCTACGCCAAGACGCCCCGCCTCGGCGGCCTGCTCGCCTTCGCCGCGGTCGCCTCGCTCGGACTGCCGGGCCTCGCCGGATTCTGGGGCGAGATGCTGGCGCTGTTCGGCGCGTTCAACCCCGCCGACGGCCTCAGCCGCCCCGCCTTCCTCACCTTCATGTCGATCGCCGCGTTCGGCACGCTGCTGACGGCCGCGTACCTGCTCGTCGTGGTCCGCCGCGTCTGCATGGGCGCCGTCCCGCAGGAAGCCCCGCAGCTCGCCGACGTCCAGAGCTACGAGTTCGCGGCGTGGACTCCGCTCGTCGCCCTCACCGTCGTCGCCGGACTGTGGCCGAAGGCCCTCCTCGGCCTCACCGACCCGGCCGTGCAGCAGCTCCTCGCAGGAGGCACCCGATGAGCTCCCTGGCCCAGCCGCTGGCCGAGTCCCTCGTCCAGTCCGTCGACTGGCTCGCCATCGCGCCGCCCACCATCGCCGCGGTCGTCGCACTGGCCGTCCTGGTCGCCGACCTGTTCCTCGCCGAGTCCCGAAAGGCGGTGCTCGGCTGGGCGTCCGTCGCGGGTCTGGCCGCGTCGGCCCTCATGCTGCTGCCCCTTCTGGACGGCGACCGCAGCACCTTCTGCCTGACCGGCGCCCCGGACGTCTGCAGCTACACGGCAGACCGCTTCACCCTCGTCATCCAGTTCCTGGCCCTCGGCGGCGCCCTCGTCGCCGCCCTGCTGTCGGTGACGGCCCTGAAGGACGCCAACAAGGGACTCCCCGAAGGGGAGTTCTGGTTCCTGCTGCTCTCCTCCGCGGCCGGCGCCGCCCTCCTGCCCGCCTCCCGCGACCTGGCAACACTCATCGTCGCCCTCGAAGTCGCCTCCCTGCCCGCCTTCGCCCTCGTCGGCCTCCGCCAGGGTGACCGCAAGTCCTCCGAGGCGGCCCTGAAGTTCTTCCTGTCCTCGGTGACCGCGACCGCGGTCAGCCTCATGGGCATCAGCTTCGTGTACGCCTCCACGGGCACCCTCTACCTCACCCAGATCGCCGACCGGATCCAGGACGTCGACGGACAGCTCCACACCCTCGCCCAGACCGGCGTGGTCCTCACCCTCGTCGGCTTCGCCTTCAAGACGGCCGCCGTGCCCTTCCACTTCTGGGTGCCCGACACCTACGTGGGAGCGCCCCTACCGGTCGCCGCCTATCTCTCGGTCGTCGGCAAGGCGGTCGGCTTCTCCGGCCTGATCCTCGTCACGGTCATCGCGCTTCCCTCGTACGCCGACGTCTGGGGCCCGGCCCTCGCTGCGCTGGCCGCCCTCACCATGACCGTCGGCAACGTCGGCGCCCTGCGCCAGCAGGCCACGCGTGCGTACAGCGCCGTACGGCTGCTCGCCTGGTCGTCCGTCGGCCAGGCCGGCTACCTGCTGGTGCCGATCGCCGCCGCCGCGTACTCCGACGACGCAGAGAAGGCCGTCGGCTCCACCGTCGCCTACGCCCTCATGTACGCCGCCGTGAACCTCGGCGCCTTCGCGGTGGCCGCACTGGTGGGCCGTACGAGGACCCTCAACCGCATCACCGACTACCGCGGCCTGTACGCGAAGAACCCCCTCTCCGCCCTCCTCCTGGCCTTCTTCCTGCTCTGCCTCGCCGGACTGCCCCCGGGCATCATCGGCCTCTTCGCCAAGGTCACCGTCTTCTCCGCGGCCGTCGACGCGGGCCTCGGCTGGCTTGCAGTGATCATGGCGATCAACGTCGTGATCGCGCTGTTCTACTACCTCCAGTGGACGACCCTGCTCTTCCGCGCTCCTGAGGGCGAGCCCGTCGAGCACCGCGTGCCCGCCCCCGTCACCGCCGCGATCACCGTCACCGCCGTCCTCGGTATCGCCCTCTCCGGAGCACCCCAGCTCGTCCTCCGCTTCGCCGACACCGGCCTCTTCTGATCGCACGGCACAACCCGCACGCGCGCGTGGGGCACACGCGTGCGTGGCGAGTGCCGTCGCTCTCACCCGGACGGCCCACGCCCGCCGCCGTACGCACAAGGGAACTCGTCACCCTCGCCTGGCGTTGACCAGTACGGGAGGGTCCACTGGACGTGACGCCACGGCACCAGTGACATCGGAGATCGACAAGCAAAGGGTTCCCCTGCCGCACCACTTGGAGGGCGTACCGTGCACCGCCGGCACAACGGGCTCAGGACCGCAGTACTCCTCGGGGGACTGTCCGCACTCATCATCGTCATCGGCAGCTTTTTCGGCCGTATGGGGCTCGTTGTCGCGGTTCTGATCGCCCTCGGGACCAACGCGTACGCGTACTGGAACAGCGACAAGCTGGCGCTACGCGCGATGCGTGCCCGTCCGGTGAGCGAGTTCGAGGCCCCGGCCCTGTACCGCATGGTCCGCGATCTCTCCACCCAGGCCCGTCAGCCCATGCCCCGCCTGTACATCTCTCCGACCGAGGCGCCGAACGCCTTCGCGACCGGCCGCAACCCGCGCAACGCAGCCGTGTGCTGCACCGAAGGCATCCTGCGCATCCTCGACGAGCGCGAACTGCGCGGTGTCATCGGCCACGAACTCAGCCACGTCTACAACCGCGACATCCTCATCTCGTCGGTCGCCGGCGCCCTCGCCTCGGTGATCATGTTCCTGGTCAACTTCGCCTGGCTGATCCCGATCGGCCGCTCCGATGACGACGACGGACCCGGCCTCCTCGGCATGCTGCTGATCATGATCCTGGGCCCGCTCGCCGCCACCGTCATCCAACTGGCCATCAGCCGCTCCAGGGAGTACGAGGCGGACGCCTCCGGCGCCCAGCTCACCGGCGACCCCCTGGCCCTCGCCAGCGCCCTGCGCAAGCTCGAAACGGGCACCAAGCAGCTCCCGCTGCCGCCCGAGCCCCGGATCGAGACGGCGAGCCACATGATGATCGCGAATCCCTTCCGTCCCGGCCGGGGATTCTCCAAAATGTTCTCGACACATCCGCCGATGGCGGAACGAATCGCCCGGCTCGAGAAGATGGCAGGTCGCCCCCAGTGAAGACAATCCTGAACGTCATCTGGCTCGTCCTGAGCGGTTTCTGGCTGTTCCTCGGCTACCTGCTCGCGGGCGTGCTGCTCTGCATCACCATCATCGGCATCCCGTTCGGCATCGCCGCGTTCCGCATCGGCGTCTACGCCCTGTGGCCCTTCGGGTACACGACGGTCGAGCGCCGTGACGCCGGCGCCCCCTCCTGCATCGGGAACGTCCTGTGGCTGATCCTCGCGGGCTGGTGGCTCGCCCTGGCGCACATCGTCACCGGCCTCCTCCTGTGCATCACGATCATCGGCATCCCGTTCGGCATCGCCAACTTCAAGCTGATCCCGGTGTCACTGCTCCCGCTGGGACGCGAAATCGTGTCGACGGACCAGCCCTTCTCGTCGCGCTGGTAGGGCAGAGGCGGCAGCCGCCGGTCCGCACCTGACCGGTCGTTTTCCACAGCCCGCAGGTTGTCCACAGCCTCGCCCGACTGTCAGTGGCGGCTTGCATCATGAACCCATGACCGAGATCGAGCAGTTGCTGACACGGGTGGCGGCCGAGGCCCGCAACACCCGCCCGTGGGGCTGGCCTTCGCTCCCCGAGCCCGTGGACGCGGTCACCTTGTCCCGCGCCGAGGCCGCTCTGGGATTCCCCCTGCCTCCGCTGCTCGCCGAGCTCTATCTGCGCATAGGAGACGGCGGATTCGGCCCGGAATACGGCCTGTTGCCCCTACTCGACAACCCTCCCGCCGGCGAGCCCGCCGCGGTCGAGCAGTACCTCGCCAACCGTGCCGCCGGCCGCAAGGACCCCGACTGGCCCTGGCCCGAAGGCGTCCTGCCGATATCCCACTGGGGCTGCGCGATGTACGCGTGCGTGGACTGCCGCGCCCCGGATGCCACCGTCCTGCTCTTCGAGCCGAACGCCGACGACTGCGAGCACGCCTGGTTCGTGGACGCCCCCAACCTCACGAACTGGCTGCACGCCTGGCTCGACGGAACGGGTTGGTACGCCGAGATGAGCGAAGAGCTGGAGCTGGCCCCCTGGCCCCACTTTCACATACGTACGGCGCCTGCGACATAGCCCGTTCGACATCCCTGCGGCACCAGTGCCGTAGGCCGTTCGACGTGACCCACCAGGCATCTACGGCCCGACGACCCACCGCCGCCGCACGCCGTACGTCGCCGCACCCACCGCCAGCACGCCCGCACCCACGGCCACCGAAACCACCGGCAGCGCGAACGCCAGGACCACGCAGCCGAGCAGTCCCACCGCCGGCACCACCCGGGCCGCGGAAGCCGATCCGAGCGTCCAGGCCGACGCGTTGGCCACCGCGTAGTAGGCCAGCACACCGAAGGAGGAGAACCCGATCGCGCCTCGTACGTCCATGGTGGCGGCCAGCACCGCGACCACCGCACCCACGGCCAGCTCCGCCCGGTGCGGCACCTGGAAGCGGGGATGGGCGGCGGCCAGCGCACCGGGGAGATGCCGGTCCCGGGCCATGGCGAGCGTCGTACGCGAGACACCGAGGATCAGGGCGAGCAAGGAGCCCAGCGCAGCCACGGCAGCGCCCACCCGCACCACCGGCACCAGCTCCGGCACCCCGGCCGCCCGCACCGCGTCGGCCAGCGGCGCCCCGGCGTCACCCAGACCGCCCGCCCCCAACACGGAAAGGACAGCCACCGCCACGCACGCGTACACCGCCAGCGCGATGCCCAGAGCCAGCGGGATGGCGCGGGGGATGGTGCGCGCCGGATCCCGGACTTCCTCGCCGAGGGTCGCGATCCGCGCGTACCCGGCGAACGCGAAGAACAGCAGACCGGCAGCCTGAAGCACCCCGCCCAGGCCCTCTGAGGCCCCGATGTCCAGGCGTCCGGCGTCCGACTCACCCGACCCCAGGCACACGACCACCACGGAAACGAGGACAGCCAGCACGACCGCCACGATCACCCGGGTGAGCCATGCGGACTTCTGGACCCCGCCATAGTTCACCGCGGTCAGCGCCACCACGGCCGCCACCGCCACGGCATGCGCCTGCTCCGGCCAGACGTACGCCCCCACGGTGAGCGCCATCGCCGCACAGGAGGCCGTCTTCCCGACCACGAAGGACCAGCCCGCGAGATAACCCCAGAACTCCCCGAGCCGCTCGCGCCCGTACACATATGTGCCGCCCGAGGCCGGATACAGCGCGGCGAGCCGTGCCGACGACGTGGCGTTGCAGTACGCGACGACGGCGGCGACGGCCAGTCCGAGCAGCAACCCGGACCCGGCAGCGTGCGCCGCGGGACCCAGCGCGGCGAAGATCCCGGCCCCGACCATCGAGCCCAGACCGATGACCACGGCGTCGCCCATGCCCAAGGTGCGGTGCAGTTGGGAGCCGGAAGACGTCATGGGCCGCACCCTACTGATCAGTGCAACCGCCGGGCGCGGCGGTGACGTCCTCTCCTGTAACAGGGCACGGACACGCGCGCGACGAGCACAGCCCGTCAAGGACCGAAGTCACAGCGCAGGGAAAGTGCGGGCACAGCGCGGAGGGGCAGGTTCAGGGCATGAGCATCATCGGCTGGATCATTCTGGGACTGTTGGCCGGAGCCATCGCCAAGTTCCTGCTGCCGGGCCGTGACCCGGGCGGCTTCATCGGTACGACCGTGATCGGTATCACGGGCGCGTTCATCGGCGGCTGGATATCGGCCCGCTGGCTGGACCACCCGATCACCAAGGACTTCTACGACGGCACCACGTGGGCCGCGGCGATCGGCGGCTCGCTGGTCCTCCTGATCGCCTACCGCCTCCTGTTCGGCAACTCGCGAAACTGACACATCCCCCGACCGCGGCCAGCAGGCGAGAAGGGTGGGCACCGCTCGGTGCCCACCCTTCCTCGTACGGTCTTGCAGGCGTCGCCTACCGGTAGTTCACGAACTGCAGCGCGAAGTCGAAGTCCTTGCCCTTCAGCAGGGCGATGATCGTCTGCAGGTCATCACGGCTCTTCGAGCTGACCCGCAGCTCCTCGCCCTGTACCTGGGCCTTCACGCCCTTCGGGCCCTCATCACGGATGATCTTCGCCACCTTCTTCGCGTTGTCCTGGGAGATGCCCTCCTGGATCGACGCGAAGAGCTTGTACTCCTTGCCGGACAGCTGCGGCTCGCCTGCGTCCAGGGCCTTCAGCGAGATCCCCCGCTTGATCAGCTTGGACTGGAAGACGTCGAGGACAGCGTTCACCCGGTCCTCGGAGTTCGCCTCCATGAGGATCTGGTCACCGGACCACGAGATGGAAGCACCCACGCCCTTGAAGTCGTAGCGCTGCGAGATCTCCTTGGCGGCCTGGTTGAGGGCGTTGTCGACCTCCTGCCGCTCGACCTTCGAGACGATGTCGAAACTGGAGTCGGCCATGTCCTGTGGCTCCTTGTATCGGGGTGCGTATCGGGTGCGTATCGGCGTACGTGGGGCAGCCGCCGAGCCCGGCGTCGTCCCGGGCCGCATCCGCATAAGCCTAGCCACCCGGCGTCCCCGAGTGCCGATCAATCGGGTGGCGAAGCACCCCTGTCCATCGGGTATTGTTTACGTCGTTGCCAGCGAGCACCGCCGAAAGCGCGGTTCGAACGGCAGCAACCCCGGCGGTGTGCCCGAGCGGCCAAAGGGAGCAGACTGTAAATCTGCCGGCTCAGCCTTCCCAGGTTCGAATCCTGGCGCCGCCACACTGGGGAAGACCCCCTCCGAACTGCGAATGCGCAGCGCGGAGGGGGTCTCTTCGTTGCCAGGCCCCATTCCCGGGGCACACTGGCCCCATGTCCACTCCTCGCAGGCGCTGTCCCGAATGCCGGTGTGAGATCGCCGTTGTCGCGGGGCGGTTCGCACGCCACGATCCGCCCGGGGCAAGGGAGAGCGGGGAGCTGGTGTCCTGCCCGGGCTCACGCAGGCACGCGCAACTCGGGGCGGCTCAGCCGTCCTTGGACGGATACGTCGTCCCCGAGTTCCCAGGGCAGCTGCCGCTGTTCTGAGCGCCCGAGGACGACAATAGGGCGGGACCGCAGCGGCGATCCTCAGTTGCCCGCCACCGACTTCACCGCGACCGTCACCGGCGTCGACCCGCTGATCAGCTCCAGGGTCAGGCCGGCCGTCGCCGGGGTGTCCACCAGCTCCGCCAGGACCGTTGCCACGTCGTCGCGGGAGATCGGGCCGCGGCCCGTGTTCGCCTCCAGGCGCACGAGACCGGTACCGGCGTCGTTGGTGAGCATGCCGGGGCGCAGGATCGTCCAGTCGAGCGCGTCGAGGCTCTGGACGTGTGCGTCGGCCTCGCCCTTGGCGCGCAGATAGACGTCGAAGACCTCGCGCCCCTCGTGCTTCGGGTTCGCGCCCATCGACGACACGACCACATGGCGCCGTACGCCCGCCCGGACCGCCGCGTCCGCGAACAGGACCGCCGCGTCCCGGTCCACCGCGTCCTTGCGGGTCGCTCCGCTGCCCGGGCCCGCCCCGGCCGCGAAGACGGCCGCGTCCGCGCCCCGCAGTTGCGCCGCAGCCTCCTCGACCGAGGACGACTCCAGGTCCAACAGGATGGGTTCGGCGCCGACTTCCCTCAGATCGTCGGCCTGTTCGGCGTGGCGGATGATCCCCGCTACCTCGTCCCCGCGCGCGGCGAGCAGCCGCTCCAGCCGCAGCGCGATCTGACCATGACCACCAGCGATGACAATGCGCATGCTTCCGACCGTACGCCCGGACGGCCGCCCTCGCTGCACGACTTCAGCCACGTCCCACGGGTCGCGCCCAGGTACGCGCCGATGGCGCACACGCCTGGCCGCCCCCAACGCCTCGCACGCCCTGCAACACGTCGCACGCAACCCCCGCACGCCCCAACAGCAATCCCCGCCCCCCAACCTCAGGACAACTCGCCCCGCCCCTGCCGAGGCAGCCCCAGTTCCACCGCCACCGCCGCCGTCGAGTTGCAGTACTCCCGCACCGCGCTCGTCCGTGCCACCACGCGTCCCCGGTGCACCACGATCCGGCTGTACGCCAGCGAGAGCGCCCCCGCCAGCCCGTCGCCGCGCACTGCGAGCAACTCGGCCGGGAATCCCGCCTCCACGCGTACCTCGGGCTGGCCGAGCACCGCGCGCGCGGTGGCGCTCACCGCTTCGTACGCGTCCTCCGGCCGCAGCCCGTAGCGAGAGGCCAGCAGATACGCGGCCTCCAGGGGATCTCCGCGTCCGACGGGATTCGAGACGTCACGGAGCGAGCCGCTGCCGGCCGCCACCCGCACCCCGGCCGAGCGCAGCAGTCGTACCGGAGCGGTGCCCCGGCGGTCCACGCCCCCGCAGCCGCCCTGGGGCAGACAGACCACGGTCACGCCGGCCGCGGCGAGCTGGTCGGCGGTACGGGAGGCCACCTCGGAAGGCAGCCGGCCCAGACCCCGGCACGGGCCGAGCGTGACCCCGGGGCGCAGCCCGCCGGCCATGGTCGCGAAGCGGGCGAGACGGGCCGGGTCGGCGGCGTCCGTGTGCAGGTCGACAGGACAGCCGTACTCGGAGGCGACCTCCAGGACGATCTCTACGTAGCCCGTGGGATCGGGGTCCAGATCCGGACACCCACCCACCACGGCGGCACCCATTTTCAGCGCGTCCCGCAGCATCGAGAGCCCGTCCGCCCCGGCACGACCGGTCAGCACACGTGGCATGGCCACCGCCGTCAACTCGGTGAACCCGCGCAGTGAACGCCGGGCCTGGAGTACGGCGGCCAGTGCGCCCAGCCCCTGGACGTCGCCCACGCGCACGTGCGCCCGTAGCGCGGTCGCACCGTGGCCGAGCTGAAGCAGAGCGGCCTCGGTCGCCCGGCGCTGGACGTCGGGGGGTTCGTAGGAGATCGGACCGCTGCTGTCCGCCGACAGCGCGGTGTCGGCGTGGCCGTGCGGCTCGGCCGGAGCGGGCAGGAGCAGGTAGCCGCCGAGGTCCACGCGCGCGCGTGGATCGGGCGAACCCCCTGCCGTCAGGCTCCCGGCGGTGCCGACCGCCTCGATGCGCTCGCCGCTCAGCCGTACGTCCACGGTCCGGCCGTCGGTGAGGCGCGCCCCGCACAGCAGCAGGGAGGCCGGTTCGGTCTGTCCCGAGGAGCCCGATGAGCCGGATGAGCCCGACGAGGACGATGACGAAGGGGGCGGCTGCGGCTGGCTGTCGGGCATCGCGCTCCAGTGGCTCGGGAACTGCGCCGGGGACGCAAGATCACACAGAGTGAGTCGAGCCTAGGGTGGAGATCCGCGTGTGACGCGCAGGAGCGGAATAGTCGTACCGGCGTGGTCGGTCGGACGGGAGGGGCGTGAGGGGACGCTTCACGCGCGCGTGGCGGACCTGCGTTCGGGCCGGGACGGGTGCCGCGAAACGGATTTGGGTGAACGGCGGCCGAGCGTGTAATGTCTTCATCGCTCGCCCCAATAGCTCAGTCGGTAGAGCGTCTCCATGGTAAGGAGAAGGTCTACGGTTCGATTCCGTATTGGGGCTCTGGTGTGGGAGGTTCCCGCCGCGAGGCGGGAGCCGATCGCATCACAGCGGTGTAGCTCAGTCGGTAGAGCAAGCGGCTCATAATCGCTGTGTCACCGGTTCAAGTCCGGTCACCGCTACTGACGGTAGCCGATTGTGGGGTCGGTCCTCCGATCGGCTACTCTTTTATGCGTTAATCGTCCCATCCGTTCGTCAAGGAGCACTCACGTGGCTGCCACCGACGTCCGCCCGAAGATCACGCTGGCCTGCGTGGAGTGCAAGGAGCGGAACTACATCACCAAGAAGAACCGGCGTAACAACCCGGACCGACTGGAGATGAAGAAGCACTGCCCGCGTTGCAATGCGCACACCGCGCACCGCGAGACGCGATAAATCAGGCTCGTACACGAGGCCGTCCCCGACACAGGGGGCGGCCTCGCGTCGTTCCACCGGCCGGAACCGACCGGTAACCGCACGGCATCAGCAGTACCGGCTGAACTATCAGGAGGTGCCGAGCCCATGGCGCTCGACCAGTCCTTCGTGGGGCGGACCTATCCGCCCACCGACCCCTATGAGGTGGGTCGGGAGAAGATCCGCGAGTTCGCGGAGGCCGTGGGGGACACCAACCCGGCGTACACGGACCCGGAGGCCGCCAAGGCGCTCGGCCACGCCGATGTGATCGCCCCGCCGACCTTTGTCTTCTCGATCACTTTCAAGGCCGCGGGACAGGTCACCGCCGACCCCCAACTGGGTCTGGACTACAGCCGGGTGGTGCACGGCGACCAGAAGTTCGCCTACACCCGCCCGGTCCGCGCCGGCGACCGGCTCGTGGTCACCTCGACCATCGAGGCGATCAAGTCCATGGCCGGCAACGACATCCTGGACATCCGCGGCGAGGTCCACGACGAGGCGGGCGAGCACGTCGTCACCGCCTGGACCAAGCTCGTGGCGCGCGCCGCAGAGGAGGCATGACGGTGACCGCGAAGATCTCGTACGACGACGTGGAGGTCGGCACCGAACTGCCGGCCCAGTCCTTTCCCGTGACGCGCGCCACCCTCATCCGGTACGCGGGCGCCTCCGGGGACTTCAACCCGATCCACTGGAACGAGAAGTTCGCCAAGGAGGTCGGGCTGCCGGACGTCATCGCGCACGGCATGTTCACGATGGCCGAGGCGATCCGCGTGGTCACCGACTGGACCGGCGACCCGGCCGCGGTCGTCGAGTACGGCGTCCGCTTCACCCGTCCCGTGGTCGTCCCCAACGACGACCAGGGAGCCACGATCGAGGTGGCCGGCAAGGTCGCGGCCAAGCTCGACGACAACACGGTCCGCGTCGACCTGACGGTCATGAGCGCCGGACAGAAGGTGCTGGGGATGTCGCGCGCGGTCGTCAGGCTGGCCTGAGCACGGCATCCATATAGCCAGGTAAGGGGCGCTCGCCACTGCGAGCGCCCCTTACACATGCCCCGCCGCCCGACAGCCCTTGACCAAGTTAGTGATTGAGTACTAACTTACTCTCATGGTCAGAATGAGCGCAGAAGAGAGGCGCGAGAGCGTCATTCGCGCGGCGATCGCGGAGTTCTCGCAGCGCGGCTACTACGGCACCTCCACCGAGGCGATCGCCAAGCGGG
Source organism: Streptomyces sp. NPDC051963 (assembly GCF_044593495.1). Lineage (NCBI taxonomy): Bacteria > Bacillati > Actinomycetota > Actinomycetes > Kitasatosporales > Streptomycetaceae > Streptomyces > Streptomyces sp. NPDC051963. Next base: position 333,855 of record NZ_JBIUCC010000009.1, on the reverse strand, counting down.
TCGGAGTGTCGCAGCCCTATCTCTTCCGGCTGTTCTCGGACAAGAAGGCGATCTTCGCCGCCGCCTCGATGCGGTGCATGGAGGACACGTGCCGGGTCTTCGAGGAGGCGGCCGAGGGACTGCACGGCGAGGAGGCCCTCCACGCCATGGCCAACGCGTACGTCAGTCTGATCACGGAGCACCCCGAGCGGCTCCTGATGCAGATGCAGACCTACATCGCGGCCGCCGCCGCCGAGGCGGAGGGGGACCACGAGTTCGGCGAGGTCGTACGGGCCGGCTGGATGAAGCTCTGGGACACCGTGCATCTGCCGCTGGGCGCCGATCTGAACGAGACGACGACCTTCCTGGCGTACGGAATGCTCATCAACACCCTGATGGCCATGGGCTTCCCGCCCGAACATCAGGTCTGGCAGGGAATGTACCCGTCGGCTCGACTCAAGGGCTGACCGGAGCCACAGCAAAAGGGCAATTTCACGACCCCAAAACTTAGTCATCAATAACTAACTAAAACTGACCCTCTGGGGGAGAGATGTCACAGCAGACCGCACAACCACCCACCCGCCTTGGCGGAGCCGTATGGGCCCTCGTCATCACCAGCGTCGCCGGATTCATGGCGTCCCTGGACAACCTCGTGGTCACCACGGCCCTGCCCTCGATCCGAGCGGACCTCGGCGGCGGGTTGGACGACCTGGAATGGACCGTCAGCGCCTACACGCTCACCTTCGCCGTCCTCCTCATGACGGGCGCGGCCCTGGGCGACCGCTTCGGCCGACGCCGGCTCTTCCTGGCCGGCCTCACGATCTTCACCGGCGCGTCCGCCGCCGCGGCCGTCGCACCCGGCATCGACAGTCTCATCGCCGCCCGCGCGGTGCAGGGCGTCGGCGCGGCGATCATGATGCCGCTGACGCTGACCCTGCTGACGGCGGCCGTGCCCGTCGCCAAGCGGGGGATGGCGTACGGCATCTGGGGCGCCGTCAACGGACTCGCCGTCGCCTCCGGGCCACTGATCGGCGGCAGCCTCACCGAGCACATCTCCTGGCAGTGGATCTTCTGGCTCAACGTCCCACTCGGCCTAGCCCTGATCCCGCTCGCCCGCCTCCGCCTCGCCGAGTCCCGCGGCATCGGCTCCCCACTGGACATCCCCGGCACCCTGCTCGCCAGCGGCGGCCTCTTCGGGATCGTCTACGGCCTGGTCCGCGGCCCCGCCGACGGCTGGACGGCCCCCCTCGTCCTGACCGGCCTGTTCGCCGGATCCGCGCTGCTCATAGGCTTCGTCCTCTACAGCACCCGCGCCAAGAACCCCATGCTCCCGATGCGACTGTTCCGCTCCCGGGCCTTCTCCGGGATCAACGCCGCGAGCCTGCTGATGTTCCTCGGCATGTTCGGCTCGATCTTCCTGCTCAGCCAGTACATGCAGGGCGTGCTCGGCTACTCGCCCACCGAGGCAGGCCTGCGCATGCTGCCCTGGACCGGCATGCCGATGCTCGTCGCGCCGATCGCCGGCATCCTCTCCGACCGCATCGGCGGCCGCCCCGTCGTAGCCACCGGCCTCTTCCTCCAGGCCGCCGGCCTCGGCTACATGGCCTCCGTGGTCACGGTGGACGCCTCCTACGCGATCCAGCTCCCCGGCCTGATCATCAGCGGCATCGGAATGGCCCTCTACTTCGCCCCCGCCGCCCACCTGGTCATGTCCAGCGTCCAGAACAGCGAGCAGGGCATAGCCTCCGGCGCCAACAACGCCCTGCGCGAGGTCGGCGGCGCCCTGGGCATCGCCATCATGGCGTCGATCTTCTCCGCCCAGGGCGGCTACGAGACCGGCCAGACCTTCGTGGACGGCCTACGCCCCGCCCTGGTCACCGGCGCCGCGGTGGTAGCCGTAGCCGGAGCAGCGGCTCTACTGATCCCGAAGAGCCGCACCACACAGCCAGAAAATGACGAACAAGCACAGATCCTGGAGCCCATAGCCGGCTGACCACAGCGCGACCCGCAGCCGAGTACGGCGGCAAGGGGACGTGGCGGGGGTGTCCGCCCGCAGCGGTTGGCGCGTCAACGCGGGTACCTCTCCAAGTGACCGATTCCGCGCCGTTCCGAGGACGGACACCCCCGCCACGTCCCCGCCCCCCCCCCCCCCCCCCGCCCCCCCCCCCCCCCCCCCGCCCCCCCCCCCCGCCCCCGCCGCGCGGGCAGGGCAAACA